>CAWEGB010000007.1:0-571341 GCA_963808545.1 uncultured Thermoleophilaceae bacterium | reverse complement strand
TCGGCCACCGGAAAAGTCCTGAAGTCGCCGGGAATCATCCAGCCGAACAGCCGCGCCGACTCGACCAGCCAGGTCTGATCGCTCACGAACGCGGTGCGCTTCCAGTTCGCCCGATGCGCGACGGTCATGTCGAAGCCCGCCTTGGCGTCGGCCCACAGGGCGCCGGGATCCATCCGCTCGAGCTCGTCGACCAGGAAGAGCGTTCGCATCTCAGCTCCGTTCACGGCTGCCTTGGTGAGGGCCGGGACGAGCACGTCGGCGTAGTCGGCCCGCTCGATCCTCCCCCAGAGGCGGAAGCCAAGCGTGCCGGCGGGCATGGGTGAGATGGCCTCGATCATCGGCGGCCGATGCTACTGCTGGGTGTTCGGCGCATTCTCCTCCGGCATCAGCACCCACAGCGCCACGTAGATCAGCGGCGTGAGCAAGAGGACGCCGGCGACCATCAGGAGGCGCATCACGAAGCGGTCGACTCCGAGCGCCGCGCCAGGCCGGCCGAGACGCCGGACAGCACTCGATGTTCGCGCGGTCTCGTCAGGCCCTGGGCGGCAAACCAGGCTCGCGCGCTCGAGAAGGAGGCACGCGGGGCGGGGGTGGGGGCTGTGGTGGTGGAGCTCATCGGTCAATCCTCAGTTTCGGGAACGCTTTGAGGATCGCCGCGCCGCGGCCTCCGAACCATGCGGCCAACAGGCGTCTAGAGGTACGGAGAACCCCCCTCACGCGGCCGGGAGTGTGGCGCGGCGGCTCTGCGCCGCGCCACACCCTGCCGTTCAGCGTTGGCGCTCGACTCGCCGCACTCGGTCTACCGAGCGACGCAGGCTGCGCGTGCGCCGGCCCACCACGCGCGCGCGGTCGCCGGCCAGGTTGCCCACGCCGGGCTCGTAGGTGGTGGATGCGGTGCACAGCCCGCCGACCGGAACATCGCACGAACTCTGAGAGCCCGTCCAGCCCTGGGCGTCCACGGCGAGTTGCTGCCCCCGCCCGGATAGGCGGTCGTCGCGGCGGACGCTCGTTCAAGCCGCCGCTTGCGGCGCCGGGCCGGCGGTGAGACGCTCGGCGCGCACGTCACCGCTACCACAGGAGGCCGCATGCACGCCCGAGTGGCAACGTTCGAAGGGGGCGACCCTGAGCAGATCAAGCAGGTGGTCGAGGAGATCCAGCAGCGCGCCGAGTCCGGGCCGCCCGGAGGGTGTCCCGGCGGTGGGGCTGATGCTGCTCCACAGCGCAGACGAAGGCCGCATGATGAACATCACCCTGTTCGAGACGGAGGAGGACCTGCGCCAGGGGGACGAAACGCTCAACGCGATGAGTCCTCCCGTCCCGGGCGCGATGGGCCAGCGCACCTCGGTCGTGCACTACGAGGTCGGCGTGAAGCTCGACGCGCCCCGGCGCTAGGCTCGTCTGAGCAAGCATTCGTCGGTCATCCGGGAGGGGACGACCATCGCCACTTCCGAAGGCAAGACGGCTGACGGCGACGCTCCCGACAGCCTCACCGACCTCTCGTCCCGTTCCTGGAAGGGCGCGCTCAAGCGCACCGTCAAGGCGTTCAGCGAGGACAAGCTCACCGACTGGGCGGCCGCCCTCACCTACTACGGCGTGCTGGCGATCTTCCCCGCGCTGCTGGTGGTGGTTTCGGCGCTCGGCCTCATCGGCCAGTCCGCCACGGACACGCTCCTCGAGAACCTCGAACAGGTGGCTCCCGGCCCGGCACAGGAGATCCTCAGCGACGCGATCAGAAACCTCCAGGGTGCCGGAAGCGCCTCCGGCGCCGCCTTCGTGATCGGTCTGACGGGCGCGATCTGGGCGTCGTCAGGCTACGTCAACGGCTTCATGAGCGCGTCGAACTCGATCTACGACATCGACGACGCCGGATCGATCACCAAGCGACTGCCCCTGCGCGTGGGCCTCACGCTGATTCTCATGGTGCTGGCCGGCATCGTCGCGTTCTCGGTGACGCTCACGGGTGGTCTCGCCAAGGAGGCCGGCGACCTGATCGGGGTGGGCGATACGGCAGTGGACGTCTGGGGCGTCGCCAAGTGGCCGGTGCTGTTGTTCCTCGTCAGCGTTCTGCTCGCGTTCCTCTACTGGGGCGCTCCGAACGTGAAGCTCCCGTTCCGCCTGTTCTCGCCCGGAGCGCTGCTGGCCGTGCTCGGCTGGGTGATCGGCTCGGTGGCCTTCGCGTTCTACGTGTCGAACTTCGCCTCTTACAACAAGACCTACGGCGCGCTCGCCGGCCCGATCATCTTCCTGCTCTGGCTCTGGCTGTCGAACATCTTCATCCTGCTCGGAGCCGAGCTCAACGCCGAGCTCGAGCGGAGCCGCAAGCTCGAGGCCGGCGAGATCTCGGAGCCGGGCCAGGCGTTCGTGGAGCATCGCCGCTGAGCGTCTCGACTTGGTGGGTTCCGGCCGGTATCGTTCGGGGCCGAAGGGAAGTATCCCCGGACGGACGGCATCGTCAGAACGGCTCGTCGAGCCCGGTGTCGTCGGCCCCCGAGGCGGGAGAAACCTTCTCCGTTCAAACTGGAGGAGGTCTCGGGATGTGGTTGGTCGCTCTATGCAGCTGGTCGCTGAGATTGGTGTCAGCTGGGTCACGTTCGGCCCGGACAAGCAGACGAAGCTGGCCCTGAGAGCTTCGCGGCGGCTCAAGGCCGCCGCGAAGAGCTGGACTGACTCGCGGTCCGAACCGCCCGGCCTGGCGCGCAGCCCGGCCTGACACGACAATTACGGCAGGGTGACCGCGCGACCCATGAATCCCCTTCGCCGTGCCCTGATCGGGCTGGGCGTGGCGGGGGTCGTCATCGGCATCCCGATGACGGTGGTGATCGCCACCAGCGACCACACCAACCTCAGGGGTCTGATGGCGGGACTGTCGCTGCTCGTGGCCTGGTCGTTTCTCGGCACGGGCCTGTACGCATGGGACCGCCGCCCGGACAACCTGACCGGGCCGCTGATGGTCGCGCTCGCGTTCAGCTGGGTGCTCGCCGGCCTGTCGGCCTCGAACGTGGCCGGCGTGTTCATCGCCGGGACGCTGCTGAACGGGCTCCCGTTCGCCATCCTCACCCACCTTCTGTTCGCGTTCCCGAGTGGCCGGCTGCAGCGCCGCTCGGATCGCGTGTTCGTGGGGCTCGGCTACCTCGTGACCACGGTCGCGCCGCCGATCGGAATCCTGTTCTTCGATCCGGCGGTGTCCGACGACTGCCCGGACTGCCCGGACAACCCGTTGCTGGTCTGGAACAACCAGGACCTGCTCGACGTGCTCGTCACGATCCAGAGCGCACTCGCCGCGGTCGTCCTCGGCGCGCTGATCTGGCGACTGGTGCGCCGCCGTCGCGAGTCCCGCGACCCGAACGATCGGGTTCGCGATGCGCCGGTCTGGTGGGCGGGCGGTGCGACGCTGCTGCTGGTAATCGCGGTGCTGGCCACCAACGTGGCACCGGAGGAGGGCAATTTCGACGATTACCTCTTCGCCGCCGCTCTGGCGGTGCTCGCGACGGTGCCCTACGCGTTCCTGCTGGGCGTGCTGCGCTCCAAGCTCTGGGAGGCCGATGTAGTGGCCGACGAGAACGTGCGCCTCGACGCCGAGCTGCAGGCGCGCCTGGACGAGCTGCGCGAGTCGCGGGCCCGCATCGTGGAAGCGGGCTACGCCGAGCGCCGCCGCGTGGAACGCGACCTGCACGACGGCGCGCAGCAGCGCCTCGTCGCCGTAGCGCTCCAGCTGCGGCTGGTGCGCTCGAAGCTGCAGAGTGATCCCGCGGGTGCGACCGGGCTACTCGACGAGGCCGCGCACGAGCTGGCCGACGCGACCGAGGAGCTGCGTGAGCTGGCCCGCGGCATCCACCCGCCGGTGCTCACCGACCGTGGGCTCGTGGCCGCGCTGGAGGCGTTGGCGAAGCGGGCGCCGCTGCCCGTCACGGTCGAGGCCAGGGAGGCCGAACGAGCGCCGGAGGCTGTGGAGGCCGCGGCCTACTTCGTCGTGTCGGAGGCGCTGACCAACGTGGCCCGCCACGCGCGCGCCGGGATGGCGGTCGTGCGCGTGGAGCGCCGAGACGGTCTGCTGTGCGTCGAGGTCGCAGACGACGGGACCGGCGGCGCCGACGTGTCCGGCGGCTCAGGCCTGCGCGGGCTGGCCGACCGCGTCGGCGCCCTGGACGGCGCCCTCGAGGTGGAGAGCCCGGCCGGCGCACGGGACCACCGTTCGCGCTCGCCTGCCCGTGCGCGCCTAAGTCTGCAAAAGCGGTCAGCGGCGAGGAGTGCTGTCATCCTCCGGCTTCATCGCTCGCCGCCTGTTGATCGCCTCCATCCTCTCGCTAGTCGCCTGGGGATGGCAGCCTTCGCCTGCAGCCGCGCAGGGCGGAAGCCCCTACCCGAACCTGCCCGCTGTGCCGGCGCAGTCGGCGCGGGCCTTCGGCGACTCGCTTGGTGTGAACGTGCACCTGCTGTTCGGCGGCTCCTCGTACGACCGCTTCGACGTGATCCTGGCGCGCCTGCGCGAGCTGGGCGTGCGCTACGTACGCGACGGTCTGTGCGCGCCCTGCCAGAACCAGATCGCGCGGCTGCAGACGCTGGCCGCCGCCGGCATCAGGGCGCACCTGATCGCCGGTGACCTCAAGGACGGCGCCGCGCGCATGCACGAGAACATGGAGGCCATCGGGAGCCGCCTGCGCCGTGCGGTGGTCTCGGTCGAGGCGCCCAACGAGCCCGACGTAGAGGCCGGTGTCTCGGACTGGCTCGGGGAGACGCGCGTCTACCAGCAGCAGCTGTATTCGCGCGTCAAGAGCGATTCCCGGCTGGCGCACCTACCGGTGTTCGGACCCGCTTTGGTGCACCACACAAACCGGCCGCTGCTAGGCGATCTGTCCTCAACCCTCGACCGCGGCAACATGCATCCGTACCCCGGCGGCGGCACGCCGCTCCACAACCTCGACGTCGAGCGCGGGCGCGCGGCGCCCACCTCCGGAAGCAAGCCGATCGTGGCCACCGAGGTCGGATACCACTCCGACCTCGCGACGACGAGCGGTCATCACCCCACCTCCGAGCGGGCGATCGGCATCTACACCCCGCGGCTCGCACTCGAGGGTTTTCGAGGCGGCGTGGAGCGCACCTACATCTACGAACTGGCGGACGCGTGGTCGGAAACCGAGCGCCAAGCGCGCGGAGTCTCTCTCCTGGAGAACTCGTTCGGGCTTCTCCGGGCCGACCTGTCTCCCAAGCCCGCCTTCCTCGCGCTTCGCAACCTCCTCCGGGCCGCAGGCGGCGGCTCGGCGCCGGTCCCATCTCCGGGCGCCCTTCGCCTTGGCCTCCACGGCGCGCCGCCCGACCTTCGCCAGCTGTTGCTGCGCTCAGCGGACGGCACGTTCGCGCTCGTGCTGTGGCGCGAGGTGAGCGTCTGGGATCGGCTCGCACGTCGCGACCTCTTCCCGGCAGCCGATCAGCTCGACGTGGTGCTCGGCGAGCCGCTCGCGCTGGCCCAGCGCTTCGATCCGGTCGAATCGAACGCCGAGCGGGCCCGTTGGACTGACCCGAAGCGGATCCCGGTCGAGCTGGCCGGGGCGCCGGTCGTGCTGCGGCTGACGCCGCCCATGGCTCAGCCGCCGGGCGGCACGGGAGGGCGCGCCGGTAGGTTGGCCCTCACCCGCACCAAGAAGCGCCAACGGCTCCGCAGGCGCGTGGTGGTCAGAGTGTCGTGCACTCGGTGCCTGAGCGTGCGGGCGCGCGGCAAGCTCGTCGTCAAGCGGGGCAAGCGGGGCAAGCGCAGAAAGGTCTTCACGCTCAAGCCCGCGAGGAAGTCGGCGCGGGCCCGGCGCGTGACCTTGCGTTTAAGGATCACCCCCCGAGCGCGGCGGGCAGCGTTCAAGGCGCTTCGTCGTGGCAGGCGCGTACGGGCGAAAGTGACCGTCACCGCTCGCTCGCAGATCGGGACGAGGCTCGGCCCGGCTCGCAGGACGATCGTCCTCGTCCGCCGCCCGCGGTCCTAGCCGGCCGGCGCGTTCCTAGGAGCGGAACGTTGGCGGCCTGCGTTCGCCCGCGGCGGCCCGGGCGGGTCGACTTCGGCGAGGCGGCGGACTTCGCGGGCGATGGCGAGCAGGTCGTGGGCGGTGTGGAGCGCCTCCTCGGCGGAGTCCAACTCGTCGAGGACCGCGCGGATCAGGGCCGCCTCCCGGACGTACTGTGAGACGCTGATCCCCTGCGAATCTGCTGCGCGAGCAATCGTCGTATAGGCGCGGTCTGCGAAGCGGATCGTCGTCGCGTGTAGCGCCACGGGCGGAACTCTAGCCAGCCCGTGGCCACGCCCGCGGGCTCAAGCGACGACAGTGTTGACAACCAGCGGGTGGATTGAGATAGTGGCATCGAAATCGCGGTAGCGTATACGGTATCGGCTATCGGGGTCTGACTGCTTATCAACCGGCGCCGCTGGCTCTGGCCCGGTCTACGGATGAGGAGCTGATGATGCACGGTTTCGCGTGTCGTAACTCGGTGCACCCGATGTGGCGCCGGCGTTCGCTGCTCGCCCTGACGGCGTTCGGCGTGTTCGCCGTGTTCTCGGTGCTCGCGATGGCCGCTCCGGCCCGCGCGGACACCGTCACCGACTGGAACCAGGTCGCCGCCGCGGCGCTGCAGTCGCCCGGCACGGCGACGCCCCCGGGCGCCGGCCAGGGGGCGGTCTCGACTGCGCACCTGGCGATGGTCCACGGCGCTGTCTACGACGCGGTCAACGCGATCGACCGCTGCCACGAGCCGTACGTCTCCTCGCCCAGGGCCAAGCGTTGGTACTCACAGGACGCCGCCGTCGCGGCCGCGGCGCGTCATGTGCTCGTCAACGGCGGGCTCGGGATTCCCGCCGCCCGCATGCCCGTGATCGAGGCCGCCTACCAGGCGACGCTCCTGCCGATCCCGGATGGGCGGGCGAAGGCCGGCGGGATCGCCACGGGCGTAGCCGCCGCGACCAAGTTGCTCGCGGCGCGCGCCGGGGACGGTCGCTTCGGCCCGTTCCGCTTCGCGGAGTCGACCCTGCCGGGCGGCTGGCGGCTGGTGCCGCCGGCGACGGTGACTGACCCGGCGGCCTGGCTCAAGGACGTCACACCGTTCGTGCTGCGCGACGCAGACCTGTTCCGCGGCCGGCCACCCCACCGCCTCGGCTCGCGGGCGTATGCGGCTGACTTCAAGGAGGTGAAGGCGATCGGGTCGGCGACCAGCCCGACCCGGACGGCCGACCAGACGGCGGCGGCCGAGTACTGGGGCCTGACCAACGCGACCGCGACGATGTCGAGCATCATCCGCTCGGTCGCGGACACCCAGGGCGGCAGCCTGGCCGACCACGCCCGGCTGCTCGCGCGCGTGTACACGAACGCCGCCGACGCGCTGATCGTCACCTGGCGCGACAAGGCCCAGTACAGCTTCTGGCGGCCGTTCCACGCGATCCGGGAGGCGGCGAGCGACGGCAACCGCGCCACCAAGGCCGACCCCAACTGGACGGCGCTGATCGCGAACCCGCCCTACCCCGAGCACCCGAGCGGGCTATCAACGTTCGGCAGCGCCGTCGTGCACACGATGCAGGACTTCTACGGCCGGGACCGGGCGACGTACAGCGGCACCACCCCCGGCGGCGTGACGCGACAGTTCACGAGCTTCTCGCAGATGCGAGACGACATCGTCGAAGCCCGCATCTGGTCCGGCATCCACTTCCGATTCGCCGACACGGAGGGCGCGAAGATCGGGAGAAACGTCGCCCACTGGGGCAACCGGCACGCCTTCCGCTGACCGCGGTGCGCGCCCCTGGCGCCATACAGCGCCAGGGCGCGCCCGAGGCATCGTCGTGGGTCAGAAGGAGCAACACGTTGTGGGCGCTTCGCAGGCGTGGGATGGTTCGCGTTACCCAATCCAAAGGAAGGTGCTCATGCCGAAGTACCTCATTGAGGCGACGTACACCCATGAGGGCGTTGAGGGCGTTCGGACCAAGGGCGGATCAAGTCGGCGCGACGCGGTGGCGCATACCGCCAAGAGCCTGGGCGGACAGCTCGACGTGTTCTACTTCGCGTTCGGCGATCACGACGCGGTCGTGATCGTGGACCTGCCCGACAACGAGGCTGCGGCTGCGGTCGCGCTGTCCGTCGACTCGGCCGGAGGCGCGACCACCAGGACGACCGTTCTGCTTACCCCCGAGCAGGTCGACGACGCTGCGAATCGCTCGGTCGAGGCGGTCGACTACCGCCCACCGGGAACCTGATCCATCAGTAGCGTCGCTGGGCGGCGACTTGCGCAACGGCTGCGCGATGCGGTTGCGGGCGGGACCGTCGGCGCTGTCCGGCCTCCCGGTTCGGGTGCAAGAGGAGCAGCGTTGGCGGCGCGGCTCCTTTACGCCGGACACGAGCAGTCCTGCGCCGTCCCTCTCGGCCACCGTCGCGCTGTCGCTGTCCATGCAGAGCAGTAGTTCCACGAGGAGCGCGCTGGATCCGTTCTCCGGGTGGGCTCCGAAAACGGCCATCACCTCCGTCGCGCGAATGGCGGACGGCTGCGTTCTCGTCGCGCTCAGCTGTCCTCCGGCCACCCTCGTTTAGGACCCAAGGGGCGACGCTTGCTAGCGGCGCCCTTCAGGAGTTCGCTGCACTTCGTCCGGCCTCCCGTGCCCACGGACAACCGCTTCGAGCGCTTCGCTCCCGAGAGCGCGTTCAGACCGGCGCGGGGCGGGCTCGCTCGGGGTAGTCGCGCCGCGCTCGCCAGGTAGCCACCAGCAGTGCGCCGAGGCCGACCACCGTGGCGGCGAACCATACGATTCCGCCGACGATGGGGATGATCGCCAGCACCCGCAGGATGGCTAGCCCAGCGAGAAAGGCGAGCACACGTCCTCGCGGCGGGCCGACGAGGCGACGGCCGAGAAGCCAAGCGCTCGTGGTATATCCGATTGCGTACAGCGGCAGCAGCGCGAGCAGCAACGCCACCCCGAGCGGAATTCCAACGAGCGTCACCAGGGCGATCACGGCGAGAATCGGCAGGCCGAAGAACAGCAGCAAACCCCAGCCGATCACCGCGCCGATGCTGGAGCTCGCCGCCGCGAAGGCGGCTTCCAGCGCACGCGGCGCCAGCCACAGGAGCAGCAGCCCGAGAATCAGCGCGGACACGGAAACGGCGATCCATAGCGCGGCCGCTCCGATGAAGCCCGCTGGGTCGGTGATCTCATCGACGCTCACGCGGTCGATATCGCCTTCGACCGTCGCCCCGGCGGGCACCAGCGGCCGCTCGTCGCCGTAGATGAGGTCGCCCCCGACACGGGCGCCGGGCGCGAGCGTCGCGCGTTCGGCGACGGCAGCCACGTCACCGTCCACTGTCCCCGAGATCCTCAGCTTCCCGCTCACCACGACTAGATCCCCGCGGACCCTCCCCGCAACCGACACGTCACCATCGATCACCACCACATCGTCGGCGGTCTCGCCGCGGTCGATCGTGACCGGACCGGTGATCACCACGCGGTCACCCGTCGATGAATCGCTCGCCGCCTGAGCCGCGGCGCTAGCGGGCGTAAGAGCCAGGATCAACAGCGCGAGCCCAACGCATCTCATCCGCCGGACAGCCTAACGCAGCAACAACGGGGCGTAGAGGCACAGACGCTGTTCCCAGACGCTGGTCTAGACAGGGTCGCCATTGAAGCCGAGCTCCGGCCCGGTCGAGGCGCGGACATCACGCGGATACTTGAACCCGGTGAACCAGCGCCTCAGCCTGTCACCCTCGACAGCTCAGCTGTCAGCGGTTTGGTCAGCGCGTGTCACACCAGATTCGGCTCTACAAGCGGGATCGGGCGATGACAAACGCTGACTTTTCCGTGACATTCAGGTGACTTTCTACGGTGTCGAAGGTCAGTCGAATGTCACTCTTTGGTCACCGACTGTCATCGATGATGGCAAGGCCCGTTCGAAATCGTCAAGTTCCGCGCCGGTGATCAACGGCCTGCAGGTCCTCGGCCACCAAGAGCCCGCGCGCGTCTCTGTGGTGACGACTGCCTTGTGACGGAAGCGGTGACGAGGCGCGCCCAAGCGAACAGACGCCCAGGCTCATGACGCGAACGCGATCCGTTCCTTGGCGATCTCGGAGAAATTGCGGTTCGCGCGATCCGACCGCTCGAGTGTCTCCTGGAACTTCTGCCAGCTCAAGGCGAGCAGCTCTACGTCGTCCACCGCGCTTACGGTTGCTGTCCTTCGCGTCTCGGCGAGGATCCCGACCTCGCCGAAGAACTGCCCCCGCCCGAGCCTCGCGAGCTTGATCTCGTCGCCCTCCGCGCCACGGCGGCTGATGGCGACCTCGCCCTTCGTGATGACGAAGAAGCGGTCCGCGGGGTCGCCCTCGGCGACGATCGTCTCACCAGGGGCGAACGACACCCTTTCGGCGCTCTCCTCGAGCGAGTCGAGCTCCGGGCCGATGAGGTCGGGGAACACCTTCGCAAGCCAATCGTCCTTGCTGGTGAGGGTCGGATCGCCTGGCGCCCAGTCAGCCGGGCACAGCGCCCCGGTGCGAAAGGCGCGCAAGACCCGCAGCACCTCGTCAACGCTTCGACCGACGTCGTGTGCGGTGATGCTCATATGCACCAGCACGCCGTCCGGGTCGATGATGAAGGTGCCGCGATGCGCCGCTCCGTCCTCGAGCAGCACGCCGAAGGAATGGCTCAGCTCGCGCAGGCTGTCGGCGATCACCGGATAGCGCACCTCGGCGAGGCGCGGATCGATCTCAAACCAGGCCTTGTGGCTGAAGCAGCTGTTGGTGCTCGCCGCGAGCAGCACTGCGCCCTCGCGGATGAAGTCGTCGTGGCGTTTCGCGAAGGCCGCGAGCTCCGTCGGGCAGATGAGCGTGAAGTCGCCCGGGTAGAAGAACAGGACGACCCAACTGCCGCGGTGACTCGAGAGCTCGAACACAATCGGCGCGGGCTCTCCGCGGACGTACGCCTGCAGGCTGTGATCGGAAACGGGCTGGCCGACTCTGAGCGCCACTGTCACCACCTTTGATCCTGCGCTTGGGCGAAGTGCCCATCGGCATGGCCGATCAGGGCCTTCCGCTAGTAGATGTGCAATTTGTCCAGGAGCGCGATCGGGTCATCGAGCGCCTGGAACAGATCCTTGTTGTTCTTGATCATCTTGCTTTGCATGTACACGTGGAGCCACTGCTTGTAGATGTAAAGCTCATACCGCTGGAGTAGGTCGTGGCGTGCGAGGTGCGGCTGCGCGATGAGTCCCGCCAGGAACATCGCGCACTCGAAGCCAAGCGAGATCGACTGAAAGTAGGGAGAGCCGATCGCCGAGTCGCCGGCCAGGAAAACCGGCGTGGTTACGAACGGGTGGTCACTCGGCTCCGCCGTGGCCCACTGGCGGCTGGTTGCGTTACGCGCCCGGTAAAGGTTGAGGGGTATCCGGATGACCTCGAGGTCGCCAATCAGCTCGCCCTGTGTCTCCTGCTTGATCTTGTCGATGAACCGATCCATCGACCGGGCGACATTCGGAAAGTTGCCGCGAAGCCACTCGCCGTCGAACTGTTTCGGCATCGCCTCATACTCGTCGGCGGTGATGGTGACGATGCCCGTGACGTGGCTGACGGCTCCGTCGTAGCACACGCGGTGGACCATGGGAATGAACTTGTAGTGCGGGTTCTCGACGTTCTTGTAGTACTTGCAGTACTCGTTGCAGACATACGTCTGGCCGTACAGGAACGTGACGACGAGCGCGTGCTCGATTACGAAGTTCAGCGTGTTCGCCCCTCCGTCCACGTCGCCAGAGCCGGGTGCCAGGTGATCTCGCAGCAGCGACCCGCTCCCCGTGCAATCGATCAGCACGTCTCCCGGCTCGAGCATCGCGATCGCGTCCTCCGCCGTCACGGCGGCCGCGGTCCGCTCCACCGGATTCGAGCCGCGTGCATCGATCAGGTCGCTGAGTGAGCCTTCGATCTCGTTGAGAGGGCAGAAACCGCGCGTCCATTGGCGAAGTAGCGCCATCAGGTCGGAAGGAATGGACTGCCTGAACGCGACGCCCTCTGCCAGATCCTCTGGATCGAAGACGGCCTCGACGGTGTCTCCATCGGAGTGGTCGGCGCGGTAGCCCTCGACCGAATCCGCGACGAGGTACGAAGCGAGCCGGACCATCCGGGTACGGGTGTACTCGCGGCGCTTCTCATAGAGCCGCACGGACAGACCGTCCATTCCCTGGAGCAATGCCGTCATCAGGAGGCCGACGGGTCCTGCGCCGAGGACGTGCACTCGGCCTCCGGAACGCAAGGTCTCGAGGGTTTCGAAACCGGACTGCGGGTGCATCCGCCTCCTCGCTGGGCCAGTCGCGGATCGCAGGGGACCGGGAATCTACCAGCCGGGGCTTGAGCCACCTCGTGCAGGCCGCTCCGCGGCCGGGCGTCCGGGCGCCATCGAGCCCAGCAGGGTGCGTGCGCTGTCCGCATCGATCGTCCGCGCTGACAGCGCAGTTCCCGGAGCGGCGGCTCCTATGTGGACGCGACCGGAGAGGAGCTCGGAGATCACGTGCTCCTCCCACTGGAGGCCGGAGTCGAGGATCGCCTGGGTTACAGGGCGCGGGTCGAGCGGTGGCTTCGGCACGCTTTCCGCGGCGCGGTCGTCGCGATGCACGCTGTCGAAGCGAAGGAAGCGCTCACACTCGTGGAAATAGAAACGCGCGAGCCGCGACGGGCTGATCGATCTCGTCCGAACATCTCACGCTGGCGACGCCCGGCGGACTGCCCGACGACAGGTGGGTACCTACGTCCATCGCTTCGTAACAAACGGACTATCGCTCGCTCACCGCACCCGGCCCGTACGGGAACCGACGTATGACTCATGGGATGCCTCGATATCTCGAGTCGCCTCACCGTTTCCAACGACCGACACGCCGACTTAAAGACCTCTAGCTGACGTCAGCTAGCCACGGCGGCTCCGCATGTTGAACAGCCCATCCCACGTCGGCACCGTGCGACCTCTCTCACGCCGTGGCTTCGGCGCACGATAATCGGGTTCCGGGGTGACTATGACGACTGTTGAGCTCTGGTGCGATGGCGCCTGTCTCCGGCAACGGCCGCGAGTCCGCCGCCGGCGGCTTGGCCGTGCCGTGCTCCTCTTCGATCCACGCCCGTCCAGGGCGCCGGAGCCGACGCTGCCGCCAGCACGCTCGAACGCGAGATCAAGCGGCTCACCGAGCCAGGCCCCGTCAGCATCGACCTGGGCAGCGGCCGCCCGATGCGGGCGATGGCGATCTCGGGGCAACGAGAGCGCCGCTCCACCGAACAACCGGATGGAGATCATCGGCGCTGCTCGAGGGCCTGCGCGCGCTGAAGCGCCCCACCCGCGTCCACGCGCACGTCGACTCCACCTACGTGATGAAGGCGTTCACCGACCGCTGGCTCGACGGCTGGCAGCGGCGCGGCTGGGTGAACTCGCAGAAAAAACCTGTCGCCAATCGAGATCTGTGGGAGGAGCTTCTGGTCGCGGTCAAGCCCGCACCGGCTCGAGTTCACCAGGGTCGTCCGGCCACCGTCGGAGCGACGCGAGCGCTGCCGTCAAACACCTACCGGCGTCTGCGGGCGTGAGTGAGCGCAACTGCTCGGGAGAGAGCCTGGAGCCCTAGGCTTGGTCGCCCTCATCGCCGCGACGGACACCGACGCGGCCGGAGAAGCAATGACGCATGACGGCCTCATACCCGAGACGCCGTGATCCTCGTGGAGCGCGTCAGCGCCCCCCTCCGAGGCACCAGTGAGCGCCGCGACGGGTTGTCAGCAGCAGCCTGTCCTGGGACTCCCATTGCCGTGCGAAGATCGGTCGTCGCGAAGCTCACCCTCAACGCGCCGCCACAACAACCCTTACTTCTAACCGGAGCGGCTGGAGAACGCACTCCAGCCCTCCCATATGAAAGCCGCGCGTGCAGCAGATTGCGGGCGAGCGCCAACAGCCTCTAGAGAGGCACTACTGACAAGTCGTGACCCTGGCACTGACAATCGTGACGTTTCCTCTGACATTTCGGTGACCCTCGACAGCTCAGCCGCAGCCCGTGTTGTTCCCGCAGCTGCGAGCACGTGTAGCACGAGCCCGTCCGCTGCATCATGCCTCCGCACATCGCGCAGGCCGGGCCCAGCTCCAGGCCGTGCAGCCTGGCCGGGTGGGCCGGGGGCTCGTCGGTGAGGGCCGAGGTCGGGGGCTTCGCGGCCGCGGCCTCCGGTGCCTGCGGCTTGGCCTCGATCGGGGCCGCTCCGCCGCTGTGCCCGTTGGTCCCGTTGCCGTTCGCCGGCTCGTCGGCCGCGGCCTCGCAGGCTCCGGCGGCCCCGCCGTGTCGCCGCGCATCAGCGCCTCCTGTGACGCCTTCCGCGCGCGCACCTCGGGCGTGAGGATGCCCAGCTCCTCGTGCAGGTCGGCGTCGCCGAAGCGGGCCGCCAGCCAGCGCATGATGTAGTCGGGCATCGACTTGGCGAACGGGATCTCCGGGTTGCCCGTGTAGCCCTCGGGCTCGAAGCGCATGTAGGCGAACTTGCGCACCAGCGTCTCCAGCGGCACGCCGTACTGCAGGCCGATCGAGATCGAGGTGGCGAAGGCGTTCATCAGGCCCTTGATCGTCGAGCCCTCCTTGCCCACGTCGGTGAGGAAGACCTCGCCGAGCGTGCCGTCCTCGTACATGCCCGCGGTGATGTAGCCCTCGTGGCCGCCGACCGAGAACTTGTGGGTGATCGACTGGCGCTCGCGCGGCATCCGGTGACGCACCGGGCGCGCGGGCTCGGGCGACGCCGGCAGCACCTCGACCGCCTCGGCCTCGAGCGCGGCGTCGGACTTGTCGCCCGCGTCGGTCTTCAGCGCCTGCGCGGTCTTCGAGCCGTCGCGGTAGATGGCCAGCGCCTTCAGCCCGAGCTTCCAGCCCTCGGTGTAGATCCCGGCGATGTCCTGGACCGTGACCGACTCGGGCATGTTCACCGTCTTCGAGATCGCTCCCGAGAGGAACGGCTGCGCCGCGGCCATCATCCTCACGTGGCCCAGGGCCGAGATGGCCCGCTCGCCGACGGCGACGTCGAACACCGACAGGTGCTCGTCGGCCAGCCCGGGC
The DNA here is from genome assembly GCA_963808545.1 of uncultured Thermoleophilaceae bacterium. GTDB lineage: Bacteria > Actinomycetota > Thermoleophilia > Solirubrobacterales > Thermoleophilaceae > JACVRW01. Next base: position 556,285 of record CAWEGB010000007.1, on the reverse strand, counting down.
GCGCCCACGATGGTGGCGTTGTCGGCCAGGTGCGCCTCGATGGCCGCGACCTGATCACCCGAGTAGCCGAGCGTCTGCAGCGCCAGCGGCACCGTGCGGTTGACGATCGTCATCAGCCCGCCGCCCACCAGCTCCTTGTACTTGACGAGCGAGAAGTCGGGCTCGATGCCCGTGGTGTCGCAGTCCATCAGGAACGAGATCGTTCCCGTGGGGGCGAGCACGGTGGCCTGCGCGTTGCGGTAGCCGTTGGCCGCGCCGGTGTCCACGGCCTCGTCCCACGCCCGCCGCGCCGCGGCGAGCAGCTCGGTGTCGGTGGCCAGCGAGTCGTCGATCTCGTACGCCGCGTGCCGGTGCTTGCGCATCACGTGCATGTGCGGGTCGGCGTTCTCGGCGTAGCGCTCGTACGGCCCGAGCGCGCCCGCCACCTCGGCCGAGGTGCGGTAGGCGCGGCCGGTCATCAGCGCGGTGATGGCGCCGGCCAGGCCGCGGCCCTCGTCCGAGTCGTAGGCCACGCCGTTGGCCATCAGCAGCGCGCCGAGGTTGGCGTAGCCGAGCCCGAGCTGACGGAACGCGCGCGCGTTCTCGCCGATCTCCTCGGTCGGATACGAGGACGGCCCGACCACGATCTCCTGGGCCAGGATCACCACGTCGACCGCGTGCTCGAACGACTCGACGTCGAACGTGCCGTCCGCGCGCCGGAACTTCATGAGGTTCAGCGAGGCGAGGTTGCAGGCCGAGTCGTCCACGTGCATGTACTCCGAGCACGGGTTGGACGCGTTGATGCGACCCGAGTTCGGGCACGTGTGCCACTCGTTGATGGTGGTGTCGTACTGGACGCCCGGATCGGCGCAGCGCCACGCGGCGTCGGCGATCTGCTCGAGCAGCCCGTCCGCCTTGACGCGCTCGACGGGGGCGCCGTCCACGCGCGCGGTGAGCTCCCACTCCTCGCCGCGCTCGGCGCGCTCCATGAACTCGTCGGTGACGCGCACGGAGTTGTTCGCGTTCTGGTACTGGATCGAGGCGAAGTGCTCGGAGTCGAGCCGCATGTCGAAGCCGGCGTCGCGCAGCGCGAGCGCCTTCTCCTCCTCGTGCGCCTTGCACCAGATGAAGTCGGCGATGTCCGGGTGGTCGATGTCGAGCACGACCATCTTGGCCGCGCGCCGCGTCTTGCCGCCCGACTTGATCGTGCCGGCCCAGGCGTCGGCGCCGCGCATGAACGAGACGGGACCTGAAGCGAGCCCGCCCTTCGACAGGTGCTCCTTGGAAGCCCGGATGCGCGACAGGTTGATCCCCGAGCCCGAGCCGCCGCGGAAGATCTTGCCCTCCTTGGTGTTCCAGTCGAGGATCGACTCGAGCTCGTCCTCGACCGAGAGGATGAAGCAGGCCGAGCACTGCGGGTTCTCCTCGAAGCCCACGTTGAACCACACCGGCGAGTTGAAGGCCGCCATCTGGTGGAGCAGGATGTGGGTGAGCTCGTCCTCGAAGGCCGACGCGTCCTCGTCCGTCGCGAAGTAGCCGCCCTCACGACCCCAGGTCGCGATGGTGCCGGCCACGCGGCCGATCATCTGCCTGACCGAGCGCTCACGCTCGGGCGAGTCGGCGCGGCCGCGGAAGTACTTCTGGGAGACGATGTTGGTGGCGTTCTGCGACCAGCTCGCCGGGAACTCCACGCCGCGCTGCTCGAAGGCGGGCGCGTCCGGGTCGCCGATCAGGGCGTCGCGGATCTCCCACTCGATGCAGTCGAACGGGTGCACGCCGTCTTCCGTGAAGCGCCTGGGAACGCTGACCCCGCCGTCGGCGGCGGTGATCGGGGCGGCGGCGCTACGGCTGTCTGGCATGACTTCTCCTCGCTCTGACGGCTTTCTGGGACGTCCCCAAGGGGGAACGACCGATGTTTCTCTTCGCGTCGGACGGAACGGAGGAGCCCTCGAGAGCGAGCTGATCGCTGCCCGGAAGGGGCTCCTCCTTGAAGCGCCGGACCACCGCTTCGAGCTCGTCGAGATCGGCGAGATTGCGGTAGACCGAGGCGAACTGGATGGCCGCCACGGGGTCCAGGGCGGCCAGCCCGCGCTCGGCCAGATCGCCGATCGTGCCGGCCTCGACCTCGGGCCCGCCGCGGCGCACCTGCGCGGCGATCGACTCCGCCAGCCGCTCGAGCTGCTCGTCCGACACCGGCCGCTTGTTGGCCGCCCGGACCAACCCGCGCAGGAGCTTCTGGCGATCGAAGCGCTCCTGGCGACCGCCGCGCTTGAGCACGGTCACGCCCGGCTCCTCGGCGCGCTCGTAGGTGGTGAAGCGGTTGCCGCACTGCTCGCATTCGCGCCGGCGCCGGACGGCGTCGCCGCTCGGCTCGGCCAGCCGGGAGTCGACCACGCGGGTGCTGTCTGATGAGCAGAACGGACAGTGCACAAGACAGCTAATTCTACTACCTCTAGTGCTCGAGTCCTTCCCCGACCACTACATGTTGTGCCCGCTCTATGCGAGGAGAACGTCGTTGCGAGCGGCGATCGCCGGGAACTCCGACGGCTCGGCCGCGGCGAGCTCGCGCAGGTAGCGCTCGAGGCCGCCGGGCACGGTGAGGTTGAGGAAGTGAACGGGCTCGTCGCCCGGGTTCGAGACCGTGTGCCGGTTGCCCGGCGGCACGAAGGCGTAGCTGCCGGGGCCGGCCTCGTGCTGCTCGTCGCCCAGGAGCACGGTGAGGGTGCCCTCGAGCACGTAGAAGGAGTCGGTGAGCTTCTCGTGCATGTGGGGCGGGGGCCCGGGTGCGCCGGGGTCGAGCTCGAACTCGACCAGTGAGACGGAGCCGAGCCCGTCGTCCGCGCCCGCGAGGATCAACCCGTTCGCGCCCGGGCCGGGGGTCACGGGGTGGCCCTCGCCGCCGCGTTGGAGGAGGCCTTCGGTAGCGGGCAGGCCGCCGTCTTCCGGTGGGTCGTGCTGGTCGAACTCCGGGTCGCCGCGGCGCAGCCACTCCTCGAAGCCACAGCCGGGCGCGTGGATGTTGAGCCAGCGAGCGCCGTCGGTGCGGTAGCGGTGGACGAGCTCGGGCGGAGCGAGCGCGAAGTCGCCGGGGGCGAGCAGGTGCTCCTCGTCGCCGAGCAGGACGGTGAGCTCGCCCTCGAGGACGCGGAAGCCGTCGGCGTGGTGGTGATGGATGTGCGGCTCGGTGGAGCCCGCGCCCTGTGTCTCGGTGAGCACCAGGCCGTCGCTCACGCACTTGATGCGGATGCGACCGCCGATGTCCTCGCCCTCGCCCGGGCCGAGCAGGTGAGGCTCGGTGGTCATCGCTTGAGCGAGTTCAGCGTGAGGTCGAGGCCCTCGTCGAGATCGACCTTCGCCTCCCAGCCGAGCTCCTCGCGCGCGCGAGAGGTGTCGAGGTAGATGTGCTGCACCTCGCCCGGCCGCTCCGGGGCGTGGTCGGCGCGGAAGCCGTTGTCGGAGTGACGGGCGAGGGCGTCGACGATGTCGACCACGCTCGTCTGAACGCCGCGGCCGATGTTGATGGGGCCGTTGGCGGGCGCGTCGGCGGCCCTGAGGTTCGCGTCCACGACGTCGCCGACGAAGACGTAGTCGCGCGTCTGCTCGCCGTCGCCGAAGATCTGCGGCGTCCGGTTTTCGAGCAGCGCGCCGCAGAAGATGGCGATCACGCCGGCCTCGCCGAGCGGGTCCTGGCGCGGGCCGAAGACGTTGCCGTAGCGCAGCGAGACGGTGTTGAGGCCGTGGAGCCTTCGGAAGAGCTCGCAGTACTGCTCGGCACAGAACTTGCTCAGGCCGTAGGGCGCCTCGGGGGCGACCGGGTGGTCCTCGGGCGCGGGCAGCACCTGGCCCTCGCCGTAGATGGCGCCGCCGGTGGAGGTGTTGACGATGCGTTGCACCCCGTGCGCCTGGGCGGCCCTGAGGACGTTGACCGTGCCGCCGACGTTGATGGCCGCGTCATGCGCGGGATCGGCGACCGACTTGCGCACGTCGATCTGGGCGGCGAGGTGGAAGATGGCGTCGGGCCTGGTGCGGCCGATGACCTCGTCGACGGCGGATGCGTCGCGAATGTCGAGCTCGGCCAGCTCGGCGCCGTTGCCCTTCGCCTGGTCGAGGTTCTCGCGCTTGCCGGTGGAGATGTCGTCGAGGACGATGACCTCGTCGCCCCGCTCCACGAGGGCGTCCACGAGATTCGAGCCGATGAAGCCGGCGCCGCCGGTGACGAGTGCCTTCATTCCGGCGGCACTTTAGCCGTGGCGGGGTAGCTCAGTCGTCGTCGAAGTCGTCCGAGCCGCTGCCGCTCGAGCCGCTGCCCGAGTTGTCGTCCGAGGATCCGCTTCCGGAGTCGCCTCCAGATCGCCCGCGGCCTCGACCCTGGCCGCTGTTGTCATCGTCGAGCTCGGGTGCAGCGAAGTCGCCGCCGTTGTCGTCGGCCGGCGGAGCCGCGGGCGCGGGTGCCGCCGTGGCGTCGTCGCCTGGTGCCGTGGCCTGCTGCCGAGCCCGCTCCCTGCGCGCGGCGGCCCGGCGGCGTTCGGCGGCGCGGCGGCGCGCCGCACGCCTGCGCTCCGCCCGGCGCTCGGCCCGCTGCGCCGGGCTCGGACCGGACTCCTCCGGCGGCGCCAGCGTGTCGCCCGCGCTCAGCGGCTCGGCCGACAGCCCCACGCTGTCGCCGGAGATCGTGTTGGCCAGCAGGCCGATGCCCACCGCGGCGGCCAGGCCGGCGATCAGGAGGGCGGCGCCCACGGCGATTCGTCTCGCGTTCATCGCTCTCTCAACCTAGCCCCGCCTCGGTAAGGCCTCGTCGAGTTGCGGGTCAGCTGCGGGTAAGGAGCTGTGGGCCGGCAGCACGATCTCCGCGCGGGCGCCGCCCTCGGGCCGGTTGCTCAGGGTGGCCTCGCCGTCCCAGCGCCGCGCCAGCGCCTCCACCACGTTCAGGCCCAGCCCGGTGCCCGGCGCGCCGTCGCGGCTGGCCGAGCCGCGGTAGAAGCGCTCGAACACCTGCTCACGCTCGCTCTCGTCGATCCCCGGCCCCTCGTCCGCGACCGCAATCCGCACTCGACCGCCCTCCACCCGCCAGCCGATCGTCACCCGCGTGCGCGCGGGGGAGTAGTGCAGAGCGTTCTCGATCAGGTTGTCGAGCATGGCCGCGAGGTCCTCGGGCGAGCTGCGCACCTCGATCGGGTCGCCCTCGTCGATGACGAGCTCGTGGCCGCTGCGTTGTGCGGGCGCGAGCCAGCGCTCGCAGGCGGCGGCGGTCGCCTCGGTCACGTCGACGGGCTCGGCGGGCGGCCGTTCGCGCTCGCCGGCCAGCGTGAGCAGCTCGGAGAGCAGGCGGGCCAGCCGCTCGGTCTCGTGCTCGGCCGCCGCCAGCTCGTCCCGGACGGCGGGCTGATCCGACTTCGCCGCGGCCGCCTCGAGCCGCAGTCGCAGGCCGGTGAGCGGAGTCCGCAGCTGGTGCGAGGCGTTGGCCACGAACTCGCGCTGGGCGGTGAGCGAGCGCCCGAGCCGGCCGGTCATGTCGTTGAACGCCGTGGCCACCTCCTGCTGCTCGGTGGAGCCGGTGACCGTCGCTCGCTCGTCGAGATCGCCTCCGGCCACCCGCCGCGCGCTGGCGGCGAGGTTGCGCAGCGGCTTGGCCAGCGACCCGGCCAGCAGCCAGGCCACGCCCAGGCCGAGCAGCAGCGCGACGATGCCCACGCCGATGAGGGCGATCACGTCGTTTCGCACCTCGGTGTTCACGGCCTCGACGCTCTGGGTCACCCGCACCGCGCCGGCCGGCTGGCCCTCGACCACGATCGGCACGGCGGTGAAGAGGAGGTCCTGGTCGAGGTCGTTGCTGCGGCGCTCCCCCTGGGAGGCGCGGCCGTCGAGCGCGCGGGCGATCTCGGGGCGGCTCGAGTAGTCGCCCCGGGCCCCCTCGCGCTCCGAGTCCGCCAGCAGCGCGCCGTTCTCGTTCACCACGATCACTCGCCCGCCGAGATCCTCGTCCGAGCTCTCCACGAGCGACTGGAGCTGGTCTCGGTCCTCCAGCCGCCCCGACGCTCCCGCGGCCAGCAGCTGCGCCTGGCCCTGGGCCTCGCTCCTGATCTCGGCGTCCACGCGCTTGGAGAGGTTGAGCGCCAGCGGCACCTCCAGGGCGACGATCACCAGAACGAGCACGTAGGCGAAGGCGAGGAGCAGGCGGGCGCGGAGGCTCATGTGAGCTCGTCGGGCGCGGCGAAGCGGAAGCCCACCCCGCGGACGGTGTGGATGAAGCGCGGGTCGGTGGAGTCGTCGCCGAGCTTGCGGCGCAGACTCGACACGTGCACGTCGAGCGTCTTCGTGGAGCCGAACCAGTTGGTGTCCCAGACCTCGTCGATCAGCCGCTCGCGCGTGACCACCGTGCCGGCCTCGCGCATCAGCAGCTCGAGCAGCTCGAACTCGCGGCGGGTGAGGTCGAGCTCGGTTGCGTCGAGGGTTGCGGTGCGGCGGGCGGGATCGAGCTTCAGCGGGCCGACCTCGATCGGCTCCTGCGGCTTCTCTCGCTCGGCCGAGGGCTGCTCGGCGCGGCGCAGGACGGCCCTGATCCGCGCGGCCACCTCGCGGGCGCTGAACGGCTTGACGATGTAGTCGTCGGCGCCGAGCTCGAGTCCGACGATGCGGTCGGTCTCCTCGCCCCGCGCCGTGAGCATGATGATCGGGGTGTTGGATCGTGCCCGGAGGGCTCGGCAGACGTCGAAGCCCGAGCCGTCGGGCAACATGACGTCGAGGAGGACGAGGTCGGGCTCGCTCTCGGCGGCGAGGCGTTCGGCCTCGGCCGCGGTGCGGGCCACCTCAGTGGCAAAGCCCTCGCTCTCGAGGGCCGCTTGCAGCGGCTCGGTGATCGAAGCTTCGTCCTCGACCATCAGGACGGTTCGCCTGCCCGTGGCCATCTGCGTCAATGCTAGGGCGGGTTGGGCCGCCGGGACGCCGGTCCCGGCGGCCGCTCCACCCGCGAGCCTCCCGTGGCTCAGTCGTCGTCTCCGCCGGAGCCGGAGCCCGAGCTGTCGTCGTCGTAGTCGTCGTCGCTGTCGTCGCCGCCGCTGTGGCCGGAGCCGGAGCCGCTCGAGCCGCTGGAGCCCGACCCGCTGTGGTCGTCGTCGAAGTCGTCGCTGCGGTCGACTTCGAAGCCGCCGCTGCGGTCCTCGGCGTTGCCCGGGACCGGAGTTGTCGACGCGGTCGCCTCCGTGATCGTCGCGATCGTCGTCGTGGCCGCGGTCATCCTCGACACGCCCGCCCACGCCGGTGCAGCGCGGATCGTTGGCGTGCTCGGCCTCGTCGCAGGGGCCGGAGATGTCCACGCCGCCATTCGGCTGACCCGTCGGCGCCGGCTTCGGGTTCACGACGCCCGCGCAGCGCGGATCGTTCGCGTGCTCGGCCTCGTCACACGGGCCGGAGATGTCGCCGGGCCGGTTGTCGTCGTCGTTACGAGGGCGATCGTCTCGACCCCGCTCCTCGGCCTCAGTCGTGGTGGTGCGGTCCTCGGCGGTGGTCGTGCCGTCCTCGGTGGTCGTCGTCCCCACGGTGCTCGAGGACGGATCCTGCCCCACTCCGGCCACCACCACCGCGGCCAGGATGCCGAACAGGGCGACGGCCAGGCTCAGTGTCAGGACTCTCTTCATGCTGCTCCCTTCGCTCGCTTCAAGGTCGATAGGCAGCATGCGTTCCGGCCGCCCAACGGCACGCCAGCGGCGGGTAAGGGTTCGGTAAGCCTGTGCGCGTACTAGATTCGCTGCCGTGCGAGGACTGTTCGTGACCTTCGAGGGCATCGACCGCTCGGGGAAGACCACCCAGGCGCGTCTGCTCACCGAGTCGCTGGGCTCCGACGCGCTCGGCGTGCGCGAGCCGGGCGGCACCGAGGCGGGCGAGCGCGTCCGCGCGATCCTGAAGGATGGCGACGTGCCTCTCTCACTCGAGGCCGAGGCGCTCCTGTTCGCCGCCGCGCGGGCCGAGCTGGTGGCCGACGTGATCCTGCCGGCCCTCGCCACCGGTCGCGTGGTCGTGTCGGACCGCTTCCTCGACTCCTCGCTCGCCTACCAGGGAGGAGCGCGCGGGCTGGGCATGGACGACGTGGCCGCGGTCAACCGCTTCGCCTCGCGCGGCCTGGCGCCCGACCTGACCTTCCTGCTCGACATCTCGGTGGCGGACGCGGGGCGCCGGACGGGGGAGACCGACCGCTTCGAGGACGAGGGCGAGGAGCTGCAGGAGGCGGTGCTGGCGGCGTACGAGCGGCTGATCGAGGCGGAGCCCGAGCGCTGGCGGCGAATCGACGCCACCCGCTCTCCGTCCGAGATCCATGCCGACGTGGTCGCCGAGGTCGAGGCGGCCCGGGCGGGGGCCTCGGCGTGAGCGCGGACGTGCTCGACGGGACCGCGGACCACCCGCAGGCCCGGATCGTGCTGGCGAACGCGCTGCGCTCGCAGCCCTCGCACGCGTATCTGTTCCACGGGCCCGCCGGGGTGGGCAAGCGGACGGTGGCGCGGGCGTTCGCGGCCGAGCTGCTGGCCTTCGATGCTGCCGATCCCGAGGAGGTCCGGCTGCGCGTGGCTCACGGGGTGCATCCCGATCTCACCTGGGTGCGGCCGAGTGGTGCTCACGTCATGCGCGTGGACGACGTGGAGGGGCCGGTGGTGTCGGCGGCCACGCGAACGCCCTTCGAGGCCGCGCGGCGCGTGTTCGTCCTGGAGCGGGTGGACACCATGAACGACGAGGTGGCCAACCGGCTCCTGAAGACGTTGGAGGAGCCGGCCTCGTTCGTGCATCTGATCCTGCTGACGGACGCGATCGGACGCGTGCTCGACACCGTGGTGTCGCGCTGCCAGGCGGTGCGCTTCGAGCCGTTGCCGGCGGCGCGGATTGCCGCTTCGCTGGAGGCGGCGGGAGCGCCGGCCGAGCAGGCTCTTTCGTGCGCTCGATTGGCTTTGGGGAACGCCGCGCGAGCTCTCTATCTGGCGTCGCCGGAGGGTGTCGAGGTGCGCGCCGAGGTGGACGCGTTCGTGGCGGCGGCGCTGGGCGACGGCGGTGACGACCCGGTGGTGGCGGTCGAGCCCTGGCGCCCGTTGTTGGAACGCGCCGAGACGCGCCGGCTGGCGGCCGAGGAGGAGCTGGCCGGGGTGGCCGGCGAGCGACTCGAGATCGAGCCCAAGGGCCGCGAGCGCCGGGCGATCGAGCGCGAGTTCGAGGACGCGGCCAAGCGCGACGGGCGCCGGGCGCGAACCGAGTCGCTCGACCTGTCGCTGATGCTGGCCTCGCTGGCGTTTCGTGATCTGGTGTGTGCGGCCGAGGATGCGCCGGATGCCGTGCTGGCGACCGACCGCGACAGCTCGCTGCTCGACCGGGCTCGCTCCCGCGACCCTCGCCGGCTGCGCGAGGCGGCGGAGCGCTGCGAGGAGGTGCGCCAGTCGCTGGAGCTGAACGTGAGCGAGGACCTGGCGCTGTCGGCGCTGGGCTTCCGGCTCGCGGCGCTGGCGGGCCCGGGCGCCTAGAGGGTCAGAGGGTCGGCTCGGCGACGAGGTAGTAGAAGAGCACGGCCATGACCGCCGTGGCGAAGGTCCAGAGGAGGACCCAGCCGACTCGCTCCTGAGCCTTCATCTGAGGCCGCGCGAGCCCGAAGATGACGGCGAGCTCGAAGATCACGCAGGCGCCGACGAAGATCGCGACGTTCCAGATCCCGGTGATCGCCATGAGGATGTAGAGGGGCACCTGGGTGCCGGCGACAGCGCCACCCACCGAGAGCAGGAAGACGAAGTACTCGTTGTAGCTGTCGCGATAGATCGGCTGCCTCGGATCGAGGGCAGCCGCGAGCTTGCTGGAGCGCTGTTCGGCCATCGCGACGATTATCTCACCCTGGCCAGCGCGAGTCTCGATGACGGCTGCTGGCCGCTCCGACAGGAAGCGATGCGCCGCGGCGCCAGACCGCGGACAACCCGGACCACCTCACCCCGCGCATCGAGGAAAACGACGTCGATCGGAAAGCGCATACCGAAGGTGTGGACGGAGCGGCAGCGGGGGAAGGCGAGCGCCCAGCCATCGGGCGGCCGGCGCCTGAGCGCGAGGCCTCTGGTGCGCTGCTTGAGCGTCCGGGCAACGACAATCTCCACCGCCGGGATGAGTGCCGAGCCGGGCTACACTCGTCCCCCTGAGCGCCGACGTAGCTCAGTTGGTAGAGCACCTCTCTCGTAAAGAGGATGTCGCCGGTTCGAGTCCGGCCGTCGGCTTGACGCGAAAGCCCTGCAAGTGGCCGATTTGCAGCGGTGACAGAGAGTCGCAGCCCGTCCTAAAGATGCTCTCGGTAACACCAATTGGTAACACGAGGGGGGTTCGATGAGCGACCAGGCCATTCATGAGGTGGTGCAGCGGTGATCTTCCTGCTGGCGTTGGTGATGACTGTCGCCACCATGATCGGAACGGCGCTCTAGGAGCGAGTGTAGGCGCCGCCTGAATACTGGGCCACCTGCGCCGGTCTAAAACTGGTCCACTCGGCGCAGGGCCGGAGCCATCCGGCCGGGCTCTGACCCTGGCTCGACCAAGAGGTCGAGACCGGGAGAAGGCAGTTGCTTGACGTGGAGCAGTGGGCGGAGATCAGGCGGATGGCGAAGGTCGAGCGGCGATCGCAGCGGGAGATTCACCGCCTGACCGGGATCCACCGCGACACGATCCGTCGCGCGCTCGCCGCAGACGAGCCGCCGAGCTACGGGCCGCGGCCGAAGCGCCCCTCGAAGCTCGGTCCCTTCGTTGGTGAGATCGAGCGACTGCTCGACCAGGAGCCGACGCTCTCGGGCGTCCGCATCCGCGAGGAGATCGAAGAGCTCGGCTACTGCGGCGGCAAGACGATCCTCGACGATCTCTTGCGCGAGCTCCGCCCCCGCTACCTGCCACCGCCGCGCACCCACCAGCGCACCGTCTACCGACCCGGCGAGCTGGCCCAGTTCGACCTCACCGAGCCCCGGCGCGAGATCCCGGTCGGCTGGGATCAGCTGCGCAAGGGCTATCTCGTCACCTGCAAGCTGCCCTACTCGCGCGCCTTTGCCGGCGCCCTGGTCTTCTCGAAGGAGTTTCCCGACATTGCCTGGGGCATGAGCCGCTGCCTTGAGAGGCTCGGTGCGCTGCCGGCAAAGCTCGTTTGGGACCGCGAGGGTGCGATCGCGCCGCGCGGTCAGCCGACCGAGCCGTTCCTCGCCTTCTGCGGCCAGCTCGCGCTGGGCTGGATCGTCCTCGACGCCGGCGACTGCCAGGCCAAGGGGGCCCTCGAGCGCGACCACCGCTTCGTTCACGGCAACTTCGAGGCCGGCCGGTGCTTCGCCAACCCGGCCGACTTCCAAGACCAGCTCGACCGCTGGTGCGATCGGATCAACGAGCGCAAGCACCGCAGCACGCGGGCGATCGTCTGCGAGCGCCTCGCCTCAGAGCACGAGCGAATGCGGCCCCTGCCCGAGGCGATGCCCTCAACCGACCGGCGCTGGGTCCTGCGGGTCCCGTCCCAGCCCTACCTGCGCTTCGACCGCAACGACTACTCGCTCGATCCGCGCTTGGTCGGCCGGAGGGTCGAGGTCCGCGCCTCCCAAGCCGAGGTCATCGCCGTCGCCCTCGACAGCGGCGAGCTCGCCGCTCGCCACCGCCGGGTCTTCGCCGGCGGGCTCACCTTCACCGATCCCGCCCACCAGGCCGCGCTCGAGGAGCTGCGCGGTGAGCGCAAGCGACGCCGGCGAGAGCCCGAGGTCGAGGTCCGGCCCCTGGCCCGCTACGACGCCCTGATCCCGGCATGAGCAAGACCTCCGAGCTCACCCACCTGTTTCGGACCCTGAAGGCGCCGGCGGCGGCCAGGGCCGCTCCGAAGCTCGCCGACAGAGCGCGCGAGGAGGAGTGGTCGCACGAGCGCTTCTTGGAAGCCGTGCTCTCGGCCGAGGTCGCATCAAGGGAGTCCCACGGCGGCGAGAACCGGATCAAGGCGGCTCGCTTCCCGGCCCGAAAGACGCTGGAGGAGTTCGACTTCACCTTCCAGCGCTCGGTGCGCAAGACCGTGATCGAGCACCTCGGCCAGCTCGACTTCTGCCATGCGAAGGAGAACGTGGTCATGCTGGGCCCGCCGGGGACCGGCAAGACGCATCTGGCGATCGCGCTCGGGATCCGCGCCTGCCTCGCCGGCCAGCGGGTCCAGTTCGCGACCGCGACCGAGTGGGTGGCAAAGCTCGGTGAGGCCAAGCGCCAGGGAGGCCTCGAGGCCGAGCTCCGTCGCTTGAGCTTCGTCCCGCTGATCGTCGTCGACGAGGTCGGCTACATACCGTTCGATCCCGAGGCGGCGAACCTGATGTTCAGCCTGGTCTCGGCCCGCTACGAGCGCGCCTCGATGATCGTCACCTCGAACAAGCCGTTCTCGGCCTGGGGCGAGATCTTCGGCGATGAGGTGACCGCGACGGCGATGATCGACCGGCTCGTCCACCACGCCGAGATCCTCTCGCTCAAAGGCGACAGCTACCGGCTTCGCGACAAGGACCTGGGCGGCCCACCGCCGGCCGAGCGCGCCTGAAGCGGACGACGGATCACACGCGCCGGCGCCGTCGCGGGCCGCAGATCGGCTCTCAGGGCCCCGGTCCGGGGCAGATCGGGGTCGGGGGTCAATTTTCGGCCGGCGGGTCCCAGTCGGCTCGCCGGCGCCCGCTCCGCTCGCCCTCCGGGCTTCGCTCCGCGGGCGCCCTACCCAATCTGGGTGGACCAGTTTTCAACCGGCAGAAGTGGCCCAGTTTTCAACCGGCCTTGACAGACGTGTTCGCGGCTGAGCCCGAGAACCGGATCGCGCGGGAAGAGCGTGGCGGTGGCAAGACTTCCGTGGTGGGCAGCCCGATGTAGCCAGACTCGACCCGGGAGACCGTGGACGGTGACCAGTCGAGATGGTACGCGAGTTCGCGCATGGTCAAGTTCGCGGCGATCCGCCGCTTTCGGAGTTCCGCACCCAGTTCTCGATAGCAGGCGTCCGCCCGTCTCCTCGCCATGTGGACGACCGTACGGGCGACACCCTCGCCATTTCACCTGCCACGCGCCAAAGTCAGCCCAAGGGATTAGTGCACGCCACGGTGTGCACCCCTGGCAAAGTCAGGCGAGGCCGGCGATTTTCGGCACGAGGTCGGCGGGCCTCGGCAGCGTCGCGATCTCGTCGGCCACCTCGGAGGCGACCCGGCCCAGCCCCGGGTCGGTGAGCAGGCGGTCGATCAGCTCCGCGTCCACCTGATCCGGCTCCGAACGCAGACCGAGCCCGCGCCGCGCCACGGCGTCCGCGTTCATGTACTGGTCGGCGCCGTGCGGCAGCACGAGTTGCGTGACTCCGGCGTCGATCGCGGTCAGCGTCGAGCCGGCCCCGCCGTGGTGCACCAGCGCCGCGCAGGTCGGCAGCAGCGCGGACAGCGGCACCCACCCGGCCGCCCGCACGTTGTCCGGCAGTTCTCCCAGTGGCGACGGGTCCGCGTCGCCGAGGGCGAGTACGAACTCGGCGTCCAGATGCCGTGCCACGTCGACGAGTTTGGTCAACGACGTGAGCGCGCCGACCTGGGTCAGCACCGTGCCGAGTGTCACCGCGACGCGCGGGCGCGCGGGCCGTTCGAGCACCCACTCGGGCAGCACGCCGCCTCCGTTGTACGGCACGTACCGCATCGGCCAGCCGCGCACCGGCCGGTCGACCATGCTCGGCGGCGCCACGTCGATCGACTCGCGCACCTCGGGAAACCCTTGCACGCCATGCCGTTCGCGTTCCTCGACCATCTTCTTGAAGATCGCCTCGGTCATCGACGCCTCGTCGGCGAACCCGAAGCCGTGCGACACGGCCGGCACGCCGAGCTTCGCGGCGACCAGCGGCCCGGTGCCCTCCATCGACGAGTACACGACCACGTCCGGCCGCCACGATTCGGCCGCCGACACGGTCAGGTCCACCGACACGCCGGACAACTTGGCGAAGATCGCGCCGACGAACTCCAACCCCTTCTCGGTGTCGACGTCCGTGCTGTAGTCGAACTCCTCGGGTTGCTCGCTGGCCGCCTGCTGGAACACCGCGCCGATGTCGACACCCGGCGCGGTGTCCACGACGTGCAGGCCGGCGTTCGCGGCCTCCTTGCCGCCCGCGGTCGCCACCAGCACCTCGTGGCCGGCGGCACGCAGCGCGTGTGCTAGGGAGATCGTCGGGAACACATGGCCAAGACCGGGGGAGGTCGCGAAGAGTGCGCGCACGATTCCCATTTAACACGCGATCGGCGATCTCAAGGGCGTGCGCCTTCGCCGCAACGATCCCCGCGTAAGGAAGGCTCCGCGGGCGATCCGGGTCTGGAACTTCGAGCAGATGCGGGCGTTCGCGGCTGGCGGGCGCCCTGAGGTGCGAGCGGCGACCAAGCGCCCGGTCGACCGACGCCGCAAGAAGCCGGGGCCCGAGCGATTCTTCTCGCCCCATGACTTCGAGGCCCTGATATTGACCCCAGGTCTCACCGGCCTGCGGGTGTCGGGGGTCAATTTTCGGCCGGCGGGTCCCAGTCGGCTCGCCGGCGCCCGCTCCGCTCGCCCTCCGGGCTTCGCTCCGCGGGCGCCCTACCCAATCTGGGTGGACCAGTTTTCAACCGGCAGAAGTGGCCCAGTTTTCAACCGGCCTTGACAGCGGGACACGTGCGCTGATAGCCGTAGGGCGGGATTACGACTGGGGTCAGCTCCCTTGGCGCTGGCCAGTCAGCTTGACGGAATCAGCACCGACCGCTGCCACTGCCGCGTTGGACGTCACGGGGAAGGCTGAGTAGCACCAATCTCGGCGCGCACGTCTTAAGACTGCAGCCTCATAACCCGAAGGTCGCGGGGCCGAACCCGCCCCCCGCGTTGCGGCGCTCGGGTCAGTGCACCGCGATGAAAATTCGCTCGGAGACCCGTTCGAGGAAATGTGCCGCGGCCGAGGAGACTCGAAGCCTCGCCGGTTGCCCGCGCCGGCGTCGATCGCCCCGAATCTACGACAGCGCCAGCTGCTCGTCCGTCAACGGCGGCTTGCCCTGCTTCGCCCGTGACTCGTTGCGCCACGCGATTACGCCGGCCCGGTGCTCTGCCTTGCGGGCCTTGATGGCCTTGATTTGCGGACCCAGCCGCTCGCGGGCCGCCGTGCGGTCTTCGTCCGTGAACAGCGAGGCGTAGGGCTTCTCCTCGTCCATTACCAGCCACTCGCAGGACAGGTCCAGCGCGTCGGCCTCCTCCAGCTTCAGGTAGCCGGCGCTCGGTGGCTTGTAGAGGTAGCGGCGAATGAACTCGACCACCTCGGTCCCGCCCTTCTCGGTGGCCGCGGCCAGGCCGCGCTTGTAGTGGGCCGGGTTGTACGGATTTCCGGCGTCTGTCTTGATGCCGCGCGGCTTGAGCTGGGCGATCTGCCAGTCGAGGTCGGCGAGCAGCTGGTCGATTTTCGCTTGGTCGCTCACAACCCAACCATAGGCCTCTCAACAGACGAGCGCGTCGGACGGTGGCGTGGCCACCCCCAAGCCCTTAGAGTCGAGGCAAGCTCGGCACGGCCCTGCCGCTATGGCTGACAACGCATTACCTGGACGGATTTCGCGCCACGGTCACGCTGGTGGGACCCTGGTTGGGCGCGAGCGGGAGCTGGCTGAGCTGACCGCGGGACTCGAGCAGGCGATCGCCGGCCATGGCACCGTCGTGCTGCTCGCCGGGGAGCCCGGGATCGGCAAGACGAGCCTCGCGAGAACCCTGTCGGACGAGGCCGAGGCCCGTGGCGCCCACACCGCTTGGGGCGTCGGTTGGTCGGGCGGGGCCGCGCCGGCCTATTGGCCCTGGGTTCAGGTGGTCCGCGCTCTCGTCCGCGAGGACGCACAGCAGGAAGATCTGCTGGCCGAACTCGGAGCGAAGGCGCCGCACCTCGCCGAGATCGTGCCCGAGCTCACCGACCGGCCCGAGGCCGCGCGCGAGAAGGCGTCCTCCGACGAGGGCCGCTTCCTCGCCTACGACGCCCTGGTCGAGCTGCTGCGGCTCGCCACGCGCGACACACCCCTCCTCGTCGTCATCGACGACCTCCACTGGGCCGACGAGGCCTCCCTGCAGACCCTCGGCTTCGTCGCCCGCTCCCTCCAGGACCTGCCCATCCTGCTTCTCGCGACCTATCGCGACGCCGAGATGAACTTCGAGGGGCAGGGGACGGCGCTGCCCGCGGATCTCCTGGGCTGGAGCCGGCGTATCGCGCTGACGGGTCTGGAAACCGAAGGCATCCGCAGCCTCATCGAGCAGATGAGCGAGGGCGGTGCGTCCGACCAGCTCGTCGAGCACCTCCGCGAGCTCACCGGCGGCAACCCGCTGTTCGTGGGCGAGCTGGTGACCCTCCTCGACGCCGAGGATCGCCTCGGCGACGGCGAGCGAGAAACCACCGCCGCCCTCCCCCTGCCCGAGGGCGTTCGCGAGACGATCTCGCAGCGCCTTGCGCCGCTTCCCGAACAAGCCCAGGAGGTCCTCGGCATCGCGTCGGTCATCGGCGACCGCTTCAGCGTCACCACCCTCTCCACGGCCACCGGCAAACCCCGCGACGAGCTGCTCGGGCTGATCGAGGCGGCGGGGCAGATCGGGCTGGTGCATCCCGTGCCGGAATCCGCGGAGCAGTTCGCCTTCAGCCACGCCCTGGTGCAGGCCACCCTCTACGACGGCCTCAAGCCCAGCCGGCGCATCGCTCTCCACCGCGACGTGGGCGAGACCTTCGAGAAGCTCGCCGGCGACCGGGTCGACGCGCGGCTCACCGAGCTCGCCCACCATTTCCTCGAGGCCGCTCCCCTCGACGGCCCCGAGCGCGGGGTCGACTACGCGAGCAGGGCCGGCGACCGCGCCATGGGCCAGTTCGCCTACGACGAGGCCGCCGCCATGTACCAGCGAGCGCTGGAGGCTCTCGAGGGCGCCGGCGGCAACGGCAGCGTCGCCCTCCTGCAATCCCTCGGCGAGGCCCAGACCCGCGCGGGCGACACCGAGCAGGCGCGTCGCACCCTCGTCCAGGCGGCCGAGGTCGCCCGCCTCCTCGACGACTCCCACGGACTGGCCCGGGCCACTCTGGCCTGCGGCATCTGGGGACTGTCCTTCGGAGTGGACGACGAGCTCGTGAAGCTGGCCGAGCAGTCGATCGAGCGCCTCGGCCAGGATCCGGCCGGCGGGATGCTGGCCCGCGTGAAGGGCCTGCTGGCGGTGGCTCTCTACTGGTCGCCGGAACGCGAGCGGGCGCTCCGGCTATCGGACGAGGCCGTCGCGCTGGCCCGCGAGGAGCACGCCACCTACGAGGATCGCGCCTCCGCCGAGACGCTCGAGTACGTCCTCGGCCGCGCGCTGCTCGCCGGGTGGGGGCCGGACTCGATCACCGACCAACTGGGCGACAGCGTCGAGCTGCTCGAGCTGAGCCGGCGCCTGGGCGACAGCGAGATGGAGATGGTCGTCCGCAACTGGCGCATCTCGGTGCTGCTCGAGGCCGGCGACGTGGCCGCCGTGGACCAGGAGATAGCCCGCGTCGAGCACATGGCCAACACCCTGCGCCAGCCCCGCGCGATGGTCTTCCACCCACTGCACAACGCCATGCGCGCCGTGGGCGAGGGCCGCTTCGACGACGCCGAGCAGGGCATCGCCGAGTCCACCGAGATCGGCCGGCGCGTGCGCGGATCGGTGTCCGAGCTGGCCGGGACCGCCACGCTCATCGTCATCCGGCTGCTGCAGGGCCGTCTGTTCGAGCTCGAGGCTCCCCTCGGAGCCATGTCGAGCGCCCAGCCCGGCATGGTCGCCCTGCGCTGCGCCTTCACCGCGCTGCTCGTCCAGGCCGAGCGGCCGGCGGAGGCCCGGCGCGAGCTCGAGCGGCTCACCGCCGACGGCCTCGAGGGCCTCCCGCGCGACAACACCCACCTCGTGATGCTGGCGCTGCTGGCCGACACCGCCGCCGAACTCGACGACGAGCAACGGTCCGAGCTGCTCTACGGCTGGCTCGAGCCCTACAGCGGTCGCTGGGTCGTGTCGCCCAGCGCGGCGGTGCTGTGGCCGGTCGACCGCTCGCTGGGCCGGCTGGCCTGCGTTCTCGGCCGCACCGAGGAGGCGAAGGCACACCTCGCGGCGGCCCGCGCCCAGGCCGAGCGGGCGGGGTCGCGTCCCTCACTTGCGCTGTGCGACCTCGACGAGGCGAGGATCGCGGGCGACGCGGAGGCGGCCGCTCGCGCCCAGACCGTCGCAGCCGAACTCGGCATGCGCCGGGTGGAGGACGAGGCCGCCCGGCTGCTGAAGGGCAAGCCGGAGCCCGCGGCGGAGCCGGCGAGGCGGACTCAGGAAGAGGCCACCGGCAGCCTGCAGCGGGAGGGCGACTTCTGGACCCTGATCGCCGGCGGGCGCATGGTGCGCCTCAAGGACGTCAAGGGCCTACACCACCTCGCCCTGCTGCTGGCCAATCCGGGCGTGGAGTTCCACGCGCTCGAGATCATCGGTCGCGACGAGGGTCACGGCGGCGAAGAAACAGTCCCGGCCGGGGTGGCGACCGAGGAGCTGCACACCGGCGGTCAGGCCGGCGTCGGCGCCCTGCTCGACCCCCAGGCCAAGGCCGCCTACCGCGCCCGCCTCGACGACCTCCAGGAGACGATCGACGAGGCCGAGGCGATGAACGATCCCGAGCGAGCCGCCCACGCCAGAACCGAGTACGAGGAGATCGCCCACGAGCTGGCCGCGGCCACCGGCCTGGGAGGGCGCGACCGCCCCGCCGCCTCGGACGCCGAGCGCGCCCGCGTGAACGCCACCAGGGCCATTCGCAAGACGCTGCGGCGCATCGAGGCGCACGACGCGCGCCTCGGCCGCCAGCTCGCCCGCTCGATCAAGACCGGGATCTTCTGCAGCTACGAGCCCGACCCGGACCACCCGATCGCCTGGCAGGTCGAGCCCTAAGCGCCGGACGCCAGCGAGCGCAGGGCGTTCATCCCCGGCACGAACAGGTACTCGCCGCCGCGCAGCCGCACGAACTCCTCCTGTGGGGACAGGAATCGCGGCGTACGGCCGGGCACGGTCATCTTGCCCTCCGGGTCCGCGGCGCCCAGCAGGAAGTCGCGGTCGGCACCGAGCCCGAAAGAGTCGCCGTCGTTCAGCCAGTGGCCCTGGACGAGCTCGAACTGCCGCGCGATGCTCGCGTTGAGGCAGACGAAGATCAGGCCGCGTTCCACGTCGTCGTCCTCGGCCACACCCTCCGGCAGAGGTGTGCCGTAGGGCATGCCGCGCCGCAGCAGGCGGTGACGCCGGGTGCGCTCGGTGCGGAAGCCGAGAGCGTCGCGCGGGTAGGCGCGGCGCACGTGAGCGCCGACCGGGCAGCGCAGCCCATCCGAGTCGCCGCCGTACAGAAACCGGTTGCGGCCCTCGAGTCCCGGATCGTGGCCGTCCGGCGAGCGCACCAGCGAGTCGCCGTTGGGCCAGCGCCCGACGATCTTCGCCTTGATCCACTCCTCCTCGCCCGGGTCGCCGCCCGCCGCCTCGCGCACCCAGGAGCGAAACAGCGCGACGTTCTGCTCGAGCTTTCGCCAGACCATGAACGTGCCGTCGTGGAGGAGCGGGAAATCGCCGGCGGGCACCACGCCGTCCTCGTCGCGATGTCCCAGCACGAACTCGCCCAGGCGGATCTGTCGCCAGCGACGCAGCGGCCGGAGCACGCCCTCACCGCGAGGATCGCGGCCGCTGCCCTCCACCGCCGGCTGGGAGAAGCCGTCGGCGAAGCCGAAGTGCTCGCGCGCGTCCGGCAGCTCGCCGGCCAGCTGCACGAAGCCGGCACGCAGCCCGGGCTCCTGCTCGATCACCTCGAGCCAGCGGGCGAGCTGCGCGTCCCGCGTGCCCTCGGCCGGCGCGTACAGGGTGAGCAGGAGATGGGTCTCGTCCGAGCCGAAACCGTCCTCCCAGCAGTCCGGCGCGCTCGTCCCCACGTCGCCGAGCTCGTCCGCCCGTGCGGCCATCCCGCACCGGAACTCCTCCGGGAACCTCGCGAGCGCCGCTTCGGAGAGCCCGACGGCCCGCAGCCCGGCGAAGCTGAGCGCCACGTTGAGGGTCCAGGGCGGGTTCTCGCCCCACTCCTCCTCGGTGATCACCGGGTCGATCAGCCGGCCCAGCAGCGCCCGCCCGGCCGCGGCGTCGTCGACACCGACGAACAGGTAGGCCGCGTGATCGAAGTGGTAGCCCCGCAGGATGTTGCCCTGGAGCTGGGTGGGGTCGAGCGTCATCGCGCGAACCGCTGCCGGAAGGCATGCGCCAGGCCGACCGGATCGAGATCGCCCGTCTCCATCATGAAGCGCGAGAGCTCGGCCTGCCCCTCGAGGGCCGCGTTGACCTCGCCCACGCTGACCTCCGGCCAGGCCGGAAGGATGTAGGGCGACCTGCACGCGGTGCTTCGACAGATACGCCAGCAGAGAGCCGGCGCCGCCGCCGACGCAGTGACCCCAGATCTCGGCCGCCTCGGGCAGCGAGGCCAGGGCTTCGAGATAGCGGGCGACGCTCACGTCGAAGCGGCTCGAGAAGAACAGCCGCGGACCGTCCACCGGCAGGATCACGAAGCGGGCGAAGTGGGTCTCGTAGGGCAGCCGGGCCAGAGGGCTCGGATCGAGCCCGCGCAGATGCTCGCGAAGCGCCTGCTCACGCGCGGCCATCACCGGCGCCACCACCACCAGGTCGCCCATCGCTAGACCAGCCCCTGAACGTCGGCCGCGAAGCGCCGCCAGCGCCGCGCGAACTCGTCGGGGCCGGCACCGTCGACCTCGTCGACGAACCGCTCCAGGGACGAGCGCAGCGCCAGCGCCCGGACGATGCCCTGCGTGGTCGCGCCCTCGCTGTAGCCCGAGTAGTAGTGGTCGACCCCCTTGTCGATCTCGTCCACCCAGCCCAGCAGGCCGGTCGTCGGCAGGGGGCCCGGGAAGCGCTCGGTGCCGCCCCAGATGAAGCGCCACTGCCAGGGCATGGTCCGCCCGAAGTCGGCGATGTAGTTCTCCCAGGCGCCCGACCAGTTGGTCTCGAAGACCATCACGTCCGGCCTGCCGCGGCGGGGGAGCAGCGTCCAGCGCCCGAGGGCGATCACGCGCGACCGGATCAGCGGCCGCACGGCGACGTTCGTCGACCTGCCGAAGAGGAACACGAGGCGCAGCCAGACCGACCAGCCCGGGCGCAGCGGAGTGAGTGCCGTGACCGCGCCCCAGCGTCCAAACCGAGGGCGTTCCACGAGCCAACACTACGCCCGCGCACAGGCCGGATCAAGGTATGGTGGCGAGGAGGGCGATGAGGCCCAGGGACTCGCAACCCGAGCACTTCGATGCAGTCGTGGTGGGCTCCGGATTCGGAGGCGCGGTGGCGGCGTTCCGCCTGGCCGAGGCGGGGGTCGAGAGGGTCCTGGTCCTCGAGCGCGGCCAGCCCTATCCGCCCGGCTCGTTTCCCCGCACGCCGCGCGGGATGCGCGAGAACTTCTGGGACCCGGCCACGGGCCTGCACGGGCTGTTCGACGTCTGGTCGTTCCCCCACGTGACCGCCCTCGTGGCCGCCGGGCTGGGCGGCGGCTCGCTCATCTACGCGAACGTGATCCTGCGCAAGCCGGAGGACAGCTTCGCTGTTCGACGGTGAGCGAGACGCCCTGGCCGCTCGACCGGGAGGCGCTGGAGCCGCACTACGACCGCGTCGAGCCCGTGCTCGCGCCCACGCCCTACCCGACCGATCAGGAGCCCTACGCCTCCACGCCCAAGACGCTCGCGTTCGCCGAAGCGGCCGAGAGGGCGGGCCTCGAGGTGGACCACCCACCGCTGGCCATCACCTTCGCCGACGAGTCGGGGAGAACCGAGCCCGGCCTGCCGCTGGCGCCCGACGGCAACCTGCACGACAGGCGCCGCTACACCTGCCGCCTCATCGGCGAATGCGACGTGGGCTGCAACGAGGGCGCCAAGAACACGCTCGACTACAACTACCTGAGCGCGGCCAAGCGCGAGGGAGCCGAGATCCGCACCTGCTGCGAGGCGGTGGCCGTGAGCCCCGCCGAGAACGGCTACGAGGTCCGCTACCTGCAGCACCTGAGCGCCCGCGGCGACCATCGCGAGGACCTGCTCGATCCGACGGACGAGATCGACCGCACGGTGACCGGGAAGATCGTGGTGGTGGCCGCCGGCACGTTCGGCTCCAACCGCCTGCTGCTCGCCAGCCGCGGGTCGCTGCCCGGCCTGAGCCCGGCGCTCGGGCCGCAACTACTCCAGCAACGGCGACTTCCTGTCGGTGGCCCGCAACTGCAAGGACGCCGCCGGGGACTGGCGCCGCCTCGACCCGAGCCGCGGACCGGTGATCACCCTGAGCGCCCGCCCGCGCGAGGGCGAGGCGGACGGCCGGCAGATGTGGATCCAGGAGGGCGGCGGGCCGGAGTTCAGCGAGTGGCTCTGGCACGGCGCGGAGGTGCCGGAGGACCTGTGGGCGCTGCGGGACGTGGTCGTGCGGAAACTGAAGGATCGCCTGCGGGGCCGTCGCCGCACCCACGTCAGCGGCGATCTTGCCCGGGTGTTCGGGAGCGGGCGCTCGTCGGCCTCGATGATGGTGATGCTGTCGCTCGGCTGCGACGTGCCCGGCGGGCGGCTGCGGCTGCGCGGGCGACGAGCTCGAGCTCGACTGGGATCCCGAGGGAGACTCGGCGGGCTACTACGACGCCACGCACGCCCTGGCGGAGCGCGTGGCCCACGAGCTCGGGGGCAAGCTGGGACCCAAGCGCGCTGCTCGACCGGGCCCGCTCGGCCGCCGCCCACCCGGTGGGCGGCTGCGCGATGGCCGAGCACCCCCGCGACGGCGTGGTGGACACCTGGGGCGAGGTGTTCGGGCGCCCCGGGCTGTTCGTGGCCGACGGCTCGGTGATGCCGGGTCCGGTGGGGCCCAATCCCTCGTTCACGATCGCGGCCGTCGCGGACCGCTTCGCCGAGCGCATGATCGAACGCGTAGAGGAGCAGCCATGACACGCGGAATCAAGTTCACCGAGGAGATGAAGGGCTACCTCTCCTTCCACGAGACCGACTTCAACCAGGCCCTCTACCGAGGACGCCAGGACGGGACGGCCGCCGCGCTCAAGCTCACGATCCGCATCCATGACCTCGACGAGTTCGTCGGCGACCGCAACGCGCACGGCCTCGCGGAGGGCGAGTTCGACTGTGATGAGCTGGGCGGGCACCTGGTGGTCGAGTCGGGCTGGATCCAGCTCTTCTCGCGAGAGCCCGACGCCCGGCACGCGCGCATGCGCTACCGCCTCTTTCTGCGCGACCAGGTGGGCGCTCCTCTCACCCTCAGCGGCTTCAAGCTGGTGGAGGACGATCCCAACTTCGACTCCTGGCGCGACACGACGACCCTCTTCGTCCACCTCTTCGGCGGCCACCGCGACCAGGACGACGAGGACCCCGAGCATCGGGTGGCCACGGGTGTCCTGACGATCGGCTACGTGGCCGTCCTGCGGGAGGCGATGTCGATGCGCGGTGAGGCCGAATCGCGGCTCGCCCGCGCCCGCGCGGTCGGCGCCTTCAACCGCTTCTTCCTGGGTGAGATGGTGCGCAGCTACCGCGGGGAGGAGGTGGCCGACTCGCTGCCCAGCTTCCCGCGCGATCGCCGGCGGCCCGAGGACGCGGGCGAGCGGCTGGCACGAGGTGGACGGGCATCCCGGCCTCGAGCGCGAGATCGTGCCCTACCGCACCGACGACGGCCACAACCTCAACCTTCACCACCTGCGCCGCGGCTCGATCGCCAAGGACGCCCAGCCGGTGATGCTCTCGCACGGCGCCGGCGTGCGCGCGCAGCTCTTCTACGGCCAGCCCGTCGGCACGAGCCTGGCCGAGCGGCTGCTCGAGGAGGGCTACGACGTGTGGGTCCAGAACTGGCGCGGCTCGATCGACTTCCCGGGCCTCGACTACACCCACGACCGGGTGGCGCGCTACGACCACCCGGCGGCGGTGGAGACGGTGCTCGAGCGCAGCGGCGCTTCGACCCTGAAGGCGATCATCCACTGCCAGGGGTCGATCAACTTCACGGCCGCCGCGGCCTCCGGGCTCCTGCCCGACGTGACGCACGTGGTCTCGAGCGCGGTGTCGCTCCACATCAGGGTCACCCCGAAGTCGCGGGTCAAGCAGCTCGCGATGTTCCCGGTGGCCGGCAGCTTCCTGGCGGGCGCCGACGCCCAGTGGGGGATCCGCTCGCCCTCGATCCACGCGAACTTCTTCTCCGGCATCGCCGGCCTGGTGCGCCGCGACGCCGACTGCGGCAACCCGGTGTGCGCCACCGCGAACTACATGTACGGCGCGGGCCCCGACGTGCTGCTGCGTCACGCCGAGGTGGATCGCGACGTGCACGAGTGGCTGGGCCGCGAGCTCGGCTACTCGCACCTTCGGCTTCATCCGGCAGCTCATCAAGAGCGTGGGGGCGGGCGAGCTCGTGCCGGTCGAGGAGCTGGCCGGCATGCCGACGAGCTACGTGGCCGAGGCGCCGCAGACCGAAGGCCGCCTTCACCTTCGTCGCCGGCTCCGAGAACAGGATGTTCCTGCCCGACGGCCAGCGGCTCAGCTTCGCCCACTTCGCCTCCCACCAACCCGGGGCGCCACCGGCTGAAGGTGTTCGACGGCCTCGGCCACCTCGACACGATCATCGGCAAGCACAGCCCCGAGGTGTTCGACTTCATGCTCGAGGGCCTGGAGCGCTAACAGAGCCGTTCCGGTGCAGTGAACGTCGTTCCCCCGGGTGTCACGCCTAGGGGGTA
Organism: uncultured Thermoleophilaceae bacterium; assembly: GCA_963808545.1. Lineage (GTDB taxonomy): Bacteria > Actinomycetota > Thermoleophilia > Solirubrobacterales > Thermoleophilaceae > JACVRW01. The sequence goes on along the minus strand of CAWEGB010000007.1, from coordinate 531,552 downwards.
TGGCGCAGCACCGAGACTCACACAGCTTCCTCTTCGCAGACGTCGTCGGCTTCACCGCCCTCACGGCGGCCCGCGGCGACGAGGCGGGCGTCGAGGTGGCGCTGGAGCTGCAGAGCGCCACGCGCTCGCTGGCGGCTGACTGCGGAGCCGAGCTCGTCAAGGCGATGGGCGACGCGGTCATGGTCCATGGCTGCGACGCCGCGGACATGGTCCGCCTCGGCCTTCGCCTGGCGGACGAGCTGCTCGCCCTGCCCACGCCGCTGCAGCTGCGCGTGGCCGTGCACAGCGGGCCGGCGGTCAGCTGCGCCGACGACTGGTACGGCAACACGGTCAACGTGGCTGCCCGCCTGGTCGAGCTCGCCGGTGAGGGCGAGCTGCTGGTGAGTGACGGCGCGGCGCAGGGCCTCCCCTCAGCCGACGCGTTCGAGCTGATCGACCGCGGCCCGTGGCGCCCTCGCGGCGCCCGCAACCCAATCCAAGTCTTCGTGGCCCGCTCGCTTCAGATGCAAGAGCTGAGCCCCGTTGCAATTGCCGTCTGAATGGTTCGGACGGCGGAACCCAGGAGGTAGTCATGCAATACGCACAGCGACAGATCGCCCTTCCGGACACCCGCAAGCTGCTGGTGCCGGTGCTGGCCCTGGCCTTCGGAGCGGCCGGCGCGACCGGGGCCTACGCCCTGCTCGACAACGACGGCAGCTCGGTCACGCAAGGCGAGACCAAGGTGATCGTGGCCGACCCGCCCGCGCAGCCCAGCCAGGGCGTCGCGGCGAAGAACGAGGCCGGCGTGGCGTCGGCGATCGCGACCCGGCCGCAGGCCGGCGAAGGAACCCTCGCCAAGGACGAGGCCGGAGTGGCCGCGTTGATGGGATCCCCGAAGTGGGGCAGCTCGACCGAGACCAAGGACGAGGCGGCCACGGCGGCGGCGATCAACCCGCAGACCCAGTCCAGCTCGACCGAGACCAAGGACGAGGCCGCAACGGCGTCGGTGATCAACACCCCGCAGACCCCGTCCGGCACGGAGACCAAGGACGAGGCCGCCACGGCGTCGGTCATCGCTCCCTCGAAGGGCAGCATCAGCCAGGAGGAGGCCAACCGGACGGACCCGCACGGACCCGCGGCCGCCCTTCCGTAGGCAGTAGGCCATAGGCACGCGAGCACAGCGGGGGGCATTCTTGCCCCCCGTTTGCTCGTTCCGTAAGTCGGGCCCCTCTGCCCGGTTGGAGGACCACGAAGCCACCAACCGACCCCTGGAGGTCCGTCATGCCCAAGCGTCTCAACATCGCCGCACTGGCGATCGCCTGCATCGCCCTGTTCGTCGCCCTCGGCGGCACCAGCTACGCCGCCAAGGTCCTGATCGGGCCGAAGCAGCTCAAGACCAACGCCGTCACCACCAAGAAGATCAAGAACGGTCATGTGCGGTCGCCGGACATCAAGAACGGCGGAATCCAGATGACCGACCTGAGTGGGCCGCTCCAGGCCGAGGTGCAGTCGAACTTCGAGCTGCTCGACAACGCGGTGACCTCGGCCAAGGTCGCACCGAACACCCTGACCGACGCTGATCTGGGAACCAATTCGGTCGACAGCGACGAGATCGCCGGCAGCGCCGTGACGGACGCCGAGCTCGGCTCGAACGCCGTCGACTCCAACGAGGTCGAGAACGGCAGCCTCAACGCTCCGGACGTGGGCCTCTACTCGGGCACGGTGAGCCGGAACTTCGCGTCGATCGATGCGGGTGAGTGCGCGAGCAAGGACATCGATCCCACGCCGGCCGCTCAGAACATCTCGGGGCACCCGGCCTTCGTGACCCCGGGAACCGGCTTCGGCGGCCTGTTCTCCTTCCACACCGAGGTCGAGACGTCCACGCTGACCATCAAGGTCTGCAATCCCACGGCGTCCGACGCCGACCCCGACGGTGCGGGCGGCACGATCTACAACTACATCGTGTTCGGCTGAGAATCCAGATGGAATAAATCAACGCCGTGGAGGTCGGCCCTTGTATGGCCACCTCCACGGCAGAATCCCCCATGGTGACAACCTCGACCGAACAGGAACGGGCCATCCGGCCCGTTCTTCCCGCCCTCAGCCTCCTCTTCCTCGTCGGCAGCATCCTCGTGCTGCTCGGCGGCACCCAGCTGTTCGTCTTCCCCGAGCGCACCGAGGACTTCTTCGCGTGGACGATCAAGGCGCCCATCACCGCCACGGTGGACGGCGCCTTCTTCTACACCGGCTTCATCCTGCTCTTCCCCGCCTCGCGCGCGAAGAGCTGGGCCGAGGTTCGCCCCGTGGCCTTCGCCGTGCTGATCGTGGCCTCCACCAAGTTGCTCGCCACCCTGCTCGACCTCGACCTGTTCCACTTCGACGACGACTTCCAGCCGGCCTTCGCCGCCTGGGCCTGGCTCGCCGTGTACATCGTGATCCCGGTAGGCCTGGCCATCCTCATCACGATGCAGCTGCGCATGGACGGCGGCGATCCCCCGAGCGGACCGCGCCTGCCCAACACCCTCAAGGCCGCGTTCGGAGCGATCTCGGTGACGATGCTCGCCATCGGCGCCGTCCAGCTCGTGGCCGCCGACACGGCGATCGACATCTGGCCCTGGCCGCTCACCCCGCTGACCTCGCACGCGCTGTCGGCCTGGTTCCTGGGGGTCGGGGCCCTCGCCGCCTTCACCATCCGCGAGAACGATCTCCGGCGGGCCCGGTTCACCTTCCTCGGCTCAGCCGCCCTCGGCGTTCTGCTGGCGGTGGCGATAGCCCGCTACGAGTCGGCGGTCGACTGGGGCGAGCCGATGGCCTGGGTGCTCGCCGGCCTGATCGCGCTGGTCACCGTGACCGGCGTGTACGGCATGGCACGCGCGAGAAGCGCCGGGTAGTCTGCCACCCCGTTGATGACGGGGAGGGCGGCGCGAACACTGGTTGCCGGGATGGCGGTCGCAATGGCCGCCATGCCGGCGCGTCGCAACGGCGCAGAAGCCCACCCAGGACGTCCTCGTGGTCTCCAACAACTGGGCCGGCACCGCGGACGTGATCGCCGTCGACGGCTTCAAGCGGCTCGCCCGCCTCAACGTGATCCCCGACGAGGCCGAGCGCCTGGCCGAGATCAACGCCGACCCGGCCCGCAGGGCCATCTTCGACCTCATCCGCGAGCGAGTGGGCGAGGGCAACAACCAGTACGTGGACGACGGCTTCGTGTCGAGGAACGGTCGCTTCGTGTACTTCTCGCGTCCGAGCTTCGCCGATGTCGTCTCGATCAGCCTCCGCACTCGCAAGATCGTCTGGAGGACGAAGGTCGACGGCTCCCGCGCCGACCACATGGCGCTCTCGCCCGACGGCCGGCGGCTGCTGGTCTCGGCCTCCACCGCCCGCAACATCAACGTGCTCGACACGCGCAACGGCCGTATCGTCGGCCGCATCCCCTCGGGCGACCAGCCGCACGAGGTCAACTACTCGAAGGACGGCAGCACCATCTTCCACGGGAGCATCGGCACCGTCTTCACCGACACCGACGACCCGTCCGAGGACGCGGGCAAGGGCGAGCGCGTCTTCGAGGTGATCGACGCTCGCACCCTGCGCGTCAAGCGCAAGATCAACATGGCCCAGAAGCTGGCCGACTTCGGGGTGCCCGGCCTCAGCTCGGCGGTACGCCCGATGGCCATCGCGCCCGGTGAGCGCTTCGTCTACTTCCAGCTCTCCTTCTTCCACGGCTTCGTGGAGTACGACCTGAAGCGAGACCGGCCAACCCGCCTCGCCGTGCTGCCGAAGAGCAGGAGGTCGAGGAACCTGCCCCGCACCGAGTACCTGCTCGACTCCGCCCACCACGGGCTGACCATCAATCCGCGCGGCACGAAGTTCTGCGTGGCCGGATCGATGTCGGACTACGCCGCGGTGGTCACGCGCCGCACCCTCAAGCCGGAGCGCATCATCCCGGTGGGCCGCACGCCGTACTGGTCGACCACCAGCGAGGACGGGCGCTACTGCTTCGTCTCGGTGGCCGGCGACGACCGCGTGTCGGTGATCTCCTGGCGCAAGGCGCGCGAGGTGGCCCGCATCAAGGTGGGCAACCACCCGCAGCGCATGCGCACGGGCACGATCCCTGCCGGGATCCTCAGCCCGCGCTGACGGGAAGCGGGCTGCGCTTGCGCAGCCGGCGCCGCTCCAGGCGACCGAGGCCGCTGGCACCCGGGTCGGCGAGCACGATCTCGTCCGCGCCGCGGGTGAGCGCCTCGGCGGTGAGGGTGTCGGCCGGGTGCCAGGCCGGGGTGGCGATCGTGTCGAGCCGAACGCTGTCGTCGCCGTCGAGGGTCATCCAGGCCCGCATGAGATCGCGGCCGGCCAGGTCGCGGCAGATCTCGTTCCAGAGCGCGGAGTTGGTGCTGCAGCAGCGCGGCGACCCCGTGGGCTCCTGGATGACGAGCGACACGACCGTGAGGTCGTGGCCCTCGTCTCGCACCCGGCGGGCGACCGAGCGCAGCGCGGCGTCGGCGCGGTCGGTGGGGCCGTAGACGAGGAGCGTGTGCACCTCGGCGAAGAGTAGCCAGGGTCTACCCTGGGGCCATGGACTCCCGGCGAGCGGCGATCGCGCGCATCGCCACCTTCGGAGCCGTGGCGGGAACACTGTTCGTGGCCGTGCTGGTCACCGGCTCGGTGCCGTCGCCGGAGGAGGCGCGCGACTTCGGCGAGGACCTCGGCGCCTGGGCGCTGCTCGTCTACATCCCGCTCTTCGTGCTGGCCAACTTCGTGATCACCTGGCCCGTGCTGGCCGGCGCCACCGGCCTGCTGTTCGGCACGCTGGCCGGCTTCCCGCTCGCGCTGGTCGGGGTCACGGTGGCCTCGCTCGTGCAGATGGGCATCTCGCGCCGGCTGGCGGGCGAGCACTTCGGCGGGCTGCTGCCCGAACGAACCAAGTCGCTCGAGGAGTTCCTCACCCGGCACGGAGCGGTGGCGGTGATGGAGTCGAGGATCGTGCCGCTCCTGCCCTGGGGCCTCGTGAACTACAGCGCCGGGCTCACCAAGCTGCGCTTCAGTCAGCTCGGGCTGGGCACGGTGGTGGGCGGTGCGCCCAAGGTGTTCGCCTACGTCGCGCTCGGCGGCAGCCTCAGCGACCTCACCTCGCCGGAGGCCATCGTGGCCGTCGTCCTGCTGGTGGTGCTCGGTCTCGCCGGGATGTTGTTCGTGCGACGGCAGATCGTGGCGGGTCGCCGCCCGCGCCCGGCCTAGTCTCAGAAGCCGTGTCCTACTTCCAGGCCGTGCGGATCTACTCGATCGCCGAGGTGTGCATCTTCGCCGCCCTGCTCGTGGTGGCCATCGGCGGCCTGGGCGAGGGCGCCGAGCAGGCGCTCGGCTGGACCCACGGAGTGGGCTGGATCATCCTCTGCCTGCTGGTGGCCTACGGCTGCAAGCGCGGCACGTTCCCGTGGCCGCTGCTGGCGGCCACCGTGTCCCCGCTCGGCCCCGTGGGCAGCACCGCCGGCATCGAGTACCTGGCGCGGCGCCGGAGCGCCGTCAGCCCTTCGGCGCCTCCGCAGCACTCGCGCCGCTGAGGCGCTCGAGCAGCTCCTGGCTGGTCGTGCCGCGCAGGTAGAGCGTCTGCTCGAACAGCTCGCCGTACACGTCGAGCACCGAGTAGGTGAGGTCGGTGGTGCTCACCGTCTCGCCGCCGCGGGCGTGTGCGAAGTCGCTGGCGCGACGAGCCACGGTCTCGAGCACCTCGGGTCCGTGCGGAGGGGTGTCGGGTTCGGCCGCGGCGCGAGCCGCCTCGTCACCAGAGAGCGGGGCCTCGCCCACGCCGAGTCCCTGCAGCGCCGCGCCCACCTCGCCGTGCAGGCGGAGCGCGCGAAGCCAGCGCTCGGCCTCGTCCTCGGACGAGTGGGCAAACGGCATCGCGGTGCCGGCCAGGGCCACGACCAAGGCCGCGTCCTGGGAAAGGGGTATGTGCCGGCTCTCGGTCAAGGGACCTCCGGGTTGCGTATACGCCAAGTCTCCATCGGCGAGGCTTCCCCCTCACCTTGACAGAGAAACCTTTCCCTGGACGTTCGTATGAGAAATCCGTGCATCCTTTAAAGGATGGGCCTACGCCCCGTCCGACTGCAGCCACTCTTGCATCGACACGTGGTGAGGAGCTCGTGCGCCCTCCTCGAGCTCGTGACGTAGCTCGCCCAGCAGGCCGTGACGCTCGGCCACCACGTTGTGCTTGTGGATCGTCTCCAGGTTCTCCTGGCGCGCGGAGATGAACGCCTGCTCGCCCAGCGAGGCGAAGCGCTCGCTGGCCATGCGCACCATCTCGCGCACGCAGTCCTCCACGAAGCGCGGGTGCATGTGGGCCTTCTCCACCACCTCGACCTCGTCCGAGCGCTTCATCAGCTCGTAGATCTCGGAGCTCATCGAGCTCTCCACGATCTCCAGCAGGGTGGCCGCCTCGATGGCCTGCTCGCAGCCCTCGGGGCAGCCGACGTAGAGCGTGCCGATGCCGCGCTGGTTGTGGGTGGCCACCGGCACCGATTCGAACACCCGCTCGATCTCGCTGTCGCTGAAGCCGGCCTCGGTCAGGCGCTCCTGCGAGCGCTCCATGACCATCTCCTGCGCGCAGGGGCAGGCGGTCATGCCCTGCGCCTCGACTCCCACCATCCTGCGGGTGCCCGAGGCTGAGGCCACGGCCGCGCCGAACAGCGTGTAGATCTCCTGGGTGTGACTGCCGGAGGCGGGTGCCAGCTTGTGCTCGGGATAGCGGGCGGCGATCGTGACCTCCGCCCGGCGGGCCTGCTGGCGGTCGCGCACGCGCTCGGCGATGTGGGCGGCGAGCGTCTCGGCCTTGAACGCCTCGCCGAGGATCACCTCGTCGATGGCCTCGTTCACGACCTCTTCGAAGCGCGACATGTGCGCGCCCTTCTGCTCCGGTCCGAGGTCCACGAAGCACTCGAGCTCGGCGTAGTAGAGCTGTTCGCCGCCGTTCAGGCGGATGCGGATGACCTTCTCCACGCCGGTCACGCCCACCCGCGAGAGGCTCACGTGGGTGGAGGGACGGCGGGCCTGGACGTCGCTGCCGAGCAGCGCGGTTCGCTCTGTCATGGCCATGGCCCACTGTACTTACGGAGGAGAAGCGAGTGGGGGCCACGGGGCAATCCGCACAAACGCGTTGTAGACTGGCCGCGGCTGTTACGCCTTGGACCTGGCCCAACGAGCTCAGCCCCTCGCGGTGCCCCCGCGGATCCAAAAAACTCGACATTGAGACAGGCCCTTCAGGGGGCGTCAGCGGTGTCTAAGGAGTGAGGGATTGACCGTCAAGGACGTGAGCGTGGCTCTTCTGGAAGAGCCGGCGGAGGCGCGTATTCCTGGAGATTGAGGAGCTGCGCGGACTCGCGGCTGAGGGAAGGGAACGCGGCTATCTGACCTTCGAGCAGATCGCCGCCTGCCTCGAGGAGGTCGAGGTAACCAAGGAGCAGGTGGTGGAGTTCCGGGCGCACCTGCTGGACTCGGGCGTGGAGATCGTGGCCGCCGACGCCGGCCGGCCGCCCGGCGGCCTGGCCGCCGTGCCCGCCGACGGCGACGGCGCGCAGCCGGTGCAGGCGGCGGCCAAGAAGCCGGAGATCGATCTGACCGTGGAGCCGAGCCTGGACTCGCTGCGGCTCTACCTCCGTTCGATCGGCCGGGTGGACCTGCTCACCGCCGGGCAGGAGGTGGCGCTGGCCCGCCGGATCGAGCGCGGCGACATGGTCGCCAAGCAGCAGATGATCGAGGCCAACCTGCGCCTCGTGGTGTCGATCGCCAAGGGCTATCTGGGCCGTGGCCTCTCCTTCCTCGACCTGATCCAGGAGGGCTCGCTCGGCCTGATCCGCGCGGTGGAGAAGTTCGACTACCGGCGCGGCTACAAGTTCTCCACCTACGCCACCTGGTGGATCCGTCAGGCGGTCACGCGCGCGATCGCCGACAAGGCCCGCACGATCCGAATCCCGGTGCACATGGTCGAAAAGCTGAACAAGGTCGTGCACGTGGAGCGCCAGCTCGTGCAGGAGTTCGGCCGCGAACCCACCCCCGAGGAGATCGCCCTCGAGCTCCAGTGGACCGCGCGCGAGGTCAAGGACATCCTGCGCATCGCACAGCTGCCGGTGTCGCTCGAGAAGCCGATCGGCGAGGAGGAGGACTCGGAGCTGGGCGACTTCGTGGAGGACGACACGGCCGAGTCGCCCTTCGAGCTGGCCTCCGAGAACCTGCGCCGCGAGAACGTCCGCCGTGCGCTCGATGTGCTGCCGCCGCGCGAGCGCGAGGTGATCGAGATGCGCTACGGGCTGGCCGGCGGGAAGGCCCGCACGCTCGAGGAGGTGGGCCGCGCCTTCGGCGTCACGCGCGAGCGCATCCGCCAGATCGAGAACAACACGTTGAAGAAGCTCGAGGGGCTGCCCGAGGCGCAGCGCCTCAGGGACGCCTCATGAACCACAGGGTGGCGCCGCGCGGGAGCGGCGCGCGCCCGGTCTCCTCGAAGCCGAAGCTCGCGTAGTAGGGGACGTTGGCCGGATTGCTCGTGTCGAGGTAGACGGGCGCGGCCGCGTCCTCGAACACGCGCGCGAGGAGGGCGCGGCCGACGCCCCTCCGCTGCTGCCCGGGGTCGACGGCCAGAAACCAGAGGAAGACGTGCTCCTCCTGGGGTGGCCCTCGTCCTGGATGGACGAGAAGCGCAGCCCGCGCACGATCGGCGCCGGCCCGGCGAGCAGGAAGCCCGGCACGAACTTGGCGAGCGTCCAGGCCGGCGGCGGATAGAGGCCGGCGGCGAAGGTGGCGGCCACGCCGGCGAGCCGTCCGCCGGGCCCGAACGCGCCGTAGATCGGCCCGCCATAGCGGTGGGTGACCGCGAGGGCTGCGCGGTGATAGCGGAGCGCCACGGCGTGCCGGTGGGCGCGGTGATCGGGGCCGACGGCGAGCCAGCCGGGGTCGTCGAGGAGGGCGTCGGTGATGACGCGGGCGGCGGCTGGGTGGTCGGACTTGCCGATCTCCCGTACCTCGATCATTCCGTCCGCACCCGAACGTATGTTCGTCTCATGCTGACACCGCGGGAACAGGGTGACATCGGAGAGCTGTCGGCGATGTATTGGCTGGCGTCGCGGGGGGCGTCGGTGGCGCTGCCGGTTGGAAACAGCCGTCACTGGGATCTGATCGCCGAGGTCGAGGGCCGGCTCATCCGGGTACAGGTGAAGACCTCTACATGCTGTTTCAAGGATCGCTGGGACGTGACCCTGTGCACGCGGGGCGGGAATCGAAGCTGGAGCGGCGAGGTCAAGCGACTCGATCCCTCGCGATACGACTATCTGTTCGTGCTGACGGGAGGCGGTCGTCGGTGGTTCATCCCGTCCGGGCGTGTTGCGGGGGGCTCCGGGCTCAGGCTAGGCGGACCAAAGTACGCGGAATTCGAAGTCGAACGAGGCGAGCCGATCCCGGGCCACACGGCCGAAGAGTCCGCGTCTACAATCGTCTTTCTCAAGACTCGGGGGGATGTCCGAGCGGTTAAAGGAGACAGGCTGTAAACCTGTTGGCTATGCCTACGCAGGTTCGAATCCTGCTCCCCCCACTGCAAGACCCGCCGACGTAGCTCAGCTGGTAGAGCACCTCCATGGTAAGGAGGGGGTCAGGGGTTCGAGTCCCCTCGTCGGCTCTCCGCCATGTGGCCTCCCGAGGCGATCGAGTTCCTTCAGGACCTGGAGCGCAACAACGACCGCGACTGGTTCAAGGCCAACCGCGGCCGGTACGACTCCTACCTGGTCGAGCCGGCACGCGAGCTGGCCGCGCAGCTCAGCGCCTTCGGTGAGCCGCACCTGTTCCGTCCCTACCACGACACCCGGTTTCACATGCGCCCACCGATCAAGGAGCAGTTCGGTCTGGCGATCGGCTACGGCGGCGGAGGCGGCTACTACGTCGAGCTCTCGCTCGACGGCCTGCTCGTGGCGGGCGGACTCCACGCGCCGGCCTCCGATCAGCTCGAGCGCTACCGGGCGGCGATCGACGACGGCCGCCGTGCGGCGGCGTTCGAGAGGGCGCTAGGCGTGGCTGCTGAAGGCGGGTTGGAGCCTGCGCCGCCTGCGCTCAAGCGAGCTCCGAAGGGCTACCCGGTGGACCATCCGCGGATCGAGCGGCTGCGCATGAAGGAGCTGGCTGTCTACCGCCGGCATGAGCTGAAGCCGTGGATACACAAGCGAACAGCCGACAAGCGGGTCCGCTCGGAGCTGGAGAGCACCCAGCCACTGGTGCGCTGGCTGGCCAAGCACGTCGGGCCGTCGCAGCGCGAGCGTCCCTGAGAGGGCGCGGTTCGGACCTCAGCCCGTCGGGTTGAAGTCCAGCAGCCAGGCTTCGCCCTGCTTGACCACCCGGACGTTCTCGCCGTTGACCTTGACCGTCGCGTTGTCGCCGTCGACCTTGATGTTGCTGATCTTCAGGTCCCCGAACTCCTTCTTGAGCTCGGCGGGGCTGGCCTGAGAGATGGCCGCCTTGAGGACTCCGGCGCAGCCCTCGCCGCCGAACAGCTGGCCGGCGTCCGACAGCGCCTTCTTGGCCTCGTCGGTCAGCTGGTCGCAGGCGCCGGACCAATCCTCGTCGAGGTTCGCTGCCGCGAAGGTCTCGATCGTTCCCCTCACCTGATCCTCGTCGCTCTCGCCGCCACCGCAGCCGATCGCCACGGCGGTGAGCGTCAGTGTGAGGGTGGAGATGGCCCGCTTCATGACCGGCACTAAAGCAGGCGGTCGTGGCATACGGCTCGGTCCGGCCGACGGGTCGGTCAGGCTCGCGGCTCGATCGTGCTTGGTCGAGCCCGCCCACGTCGTGCGACAGCCGTCGGATTGGGGCTGGCCCTGCTGGGGCTGGCTCCGGCCGGGGCGAGCGCGGGAACCCTCGCCGACTACGAGCGCGTGTCGGAACGCGTCTGGGGGCACGCGCCTCCCGTGGTGTACACGTGGGCGCACTCCGGTGCCGAGATGGCCCGCTACTGCGATCCGGCCCACACGCTGCCGGCCGGACGGATCGCCGCCTGCGCCGACCTCGGCGGACCCGGGATGTTCCTGAGCTGGACCGAGTGGCTCGCGATGGATCGACTGACCCGGTGCCGCCTTCACGCTCACGAGTGGGGACACCTGCTGGGCTGGACCCACGGAGACGCCCTGTTCAAGGCGATGGAGCGGCGGGCCCGGCGGCTCTGTCAGCGTCGCTTTGTACGGAGAGGCTGGTTCGTCAGTCGCCCGCGCGCGGTTCCCAGCCCATCGATCTGATGAGGCCATCCTCGAAGTCGTGATACCAGCGGACCTTCGTCTCGGCGAACGAGCCGTCGCCGTGGCACACGCGGATCGAGCCGCGCACGATCACGCTGCCGCCAGACTCCTCGAAGCTCTGGGCCCGTGCTTCGATTCGCGTCCCGTCGTCCGCCGACCGCTCGAAGAAGGCGCGTATCTCGCTCTTCCCGCGTAGGACGGTTCCCTCGGCGGAGTAGGGCCGCGACTCCACGTCGGGGTGCGCGAAGCCCAGCAGAACCTCCATGCACGCCTCAGGCCCGGCGTCCTCGAAGACCGCCCATGCCTCTTTGATACGCGCGAGGTTGCGCGAGGGGACCTCGGGCGACCGGTCGGCCACGAGCTCCTGGGGCGAGTCCATCAGGCTCGAGTCTCGCAGCTGTGACGGCCCCCGGCAATCCCCTGCTTGCTCGCTAGACTTCTCTCGTCCTCGCGGCCGGCCGCGGTAGTTCCGTGTGCCTCCGGCCGCCCACGCCAAACCTTTTGCAGGAGCCATGGCTCGCGGAGACGTCCGAATCGCCGTAACCCTCGCGTGCGAGGAGTGCAAGCGGCGCAACTACCAAACCGAAAAGTCGAAGCGGAACAACCCGGATCGGGTTGAGTTTCGCAAGTACTGCCGCTGGTGCGGCAAGCACACGCCTCACAAGGAAACCCGCTAGACCCGTGGCGAGAGATCGTCAACGCGCGAAGCAGCGCCAGGCCGACCGCCGTGCCCGTCGCCTGGCCGGCGAGAGCGGCGGCTCGGCCGAGCGCAGCGCCCCGCCGGAGCGGACCGAGCCGGATCAGCAGCCCACCGACCAGGGAGTCCCCCAGGACCGCGTGCTCGGCATACCCGGGGTCGACCCCGGGCTGGCCACGGGCGCCCCGCCCGAGAACGAGGGCCGCTCCGATCAGGTGCTCGACGGGGAGCGCGGCCTACTCGACCGAGACACGCCCGCCACCGAGGACGAGGCGATTCGCGAGATCGAGGACTGGGAGGTCGACGCCGACGATCACCTCACCGAGGAGGAGATCGAGGAAGAGCTCGAGATGGAGCGCGAGCTCGCCGGCGAGGGCGAGGCCGGCTACGCGGTCAAGGGCCGGCGCGGGGCCGAGGAGGCCGAGCGCCACAAGCACCGCCCGCGCGTAATACAGTTCCTCATTGCAGTCTGGGCCGAGCTCCAGAGGGTGCAGTGGCCGAATCGCCAGGCCCTCATCACGCTCACGGGCGTTGTGCTCGGCTTCGTCCTCATCGCCGGCGGCTACCTGGGTCTGCTGGACGCCATTTTCTCCGAACTGATCAAGGCAATTCTCTGATGTTTCGCTGGTACGCAGTCAACACCTACTCCGGTCACGAGAACAAGGTCAAGCAGAACCTTGAGCACCGACGCATCTCGCTCGGCCAGGAGAACGCCATTCGCCAGATCGTCATCCCCACCGAGCAGGTGCAGGAGATGAAGGACGGCCAGAAGCTGACCAAGGAGCAGCGGACCATGCCCGGTTACCTGCTCGTGAACATGAACCTGACCGACGACTCTTGGTCGCTCGTCAAGAACACGCCGGGGGTCACGGGCTTCGTCGGCGCGTCCAACAACCCGGTGCCGCTCAACCAGGGTGAGGTCGATCGCCTGCTCCACCGCGAGACCGCCGAGCGCCCGCGCACCCGCGCTCAGTTCTCGATGGGCGAGACCGTGAAGGTGGTCTCCGGACCGCTGTCGGACTTCTCGGGCGAGATCTCAGAGATCAACGAGGACGCAGCTAAGCTCAAGGTCCTCGTCTCGATCTTCGGCCGGGAGACGCCGGTGGAGGTCGGGTTCGACCAGGTCAAGAAGGTCTAAGCATGGCTCGCAAGGTTCTGACTCTCATCAAGCTGCAGGTCCCCGGCGGACAGGCCAACCCGGCTCCGCCGGTCGGTCCTGCGCTGGGCCAGCACGGCGTGAACATCATGGAGTTCTGCAAGGCGTTCAACGCCCAGACCCAGCAGGACACCGGCACGATCATCCCGGTGGAGATCACGGTCTACGAGGACCGCTCGTTCACCTTCATCACCAAGACGCCGCCCGCCGCGGTGCTGATCAAGCAGGCCATCGGCCTCGACAAGGGCTCGGGCGAGCCCAACCGCAACAAGGTCGGCACGATCTCGCAGGCCCAGGTGCGCGCGATCGCCGAGCAGAAGATGCCCGACCTCAACGCGCATGACATCGACCAGGCCGCCAAGATCATCGAGGGCACCGCGCGCTCGATGGGCGTGGACGTCAGATAATCATGGCCAAGCACGGCAAGCGCTACCGCAACAACCTGGAGAAGGTCGACCGCGAGCACCTCTACCCGCCCAACGAGGCGGTGCAGATCATCAAGGAGTTCGAGGCGGCCAAGTACGACGAGACCGTTGAGGTGCACATCCGCACCGGCCTCAACGTGCGCCACGCCGACCAGCAGCTGCGCGGCACGATCTCCCTCCCGCACGGGCTCGGCAAGGAGATGACCGTGGCCGTGTTCGCTCGAGGCGACAAGGCCCGCGAGGCCGAGGAGGCCGGCGCGGACGTGGTGGGCGCCGAGGATCTCTCCGAGCGGGTCGAGGGCGGCTGGACCGACTTCGACGTGGCCATCGCCACCCCGGACATGATGCCGGTGGTGGGCAAGCTCGGCCGCATCCTCGGGCCGCAGGGCAAGATGCCCAACCCGAAGGTGGGCACGGTCACGATGGATGTGGCCAAGGCGGTGTCGGAGTCGAAGGCGGGCAAGATCGAGTACCGCACCGACCGCCACGCGATCGTGCACCTGCCGATCGGCAAGCTCAGCTTCGACGGCCAGGTGCTGCTCGAGAACTACGCGGCCCTGCTGGACGAGATCCTGAAGTCCAAGCCGGCGTCGGCCAAGGGGCGCTACCTGCAGACGGTGACGCTCACCACGAGCGCGAGCCCCGGCATCAAGATCGACCCCTCGCGCACGCGCGGGATCGTGGAGGAGACGGTCGCGGTAGCCTGACCCTTCAAAGCTTTCCGCCCGAGACCCCCGGCGACCGTAAGTCCGGGACAGGTGGAGCGAGCAGAGCAGGACCGGTCCCGATCCGGTTCGTTCCGTGAGCCCGCCTGCGTGCGGGCTCATTTGATTCAAGAGAACGGAACGACATGGACAGAGACCAGAAGGCAGCGGTCATCGAGGAGGTGGCCGCCCAGATCAAGGAATCGGAGGCGGTCTTCGCCGTCGACTACCGCGGCATCTCGGTGCCCCAGGCGGCCGAGCTGCGCACCCGGCTCAATGAAGCCGGTGCTCGCTTCCGGGTGGTCAAGAACACCCTGACCGAGCGGGCGGCCGGCGAGGCGGGCGCCGACACCCTCAAGCCGATCCTCGAGGGGCCGACGGCGTTCACCTTCGTGGCCGCCGACGGCGACGTGGCCCTGGCGGCCAAGGCGCTCGCCCAGTTCAACCGCGACCACGGGATGCTCGGGTTCAAGGGCGGCGTGATGAGCGGCGAGCCGCTGACGGTGGAGCAGCTCACCGAGCTCTCGCGACTCCCGGCGCTCGATGTGCTCCACGGCCAGCTCGTCGGGGTCATCGCCTCGCCGATCACCGGTCTGGTGCGAGGCCTGAACGCGCTCATCTCCGGCCTGGCGATCCAGCTGAAGCAGATCGCCGACGAGGGGATGGTGCCGGTGGGGGGTGCGGCCGCCGAGCCGAGCCGGAGGCCGAGGCCGCGCCGAGCCGGAACCCGAGCCCGAGCCCGAGCGGACGCCTCCGCCGATGAATCCGAGCCCGCCGACGAGGCCCCCGCGGGGGACGCCTCCGAGGGCGATGAAAGTGACACGACTGAAGCGCCCTCCGAGGGCGAAGAGAAGGAGTAAGGAGGGCCCATGGCCACTGCAACTGAACTGATCGAAGAGATCAAGAAGATGTCCGTACTCGAGCTGTCTGAGCTGATCAAGGCGCTCGAGGAAGAGTTCGGCGTGTCCGCGACCGCGGTCGCCGCCGCTGCGCCGGCGGGCGCCGCGGCCGGCGATGGCGCCGCGGAGGAGGAGGAGTCGTCCACCGTGGACGTCGTCCTCACCGGTGCCGGCGACAAGAAGATCCAGGTGATCAAGGTCGTGCGCGCCGCCACCGGTCTCGGCCTCAAGGAGGCCAAGGCGCTCGTGGACGAGGCTCCCAAGCCGATCCGCGAGGGCGTGGACCGCGAGGAGGGCGACAAGCTCAAGGGCGAGCTCGAGGAGGCCGGCGCCAGCGTCGAGCTGAAGTAGCGCGCCCGCGCGAGCGATCGCGTCGCGCCCGTGTCCTGAGTACCGATCAAAGAAACTCGTTTGTCAGCTGATCAGCCGGCAAACGAGTTTTTTGGTTGAGAGGTTCGGTCGCCAAACCTCGGCCCGGACGCGCCCGCGGGCATATCGCTGCCCGTGTCCGGGTACGCCGAGGACAGTGGCCGCCCAGCGCACAGACACCGTCCTGATCGTCCGACTTCTTCTCGCCGCGATGGTGGCCGTGGTCCTGTTCGATCCTCAGATCGCGCTTGCCGACAGGGGCGCAACCACCAAGCAGGCGACCGCCGCCGGCCGCGACGGCGCCGCCGCCACGGTTGACCTGAAGGGCACCAAGGCCGCCATCCGGACACTGCGCCGGGGCGGCAACGCGGTCGACGCCGCGGTGGCCGCGGCCGCCGTACTTGGCGTAACCGAGCCCTATTCGTGCGGGATCGGCGGTGGCGGGTTCATGGTCATCCGCACGCCGGGCGGGAAGGTCACGACCATCGACTCCCGCGAGGAGTCGCCGGCCGCGATGCGGCCCGACTCGTTCATCGAGAACGGCACCCCGCTGGAGTTCGCCCCGGCGCGCTGGAGCGGGCTGTCGGCCGGTGTGCCCGGGACGGTTGCCGGCTGGGACAGGGCGCTCGACCAGTACGGGACCTGGTCGCTGAAGAAGATCGCTCGAGGCCCGGTATCCGCACCGCGCGCCGGGGCTTCGCCGTCGACGAGACCTTCGTCTCCCAGACCGAGGCCGCCGTCCCGTGGTTCGACGACGTTCCGTCGACCGCCGCCCTCTACCTCGACGCGGACGGCACCCCGCGCGACGTCGGCCACCGGCTGCGCAACCGCGACCTCGCCCGCACTTACAAGCTGATCGCCGACGGGGGCGCCCGCGCCTTCTACCGCGGCGACCTGGCGAAGGCCATCGTCGCCGCCGCCCAGAAGCCTCCGATCGCCCCCGACGGCCGACCACGTCTGGCGCCCGGGGCTGCTCGAGCTCTCCGACCTCGCAGCTACGAGGCGATCCGGCGCAAGCCGACCCGCGTGCGCTACCGCGGACTCGACGTGTGGGGCATGGCACCGCCGTCGAGCGGCGGGAGCACAGTGGGCGAGGTCCTCAACATCCTGGAGGGCTACGGCGACCTCGCGGCCGACCGCACCCGCGCGCTCCACCTGCTGCTCGAGTCCGAGCGGCTCGCCTACGCCGACCGCGCGCGCGTTCCTGGCCGACCCCGAGTTCTTCGACGTGCCGCTGCGAGGTCTGCTCTCCGACAGCTTCGCCGCCCAGCGGCGCGCGCTGATCAATCCCACTCGGGCGGCCACCAGCCCGGTGGAGCCCGGCGACCCCGACGACATCAGGCGCGGCGGCCGGCCAGTCGGCCACCGTCTCCCATCCCCGCCAGTCGACCACCCACCTCGTGGTGTCGGACAAGGAGGGCACGGTGGTGTCGTACACCTTCACCATCGAGTCCACCGGCGGCAACGGGATCGTGGTGCCCGGGCTACGGGTTCCTGCTCAACAACGAGCTCACCGACTTCGAGTTCGACTCGACCACCGCCCCCAACCGCGCCGACGGCAAGAAGCGCCCGCGCAGCTCGATGAGCCCGACGATCGTCACGCGCAACGGCAAGCCCTACATCGCCATCGGCTCGCCGGGCGGCTCGACCATCCCGGGCTACCGTGCTCCAGGTGCTGCTGGAGCGGCTCGACCTGAACGCGACTCTGCCGCAGGCGATCGCGCGGCCGCGGGCGGTCGAGCGCAACATGGACACGGGAACGACGGCGGAGCCCGCCTTCATCGCGTCGGCCGAGGGCCAGGCGCTCGCCAGCACTACGGCCACACCTTCGGCGAGCCGATGGAGGAGATCGGCGCGGTCACCGCGATCGAGTTCCGCCGGCGCGGCCGCGCTGCTGGCCGCCGCCGAGCCGACCCGTCGCGGCGGTGGCAGCGCCGCCACGCTGAGCGCCCGTAGCATTCCGCGGCGTGAGAGCGCCGCCTCGCCTCGACCACGTGGTGATCCACGTCTCCGACTGGGAGCGCTCGAACGCGTTCTACCGCGACGTGCTCGGCGCGGAGCTGATCGACAAGGGCGACGGTGGGCCGTCACGGCACTACCGCTTCGGTGCACCAGCAGCTGAACGTCCATGGGCCCGGCATGGACCCGCACCCGATTGCGCAGCGGCCTGCCGAGCCCGGCGGCGCCGACCTCTGCCTCGTGTGGGACGGGCCGATCGAGACGGCCCAAGAGCATCTGAACGCCCACGAGGTGGAGATCGAGGAGGGACCGGTCACTCGCTACGGCGGCCGCGACGAGGGCACGAGCGTCTACTTCCGCGACCCCGACGGCAGCCTGCTCGAGCTGATCTCGTACCAGAGCCGGTGAGCCGCCGGACGATCGCGCTCGCGGCGGTGACCACGGTGCTGGCCGCGGACCTGACGATCCGGCACGCCCGCCCGCCGTGGCTCCTGGTCGGCGTGTTCGACGAGCCCGCCCACGTGGCCACCGGCGCCCTGGTGCTCCTGAATCTCCCCGAGCGCTCGCCCGAGTGGTCGGCCGGCTTCATGGCCGGCTCGGTGCTGCCCGACGTGGACCACGTCCCGCTCTTGTTCTCGCGCACGCTGCCCCAGGTGGACGATCCCCGGCCGGTCACCCACGGCCTGCTGGCCCTGGCCCTCCCGGCCCTGATCGGCGCCGCGGCCAGAGGACCGCTCGGGGAGTACGCGCGGGGCGCGGCCGCCGGCGGGCTGGCCCATTTCGCCCGCGACCTGGCCGTGGGCACCGGCGTGACCCTGCTGCGCCCGCTGACGCGCCGCAGCTTCCGCGTGCCCCACTCGTTGTACTCGGCGGCGATGGTGGCCCTGGCTGCGCGAGCCCAAATGAACGAATAGCCGCTATCCTGGCCGTCGGCCTATAGCCGTAGCCGTCCCTCGTTAGCCGCGCCGACACATACTCTCGGCGCCTCGGGACGGGGTCCGTGATGGCCGGGCGAGCCCACCACGCGTGGGCGCGCAACCGCCCCTTGTGGGGGCGGGCTTCGGTCTGCTATTCTGGTCGGTCGCGCTTTGCGCCCGTTTCGCCCTCGCCCGCCGTTGTCTCAACTGACTCGAAGGAGTTGCCGTCTTGGCACGCGTTGACGCTGCTCGTACCCGCCGCTCGTTCTCCCGCCTCGAGAACGCACTCGAAGTTCCCAACCTGATCGACATCCAGCGCCGCTCGTTCGAGTGGCTGGTGGACACGGAGAAGGGTGGTCTCCGTGAGACCATCGACGACGTCTCTCCGATCGAGGACTACACCGGCAACCTGGCCGTGGTCTTCGAGGACATTCATTTCGACGAGCCCGTCGCTCCCATCAGCGAGTGTCGCGAGAAGGACCTCACCTACGCGCGACCCCTGACGGTGAAGGTCGCCTTCCAGAACCGCGAGACCGGCGAGATCCGCGAGCAGTCCGTCTTCATGGGCGACTTCCCCTGGATGACCGACTGGGGCACGTTCATCATCAACGGCACCGAGCGCGTGGTGGTCACGCAGCTCGTTCGCTCCCCGGGCGCCTACGTGATGGAGCCCAAGGACCGCGAGAAGCAGGTCTTCATCGCGAACCTGATGCCGGCCCGCGGCTCGTGGCTCGAGCTCGAGATCGACAAGAAGGGGCGCGTCTACGTCCGGATCGACCGCAAGCGCAAGCTGCCGGTCACCGTCCTCCTGCGCGCGATGGGCGACACGCTGCGCGAGGGCAAGTACGTGCCCGAGACCTGGACCGGCACCGACGAGGA
The DNA here is from genome assembly GCA_963808545.1 of uncultured Thermoleophilaceae bacterium. Classification (GTDB taxonomy): domain Bacteria; phylum Actinomycetota; class Thermoleophilia; order Solirubrobacterales; family Thermoleophilaceae; genus JACVRW01. Next base: position 512,307 of record CAWEGB010000007.1, on the reverse strand, counting down.
GATCCTCGGCCTGTTCGACGACAGCCTCTACATGCGGCTGACGCTCGACGCCGACACCGAGGTCACGAAGTCCGAGGACGGCTCCCTGATCGAGCTGTTCAAGAAGCAGCGTCCGGGCGAGCCGCCCTCGATCGACGCGGCGAAGAACCTGCTCAACCAGCTGTTCTTCGACCCCAAGCGCTACGACCTCACGCGCGTGGGCCGCTACAAGCTCAACAGCCGGCTCCACATCGACGAGAAGCTCGACACCCGCACGCTCACCCCGCGGGACATGATCGAGCTGATCAAGGAGCTGATCGCCCTCCCGCGCGAGCTCGGCATCCCCGAGTCGGGCATGTACGAGGGCGACGCGGGCGAGGAGGAGCCGATCAAGGACTTCGCGGCCGAGGCGATCTCGCTGCCGCGCGAGCCCGTGGCCGACCGCCTCGACGAGTACGAGCACTTCGGCAACCGGCGCCTGCGCACCGTGGGCGAGCTGATCCAGGAGGCCTTCCGGATCGGCCTCTACCGCATGGAGCGGGTCGTCCGCGAGCGCCTCACCACCGAGGACGCGGACACGATCACGCCGCAGACCATCATCAACATCCGGCCCGTGGTGGCGGCGCAGAAGGAGTTCTTCGGCTCCTCGCAGCTCAGCCAGTTCATGGACCAGACCAACTCGCTGGCCGGGCTGACCCACCGCCGGCGCCTGAGCGCGCTGGGCGCGGGTGGCCTCACGCGCGAGCGCGCGCCCATCGAGGTGCGCGACGTGCACCCCACCCACTACGGCCGTATGTGCCCGATCGAGACCCCGGAGGGCCCGAACATCGGCCTGATCGGGTCGCTCTCGAGCTTCGCCGAGGTGTCCGAGTTCGGCTTCGTGACCACGCCCTACCGAGTGGTGGAGGGCGGCGTGGTGTCCAACAAGGTGGTTCACCTGGACGCCAACCAGGAAGAGGACATGGTCATCGCGCAGGCCAACTCCGAGCTGGACGCGAAGTCGAGCAAGCTCAGGGGCCCGCAGGTGGAATGCCGCACGCGCGAGGGCGAGCTGGTGCTGGCGGCGCCCAAGGACGTGGACCTGATGGACGTGTCGCCGAACCAGATCTGGTCGGTGGCCACGGCGCTGATCCCGTTCCTCGAGCACGACGACGCCAACCGCGCCCTGATGGGCTCGAACATGCAGCGCCAGGCCGTGCCGCTGCTCAAGACCGAGTCGCCGCTGGTGGGCACCGGCATGGAGACCCGCGCGGCCGTCGACACCGGCGACGTCGTGCTCGCCGGCAACGGCGGGACGGTCTCCTACGTGGACGCCGAGCGGATCGTCATCGACACCAACGACGGCAAGGACGAGTACCCGCTCGAGAAGTACATGCGCTCGAACCAGGGCACGCTGATCCATCAGAAGCCGCTGGTCGACCCGGGCGAGCGGGTCAAGAAGGCCCAGGTGCTGGCCGACGGCTCCTCGACCGACAAGGGCGAGCTGGCTCTCGGCAAGAACTGCCTGGTGGCCTTCATGTCCTGGGAGGGCTACAACTTCGAGGACGCGATCATCATCTCCGAGCGCCTCGTGAAGGACGACGAGCTCACCTCGATTCACATCGAGGAGTACGAGATCGACGCCCGCACCACGAAGCTCGGCGACGAGGAGATCACCCGCGACATCCCGAACCGCAGCGAGGAGTCGCTGCGCAACCTCGACGACCGCGGCATCGTCCGCATCGGCGCCGAGGTGGGCTCGGGCGACCTGCTCGTCGGCAAGGTCACGCCCAAGGGCGAGACCGAGCTGACCGCCGAGGAGAAGCTGATCCGCGCGATCTTCAAGGAGAAGGCGCGCGAGGTCCGCGACACCTCGCTGAAGGTGCCGCACGGCGAGGGTGGCGTGGTGATCGACGTCAAGACCTTCAGCCGCGACAACGACGACGACCTGCCGCCCGGGGTCAACGACCTCGTGCGCGTGTATGTGGCGAAGAAGCGCAAGATCGCCGAGGGCGACAAGCTCGCCGGCCGCCACGGCAACAAGGGCGTGATCTCGAAGATCGTGCCCGAGGCCGACATGCCGCACCTGGAGGACGGCACCCCGGTCGACGTCATCCTCAACCCGCTCGGCGTGCCGAGCCGCATGAACCTGGGCCAGATCCTGGAGACCCACCTCGGGTGGGTGGCCGGGAACGGCTGGTACGACGACGGCTCGGACGCCTACAAGGAGGCCTCGAAGACCGGGGCCCGGGTGAACGTGGCCACGCCGGTGTTCGACGGCGCGACCGTGGAGGACGTGGACGAGGCGCTCGTGCGCTGGGCGGAGGAGAAGGGGACCCCGCGCGGGATCAACTTCGAGGTCGACAAGTCCCGGCGGGAGGGCATCCGCTGCTCGGGCAAGGTGCAGCTCTACAACGGGCGCACCGGCGAGCCGTACGAGGAGACCGTCACCGTCGGCTACATGTACATCCTGAAGCTGCTGCACCTCGTGGACGACAAGATCCACGCGCGCAGCACCGGCCCCTACTCGCTCGTCACCCAGCAGCCGCTGGGCGGCAAGGCGCAGTTCGGTGGCCAGCGCTTCGGCGAGATGGAGGTGTGGGCGCTCGAGGCCTACGGCGCGGCGTACACCCTCCAGGAGATGCTCACGATCAAGTCCGACGACACGGTCGGCCGCGTGAAGGCCTACGAGGCGATCGTCAAGGGCGAGAACATCGCCGAGCCCTCCATCCCGGAGTCGTTCAAGGTGCTGTTGAAGGAGATGCAGTCGCTCGCGCTCGACGTGGACGTGCGCTCCGAGGAGGGCGCCGGCGTGGAGATGCGCGACGAGGACGACGACCTCCTGCGGGCCGCCGAGGAGCTCGGCATCGACCTCTCGGGGGTCAGAGCCACCGACGGTGACGCGGCCGACGAGGCCGAGGAGAAGGTGGAGGCCGAGGGCGAGGGCGGACAGACCGCAGAGACCGCCAAGGCGCAGGACGCAGAAATGATTGAGGAGTAAGGGACCGAATGATCGACATCAACAACTTCGACGCCATCAGCATCGGCCTGGCGTCGTCCAAGCAAATCCGGTCCTGGTCCTCGGGAGAGGTCACCAAGCCGGAGACCATCAACTACAGGACGCTCAAGCCCGAGAAGGACGGGCTCTTCTGCGAGCGCATCTTCGGTCCGACCAAGGACTGGGAGTGCTACTGCGGCAAGTACAAGCGCGTCCGCTACAAGGGCATCGTCTGCGAGCGCTGCGGCGTGGAGGTCACGCGTTCCAAGGTGCGCCGTGAGCGCATGGGCCACGTGGACCTGGCCGCCCCCGTCTCGCACATCTGGTTCTTCAAGGGTGTGCCGAGCCGGATCGGCTACCTGCTCGACATGGCTCCCAAGGAGCTCGAGAAGGTCCTCTACTTCGCCGCGTCGATCGTGACGTGGGTGGACGACGAGGCCCGCCAGAAGGACCTCGGCCGGCTCGAGACGGAGATCGACAAGACGATCACGTCGTACGAGGGCGAGCGCGAGGAGCGCGTGCTGGAGCTGCGCGAGGCGCTCGAGCGGCGCGTGAACTACCTCTCGACCGGGGACCAGAAGAGCTTCTCCGACGACGACCTGCTCTGGGCCGACACGCTCGAGATCAACCTCAAGAAGCTGTCCGACGACGAGCGCCAGAAGATGGAGAAGGAGCTCCGCAAGCAGTTCGAGGCGGACATCTCCGACACCGAGGCGTACTACGAGGACGGCATCGAGCGGATCCGCCAGACCTGGGAGCTGTTCCAGACGATGGAGCCCAAGCAGGTGGTGGCCGACGAGACGCTCTTCCGCGAGCTCAAGGACCGCTTCGGGTCGCCGTTCGGCTGGGGCGAGTACTTCCGCGGCGGCATGGGCGCCGAGGCGGTGCGCGACCTGCTCCAGCAGGTGGATCTCGACGCGGAGCGCGAGGAGCTCGAGGACCAGGTCAAGACGGCCAAGGGCCAGAAGCAGTCCCGCGCGGTCAAGCGGCTGAAGGTCGTGTCGGCCTTCATCAACTCGGACAACAGGCCCGAGGACATGGTCCTCGAGGCCATCCCGGTGATCCCGCCGGAGCTGCGCCCGATGGTGCAGCTCGACGGTGGCCGCTTCGCCACGTCGGACCTCAACGACCTCTACCGCCGCGTGATCAACCGGAACAACCGGCTCAAGCGGCTGCTCGACCTCGGCGCGCCCGAGATCATCGTCAACAACGAGAAGCGGATGCTGCAGGAGGCCGTCGACGCGCTGTTCGACAACGGCCGCCGCGGCCGCCCCGTGACCGGCCCGGGCAACCGCCCGCTCAAGTCACTGAGCGACATGCTCAAGGGCAAGCAGGGACGCTTCCGCCAGAACCTGCTCGGCAAGCGCGTGGACTACTCGGGCCGCTCGGTCATCGTGGCCGGCCCGGAGCTGCGCATCCATCAGTGCGGACTGCCCAAGCTGATGGCACTCGAGCTGTTCAAGCCGTTCATCATGGCTCGGCTCGTCGAGCGCAAGTCGGTGCAGAACATCAAGGCCGCCAAGAAGATGGTCGACTCGATGATCCCCGAGGTCTGGGACGTCCTCGAGGAGGTCATCCAGGAGCACCCGGTCCTGCTCAACCGCGCCCCGACGCTCCACCGCCTGGGTCTCCAGGCGTTCGAGCCGGTGCTCGTGGAGGGCAAGGCCATCCAGGTGCACCCGATGGTGTGTCACGCGTTCAACGCCGACTTCGACGGCGACCAGATGGCCGTGCACGTGCCGCTGTCCGCCGAGGCTCAGGCCGAGGCGCGGCTGCTCATGCTGTCGGCGAACAACATCCTGTCGCCGGCGCACGGCGCCCCGCTCGCCACGCCCACCCAGGACATGGTGCTGGGCTCCTACTACCTGACCTACGGCCCGGACGAGCAGGAGCTCACCGAGCTGCAGGAGCTGGAGAAGGCCGGCAAGTGGGACGAGAAGAAGCACGGCCAGCGGCCGCACGTGTTCCGGTCGGCGCAGGAGGCGGAGCTGTCCTACGAGTCCAAGGCCGTGTCGCTGCACGACCTGTCCGAGTACCGGCGCCGCCACCACACCGAGCACACGCTCACCACGGTGGGGCGGATCATCTTCAACGAGCGCATCGAGCGCGCGCTGGAGGAGACGCTGGGCGAGGAGTACGACCCGACCACCTACGAGTTCGTGAACACCCCGTTGCGCAAGCGGGACATGAACAAGGTGATCGAGGACCTCGTGACCCTGCACGGGCCCTACGCCACCGCGCTGGTGCTCGACGCGTTCAAGGACCTCGGGTTCCACTTCGCCACCCAGGCCGGCATCACCATCTCGAAGAACGACGTGGTGATCCCGCCGACGAAGGAGGAGATCCTCGAGCGCTACGAGAAGCTCGTCGCGGAGATTCAGGACCAGTACGACATGGGCCTGATCACCCAGGAGGAGCGCAAGGACGCGGTCATCGAGAAGTGGACCGCGGCCACCGACGAGGTCGGCGAGGCGATGCAGGACAACCTCGACCGTCTGAACCCCATCTTCATGATGGCCAACTCAGGCGCTCGCGGCTCGTTCAAGCAGATCCGTCAGCTGGCCGGCATGCGCGGCCTCATGGCCAACCCGAAGGGCGAGATCATCGAGCGTCCGATCAAGGCCAACTTCATGGAAGGCCTGACCGTGCTCGAGTACTTCATCTCCACCCACGGCGCCCGCAAGGGCCTCGCGGACACCGCGCTGCGCACCGCGGACTCGGGCTACCTCACCAGGCGGCTCGTGGACGTGGCGCAGGACGTGATCGTGCGCGAGGACGACTGCGGCACCAAGGGGTTCATCGAGATGCCGGTGTTCGGCGAGGACGGCCGGGCGAACACGCAGCTCGAGGGCCGCTACACCGCCCAGGCGATCAAGACCAAGCGCGGGCGGGCTCTGGTGGACAAGGACGAGCTCATCACGAGCGCGCACGTGGACATCATCGTCGAGGCCTTCGGCGAGGAGGAGGGCGCGGCCGTTCCGGTGCGCTCGGTCCTCAAGTGCCTGGCCGAGGGGCTGTGCCAGCACTGCTACGGCGTTGCCCCCGCCACGGGCAAGGAGGTCGCCATCGGCGACGCGGTGGGCATCATCGCCGCGCAGTCGATCGGCGAGCCCGGCACGCAGCTCACCCTGCGGACCTTCCACACCGGCGGTGTGGCGGGAGCGGACATCACGCACGGTCTCCCGCGCGTGGTGGAGCTGTTCGAGGCACGCAAGCCGAAGGGCCAGGCCGAGCTCGTGAAGGAGCCCGGCACGGCGCACATCGAGGACACCGAGAAGGGCCGCAAGGTGATCATCACCGACGCCGCGGGCGAGGAGCACGCCTACTCGTTCGGGCGCCGGACCCACCTGCTCGTGGACGAGGGCCAGAAGGTCAAGGAGGGCGATCAGCTCAACGAGGGCTCGATCTACCCCCACGACCTGCTCGCCTACGGCGGCGAGACCCAGCCCGAGCGGCGGACCGCCACCGAGGTGTACCTCGTCAAGGAAGTCCAGAAGGTGTACCGCTCACAGGGCGTGGACATCAACGACAAGCACATCGAGGTCATCGTCCGGCAGATGATGAAGAAGGTCCGGGTCGACCAGAAGGGCGACGCGGGCTATCTGCCCGGGCAGTTCGTGGATCGCAACGAGATGATCGATGCGAATGCCGCCGTCAAGAAGGCCAAGAAGGAAGAGGCCGAGTACGAGGAGATCATCCTCGGCATCACCAAGGCCTCGCTGGCCACGGACTCGTTCCTGAGTGCGGCCTCCTTCCAGGAGACGACCAAGGTGCTCACCGACGCCGCCCTGGAGGGCAAGACGGACCGGCTGCTCGGCCTGAAGGAGAACGTGATCATCGGGAAGCTGATCCCGGCGGCCACGGGCCTTCGCCGCTACCGCCGGCTCGAGATCGAGCCGACGGAGCCGATCCGCCGCCACACCCCCGAGGAGCTCACCATGCTCGAGGAGTCCGAGCTGCTCGGCCTCTCGGAGTCAGGTGAGATCGAGGGCTTCGGCTTCGGCAACGGCGACGACGGCGCGGACGCCTTCGGCGACCTGGCCGACCTGCCGGCCGACCGGGACGGCAAGTCGGAGTCCTAGCGCCGGTTACGCCGCACGCAAGTCTCGGACGGGCCGCCTTCGGGCGGCCCGTCTTGCGCTAGTCGCTGCCAGCGGCCTCTCGACCCCACGCCCTACATCATGCCTGGCGCAGGCCGGCCGCCCAGTCGAGCAACTGCGTCACGTGCTCGTCGGTGAGCCCGACCGCGGGACTCGTCTCCACCAGCAGGGTGGGCACGGCGCGCATTGCCGCCCACTCCCGGCACTCCTCGTCGAGGTTGTCGTCGACCCAGGCAGCCGGGCGCTGATACGCGTATTCCTCGATCGCGTCGAGCTTCCAGTGGGCCGAGCCGAACACGGCGCGGCCGTCGAAGGTGAGCACCGGCAGGCTGCGGAAGGGCAGCTTGAGCAGCCACGGCAGATGATCATTGGCGCGTTCCTCCCACCCGGTTGCCCAAACAAGGTCGAACCCTTCAGCTAGCCTGACCAGTCTCGCCCCGTTGTCCTCGGGGATGCAGTGAGCGACACCGTCAATCCAGTGCAGGGGGCCGGGCAGGGTGTCCTCTCCGGGTCGGAACCCGAAGAGGCTGATCACCCCGTCCACGTCGAGGAACAGGATTGGTCGTGTGTCGTGTGTGTGTTGTTGCAAAGTTTCGTTTTGCCGTTGACGGGCAGCCATTAGGTTGACGACTTAGGCGCCTTCTCGTTCAAGCGGGAGGCGTGGGGGCCGATAGGACGAACTATCGGATGGGGGAGTCCGCCTTTCCCCTAGAACGCTGAACCAGACCACACTCCTTAGATAACTCATGCTCCAACTCGGAATCGTGCTTGCGTTGCTGTGCGCATTCGCCACCAACGTCGGCTTCCTCCTCAAGCATCGCGGCGCCTGCGCCGCGCCCGACGTGTCGCTCAAGCATCCCGTGGCCAGCGCCGTGGGCCTCTTCCGCTCGAAGTGGTTCGCGGTCGGCATGCTGGTCGCGCTGATCGCCTGGATCTTCCACGTGGGCGCCCTCGCCATGGCCCCGCTGTCGATCGTCCAGGCCGTGATCGCCGGTGGCCTCGTCTTCCTGACCGTCCTGGCCGAGCGCTTCTTCGGCTGCTCGGTGGGCACCCGCCAGTGGGCCGGAGTCGGCCTCACCGCGCTCGGGCTCGTCCTGCTCGCCGTGACCCTGCCCACCAGCGGCGGGGGCCACTCGAGCTACTCGCTCGCGGGCATGATCGCTTTCGAGTCGGCACTGCTGGTGCTCGGTACGGCCCTCGTCCTGTCCAAGAAGCTCGGCTCACACGAGCATCACGGCGTGATGCTGGGCACCGCGGCGGGCATCCTCTTCGGCGTCTCCGACGTGGCCATCAAGGCGCTCACCACCTCGATGGGTCAGGAGGGCGTGCTCGGAATGGTCTCGCCCTGGCTGCTCACCTGCGTGCTCGCCTCGGTGATCGCCTTCTACGCATCGGCGCGAGGGCTGCAGAAGGGTGAGGCCGTTCCGGTGATCACGCTCACGAGCGCGGCCGCCAACGTGACGGCCATCAGCGGCGGGATCCTCGTGTTCGGCGACCCGATGCCGGGCACCACCGTCGGCATCGTGCTTCAGAGCTTCGCCTTCGTGCTGGTGATCGTGGCCGCCGCGCTTACGCCGGCGCCGCTGCGGGCCGCACGGGCGAACGCGGCTCAGGCCTAGCCCCGCCGAGAGCGAACTCGGTGATGGCCCCGGCCAGGAGCTCGGGGTCATCCGACATGGGCACGTGGCCCAGGCCCTTCAGGTAGCGCAGCTCGCAGCCGGGGATGAGCCGCTCGAAGCGGCGCCCCTGGCGCGGGATCAGGATCACGTCCTTCGTTCCCCAGAGCACCAGCACGGGGCAGCTGATCTCCGGCAGGCCGGCCACCTGGCGATCGAGGGTGTGGGTCAGGGTGGCGTCGAAGCCCGGTGCGTCGGCGAACAGGCGAGTCTGCTCGATCAGGTCGTCCGGCTCGCACCGCCACGGCCTGCCGAGCGTCGGGCCGGCGAAGATCGCCCGCGTGACCGGGTTGCGCAGCAGCGGCTCGGGCGCCGGCGCGTTCTGGGCCAGCCAGCGCATGGACAGCAGGACCGAGCGCGCGAGGTCGCGCTCGCGCCGGTGCGCCAGACCCGCGGGCGACAGCGCGGTGCAGGTGCGGGCCCGGCCGCGGCGGGCGAGCTCGAGGGCGATCCAGCCGCCCAGCGAGTTGCCGGCCACGTGGGCGGTGCCGAAGCCGGCGGCGTCCATCGCCTCCTCCACCGCGTCGGCCAAGACCTCGGGCGTGGGCGCCCGGCCGTTGTTCAGCGGCGGCGAGTGGCCGAAGCCGGGGAGGTCCACCGCGAGCACGTCGAAACGGGGTTCGAGCAGCGGCAGCATCGGGATGAAGCCGCGCCAGGTGTGACCGATTCCGTGTACGAGGACGAGCGGCTCGCCCGAGCCGCCGCGGTGCTGGTCGAGGGTCATGGGCCGGGAAGCCTAGGGAGTCGCCGCTGCTACCATCACCCGCCGCATGCCAAGCATCAATCAGCTCGTCCGCAAGGGCCGCAGCAAGCCCAAGAAGAAGGTCGCCACCCCGGGCCTCAAGTCCGGTCAGGGCCGCAAGAAGCGCAACGCCGCGCCGCAGCGTCGCGGCGTATGCACGCGCGTGTATACGACCACGCCCAAGAAGCCGAACTCGGCTCTGCGCAAGGTCGCCCGCGTGCGCCTCACCAACCAGATGGAGGTCACCGCCTACATCCCCGGTGAGGGCCACAACCTTCAGGAGCACTCGGTGGTGCTGGTGCGCGGTGGCCGCGTGAAGGACCTCCCGGGTGTGCGCTACAAGGTCGTGCGCGGCACCCTCGATGCCGCCGGCGTATCGGAGCGCCGCAAGTCGCGCTCGATGTACGGAGCAAAGGCCAAGTAGAGATGCCTCGCCGCGCAGCACCAGGGGTTCGCCCGATCGAGCCTGATCCCATGTACGGGTCGAAGCTCGTGCAGCAGGTGATCAACAAGGTGATGATCGACGGCAAGAAGTCCGTCGCCGAGAAGACCGTCTACGACGCCCTCGACATGCTGTCCCGCCGCACCAACAACGACCCGGTGCCGGCGCTCGAGGACTCGATCAAGGCGCTGACCCCGACCCTCGAGGTGCGCTCCCGCCGCGTCGGCGGCGCCACCTACCAGGTACCGGTCGAGGTACCGCAGCGCCGCGCCCGCACACTCGCGGTGCGCTGGCTCGTGGAGTTCTCGCGCAACCGCCGAGAGAAGTCGATGTCAGAGCGCCTGGCCGGCGAGCTGGCCGACGCCTCGTCCCAGCAGGGCGGCGCGTACAAGCGCAAGGACGACATCTTCCGCATGGCCCAGGCGAACAAGGCCTTCGCCCACTACCGCTGGTAGCAGAACGGCGATAGCCGTCGCATAGCGGCGTCCTCGGCCGACTCGCGTGCAGAGCACGCTTCGCGACCTGCGTCCTTGCTCTGCTCGGCTCTCGCCGCCCTGCTCCCAGCGGTGGGCTGACACCACTACCGCTGGTAGGCGCCGCCGGCGCGCTCCGCTTGAGCCGCTGTCCTGACTTGACCCCCTCCTGGGGGGTGAATCCCGGACAGCTCTCGCAACCTCAGTCGTCGCCGTCCACGCCCGAGGGCGGCTCCGGATCCGGCTCCGCCATCGGCACCACCGGCGGCGGCGGTGGCCTGAACCGCGGCAGCGCGAGGCCGTCGAGCAGCTCGCCGTAGGCGCGGCGCTCGCTGCCGTCGGCGGCGAGAATCCCCGAGTCCCAGCGGCGGTTGACCAGGTCGGCCCGCCAGTTGTAGAGGTACATGCGCTTGATGCGGCGTGACGATGCCGCGAGGCGGAAGCTGTGCCGCACCGCGCGGGCGGCGCGGCGCTCGTCGAACGGCCAGGACTTGCGGAAGCGCACGATGCCGCCGGTCTCGGTGATCCAGACCGCGTCGCGGCGCACCCGGCGCAGGAAGATGCCGGTGTTGCGCCGGCTCAGCCGCGTGACGTCGGGGTAGTTGTGCACGCCCCAGACGTGCGGGCCGCGCCCGGCGGCCCGGCGGAACCGGCGCACCCATTGCCAGGTCCGCGAGGAGCCGGTGAGCTGCACCTCCACCGCCACCACCTTGCAGCCGGCGATCACGCAGTCTCGCCGTAGCGCGCGGTAGAAGGCGGCCGTGCGGCGTGGATTCCTTGCTGTGGGCTGGACGGTGCGGAGGTTGGCCTCGTTCCAGGTGGACAGCTCGCGCACCCACGGGTAGCGGCGCCGGAACTCGCGCACCCGGGCGATGTAAGCCCTCACCGAGGGCAGCTTGAACTGGCGCCCGCGGCGACTGGAGTGGGCGAAGGTCACGAGCGGCTCGATCTCGCGCTGTCGCGCCTCAGCGAGCCAGGCGTCGGCGCCGGCCAGCTGGTCGCCGCCGGCTCGGACCAGGTCGAAGGGCACGATCAGCCGGGCGTGGCGGATGCCGGTGGCGCGAAAGCGGGAGTCGCCGAAGAACGCAGGGCTCTGCTCGCTGATCCCGACGGCCACGTGTGGGCCGGCCGGCGCCTGGGCGAGCGCAGCGCCCGGCTGCGCCAGGACGACGACGAGCCCGGCCAGCACACCAAGCAACCTCATCAAGACGATCAACACCGAGGATGGTGTCAGGCTGCGGAGGACCGCCGCACGAGTCCGGCGAGGCCGGCCACGAGGGCCAGGGCGCCGCCCAGCAGCTCGAGCGTGAAGCCCGGCCCCGCCGAGGCGAACGCGCCGTCGAAGTTGCGTCCCAGGGCGCCGGTGTCGTTGGTCACGGGCAGGTCCACCAGCAGCGCCCAGCCGAGCACCAGCACACCGATGACGGCGAGGGCCGCGGCGGCCGGCCGTGAGCGGCCGATCCCCGCGCCCCAGGCCATCACGGCGGCAAGCGCCGCCAGGAGCAGGAACGCACCTCCGTTTCGCTCGAACCCACTCAGCTCGCAGCGGTCGGCCAGCGCGGGATCGGTGTCCTGAATGACCTCGCAGCTCCCGTCGGCGACGTCCACCGAGGCCACCGCCAGGAACTCGCTCGCCACGAGCAGCAACGCGGCCACGATGCCCACCGCCGTGACCACTCGCGGCGCCGCTTGCAGCCCGGATTTGACCCGGGATCGCCTGCTACCATCGGGGATCGCTTCGCGGGCGGCTCCTCCCAGCCGCCCACGGCCTCGCTCAGCCACGCGAGGGCAGGCGGTTGCTCACACCGATGGAGTCCTATTCCACATAGAGATCGCCCGGGTTAGTCGCCGCACGTAGCACTGGGCCCGGAAAGGGCCTTTTTTCTGCTCTGAGACGGAAAGCAACAAGGACACATGGCACGCAAGGTCACACTCGAGAAGACGCGCAACATCGGAATCATGGCGCACATCGACGCCGGCAAGACGACGACGACCGAGCGCATCCTTTTTTACACCGGCCGCACCCACAAGATGGGTGAGGTTCACGAGGGCGCTGCCGTGATGGACTGGATGGAGCAGGAGCAGGAGCGCGGCATCACCATCACCTCTGCCGCCACCACCGCGTTCTGGCGCGACCACCGCATCAACATCATCGACACGCCCGGCCACGTGGACTTCACGGTCGAGGTCGAGCGCTCGCTGCGCGTCCTCGACGGCGCCGTGGCCGTGTTCGACTCCGTGGCCGGCGTCGAGCCGCAGTCCGAGACCGTCTGGCGCCAGGCCGACAAGTACCGCGTTCCCCGCATCGCCTTCATCAACAAGATGGATCGCATCGGCGCGCACTTCGACAACGCCGTCGACAGCATGCGCGACCGCCTGGGCGCGAACCCGATCAAGGTTCAGCTGCCCATCGGCGCCGAGGCCGAGTTCAACGGCGTGGTCGACCTCATCAACATGAAGGCGATCGTCTACAAGGACGATCTCGGCCAGGAATGGGAGGTCATCGAGATTCCCGACTCCCACGCCGACATCGCGGCCGAGGCCCGCACCGCCCTGATCGAGTCCGTCGCGGACTACGACGAGGAGCTGATGGAGGACTACCTGGAGGACAAGCCGATCGAGCCCGCTCGGCTGATCCAGGACATCCGCAAGGCCACCCTCGACATCTCGATCACGCCGGTGCTGTGCGGCTCCGCCTTCAAGAACAAGGGCGTGCAGCCGCTGCTCGACGCCGTGATCGACTACCTGCCGAGCCCGCTCGACGTTCCTCCGATGGAGGGTGTGGAGGGCAGCCAGGTGGGGGACGTCGACGACCTGCCCACGGTCGTCCGTGAGGCCTCCGACGACGAGCCGTTCGCGGCGCTGGCCTTCAAGGTCATGGCCGACCCCTACGTCGGCAAGCTCACCTACTTCCGCGTCTACTCCGGCAAGCTCGCCGCGGGCGGGCGCGTGCTCAACTCGGTCACCGGCCGCACCGAGCGCGTCGGCCGCATCCTGATGATGCACGCCAACTCGCGCGAGGAGGTCGACGAGGTCTACGCGGGCGACATCGCCGCCGGCGTCGGCATCAAGCAGACCTCGACCGGCGACACGCTCGCGGCGCCCGACGCGCCCGTGGTGCTCGAGGCGATCACCTTCGACGACCCGGTCGTGCACCTGTCCATCGAGCCGAAGACCAAGGTCGACCAGGAGAAGCTATCCGTGGCCCTCCAGCGCCTCGGCGAGGAGGACCCCACCTTCCAGGTGCGCTCCGACGAGGAGACCGGCCAGACCGTGATCTCCGGCATGGGCGAGCTGCACCTCGAGGTGATCGTCGACCGCCTGCGCCGCGAGTTCAGGGTCGAGGCGGCAGTGGGCCGGCCCCAGGTGGCCTACCGCGAGACCATCCGCGACCACGTGCAGAAGGTCGAGGGCAAGTTCATCCGCCAGACGGGCGGCTCGGGCCAGTACGGCGTGGTCTACATCGACCTCGAGCCGGCGCCGGGCGAGGGCTTCGACTTCATCAACAAGATCAAGGGCGGCAACGTGCCCTCGGAGTTCATCCCCGCGGTGGAGAAGGGCGTCGAGGAGGCGCTCGAGTCGGGCGTCAAGGCCGGCTATCCGATGGTCGACGTGCGCGCCACGCTCGTGGACGGCAAGTACCACGACACCGACTCTTCGGAGATCGCCTTCAAGGTCGCGGGCTCGCTCGCGCTCAAGGAGGCCGCGCGCCGCGCCAAGCCGGTGCTGCTCGAGCCCGTGATGGCCGTGGAGGTCGTGACGCCGGACGAGTTCATCGGCACCGTGATCGGGGACCTGTCGAGCCGTCGCGGGCACATCGAGGGCCAGGAGCCGCGCGGCAACGCCGTGGCGGTCCGGGCCAGCGTTCCGCTGTCCTCGATGTTCGGCTACGCGACCGATCTGCGCTCGTCCACCCAGGGCCGGGCCAACTACACGATGCAGTTCGACCGATACGAAGAGGTCCCGGCGAGCATCGCCGAGGAAATCGTCGAGCACCGGACGGGCGAACCCGTCGGCGCCGGCGCGTAGAGCGTGAGTAAACCGAGTATGTTTCGCAAGTTCGGGTCCGAACCCGAGTGTTCTTTTAGAAAGGGGTAGTTCGAGGTGGCGAAGGAGAAGTTCGAGCGCAACAAGCCGCACGTCAACGTCGGCACGATCGGCCACATCGACCACGGCAAGACGACGCTTACCGCCGCCATCACCAAGGTGCTGTCGGAGAAGTACGGCGGCCAGTCGATGAGCTTCGAGGAGATCGACAACGCTCCTGAAGAGAAGGAGCGCGGCATCACGATCGCGACCTCGCACGTGGAGTACGAGACGGAGAACCGTCACTACGCCCACGTCGACTGTCCCGGTCACGCCGACTACGTCAAGAACATGATCACCGGCGCCGCGCAGATGGACGGCGCGATCCTGGTGGTCTCGGCCGCCGACGGCCCGATGCCCCAGACACGCGAGCACATCCTGCTTGCGCGCCAGGTCAACGTGCCCTACGTGATCGTCTTCATGAACAAGACGGACATGGTCGACGACGACGAGCTCCTCGAGCTGGTCGAGGTCGAGGTACGCGAGCTGCTGTCCGAGTACGACTTCCCGGGCGACGACGTCCCCGTGATCCAGGGCTCGGCGCTGAAGGCGCTCGAGGGCGACGCCGAGCAGGTCGAGAAGATCGTCGAGCTGGCCGCGGCCCTCGACTCCTACATCCCGGAGCCCGAGCGCCCGCTGGACCGTCCGTTCCTGATGCCGGTCGAGGACGTGTTCTCGATCACCGGCCGCGGGACGGTGGCCACCGGCCGTATCGAGCAGGGCATCGTGAAGACGGGCGAGACCGTCGAGATCGTGGGTATCCACGACCAGACCAACTCGACCGTCGTGACCGGCGTCGAGATGTTCCGCAAGATCCTCGACGAGGGTCAGGCCGGCGACAACGTGGGCTGCCTGCTCCGCGGCGTCGGACGCGAGGACATCGAGCGCGGCCAGGTGCTGTGCAAGCCGGGCTCGATCACCCCGCACACCAAGTTCAAGGCCCAGGTCTACTGCCTGAAGAAGGAGGAGGGTGGCCGTCACACCCCGTTCTTCAACGGCTACCGGCCGCAGTTCTACTTCCGCACCACCGACGTGACCGGAGTGGCCAACCTGCCCGAGGGCACGGAGATGGTCATGCCCGGCGACAACGTGGAGATGACCGTGGAGATGATCCAGCCAATCGCGATGGACGAGGGACTTCGCTTCGCCATCCGCGAGGGCGGTCGCACGGTCGGCTCGGGGGTGGTGACCGAGGTCGTCGAGTAGACCTCGGACAGATGATTCATTGAGGGGCGGGCGTCAGTCTCGAGCCCGCCCTTCAGTCTGTCTCAGACGCACACCATGGCAACACTCACGCAGAACAAGATCCGCATCCGGCTCAAGGCCTACGACCACTCGGCGATCGAGACGGCCGCCAAGGAGATCGTGGACACGGCCGTGCGCACCGGCGCCACCGTGTCCGGGCCCGTGCCGCTGCCCACCGAGAAGAACGTCTACTGCGTGATCCGCGGGCCGTTCAAGGACAAGGACTCCCGCGAGCACTTCGAGATCCGCACGCACAAGCGGCTGATCGACATCCTGCAGCCCACCCCCAAGACGGTGGACTCGCTGCAGCGCCTCGATCACCTACCGGCCGGCGTGGACATCCAGATACAGCTGATCTGATGGCCGGGCTGCTGGGAAGGAAACTGGGCATGACGCAGGTCTTCGACTCAGAGGACGGGCACGTCGAGCGCGTGACCGTGATCGAGGCCGGCCCGTGCTTCGTCACCGCCATCCGGCGCGAGGACCGCGACGGCTACGACGCTCTCCAGCTGGCCTTCGGCGCCTCGTCGGAGAAGGGCCTGCAGAAGGCGCGCCTCGGCCACTTGAAGAAGGCCGACGTGGGCCCCATGAAGCACCTGGCCGAGTTCCGCGGCGATCCGGGCGAGGCCGAGCTGGGCGCCGAGGTCAAGGTCGACTCGGTGTTCGAGAAGGGCCAGACCGTCAAGGTCTCCGGCGTCTCCAAGGGCAAGGGCTTCGCCGGCACGATCAAGCGGCACAACTTCCACCGCGGGCCCGTCTCGCACGGCTCGCACAACGTGCGCGCGCCGGGCTCGATCGGCGCCTCGGCCGACCCCGCTCGGGTGTTCAAGGGCATCCGCGGCCCCGGCCAGATGGGCAACAAGCGCGCCACCCAGCGCGGGCTGCAGGTCGTGGACGTGCGGCCCGAACAGAATCTTCTGCTGGTACGTGGCTCGGTGCCCGGCCCCAAGGGCTCCGTGGTCGAGATCCGGAGCGAGGGCTGACCGTGGCTGCCCAGGCCAAGTACATCGGCGGTGGCTCGGGCGGGCTCGACCTCGACGACGTGGTGTTCGGCGAGACCTTCCACGGTCCGCTGGTGCACGAGGCCGTGCGCTCCGAGCTGGCGGCTCGCCGTCAGGGCTCCAGCTCGACCAAGACCCGGGCCGAGGTTGCGATGACCGGCGCGAAGGCCTGGCGTCAGAAGGGCACCGGCCGGGCACGGGTGGGCGCGCTCTCCGCTCCCCAGCGCACCGGCGGCGGCGTGGCCTTCGGCCCCAAGCCGCGCCACTACACCGTCAAGGTCAACCGCAAGGCGCGCCGGCGCGCGCTGCGGGCGGCGCTGACGATGCACGCCGAGCGCGGCTCGATCGCCGCCCTCGATCCCGCGAACTTCGACACGCCCTCCACCAAGGCGGCGGCCGCTGCACTGGCCTCGCTCGACGGCGACGGCAACGTGCTGCTCGTGCTGGCCGAGGGCGAGGACATCGTGGCCAAGTCCTTTCGCAACCTCACCGGCGTGTCGGTGCTGCCCGCCGACGCCGTGGGCGTGGCCGACGTGATCGGCGCCTCCCGGCTCGTGCTCTCCGAGGCCGCGCTCGCGCGCCTGACCGAGAAGGCGGCAGCGCGATGAAGGACTCACGCCAGGTGATCATCCGGCCGGTCATCTCCGAGAAGAGCTACGCGCTGCTCGCGGCCAACAAGTACACCTTCCGCGTTCACGACCGGGCCAACAAGACCCAGGTCCGCAAGGCGATCGAGGACATCTTCGGTGTCCGGGTCACCGGGGTGCGCACGGCGTGGGTCAAGCCCAAGCCCAAGCGCCGCGGGCTCTACGCGGGCACACGGCGGCGCTGGAAGAAGGCGGTCGTGACGCTGCACGCCGACGATTCGATCGAGCTGTTCGAGGGGCAGGGGGTGGAGTAGCTCATGGCCATCAAGAAGCACAAGCCCACTTCGCCGGGACGGCGTTTCGCCACATGGCTCCAGCACGACGCGGTCACCAAGACCGAGCCGGAGAAGGCGCTCGTCGAGGGGCTCAAGAAGTCCGGCGGGCGCAACGCCCACGGCCGCGTGACCTCGCGTCACCGCGGCGGCGGCGCGAAGCGCAAGTACCGGCGCATCGACTTCAAGCGGCTGAAGGACGGCATTCCGGCCAAGGTGGCGGCGATCGAGTACGACCCCAACCGTTCCGCCCACATCGCGCTGCTCCACTACGCCGACGGCGAGAAGCGCTACATCCTCGCGCCCGCGCGCATCAAGGTGGGCGACAGCGTGTCCTCCGGGCCCGACGCCGACGTGACGCCCGGCAACACCCTGCCGCTGGCCAACATCCCCACCGGTACGACGATCCACAACGTGGAGCTCACCCCCGGTCGCGGCGGCCAGCTGGGCCGGTCCGCGGGCACGTCCATCCAGCTCGTGGCCAAGGAGGGGCGCTACGCCACGCTGCGCCTCCCCTCGGGCGAGATGCGCATGGTCCTCGTGGAGTGCCGCGCCACCGTGGGAGCGCTGGGCAACGCCGAGCACGAGCTGGTGGAGCTGGGCAAGGCCGGCCGCTCGCGTCATCTGGGCAAGCGCCCGCAGACGCGCGGCGTGGCCATGAACCCCGTCGACCATCCGCACGGCGGCGGCGAGGCGCACAAGACCCCCGGCGGCCACCCGGTCACCCCATGGGGCGTGCCCACGCTCGGCTACCGCACCCGCAAGAAGCGCAAGCAGTCCGATCAGTTCATCGTCCGTGGCCGCCGGCGCGGCAAGAAGGGGAGGCGCTAGGTGTCACGCTCGTCCAAGAAGGGCCCGTGGGTCGAGGAGCGCCTGATGCGGCGCATCGAGGCCATGAACGAGTCCGGAAACAGGACCATGGTCAAGACCTGGTCGCGGACCTCGACGATCTTCCCCGAGATGGTCGGTCACACCATCGCCGTGCACGACGGGCGCAAGCACGTGCCCGTGTTCGTGTCCGAGTCGATGGTGGGACACAAGCTGGGCGAGTTCGCCCCGACGCGCATGTTCCGCGGCCACGCGGGCAGCGACAGAGTGCGGGTGCGGTGACCCCTGACCAGGTATCAGGTCCGCCGGAAGGCGGCTGGGAGTCGCTCAAGGTCGACGAGCTCAAGCAGGAGCTCGAGGCCCGCGGGCTCCCCAAGAGCGGCAACAAGGCCGAGCTCGTCGCGCGGCTCGAGGACGACGAGGTGGCTCAGGCCGCCACGGCGCCGGCCGAGGAGGCCAAGGCGGAGGAGGTCGTGGACGCCGAGGAGGCCACCGACGCGCCCGAAGCAGACGCCGCCGAGGAGGACGAGGCCGCCGAAGAGGCGCCCGCCACCACCACCCGCCGCCGTGGCTCGGCCGAGACCATCACCACGGAGCGCAAGCGCGCCCCGCGCGAGCCGGACGGTGCGCTGGTCGTCGCCGCGCGCGCTCGCTACGTGCGCAGCGCCCCGCGCAAGGCACGGCTCGTGATGGACCACATCCGCGGCAAGCGGGTGGAGCACGCCCAGGCCATCCTTCAGCACGCACCGCGCGCCGTCTCCGCGGACATCCTCAAGCTGCTCAACTCGGCCGTGGCCAACGCCGAGTCGGCGTACGAGCTGGGCCCCGACGAGCTGCGTGTTCGCCGCGCGTTCGTGGACGAGGGCCCGACGATCAAGCGCTATCGGCCGCGCGCGCTGGGGCGGGCCACCCGCATCAACAAGCGCACGAGTCACATGACCATCGAACTGACCACCGAAGGAAACGGGAGGTAGCCATGGGGCACAAAGTCCACCCCGAGTCGCTGCGGGTCGGCTACATCCACGACTGGAAGTCGACCTGGTTCAACGAGCGCGAGTTCTCCGACTACCTGATGGAGGACATCGCGATCCGCGAGCACATCGAGAACAAGCTCGCTCACGCGGGCCTGTCCACGATCACCATCAAGAAGAACAAGAACGAGGTCGAGGTCAACATCCACACGGCCCGGCCGGGCATCGTGATCGGCAAGTCCGGTTCCGAAGTGGACGCTCTGCGCAAGGAGCTCCACAAGATGACCAACAAGGCCGTGAAGGTGAACATCCTCGAGATCAAGCGGCCCGAGCTCGACGCCCGGCTGGTGGCCCAGTCGATCGCCGAGCAGCTCCAGAACCGCGTGGCCTTCCGGCGCGCGATGAAGCGCGCGCTCACCAGCGCGATGCGCTCTGGCGCCAAGGGCGTGAAGATCCAGGTCTCCGGCCGCCTCGGTGGCGCGGAGATGGCCCGCACCGAGGGCTACTCCGACGGCCGCGTGCCGCTCCACACGCTGCGCGCCGACATCGATTACGGCTTCTACGAGGCCCGCACCACCTTCGGCCGGATCGGCGTGAAGGTGTGGATCAACAAGGGCGAGATCATGCCCAAGGGCTTCGCCCAGGACCTGACCGACCTCGAGGCGCCCCAGCCGGCCGGCGCCGGCGGCGGACGCGGTCCCGGCGGGCGTGGCCCCGGCGGCCCGGGTGGCCGTGGTGGCCCGGGCGGCGGTCGCGGCGGCGGCGGACGTGGAGGCCAGGGCGGCGGTCGCGGTGGACGCGGCGGCCAGGGCGGCGGTCCACCCCAGGGAGGAGGCCGTCTCTGATGCTTCAGCCCAAGCGAGTCAAGTGGCGCAAGGAGCACCGTGGCCGCAGGCGCGGCTACGCCAAGGGCGGCACGAACGTGGAGTTCGGCGAGTACGGGCTGAAGGCCCTCGAGCGCGGCTGGGTCACCAACCGCCAGATCGAGGCCGCCCGAATCGCGATGACCCGCAAGATCAAGCGCGGCGGCAAGGTCTGGATCAACATCTTCCCGGACAAGCCGTACACGAAGAAGCCCGCCGAGACCCGCATGGGCTCCGGCAAGGGCTCGCCCGAGGGCTGGGTCGCCGTGGTCAAGCCCGGCCGGGTGATGTTCGAGCTGTCGGGTGTGCCGGAGGATCTGGCCCGCGAGGCGATGCGCCTGGCCGGCCACAAGCTGCCCGTGAAGACGAAGTTCGTTCAGCGCGAGGGATCGGGTCAGTAGATGAAAGCGGCCGAGATGCGTAACCTCGAGGATCCGCAGCTCGTGGAGTTCGCGGACAACGCGCGGCAGGAGCTGTTCAACCTGCGCTTCCAGCACGCCACCGGCCAGCTGGAGAACACGGCGCGGATGAAGCAGGCGAAGACCGACGTGGCGCGGGCCCTCACCGAGGCCCGCACGCGCGGAATAGACGTGGACGTGGAGATCCGCAGGCAGAAGAAGACATGACTTTCGAGACTGAAGACAACGTGACCGAAGAGAACGCGGAGACCGTGGCGGACACGCCTGCTCCAGAGCCCGAAGAGGAGCTCCCGCCCAAGGAGCGCCGCAAGCGCGAGCGCTCGAGCAGCGAGGGCGAGGCCCGCCCCCAGCGCTCCGTGGAGGAGCGTGCCGCGGAACGCGCCGCCGAGCGGGCTCGCAAGGCCAAGCACCGGCGCGACTATCGCCAGCGCAGCCGGGAGCGGCGCGCCTCCCAGCCGCGGGGCGAGACCCCCGTGGTCGAGGACACCGGCGGCGGAGTGCTCAAGGTGCGCCAGGGCGTCGTGGTGTCCGACAAGGCCGACAAGACGATCACCGTCCGCGTGGACACGGCGCGACGCCACCGGATGTACAAGAAGATCGTGCGGACCTCGTCGAAGCTGCACGCGCACGACGAGGCCAACGAGGCCAACGTCGGCGACACCGTTCGCGTGATCGAGAGCCGCCCGCTCAGCCGCACCAAGCGCTGGCGCCTGGTCGAGGTCATGGAGAAGGCGCGCTAGGTCTGATGATCCAGCAGGAGTCGAGGCTCAAGGTGGCGGACAACACGGGAGCGCGTGAGATCCTGTGCATCCGCGTGCGCGGAGGCTCGCACCGCCGCTACGCCGGCGTCGGCGACATCATCGTCGGCACGGTCAAGCAGGCCATCCCGCACGGCTCGGTCAAGAAGGGCGAGGTGGTGACCGCGGTGATCGTGCGCACGAAGAAGGAGTTCGGCCGCGACGACGGCACCTACATCTCCTTCGACGAGAACGCCGCGGTCCTGATCGACGCCACCAACAACCCGCGTGGCACCCGCATCTTCGGCCCCGTGGCCCGCGAGCTGCGCGACCGCAACTTCATGAAGATCGTCTCGCTCGCTCCGGAGGTGCTCTGACCATGGCCGTCAAGATCCGCCGCGACGACACCGTGCGCATCATCGCCGGCAAGGACCGGGGCAAGACCGGCCGCGTGCTGAGGGTCGACCCGCGCAAGGACAAGGTCTACGTGGAGGGCGCGAACATCGTCAAGCGCCACATGGCGCCCCGCACGCTGCGCGACACCCAGCGCGCCCAGGAGCTCGGCGGCATCATCGAGAAGGAGGGCCCGATCCACGTCTCGAACGTGATGCTGATCGATCCCGAGAGCGGCGAGCCCACCCGCGTGAGCATCAAGCGCGAGGGCGGGCGGCGCGTGCGCGTGGCCAAGCGATCCGGGACGGAGCTCGACTGATGGAAGCCACCGCTACCGCCGCCGTTCCGCCGCGCCTCAAGGAGCGCTACGAGGCCGAGATCCGCGACAGCCTGCAGGAGCGCTTCGGCTACAGCTCCGTGATGGAGGTGCCGACGGTCGAGAAGATCACGCTCAACATGGGCGTGGGCGAGGCCAAGCAGGACTCGAACATGCTCGACGCCGCCCAGGAGCAGCTGGCCACGATCGCCGGGCTGCGGCCCAACGTGCGCCTTGCCCGCAAGTCGATCGCCAACTTCAAGCTGCGCGACGGCATGCCCGTGGGCCTCAGCGTCACGCTGCGCCGCGCGCGCATGTGGGAGTTCCTCGACCGGCTCACCGCGATCGCGATCCCGCGCATCCGCGACTTCCGCGGTCTGAACGCGCGTTCCTTCGACGGCCGCGGCAACTACTCGATGGGCGTGCGCGAGCAGATCATCTTCCCGGAGATCGACTACGACGCCATCGATCAGGTGCGCGGCCTCGACGTGACGATCACCACCTCCGCCAAGACCGACGAGGAGGCCTACGTCCTCCTCCGTGAGCTCGGCATGCCCTTCGCGCCCGAGGGCGCCCCGGGCTCGACTGCCGATGCGCAGGAGGAGGCCGAGGAGGAGCGCCACCAGGAGGAGCTTCGCCAGAAGGCCGAGGCCGAGGCTGCGGCGTACGAGGAGCTCAAGGAAGAGAACCCGGAGGCCTACGAGGCGCCCGCCGCCTCGGAGGACGAAGAGGGCGAAGAAGAAGGCAGCGAGGCGGGCGAAGGGACAGAGGAGTAATGGCCAAGACGTCACAGAGGGTCCGCCAGCAGCGCGGATCCAAATACCAGACCCGCAACTACAACCGCTGCAAGCGGTGCGGCCGCCCGCGCGCCTACGTGCGCAAGTTCGGGCTCTGCCGCATCTGCCTGCGCGAGATCGCCCACGAGGGCATGATTCCCGGCCTGACGAAGTCGAGCTGGTAGCCCCATGTCGTTCACCGATCCGATAGCCGACTTCCTGACCCGTATCCGCAACGGCCTGCACGCCGATCGCGACGAGGTCGAGATGCCCGCCTCGACGTTCAAGGCGGAGATCGCGCGCATCCTGCGCGAGCAGGGCTACATCGAGGACTTCGCGGTGGAGCCGGCCCGCGTGGGCCGGGTGCTGCGCGTGACGCTCAAGTACACCGAGGACCGCAAGCCCGTGATCCAGGGGCTGCAGCGCGTGTCGCGGCCCGGCCGGCGCACGTACGTGCAGGCCGGCCTGGTGCCGAGGGTCCAGGGCGGCATGGGCACGACCATCGTGTCCACCTCCCAGGGCGTGATGACCGGTCATGAGGCCCGTCGCGCCGGCGTGGGCGGCGAGCTCGTCGCGCAGGTGTGGTGAGGCGATGAGCCGCATCGGAAAGCAGCCGATCGCCGTGCCCGGCGGGGTGGAGGTCTCGATCGAGCCCGAGCTCGTGAAGGTCAAGGGCCCCAAGGGCGAGCTGTCGGAGCGCAAGAACCGCCAGATCGAGGTGCGCCAGGAGAACGGCGAGATCGTCGTGACCCGCCCCACCGACCGCGGCGAGCACCGTGCGCTGCACGGGCTAACCCGCAGCCTGATCGCGAACATGGTCGAGGGTGTGACCAACGGCTACGAGAAGCGCCTCGAGATCCAGGGCGTGGGCTACCGCGCCCAGCTTCAAGGCAACAAGCTAGTGCTCGCGCTCGGCTACTCGCACCCGGTGGAGATGGACGCTCCCGAGGGAATCGACTTCGAAGTGCCCCAGCCCACCCGCGTGGTGGTGCGCGGCATCTCCAAGCAGGCGGTGGGCGAGGTGGCGGCCAACATCCGCAAGCAGCGCCCGCCCGAGCCCTACAAGGGCAAGGGCATCCGCTACGAGGGCGAGTACGTGATGAGGAAGGTCGGTAAGCGCGCGTGAGCACGACGACGAAGGCACAACAGCGGCTGCGCCGGCGCCGCCGGGTGCGCGCCAAGGTGCGCGGCACGGCCGAGCGCCCGCGGCTGTCGGTATTCCGCTCCAACCGGGGCATCGGCGCGCAGCTGATCGACGACGTGTCGGGCCACACCGTGGCCGCAGTCAACTGGACCGAGGGCGAGCTCAAGACGCTCGGCTCCATGGAGCAGGCCACCCGCGCCGGGGAGCTCTTGGCCGAGCGCGGCCGCGAGGCCGGCGTCGAGACCGTGATCTTCGACCGGGGTGGCTACCGCTACCACGGCCGCGTCAAGGCGCTCGCCGACGGCGCGCGCGAGAAGGGGCTGAAGTTTTGAGCGCAACGCTGCTGATCGCTACGGTGAGTGGTTCGCATGGCCGGTAGGGACAGAACACGTGGAGGACGCGGTGACTCCGACATGCAGGAGCGTGTCGTCGAGATCAACCGCGTCGCCAAGGTCGTGAAGGGCGGCCGGCGCTTCTCGTTCACCGCGCTCGTGGTGGTGGGCGACGAGAAGTCGCAGGTCGGCGTGGGCTACGGCAAGGCCAACGAGGTCCCCGTGGCGATCCAGAAGGGCGTCGAGCGCGCCCGCAAGAACCTCTTCAACGTGCCCATGCACGGGGCCACGATCACCCATCAGACGATCGGGGTGCACTCCGCCTCGCGCGTGCTGCTCAAGCCGGCGTCGCCCGGTACCGGCGTGATCGCCGGCGGCGGCGTGCGCGCGGTGCTCGAGCTGGCCGGCATCAAGGACGTGCTGTCCAAGTCGCTCGGCAGCCAGAACCCGATCAACCTGGTCAAGGCCACGGTGGCGGCGCTGGAGAGCCTGCGCCGTCCCGAGGAGGTGGCCAAGCTGCGCGGACTGACCGTGCGCGAGGTGCTCGGGCTCGAGAAGGCGAGCTCCGACGGAGACGCCGTTGAGGCGGAGCCGGTGACCGAGGAGACGCCCGCCTGATGGCCAAGCTCGTGATCACCCAGGTGCGTTCCTCCAACGGCTCGTCGCGCAAGCAGCACGACACGCTCAGGTCGCTCGGGCTCGGCAAGATCGGCCGCTCCTCCGAGCGCGAGGACGGCCCCACGGTGCGCGGCGCGGTGCACGCGATTCAGCACCTGGTGGAGGTGCGCGATGGCTGATGAGCGCATAGGACTGCATTCCCTCGGCCCGGCGCCGGGCGCCCGCAAGGAGCGCAAGCGCGTGGGGCGCGGCGAGGGCTCCGGCACCGGCAAGACCTCGGGCCGCGGCCACAAGGGCGCGGGCTCGCGCTCGGGCTCCAAGCGCCGCGTGCGCTTCGAGGGCGGCCAGACGCCGATCCACATGCGGATGCGCAAGCTGCGCGGCCCGCACATGAAGAAGTCGATGCCCTTCGAGAAGTTCCGCACGGCCACCCAGCCGGTCAACCTTGCCGACCTCGAGGCCCGTTTCGACGACGGCGCCGAGGTCACCCCGGATTCGCTCAAGGGCCAGAACCTGGCCACCCGCCGCGACGTGCCGGTCAAGATCCTGGGCCGCGGAGAGATCTCCAAGTCGCTCACCGTGCACGCTCACGGCTTCTCGAAGTCCGCCCGCGAGAAGATCGAGGCGGCGGGCGGCACCTGCCAGCTGATCGAGGACTAACGCCGTGCTGCGGACGTTCCTGAACGCCTTCCGGGTCCCCGAGATCCGGAAGAAGCTCGCGTTCACGGCCGCGATGCTCGCCCTCTACCGGCTGGGCGCCTACATCCCGGCGCCGGGCATCAACGTCGATGTGGTCGAGGATCTGGCCTCCAACTTCGAGGGCCAGTCGAACGTGCTCGGCTTCCTCAACCTGTTCTCGGGCGGCTCGCTCCAGCGCTTCGCGATCTTCGCGCTCGGGATCATGCCCTACATCACCGCGTCGATCATGCTGCAGCTCCTGACCGTGGTGATCCCCTCGCTGGACAAGCTCCGCAAGGAGGGCGAGGTGGGCCAGCAGAAGATCACCCAGTACACGCGCTACCTCACCGTTGCCCTCGCCTTCGGCCAGTCGATCGGGTACGTGTTCCTCTTCCGCACCTTCGCCGGCAGCGAGGGCACGCAGGTGGTGGACAACTTCACCTTCGGGCGCGTCTTCGTGATCGTGCTGACGCTCACCGCCGGCTGTGTGCTCCTGATGTGGCTCGGCGAGCTGATCACCCAGCGCGGCATCGGCAACGGCATCTCGTTGATGATCTTCGCGTCGATCGCCTCCGGCCTCCCCAGCGGCATCCAGGCCTGGTGGACCAACCCGGACCAGATCTTCGTGGTGATGATGCCCTTCCTGGCCCTGGCCATCATCGCCGGCATCGTCTTCATGCAGGAGGGCCAGCGCCGCATCCCGATCCAGTACGCCAAGCGCGTGGTGGGCCGGCGCATGGCCGGCGGCGGCTCCACCTACCTGCCGCTGCGCGTGAACATGGCCGGCGTGATCCCGGTGATCTTCGCTGCCTCGCTGATGGCCTTCCCGCCCACGGTCGGGGAGCTCACGCAGGCCAGCTGGGCCCAGGACTTCTCCGCCTTCTTCAACCCCAACGGGCCGGCCTATCTGATCGGCGAGTCGGTCCTCATCATCGTCTTCACCTACTTCTACACGGCGGTCACCTTCAACCCGGTGGAGCAGGCCGACAACCTGAAGAAGTACGGCGGCTTCATCCCGGGGGTGAGGCCTGGAAGACCCACGGCCGAATATCTCGACCGCATCCTCGCGCGGTTGACCTTCCCGGGCGCCCTCTACCTGGCGGCGGTCGCGGCTCTGCCCACGATCCTCATCAACCAGACGAGCGCCAACTTCTTCTTCGGCGGCACATCGATCCTGATCGTGGTGGGCGTGGCCCTCGACACCATGAAGCAGCTCGAGGCGCAGCTGATGATGCGCAACTACGAGGGCTTCCTCAAGTGAGCGAGCTCAACCTGGTGCTGCTGGGTCCCCCCGGGGCCGGCAAGGGCACCCAGGCTGAGCGCCTGATCGCCGATTTCGGGCTGCCGTACTACTCCACCGGCAACATCCTGCGCGAGGCGGTGGAGAGCAAGACCGAGATGGGCCGGCAGGCCGAGCCGCTGATGAACGAGGGCAAGCTCGTGCCCGACGAGCTGGTGGCCGGGATCATCGACGAACGGCTCGACACGGGCGAGGCCGACGACGGCTTCCTGCTCGACGGCTTCCCGCGCACGATCCGCCAGGCAGAGATGCTCGAGAGCAACCTCGACGGGCGCGGGCGCTCGCTCACGGCGGTGCTCCTGATCGAGGCCTCCGATGCGGAGGTCATCCGCCGTCTCTCCGGCAGGCGTACCTGCGTCAAGAACGGGCACGTGTACCACGTGGACTTCGATCCGCCCAAGAACGAGGGCGTCTGCGACCAGGACGGCTCGCGGCTCTTCCAGCGCGACGACGACAAGCCCGAGGTGATCGAGGAGCGGCTGTCGGTCTACCACGAGCAGACCTCCCCGTTGATCGACTGGTACGAGGACAAGGGCCTGCTGCGCCGCTTCGACGGCAGCCGCACCCAGGACGAGGTCCACGACCACATCCGCGCGACCCTGGCCACGCTGCGCCTCGAAGCCGAGCTCTGAGCACGGTGATCATCCGCAAGACGCCCGAGGAGCTCGAGAAGATGGCCGCGGCGGGCCGCATCCTGGCCCGCTGCCACGAGCTGCTGCGAAAGAAGGCCCGGCCGGGGGTGACCACGGCCCAGCTCGACGAGGCGGCCGAGCGCTACATCCGCTCCCAGGGCGGCGAGCCGGCGTTCAAGGGCTACAACGGCTTCCCCGGCTCCACCTGCCTGTCACCCAACTCGATGGTGGTGCACGGTATCCCCGGCCGCTACGAGCTCAAGCGCGGCGACCTGCTGTCCGTGGACATCGGCGTGATCCTCGACGGCTGGGTGGCGGACGGCGCCATGACCCACCCGATCGGCAACGTCACCCCGGTGGCGCACCGGCTGCTGGCCGTGACCCGCGCATCGCTGTTCGACGCCGTCGAGCAGTGCCGGCCGGGCAACCGCCTCGGCGACGTCTCGCACGCGGTCCAGGCTCGCGTGGAGGCCGAGGGGTTCGCCGTCATCCGCTCGCTGGTGGGCCACGGCATCGGTCGCGACATGCACGAGGACCCGCAGATCCCCAACTACGGGCAGCCGGGCACGGGGCCGGAGCTCGAGGAGGGGATGGTGCTCGCGGTCGAGCCGATGGTCAACGTGGGCACCCATCAGGTGCGCATGGGCACCGATGGCTGGGCCGTCTACTCGCAGGACGGATCGCTGGCCGCCCACTTCGAGCACACGGTGGCCATCACGGCCGACGGGCCGCGCATTTTGACGCCCTGGCACGAGCTCGTGGCCGAGCCTGCCGAGCCCGCCTCGCGGGCCGTGAGCGCCTGACTGCGACCGGCATCGGGCTGCTACTCTTTCCGGTCGGGCGCGGAGCCGATTCCTGGGCTCTGCGCTGGTCCTCGTCCCAATACGTCCCACCCAACGGAGCTATGAAGGTCCGCGCATCAGTCAAGCCCATGTGTGAGAAGTGCAAGATCATCCGCCGCGGCGGTGCGGTCCTCGTGATCTGTCAGAACCCCCGGCACAAGCAGCGGCAGGGGTGACGGCGGAGTAGATGGCACGCATCGCTGGAATCAACATTCCCCTTAACAAGAGGGTCGAGATCGGCCTCACCTACGTCTACGGCATCGGCCGTTCGAAGTCGAACGAGGTGCTGAAGGACGCGGGCGTGGACGGCGACACCTACGTCAAGGATCTGACCGACGACGAGGTGCGCAAGCTGCGCGAAAAGGTCGAGGACCTGCTCGTGGAGGGTGACCTCCGCCGCGAGCGCTCACAGAACGTCAAGCGACTGATGGAGATCGGGGCGTACAGGGGCCTGCGACATCGGCGCGGCCTCCCCGCCAACGGGCAGAGGACGAAGACCAACGCGCGCTCCCGCAAGGGACCGAAGCGCGGCTCCTCGGCCGGTGGCGGCAAGAAGAAGATCAGGAAGCACTGAGGTGAACAGCTAGATGCCCCAGCCCCGCAGGCCTCGTGGTCGTAGGCGCGTACGCAAGAACGTGCCCTTCGGCCAGGCCCACATAAAGACAAGCTTCAACAACACCATCGTGGCGCTTACCGACAAGGACGGCAACGTGATCGCGTGGGAGTCCGCCGGCGGAGCCGGTTTCAAGGGCTCGCGCAAGTCCACGCCGTTCGCCGCCCAGGTCACGGCCGATGCTGCCGCGCGCAAGGGCATGGAGCACGGCCTTCAGAAGGTCGAGGTCTACGTCAAGGGCCCCGGATCGGGCCGCGAGACCGCGATCCGCTCGCTGCAGGCCGCCGGCCTCGAGATCACCGGGATCCGGGACGTGACGCCGCAGGCCCACAACGGCTGCCGGCCGCGCAAGCGGAGGCGTGTCTGATGGCCCGCGACACCGGAGCTCAGTGCAAGCAGTGCCGCCGCGAGGGCCAGAAGCTGTTCCTCAAGGGCGAGCGCTGCCTCACCGACAAGTGCGGCGTCGAGCGGCGCAACTACCCGCCCGGGGACCACGGGCGCGGCCGGATGCGCCAGTCCGAGTACCGCGTTCAGCTGCGCGAGAAGCAGAAGACGCGGCGCTACTACGGCGTACTCGAAAAGCAGTTCCGCAACTACTACGACAAGGCGAGCCGCCAGGAGGGCGTGACGGGTGAGAACCTGCTGCGCCTGCTCGAGTCACGCTTCGACAACGTGCTCGTACGCCTCGGTTTCGCAGCCTCGCGGCGTCAGGCGCGGCAGCAGATCCGCCACGGGCACTGGGCCATCAACGGCCGGCGGGTGGACATCCCGTCCTACCAGTTGCGTTCCGACGACGTGATCACGATGCGCCCCGGGGCCGCCGTGGAGCCTGTCGTGCGCGACGCAACCGAGCTCACCTCCGCGGTGCCGGCCTGGCTCCAGGCCGACCACGACGGCCTCACCGCCAAGGTGCTGCGCCTTCCCGAGCGCGGTGAGATCACCACGCCCGTGCAGGAGCAGCTCATCGTCGAGCTTTACTCGAAGTAGCACCACATACGCGCGCCGCCCTTGCCGAGCGGCCGCTGACAACCGAAGGAATCACCCTCCCCATGATCGAGTTTCAGACTCCCCAGATATCTTCCGAGAGCGTCGAGGACAACCGCGGAACCTTCACGATCGAACCGCTCGACCGCGGCTTCGGCTACACGTTCGGCAACTCGCTGAGGCGAGTGCTGCTGTCGTCGCTGGCCGGTGCAGCCGTCACGAGCGTCCGCATCGAGGGTGTCGCGCACGAGTTCTCGACCATCAACGGCGTCAAGGAGGACGTGACGGACATCGTCCTCAACCTCAAGGAGATCGTCTGCCGCATGCATTCGGATGCGGCCGAGATCGAGGCGCCGCTCGTGGTCACCGGACCCGGTGACATCACCGCGGGCGACATCGATCTGCCCTCGGGCGTGGAGATCCTCAACCCCGAGGCGCATGTCGCCACGCTCGAGAAGAAGACCAAGCTCGAGATGTACCTGACCATCGGGCACGGCCGTGGCTACTCCCCGGCCGAGGACAACAAGACGCCCGACCAGCCGATCGGCGTGATCCCGATCGACTCGATCTTCTCCCCCGTCAAGCGCGTGGCCTATTCGGTCGACGCCGCCCGCGTGGGTCAGAAGACCGACTACGACAAGCTCACGCTCGACATCGAGACCGACGGCTCGCTCGATCCGCAGGCAGCCCTGCGCGAGGCGGCCGAGATCCTCATCAAGTACCTGGCCATCTTCACCGACGCCGACCGCGTCGAGGCCCTGCGCGATCAGGGCGCGGCGCTCGTCGCCGGTGCGGACGGCCTGGGCGGCGACGGCGCCGGTGTGCCGGGTGCCGGCGGGATGGACGACATCCTGATCGAGGAGCTGGAGCTCGGTGTGCGCTCGTACAACTGCCTCAAGCGCGCCGGCATCCAGACGGTCGGCGACCTCGTGCAGAAGTCGGAGTCGGAGCTGGCAGCGATCCCGAACTTCGGCCGCAAGTCGATCGAGGAGGTCAAGGAGACCCTCGACGCGCGCGGCCTCGGGCTGCGCACCGGCTAGACACGGATAGGGTCCCGCCGTCATGCGCCACCGCAAGCAGAAGGGCAAGCTCTCGCGCGACTCAGCGCACCGAAAGGCGCTGTTCATGAACCTGTGCCGCGAGGTGATCGACCACGAGCGCATCCAGACCACCGAGGCCAAGGCCAAGGCGGTCAAGCCGGAGCTCGAGCGGCTGATCACGCTGGCCAAGAAGGGCGACGGGCACTCCCGCCGCCTGGCCATGGCCCGGCTGGGCCAGGACAAGTTCGTGGTCTACAAGCTGTTCGAGGAGATAGCGCCGCGCTACGCGGAGCGCCAGGGCGGCTACTGCCGAATCCTCAAGCTGGGCCCGAGGAAGTCCGACTCCACGGAGATGGTCTTCCTCGAGCTCGTCTAGGGGCGCGCGGGCCGCGCGCTCGCTTGCGGGTGCGCTCCGCTCGGGCGTGCGCGCCGGGTCTGGCCGGAGCCCGACTGGCTGGGGAAGGGGGTCGACAAGGGATCGACGCCTTCTTCGCCCTCTGGCGAAAAATCGTGTCCCCGTGGCGATGCGGTATCGAAGTCCGACCAGCCACGGCCGTCCCTACGTCTCGCTGTCCTTCGCCTCCACCAGACGGTCGCACCAGCTCCTCGTGGCCATCTCGGCGAAGGCCGGCACGCGGGGTTGATCGCCGTGCTCGTAAGGGCGCGTCGCTGTACGAGGTGGCGAGCGGCCGTCAGGTGAGCGCGGACGGACTCTCGGCGCTGGTCGGCCGCGCGCGGGCGGCCGGCCGTCGTGCGCCGGCGGCGGACTGGGCCGATGACCTGCCGGAAGGGGCAGTGGGCGTGGTGGCCGGCGAAGACGACGCGGGCTGGCTGCTCGTGTTGCTCTCTGGTCCGGGCGCCGGCGAGGGGCGGCGGATCGCCTTCCTCGAGATCGAGGCGGAGCGGTGGCTCGGCTTCGAGGAGGTGCTGGTGCCGGCATGGGTGCAGGAGCAGGCGCGCGAGCTGGCTCGCGGCGACTAGCCCCGCGCGGCGTCCTCGGCGAAGCTCCGCAGCCGCTCGCGCGCTCCACCGGCGATCGGTTCGCCGTGCGCGGTGAGCAGGTTCTCGAAGCGCAGTTCGTCCGACAGGCGGGCGTAGGCGGCGGCCAGCCCCCGCTTGGTCTCCTCGGGGTCGTCCATCAGGCCGTCGGGCACGAAGCTCAGATCCTCGTCGTAGTGGATGACCCCGTCGGCGACCGCCAGAGCGGAGACTGCCGGGATGTGAAGCGCGGCCTCGTCGGGAGAGATCGAGCCGATCTCGTAGGCGATCACCTGCCCGCCGGCGAGCGAGTCGCCGAAGTCGTAGGGCTCGACCGGCTCACCGTCGCTGTACTCGTGCATCCCCGTGCGCGGCGCCCGGATCACGGCCTCGAAGCGGTCTCTCGCCTCGAGGCTCGCCCGGAGGTGGTGGCGGTTGGTGAGGAGGATCTCGTCCACGTCGGCAATCTCGTCAGGCACGGTGATCGGATCGAGCACCACGCGCTGATCGGGCAGCCAGTACGAGCTGACGTCGGTGCCGATCTTCGGATGGCGGGCTGTCCAGTGGCGGATTCCGGGTGCGATCTCGTTCATGCAAGTGAAGGTACCCGGAGTCGAACTGCAACAAAAATTGCAACTAGCAGGACTTTTGCTTGATAGAACGACGCCTCGCTACGGCTCGCCGCCGAAGCATCTCCCCGACACAAGGGTTGTACTGACAGTGCAAGACAGGGATCTCTCCCGCGATGAACTATGGGCGCGGTCGCTGGCCCGCTCGCGCGCCCGCCGTGAGGCGGCCGCCGCGTCGGCCGGCCTGCCCGTTCTGCCCGCCCGCGGCGTGTCGGTCGCGGCCGCCGTGGCCCTGACCGCCGGCGCGGCCGCGGGCGTGACCGCGATCGAGGCCGGCGCACCCGACACGGCCGAGGCCGTGGTCGTGAAGTCGCGAGGCGCCGACGTGCGCCAGCTGCAGCAGGCGATCGGCGTGAGCGCCGACGGCGTGTTCGGGCCGGCCACCGAGCGCGCCCTCAAGCGCTGGCAGCGCGCCCACGGGCTCACCGCGGACGGCATCGCCGGACCGAACACACGCGCCGCGCTCGGCATCGGTGCGGGACCGGTGCTCAAGCGCAAGCGCGGCGCCACCGTCCGCCGCTCACGCGCCGGACGCTCGGGCGGGCACCGGAGTGCCCACGGAGGTGGAGGCGTGCGCTCCCTGCAGCGCCGCCTCGGGGTGCCCGCCGACGGCGTGTTCGGGCCGGGCACCGAGGCGGCGCTCAAGCGCTGGCAGAGCAGCCACGGCCTCATGCCCGACGGCGTGGCCGGCCCCAACACGCGCCAGGCGCTCGGGATGGGCCGGGGCCGGGTGCTCAAGCGACGCGGCTCAGGCGGTGGTGGAGGGGGACTCTCGGTTCTCCAGAAGGTGATCCGCTCGGCCAACCGGATCGCCACCATGCCCTACAAGTACGGCGGGGGCCACCGGACCTTCCGCGACAGCGGCTACGACTGCTCCGGCTCGGTCTCCTACGCGCTCCACGGCGCGGGCCTGCTGCGCACGCCGCTCGACTCGGGCGCCTTCATGTCCTACGGTGCCCCCGGCCGCGGGCGCTACATCACCATCTACGCCAACCGCAGCCACGTCTTCATGTCGGTCAACGGACGCCGCTTCGACACCAGCGCGCGCTCGGAGACCGGCTCGCGCTGGACCACGGAGAACCGCTCGCCGTCGGGCTTCGTGGTCCGCCACCCGCCGGGTCTCTAGGGACGCGAGGGCTCGACTCCGGCCTGTCCCTCCCGCAGCTTCAGCCCGATCAGGGGGAACAGCGCGGTGGACAGGATGGCGGCGCCCACGAGCGAGGCAGCGGTGGAGGCCCGCATATGCCCCTGCTCGATGGCGATCGTGGTGATGGCGACGACCAGCGGCAGCTGGGTCGAGGTGAAGAAGGCCAGGGCGGCCCGGTCGCGTTGGCCGAGGACATTGCGGTAGAGAACGAGCGCCGGCACGCCTCGCACCACGAGGAACAGAAAGAGGAACAGCGGCAGCTCGAGCAGCCGGATCGGGTCCTCAGCAAGGGCGCCGGCGTCGAACTTGAGGCCGCTGGTGACGAAGAAGAACGGGATGAGGAAGCCGTACCCGACCGCGGTGAGCTTCGACTCGAGACGCTCCACCTCTCGGCCCTTGAGCGCGAGTCGCACGATCACCCCCGCCACGAACCCGCCCAGGAGCAGGTCCAAGCCCAGCTCCGAGGCGAGCGCCGCGAGGGCGAACACCATCACCACGGCTATGCGGATGGCGAACTGTCCGCTCGTCTCCAGGGATCGCTCGAGGAGGCCCCAGCCGATCCCGGCCCCGCGCACGGCGACGATCGCGGTGACCACGGCGATGGCCACGAACAGCACCAGGATGAGGCCGCTCGACAGCGCGCCCTGGGTCGAGAAGACCAGGGTGATCAGAAGGATCGGCCCGAACTCGCCGAGCGCCCCGGCGGCCAGCAGGATAGGTGCCGAACCGGGTGCGCAGCTCACCGGCGTCGCTGAGCACCGGGATGAGCGTGCCGATCGCAGTCGTGGACATGGCGGAGCCCGTGTAGAGCAGGGACAGGATCAGGCCGGTGAGGGCGAGCAGTCCGCCGATCGAGTAGGCCAGGGCCAGAGAGAACAGCCAGGCCACCAACCCCAGGCGCAGCGGTTCACCGCGGATCCTGTCGAAGTCGATCTCGTAGCCCGCGAAGAAGAAGAGCATGCCGAGACCGAGGCTCGAGAAGAACTCGATGAACTCGTCCGCCTCGGCCAGACCGAGCAGCTCCGGGCCGACGATGATCCCGAGGAGGAGCTCCACCACCACCACCGGAATGGCGAGGTGGGGCTGGACGACGGCGGCGATCAGCGCGGCGAGAGCCGCGACGGACACGATGACGAGGAACGAGCCAGCGTCGACATCGACCATGCCGGCGCATCCTATGTCCCTGTTCGGGCGCCAGGCCTACCCGATAATTCCGATGTTTCCGGTGGGCTTTGTGCTAGGTTCCTCGGCCTGCAAAGTCGACTGACAAGGTAGAGAATGCATCGATTCAAGAGCCGTACGCCGCTCCTCGCCCTCGCGGCGCTCGTCGCGCTGGTCGTGGCCGGCTGCGGCGGGTCGTCCTCGGACGAGGGCTCAGGCGGTGGCGGTGATGGCAGCGGCGGCAAGCTCACGCTGGTGGCCTACTCCACGCCCGAGGAGGCCTATCGGGAGCTGATCCCGGCCTTCAACAAGACGCCCGAGGGCAAGGGTGTGTCCTTCGACCAGTCCTACGCCTCGTCCGGTGAGCAGTCGCGCGCCGTGGAGGGCGGCCTGCCCGCCGACGTGGTCGAGTTCTCGCTGGAGCCGGACATCACCCGCCTGGTGGATGCCGGCCTGGTCGACAAGAGCTGGAACCAGAACGAGTACAAGGGCATGGTCACCGACTCGGTGGTCGTCTTCATGGTCCGTAAGGGCAACCCGAAGAACATCAAGAGCTGGGACGACCTCGTGACCGGCGAAGTCGAGGTCATCGAGCCCAACCCCTTCACCTCGGGCGGCGCGAAGTGGAACATCATGGCCGCCTACGGCGCGCAGCTCGAGCAGGGCAAGACGCCTGAGCAGGCCAAGGAGTACCTCTCGACGCTGTTTGACAACGTGCCCGTGCTCGATAAGAGCGCCCGCGAGTCGCTGCAGACCTTCTCGAGCGGCAAGGGCGACGTCCTTCTCGGCTACGAGAACGAGGCCATCCTCGCGCAGCAGGAGGGTGAGGAACTCGACTACATAGTGCCCGACGAGACGCTCCTGATCGAGAACCCGATCGCGGTCGTGAACGAGTCCAAGGATCCGGAGCTGGCGCAGAAATTCGTGGACTTCCTGTACACGCCCGAGGCGCAGGAGATCTTCGCGAGCAAGGGCTATCGCCCGGTGGTGGAGGGCACGGCCGGAGCCGATGAGTACCCGACGCCGTCCAAGCTCTTCGAGATCACGAAGTTCGGCGGCTGGGGCAAGGTCAACGACGAGTTCTTCGACCCGGAGGGCAGCGTCGTGGCCGACATCTTCCAGTCGCAGGGGAAGAGCACTGCCTCCGACTAGTTCAGCAACAGCGGCGCCGGCGCCGGCGCCGCCCGCAGCACCGGTGAGCCGCGGCCCGAGGGCGTCCCTGATTCCGGGGGACGTGCTGGGCCGCGGCGTGGCCGTGGCCTACCTCAGCATCATCGCGCTGATCCCGCTGGCGGCGGTGGTGTTCAAGTCGTTCGACGGCGGCTGGGACAGCTTCTGGAACTCCATCAGCAGTCCGCAGGCCGTGGCCGCGCTGCGCCTGACGCTGATCGCCTCGGTGATCGTAGTGCTGGTCAACGCCCTGTTCGGGACCCTGATCGCCTGGGTGCTGGTACGCGACGAGTTCCCGGGCAAGGGCATCGTCAACTCGCTGATCGACCTGCCCTTCGCGCTGCCGACGATCGTGGCCGGCCTCACGCTGCTGCTCTTCTACGGGCCGGACAGCCCGGTGGGCCTCGACCTCGCCTTCACGAGGGTGTCGGTGGTGCTCGCGCTCCTATTCGTGACGCTTCCGTTCGTGGTGCGGGCCGTTCAGCCCGTGCTGCTCGAGCTCGACCGTGAGATGGAGCAGGCGGCAGAGTCGCTCGGTGCCAGCCGCGCCACCGTATTCCGGCGCATCATTCTGCCCAACCTGGCACCGGCCATCATCGCCGGAGGCGGGCTGGCGTTCGCCCGCGCCGTGGGCGAGTTCGGCTCGCTCGTGCTCATCACGGGCAACATCCCCTTCGACACGCAGGCCGCCTCGGTGTTCATCTTCTCCCAGGTGGAGAGCAACAACCCCGTCGGCGCATCCGCCGTGTCGGTTCTGCTGCTGGTCATCGCGCTCGTCGTGCTGCTGTTCTTCGGCTGGCTGTCAAAGAAGGCGCTGCGGCATGAAGAGTAAGTACGCGCTCCGCTTCTTAGCGCTGGGTTACCTGACCCTGCTGCTCGGGATCCCGGTCGCGCTGGTGTTCGTCAACGCCTTCCAGGACGGCGTCAGCGGGTTCTGGGACGCGGTGACCACTCCCGAGGCACAGCACGCCTTCTACCTCACCTTCGTGATGGTGGCCGTGGCCGTGCCGCTCAACACCGTTTTCGGGATTCTGTGCGCGCTGGCCATCGTGCGCCAGCGCTTCCGCGGGCGGGCCCTGCTGAACGCGATGGTGGACCTGCCCTTCGCGGTCTCGCCGGTGGTGGTTGGCCTCGCGCTCCTGCTCGTGTACGGGCGCGTGGACGGCTGGGTGGGCCAGTGGTTCGCCGAGCAGGGAATCCAGATCATCTTCTCGGTGCCCGGCATGATCCTGGCCACAATCTTCGTGTCGCTGCCGTTCGTGGTGCGCGAGGTCATCCCGGTGCTGCGCGAGATCGGCACCGAGCAGGAGCAGGCGGCCGCCACGCTCGGCGCCGGCGGGCTGCAGACCTTCTTCCGCATCACCCTGCCGGCCATCCGCTGGGGTGTTGCCTACGGCGTCGTCCTGACCACTGCGCGCGCGCTCGGCGAGTTCGGCGCGGTCAGCGTGGTGTCGGGCAAGATCTCGGGCCAGACCGAGACGGCGACGCTGTACGTGGAGAACCGTTTCCTGCGCTTCGACGAGACCGGCGCGTATGCTGTCTCGGTCGTGCTCGCGCTGATCGCTCTGGTCACGCTGCTTGCCATGAACGTGATCAAGCCCAAGGAAGCCCAGGAGGCGAAGGCATGAGCATCGTCGTGGATTCGGTCTCCAAGCGCTTTGGCGACTTCGTTGCGCTGGACGACGTGTCGCTCAAGGTCCGCGACGGCTCGCTCACGGCGCTGCTGGGCCCCAGCGGCGGAGGCAAGTCGACCCTGCTCCGGGTGATCGCCGGCCTCGAGACGCCCGACAGCGGCAAGGTGGAGATCGCCGGCGAGGACTCCACGCACACGCCCCCCCAGCGCCGCAACGTCGGCTTCGTCTTCCAGCACTACGCCGCCTTCAAGCACATGACGGTGGCCAAGAACGTGGCCTTCGGGCTCACCATCCGCAAGAAGCCCAAGGACGAGATCGAGTCCCGCGTGGACGAGCTGCTCAGGCTGGTCCACCTCGACGGCTTCGCCCACCGCTATCCGTCGCAGCTCTCGGGCGGGCAGCGCCAGCGCATGGCCCTTGCCCGGGCGCTCGCGGTTCAGCCGCGGGTGCTCCTGCTGGACGAGCCCTTCGGCGCGCTCGACGCCACCGTTCGCAAGGAGCTGCGT
Organism: uncultured Thermoleophilaceae bacterium; assembly: GCA_963808545.1. Classification (GTDB taxonomy): domain Bacteria; phylum Actinomycetota; class Thermoleophilia; order Solirubrobacterales; family Thermoleophilaceae; genus JACVRW01. The sequence continues at coordinate 473,956 of CAWEGB010000007.1, read as the reverse complement.
GCCTGGCTGCGCCGCCTGCACGAAGAGGTGCACGTGACCACCGTGTTCGTCACCCACGATCAGGAGGAGGCCATGGAGGTGGCCGAGCAGATCGTGGTGCTCAACAAGGGTGGAATCGAGCAGGTCGGCTCACCGCGCGATCTCTACGAGGAGCCGGCCAACGAGTTCGTGATGGGCTTCGTGGGCCCGGTCACCGCTCTCTCGGAGCGCTGGATCCGTCCCCACGACGTGGAGATCCTGCTCGAGCCCGCCGACGGCGCGGCCGAGGCGAAGATCGACCGCGTACTGCACCTCGGCTTCGAGGTCCGGGTCGAGCTGACGCTGAGCGAGGGGGAGTCCGCCTGGGTCCAGACCACCAAGGGCCGCGTGGAGGAGCTCGAGCTCACCGAGGGCGCCATCGTGTGGCTGCGGGCGGCGGATTCGCCGGTGGCGGCGTAGGGCGCCGACCGCCCTACCGTCGCGCCCAGGCGTCCGGCGACTCGGTCAGCCGCTTGACCCTCGCCGGCATGCGGCCGGCCACGACGTCGGCCAGGGTGATCTCGTCCACCACCGAGCGCATGCTCGCGCGCAGGGCGATCCACACCACCTGCAGGTTCTCCGCCGCGCCTTCGTACTCGACCTCCTCGGGGGCCTCGCCGCGGACGCTGGCCAGCGGTCCGTCCACCGCGCGGATCACCGCTCCGAGCGTGACCTCCGCCGCGGGCTTGGCCAGCCAGTAGCCGCCCTCCGCGCCGCGCTGGGCGCGCACGATGCCGGCGTGGCGCAGATCCGTGAGGATGTTCTCGAGGAACTTCAGCGGGATCGCCTGCGACTGGGCCAGGCGCTCGCCCTTGACCGGGCCGTTGTCGGCCACGGCGAGCTCGAGCAGGGCCCGCACCCCGTAGTCGGTTTTGGCCGAGACGCGCACTCCGGGTCCCATTGTTAACAGCCCTTAGGATCCGCCCACATGGAAGTCGACGAGATCAAGGACCGCCAGCGGGCCATGTGGGGGCTGGGCGACTACTCGAGGCTGTCGCAGATCCTCCGCCCCGCGGCCGTCGAGCTGTGCAACGCGTGCGCGGTCTCCGCAGGGCAGGAGGTCCTCGACGTCGGCGCCGGCGACGGGAACTTCGCGCTGGCCTGCGCGGCGGAGGGCGCGAGCGTGGTGGCGTCCGACTTCTCGCCCGACATGGTGGAGCTGGGCCGGGCGCGCTCGGCCGCCGAGGGCTACGACGTCGAGTGGGTGCTCGGTGACGCGGAGGCGCTGCCCTTCGAGGCCGAGCGCTTCGACTGCGTGGGCTCGGTGTTCGGGGCAATGATCGCGCCCCGTCCGGAGGTGGTGGCGCGGGAGCTCTTCCGGGTGGTCCGCCCGGGCAACACGGTGGGCCTCACCGCGTGGACGCCGGGCAGCTTCTCCTCGGAGCTCTTCCAGCTCGGGCGCCGCTATCAGCCGCCGGCGGCTGATCTGCCCGTTCCGGAGGAGTGGGCGGTGGAGGAGACGGCCAGGAGCCGCTTCGAGGGCCTGGCCGCGCGTGTGGAGGTGGACACGCGCACGCTCACCTGGAGCGCCGATTCGGCCGAAGCGCTGGCGGGCGAGGTCGAGGCGATCGCCCCCAACTGGGCGCTCGCCCGCCGCAATCTCCCGCCCGATCAGTACGAGGCGATGCGCGCCGAGCTGCTCGAGCTGGTGCGGCGCCGGGGCGGCGAGGGACCCACGGAGGTCGAGCACGAATACGCCGTGATCGTCGCGCGCCGGCGCGGCTAGGACGGCACCGGCCCTGACGGCGCGGCTTCTCCTCGAGTACGACGGCACGGACTTCGCCGGCTGGGCCCTCCAGCCCGGGCGGCGGACCGTCCAGGGAGTGCTCGAGGAGGCCCTCGGGACGCTGCTGCCCGAGCCGGTGACGCTCACCGTGGCGGGCCGCACCGACCGCGGTGTCCACGCGCGCGGGCAGGTGGCCAGCCATCCGGGCGACCCGGCGCCGCGCCGAAACCTCAACGCGCTGCTGCCCCAGGACGTCGCCGTGCTGGCCAGCGAACCGGCGCCCGACGGCTTTGACGCCCGCCGCGACGCGCGCAGCCGCGGCTACAGCTACCGCGTGCTCACCCGGTCGGCGCCCAGCCCCTTCGAGCGGGACCGCGCACTATGGTGGCCCCAGCCGCTGGACCGCAGCGAGCTCCACGCCTGCGCCGCCGTGCTCGAGGGCGCACACGACTTCACCGCGTTCACGCCCACCGATACCTACCACCAGCGCTTCGAGCGCACCGTGCTCCGGGCGGAATGGACCGAGGAGGGCGAGGACCTGCTCACGTTCCGGATCGAGGCGGACACGTTCATGCGCTCCATGGTCCGCGTGTTGGTGGGAACGATGTTGGAAGGCGTCAGCTCGGCGGACTTCGAGCGACTCCTTCAAGGACAGCCACGCCGCGCCGCGGGGGCCACGGCACCGGCCCACGGGCTTTACCTGGAGTCAGTGCGTTACCACTAATCTCGAAGCCGCCTTGAAAGTCCTACTCGTAAACGACGACGGCATCACCGCCACCGGGCTGAACGTCATGCGCGACGCCCTGCTGGAGGTCCCGGGACTGGAGCTCGCGGTGATCGCGCCGGACTCCAACCGCAGCGCCACCGCACGCAGCATCACGATCCGTCACCCGCTCTGGGTGGAGGAGGTGGAGTTCGGCGACGGCACCACCGGGTTCGCCACCGACGGCACCCCCGTGGACTGCGTTCGCTTCGCCGCGCTGGGGCTGATCGAGTTCGTCCCCGAACTGATCGTCTCCGGCATCAACCACGGCGCCAACCTCGGCGACGACATCACCTACTCGGGCACGGTGGCTGCGGCTCTTGAGGGCGTGGTGCTGGGCATACCGGCCGTGGCCGTCTCACAGCAGGCCGACCACGGTGAGATGGACTTCCGGGCCGGCGCCCGCTGGCAGCGCGAGGACTTCGAGCCCGTGGCCGCCTTCGTGGCCCGCCTGGTCGAGCAGCTCGGTGGCGTGCCGATCCCCGACGGCACCCTGCTCAACGTCAACGCTCCGACCGGCCGGCCCAAGGGCGTGTGCGCGTGCCGGCTGGGCAAGCGCGACTATCGCGACCAGATGGAGCTCACCGAGGAGGACGGCGGCCGGCGCCGCTATCGCATCTACAGCGAGATGCCGAGCTACCACGACGAGGAGGGCACCGACTTCGCGGCGATCGCCGAGGGGCAGATAGCGGTCACCCCGCTGCACTTCGACCTGACCGACCAGGCGGGGGTCGAGCAGCTCGCCGGCTTCGACCTCGAAGGGCTGCTGCGCCCGGCCGCCCGGCGGGCGTGAGCGCAGAGAAACGGGCAGCGGAGCTGCGTAAGCAGCTCGAGTACCACGGCCACCGCTACTACGTCCTCGACGACCCCGAGATCACGGACGTCGAGTACGACAAGCTGCTCAACGAGCTGCGCGACCTGGAGGCCGAGCACGCCGAGCTGCGCACCCCCGACTCGCCGACACAACGGGTGGGCGGCGCCCCGCTGGACAAGTTCCGCGAGATCCCGCACCTGCAGCCGATGCTCTCGCTGGCCAACGCGCGCAACGAGGAGGAGCTCGCCGCCTGGGTCGTGCGCAGCGAGCGCTACCTGGGTCGCCAGGGCGTGGAGATGGGCGAGGTCCGCTTCGTCACCGAGCCCAAGATCGACGGGCTGGCCATCTCGCTCGTGTACGAGGACGGGCTGCTGGTGCGCGGCGCCACCCGCGGCAACGGAGAGGTGGGCGAGGACGTGACCCAGAACCTCCGCACGATCGGCGCGGTCCCCCTCCGCGTGGAGGGCGCGCCGCCGCTGCTCGAGGTGCGGGGCGAGATCTACCTGCCGCTGGCCGCCTTCGCCAGGCTCAACGAGCAGCGGGCCGCCGACGGCGAGCCCACGTACGCCAACCCGCGCAACACGGCGGCGGGCTCTATTCGCCAGCTCGATCCCCAGCTCGCGGCCTCACGGCCGCTGTCGATGTGGTGCTACGGGATCGGCGCGCTCGACGGCCTCGAGTTCGACTCGCACCACGACTCGCTCGAGTGGCTGCGCGACCACGGCTTCCGGGTCAACGACGGGGTGGAGGTCCACGACACGGTCGACGAGGTGGTGGGCGCCTGCCGCGGCTGGGAGGAGCGCCGCCACACGCTCGACTTCGAGATCGACGGCGTGGTGGTCAAGGTCGACGACCTCGACCTGCAACGCCAGCTGGGGGTGGTGGGTCGCGAGCCGCGAGGGGCGATCGCCTGGAAGTTCGCTCCCACCACGGCCACCACCATCCTGCGCGACGTGGCCTGGAACGTGGGCCGGACGGGCCACATGGTGCCCTTCGCGGTGCTCGAGCCGGTGCAGGTGTCCGGTGTGACCGTGGGGATGGCCACGCTGCACAACGAGGAGGACCTCAAGCGAAAGGACGTGCGCAAGGGCGACGAGGTGATCGTGATGCGGGCGGGCGACGTGATCCCGCAGGTCGTGTCACCCACCTCCAAGGCTCAGCGGCGAAAGCGCCGGAGTCGCCAGCCCGAGCCCCCGGCACGCTGCCCGGCCTGTGACACGCCAACGGTCAAGCCCGAGGGCGGCGTCTGGACCATCTGCCCCAACCGCGCGTCGTGCCCGGGTCAGGTCTTCCAGGCGGTCAAGCACTTCGTGGGGGCCATGGACATCGACGGCCTGGGCGAGGAGAACGTGCGCCGCTTCCTCGACGAGGGGCTGATCGAGAGCTTCGCCGACATCTACGACCTGACGGTCGAGCGCCTGACTCAGCTCGACCGATTCGCCGAGATCTCCGCCGGCAACCTCGTCGCCGCCATCGACGCCTCGCGCGAACAGCCCTTCGAGCGCGTGCTGTACGGGCTCGGGCTGCCTGGGATCGGCTACGTCAACGCGCGCAACCTGGCCCGCCACCTGCGCTCGATGGACGCTCTGCTCGACGCGTCGCCGGAGCAGCTCACCGAGGTCGAGGGCATGGGGCCGGTGCTCGCCGCCACCGTGCACGACACGCTCGCCGAGGACCGCGTGCGCGAGCTCGTGGCCAAGCTGCGAGGGCACGGCCTTCGGCTCGAGGAGGAGGGGCCGGCTCCCCCCGCCGAGGGACCGCTGGTGGGCAAGACCCTGGTGATCACCGGCACGCTGCCCAGCCTCTCCCGTGAGGAGGCCACCCGGCGAATCGAGAGCGCCGGCGGCAAGGTCACGGGATCGGTGTCGAAGAAGACCGACTACCTGCTCGCCGGCGAGGACCCCGGGAGCAAGTACGCCAAGGCCAAGGATCTCGGGACCGAGATCATCGACGAGGAGCGGCTGCTCGAGCTCACCTGACCGTGGCGATCGCCTGCACCATGGCGTCCTGGAGGCCCCGGGCGCTGCCGGGATAGACGTTGTTCATCAGGATCGAGAAGGCGATCTTCTCGCTCGAGCGGATCTCGCAGTAGCCGGACAGAGCGCTGACGTTCGAGAGCGTGCCGGTCTTGCCGACACAGCGGTAGCGCGCGAGGCCTCGGCGCATGCGCGTGGCCAGCGTGCCGTCGCGGCCGGCGATGGCGAGCGAGTCGACGTACTCGTCGTTGTGCTCATCGTCGTCGAGCTCGTCCATCGCGGCCAGCAGGTCCACCACCTCGCGCGGCGAGGCGCGGTTGCCGCGCGACAGGCCGGAGCCGTCCACCAGCCTGGCCCGCGAGCCAAGCCGGCGGGCGTAGCCGGCGGCGAGCCTGGCGCCGGCTCGGGTGGTGCCCTTGCCACCGGCCTGGAGAGCCAGGTCCTTCAGCAGCATCTCGGCGAAGAAGTTGTCCGACGGCTTGTTGGTCAGCTCGATCAGGCGCTCCATCGGCGGAGAGTCCACGCTCGCCAGCACGTCGCCCTCCGCCGGCGCCGTGCCGGCACGGGGCCGGAGCCTCACCTTGATCCCGCGGCGCTCCAGCGCCGCGTCCAGCTGTAGGGCGGCGAAGGCGGGAGGATTGACCTGGAACGAGCTGCCCGCGGGGTTGCCGAGACCGCGGTTGAAGGACAGGGCGCTGAGCGGGCCCACCCAGACCGAGGTCCCGAAGCGCGATTCGGGCCCGCCGCGCAGAGAGTCGAACTGAGATTCGTCGCCGTAGATGCGCCCGCTGATCCGCTCGATTCCGGTCTGCTCGATCAGCGTGGCCAGCCGCTCCACGCTCGCCCCGCCGCCGTAGCTGCGCTTGGCGAAGCTCTTGGTGCCGAAGGTGGGATCGCCGCCCCCGCGCAGGTAGAGGCTGCCGTTGAACACGCCGTCCTCGCCGAGCGTGCCCGAGCTCAGAACCTCCGTTCCGAGCGTGCCCTCGGCCCCGAAGCGAGCCAGGGCCGCGGCGGTGGTGAACAGCTTGGTGTTGGAGGCGAGGATCCGGGCGCGGTTCTGATTCCAGCTGAACAGGGTCTCCCCGCTGTCGAGGTTCACCACGTGGGCGCCGGAGCTGGACCCGGCAGCGCCGATGAAGCGGGTCAGGCGCTTGACCAGGGCCTCGTCGGCGGCCGCAGAGGCGGGCGCGAGGGCGAGCACAAGGGCGCTGAGAAGGGCGATTCGGCGCATGGAGCCCGGAACACGCTAGCGGCCCTTCCGGAGCGGTCCGCCACCGCCTCGGCCATACTGGAGAGTCGAATGGGAGAAGTCGTCAAGCTCCAGAAGCCGGCCGCAAAGAGCAAGCAGGGCCGTCAGAAGCCGCGCTCGCGGCGGCCCCGGCGGTCGCGCACGGCGCTGGTGCTGGGGGGCGGCGGCTTCACCGGTGGCGTCTACGAGATCGGCGCCCTCCGGGCCCTGGACCTTCTGGCGGTCAACCGCACGGTCAACCAGTTCGACGTCTACGTCGGCACCAGCGCGGGCTCCTTCGTGGCCTCCCTGGCGGCCAACGGGGTCACCCCGGAAGAGATGATGCGGGTGGTCAACCAGCAGGTGCCGACGCCCTTCCGCGACGTCGACCGGGGCACGCTGATGCGCCCCAACGCGCTCGAGTTCGCCCAGAGCGCGGCGCTCCTCCCGCTCAGGATGCTCGGCCTGGCTCGGAACTTCGTGACGCAGCTGAGCAGCACCTCGCTGATCGACCTGGCGGTGGGCGTGGCGGAGTCGATGCCCTCCGGCCTCTACGACGGCAGCGGCATCCAGGAATACCTCGAGGCGGTGCTCTCCGATCCCGATCGGGTCAACGACTTCCGCCTGCTCGACAACGATCTCTTCCTCCCGGCCACCGATCTCGACACCTGTGAGCGAATAGTGCTCGGCGGGCCGGACTGGGACGACGTGCCGATCGCCCGCGCCGTGGCGGCGTCCACCGCGCTGCCGATGGTCTACAAGCCGGTGGAGATCAAGGGCCGCCACCTCGTGGACGGCGGCCTGCGCTCCACCACCAACGTGGATGTGGCGGTCGAGGCCGGCGCCAAGTTCGTGATCGTGGTCAACCCGCTGGTGCCGTACGTGAACGACTTCCAGAAGGTGATCCCCACCATGCTGGGCAGCCGGGTGCGGCGGGTGCGGGACATGGGCTTCCCGCAGATCGGCTACCAGGCCTTCAAGCTGATCGCCCACCAGCGCCTGCACGAGGCGGTGGCCCGCTGGAAGGAGCGCTACCCCGGGGTGGACATCATCCTCATCGAGCCCGACACCAACGACGAGCTCATGTTCGAGACCAACATCCTGAACTTCACCCGCCGCGTGGAGATCGCCCGCCACGGCTTCGAGTCGGTCACGCTGCGCCTCGCCTCGGACTACGACGACATCAAGGCGGTGTGCGCCAAGCACGGGATCGAGATCTCCGCCACCCGGGTGCGCAAGGTGGTCAAGAAGTTCGCGAAGGAGCGCGAGCGCTCGGCCGGCTGGCGCCGGATCCTCGAGCAGACCACGGGCGCGCTGCTGCGGCAGACCGACCAGGCCTGACGGCCGCTCCGCGGCGCACCAGCTCTGGCTTACGTCCAACGGAGGACGGGTAGGATCGTGCAGCTGTAGTTCGGTGGTAGTATCTAACTTAAATGATAAGTATCCTTGACTGATAAACAATCTGGGCTCGCGCTGTCAGCGCCTTAGTCGGATCCCACCCGGCGCCGCATCGTCGCCCTGTTGGCGAGGGCCCGCGCACGGCTCACGGAGCTCCACCGTCGAGTTCCCGATCGCCGGACCGGCGGTCAGTCGCCACCTGCGCGTTCTGCGCGAGGCCGGGCTGGTGGAGGAGAGCCGTCCCCCCGAGGACGGGCGGGTACGGCTGTACGCGCTGCGTCCGCAGCCCCTGAGCGAGCTGGCGCGCTGGCTCGACGGGCTGGCCGGGAGCTGGCAGTCCCAGCTCGAGTCGTTCAGGGATCACGTCGCGCTGCGCGCTGCGGCCCGAAAGGAGCCACACGGTGACCGTACCGGTCCCAGCCAGGGCGGAGGTCGTGGTGGAGGCCACGCCCGAGGACGCCTTTCACCTCTTCACCGACGAGATCTCGCTCTGGTGGCGACCTCACACACGCTATTGGAACGACCCCGAGCGCGGGCTGTACCTGAAGATCGAGCCGGGCGTGGGCGGGCGCTGGATCGAGGTGTACGACCCGGACAGCGGCGAGGGCATGGAGGTCGGGCGGGTGACGCGCTGGGAGCCGCCCGGGCTGCTCGCCCTCACCTGGACTCAGGTCGGGTGGCCCGACGACCTGGAGACGGAGCTCGAGCTGACCTTCGAGCCGGTTCCAGAGGGCACGCGAGTGCGGCTCTCGCATTCGGGCTTCGAACCGCTCGGCGACGAGGCGGCGGCCACCAGCGGCGGCTACGAGGCCGGCTGGCGGGAGATCCTGGGCTGGCTGGCCGAGCACGCGGCCTCCACCACCCAGGGGGAGCGGCGATGAAGTACGTGCTCTTCTACGAATCGGCCGAGGACGTGCTCACCAAGGCGCCCGCCCACTACGAGGCTCACGTCGCTCGCCTGGGCGAGTTCCAGGCCCGGGGGGACCTCCTCATGGTGGGACCGTTCGGCGACCCGCAGGAGCAGGGGTCGATGTCGATCTTCACGAGCAGGGAGGCCGCGGAGGAGTTCGTGGCCGGCGATCCCTTCGTCCTCAACGGGGTCGTCGCCGGCTGGGAGATCCGCGACTGGGACGCCTAGCCCACGGCCGTGCCGAGCGCCCGCAGCAGGCGCTCGGTGGCGGCCGCGTCGCGCACGGTCGCGCGGACGTGGTCGTCGGCTCCGAGCGGGCCCCCTGAGGCCACGATCACGCCCTGGTCGCGCAGCCGCTGGGCCAGGAGCGCGCCGCTCATCCCGGCCTTGGCCAGCCAGGCGAAGTTCCCCTGCGAGGGGCCTGCGTCGAGGCCCAGCTCGCGCAGCCCGGTGAGCAGCCGCTCGCGCTCGCGTGAAACGGCCCCGCGGCGGCGCTCGATCTCCGCGTCGCCGGTGCGCAGCGCGTGTTCCACGGCGGCCTGGCTGAGCGCGTTGACCCCGAGCACGGGTGCGATCGCGGCCAGCAGCTTGGCGTCGGACGAGATCGCGTAGCCGGCGCGCAGGCCGGACAGGCCGTAGATCTTCGAGAAGGTTCGCACCACCAGCAGCTGGGGGAACGCGTCCACCAGGCGCAGGCAGGCGTCGAGCGGCTCGGCGTCCTGGAAGTGGACGAGCGCCTCGTCGAGCAGGACGTGAACCTCTTCGGGCAGCGCCGCCATCAGGTTCCCGAGCTCGTTGGCGGTGAGGTGCTCTCCGGTCGGGTCGTTGGGGTTGCAGATCACCAGCGCGCGCGTGCGGGGAGTGACCGAGTCGAGCAGGGCGGCCGGATCCACGGCCACGGGCCGGGCGTACGCGTGGGCCGCCATCAGCGGGTAGAGCGGGTACGACGGCCAGGGCATGAGCAGCTCGTCTCCGCGGGCCAGCAGCGCCATCGCCGCCGACTGGAGCAGCTCGGCCGCGCCGTTGCCGAGAACGATCTGCTCGGGCGCCACGCCGTGGCGCTCCGCCAGCAGCCGGCGAACGCCCGAAGCATGGCGGTCCGGATACCCGTTGACTCGCCCCCGGGCACGAGCAATCGCGGCGTTCACGATCTCCGAATCGGGCAGGTCCGGCCATTCGGTCCCCGACAGGTCGAGGTCGGGGATCCGCTCGAGGGCCCGGCGCCGCTCCTCATGGCGCCGTACCCGCAGCGCTCGGTTGAGCTCGTCGGGGTCGAGGTCCTCGAACTGCCGGTAGTAGTCGCGAAAGCCCATGCGGGCGGGTCAGTCGGTCGGGGCGAGGCTCGGACTGGGACCCTGGATCAGCAGGAACCAGATCGCGAACACCACCAGCGCCACGCCGACGCACACCGCGAAGATGCGCTCGAGCGCGCCTCGCTCCTGACGGTGGCCAGCCGCACGCCGTACGAGCTTCCAGGCGTGGTCGACCTGCTTGGCCGCCGCCATGGTGAGCATCAGCGACGCGAGGCAGCCGAGCATGATCGTGGCTATCCCGGCCGTCACGTAGCCGGTGAGATAGTCGACCTGCGAGCCGATCCAGAGCCACGCGATCGGCTGGGGGCCGAAGAGCGACAGGCAGAGCAGGACCTCCACCGCGAGAAGTCCCCCGGCGAGCAGCTCGTCGAAGCGCCGGCGCTGCTCCGAGGCCGGGGCAACGTCGTCGCGGAAGCGCACCGGAGCGGTGCCCGGACGGCGCCCGACGAAGAGGCCGCCCGTGTCGGTGGGGTCGTTGCTGGCCAGAACCCTCAGGGTACTGGGCGTCGCCTCAGCCGGCGCGGGTATAGACGTCGTCGATCACGCCGGCGAACTTCTCGTGCACCACGTTGCGTTTGACTTTGAGCGTCGGCGTGAGCTCGCCCGTCTCCTGAGACAGGTCGTGATCGAGGATCTCGAAGCGCTTGATCTGCTCCACGGGGCCGACGTGCGAGTTGACCTCGTCCACGACCTTCTGGACCTCGGCGCGCACGCGCTCGTCGGCGCGCAGGCTGTCGAGCGAGTCGTCCTCCAGGCCGAGCGACTGGGCCAGCGCCGGGATCTCCTCCGGATCGAGGGTCACCAGGGCGACGAGGTACGGACGGCGGTCGCCCACCACCACGGCCTGCGAGATCCAGCGGTTCTGCTTGAGCCCGTTCTCGAGGTTGGCGGGCGTGATGTTCTTGCCGCCGGCCGTGATGATGATGTCCTTCTTGCGCCCGGTGATGTAGAGGAAGCCGTCCTCATCGAGGCGGCCGAGGTCACCGGTGTGCAGCCAGCTGCCCTCGAGTGTCTCCTCCGTGGCCTTCTCGTTCTTGTAGTAGCCCTGGAAGATGTTCGGGCCCTTGATCAGCACCTCACCGTCGTCGGCGATCTTCACCTCCACGCCGGTCATCGGCTTGCCCACCGAGCCGAAGCGGAAGTTGTTGCCGTCCGGCCGGTTGACGGTGGCGCTGGTGGCCGTCTCGGTCATGCCGTAGCCCTCCATCACCGGCACGCCACAGGCGTAGAAGAACTCGAGGATCTCCGGGGCGATGGGCGCCGCCCCGGTCACGCACTCGCGGATGTTCTGGCCGAACAGGCCGCGCACGTTCTTGAACAGCTTCTCCTCGGCCTGGTCGAAGCCCGCCTGGAGCTCCGCGGGAACCTCCTGGCCCGCCTCGCGCATCATGCGCACCTTGACCCCCACCTGAACCGCCTGCTGCAGCTGCGCCGGATCCTCGGTCGCGCTCGTGGCCAGCGTGTAGATCTTCTCGAACATGCGCGGCACCGAGGGGAAGTAGCTCGGGTTGACCTGAGCGATGTCCGCGATGATCATCTTCGGGTCGCGCGACCAGTAGGCGAGGGTCACCCCCAGCTCGAATGACGCGAACTGGATCAGGATCGCGAAGGCGTGGGCCAGGGGAAGGAAGAGATAGGACGAGTCGCCCTCCTCGAGCACGCTCTGGTCCACCACGGCGTCGGTGATCGCCCTGTAGTTGGCGTGGCTGAGCAGGCAGCCCTTGGGGGGACCCGTGGTGCCCGAGGTGTAGATGTACAGGCAGATGTCGTCAGGGGCCACGGCCTCGTAGCGAGCCACCCACTCGGACTCGTCGCGAGCGCGGCCGCGCTCGCGCAGCGCCTCGAGCGAGATCTCGTCCTCGCCCAGGTCGGCACCGGAGGGGTCGATGACGACGATGTGACGCAGCTCCGGACACTGGTCGCGGATCGCGCGCAGCTTGGCCAGCTGCTCGGCGTCCTCGGCGAACACGGCCCGCGAGTCCGAGTGATGGAGCACGTACTGGCACTCCTCGGGCGAGTTCGTCTGGTAGATCGTGACGAGGGTGGCGCCGGCGGTGAGGATGCCGAAGCAGGCGTCCGTCCACTCCGGACGGGTGTGGGCGAGTATGGAGACCTTCTCGCCGCGCTCCACTCCGAGGTCGACGAGGCCCAGGGAGACCTCGCGCACCGCCGTGCCGAGGTCGGCGTAGGAGATGTCGACCCACTCCTCGCCCACCTTGTGGCGTTGCGCCGGCCGGTCGGCGTACTTCTTGGCCGCCAGCGGCAGCAGATCGGCGATCGTCTTCGAGCCCGTGCCTTCTGCGGCGGCCCCGGCGGTCACAGCTTCCATTCTTCGTCCCCTCCTGGATGCGACGTTTGGCCACGAAGCCGGTCCGCGGCGCCGCCGATTCTATGGGGAGAGGGACAACGAGGCCATCCGTGGCCCCGCGCGAGTACTAGGCCTTGGCCGGCGCCTTCTTCTGCTGCGCCTCCTTGAGGCTGTTGCTGAAGAGAGTCTTGTCGATCCGACCCTGGAAGATCGGGACGCCCAGTTCCATGCACTTCGAGATGACGTCGCGGCGGTGCATTCCCGCCTCTCGGCCGAGCTCGGTGGGCGTCAGGTGGATCGCCATGTACTGCTTCCTCCTCGTCGCTGTCAAGCCGTACTGAGGAGAGTAACGCCTGACGCGGTCGGCGCAACCGGTGTCAGACGGGATTGGGAAGGTCCACGAAACGGTGCTCGATCTCGAAGCGCTCGGACACGAGGTCCCCCAGGCGGCGCACGCCGAACGTCTCGGTCGCGTAGTGGCCGCCGGCGACGAAATGGATCCCGTTCTCGCGCGCATCGGCCATGGCGTACTCGGCCGGCTCGCCCGTGATGAAGGCGTCGAGGCCCAGCGAGATCGCCTCGGCGAAGCTCGAGGCGCCCCCGCCGGAGAGAACGCCCACCGAGTGCACGACCTCGGGCCCCGCGTCCCAGGTGAACGGGACCTGCCCGAATAGCCGCTCGCAGCGGTCGCGAAGCTCAGTGAAGGGGATCCCGCCGGGCGAGCGGCCGACCAGGCCGATCAGGCGTCCGCGGTGCTCGGCGAACTGCTCAGCTTGCTCGAGACCGAGCTGGGCACAGATCAGCGCGTTGTTTCCCACGACCGGGTGGGCGTCGAGGGGAAGGTGGTACGCGGCCAGGGAGATGTCGTTCTCGATGAGGACCCGCAGCCGGTCACGCTGGGCGGGGGAGAGCGCGCGCGGCTGGGACTCCCAGAACATCCCGTGGTGGGCGATCACCAGCTGCGCCCCCTCGCCTGCGGCGCGCGTGAACAACTCGCGTTGCGCCGAGACGCCGGTCACCACGGTCTCGATCTCGTCGGCGCCCGGGACCTGCAGCCCGTTGGGCCCGTAGTCGGCGAAACTCCCGGCGTCCAGGAGCTCGTCCAGGAATTCGATGATCCGATCGCGCTCTGCCATCGAAAGGACACTATTACGGCCACTTCTTGCCCCTTTTCGGCACCGTCGAGGACCATGGGACTGAAGCTTTGGGGGTAAGAAGCCGATCAGGAGGATGAGGCAGGCACGCCGGTAATGACCGTAACTCGCACCGAAGCGTCCGATCGCGACCTTGTCGCCCAGGTTCGCGCGGGCGACGACTCGGCCTTCGAGGATCTGTACAGCCGTTACCGGGCCTCGATAGCCGCGTTCGTGCGCGGCATGCTCCGCGACGAGGCACGCGCGGAGGACGTGACCCAGGAGGTGTTCCTGTCCGCGCTGCGTCGCATGCGCGAGACCGGCGGCGAACTGCACTTTCGGCCCTGGATCTACGAGATCGCCCGCAACGCGGCGATCGACGCCCACCGGCGCACCGCTGGCGCGGTGGAGGTGTCGATGGACGCCGAGGCGGCGCTGAGGCCGTCGGACCGCCTGCGCATCGAAGGAGGCGCGCAGCCCGAGTCGGTCCTGATCAACAAGGAACGGCTGGACCACCTGCGCGGCGCCCTCGACGAGCTGCCCGACGTGCAGGCCCGCATCCTCGTGATGAAGGACGTGGAGGGGTTGTCCTACCGCGAGATCGGCGAGCGGCTCGACATGCGCCGGCCGGCGATCGAGCGAACGCTCGTGGGAGCGCGCCATCGCTTCAAGAGCGAGTACGAGCAGGTGTCGGAGGGACGCCGCTGCACCGCCAGCGTCGGCACCATCATGCGGCTTGCCGACGGCGCCGGGGCCTCGGGTGACGAGCGCCGGCTCGCCCGCCACGCCAAGCGCTGCAGCGCCTGCCGGCGACTCGCCCGCGAGCTCGGAATCGAGCCGCTGCGGACGCGGACCGTGCGCGAGAAGCTCGCCGGCCTGCTGCCCTTCTCCTGGGGCCCTTCCTCGAGCGGTGGCGGCACCGGCCTGGTCGGCGGACTCGCCTCGCACAAGGCTGCGGCGCTGCTGGCGGCCGTGGCGGTGGCCGGTGCGGGAGGCGCGGCGCTCGAGGCCGGCCGCGACGGAGGTGGCGGCTCAGGCAGCGACGGCTCCTCGGCGGCGAGCCAGAGCAGCACGGGCGCTCCAGTCGAGCGCGGTGCCGGCCAGCCCGGGACCGGCTCCTCGGCGGGTGCCGGTGCCAAGGGGAGGAACGGAATGAACTCCAACGGCCGGCGCAGCGACACGCGTCGCCGCGACCGCGAGCGCTCTGGCGGCGGAGAGGTCACGCAGGCGCAGGCTCCCGCCCCTTCGGGCAGCGGCGCGGCAGCGCCGTCTCCCACAGGGGGCTCCGGGCAGGGCCAGGCTCCGAGCGTGGTCCCGCGGGTGGACGCAACGGTGCCCGAGGTGCGGCTGCCGCAGGTGAACATCCCACAGGTCCCGCTGCCGCAGGTGGGTCAGCCGGCGCCGGGCCAGACGGTGCCGCCGGTAACGCTGCCCCCGCCCGTCCCGCCCCAGGTGGGCGACACGGTGGACGGGGTCCGCGACGGGGTCAACGGCCTCGTTCCCTGAGCGGCGACGGCGCGCCGGGCGCCGGTAACCTCACCGCGATGGCCGCGAAGCGCAGCCGCGCAGCCGAGGGCGAGGAGTTCATCGAGTCGCTCATGGACACGAGCCTCTACTCGATGGGCGCCTTCTTCTCCGACCAGCACCCCGACCTCGTGGACGAGGTGATCACCCAGAGCGAGGCCATCGAGGAGACGGGTCTGGTGAGCTACGCCGAGGCGCACGACATGACGGTCGAGGCCTGCTTCGAGACCCTCCTCACGGGTCTCGCCGTGCGCTACTACAACGCCGTCGCAGCCTGAGATGCAGGGCGGCTCGGCCGACGTCATCGTGGTGGGGGCGGGCATCGTGGGGCTGTCCACCGCGTACGCCCTGGAGCAGCGAGGAGTCGACTTCCGCATCTTCGAGGCCGCCAGGCCGGGCGCCGGCCAGTCGGCGGGGCGCACGCGCATCTTTCGTCACGCCCACCGCCGTCCCGAGCTGGTGCGCGACGCCGCCGCGTCGCGGGCGATCTGGGAGGACTGGCAGGCGCGGCTGGGCGCGACGCTGATCGGGCGGCAGGGGCTGGTGGTAGCCGGATCTCATGCGCCCGAGCTGGAAGCGCTGCTGGCGGCCGAGGGCCTGCCTGTCCGGATGCTCGACCAGGCCGAGCAGGAGCGGTTGCTGCCGATCATGCGCCCGGTGAGCGGGCCCGCGGTGCTCGACGAGCTGGCCGGCCCCACCGACGTGCGAGGCGCTGTCGCGGCGCTGGCCGGCGCCGTGCGGCATCGCCTGATCGAGGGGCAGGTGTTCCGGGTCGATCCCGGCGAACCCGCGCTCGTGGAGAGCTCGGAGGGGGTCTGGACCGCCGAGCGGGTGGTCATCTGCGCCGGCGTGGGCATCCGGGAGCTGGCCCCGGCGGCCGGATTCGAGGTGCCGGTGTCGGTGGGGCTTCACGTGCGGGCCACGTTCCCGCTGCGCGATCCCGCGCTGGCGGGGCGGCTGCCGTGCCTGCAGGAGCAGAGCGGCGACCATGCGGAGATCGTCTACGCCTCACCGCTTCCCGGCGCGCCCCAGTACGCGGTGGGCCTGGCGGCGGACGACGAGATCCCGCTCGACGCCGACCGCGAGACGGGCGTGGAGGAGATGGTGGCGCGGATCGCCGCCTACGTGGAGAGCGCGCTGCCCGGCCTGGTGCCCGAGCCGGCCGAGCTGCGCCTCTGCCTCACGTCGATGCTGCCCGAGGGCAGCGACAGCTCTCGGATGTGGGACAACGGCTCGGTGCTCGCCCTTGCTGGCGACAATCTGTTCAAGTTCGGGCCGCTGCTGGGGCAGCGACTGGCTGCGGCGGCGCTGGGCGAGAGCCCGCCGCCTCCAGCGGAGCAGCGGCTTCCCGCGCAAGCGCCTCCAGCAACTCGCCCAGGCGCTGATCCAGCTCCGGCATCAGCAGGTCGCCCTCGGGGCTGAAGGCCAGGTCGGCCGTGGGCACGGGGAGCTCCTCGTCGAGCACGTGGGCGCCCGCGTAGCGGAGGACCTTGCGCAGCTCGGCCTGCGCCCAAACGGCCCCGAACAGGCCGGTGCTGGTGCCGATCACGCCCGCCGGGCGGCCGCGCAGGACGTTGTCCGGGAAGGGCCGGGAGGCCCAGTCGACCGCGTTCTTGAGCAGACCCGGGATCGACGCGTTGTACTCCGGCGTGCTGAACAGGAGAGCGTCGGCCCCGGCGATGGCCTCCTGCCATTCCACGACGGGCGCCGGCGGCTCGAGCTCGAGGTCCTCGTTGAAGGGCGGTAGGTGCGCGAGCCCGTGGTAGGGCTCGAGCACCGCTCCGGACGGCAGCGAACGTGCCGCCGCCCGGAGCAGGCGCGAGTTGTGGGAATCGCGCCTGAGCGATCCGGAGATGCCCAGGATCCTCATCGCGCTAGCCGTGAGCCTCTTCGGCCGGCACGAGCGGCAGGTTGGCTGTGAGGGTCACGTCGTAGTCGAGCGCGATGCCGCCGCCGGGCAGCTCCATCTGCCAGTCGAAGCCGAAGTCGCGACGGTCGAACGTGGTGCTGAGCTCGAGGCCGGCCTTGGTGCCGCCGAGTCCCTCGCGCGGCTCGGACCAGTTGCCGGTGGCGATCACCGGGCGCGTGGTGCCGCGGATGGTGAGCTCCCCCTCCACGTGGGCGCTGCCATCGTCGTCCAGGTCGACCTTGGTCGAGCGAAACGAGACGGTGGGGTGGTTCTGGACGTCGAAGAACTCCGGGCCGAGCACGTGGGAGCGGAACTGCGGCGGGTTCTGAATCGAGATCGAATCCACCTGGGCGATGCCCTCGAGCGCGAGGCCCGAGTCACCGGCCTCGAGGCTGGCCTGGACGTCGCTGAGGCTGCCGCGGTAGTCGGACAGGCCCGAATACCGAACGGCAAAGCCGAACGAGGCGTGGACGGGGTCGGATACGTACTTCTCGGTGAAGGGCTGTGCTGCCGTAGTCATCGCCGATAACCTCCCTGATAGTGGTTAACAACCATGATGGTACTATACCAGCAGTGTTCGGCGACGTTAAGATCGGGACCATGGCCCAGGTACAGGCGTCGATCTCCAGCTCGGCTGACGCCCGCGTGCCCTACGGAGTGCTGATCGCCCGGCTCGGCCAGGAGTCGGTGGCCCGCTTCCGCCGCGCCCTGCGCCCCCTGGACCTGAGCCCCCAGCAGTACATAGTGCTCAAGCAGCTCGAGGCCATGGGCCCCGCGTCGCAGACCGAGGTGGGCGACGGCCTGGGAATCGACTACAGCAACCTCGCCGGCGTGACCGCGGAGCTCTACGAGCGCGGCCTCATCGAGCGGACGCGCGACGAGTCCGATCGCCGTCGCTACGTGATGGATCTGACCGGCGACGGCCGCGGCATGCTGGGCGAAGCCGACGCCGCGATCGGGTCCGGCGAGGAAGACCTGCTCAGCGCCCTCGACGAGACCGAGCAGGCGCAGCTCTGGCAGTTGCTGCGCACCGTGGCCGACTCACTGGACCTGTGTCCGGGAGCGGGCGCGGAGGAGTGCTCGAAGGCCCTCTAGCCCTTCCGGGCGCGAGCCTCACAGCCCTGGCCACCGCGCGCCACGCCGGCCGGCTGGCAGACCATGATGGTTGAGGCTGGTGGAGGACGCGTAGCTCCGCTTTCCGGACCTGCCGGGCGCGCGCGGCCTCCGGCGGCAAGCATAGGGATCCACGCTAAGCCAGGTTCCGGAAACAGGCAAGCCTGTCGCCTGAGGCCCATACCCGGGTGGGCACTACAGAGTTCCAAACTGACCCGGACGACGCGGCCCATCGGGCTGACTGGACCGGGTCCGCTTCACGAGCAGGGTTGCGGACACCGTGAATGACTACCCGATCCGAGCTGTTGCGGCCGAGGGGGCGGAGGGCGAAGCCGTCTGCGACTTCCCCTTGACGATCGGGCGCGATCCAAGCAGGTAGTACCACGGCATAGCGGCGAGTGCGTGCACACCATCGGGCACCGCAACATAGACCGTGAACCACATTTGTTCGGGCACGTTACGGGCCACGCCTACGATCGCACGCCTCAGCACGTTGGAGTCGCCCACACGCGCCGCGGGCTCCGGGTTGCTCCAGTGCCGGTCGGGCCGGCCGTGCCGGTCGAGCGTGTACTTAGCGGTGCGACTACGCTGGGGGACTTGCGACCGGCGCGTGCGTTGGCGCCGGCATGAACGTAGTCGCGTCCCAGGCAGGACGGCACTTCCGGTTCGCGCGGGGAGCGACAGCCGTGTCGGTGGTGGGCTCCGCATCCGCATCTCGTACCGCGACCACACCTCGTCCAGCTCGGCAAAGTAGCGGCGCAGGTCGTCGTGACCCCGATAGACGCGATCCATAGCGCTGAACCCCGACTGGAACCTCACCGACTCCGAGAGCGTGTCGAGATAGGCGGCCAGGTCGCGCGTGTTGTACGTGTCCATGGTCCGACGAACGACCTCCACGTTCTCCTCCGACATCGCCAGGCGAGTATCCCGCGGGCGGAGGGACGGTCGCTAGATCGCGCGTCCAGCGCGAAAAGACTGCCGGGAGACCCGTTCGGGTATGTACGGATCCTCATCGGCGGAGGTACGGATGCGGGAGGAGGGTGGACGGCCATGCGCGAGGGCTGGCCTAGTCCACCGGCCGCTGTGCGCGATGTATGCGCCTGTTGGCGAAGCGGTTCGAGCGGCTCAGGGATGGCCGGCTGGCGGCGATCACTTCGCCTTGTGGCTGGTGCCGGCGGGCGGAGCGGGAGAGTGCGGGGAAGGCGGCGCTGTTGGCGGAGCGCGGCCGCGGGGGCTGGTGGTCGTCCTAGTGGCCGGCAAGCGCACAGAGCGCAAGGGCCGCAAAGGGCAAGGGCAGGAAGCCTGTCACCTGAGGCTGGCGTACGGTGCTGACTGGGGTTGCGTCAACTGGACGGGACCTTGACCGTTTGCGAACGATCTAAATCCATGCTCAACTTGCCTTCGTACATCCCTTAGGGGAGAACGTGATGCCGGGAATGGAAACCCGGCCCCGGAATGCTCGGCAGGACAACGACGATTTTGGCTAGCCACACATGAGCATCGAACGCATCTTCCGGTGCGACTGGCGCGAGTGCGAGGGTCACGTGCGCACGGCCAGCACCCGTCCGGCGTCGTTCATCACGGTTACCGAGGGTGCCGGCCGTTCGCTGCACTTCTGCACGTGGGACTGCGTCCTCAAGCATGCGGCCGAAAAGCCGCCGGTCGAGAGGATTGGGCTAGGCGAGTCCCAGCCCTAGGCCTCGTCCTGGGTCGTCGCCGTGGCCGCTTCCGTCTTGACCATGTCGATGGCGTTCTTCGCGCCAGACTTTCCCTCGTAGACCTCGGTCTGGAATACAAGTTCGTGGTTGTCGCCCTTGATGTTGGCGCGATAGCCACCCGAGGCGGTCACGATCTCGAAGTACATCCTGTGCCCTTTCGTCGGGATCTGCCCGCATGGCTGTCCTACCAGAAACGAATAGGCGGTTCAACCGGCCGAGAGCTTTCGTGGAGCTTGACGGTGCCGTGGCAACCAATCGCACTCCCAGACCCGGACGGCTGGATCAGCAACCGCGACAAGCGGGGAGGCCGAACGCCGGTCCATAGACGCCCGAGCCCGGGAGCTCGCCGAGTTCTCACCGGGTCAGCTGGCGGTACCTCCACCGCCGAGAATCGAGGTGGCTACGAGGACCGCATCGGGTTCGGGATCTCCTTCGCGCTCACACATCTCGAGAAAGCGGGCCGGCTCGAGAACCCGCGTCGAGGACAGTGGCGGCTTACCAGTCACCCTTCCTAGAGGACGCCGCCCGGAACACCCCCACCACCGCCCTGCGCAAAAACGCCGGGTCATCGCCGCCCGCGGTCGAGCAGAACGTCCGCGGCTGCGCCCTGGGCGTTGATGAGCACGTCGAGCTTCGCCTCGATACGGGTAAGGGCCACGAGCATCCGATCGCTGTCTGAGACGAGCGCGTCGGGGTCGTAGAAGTCGGCTAGCGGGATCCCTAGGCGCTCGGCGAGCATCGCGAGGTTGTCGGCCCTCGGAACACTCCGACCTGTTTCCCACCGCACCCACTGCTGCTCCTTCAGGCCTACCTCCTCTGCGGCCCGTCGCTGTGAGTAGCCATGCTCGGCCCGCCACTCGCGTAGCCGTTGCCTCACCAGGGTCGGTGCGATCATCGTGTTCGTCCTCCTCGGAGCCGTTGTCCCGCCGATCTTGCCTCAGATGGCCAGAGGAGCGCGGAAGCGCCCGCAAGCCGTTCCGCGGACGCGGCGTTGATTGACTAAGGGGCGGCTGGCTGCGCCGCTGGGCGGTGCGCGCAGCTGTCGCCCCGCTGGCTAGCCGGGAATGTCGCGCGGGTCGTTTCCGTGCGAATCCTTCTCGCGGATACTGCCGTCCTGGGCGTGGACGACGACCTCGCTGGCCTGCTCCTCCGCGAGGTGGCGGCCCTTCTCGATCGCCTCCTCTTGGGTGGGGTGGGTCGAGCGTTGGTTGCCGCCGATTTCACACGCCCATCGGTCGCCGCTGGGCACTACGTGTACGTCTGGCATCCATGGCCTCCTGCTGGTTGATTCGCGTTTGGAGGGCGCCGGGCGCGACGGCCGGGCAAGAACAATTGTCCCTGCCCAGCCGCCGTCCGCTGGCCCGGTTGGTACGGGCGAGGGAGCGCGTAGTTACCGCGGTCCGTCGTGGCCGTTTCGGTCGTTCGTGTCATCCCAGTAGGGGTCCTGGCTTCCCGACTTGGCGAGGCCGCGGGAGATGAAGTAGGCCCCGCCGAGAATCGCAACGTACAGCCAGGCTTGGCGGGCGATGAACTCGTCGGTTCCGTTGTCGCCGCCGTCGATCAGCGCGGCGCTGACCAGGATCGCGACGATCAGACCAACCATCGCCCAGAACTCGGTGGTCTTGAAGGCGGCCTTGGTCTCCGTGGCGAGCCGGTAGACCCGCGATCGACCAGCATTGTTGCGGGTCTCGCGCCCGCCCGTCGTGGCACCTGTGGTGGCCATTAGTCCTCCTATTGAAATGGATGATCGTTCTCGAGTTACTGGCTGCGGCCGTTGCGTTCGGCTGCGTCCGCGCCAAGCGACTGCGGTGTCTGCTTAAGGGGTAAGCGGCTGCGCCTCGCGCCTCCACCGTCCCCTCCTACGAACCCTCTGCCCAACGGGTATCGGCGGCAAACCCGTCGATCGAAGATCATGAGTTTGGGCGGGCGGAGTGAATCCGTTCATCCCCTCCCGCCCGCGACCGGGGCGCTACTTGTACTTGCGGTGCAGGCGCCCGTTCCTGACCGCGCGGCGTGCACCTGCACCGGCTGGACGACGCCGTCGAACTGTGCTCACCTTTTGAGGTCGTGGGCCCGCGCGCGGTTCCGGAGCCCCAAGCTCAACGCCGACTTGCTGGAGGACGACCGGACTAACCGCGACCTTGAGAACCTCGGATCGCGATCTCCACACCCGGAACGTCGTCGCGGGATGCTCAGGCAGGTCGCGCCGGAGCGCCGAAGAAGAAGCTGGATGTGGAATCGGGGTCGCAGCTTGATCCGCGCATCGCTAAGTGGCGCCGTTGGTGAGACGAGTCGATCGCCCGAACGTCACGCCATGTTCCTTCGCCGCGACCACTCTTGAGCATTCCGACGCAATTTGCCCCGGTGCATCGGAACTGCGTCGGAAACGCTGGCGAATCGAGGCGAATGGGTGCGAAAGCGTCCCGTCGCCATCTGAGTTTCGCCGCTATTCGCCCGCATTCGCGTCGCGGGCGGTGATCGGGCTGACTGGATTTGAACCAGCGACCTCTCCGACCCGAACGGAGCGCGCTACCAAGCTGCGCCACAGCCCGAGCGGCAGAGACTAGCGGGGCGATTGCCATACTGAAGCGGCGTGAGGCTTGGCTCGTACGGAATCGCCGCGGCCCTATCCGCGGCCGCACTCATCGCAGGCTGTTCCTCGTCGGATGACGACAACGGGTCCTCGGCCCGGCCCGCGGCCACCAGCACGCAGGGAGCCGGCGGCGGGGAAGAGCCGGCCGACAGTGCCGGCGCCCGCCGCAACGTGCGCCTGCTGCGCCTTGGCAAGTTCTCCGAGCCCACGTACCTGACCGCCCCTCGCGGCGACCGGCGCCGCTTCGTCGTCGAGCGCGGCGGCCGCATCCTGATCCTCAAGGGCCGGCGGACGCTCAGGCAGGCCTTCCTCGACATGTCGGACCTGGTGAGCAGCGGCGGCGAGAGCGGGCTGCTGTCGATGGCCTTCGCGCCGGACTACGCCGAGTCCGGGCGCTTCTACGTCTACTACACCGACCAACGGGGCTACCCGACCGTCGCCCAGTACGAGCGCTCCGGCAACCCGGACCGCGCCGACGCGGGGAGCCGGCGCACCGTAATCAGCGTGCCCCACTCGCGCGCCAACCACAAGGGCGGCCAGGTCCAGTTCGGCCCCGACGGCCGGCTCTACGTGGCCTTCGGCGACGGCGGTGGCGGGGGCGACCCGGACGACAACGGACAGGACCTCTCACAGATCCTGGGCAAGCTCATCCGGATCGAGCCCCGGCCCAACGGCGGCTACAGCATCCCGCAGAGCAATCCCTTCCGTGGCCGCTCGGGCGCGCGCGGGGAGATCTTCGCCTACGGCCTGCGCAATCCGTACCGCTTCTCGTTCGACCGGCGCAGCGGCGCTCTCACCATCGGCGACGTCGGCCAGGACGCCGTGGAGGAGATCGACTACACGCCGGGCCGCGGTCGCGACCGCGCGCCACGCGCGGGCGACAACTTCGGCTGGGACGTGTGGGAGGGCCGCAGCCGCTACGAGGACGGCAACGCGCCCCGGCATCGGCCCCCGGCGATCGCCCACTCGCAGGACGGCGGCTACTGCTCGATCATCGGCGGCTACGTGATTCGCGACCGCTCGCTGGGACGCGGGTGGAACGGCCGCTACGTCTACGGCGACTACTGCAACCCGGTGATTCGCCTGGCTCGGCTGCGCAGGGGCAGTTCGCCCAACCGCGGCACGCGTCTGCGCGTTCCCGGGCTCGTGTCCTTCGGCGAGGACGGCCGGGGCCGCGTCTACGCCATCTCGCTCAACGGGCCGGTCTACCGGCTCGGCGTGAACTGAGCGGCGTGCAAGACTGACGGACTCCCGAGCGAGGAGTTCGCGCATGCACTTCGAAGGGGTGATCCCCGCCGCCATGACGCCGTTCGACGAGAGCGGCGACGTGGACACGGCAGCGCTCCGCCGCAACGCCGAGTGGGTGCTGGAGCAGGGCGCCTCCGGGCTGGTGGGCAACGGCACGATGGGCGAGGCGCAGAGCCTCAGCCGGGCCGAGCGCCGCCAGGTGCTGGAGACCCTCGTGGAGGCCGCCGACGGCCGGGTGACCGTCACGGCCGGCATCTCGAGCGAGACGCCGGCCATCTCGAGTGCCTATGCGGCCGACGCCGCCGCTGCGGGCGCGGGTGGGCTGATGATGCTCCCCTCGCTCGGCTACCAGGGCGACGCGCGCGAGGTAGAGGCCTTCTACGCCGCCGTGACCGGGTCGACCGACCTGCCGCTGATGGCCTACAACAACCCCAAGTCGAGCGGCACCGACATGCCGCCCGAGCTGATCGCCAGGCTGGCCGGCATCGACGGCGTGGTGGCGGTCAAGGAGTGCTCGGGCGACGCTCGCCGGATCGCGGCGATCATCAACGCGACCGACGACTTCGAGGTGCTGGTGGGCGGCGACGACTGGGCGCTGGAGGGCTTCCTCGCCGGTGCCACCGGTTGGGTGGCCGGGGTGGCCAACATCGCCCCGAGCGAGTGCGTCGAGCTGCAGCGGCTGTGCGTCGAGGGTCAGCTCGAGGAGGCACGGGAGCTCTACGCCCGCCTGCTCCCGCTGGGGCGCCTCGACATGAAGACCAAGCTCGTGCAGTACTTCAAGGCGGCGATGGACATCGCCGGGCACGACGGCGGCCCCTGCCGCCCCCCGCGGCTTGCGCTCACCGAGGCCGAGCAGCGCGAGGTCGAGGAGGCGGTGAGGGCGCTCGGGGTCGGGGTGCCCGGGTGAGAGCCAGCCGGGTCTTCTCGGCCGTCGACTCCCACACGGAGGGCATGCCGACCCGGGTGATCACCGGGGGCGTGGCCCCCCTGCCGGGCGACTCCATGCTCGCCCGCAAGCTCTGGTTCGAGGAGCATCTCGACGACCTGCGCCTGCTCCTGATGCGCGAGCCGCGCGGGCACGGCGCCATGTCCGGCGCGATCCTGCAGCCGCCGCTGGCGGAGGGGGCCGACTGGGGCGTGCTGTTCATCGAGGTGTCGGGCTGCCTGCCCATGTGCGGTCACGGCACCATCGGCGTGGCCACGGTGCTGGTGGAGACCGGCATGGTCGAGGTCACAGAGCCCGAGACGCTCGTCCGGCTCGACACCCCGGCGGGGCTCGTGGAGGCGAGGGTGGCGGTGGAGGACGGGCGGGCGCGCTCGGTCCGGCTGCGCAACGTGCCCTCCTTCCTGCTGGGCGCGGGCCGCAGCGTCCGGCTCGACGGGCACACCCTGGCCTACGACATGGCCTTCGGGGGCAACTTCTACGCGCTGCTGCCGGCCGCCGACGCCGGTCTGACCGTGGATCCCGCCCGGTCGCAGGAGCTGATCGAGGCGGGGCTCGAGCTGATGAGCGCCATCAACGAGTCGGACCCTCCGGTGCACCCGGCGGACGAGCGGATCGCCGGCTGCCGCCACGTGGTCTTCACCGCGCCGGGCGAGGACGGCCCGCGCTCGCAGTGCAGCGCCACCTCGATCCATCCCGGCTGGCTCGACCGCTCGCCCTGCGGCACCGGCACCTCGGCCAAGCTCGCGCAGCTGCACGCCCGGGGCGAGCTGGCGGTGGGCGAGGAGTTCGTCAACCGGTCGGTGATCGGCACCCGCTTCGGCGCCCGGATCGTCGCGGAGACCGAGGTGGGGGGGCTCCCGGCGGTGGTGCCGGAGATCAGCGGCCGGGCCTGGATCACCGGCATGGGCCAGTACGTGCTCGACCCCGACGATCCGTTCCCGGCGGGCTTCGCGCTCTGAGCCCGGGCCGGGCGTTCGACGTCGTGGTGGTGGGCGCCGGCATGGTCGGCTGCGCCACCGCGTGGGAGGTCGCCCGGCGCGACCTCTCGGTGTGCCTGCTCGAGCAGGGCGAGGTGTCCTCGGGGACGACCGGCCTGGGCGAGGGCAACGTGCTCTGCTGTGACAAGGAGCCTGGGCCCGAGCTCGACCTGGCCCAGCCGGGGCTGGCGTTGTTCGACGAGATCGAGGAGCTGTTGGGGGACGAGGCCGGCATCAGACGTAAGGGCGCGCTGGTGGTGCACGCTGATGCGGCGGGCTGGGAGCGCGAGCGGGGTCGGGTGGAGCGGCTGACCCAAGCCGGCGTCGAATGCTCGCTGCTCGACCCCGGCGAGCTGCGCGAAGCCGAGCCCGAGCTGAGCGGGGCCGGGTTGCTCGGCGCCTCTCGCTTCCCGCGTGACCTCCAGTGCGCGCCACGGGCCATCGCCCGCGGCCTGGCCCGCGAGGCGGCGGCGCTCGGCGCCGCGGTCGAGACCGGCGAGGAGGTCGAGGCGATCGCGATGGCCGCGGGCCGGGTGGAGGGGGTCCTCCTGAAGGGAGGCGACCGCGTGGGCGCCGATCACGTCGTGCTCGCCGCGGGCGCGTGGAGCGGGTCGCTGGCCCACGCCGCCGGACTCGAGCTGCCGCTCGAGCCGCGCAAGGGCCAGCTGGTGCAGCTCGAGCGTAGACCCGGCTTCCTGTCCCACAAGGTGATCGACGGGGGCTACATGGCCTCGGTGACCAGTCCGGATTCCGGCCTGAAGGTGAGCACGGTGGTCGAGACCACGCTCGACGGTCACGTGCTCGTGGGCTCGAGCCGGGAGCGGCGGGGCTTCGACCTGGAGGTCGACCCACAGGTGAGCGCGAAGCTCCTCGAAGCGGCGGCTCGCATCGCGCCCCGGGTGAGCGAGTTGCGTGAGCACTCGGCCTGGGCCGGCCTGCGGCCCTGGCTCCCCGGTGGCCTGCCCGCGATCGGCCCGACGCGGGGGGCAGAGGGCCTGTGGATCGCCACCGGCCACGAGGGCGCGGGCGTGGCCCACGGACCCCTCACCGGACGCCTGATCGCCCAGGCGATCACGGGGGACGAGCCGGCCGTGGACCTGGCGCCCTTCCACCCGGACCGCTTCTCGCGCTCCGGTTAGGACCGTCAGCGGGTCTTCAGCGGCTCGACCTCGAGGGTGGCGCTCACCCGACCGACGGTGGCGCCGAGCTCTGCGGCGGTTAGTCCCGGCTGAGCGAGCAGGGCCTGGGTCTCCCCGAGCCCGGCGCGCTCGACTGTGGCCGTTCTGGTTCAGCACCTCGAAGCGTCCCTCCTCCGCGTCCTCCACCCAGCGCTCGATCGTGTCGAGATCGCGATACAGAACGTCGACTGCCGTGTCGCCGACGGTCAGCCACGCGCCTCCGTTCATGGTCGGCCCCCACTCCCCGAGCTCGGAGACGTAACCGGGGTGGCCGAGGCGCCGAAGGTCCTCGGGCTCCAGCGGGTGGCGCGAGGGGCGGTAGTAGACGCCCAGCTCCCAATCGCGCCACCGCGACGACGCCGGGCAGCTCGGCGAGCCGCGCGGCGAGCGCCCCAACCGATGGCGTCAGGTCGGGCTGGGGCGCAGGCACAGCCGGGCTCCGCTAGGCCAGGTTGACCCAGACGGTCTTGTTCTCGAGGTAGGCGTCGAGGCCCTCGCGGCCGTGCTCGCGACCCACCCCGGAGGCCTTGAAGCCGCCGAACGGCGCGGACGGGTCGCCCGCACTCCACGTGTTTACCCACACGTCCCCGGCGCGCAGCAGCGCGGCGAGCTTGTGGGCCTGCTTGAGATCCTGGGTCCAGACCCCGGCGGCCAGGCCGTAGGGCGTGTCGTTGGCCCGGCGGGCCACCTCCTCGAGCGAGTCGTAGGGCAGCGCCACCAGTACCGGGCCGAAGATCTCCTCGCGGGTGATCTTCAGGTCGTCGCGGGTGGCGCTGAACAGGGTCGGCTCGACGAAGAAGCCGCCGTTCTCGGCGTCGCCGTTGCCGGGTGTGCCTCCGCCCGTGACCAGCTCGGCGCCCTCCGCCGTGCCGCTCTCGATGTAGGAGCGGACCCGCTCCTCCTGCTCGGCCGAGATCAGTGGACCGAGCTGCGTCGACGGGTCGAGGCCCGGCCCGATCCGCGCCTTGCCGGCTGCCTCCGCCAGCCCGGACAGCACCTCGTCGTACTGATCGGAGTGCACGAACAGCCGCGAGCCGGCGTTGCAGGCCTGGCCGGCGTTGTAGTAGATGGCCTGGTAGGCCCCCTTCACCGCCCGGTCGAGATCGGCGTCGGGAAGGATGATGTTGGGCGACTTGCCGCCCAGCTCGAGCGTCACCCGCTTGAGCGCCCGGCCCGCCTTCTCGCCGATCTCCCGGCCCACCACCGTGGATCCGGTGAAGGCGATCTTGTCCACGTCCTGGTGGTCCACCAGCGCCGCACCGGTCTCGCCGTCGCCGGTGATCACGTTGACAACGCCCTCGGGCAGGCCCGCCTCGAGCGCCAGCTCGCCGAGCCGCAGCGCGGTGAGCGGGGTCTGCTCGGCCGGCTTGAGCACCACCGTGCAGCCCGCCGCCAGGGCGGGGCCGAGCTTCCACGCCGACATCAGCAGCGGGAAGTTCCAGGGGATGATCTGGCCGGCCACCCCCACCGGCTCCTTGCGCGTGTAGCAATGCATGTTCGGCGTGGCCACCGGCAGCACCTCGCCCGCGATCCGCTGAGGCCAGCCGGCGAAGTAGCGCAGGTGCTCGGCCGCCAGGCGCACGTCCACGCGCTTCGCGAGCTTGACCGGCTTGCCGTTGTCGAGCGACTCGAGCTCGGCCAGCTCGTCGGCGTGCGAGTCGATCGCATCGGCGAGCGCCAGCATCGCCACCGAGCGCCGGGCGGCCACCAGGCCGGTCCAGCGGCCGTCCTCGAAGGCCTCGCGAGCGGCGTCCACGGCCCGGTCCACGTCGTCGGCTCCCGCGTGGGGCACCTCGGCGATGACCCGTCCGGTGGAGGGATCGACCGTCTCGAAGGTGCGTCCGCCGGCGGCCTCGGGCCGCTCGCCGCCGATCACCAGGCGGTGCGGGCCGGCGGCGAAGGCGCGGGCGGGCTCGGATAGGGCGGCGGGCAGCGCGGCGGCGGTGGTCATGCTGTGAAATCTAGGTGGACTCAGTCGGTGAAGCTCAGCTCGACCGTGCCGAGCGCGTCGAGCTCGAGCCGGACCCGGTCGCCCGGCTCGGCCGGGTGAGGCGGAGCGAGCACTCCGGTGATGATGCGCTCGCCGGGTCGCAGCTGCTCGCCGGCCGCCTCCAGCCGCGCGGCCACCGCGTCGACCATGGCGGTGAGCGACCCGCCGGCGTGCTCGGCGCTGAACTCGTGCACGGCCTCGCCGTTGACGAGGATCCGGCCCGCTCCCGGCTCGGCGGTCTCGACCCGAGGGCCGAACGCCACGGCGCGGTGGAAGATGTTGCCGGCGAGAATGGTCTCCACGTCCTGCGAGAGGTCGGGCGGATCGGCCAACTCCAGCGCCGGCAGGAGGGCCACGATCGAACGACCGTCATCGCCCAGCTCCACGGCCACCTCGGACTCCACCACCAGCGGCCCGTCGGAGAGGGAGACCTCGGCGCCGTCGCCCAGCACGCCGTCGCCGGTGAGAAAGCCGGCCAGCGGAGCGTCGATGCCGAGCTTCTCCTGGACCTCCGGCAGGTTGAAGCCGATCTTCCAGCCGATCGGCTGCGCTCCCTGGGCGACCGTCTCCCGGTGGCGCAGGAGCAGCGCTGCCGTGCCGCGCTCGACGCTCACGGCGTCATCACGATCTTGAGGGCCTCACGCCGGTCGTAGACCGCGTACGCCTCGGCGGCATCCTCGAGCCGCATGTGATGGCTGACCAGCGGCGTGGGGTCGAGCACACCGGCGTCGAGCATGGCCAGCACGCGATCCACGTGGCCGATCACGTTGGCCTGGCCGCCGCGGAGGGTGAGCGCCTTGATCCAGACGATGCCCATGTGCATCTCGATGCGCTCCGCGTAGACACCGGTAGCCGACACCGTACCCGCCTTGCGCGTGATCCGGCAGGCCAGCCCGAGGGCGTCGGGATGGCCCACGGCGTCGATCGCCGCGTCCACGCCCCGGCCGGCCGTTGCTTCCTTGACCGCCGCCCGCGGATCGTCCTCGGTGAGGTGCACCGGCTCGGCGCCGAAGCTGCGGGCGAGTTCGAGCCGGTCGGCCACGGTGTCGATGGCCACGATGTGCGCCGCGCCGGCGGCCTTCGCGGCCTGGACGGCGCACAGCCCCACCGGTCCCAGGCCCAGCACGGCCACGCTGTCGCCGGGCCGGGTGCCCGCCTGGTCCACCGCGTGCCAGCCCGTGCCCATCACGTCGCCGGCGAACAGGGCCACGTCGTCCGTCATCCCGTCTGGAACCCGTCGCAGGGTGAGGTTGGCGTGGGGCACCAGCACGCTCTCGGCCTGGGCACCCTGCAGCGAGCCGAGCGTCTTCCCATGTCCGAACACGCGTCCCTCGTCGCACTGGTGAAAGTCGCCCCGCCGGCAGAAGAAGCAGTTGCCGCAGGCCGAGCAGTAGCAGCCCAGCACGCGATCGCCCTCGGCCACCTCGGTCACGCCGTCGCCGGCCGCCCGGACCGTGCCGACGAACTCGTGGCCGAGCGTGAAGCCCGGCTCGATCGGGATGCGCCCGTGGTAGATGTGCAGGTCCGACCCGCACACGCCGGTGGCCTCGACCCGGACCACGGCGTCGTCGCGGGCCACGAGCTCGGGCTCCGGCCGGTCCTCCAACCGGACCTCCCCGGGCGCCTGGAAGGTCACCGCCTGCACCGGGCGCACGCTATAGGGTCGAGCCCATGACGAACGCCGTCGTGCTGATCAAGGCCGATCGGAACGAGATGGCCTCGCTCGGCGGCATCCTGGCCGACGTCGACGGGGTGGCCGAGGTCTACTCGGTCACCGGTGAGTGGGACTTCGTGGCGATGCTGCGGGTGAAGGCGCCGGAGGAGCTGGCCGACGTGGTGACCCAGCGGCTCGCGGGCGTGCGTGGCATCCGCGACACCTACACCATGGTCGCGTTCGAGATGTTCTCCCAGCACGACATCGAGGCGATGTTCTCCGTCGGCGCGTAGCCGCCGCCCCTCGTGCCGGACGCCTTCTACGTCTCGGACGGACACCGCTTCGTTCCGACCGAGCTGACCCGCGGCCCCTGGGATGCCGGGGCCCAGCACGCCGGCCCGCCCTCAGCGTTGATCGGCCGCGCGCTCGAGCGCTGCGAGCCCCGCGAGGACATGCGACTCGGCCGGGTGACCTTCGAGATCCTGCGTCCGGTCCCGCTGGCTCCGCTGGAAGTGGAGGCTCGTGTGGTGCGCCCGGGGCGCAGCGTGGAGCTGCTCGAGGCGACCCTGACCGGGCCGGAGGGCGACCTCGTGCGGGCCCGCGCGTGGCGCCTCACACCCGGAGAGCTGCGACTGGATGAGCCGGTCGGAGAGGCTCCGCCCGGTCCGTCGGCCGGCGAGCCGGGCCAGTTCTTCCCCACCGGCGAGCCGGTGGGCTACCACACCGCGATGGAGTACCGGTTTCTCGAGGGCGGCTTCCTCGAGCCCGGGCCGGCGCGCGTGTGGATGCGCATGCGGGTGCCGCTCGTGGAGGGCGAGCTCCCGACGCCCCTGCAGCGCGTGCTCGTGGCCGCCGACTCGGGCAACGGGGTCAGCGCCGCCCTGGACTGGAAACGGTTCATCTTCATCAATACCGACCTGAGCGTGCACCTGCTGCGCGAGCCGGCGGGCGACTACGTGTGCCTGGACGCCGTCACCCACGTCGACGGGCTCGGCCTGGCCGACACGGTCCTGTGGGACGAGGAGGGCCGTATCGGGAGAGCGGCCCAGACGCTGCTGGTGCGTGCGCGCTAGCCGGCGGCCGGCCGGCCCTCCCTAGACTCTCCGTCGCATCTAGAGAGAACGAAGGCTCGCAGGGCACCGCCTGCTCGCCGATCGAGGAGAATCTGAAACGTGGCGTATTTCAAGGACGCGGACGAGGTCTACGCGTACATCGGGAAGTTGTTCGAGGACCTGGCCCATGACGACGAGCTGGCCCCCAAGTTCCGCAAGGCCAACACGGTCGTGCAGTACCAGTACCGCGATCCGGAATCGCAGATCACGGTGCGGATGATCGAGGGGGAGGAGGGCCAGGTCGACTGCGGTGAGACGACGATGGAGCCCGAGGTCGTCATGACCATGGACGCCGACACCGCCCACCGCTTCTGGCTGGGCAAGGTCAACGTGACCGTCGCGCTCGCGCGCGGTCAGATGAAGGCGAAGGGCCCGGTGGCCAAGATCCTCAAGCTCGTGCCGCTGGTCAAGCCGGTGTTCCCGCGCTACCGGGCGATTCTGGAGGAGTCGGACCGCCGCGACCTGCTCGAGGCCGCCTAGTGGAGTATTCAGAGGGCTCGGCGCTCGACGCCATACCGCTCACCGGGTTCAAGGACTTCTACCAGTACGCGTCCACCACCCGGGTGATCGCGGGGCGCAACCTCCTCGAGTCCACCGGCTTCGAGTTCCACAAGGAGGGCGCGCAACGGGTCTTCCTGGTCACCGACGAGGTGATCAGAGGCACGGGACTGGTGGAGAGGGTCGAGGCCGGCATCGCCGACGGGGGCCTCGAGGTGGCCGGCGTGTTCGACGACGTTCCGCAGGACTCCTCGACCGAGGTGTGTGACCGCTGCGCCGCCGCCGCCAAGGAAGCGGGCGCCGACTCGTTCCTGGCCCTCGGCGGCGGCTCGGTGATGGACACCGCCAAGGTGGTGGACGCGATCTTCACCCATGGCGGCACGGCCCGCGAGCAGGAGGGCTTCTTCCTGATGCCGCGCGAGGACGACGGCATGGGCCGCCCCATCGACGTGGCCCCGCTGGCCTGCATCCCCACCACGGCCGGCACCGGCAGCGAGGTGTCGATGGCGGCCGTGATCAAGGAGCCGGTGGAGAAGGTCAAGCTCGAGATCGCCGACTTCCCGCTGTTCCCTCGGCTGGCCATCCTCGATCCCGAGACCACGCGCACGCTCCCGCCCGCCGTGGCGGCGGCCACCGGGATGGACGCCATGACCCACGCGATCGAGGGTTACGTCTCCCAGGACTGGAGCCCGCACCAGGACGCCCGCTCGCTCCAGGCGCTGCGCATGATCCGCGACAACCTCGAGCGCGCCGTGCAGCGCGGGGAAGAGGACGAGGAGGCGCGCGGCAACATGCTGATCGCGGCCAACCTCGCGATCACGCTCGCGCTCGGCTCGGTGCACGCCATGTCGCACCCGGCCGGCGCCCACTTCGGCGTGCCCCACGGAGTGGCCAACGCGATCCACCTGCCGCACGTGATCCGCTTCAACGCCGCGGGCGGCGCCGACATCGCCGACCGCTATCGCGACGTCGGCGAGCTGCTGGGGCTCGAGACCGGCGGCAGCGACTCGGCGGTGGCCGACGCGCTGGCCAGCCACGTCAGCGAGCTCACGGCTCGGCTGGGCCTGCCCACGCGCCTGTCGCAGGTGGGCGTG
The DNA here is from genome assembly GCA_963808545.1 of uncultured Thermoleophilaceae bacterium. Classification (GTDB taxonomy): domain Bacteria; phylum Actinomycetota; class Thermoleophilia; order Solirubrobacterales; family Thermoleophilaceae; genus JACVRW01. The sequence continues at coordinate 440,815 of CAWEGB010000007.1, read as the reverse complement.
CCGGAGTCCGGCATCCCGGCGCTGGTCGAAGGTGCGATGGGGGACGGCACCACCCTCCTGAACCCACGCGAGGCGGGCGAGAACGACTATGCCGAGCTCTACCGGCGGGCCCTCTAGCGCTTCGCTGGCCGGCCGCTGGCCGGCCGCTAGTACGACCGCTCGGGAGGCAGGGCCTTAGCGCGGCGAGACCGCTTCGCGCTCCGCCCGCACCATCTCCCGCAGCGTGGCCCGGCCCGTGTGCTTGGGCCGCCAGCGCAGCTCCTGCTTGGCTCTTGCGGTCTTCATGAGCACGGGCTTTCGCACCGAGTGGATCCAGGCGACCGAGTCGGGCGCCAGCGGTAACCGGGTCACGATCTCGGCGGTGGCCCCCACGAGCGGCCGGGGGACGGGCACCGAATACCAGCCGAGGGCGTCGGCCACGTCGCCCAGGGTCAGCAGGCCCGCGCCCGCCAGGTTGTAGGGCCCGGGCTCGCCCAGGCCGCGCACCCCGGCGACGAAGGCCCGCGCCACGTCGTCCTCGTGCACGAGCTGGAAGCGCGTGCCAGGGTCGGGGATCACCGGTCGCAGCACGGGCATGACGCCGAGCAGGCGGCGCACCGGGTCGGGCATCGACTCGCTGAGGCGGTAGTAGGGGATCTCCTGGATCATGGTGCGGGCCCGAGGGCCGGCCACGATGGACGGACGAAATGCGTAGGCCACCGTGCCCTGTTTGCGCAGCAGCACCTCGGCCAGCACCCGCTCGACCTCCGCCTTCTGCTGCGAGTAGGGATGCTCCTTCGAGCCCCGGGCGGGCACGTCCTCGGTCAGCCAGTCGGGATTGTCGTCGTGGAACCCGTAGGCCGCCACGCTCGACGCGTAACAGATGCGATCCGCGCCGGCCTTCGCCGCCTCCTCGAACACGAGTCGCGAGCCCTCCACGTTGAGCTCGCGCGTGGCCTCGCTCGCGCTGAGGATCACGAAGGCCAGATGCACCACCACGTCGACGCCTTTCACCAGATCGCGCACGGCGGCCCGGTCGGTCACGTCGCCCTGGCGATACTCGGTCTTCTTCCAGCGCCGGTCCGCCGGGTCGAAGGGGCGGCGCGCCATGCCGACGATCCGGTCGACCGAGCGGGAGCGCTCGAGCGCGTCGACGATGGCGATCCCCAGGTCGCCCGTGGGCCCGGTCACCGCCACGCTCAGCCCGCTGGCCGGCATGGTGGGGTTCTACCCGATTCGTCCGATCCTGCGCTCGCGGGCCCCGCGCACGCGGCGGGTGGTCTCGCACCCGGTGACCAGGTCGGCGAGATCGACCTCGGCCACGTCGTCGCCCTCGCCGCAGTTGACGCGGTCCCGGGCGCCGTCGACGGTCTTGACGGTGTCGTTGCCCGCACCCGAGTCGACGGCGTCGCTTCCCCTGCCGCCGGTGACGGTGTCGGCCCCCTCGCCGGTCCGGATGCGGTCGCTCCCCGCGCCGCCCTGCACCTCGAACGAGCCACCGGTGCCGCTGACCACGTCGTCCCCGCCGCCCGCCAGGATCATGGTGCCGCCGCCCTCGGCGCTGATGCGGTCGGCGCTCGAGCCCGCGTCCACGAAGTCGCCGCCCAGGGTGGCGTAGATGCGATCGCGGCCCGAGCCTCCGAAGAGCCGGTCCGCGTCCGCCTGGCCGAAGATCGTGTCGCTCCCCTGCCCGCCCAGGACCGTGTCCTCGCCGGCGCCGGCGTAGACCACGTCGTTGCCGCCGCCCGCGTCGACCCGATCGGCTCCGGTGCCCCCGATCACCAGGTCGAGGCCGCCGCCTCCCCCGATCTCGTCGTCGCCGGGGCCCGCCTCGAGATAGTCCCCACCGCCGGCTCCCAGGATGGTGTCGTTGCCGACCTCACCGTAGATCTGATCCGGGCCCTCGGTGCCCGGGAGCTGATCGGCGGAGTCCGTGCCCACCAGCGTGCCGGCGAGGGCCACCGTGCCCAGCAGGCCGAGGAGCACGGCCGTGACCGCGAGAATGGTTGCGCTGTGCCTCACCGCCTCAAGAACAATCCTGGCTCCCCACGGTTGCGGTCCCCGCGTGCCGCTCAGGCCTCGTCGTAGCCGGGGTCACCGGGGAGCAGGACCTCGGCCGCCCCGTCGCGCACCGCGACCTTGGGCATGATCGGCACCACGGGGCGCCGGCGCGCGGCGGCCAGCAGCTCGGCCACCGAGCTCGCTTCGGCCAGCAGCTCCAGGTGCTTGATGGTGGGGAACACGAGCATCAACTCGTCGCGCGTGGAGGCGGCCAGCGCGTCGGCCGGTCGCAGCCAGCGCGCGTCAACACATTCGCTGCCGTCGGCCGTGGCCTCCGTGCCGGCCGGCGCCTCGGCGGCGAAGAACCAGGTGTCGAAGCGAGTCTTCACCTCGATCGGCGTGATCCAGCGCGAGAAGGGCACCAGCTCGACCTCCGAGGCCAGCACCACGCCCGCCTCCTCGGCCAGCTCTCGCCGGGCGGTGGCCTCGAGATCGGCGTCCTCGTCGTGGACCGAGCCTCCCGGGAAGACCCATGCGCCACCCATGAAGCGCTGCTCGGGATTGCGCTCCACCAACAGCACCTCGGGCCCCTCCTGGCCCTCGACCAGCAGGATCAGCGACGCCGCCCGGCGCGCATCGGTCACCTCGCCCGGATTGAGCTCCTCCCCCGGCGGCGGGCGGTCCACACGCACGGCGCCAGCCTACCGGCGCGATCATCTAGGCTTCCCGACCCGTGAGCGAGACCGTCACCGCCCAGCAATGGATCTGCACCTCGTGCGGCTTCATCTACGACCCCGCCGAGGGCGATCCCGACGGCGGCATTCCGCCCGGCACCGCGTTCGACGACATCCCGGACGACTGGTTCTGCCCGGTCTGCGGCGCGCGCAAGAAGGACTTCGAGCTGTACGAGGGGTAGGGCCGGCGCCCGCTGCGCCGGCGCTTCGCCCCCTTGTCGACTTATGCATCTCTGGCGAGGCATAAATCGTCAGAGGGACTCCGGCTGACCTAGGCCGCGGTCTCCAAATCGAGCCCAGCCGAGGTCGCCGCGTCGATCGCCGACGCCGTTATCGACACCAGCCTCGTCAGAGCGTCCGCGGAGATCGCCAGCGGCGGCATCAGCACCACCACGTCGCCGAGTGGGCGGATGATCGCTCCGCGGCGGCGGGCCTCCATCGTCACGCGGTGGCCCATGCGCGCGGCCAGGGGGTGCTCCTCGAGCTCAATACCCACCATGAAGCCCACCCGCCTGACCTCGCGCACCGCGGGGTGCGCGGCCACAGGGCCGAGCAGCGACCCGAGCAGCTCGATCTTGGGCGCGAGCGTCTCGAGCGTGCGCTCCTCCTCGAACACGTCCAGGCTGGCGAGAGCTGCGGCGCAGGCCAGCGGGTTGCCGGTGTAGGTGTGGCCGTGGAAGAAGGTGCGGAACTCCTCGAACTCGCCCAGGAAGCCCTCGTAGATCTTCTCCGTGGCGAGGGTGGCCGCGAGCGGCATGTAGCCGCCGGTGATGCCCTTGGCCAGGCAGAGCAGGTCGGGCGCCACCTGCTCGTGCTGGCAGGCGAACATGCGCCCCGTGCGGCCGAAGCCGGTGGCCACCTCGTCGAGGATCAGCAGCACGTCGTGGCGGTCGCACAGCTCGCGCACCCCGCGCAGGTACCCCTCGGGGTGGACGAGCATGCCGGCGGCTCCCTGGACGAGCGGCTCCATGATCACCGCCGCCAGCTCGCCGCCGTGGTCGCGCAGCAGCGCCTCCATGGCGGCCAGGTCGCCCGGCGCGACTTTGAGCGTGTCGAACAGCAGCGGGCGGTACATCGTGTGGAAGAGGTCGATTCCGCCCACCGACACCGCTCCCACGGTGTCGCCGTGGTAGGCCATGTCGAGCGAGACGAAGCGCGTGCGCCGCTCACCGCGCTGCTGCCAGTACTGGAAGGCCATCTTCAGCGCGATCTCGGTGGCCGTGGAGCCCGAGTCCGAGAAGAAGGCGCGCGTGAGCCCAGCGGGTGCGATCTCCGCGAGCCGCGAGGCCAACTCGATCGCGGGCCGGTGCGAGAGGCCGAGCATGGTGGAGTGGGCGATCCGGTCGAGCTGGTCGCGCACCGCGGCATCGATGCGGGGGTGGCGGTGGCCGTGCACGGTGCACCAGAGCGACGACACGCCGTCGATGTAGCGCCGCCCGTCCACGTCGATCAGGTCCGTGCCCTCGCCGCTCTCCACGATCAGCGGCGGCTCGGTGGCCCAGCCGCGCTGCTGGGTGAAGGGGTGCCAGAGATGAGCGCGGTCGGCGGCGGCGAGATCCATGGCGGCCGAGCCTACGACCGGGGCAGGTCGGAACCGAGGTGGCGAAAACGGCGCGCCTGCACATAGGATGGCCCGCCTATGAGGAGAGCTTCCTGCGCCGCCCTGGTCGCGGCCCTGCTGGTGGTCCTGGCCCTTCCGAGCTTCGCCGGCGCACAGGGGTCGAGGCCCTCCAAGCGCTGCGACTTCACCGACCCCGCGGTCTGCCTCTATCCGTGGCCCAACGATCTCTTCACCAAGAGCGACCGCTCTTCGGAGACGGGCCGGCGGCTGAACCTCAAGCTCGCCTCCATGCCGAAGAACAAGGACGGCAAGCCCATCAGCCCGCGCGACATGAACCGCGCCGACGGCTTCAGCCCGGGCTCGATGCTGCTCACCAAGGTGCCCGGCCTCGACACCCTCGAGGCGGCCGCCAAGAGCAAGCTCCCGCCGATCGGCGACCTGTCGAAGAGCCTGGCCAAGCGCTCGCCGGTGGTGGTGATCAACGCCCGGACCGGCAATCGCCACCCGGTCTGGGCCGAGATCGACTCGAACCCGCAGAACCCCGGCGACCGCGTGCTGATCATCCGGCCCGGACGCAACTTCAAGGAGGGCCGGCGCTACATCGTCGCCCTGCGCAACCTCAAGAACGCGGGCGGCCAGACCATCCCCGCGAGCAAGAACTTCCGCCTCTACCGCGACCGGCTACCCACCCGCCGGCGCCTGGTGGAGCGCCGGCGCGAGCACTTCGAGGAGCTGTTCGCGCGGCTGCGCAAGTCGGGCGTCCGGCGCGGCAACCTCCATCTGGCCTGGGACTTCACCGTCGCCAGCCAGGAGAGCCTCACCGGTCGCGCCCTGCACGTCCGTGACCGCGCGTTCGCGGCCCTGGGTGACGGCGACCTGGGCGACCTGAAGGTGGAGGGGAGCTCGCCCACCTTCAGCGTGGACCTCGTTCAGGACCGGACCGCGGCGCAGGACGACCGCGTCGCCCGCCGGATCGAGGGCACGATCACCGCTCCCTGCTTCCTGACCAACGGGTGCGCGCCCGGCGGCCAGTTCGTCCTCGACAAGCGGGGGCGCCCGCAGCAGCAGGGCACCACCACGTACCGCTGGTTCTGCAACATCCCGCGCTCGGCCCTCGACCCGGCGGCGCCGCCGAAGGCGCGTCCGTCGCTCTACGGGCACGGCCTGCTCGGCAATCCGACCGAGTTCGACGCGGGCAACGTCAAGTCGATGGGCAACGAGCACAACTTCGTGTTCTGCGCCACCGCCTGGGCGGGATTCGCGGCCGAGGACCTGCCGAACATCGTGTCGGTGCTCAGCGACCTGTCGCGCTTCAACACCGTGGCCGACCGCATCCAGCAGGGCTTCCTGCAGCAGCTGTTCCTCGGCCGGGCGCTGATCCACCCGCAGGGCCTGTCCTCGCATCCGGCCTTCCAGAAGAACGGCCAGAGCGTGATCGACACGCAGCGTCTGTATTTCGACGGTAACTCGCAGGGCGGCATCATGGGCGGAGCGCTCACCGCGCTCGCGCCCGACTATGAGCGCGCGGTGCTGGGCGTGCCGGGGATGAACTACTCGACGCTCCTGCAGCGCAGTGTCGACTTCGACACCTACGCGCCGATCCTCTACGGCGGCTATCCGAACGAGCTCGAGCGCCAGCTCTGGCTGTCGCAGATCCAGTTGCTGTGGGACCGCGGCGAGTCGAACGGCTACGCGCACCACATCACCACCAAGCCGCTGCCCGACACGCCCAGGCACACGGTGCTCATGCACGTGGCCTTCGGCGATCACCAGGTGGCCGACTTCACCACGTCGATCATGGCCCGCACCTTCGGGGCGCGCATCCGCCAGCCCGCGCTCGACCCCGGGCGCTCCCCCTTCTCCAACCCGTGGTGGGGGCTGAAGACGCTCAGCCTCCCGTCGACCGGCTCGGGAGTGGTGTGGTGGGACACCGGGCCGATCAGGACCGTGGGCACCGAGGTGGAGGGCACGGCGGCGCCGCCGCTGACCAACACGCCGCCGCGCGAGGGCGAGGATCCGCACAGCGCGCCGCGCAGCGAGGTGAGCGCCCGGGTGCAGAAGTCCGAGTTCCTGAAGGTGGGCGGTCGAATCGTGGACGTCTGTGCCGGAAAGCCCTGCTATGCGCGGGGATTCACCGGGGCGCCCTGACGCCCATCGCTCCCAGCTAGTCTGAGCGGCGCAATGCCGCCTCTGCCCTTCCTCGTGTTCGTGGTGGGGACGGGTTCACTCGGCGCGGAGATCGCCGCCGTGCGACTGCTCGCCCCCTACTTCGGCGCGTCGACGATCGTCTGGGCCAACACGATCGGGATCGTGCTGGTCGCCCTGTCGGTGGGCTACTGGCTGGGCGGGCGCATGGCCGACCGCAATCCCACCATGCGCGGCCTGTGCCTGCTGGCCCTGATCGCGGCCGGGCTGTTGGCGCTGGTGCCGTTCGTGGCCGACCCGATGCTGGAGATAGCGGTCGACGCGCTCGACGAGATCTCAGCCGGAGCCTTCGTCGGCTCGCTGCTCGGCGTGCTCGTGCTGGTGGCCGTGCCGGTGCTCCTGCTCGGCGCGGTATCGCCCTACGCCATCCGCCTCGGCGTGTCGTCGGTGGAGGAGGCGGGCACGGTGGCCGGACGCCTCTACGCCCTGTCGACGGCAGGCTCGCTGGTGGGGACGCTGCTGTCCGCGCTGCTGCTCATCCCGCTGGTGGGCACGCGCAGGACCTTTCTCATCTTCGCGCTGGCCATCGCCGCCACCGCCGTCGCCGGGCTCCGCCCCGTGCGGCGCTGGGCGCTCGCGCCCGGGCTGATCGCGGTCCTCATCGCGCTGCCGGTGGGAACGCTCAAGGCGGACACCGAGGGCAGCGGCCGGGTCATCCACGAGGCCGAGACCGAGTACCAGTACGCGCGGGTGGTGGAGTACGACGACGGCACGCGGACGCTCGAGCTCAACGAGGGCCAGGCACAGCACTCGGTCTGCGAGGCGGAGTGCGAGCCGGGCCGGGCCGGGCCGCGCTACCCGAGCTCGGTGCTCACCGGCGACGTCTGGGACGGCCACCTGGTCCTGCACCTGGCCGGCCGCGACGGCCCGCCCCGGCGCGTGGCCATTCTCGGCAACGCCGCCGGCACCACGGCGCGCGCCTACGAGGAGTTCTTCCCCGGCACGCGGGTGGACGGCGTGGAGATCGACCGCGAGCTGTCGGACATCGGGCGCGAGTACTTCGACATGAACAACCCGAGCCTGCACCTCTACCACGAGGACGCTCGCCCGTACCTGCGCCGGACCGACGCGCGCTACGACGTGATCTCCGTCGACGCCTACCGCCAGCCCTACATCCCCTTCTACCTGACCACCAGGGAGTTCTTCGAGACGGTGCGCGACCGCCTGACGCCCGGCGGCGTGCTGATCGTCAACGCCGGCCACCCCGAGGGCCAGGACGATCTCGAGAAGGTGCTCACGGCGACGATCGGCGACGTGTTCCCGAATCTGCTGCGCGATCCGATCGAGTCGACCAACACGCTGATCGTGGCCTCCGAGTCGGAGCTGTCCGCGGAGCGCCTGCGCGAGGCCGTCCCGGACCTTCCGGTGGGCCTGCGCAGCACCGCCCTGGCCGCGGCCGGGCGCCTCGAGGCGCCCCTGCGTGGCGGCGAGGTGTACACCGACGACAAGTCGCCGGTGGAGTGGCTGATCGACAAGTCGATCGTGGACTACGCGAGCGGAGGCGAAGACTGAGCGTCGGCCCCGATGTCGCCGTCATCGGCGGCGGGATCGCCGGCTGCGCCGCGGCGGCCTTTCTCGCCGAGGCGGGCGCAAGGGTGGAGCTGTTCGAGCGGGCCGAGCTGGCCGGGGCGGCCTCGGGCCGCAACTCCGGAGTGCTCCAGCACCCGTTCGACCCCGTGCTCACCGCTCTGCACGACGAGACGCGGGACCACGTGATGACGCTGGAGGGGCTGGATCTGCCGGACGAGCCCGCGGGAATCCTGATGCTCGCGTCGCGGCGCCAGGACGTGGAGCCCGTGGTGGCCGACGTCCGACACGACTGCCCGGAGCTGCGGCCCGAGCTGCTCGACCCCGCGCAGGTGCGCGAACTGGAGCCGGCCGTGGCCGAGCGGCTCTGGGGCTGCCGGCTCGAGACCGGCTACCCGCTGCGCCCGGCGGCGATCACGCTCGGCTTCGCCGAGCGCGCCCGCCGGCTCGGGGCGCGATTGCGCGAGGGCACGACCGCGTGGCCCTGGGTCACCCGCGACTCCGTCCGTGGGGTGCTGGCCAACGGCGTGCGCCATCACGCCGACGTCGTGCTCGTCACGGCCGGCCCGTGGACGCCCGAGGTGGTCGATCCCACCAGGACCTGGCGCCCGATCGGCCCGGTGTGGGGAGTGGTGGCAGAGGTGGAGCTCGAATCACCGCCGCGCCACGTGGTGGAGGAGATCGGCGTCGAGGCGGTGGGGGCGATCGTTCCGGACCCTCTGTTCAGTGCCGTCACCGCTCAGGCAGTCACCTCGGTGGGCTCCACCTTCCTGCGTGAGGAGCCCGACCCGGAGGCGTGGGCGGGCAGGCTGCTCGACGGCGCGTCGGCGTTCCTCCCCGGTGTGAACGGGCGCGCCCGGCGGCTGGGGGTGCGGGCCTGCGCCCGGCCCCAGTCCTTCGACGGGCGTCCGCTGATCGGGCCGTATCCGGGTGTTGACGGGCTCTGGTGCGCCGCCGGCCACGGACCGTGGGGCATCTCCACCGGCGCGGCCACCGGCCGGCTGGTGGCCGACGCCCTGCTAAACGGCGCCGAGATCCCGGCACCGCTGGCCGTCGCGCGGTCGGTCTGAGGTAGCGTCTCGAACGAGCGAGAGAGGAGGCTCGATGAGCTTTCGCAGGTACGAGCTGGGTGACTACGAGGACATGGTCGAGGCGCACGCCTGGGACGTGCCCGAGCGCTACAACATCGCTCAGGACGTGTGCGACAAGCACGACCGCGACCGTCCGGCGATGGTGTGGGAGGACTGGCAGGGCGAGGAGCGCCGCGTCAACTTCGGCGAGCTCGCCGACCTGTCCAAGCGCTTCGCGAACGTGCTCCGCGCCCACGGTGTCGAGCGCGAGGACCGGGTGGCCACCCTGCTGCCCTCGCTGCCCGAGACGGCCGCGGCGTTCATCGGCACCTACCGCTCGGGCGCCATCCTGCTCTCGCTCTCGGTCCTCTACGGGGACGATGGGATCGAGCACCGGCTGCGCGACTCGCAGGCCAAGGTCGTGGTCACCAACGCGGCGAACCGCGACCGGATCGCGGAGGGTCTGGCCGAGACGGTCCTCGTGCTCGACGACGGTCTGCTCGACGAGATGTCCGAGGCATCGCCGGAGTTCGACACCGTCGACACCTCCGCCGACGACCCCGCTCAGCTCTACTACTCGTCTGGCACTACCGGCAAGGCCAAGGGCATTCTGCACGCGCACCGGTACCTGCTGGCGCACGAGGAGTTCGAGTACTGCCACGACGTGCGCGACGGCGAGCTGTTCCACGGCTCGGGCGAGTGGGCCTGGGCCGCCGGCATCTGTCCGCTGCTGGGGCCCTGGCGCTACGGCGCGGTGGCGCTGGTGCAGGCTCGCAAGGGCGGCTACGACCCCGAGGAGCACCTGCGCTTCCTGTCCAAGCACGGAGTGGAGAACCTGTTCACCACGCCCACCGCATTGCGAGCCATGACCGGAGTGGAGGATGCGGGAAAGCGGTATCCGCTCGACAAGCTGCGCATCACCTGCTCGGCCGGCGAGCCGCTCAATCCCGAGGTGATCCGCTGGTTTCGCGACCAGTTCGGCATCACCGTGCTCGACTACTACGGGCTGACCGAGAGCTACCCGCTGTGCGGCAACTTCCCGACCGTCGAGGTGAGGGAGGGCTCGATGGGCAAGCCCGTGCCCGGCTGGGACGTGCAGATACTCGACGAGGACGAGCAGCCGCTGCCGGCCGGCGAACGCGGCGAGATCTGCCTGCGGGCCCGCTCCAATCCCCACTACCCGCTGGGTTACTGGAACCGGCCCGAGGACACCGAGGAGGAGTTCGGCGGCGAGTGGTTTCACACCAAGGACGCGGCCACCGTCGATGAGGACGGCTACGTCTGGTACGCCGGCCGCGCCGACGACGTGATCATCTCGGCGGGCTACCGCATCGGGCCCTTCGAGGTGGAGTCGGCCTGCGTCGAGCACCCGGCCGTGAAGGAGGCCGCCGCCGTGGCGTCACCAGACCCGCGCCGTGGCGACATCGTCAAGGCGTTCATCGTGCTGGCGGGCGGCCACGACCCCTCCGGCGAGCTGGCCGACGAGATCAAGAGCCATGTGCGCGAGCGCCACTCGGCCTACGCCTACCCGCGCGAGATCGAGTTCGTGGACGATCTGCCCAAGACGCTCACGGGCAAGATCCGCCGGGTGGAGCTGCGCGAGCAGGAGCGCGAGCGCAAGCAGGCGGAGGCGCAGGCCTGAGGGCCGATGCCGAGCGGGCGGCGCGCCTCTTCGCGTACGCCGTGACCCGCTACGACCCCGACGCGGCGGTCGCGGTGTGCGACCCGCAGGTCGAGTTCGCCTCGCTGCTGTCGGTCGACGGGCAGGCCTACTTCGGGCACGACGGCATCCGCCAGTACTTCGCCGACATCTCGACCGCCTGGGGGGAGTGGCGAGTGGAGCTGAACCAGGTGACCGCAGGGGAGGACGGGCGCGTGGCGGTCGTCATGACCATGCACGTGCGCGGCCGCGAGAGCGGGGCCGCGCTGTCGGAGCGGGTCGGCCACGTCTGGACGCTGCGCAACGGGCTGCTGTGGCGCAACGAGGCGTACCGGGAGCCCGAGCAGGCGCTGCTCGAGGTCGGAGCCAAGGCCGACTAGGCCGGCCGCTCACCCGCGGGAGCGTAGAGCGCACCCCGCGACGGGTAGAGGGATCGGGTGGCCGACACCGCCGACCGGAGCCTCGCTCACTGGAGCGAGCAGGGCAGGACCGAGATGGACGCGTTCTACCGTGTTGCCCGCCAGGACTACCGGCTGCTGGCGCAGGAGGTCGACTGGGCCGAGCTGCTGACCGGACGGCGGACACTGCTGGACGTGGCCTGCGGCAGCGGCAAGTTCCCCGAGGCGCTCGAGCTGTACGCGGACCTTCCCGACAGCCCGGCCATCGACTACGCCCTCCTCGACCCGAGCGCGTTCTCACTGGCCGAGGCGCGCCGCGCACTCAGTCCGCCCTTCGCCGGGGACGCCGAGTACCGCTGCACGCTTCAAGAGCTCGACCCGCAGGCGGGCCCGTTCGACGTCGTCTGGTCGGTCCACGGCCTCTACGCGCTCCCGGCCGCGGAACTCGAGGCGGGCGTGGCCACGTTCCTGCGGGCGCTGGCCCCCGGAGGCCTCGGGGTGATCGCCCACGCCGCGCACGACGCCCACTACCTGCGCTTCTACCGCGACTTCCTGGACGACTTCCGCGACGGCGCCGGCACTCCCTACACCTCCGCCGAGCAGATCGAGGAGGCCCTCGACGCCGCCGGCGCACGAGTCGAGGTCCGCGGTCTCGACTACCACGCCGAGGTGGGCTTCGACGACGCCGCGACCCTGGAGGGCTACCTCCAGCGCTGCGCGTTCGACGACACGGTGAGCCTCGCCGAGATGGAGCGGGCCGAACGCCTGGGGCCGTACCTGCGGTCCTGCCGTGACGAGGGCCGCCGGCGCTGGCGCCTGCCCCAGCACGTCCACCTCATGCTGCTCGCCGGCTAGTGACCTGACTCAGGCCACTAGATCAGCGGCACCAGCGGGATGTTCCAGAGGATCGCCGCCACCACGAACGCGGCCAGCGCGATGGCCGCGAAGAAGCTGAGCGCCACCCGCTCCGCCGTGGAGCTCTCCTCCGCACGGTCCTTGACCTGATCGCCCCAGATGATCGCCCGCTCGAGCAGGCGCTCGGCGCGGTCGAACTCGAGAGCCAGCAGGGCCAGGCCGACCAGGATCGTCGCGATCCCCGGACCGGGGATGCCCGGCCCGGACATGACGATTCCGGCCAGCACGACGAGGACGCCGAGCACCACCACGCCGGCGCGGTGAATCGGGTGGCGCTGCTTGTGACGCTCCTTGCGCTCGCGAAGCTTGAGCAGCAGCTCAGGGGTGTCGTCCGCCTGCTCAGCGTCGGGCGTGGCCATCAGGCCAGCATAGAAGGGAGGTCACAGCCAGTCGCGCAGCGGAAGCGACGCTCCCGCGGCGGCAAGGCCGGCGGGAGCGGTGGGCGCCAGGCCGTGCACGGGCACGTCCCCGAGGCGCTCGACCGTGGACCGGTTCGAGCTCTCGATCGCCGCCGGCTCGGCCGGCCAGGGCGTCATGACCACGCCGGCGACCTCGAGCCCGCCGGCCCGGGCGGCCTCGACCGTGAGCAACGTGTGGTTGATGGTTCCGAGTCCCGGCCGGGCCGCCACCACCACCGGCAGGGCGAGGTCGACGGCCAGATCGCGAACGAGGTAGCCGGGCGTGAGCGGCACGAGCAGGCCGCCCACTCCCTCGGCCACCAGCACGTCCGCGCCGTCGCCGGCCGCGCGAGCGAGCGCCACCAGCCGCGCCGGATCGATGGTCGTCCCGGCCTGCTCCGCGGCCAGGTGAGGCGACAGGGGCGGACCGAAGCGGTAGGGCGCCACCTCCACCGGAGAGCGGAGGTCGCCGGCAGCCCGGGCGAGCAACTCGTGGTCGGGGCCGAACGAGCTCGGCGCTTCGTCGAGCCCCGTGACCGCCGGCTTGAATGCGGCCACACGCTTGCCCTGCTCGGTCAGCGCGGCGCAGATCGCCGCGGCCACGACCGACTTGCCCACCTCGGTGTCGGTGCCCGTTACGAAGATCCCGTGCATCGGGCCTCAGGCCCGGTACAGGATCAGCCGCCAGCGCCGCACCGCCCAGCAGTCGCGCCGGCTGCCTCGCTCCCGCTGAACGACGGCTCGCCGCACCCCCGGGGCGCGGCGGATCACGCACTGGCCGCTGCGCACGTCAGGCGGCGTCGCGCAGGCCGTCGAACACGCGGCTGCGGTCGGTTTCCTGCTGCGTGGCGCCGGTTGCGGTCAGCTTCGCGGTGGCCGCCCGAGCCGACGCCGGCACGCACGACGCGAGCACCCCCGCTGCCTCGCGCAGCTCCGACTTGGTGTGGGCCGCCATGACCGCCAGGCGCAGGCGCGAGGTGCCCTGAGGCACCGTGGGCGGCCGGATCGCCTGGGCGAAGATGCCTCGCTCGAGCGCGCGCTCGCTGGCGTGCACCGCCTCGCGGGCATCGCCCACCACCAGCGGCACGATCTGCGTCTCGTGGTCGGGTACCGGCAGACCCCGCTCGGCGAGCGACGCCCGCAGAACCGCGGCGTTGCGCTGCAGCTTCTCCACCCGGCGGGGTTGCTCGCAGAGCAGTTCGAGCGCCGCCATGGCCGCCGCCACGGACGGCGGCGACAGAGCCGTGGAGAAGATCAGGGTGCGAGCGCTGTTGATCAGGTACTTGGCCATCGACTGGTCGCAGCAGACGAAGGCGCCGTAGGAGCCGAGCGCCTTGCCGAGCGTGCCCACCACCACGTCCACCTCGTCCTCCAGCCCCGCGGCGGCCACCGAGCCGCGGCCCTCGGGACCCACGGCGCCGGTGCCGTGGGCGTCGTCGACCATCACGCGCGCGTCATAGCGATGCCCCAGTTCGACCAGCCGCTCGAGCGGAGCGACGTCCCCGTCCATGGAGAAGACGCCGTCGGTGACGATCAGCGAGCCGCGACCCTCGGCCTGACGCAGCCCCCACTCCAGGTGGTCCGTATCGCAGTGGTCGTACACGAACGTCTCGGCTCGGGCCAGGCGACAGCCGTCCACAATCGACGCGTGGTTGAGGGCGTCGGAGAACACCACGTCACCCTCGCGGGCGAGGGAGGACACCACCCCGGCGTTGGCCAGGTAGCCGGAGCCGAACAGGAGACAGGCGTCGGAGCGCTTGAAGGCGGCGAGCCGGTTCTCCAGGCGGCGGTGGATCGTCATGTTGCCCGACACGAGGCGCGAGGCGCCCGCGCCGGCCCCGTAACGCATCGCCGCCTCGGCCGCGGCCTCTCGCACGCGGGGATGGTCGGCCAGGCCCAGGTAGTTGTTCGAGCAGAGCAGCAGCACGGGCTGCCCGTCGAGCAGCACGCGCGGCCCCTGCGGACCGGATACGCAGCGCATTCGCCGGTAGAGCCCGCGGTTGCGGATCTCGGCCAGCCGGTCCTGGATGTCGGCGCTCACGCGGCCCTTCCCTCGACGTGGACGATCTCGGGGTACGTGTTGGGAGCCCCGTCGGGCCGCGGCGGCGCCGATGCCTTGCGGCGGTGGCGCAGCTGCGTGGACGGATCCCAGAAGTTGGCCTCGTCCTGTGAGTCGACGAGCTCGTCGACCGGCGTGCGCGGGCTCTCGCCCTCGAGCCAGCCCGAGCGGTTGTCGGGCCGGGGGTTGGCGCCGTTGTCGTCCTGGCGGGCCACGTTGAGTCCCAGTTCCTCGAACATCTGCCGGTCCTGCTCGGGCTCCGAGCCGAGGGTGGTGAGGAAGTTGCCCATCATCACGCCGTTGAGCCCGGCCTTGACGGCCAGCTGCTGGATGTCGCCCGCACCGAGGTTCTCATTGCGGCCCCCGCACAGGCGGAACAGCGCCCCGGGCAGGATCAGCCGGAAGATCGCCACCCACTTGACCGCCTCCCACGGATCCATCAGCTCGCGATCGCCGAACTTCGTGCCGGGGCGCGGATTGAGCAGGTTGATGGGCACCGAGGTGGGATTCACCTCGGCCAGCTCGAAGGCCATCTCCACCCGCTGCTCGTTGGACTCGCCGAGGTTGAGGATGCCGCCCACGCAGGTCTCGAGGCCGGCCTCCCGCACAGCGTCGATGGTGCGCAGCCGCCCTGCGTAGCGAACGGTGGACGAGACCTCCGGGTAGTAGCTCTCGGCGGTCTCGACGTTGTGGTGGACACGCTGCACCCCAGCCTCCTTCAGGGCCTGGGCGCGCGCGGCAGACATGTGCCCGATCGAGACGCAGCGCTTGAGGTTGGTGTGCCGGGAGACGAGGCGCGCGCCCTCGATGATGTTGCCGAAGTCGCGCTTGGACAGGCCCTGGCCCTGGGTGACCATGCAGAAGCGGTGAGCGCCCGCCGCCTCCGCGGCGCGGGCGTGCTCGAGGATCTGCTCGGGGCTCATCATCGCGTGCATCGGCGTGTCGGCCTCCGCGAAGCGCGACTGCGAGCAGAAGCCGCAATCCTCGGCGCAGCCGCCCGACTTGGCGTTGACGAGCGAGCACATGTCGGTGGAGTCGCCGAAGCGCTCGAGCCGAACGCGCCAGGCGCGCTCGATCAGCTCCTCGAGCCCGGCGCGATCCTCGATCTCACCGAGCCTGAGCGCCTCTTCGCGGGAGATGAGGGGCGGCACGATTGGCAGCGACGGTAGGCCCCGCGCCGGACGGAGCGGTTCGCGCGCGGCCGCTCAGCGCCCGCGCCACACCGGGCGGCGCTTCTCGGCGAAGGCGCGCACACCCTCGCGAAAGTCCTCGGAGCGAAAGCACGACTCGCGGAGCTCGATCAGCTCCCGCTCCACCTCCTCGGGCAGCGGCTGCGAACGCAGCGCCCTCAGGGCGCGCTTGTTGCCGGCCAGCGAAAGCGGGGCGTTGGCGGCGATCTCGGCGGCGAGGTCGAGCACGCGCTCGTCGAGCTCGTCGGGCTCCACCACCTCGTTGACGAGGCCCATGCGCTCGGCCCGCTCGGCGTCGACGTTGCGTCCCACGTAGAACAGCTCCGCCGTGTTGGCCGGCCCGCACAGGTCGATGAACTTGCGCAGGCCGGTGTGCGAGTAGATGAGGCCGAGCTTGGCCGGCGGCATGCCCAGCTTGATCCCCTGCGCCGCGAGCCGGATGTCGCAGGTGACCGCCAGCTCGAGCCCGCCTCCGATCGCGTGCCCGTTGACGGCGGCCAGCACCGGGAACTCGTAGGCCTCCAGAGCCTCGAGGGCGTCGTGGAAGGGATGGGCCACGAGCCGCTCGGCGCTCTCCTCGAACGACTGGCCCTGCAGGTTGCCGATGTCGTAGCCGGCGGAGAAGACCGCGCCCGTCCCACGGAGCACGAGGCAGCGCGCCTCGAGGGTGCGCAGGTGACCGGCGAGGGCATCGAGGATCTCGTGGTCGAGGGCGCCGCGGCGCTCCGGGTTGGCGATGGTGAGGCGCGCGACCCCCTCCGCCGGGTGGTCGAGCCGAAGCTTGTCCGTCACTCCAGTACGACCAGCGTGTCGCCCTCCGAGACCGACTGCCCCTCCTGACAGACGATCTCCTTCACTTTTCCGGGGTCCTCGGCCTCGACCGGCATCTCCATCTTCATCGACTCGAGGACCACGAGCGTGTCGCCCTCCTCGACGTCCTGACCGACCTGACACTCGACCTTCCAGACGGTGCCTGTGATGTGCGCCTCGACGTCGGGCAAGTGAGCTCCAGTGGTTGAGGTGGGCGAACGGGGGCAAGATACCGGCGGCCGGGGCCGGGTAACGAAACCCGGCGATCGTTGTAGAAGCGCGTAGTGAAGGAGCAGGTCTATAAGGACCCGCGCCCGGCCGAGCACTTCGCGCGGTTTCACGAGCGCACGCGCACGAAGCCGCCGAACTGGATGTACGAGTTCGTGCGCCTGGTCCTCACTCCCTACATCGTTCTCTTCTATCGGGCCCGCTGCATCGACTCGCACAACGTTCCCGCGGCGGGACCGGTGATCATCGCGCCGAACCACTTCTCCTTCCTCGACCACTTCTTCGTGGCGGTGTACCTCCGCCGCAAGGTCCAGTTCATGGCCAAGTCCCAGCTGTTCACCATGCCGCTCGAGATCGTGTTCAACAACGGCGGCGTGTTCCCGGTGCGGCGCGGCCACGCCGACGAGGAGGCGTTCAGGACCGCCCACGCGATCCTCGACCGCGACGACATCGTGGTCATGTACGCCGAGGCCGGGCGCTCGCGCTCGGGTGAGCTCGGCAAGCCGCGCCACGGGCTCGGCCGGCTGGCGCTCGAGTCCGGCGCCGCGATCGTGCCCACCGCGATCGCCGGGACGGAGCGCGTGCGCAACTGGAAGCGCCTCCAGTTTCCGAAGGTCACCGTCCAGTTTGCCGAGCCGCTGCGCTTCGAGGCGGTGACGGAGCCCACTCGCGAGCAGTCCCAGGCCGCCTCCGAGCTCGTCTTCGACCGGGTCAAGGAGCTTCACGCGCGGCTGCAGCGCGAGGGCCGCAAGGGCGCCGTGCGCGCCGCCCGGCAGGCCCGCCGGGCCGCCGGCGAGCACGCCGAGGCCGCCGGCAGGCGGCCGCTCGGCGCGGACTAGCTCTCGGGACTCCCGCTCGCCCTTGCCAAGCTGGGGGTGTGCCCCGCCTGGCCCTGGCCGTAGTCCTTGCGCTGCTCATCGCCGCCGTCGTCGCGGCCGGCTTCGTGCTGCTAGGAGACGACGGGCCGCCGGCGTCAGAGCCGGTGGAGGTCTCCGCCGACCCGTTCGCCTACACGCCCTCCCGCGAGGCGGACCTGGCCGAGCGAGCGGCGGCCGGCCACAGCCACGTGATCTACGAGAAGAGCCCCGAAGGCGTACTCGCCAGCGCGCGCCGGGTCGAGCGCTGGCGACCGCAGATCGAGGACGCGGCCGAGAGCGCCGGAATCGACCCCGACCTGGTGGAGGGCATGGTCTTCCTGGAGAGCGCCGGGCTCCCGGAGGCCACCGCCTCCGACGACATCGAGGGCGCCGCCGGCCTCACGCAGATCCTCGCCGGAACGGCCACCGAGCTGCTCGGAATGAGGGTCGACGTCGAGCAGAGCCGGCGCCTCACGCGAGCGATCCGCCGCGCGGAGCGCCGCGGCGAGCAGGAGCGCTCACGGCGCCTGCGGGCCCGCCGCCGCGCCGTGGACGAGCGCTTCGATCCCGACAAGGCGCTCGCCGGCACCGGCCGCTACCTCAGCCTGGCGCTCTCCACGCTTGGACGCGAGGACCTGGCGGTGGTCTCGTACCACATGGGAATCGGCAACCTCCAGGACGTGCTCAGCGCGTACGGCGACCGTGAGGCGAGCTACACGCGGGTCTACTTCGACTCCACGCCGGACCGGCACCCGCGCACCTACGAGCTGCTGAGCGGCCTCGGCGACGACTCGAAGACCTACCTGTGGCGAGTGCTGGCCTCACAGCGGATCATGGAGCTCTACCGCACCGATCGAGCCGAGCTCGAGCGCCTGGACGAGCTTCACGGCGCCAAGGCCTCGGCCGAGGAGGTGCTTCACCCGCGCGCGGACACGGAGGTGTTCGAGGAGCCGGGCGACCTCGACGCGGCCTACGACTCGGGCGAGCTGCTGCCCTTCCCGGACGAGCCCGGACGCTACGGCCTGCGGCGCGACCGGCGCATGGGCGAGCTGGCGCGCCGCCTGGACGAAGACCGCGAGCTCTACCGCGGGCTGCGCCCCGAGGCGCTCGCCGTGGCCGTGTACATCGGCGGCCGGGTGCGTGACCTGAGCGAAAGCAGGGCGCCGCTCATCGTGACCAGCACGGCCCGCGACCAGACCTACCAGGACGTGCTCGCCCGCCGCAATCCCGAGGCCACGCGCGCCTACTCGCTGCACACCACCGGCTTCGCCTTCGACGTGCGCCGCCGCTACCGCTCGGGGCGCCAGGCGCGCGCCTTCCAGTTCGCGCTCGACCGCCTCCAGTCGCTCAACCTGATCGCGTGGGTGCGCGAACCCGGCGCGATCCACGTCACCGCGTCGAGCGAGGCGGCACGCCTGCTGGCCGACGGGTAGCCGGCGCGATCAGAGCCGCGCCCGCAGCTCGCGCCGCAGGATCTTGCCGGACGGCGAGCAGGGGATCTCGTCCACGCGCTCGACCCGCCTGACGCGCTTGTGCGGAGCCACGCGCTCGGCCACCCAGCTCATGAGAGCGGCGTCGTCGAGCTCGCCCGACACGACGACGAAGGCGGTGGGCAGCTCGCCGGCCTCCTCGTCTGGGGCGCCGATCACCGCCGCCGCGCTGATCTGGGCGTGACCGGTCAGCACGGCCTCGATCTCCGCGGGCGCCACCTGGTAGCCCTTGTACTTGATGAGCTCCTTGAGCCGGTCCGTGATGTGGACGCGGCCGTCCTCGTCCACGCGGCCCACGTCGCCGCTGTGCAGCCAGCCGTCGGAGTCGATCGTGGCCGCCGTGGCCTCGGGCCGGCCGAGGTAGCCGGTCATCAGCTGAGGCCCGCGGAAGGTCAGCTCGCCGGTCGCGCCGGGGCCGAGGTCGGCGCCGGTGTCCGGGTCGAGCACGCGCGCCTCGGTCCCGGGCAGCAGGATGCCGACCTGGCCCGGGCCGTTGCGCACCGTCTGGTCCATGGAGGAGATGGCGATGCCCGCCGACATCTCCGTCATGCCGTAGCCCTGCTCGACCAGGCAGCCGAGCCGCTCGGCGCAGGCCCGCTGCGTCTCGAGGCCGAGCGGCGCCGCGCCGCAGCCCACGAAGCGCAGGGAGGAGACATCGAAGCGGTCGACGGCGGGGTGGCGGGCGAGCCCCAGTGCGATTGGCGGGACGACGATCGTGAAGGTTGCGCGGTGATCCTGGATCGCCTGCAGGAAGGCTTCCAGCTCGAAGCGCGGCAGGGACACCACGGTGGCTCCGGCCGCGAGCGACGCGTTCATCAGGATCACGAACCCGAGCGCGTGGAAGTAGGGGGCGACGGCGACGCAGGTGTCGTCGGAGTCGAGGGCCAGCGCGGTATGGGACTGCACGACGTTGGCGAGCAGCGCGCGGTGGCTCAGCTCGACCCCCTTGGGCAGACCGGTGGTGCCGCTCGAATACAGCAGTGCGGCGGTGCTCTCCGGATCGATGTCGGGCCGCGGGGGTTCGTGGCCGTGCTCGAGCAGCTCCGCGAAGGGCGTCGCTCCCTCGCCCTCGCCCAGCACCAGCACGTCGTCGCAGCGGGCCCGCCCGGCCGCCTCCAGGGCGGTCGCCAGGAACGGCGGCACCGTGAGCAGGGCGCGAGCGCCGGAGTCCTCCAGCTGGTGCGCCAGCTCGTCCGCGGTGTACAGCGGGTTGGCCGTGGAGACCACGCCGCCGAGGGACATGGCCGCGTGGGCGGCCACCGCGTACTCGGGCACGTTGGGCATGTGCACGGTCAGCACGTCGCCCGGTCCGAAGCCGCGCGCGGCGAGGCCGGCGGCCGCGCGGCGGACGCCGTCGGCCAGCTGTTCGAAGCTGAGCGTGCGGCCGCTCGGGGCGTCGGCCAGGGCGGGCTTTGCCGCCAGCCGCGAAGCGTGTCTCAGCACGTGGCTCGTGAGGTCGGTGTCCGGCACCTCCGGATCGGGCCAGGGACTGCGCACGAGGGACACCATTACCTCGCTAGACGAGGCAACCCGGCGATCTATTCCCGTGCGCCGTAGACCGGCTCGAGCTCGTGCCACGCCTTCCAGTCGTGTCCGGGGACGATGAGCGCCTCCGGTGTCTCCTGGCGGTACTGGCGAATCTCTCGCAGCGAGCGGCGAAAGAGGTGCTCGTCGTGCACTCGGTAGGGGAGATGCTGGTTCTCGAGCGTCTCCCTCATGAACATCGCGTCGCCCGCGATCAGAGCCTCGCGATCGGGCAGCCGCAGGACAACCGACATGTGCCCTTCCGTGTGGCCCGGCGTGAACACGGTCCGCACGCTCCCGTCGCCGAATAGGTCGAACGAGCGGCCGAAGCCCGAGAACGACGAAGCGCCGCGGTCGTCGAAGTCGAGCAGCCGGTAGTCGAAGCCGTGGTCGAACTGGCGCCTGACGTAACCCTCGCGCTGGCCCTGCGAGGTGGCTGCCTCCCACTCCCGCTTGGACACCACGAACGTGGCCTCGGGAAACTCGGAGATCGCGCTGGCGTGGTCCATGTGGAGATGGGTCATCACCACCACCTTCACGTCCGCGGGCTGGATGCCCTTCTCGCGCAGCTGCGCTGCCACCGCCTGTCCCGGATCCATCTTCAGGTCCTTGAAGACCAACAGGGCGAGCCGCCCGAGGTTCTCCTTCGGGTTGACCGCCACAGAGGGATGAAAGCCGGTGTCGATGAGGATCGGGCCGACACCCGGGTGCTCGACCAGGAACGCCTGCACCGGTACCTCGAGCCAATCCTCCTTCGGCACCCCGAACCCGAACGCGCGCCGCCACGCCAGCCGCCCCTCCTCGCGCAGCATCCAGGGCTTGGGCGCGATCATCCGCCCGGTGAGCAGGGGGTGAAGCCGCACCGCGGCGTCCTTGCGCCCACCCGGCAGAGGCAGCTCGGCGGGGCGCGGCTCCGCGGCGGTGGCCATCGCGGGTGAGGCTAGACCGCCGGGCGGTCGGCCACCTCGCTCCAGAAGCGGATCCACTCGTGCTCGTGCCGGATGCCGGCCTCGAGCGCAAGGCGGTTGCCCGCCGTGGCGGCAGCGGGCATCGAGTCGCGAATGGCCTCGTACTCGGCCAGCCGGCGGCGGTGGGAGGGCAGCTGACTGGCGGCCAGCGCATCGGGGTCCGCGCCGAAGAAGAGCTTGAGGAGCGCAGGCTCGCGCATCTCCGCCAGGCCGGCGGGCGGGTCGGCCCTCCACGCCGCCAGCGCCTCCCTGCCGTCCGCGGTGATCGAGTAGCGCTTGCGCCGGCGGCCGCCCTGCTCCCGTTCGACGCTGAGGTAGCCGGCACCGGCCAGGCGCTCGGGCTCGGTGTAGAGCTGGGCGTGCTGCAGCGACCAGAAGTAGCCGACGCTGATGCCCACCAGCTGCTTGAGCTCATAGGGGGTGGCCTCGCCCACCTGTTCGAGCAGGCCGAGCACGATGAACGACGTGGGTGTCAACCGGATGTCTTGCAATAGTCCAATCTAGACGGTACATTCTCGACCATGGCGACCGCACTCTCCCAGACGACCGCGACGGACCACCGGCTCGGTTTCACGAGCCTCGAGGAGGAGACGGCCGTGGACCGCCTTCCGGTGACGGGCGAGCTGCCGGCTTGGCTCACCGGCGCGCTCGTGCGGGTGACCCCGGCGCTGTTCGAGGTGGGCGACCGGCGCGTGGCGCACTGGTTCGACGGGCTGGCCATGCTCAACCGCTTCGGCTTCGCCGACGGCGAGGTGTCCTACCGAAATCGCTTCCTCGACACCGCGGCCTATCGCGAGGCCCGGAGTGGCGAAATGCGATGGAGCGGGTTTGCCACCGACCCGTGCCGCTCGATCTTCCAGCGCGTGCAGTCGGTCTTCTCGCCCGGCTACACCGACAACGCGAACGTGAACCTCGCCCGGATCGGCGAGCGTCATGTGGCGATGACCGAGACGCCGCTGCCGATCGAGTTCGACCCCGGCAGCCTGGCCACTACGGGCGGCCTGCGCTACACGGACTCGCTCACGGCCCACGTGACCACGGCGCACCCGCATCACGATTCCGAGCGGGACGAGCTGGTCAACTACTTCGCGCGCTTCTCGCGCACCAGCGAGTACGTGCTCTACGGGCTGCCGGCGGGATCGTCCAGTCGCCGGG
Organism: uncultured Thermoleophilaceae bacterium; assembly: GCA_963808545.1. Lineage (GTDB taxonomy): Bacteria > Actinomycetota > Thermoleophilia > Solirubrobacterales > Thermoleophilaceae > JACVRW01. The sequence goes on along the minus strand of CAWEGB010000007.1, from coordinate 418,086 downwards.
TGATCGCCCGCCTGCCGGTGCGCCGGCCGGCCTACATGCACGCCTTCGGCATGAGCGGCCGCCACCTGATCCTCACGGAGTACCCGCTGCGGGTGAACCCGCTGAAGCTGGCCCTCTCCGGACGTCCCTTCATCGAGAACTACGCCTGGCGTCCCGAGGATCCCACCCGCTTCCGCGTGGTGGACCGCCAGTCCGGTGAGGAGCGCGGCGAGTACGAGACCGAGCCCTTCTTCTGCTTTCACCACGTGAACGCGTTCGAGCGCGGCGAGTCCGAGCTCGTGATCGACCTGATCGCCTACCGCGACCCCGAGGTGATCTCCTCGCTCTACCTCGACCCGAACGGCACGCGCGCCACCCTGCCGCCCACCGAGCTGCGGCGGTACACGATCGACCTCGCAGGCGGCTCGGTGCGATGGGAGGGGCTGCCCGGCGGGGACAACGTTGAGCTGCCGCGGATCGACTACCCGCGCCGAAACACCCGCGACTATGGCTACGCCTACTTCGCCGGCTGGGCGGACGGGAACTGGATCGACCGCCTGGTGAAGCTGGACGTGCGCGAGGGAACGCGCCGCGAGTGGAGCTCGGCCGGGTGCTACCCGGGTGAGCCGATCTTCGTCCGCGAACCGGGAACCGAGGCCGAGGACGCCGGCGTGATCCTGTCCGTGGTGCTCGACTCCCGGAGCGGCCGCTCGTTCCTGCTCGTGCTCGACGCGGGCTCGTTCGAGGAGCTGGCCCGTGCGGAAGCGCCTCACCACATCCCGTTCGGCTTTCACGGCGAGTACCTGAGGGGAGCTCCGGCGTGAGCGAGGACCTCGCCCTGCGGGCGTCCGATGCCGACCGCGAGCGCACGGTGGCGACCCTTCGGGACGCCACCGCTGCCGGCCGGCTGAGCGCCGGCGAGCTCGAGGAGCGTCTCGAGCTGGCGTTCGCCTCCCACTACCGGTCGCAGCTCGCCGAGCTGGTGGCGGACCTCCCCGTGGAGGCGCGGTCACGGCCACGGCCGGGGGCGCGGCCTGAGCGGCTGGCCTTCGCCGCCGCCGCCGTCCTGATGCTGGCGATCTGGGCCCTTACCGGGGCCGGCTACTTCTGGCCGGTGTGGCCCATCCTGGGCTGGGGACTCTGCGCCCTCGGCCCCGGGAGGGGACGTCGTGGCCGCTCCGGCCGCCGCGCGGATACGCTTCGGCCATGCCCTCCGAGCGCTTCGTCGACGAGCTGAACGACCAGATCGGCCGCGAGCTGAACGCGGCGCACCAGTACACCGCGGTCGCGGCGTGGTACGACCGTGAGACCTTCCCACGGCTGGCGCGCTTCTTCTTCAAGCAGGCCGACGAGGAGCGTGAGCACGCCATGAAGATGGTGGGCTATCTGCGCGACACGAACTCGCCGCTGCGGCTCGGCGAGATCAAGGCCCCGCGCGACTCGTTCAGCGACCACGTCGAGCCGATCTCGCTGGCGCTCGAGAACGAGAAGAAGGTCACCGTCGCGATCGCGAAGCTCTACGACATCGCTCGCGAGACCAACGACTTCGCCAGCGAGAGCTTCATGCAGTGGTTCGTGGACGAGCAGGTGGAGGAGGAGGCCACGATGGACGCGATCCTCCAGGTGGCCGAACGCGTGCGCGAGTACCCGATGATGCTCGAGGAGTTCCTGGCCCGCGACGGCAAGTCGCTGGGCGGCGACGACTGAGGGCTAGCGGGCTCCGGCCCGTGCCCGCTCGCTGAACGATCGCTTCAGCAGCGGCTCGTACTTGTGCAGGCTCGGCGGTACCCCGCGCAGGTGGGCGGGCAGGCGCGGCGCCGGCGTGATCCCGAGGGCGCGCAGCAGCTCGTCGTCGGGGCGGCGCGCGGGGCAATCGCGGCAACGGGGTGTTGAGCGGCAGCACTTCAGCGGCACGACTCGCGCAGCCTAGCACTAGCTCTTAGGGTGACCTAATTCGCGGTCGGCACTACGCTGCCGCCCCCATGCCCTCGCAGCTCTTCAAGCCCGGTCTGCTCGAGGGACAGGTGGCCCTGGTCTCCGGCGGGGGCTCCGGGCTGGGGCGGGCATCGGCCCTCGAATTGGCGGCACTGGGCGCTCGCGTGGTGGTCTGCGGACGGCGCCTCGAGCCCCTAGAGGAGACCGCGGCGGCGGCCGACGGCGAGCGCTGCGAAGCGCTCGAGTGCGACATCCGCGAGGAGGATCAGGTGGAGGCGCTCGTCGACCGCGTGCTCGAGCGCCACGGTCGCATCGACGTGCTCGTCAACAACGCGGGCGGACAGTTCCTGACGCCGGCGGAGGACATCACCCCCAAGGGCTTTCGCACGGTGATCCGGCTGAACGTGGAGGGCACGTGGCTGATGAGCCACGCGGTGGCCACCCGAGCCATGATCCCCGAGCGCGACGGCTCCTCACCCGGGGGCAAGATCATCAACGTCACGCTGTCGCCCCACCACGGGCTGCCCGGCATGGCGCACTCGTCGGCAGCCCGGGCGGCCGTGGAGAACCTCACCCGTGTGCTCTCGATCGAGTGGGCGCGCTTCGGCATCACCCTCACCGCACTGGCGGCCGGGCACTTCGCCACGGAGACCCTGCGGACCAAGTATCCGCCGGCGGTGGTGGAGGGAGTGGCGGGGACGGTGCCGCTCGGGCGCCTGGGCACCGAGGAGGAGTTCGCCTGGCTCGTGGCCTACCTGGCCTCCCCGGCCGGCGACTACTTCTCGGGATCGATCCTCACCATCGACGGCGCGCGCGACAACTGGTTCGGCGCCTGGCCGCCCGGCGGCATGGCCTCGGAGAGCGGCAAGCCGCTGGCGGAGGAGCGCAAGCCGAAGGAGTGAGGCGGAGCGGGTGCGGGTGCGCTCCGTTCGGGCGTTGCGCGGCGCTTCGGGCGCCCTCTCGAGGGCGGAGCCGTCATTTGTGCCGCTATGGAGGCATAACTCGACATCGAGGGGTTCGACGCTCTGTTCGTCCATAGGGCGAACAAGTCGTCAGACCCCTCAAGTCCGACCCCTTCCCCAGCAAGTCGGACCACCCTCCAGCCCGCCGCGCAGGCCCGTGCGGCGCGCGCGCCACCCCGGGTTGGCGCCGCCCCCGGGCGGGTACAACCAGCCGATGACCGAGAACGAAGAGACACCGGGAAGCGGTGGTCAGGCGCACGGCGACGAGCGCTACGTCCGCCACGAGGAGGAGGAAGCCGCCGAGGAGGCCGGCGCCATCGGCGGCGAGCGGCCCGAGTACGAGGGCGACGAGGCCGACCGTGCCGTCGACGAGGGGGGAGGTGGCGTGGCCGAGGGCTTCGAGGAGGCCGAGGCAGATCTGATCGAGGCCGCCTCCCACGGCGAGCAGCGCCACAACCCGGCCGAGGACGCGTTCACCCCGGAGGTCGAGTCCGACGAGTCGACGGCCGAGTACGGCGAGGCCGACCAGGAAGAGCCGCCGGATCAGTAGGCGTCGCGCGGCCGGGCCGGGCCTAGCGTTCGAACAGCGTGGAGAGCACGACCTCGGTCACCGTCCGGCTGATGCCGTCGGTGGCGCGGATCCGCTCGAGGCAGAGCTCGAGGTCCTGCGTGTCGCGCGCCATGACGTGGAGCAGGGCGCTGGCCTCGCCCGCCACGGTGTGGGCGGACACGACCCCGGCCTCGCCCTCCACCGCCCGCTTGATCGACTCCGCCGGCATGCGGCCCTCGCAGTAGAGGTCGACGAACGCCTCGGCCTGCCAGCCGAAGGCGCTGGCGTCCACGGCCGCCGTGTAGCCCAGGATGACCCCGTCGCGCTCCAGCCGGTCGATCCGCCGCTTGACCGCCGGAGCCGACAGGTGCACGTGCTGTCCTATGTCCTGAAAGGAACGGCGGGCGTTTTCGCGCAGCAGCGCAACGATTCTGCGGTCGGTCTCGTCCATTTGGTGCGGAATTGTCGCATTCTTGCAACGGATCGGCGTTGTCCGACGACTGAGTTGAAGGAATCATTACGGAGACCGACCTGAACCGAGAGAGGAGCCCGATGGCGACCGAGCAGCTCGCCCCCAAGCCAGGCACCGTTGCCCCGCCGATCCCCGAGCACGACAAGATGCCGCTTCACGGCATCGATCACGTCGAGTTCTACGTCGGCAACGCCGCTCAGGCCGCCTACTACTTCACCCACGCGTTCGGCTTCACCGAGACGGCGTACCGCGGCCTCGAGACGGGCAGCCGCGAGCGCGTGTCGCACGTTCTCGAGCAGGGCCGCATCCGGCTGGTGTTCACCGGCACTCTTCAGGGCGGCGACGAGATCGCCGAGCATCACGCCCACCACGGCGACGGCGTGCACAAGATCGCCCTCAGCGTGCCCGACGCTGCGGCGGCCTACGAGCACGCGGTAGCTCACGGGGCGCGCGGCGCGGTCACGCCGCACTGGGAGGAGGACCAGCACGGTCGCGTCCAGGTCTCCGCCATCGAGACCTACGGCGACACGCTGCACCTGTTCGTCCAGCGCGACGGCTACACGGGCGCCTTCCTGCCCGGCTACGAGCGGCGCGCCGAGGCCCCCCGCGATCCGGACGACATGCTGCTGATGGGCATCGACCACATCGTCGGCAACGTCGAGCTCGGCCACATGGAGGAGTGGGTGGCCTACTACGAGCGGGTCTTCGGCATGACCGAGATGCTCCATTTCTCGGACGAGGCGATCTCCACCGAGTACTCGGCCCTGATGTCGAAGGTGGTCACCTCGGGCGACGGTCGGGTGAAGTTCCCGATCAACGAGCCCGCCGAGGGCAAGCGCAAGTCGCAGATCGAGGAGTACATCGACTTCTACAACGGCGCTGGGGCCCAGCACATCGCGGTGGCCACCCGTGACATCGTCCGCTGCGTCACCGAGCTGCGCGGGCGAGGGGTGGAGTTCCTGGCCATTCCCGAGTCGTACTACGAGGACGTCCCGGGTCGCATCGGCCAGATCGAGGAGGACGTGGAGGATCTGCGCCGGCTCGGCATCCTCGTGGACCGCGACGACGAGGGCTACCTGCTGCAGATCTTCACCAAGCCCACCGGGGACCGGCCCACGGTGTTCTTCGAGATCATCGAGCGCCACGGCGCCCGCGGCTTCGGTGAGGGCAACTTCAAGGCTCTGTTCGAGGCCATCGAGCGCGAGCAGGACCGGAGAGGAAACCTCTAGCCATGCGCTACGCCCGTGTAGGAGACGTCCCCGCCAAGCGCCACGTCCAGGTGCGTCAGAACGGGACCTCGTCGCCCCTGCTGGTCGAGGAGGTGATGGGCTACGAGGGCTTCTCGGGCAACGAGTCGATTCTGCTCCACCTCCAGTCGCCCTGCCGGCTCGACAGCGTGGGCGGGTTCCGTGGCATCGAGCGCGAGGAGTGGGTGCCGGACACCCACGTGCACCGGCTCGCCGACGCCAACCCCGTCGAGGCGGCGGGCGATCCGGTCTCGAGCCGGCGCCTGCTCATGTGGAACGGCGACATCGAGGTGTCGCTGGCCAAGCCCACCGCCGAGCTCGACGGCTTCTACCGAAACGGCGAGGGCGACGAGGTCATCTACGTCCATCGCGGCTCGGGCGTGCTGCGATCGGTGTTCGGGCGGGTGCCGTTCCGCGAGCGCGACTACCTGGTGATCCCTCGTGGGACCACGCACTCCTTCGAGCTGCCCGAGGGCGAGGAGCAGTTCTGGCTCTGCTTCCACACCCCGGGCGAGATCGAGACGCCCAACCGCTACCGCAACCGCTACGGCCAGCTGCTCGAGCACGCGCCCTTCTCGCAGCGCGACTTCCATCCGCCGTCCGAGCTCGAGACCTACGACGAGGCCGGCGAGTTCCCGGTCACCGTACGTGTGCGCGACGGCTACCAGGACTACCTGCTCGACCGTCATCCGTTCGACGTCGTGGGCTGGGACGGCTACGTCTTCCCCTACACCTTCAACGCCGACGACTTCGAGCCGCGCGCCGGGCGCTTCCACCTACCGCCGCCCGCGCACCAGACGTTCCAGGGCCCGAATTTCGTGATCTGCACCTTCGCTCCGCGGATGCTCGACTGGGATCCCCAGGCGGTCACGCTGCCCTACCACCACTCGAACATCCAGTCCGAGGAGGTCATGTTCTACGCGGCCGGCGACTACGCGGCCCGCAAGGGCGTGGGCGTCGGCTCGATCACGCTGCACCCCTCCGGCCTGCCGCACGGCCCGCAGCCGGGAGCGGTGGAGAAGGCGCTGGGGAAGAAGTCCACCGACGAGCTGGCGGTGATGTGGGACACCTTCCGGCCGCTGAAGCTGTCGAGCCTGTGGGCCGAGATCGACCAGCCGGAGTACGCGCTGAGCTGGAATCCGGACCGCGAGGTTGCACCCGCGGGCTGAGTCGGGTCAGGGGCGGAAGGCGATTCCGTCGAGGGATACCAGGGTGGCCGGCCAGAAGACGAGACCACCGCGCCGTCGGTGTCCTACCGACAACGCTCCCCTGCAGGCGCACGAGCCCTGAGGCGTCTCGACTTGAGTCCTTCGCGGTCAGGTTGTAGGCCTCGGAGCTACTGACCGAGCGCGGCGCCAGCTGCTTGGCCTTGCGGCGGAAGCTGGGCATGGCCAAGACAACGTTCCGAGGCACTGGAACTGGCAGCCGAGTGCATCGGCGCCAATCCGCCCCGCTGCGGCTCTGCGCTGAACCCTCCGGCTGCGAGCCAGCGAAGTCCGGGGCACTGGTACCCCGACTCCCTCCAGGAGGACTCCATGCCCCGAAGGATCCTGATGGCGCTGCTGGCCGCGGCCCTGCTCGTCGTGGCCGCCGTGCCCGTGGTCAACGCCTCGTACGGCGGCAAGCACCACCGCGACGACGATTGTGGTGAGCGTTATAAGCGCGCGCTCGATGTGGTCGGACTGACCGACAGCGGCAAGCTGATCTGCTTCTCGGAGAACGACCCGCGCGACGCGCGGACGATCGGCCGCGTCAAGGGACTCGACGGTGACGCCAAGCTCGTCGGCATCGACTACCGGCCCGCCACCGGTGACCTCTACGGTCTCGGCAACATGGGCGGCGTGTACGTCATCGACGACGACAACGGCCGGGCGATGCTCAAGTCGCGCGTCAACGTCCCGCTGAGCGGCACCTCGTTCGGCGTGGACTTCAACCCCACCGTCGACCGTCTGCGCATCATCTCGGACACGGGCCAGAACCTGGCCGACAACGTCGACGCCAACGGTGACACCGTCACCAACACCTCCCTGTCCAACCCGGGTCCGCCCCCGGCCACGGCTCTCGGTGTGACCGGCGCGGCGTACACCAACAACGACGCCGATCCAACTACGGCCACGACTCTGTTCGACATCGACTCGACGCTCGACCAGACCGTGATTCAGTCGCCGGCCGCGTCCGGAGTGCTGGCCCCCTCGGGCAAGCTCGGTGTGGACACGAGCGCGTCGGTCGGGTCGGACATCTACAGCACGATCCGTGGCGGCACCACCGTTCGCGTCGAGGGCTTCGCGTCCCTGACCGTCAACGGCAAGAGCGGCTTCTACGGGATCAACCTGCTGCAGGGTCGGGCGGACTCGCGCGGGTCGTTCTCGTCGCGCCATGTGGTCACCGGCATCGCGGTGCCGCTGAACCAGCGCTAGGACGGCATAGCCAGGGAAGGCTTGCCTTCGCCGGGCGAGCATCGACGAGGGGCCGGCTCACGCCGGCCCCTCGTTGTTCGTGGAGCGCGACCACAAGTTTGTGGTGTCATGAGACCGTCAATCTGTGGCAGCGCTTCGCCGCGCCCGTCGCTTGGCCAGCGCCGAACGCAGCAGGTAGAGCGGGGTGGGGGGCACCCAGCCCAGCTGGAACGCGGTGCCCAGGTCGTCGCGGTTGGCCCAGTGCTCGATCACCTGGCCGTCGGCGATCCGCAGCCAGTGGGTCTGCGTCGTGGCGAAGTCCTTGCCGGTGGCCGGGAAGGCCTCCTTGACCTGCGCGTGCTCGTCGTAGCCTACGAACGTCCTCACGTGGCGGCCGGACATCGTGCAGTGCACGGCCACGAGGTCGCCCTCGGCCACCACCTCGTGGATCTCCCAGCGCAGTCCTCCGAAGGCGTCGCGCAACCACAGCGCGGTGGCGTAGGCGCCGGCCGGGCCACGCTCGCGCGCGGCCGGGGGCTCATCCTTGGCCTCGTGGTTGAGGAAGTTCGGGTGGAGCACCTCGTCGAACTCCTCGCGGGTCCCGTCCTCCATGATCTGGATGGAGCGCAAGGCCAGCTCCCTGAGCTGGTCGGTCTTCTCGGGTGTCTCGATGATCGCGGTCACGTGGTCCTCCATGGGGTGGGTAATCGAGTGCTCGCAGGCACCGCCTGCTCGCCTGTCCGTCTTCCCACGAAGGACCACGCGGTCCGCGATCTATTCCAAGCTGCCTAGATGTACATCCCCCCGAACTGACCGCCGGTCACGTTCAGCACCTGGCCGTGCACGTAGTCGGCCCACGGGGTGCAGAGGAAGAAGACCGGGCCGGCGGCCTCCTCGGGCGTGGCCGGCCGGCCCAGCGGAATGATCATCGCCGCCATGGCCCGCATCTGCTCGGGGATGCCCAGCTGGATCTCCTCGCCGTCCTTGGTCATCGTGTTGCCCGACTCCTTGGCAGCGGTCAGGCGCGTCTCGACGAAGCCGAAGGCCACGGCGTTGACGTTGATCTTGAACTGACCCCACTCCTTCGCCAGCGTCTTGGTCAGGCCGACCACGGCGGCCTTGCCGGCCGAATAGTTGACCTGACCGGCGTTGCCCATCGTCCCCGAGATCGACGACACGTTCACGATCTTGCGAAAGACCTCCCGGCCCTCCTCGCGCTCCTGCTTGGCGGGGTCGCGCAGGTGGGGAGCGGCCGCGCGGATCACCCGGAAGGGCACGATCGTGTGGATGTCGAGCATCGCCTGGAACTCGTCGTCGGTCATCTTGTGGGCCACCGCGTCGCGCGTGTAGCCCGCGTTGTTGACGATGATGTCCAGCTGCCCGAACTCGTCGACGGCCGTTTGGACGAGCTGGTCGGGCACGCCCTCCTTGGTGAGGTCTCCGCCGAACACCGCGGTCTCTCCGTCGATCTCGGACGAGGCCTGCTCGGCCACGTCGGCATCGAGGTCGTTGATCAGTACCCGCGCGCCCTGCTGGGCCAGCAGCTCGGCGGTGGCACGGCCGATGCCGCGGGCCGAGCCCGTGACGATCGCCGCCTTTCCATCAAGTACTCCCACTGTTTCGGTCTCCTCTGGGGGCGTTTCGGTTTCGAGAGCAAGGCATCATGACGATCCGCTTGTGCGGGAGCCCACCGCGGCCTACCTTCCCTGGGGTGACGCTCAACTTCGTCCGCTACGGGATCCCGCTGCTGCTCTTCGTCGCCGGCACGATCGTCGCGGCCACCTCGGGCAGGATCGGAGTGACCATCGGCGCGATGTTCGTCAGCGCCGCCACCGCGGTGCTGCTCCTCAACCTGCTCTATCGGATGGGGGTGGAGGGCGACAAGGACCGTGACCGTGAGGAGGCGGCTCGGCGTTACTTCGACGAGCACGGCCACTGGCCCGACCAGCGGAGCTCGCGCGCTCAGCCGCCGCGGCGCTTGTAGGGGTCGCGCCAGAGCCGGTAGCGATCCGCTTCGGGATCGTCCGGCAGCTCGAAGCACCAGTCGGTCTCGCCCGCTTCCTTCCAGAGCGAGTTGGTCAGCACGCGGGCCTGCACGTCGAGCGCCAGCCAGCGTCGCTCGAGCTCCTCGGGCTCGGCCGCCAGACGCTCGGTGAGGATGTCCTCGCGCAGGTAGCTCAGGTGGTCCACCACCAGCGCGGCGTCGTCGAGGAGGTCGCGGGGCTCCTGCGGCGGCAGCATCACCGGCGCCCACTGGGCCAGCACCGGCCGCGACTTGGCGTGCAGCTCGCGCAGATGCCGGCACGCCCACCGGCGCCAGTCGGGATCTCGCATGAGCTCGCCCAGCCGGCCGGAAGGAAGCGTGCCGGAGGGACCGGCGGATACCGCCTGCCCGCCGCCCAGAACCGCAACCTGCTCGCGGCCGTCCGGAACCTCTCGCACCTCCCACTCGGGCAGGAGCCGCTCCGGCACGAGCTCCGGCAGCGGGTCGTCGCGCGGCGGGGCCTCGTAACCGGCGTCGCGCCACAGCGCGTAGAGAGTCGCCGTGACGCTGCGTGTCACCTCGTCGGCGATGGTGGTGCAGGCCAGCGCCGCCACGCCTCGCCAGCGGCGCTCCTCCCGCGTTCGCAGCAGGCGCTCCACCGCCGTGCCGGCCAGGGCGAGCACGAGCAGTCCAGAGACGATCGAGGCGAGCAGGGGATGATCGGTCCAGTAGCCGTCCTCGCCGTCCCCGAACAGCGCCACCGCTCCGGTGACGAGCACCAGCACGACGATGATGGCCTCTGAGGCCCAGCGCGGGAAGCGCGATCGCCGGGCCACGGGCTCAGAGCCCCATCAGCTTGCCGAGGATGTCCTTCATGATCTCGTCGGTGCCGCCGCCGATCGGCCCCAGCCGGGTGTCGCGCAGCGCGCGGCCGATCTCCAGGTCGCCGTCCAGGATGCGAAAGGCGGCCTCGGCCACCTCCACCGCGGAGCGCTGGGACAGCAGCTTGGCCTCGGTGACCTCGCGTATCGCGTCATGTCCCTGGGCGAACAGGTAGAGCGCGTAGCCGGTCAGGGCCCGCGACGACTCCAGCTTGATCCCCAGCTCGGCCACGGTCTGCCGGAACTCGGGGCGCCCCTGCGCCCCGGCCACCGCCCGCTCCAGCACGGACTCCATCGAGCCCACCGCCCCGAGGGCCATAAGCAGCCGCTCCCACTGGAAGTTGGCCATGATCAGGTAGAAGCCGCGGTTCTCCTCTCCGAGCAGGTTCTCCTCCGGCACGAACACGTCCTCGAAGCCCAGCTCGCCCGTGTCGGACGCGTGCCAGCCGAGCTTCTCCAGCTTGCCGGCGACCGAGAAGCCCTCGCTGTCGCGCTCGATCACCAGGAAGGAGATGCCCTGATGGCCGCCCTCCTCGGTGGTCTTGACCGCCGTGACTACGAAGTCGGCCCGCACGCCGTTGGTGATGTAGGTCTTGGCGCCGTTCACGACGTAGCCGCCGTCCACGCGGCGAGCGAAGGTGCGGAGGCCGGCCACATCGGAGCCCGCACCCGGCTCGGTGATGCCGAGCGCGGCGATCCGCTCACCCCGGATCGCGGGCGCGAGGAACCGCTGCTTCTGGTCCTCGGTCCCAAACCTCCAGATCGGCGGTGTGGCGATGCCGATGTGGGCACCGATGCCCGCGGCCAAGCCGCCCGACCCGCAGCGCGAGAGCTCCTGGGTGAGCACCGCGTCCTCGACGTAGCCGAGCCCGCGGCCCCCGTACTCGACGGGATACTTGAGCCCGAGAAGGCCGTGCTCGGCCATGCTCGTGAACACCCCGTTGGGAAACCAGCCCTCGGCTTCCCACGTCGCGGCGTGGGGGCGCAGCTGCTCGGCCACGAAGCGGCGGATCTCGGCTCGCAGCGGCTCGTGCTCCTCGGTGAAGGGGGGCAGAGGACGTGGCGAGACGTCCCGTTCGGGAGCCAGTGAGGGGACCGTCACAGGCTCTTGCGCAACATCCCGAACATGCCGCGCATCACCTTCTTCTGGAGCGACTTGCCCTCGCGCGAGTTCAGGAACTTGCCCAGCGCCTCGGCGCCCCCCGCGGTGGCCGTGGCCGTTTCCTTCTGCTTCTTGGTCGCCCGCCCCTTCCTGCGTGCGGGGGCGGGGGCGGGCGCGTCCGGCGCCGCTGCTTCTGGCTCGTCGATGCGCGCGGCGAGCTTCTCCCGCGCGCTCTCGTTCTCTTCACGGGTTCCGTACTTCGCGAACAGGGGCGACGCCTTGGCCGCGCCCTCCACGTCGTCCGCCGGCCCCATACGCGACGCCGGTGCGCGCAGGCGGGTGTGCACCACGGGCGTGGGCACTCCGTCCTCGGAGAGGATCGTGACCGCCGCCTCGCCGATTCCCATCTGCGTGAGCAGCTCCTCGACGTCGTAGAAGTCCGAGGTGCCCGTTGCGCCGGCCACCAGGCCGTGGCGGTTCATCATGCGGAGCGGCACCTGCACCACCGCCTCCGCGTCGAGGCTGTCCTCGTGCACGCCGCGGCCGAGGTCGATGGTCGCTCCCTCGGCGGCGTAGGCCTTGGTGATGGTCTTGGTGAAGTCGCTCACTCGAACACGTCCAGTGGCAGCGCGGCCGAGACTATGGCGTTCGGCGCGTCGACGAGCTCCGACACGCGCAGCTCGGCCGCCACGCTCATCAGGATGTAGGCCGGGTCGCGGGCGAGCCCGCGCTCGTGCTCGAGCCAACCGAGCAGCTCCAACAGCGCGCGACGGGCAGCCAGGTTGAGGTCCAGGTCGCCCTGCGTGCCGTCGTCGGCCAGCGGAATGCCGGTGGTGGCGAACACCTCGCGCGGCGGGCGTGGCGGCGCCCGATAGCAGGGGAACCGGGGGCGCCAGCCGGCGTCGCCGGCGCGAAGACCGACGCGCAGGGTGGCCGTACCTCCCGTCTCGATCGCGGAGATGCAGACCTCGCCGTCGCCCTGGGCGAAGTGGAGGTCGCCCACCGACAGCAGGGCGCCGGGCACGTGCACCGGCAGCCAGAGTCGCGCCCCCGGGCCGAGGTCGCGGATGTCGATGTTGCCGCCGTTCTCGCGCGGCGGGTAGGTCCGCAGGCCATCGGCCGCCGCGGGCGGCCAGGCGTAGCCGGGGTCGGGCAGGGCGGCCGAGCCACGTCGGTCGGCGAGCGCCTGCTCGCGAGCGAGTGCACGCTCGAACAGGTCACGCGAGGGAGCTACCCCGATCGTGCCGGCGTGCACGCCGGCGGCCACCGCCACGCCGGGGAGCTCACCCGAGCGCGCCACTCCGTCCGCGATCTCCCAGCGGGCGAGGAAGGGGCGCTCGAACAGGTCGCCGAGAAAGCCCGACCCCGGCCAGATCGCCGTCCAGCCGAAGTCGTCGGTCTCGTAGCCGAGGACGTCGATCTCGAGCACATCGCCGGGCGCCGCGCCCCGGACCTCGAGCGGCCCGGTGAGCGGGTGAGCGAGCGGCGGCACCTCGAGCAGGTCTTCGTGGACCGAGTCGGGCCCGATCACGCGGTCGCGCGAGTCGCGCAGCTCGAAGGTCACCTCGTCGCCCGGATCCACCGCGGCCACGGCGGGCAGATCGGGATGCCAGCGATTGTGACCGTTCGCGGCCCCGTGGTCGAGGCGCCGGCCGCGGTCGATCTCGATCCTGATGCTGACCCCTACAGCCCGTAGGACCGGCCGATCACGTCCAGCATCACCTCGTCGGTGCCCGCACCGATGCGGTTGAGGCGCATGTCGCGCCAGGCGCGCTCGATCCCGTACTCCTTCATGTAGCCGGCGCCGCCGTGGATCTGGAGGCAGTCGTCCACCACCTCGCACGCCATGCGCGCGGTGTAGAGCTTGGCCATCGAGATCTCCCTCACGGGGTACTCGCCGTTGTTGAAGCGCCAGGCCGTGGTGTAGACCATCTGGCGCCCCGCCTCGATCTTGGTGGCCATCTCCGCGAACTTGTGGCGGATGGCCTGGAACTTGCCGATCGGGCGGCCGAAGGCGGTGCGCTCGGTGGCGTACTCGAGGGTCTTGTCGAAGCAACGCTGGGCGCCGGCCACACAGCCGGCCGCGCCGATCAGCCGCTCGCCCTGCAGCTCCCACATGATGTGGTAGAAGCCCTTGCCCTCCTCGCCCAGCATGGCGTCGGCCGGGACGCGCACGTCCTGGAAGGCGAGTAGCGCCGTGTCGCTCGCGTGCATGCCGAGCTTCTCGAGCCGCTTCTCCCGGATCACGCCAGGAGTGTCCATCGGCACGAGGAAGAGCGTGAAGCCGTCGTAGCCGGCGTCGGGATCGGTCTTCGTCACGAGCACGATGAAGTCCGCGCGATGGCCGTTGGTGATGTAGGTCTTCGACCCGTTGATGACCCACTCGTCGGCGTCGCGCACCGCTCGCGTCTTGATTCCCGACACGTCGCTGCCCGCGTCCGGCTCGGTGATGCCCAGACAGGAGATCTTCTCGCCGCGGATCGCCGGCACCAGCCACTCCTGCTTCTGCTCCTCGGAGCCGAACAGGAACACCGGTGGAGTGGCCATGTCGGTGTGTACCGCCACTCCCATGGCCAGCCCGCCGGAGCCGGCGCCTGCCATCTCCTCGGCCAGCACGAGGTTGGCGAAGTAGTCGCCTCCCTGGCCCCCGTACTCCTCGGGGTAGGAAAGGCCGAGGAAGCCGAGCTCGCCCATACGCCGGAACACCGAGTCGGGGAAGGTGGTCTCCTCCCACTCGGCCGCGTGGGGCGCGAGCTCCTTGACGACGAACGAGCGGATCGACTCGCGGAGCTGATCGTGCTCCTCGGTGAAGATGAAGTGCTTGCGGCGGGCGCCGTGGTCGGGCTTGAGGAGCGTGTCTGCGGTTGCCATGCCCGCAAGCTAGCGCGGCCCGCCGAAAAAGTAAACAGTGGCACTTCCTACTTTCCACGCGGGCCTAACGAAGACGACGCTGGCGATACCTTCAGCCCATGAGCGAGCGAGAATTCGATGTCGTGATTCTGGGCGCCGGTCCTGCGGGAGAGGTCTGTGCCGGCCGCCTCGGCGAGATGGGCCTGAGCGTGGCCGTCGTGGAGTCGCACCTGATCGGCGGTGAATGCTCCTTCTACGCCTGCATGCCGTCCAAGGCGATGCTCCGTCCGGGCGAGCTGCTCGCCGAGGTCCGCCGCATCCCTGGCGTGGCCGAGGCCGTGACCGGCGAGCTCGACGCCCAGGCGGTGCTGAAGCGCCGCGACGAGATCACCCATGACCTCGACGACTCGGGCATGGTGCCCTGGCTCGAGGAGCGCAACTGCACGGTCGTCCGCGGCGCCGGGCGCCTGGACGGCGAACGCCGGGTGGTGGTGGGCGACGACGTGCTCGTGGCCGGCCGCGCGGTGGTGATCTCCACCGGCAGCAGCCCCTTCATCCCGCCCATCGACGGTCTGCGCGAGGCCGAGCCGTGGACCAACCGAGAGGCCACCACCTCGAAGGAGGTGCCCGATCGCCTGGCCGTCCTCGGCGGCGGCGTCGTGGGGGTCGAGATGGCCCAGGCCTACACCAGCCTCGGCTCGCAGGTCGCGCTGATCGAGGGCGGCCCGCGGGTGATCGCCCGCGAGGAGGAATTCGCCTCGAAGCTGGTGGCCGATGCGCTGCGCGAGAAGGGCGTCGACCTTCGCCTGGAGACCAAGGCCGCCGCGGTGAGAGCCGAGAACGGCACCGTTACGGTGGAGCTCGAGGGCGGCGACTCGATCACCGCCGACGAGCTGCTCGTGGCGACCGGCCGCAAGCTCAATACCGACGACATCGGTCTCGACACGGTCGGCCTCGAGCCGGGCAAGCCCGTGGAGGTCGACGACTCGATGCGCGCCGCCGGTGACTGGCTCTACGCCATCGGTGACGCCAACGGCCGCGCCCTGCTGACCCACATGGGCAAGTACCAGGCCCGCGTGGCCGCCGACGTGATCATCGGGGAGGAGGCGTCGTGCCTGCTCGTGGACGGGCAGCGGTCGCCGCGCGTGATCTTCACCGATCCGCAGCTGGCGGCGGTGGGCTACACGCTCGCCGCGGCCGAGGAGGCCGGTCTCAACGTCCGCGCGGTCGACGTCCCCACCCAGGGCAACGCCGGCGCCAGCTTCTACGGACGCGACGACACGCCCGGCACCACTCGCCTGGTGGTGGACGAGGACCGCCAGGTCATCGTCGGGGCCACCTTCACCGGCCCCGAGGTGGCCGAGTTCGTCCAGGCAGCCACTGTGGCCGTGGTCGGCGAGGTGCCGCTCCAGCGCCTGTTCCACGCGATCGCCCCGTTCCCCACGCGCAGCGAGGTGTGGCTCTACCTGCTCGAGGCGCTGGGGATCGCCGGCCCCTGCTACGAGGCGTAAGCTGAGCGGCCGCATGGACGTCGTGGTGGCAGGAGGACACGGGCAGATCGGGCTGAGGCTGCTGCGGCTGCTGGCCGAGCGTGGTGACCGGGCGCGCGGGCTGATCCGCAACCCCGAGCACGCGGCGGACCTCGAGGCGGTGGGCGCCGAGCCGGTGGTCTGCGACATGGAGGTCGAGACGGACCTCGCTCCCTGGGTAGAGGGAGCCGACGCCGTGGTCTTCGCGGCGGGCGCCGGCCCGGGGAGCGGGCCGGCACGCAAGAAGACCGTGGACCTGGGCGCGGCGCTCAAGCTCATCGCGGCCGCCGAGAAGCTCGGGATCAAGCGCTACGTGATCGTCAGCGCCCTGGGCGCCGACCGCGTGGAGAGCAGCTCGGAGGAGATGCGCCCCTACTACGAGGCCAAGGGCGAGGCCGACGAGGCGCTGCGCCGCAGCGAGCTCGACTACACGGTCGTCCGGCCGGGTGGCCTGACCGACGATTCCGGCACCGGCCGCGTCCGCGTGGGCAACGACATCGGCTCCGGCTCGGTCCCGCGCGACGATGTGGCCGCCACGCTCGTTGCCGTGCTCGACTCACCGAACACGATCGGGGTCAGCTTCGACCTGCTCGGGGGCGATACGCCGATCGAAGAAGCGGTGGCCGGGCTCTCGCCTTGAACGAGGCTCGCGCGGGCATGGTGCTCGAGCGGGCGCGCTCGATTCCCGAAGGCTTCGTCACCACCTACGGCGACCTGTCGCCCGGCGCGCCGCGCTTCGCCGGCACGGTGCTGGCCGCCTGCCACGATCCTGGCGTGCCGTGGCAGCGGGTGGTGCGCGCCGACGGCACGCTGGCCAGGGGGGAGCGTCAACGTCGGCTGCTCGAGCGCGAGGGCGTCCCCTTCCGGGGCGAGCGGGTGGACATGCACGCCGCGTGGGTGCCGCCGTCAGGCCCGGGTCGTCTGCACGATCAGTAGATCGCAGGGAGCGTTGTGGGACACCTTGTTGCCCACGCTGCCCAGTACCCGTCGCGCCCCCTGCATGCCCAGGCTGCCGAGCACGATCAGGTCCGCCGCCTCGGTTCGCGCGATGTCGATGAGAGCATCGGCCGGGTCGCCCTTGGGAGCGTGCTCCTCCACCTCCAGCCCCTCTGCGCGCAGCCGGCTCGCGGCGGGACCCAGCACCGCGTCGGCCTGAAAGTCCGGAGGGATGTTGAACTCCCCGGCGGGGGCCCGGCCGGCGACCTGCGGGCGCACCGGGTGGTAGGAGCTCACCACGTGCAGCCGCGCGCCGGTGAGGCGCGCGATCTCGCTCGCGCGCTCCACGGCGATCGCGGCGGTGCTCGACCCGTCGGTGCCCACGACGATGGTGTTGTACATCGGTGCCCTCCTAGAAACCGGTCGCGCACGACGGTACCCGGCCGGCCGCGCAGGGGCAAGCCTGCCGTGCCCGGCCCGTAGTAGAACTCGGCGCGTGGCCTACGAGACCATCCGGTACGAGCAGCGCGACGACGGCGTGGCCACGATCGCCCTCGACCAGCCGGACACCCGCAACGCCCTGTCGAACCAGCTGCTCTCCGACCTGATCGCGGCCTTCGAGGCGGCGCGCGACGACGAGAGCGTGCGTTGCGTGGTGCTGGCCTCGACCCATGACAAGGTCTTCTCCGCCGGCGGCAGCCTCGACCAGTTCGCCGCCGAGGTGCCGCTCGTGCACAAGCACTTCGGCACCGAGCGCTTCCCCCGCCTGTTCAAGACGATCCTGCAGCTCGGGAAGCCCACCATCTGCGCGGCCAACGGCCACGTGCTCGCCGGCGCCCTCGGCGTGGCCCTGGCCTGCGACCTGATCGTGGCCCGCGAGGGAGCGACCTTCGGTACGCCCGAGATCAACGTGGGGGTGTTCCCCTTCATGATCATGGCGCTGATCTACCGCAACGTTCCGCGCAAGAAGACCAACGAGCTGCTGCTGCTGGGCGAGCGCATCTCGGCGGAGGAGGCGCGCGAGGCCGGCATCGTCAACCGGGTGGTGGCAGCCGAGGAGTTCGACGCCGCCGTGGACGAGTGGGCGGTCAAGCTCGCGGGCAAGTCACCGGTACTGATGAAGCTCGGCAAGGACGCGATGTACCGGCAGATGGACATGCCCTTCGAGGACGCGCTCGATCACCTGCGCTCGCAGCTCTCGCTCGCCTTCGCCACCGACGACATCCAGGAGGGCGTGCGTGCCTTCTTCGAGAAGCGCGAGCCCGAATGGACGGGGCGCTGACTCCGTTGGCGGCTTCGCTGATCGCCATGCGGTGCCGGACGGCCGACCGCTTTCCGGGCGCGCCGGGAGGCGTGGAGGCGCTCGCTCCGCTCGTGGGCGAGGCGCTCGGCGTGGAGCCCCGCTCGATCGGCAACGGGGCCGACGTAAAAGAGACCCGGTTCGAGGACGACCTGCGCGAATCCCGGGGCTGCCTACTCGAGGCGGGCGGCCAGATCGACGACGCCCTCACCGGGGGCAACACGCCGGTGATGCTGGCGGCCGACTGCTCGGTGGCGCTCACGACCCTACCCGCGGCGCTACGCAACCGCCCGGAGGCGCGGGTGCTGTGGCTCGACGCGCACGGCGACTACAACACACCCGACACCACGGGCAGCGGCTACCTCGGCGGCATGTGCCTGGCGGGCGCCTGCGGTGTGTGGGACGCCGGTCTCGGCGACACCGTGGCGCCCGAGCGCGTGGTGCTGGCCGGGATCCGCGACCTCGATCCCGCCGAGCGCGAGCTGCTCGAAGGCGGGCCGGCCACGGTGATCGGCGCGAGCACGATCGAGACGCTCGTGGCGGTCAAGAACGCGCTGAGCTCGGCGCCGGTGTTCATCCATCTCGATCTCGACGTGATCGACCCGGAGCAGTTTCCGGCCGCCGTGCCCGCACCCGGGGGCCTGCTTCCCGACCGCCTCCTGGATCTGCTCGAGTCCGTGCTCGAGGACTGCGAGCTGGTGGGCGTCGAGGTCACGGCGATCGAGCTTCCGGAGGCGGAGCAGGAGCGGGCCGAGGCCGTCGCGACGGCCATGCACGTGCTCAAACCACTGCTTGACCACCTCGCCGCCGATCAGTAGAAGTAGGAAGTAGAGCTTTCTACTTCGTACCTCGTATGGCGACCACCGAACGCGCAGCCGCAGACACACTCATCGCCCGCCCCTCGCTCCGCTCGCTCGTGGACGACCTGCGGGAGCGCCGCGATCGGGCCCGCCTCGGCGGGGGCGAGGAGAAGATCGCCCAGCAGCACGAGCGCGACAAGCTGACCGCGCGCGAGCGCCTCGCCCTCCTGATCGACGACGGCACGTTCACCGAGCTCGGGCTCCACGGGCGCCCGCACTTCTCGCAGCGTGCCATGGAGGGCCGCGAGGCCCCGGCCGACGGCGTGATCACGGGATACGGCAAGGTCGACGGCCGCCTGGTGGCCGTGGCGGCCTACGACTTCACCGTCATGGCCGGCTCGATGGGTATGACCGGCGAGCTGAAGGTCTCGCGCCTGCGGGAACTGGCGCTCTCGAAGCGGATCCCGCTGATCTGGCTGCTCGACTCCGCCGGCGCACGCATTCAGGAGGCCTCGGGCTCGCTGTTCGCGGGCTCCGGCCATCTCTTCCGCGAGGAGGTCGTGATGAGTGGGGTGGTGCCCCAGGTCGCGGCGCTCATGGGCCCCTGCGCGGCGGGCACCGCCTACATCCCGGGGCTGGCCGACTTCGTGCCCATGGTCAAGGGCCGCGGCAGCATGGCGCTCGCCGGCCCTCATCTCACCAAGGCGGTCACCGGGGAGGACGTGACCCAGGAGGAGCTGGGCGGCTCGCGGATCCACACGCGGGTGTCGGGCGTGGGCGACCTCGAGGTGGCTTCGGACGAGGAGTGCATCGACGCGGTGCGCTCGTACCTGTCGTTCATGCCCTCCAACAGCGAGCAGCCACCGCCGGTGCGCGAGAGCGCCGACCCGGTCGAGCGCACGGACGAGGACCTGCTCGACATCCTGCCCGACTCCCCGCGCCATCCCTACGACATGTACGAGCTGATCCGGCGCATCACCGACGACGGCGAGTGGTTCGATCTCAAGCCGCGCTTCGCCCGCACGATCATCACCTGCCTCGCCCGCATGGGCGGCCGCCCGGTGGGCATCGTCGCCAACCAGCCCAAGCACCTGGGCGGCATCCTCGAGAACGATTCCGCCGACAAGGCAGCCCGCTTCATCAATCTCTGCGACGCCTACGGGATACCGCTGCTGTTCCTGATGGACGTGCCGGGCTTCATGGTCGGCACCAAGGTCGAGCAGGCGGGCATCATCCGTCACGGGGCCAAGATGCTCTACGCGGTCTCGCGCGCCACCGTGCCGAAGGTCACCGTGGTGGTCCGCAAGGCCTACGGCGCGGGCTACTACGTGATGTGCGGCAAGGCCTACGAGCCGGACCTGATCGTGGCCTGGCCCTCGGCCGAGATCTCGGTGATGGGGCCGGAGGGTGCGGTGAACATCATCTTCCGCAAGCAGATCGAGGCCAGCGAGGATCCGGACGCCACGCGGGCGGAGATGATCGAAGGCATTCGCAAGACGATCGATCCCTATATCGCCGCCGGCAACGCGATGATCGACGACGTGATCGACCCGCGCGAGACGCGGCCCACGGTGATCCGCGCCCTGGAGATGGCCGCGACCAAGCGCGTGGAGCGGCCCTGGAAGAAGCACGGGGTGATGCCGGTCTGAGCGTGAAGCTGCTCGAGTCCGAGGCCATCTTCTTCGACGGGCCCGAGGCCTTCTACGCCTGGCTCGAGGCCAACCACGAGTCGGAGCCCGAGGTGCTGGTGGGCATGTACAAGAAGCACACGGGCAAGCAGACCATGACGTGGTCGCAGGCGGTGGACCAGGCTCTCTGCTTCGGATGGATCGACGGGGTGATGCGTCGCCTCGACGACGAGCGCCACGTGCAGCGCTTCACGCCCCGCCGGCCGGGCAGCAACTGGAGCAAGGTCAACGTGGAGAAGATGGCGCGGCTGGAGGCCGAGGGCCTCGTCGCCGAGGCGGGCCGCCGCGCCTTCGAGGCTCGGACCGACGCCAGGACCGGCGTGTACTCGTTCGAGGAGGGTCAGGACGCCACGCTCTCGGCGGAGTACGAGGAGCGCCTGCGCGCGAACGCCGCGGCCGCCGAGTACTGGGACACCCGGCCGCCCTGGTACCGCCGCACCGCGAGCCACTGGGTCACGAGCGCCAAGCGCGAGGAGACGCGCGAGCGTCGCCTCACTCAGCTGATCGAGGATTGCGCGGCCGGAATCGACATCAAGCCGCTGAGGCGCTGATGAGCCGTTTCTCCGATCCCTGCGTGATCACGTGCTCGATCTCCGGCGCGGTTGCCAACCGCGAGCAGTGCCCGGCGATCCCCTACACGCCGGAGGAGTACGCCGAGGAGGCGCGCCGGGCCGTGGACGAGGGCTGCTCGATGATCCACATCCACGCCCGCACTCCCGAGGGCGTGCCGAGCTACGAGATCGAGGATTTCCGGGCCATCACCGAGGCCATCCGCGGCGCGGTGGACGACGTGATCGTCAACTACTCCACCGGCGCCATCGGCGTGCCGGTCGAGAAGCGGCTCGCCTATCTGCGGGAGCTGCGTCCCGACGTGGCCGCCCTGAACATGAGCTCGATGAACTACGCCAAGTACTCGAAGAGCCGTAAGGACTTCGTCTTCAAGACGGTCTTCGAGAACTCGTTCGACACCATCATCGAGTTCCTGGGTGTCATGAACGAGCTCGACATCCGGCCCGAGCACGAGTGCTTCGACACCGGGCACGTGGCCAACCTCGACCCGCTGATCGACATGGGGCTGCTGTCCGAGCCGCTGCAGGTCTCGTGCGTGATGGGCGTGACCGGCGGGGTGCGCCCCAACCCGCGCAATCTCGCTCACATGGCGGACCAGATTCCGGGCGGGCCCGAAGGCCCCAACAACTGGGGCGTGATCGGGATCAGCCGCGACCAGTGGCGCCTCGTGGCCGCGGCGGCCGCGCTGGGCGGCAACGTGCGCGTGGGCGTGGAGGACAACTTCTATCTCCCCGACGGCGAGATGGCGCGCTCCAACGGAGAGCTGATCGCGCGTGCCCGGCGCATGGTGGAGGACACGGGCCGGCGCGCGGCCACGGTGGCGGAGGCGCGTGAGCTGCTGGGCGCGCCGGCGCGCCAGCCGACCACGTGAGCGCACTCAGCGGCATCCGGGTGCTCGACCTCTCCCGGCTGCTGCCGGGCGGGTTCTGCTCGCTGCTGTTGGCGGACTTCGGGGCCGAGGTGCTCAAGGTCGAGGACACCGGAATGGGCGACTACGTGCGCTGGTCGCCGCCCTACCACGAGGGGGCCGACGACTCGGCCAAGTCGGCGCTGTTCCTGTCGCTCAACCGCGGCAAGCGCTCGGTCAGGATCAACCTCAAGGAGGAGCGCGGGCGCGAGCTGCTGCTGCGGCTGGTGGCCGAGCACGACGTGCTGCTCGAGTCCTTTCGCCCGGGCGTGATGGAGCGCCTGGGGGTGGGCTACGAGCGGTTGCGCGAGGAGAACCCGCGCCTCGTCTACTGCGCCATCTCGGGCTACGGCCGCGACGGTCCCTACATCGCGCGCTCCGGGCACGACATGAACTACCTGGGCCTCAACGGCCTGCTGGGCCTCACCGGCGACGCCGGCGGCCCTCCGGTGCAGTCCGCCGGGCAGATCGCGGACCTGGGCGGGGGTGCGCTGATGGCGGCCTTCGGGATCCTGGCGGCGCTGCGCGAGCGCGAGCAGTCGGGCGAGGGCCAGCTGGTGGACGTGTCGATGTTCGACGGTTCGCTGTCGTGGCTCGCGATGGTGGCGGCCAAGTACCTGTGCGACGGCCAGGTGCCGCAGCGCGGTGACAACGAGCTGAGCGGCAGGCTGATCTGCTATCGGCCGTATGAGTGCGCCGACGGCTGGGTCACGCTGGGCGCGCTCGAGCCCAAGTTCTGGCAGGCCTGGTGCCGAGCGGTGGGCCGCGAGGACTTGATCGAGCGGCAGTTCGAGCGCCCAGGATCCGACGCCCACTCCGAGGTGGAGGCGATCTTCCTGGAGCGCACGCGCGCCCAGTGGCACGAGTTCGCCGAGCAGCACGACTGCTGCCTCGAGCCGGTGCTCGACCTCGGCGAGGCGCTCGACTCCGAGCTGGTGCGTGCCCGGGAGATGGTGGTGGAGATCGAGCAGCCGGGCGCAGACGGAGTGCGCCTTCTCGGGGTGCCGGTCAAGCTGTCTCGCACACCCGGCGCGCCCGCCGGGCCCGGCCCCGCGCTCGGGGAGCACACCCGGGAGGTGCTCGGGGGGCTCGGTCTGGCCGGCCACGAGATCGATGCGCTGGAGCAGGACGGGGTGGTGGCGTGAGCCAGAACGGCCTGCTGAAGATGAAGGAGCTCTCGGAGGCGAGCGGGGTGAGCGCCGGCACCATCAAGCACTACCTCCGTGAAGGGCTCCTGGGTGGCGGCTCCGACGTGATCAAGACGTCGCGGAACATGGCCTGGTACCCCACCGACTACGTCGAGCGCATCAAGCTGATCAAGCAGCTCCAGGAAGAGCGCTTCATGCCGCTCAAGGTGATCAAGTCGATGCTCGACGACGATCCCGAGCGCGCCCGGGCATTGGTCGAGCTCGAGGACCGCATCCTCGACCGGGCGCTGGCCGGGGAGCAGGCGCGCGTGTCCGGGGCCGAGCTGCGGCGACGCTACGACATACCGCAGGAGGTGCTCGAGCGGCTCAGCGAGCTCGAGGTCATCACCCCGAACTCACGGGGCTACGGGCCGCGCGACGTGGAGATCGTGGAGGCCATCAGCCGCTTCCGGGCCGGCGGCTACGACGAGCGCATCGGCTTCACCGTCTACGACACGCTGCGCTACAAGCGCGCGCTGGAGGAGCTGGTCAAGGAGGAGGTCCAGGTGCTGATGGACCGGCTGGCCGGAGAGCTCGAGCCCGAGCGGGCCACCGACCTGATCTCCGCCGGCCTCGAGCCGCTCAACGAGCTAATCGCGGCGCTTCACCAGAAGGCGCTGGTGGGCGAGCTGCGCCGCCAGCGCGCCGAGCGCGGCTCAGCCGCTCAGTAGGTGATGACCGTGCGGATGCCGTCCTGGCGTTCCATCGCCTCGAAGGCGTCGTTGACCCCGTCGAGCTCCACCCGGCGGGTCACGAGCGACTCGAGGTCGAGGTCGCCGGCGGTGTACAGATCCACCAGCTCGGGCACGCGGTCGCGACCCTTGGCGCCGCCGTACGAGGCCCCCGCGATCCGCCGTCCGGTGATGAGGAAGCGCGGCACCACCTCGAGCACCTCGCCCTTGCCGGCCACCCCGGCGATGGTGCACAGCCCCCAGCCCATGCGCGCCGACTCCACGGCCTGGCGCATCACGCCCACGAGCCCGGTGGCCTCGAAGGTGTAGTCGGCCCCGAAGCCGCCCGTCATCTCGAGGATCTTGTCGACCGTGTCGGGGCCGCCGATGAGCGTCTCGGTGGCGCCCTGCCGGGTGGCGTGCTCGAGGCGCTCCTCGGAGAGATCGACCGCGACGATGCGCTCGGCCCCGGCCAGGCGACAGCCCGCCACGGCGCCCAGGCCCACCAGGCCGGCTCCGAAGACCACACAGGTT
Source organism: uncultured Thermoleophilaceae bacterium (assembly GCA_963808545.1). GTDB lineage: Bacteria > Actinomycetota > Thermoleophilia > Solirubrobacterales > Thermoleophilaceae > JACVRW01. The sequence goes on along the minus strand of CAWEGB010000007.1, from coordinate 393,606 downwards.
GACCCGGGCTCGACCTTGGCGATGTAGAGGGCAGCGCCGATGCCGGTGGTGGCGCCGCAGGCCAGCGTGCAGATCACGTCGAGCGGCGCGTCGGGATCGACCTTGGCCAGGGCGATCTCCGGCATCACGGTCGCCTCGGCGAAGCTGCTCGTGCCCATGAAGTGGCGGACGCGCTCCTCGCCGCGGTGCAGGCGGGTGGTGCCGTCCGGCAGGTGACCCTGGTTCTGCTCGTCGCGGATGGCCAGGCAGATGTTGGTCTTGTCGCTCACGCAGTGAACGCACTCGCGGCACTGGGGGGAGAAGAGGGTGACCACGTGGTCGCCGGGCGCGAGGCTGGTCACGCCCTCGCCGATCTCGTCCACCACGCCCGCGCCCTCGTGGCCGAGGACGGTGGGCGCGTAGCCCGACGGGTCGGCGCCGCTGGCGGTGTAGAGATCGGTGTGGCAGACGCCGCAGGCCTTGAGGCGCACCAGCACCTCGCCGGGTCCAGGGCCGTCCAAATCCACGTCCTGGACCACGAGCGGCTGGGCGAACTCCTCGAGAACGGCGGCGCGAATCTGCATGGCGCGGGACCCTAACGGGCAGAGAGGGGCTGAAGCCAGGGCGCCCGGCCGGCGTAGCCGATCGTGCGCCGGCGCGACTCGCCGGTGGCGCGGATCACCTCGAAGCCGGGATGCTGCACCCAGGTGGGCACGTAGCGCACGCGCTCGACCGCCGCCCCGTCCGGCCCGGCCGTGACCTCGAGCAGCACGACCATGCCGTCCTGCGACTCGACGGGGCAGCAGTCGGCGGTCTGGTTGGAGAGCAGATTGCCCTCGCCGAACACCACCGGCTTGCCGTTGACCTTGCGGATCGGCTGCACCACGTGCACGTGCTGGCCGATCACGGCGGTCACGTCGGGGGACTTCGTAAGGGTGCGGGCGAGCCTGCGTTGCAGCGTGCTGGGCGCGTGCACGTACTCGTCACCCCAGTGCAGCGACACGATCACCACCGCCGCGCCGGCCTCGCGGGCGGCACGCGCGTCGGCCAGCATGCGCTTCGGCTCGGCCATGTTGAGGGCCCAGTCGTTGTCGGGCATCGGCATGCCGATGATGCGGGTGGTGTAGGAGAGCAGGGCCACCTTCACGCCCTTCGCCTCGATGAGCGCGGCGCGCGGGGCGTCTCTGCTCGCGTTGGTGCCCGAGTGGGCAATCCTGTTCGCGTCGAGCCGCCCGACGGTGAAGTCGATGCCCGCCTGGCCGCTGTCGTAGGCGTGGTTGGAGGCCATGCTGCACGCATCCCAGCCGGTCCAGCGAATGGCCCCCGCCAGCCCGGCGGGGGCGCGGAAGGTTGGCTCTCCGTGTGGGTCGTCGGGCGTGAGCGGCTGCTCGAGATGACAGATCCCCAGGTCGGCTCCGCGCACGATCTGGCGCACCTGCCTCAGCATGGGACGGAACTGGTAGCGCTCCCCGCCGCCATTGGCCAACGCCTGGAAGAACACCGGGCTGTGGATCAGCAGGTCGCCGCTGGCGGCGATGGTGAGGTTCACCGGCTCTTCGGGCAGCGCTTCGGCCTCGCGGTCCTCCGCCTCGCCGCTTCCGCCCGATTCGGTGTTCGATCCCGAGCCGGCCAGCACCACCACCACCGCAATGGCGGCAACCAGGGCGGCCAGCGCCGCCACGGCGGTGATGCGACGGCGCCTTATGCGCGCCCGTGCCTCCTCGCGGCGACGGAGGCGGGCTTCCTGGTCCACGCGCGCCCGGCGTCCCTCAGCGCAGGGGCCGGATGCCCTGCCGGCGCCCGGCGACGCTCACGGTGCGGTTCCAGGAGACCGAGCCCGGCGCCGCCGGTTGCACGCTGTACTCGGGTTGGCTCACGTAGGTGGGCACGTAGCGGATCCGCTCCGCCCTCACGGGCTCGCCGGGGTTGGCCACGAAGTCGATCAGCGCGATCAGGCCGTCCTGGGAGGCGGCCGGGCAGCAGGCGGCGGTCTGGTTGGACACGAGGTTCCCCTCGCCGAAGACCACCGGCTTGCCGTTGATCCTCCGGATGGGCTGGACCACGTGGGCGTGCTGGCCGACGATGGCGGTCACATTCGGCGACCTGGTGAGGGTCCTTGCCAACGACAGCTGGGCGGGGGAGATCGCGTGCTGGTACTCGTTGCCCCAGTGCAGGTTCAGGATCACGGCGTCGGCTCCGTTGCGCTTGGCTCGGGTTGCGTCGGCGAGGATGCGCTTCGCGGTGGCCCAGTTGAGGTTCCACGGGTTCGGCACGGCCTGGCCGTTCGAGATCGCCGTGTAGGCGAGAAAGGCGACCTTCACGCCCTTCACGTCCACGACCGCCGCCCGGCGCCGCTCGGCGGGCGAGCGGGCCGTGCCGTGATGAGGGAGCTGCGCCCGGTCGAGGGCCCGCAGCGTGGTGCGAATCCCGTACTCGCCGACGTCGAGCGAGTGGTTCGACGCGGTGCTGCACACGTCCCAGCCCACCCTCTTGATCGATCCCGCGAGCGCTGGCGGCGTGCGAAACACCGGATACCCGGTGGGGGTGCCGGGCACGAGCGGGGTCTCCACGTGGCAGAGCGCCAGATCGGCGCCCTCGATGTGACGCCGGACGGGGTCGAACATCGGTGCGAAGTCGTAGCGCGACCCTCCGCCGAGCGCCCGCGCCCGAGCGGCCACGGGCGTGTGGATGAGGAAATCACCGCTGGCGGCCACCCGGAACCGCGCCGGCTCCTCCACCGGCTGCGCCTGCGCGAAGGCCATCGCCACGGCGACCAGGCCGATCTTCACCAAGCCGTCGCACCCCCGTAACCCGCGTCACCCACGTGTAACACGCCACCGCGCATCATGGCGGCATGGGCGGCGAGAGGAAAGTTGACCCCGCGATACGTGGCAAACATTCCCCTCGATCTGGACAGCGGGCCGACCGAGCGATTGCCGAGCTCGCCGCCCGGCAGCACGGAGTCTTCTCTACGGCACAGCTGCTCGAAGCGGGCCTGACCCGGCGGGCGATCGAGTATCGAATCGAGGCGCGACGCCTATACCGCGTCCACCGCGGCGTCCTCTCGATCGTCCCGCGCGAGCTCATGACGCGAAACGCCTTCTTCATGGCCGCCGTTCTGGCCGGAGGGCCCGGCGCGGTGCTGAGCCACCGGTCCGCCGCGGCGCTGTGGGGTATGCGTGGCGCATCGGGCGGCAGGGTTGAGATCACCGTGCCGAAGAAGCTCGGCCGGCGACTCGGGCTACGCGCTCACCGTGCGCAGCTACCGGGCGACGAGATCACCACCGTCGACGGCATCCCGGTCACCAGCCCCCCGCGGACCATCCTCGACCTCGCGGCCGGCCTGCAGCGTCATGAGCTCGAGCGGACGATCGAGCAGGCCCAGGTGCTTCGCCTGCAGGACCGCCTGTCTGTGTCCGATCTGCTCGATCGTTATCCGGGGCGCCGCGGCACGGCGACCCTTCGTGGCCTGATCGAGGCGGGCAAGGTCCGGGAGCGCGTCACCCGGAGCGAGCTCGAGCGCCGCTTTCTCTCCTTGCTCGAGGAGGCCGGCTTGCCGCTGCCGAGCACCAACGTTCATCTGACCGCGGACGGACATACCTACGAGGTGGACTGCCTCTGGGCGCAAGAGCGGCTCGTGGTCGAGCTGGACAGTCGCGCCTTCCACGACGACGACGCCGCCTTCGACCGCGATCGAGCACGCGACCGCCGGCTCGCCGCCGCCGGCTGGACGACCTTGCGCGTCACCTGGCGACAGATCGAAGAAGACGCCGCGGGCGTCCTGGCCGACCTCGAGGCGCTGCTCACCACCACACCTCATGCTGCTCCATCACCCCGAAGCCCTCCACCAGCTCCTCACCCCCTGGTAGCCGGCCCTTGAACTCGCCGAACGGCTGGCGGTAGCGGGTGCGGACAAGCAGCCGGTTGGCCGAGTGGTCGCGAGACGCCCAGGGCCGGAACGACAGATCGCCCACGCCCGACAGATCCGGGGCGAAGCGCTGAGCCGGAACCTCGTGCGCCACTCCGTCCACCCATACGGTCCGTTCGCTGGAGACGGGCGCGTCGTGCACGCCCTCGACCAGGTTCCACGCAAGTGAATGTCCCTCCGCCGAGCGCCCAACTCCCGCCGACCAGTGCCAGCTCGTATGGCGCGCGTGATAGCCGGCGGACTCGTCCATGAAGCCGTGTTCGCCATCGAGCTCGAAGCGCTGCCCGCCGGCCAGCACGTGTCCGCGAACGTGGAGCGGCGCTCGCTTGGCCGTCCAGATGTACGAGCGGCCGTGCGGCGATGCGACCTCTACGGGCGTCGCGCCGCCGTCCGACAGCGCGAGCTCGATCTGCACCCGGCCGGCGTCGACGCGCACGCGCTCTCGCTCGACGAGCACGCCGCCGCGCCCCTGCGTGGTTCGCTCGAGGAGCCGCCCGTCGGGCAGGGCCACCGCCCACCAGCGCTGCGGTACGCCGGCCACGCGGGCCTCTCCGGCGCACAGCATCAGCGCGGGCGTGTAGACGCCGACGTAGCGCCAGCGCTTGAGCGGCCGGCCGGCGCGCAACTGAGGCATCCGTGCCGGGGGCAGGGCCAGCCCGAGCGCCCGCACGCCGGGACCACGACGAGGCAGCGGGCCTGGCTCGGAGGGCACGAGGCGCAGTACACTGCAGATTGACTGGTCAGTCAACGACCGGTATGAAGAGGCCAGGGGAGAGCGATGAGGGCCGCCGCAGTTCAACTCGAATCGACCACCGACGTGGACAGCAACCTCGAGGTTGCCGAGCGCCTGGTGCGGGCCGCCGTGACGGACGGTGCCGAGCTGGTGGTCCTGCCCGAGCGCCTCGACATCAGGGGCGCCACCAGCGACTACCTGGAGGGCGCACAGCCGCTCGACGGCCGACCGGTGAGCTGGGCCCGCGAGCTGGCGGCCGAACTGCGCATCGACCTGGTGGCCGGCTCCGTGGCCGAGCGCCGCGAGGGACACGAGCGCGTGGCCAACACCTCGGTCCACGCCGGCCCGGACGGCGAGCTGAAGGCTGTGTACCGAAAGATCCACATGTTCGACGTGGAGGTCGGCGGGGTCCGGTACCGCGAGTCCGAGCATTCCGAGCCCGCCCGGGACATCGTGTTCTCGCAGACGGCGGAGGGGGTCGAGCTCGGCCTGTCGATCTGTTACGACCTGCGCTTTCCCGAGCTCTACCGGATCCTCGCCCTGCGCGGCGCCCGCATCGTCACGGTCCCGGCCAACTTCACGCGCGTGACCGGCGAGGCGCACTGGGAGGTGCTCCTGCGGGCCCGCGCAATCGAAAACCAGGTGTTCGTGATCGCTCCCGGCCAGGGCAACCGCCCCGGTCCCGAGGGCGACTCGTACGGCAACTCGATGATCGTCGACCCCTGGGGCGAGGTGCTCGCGCGAGCCCCCTCCACCGGCGCCTCCTTCGTGGCGGCCGATCTCGACCTCGAGCGCCAGGCCGAGATCCGGGCCAAGCTGCCGAGCCTGGCCAACCGCGTCGAGTCGGCCTACCTCTGGCCCGACGAGGTCCTCGCCTGATGGCCACCACTCCGAAGAGCAACGGCGGGGTCGACAAGCGCCGGCTGATCCTGGACGCCGGCGTGCGCGTGTTCGCCCGTCGCGGCTTTCATCACTGCCGGGTCTCGGACGTGGCCGACGAGGCGGGCGTGGCCTACGGCCTCGTCTACCACTACTTCGACTCCAAGGAGGAGATCCTCAACACGCTCTTCCTCGAGCGCTGGCAGATCATGCTCGACGCGATCGCCGAGATCGACGCGGGCGAGGACGACGCCCGCGAGAAGCTGCACTCAGTGGCCGGCTTCATCATCGAGTCCTACCGGCACGACCCCGACCTGATGAAGGTGATCATCGTCGAGGTCACGAGGGCCGCCAACTCGTTCGGGCGCATACACATCGAGAAGATCCGCGAGGCGTACGCCGGGATCGCGGACATCGTGGAGTCCGCCCGGGCCGAGGGCTCGTTCAAGTCGGACATCCCCGCGGAGTTCGCCGCGATGTGCTTCTACGGGGCGATCGAGCAGCTCCTCACGGGCTGGATCTTCGAGGTGCTGCCGCGCACCGACGAGGAGTACGAACGTGCCAAGGGCCTCGTGGTGGAGGCCATCTGTGGAGGCTTGGAGACGGCGGGGCCGGGAAGCCCCGCGGCGTCTGCTTGAATCCGGCCCGCGTGAACAACGATCTCTCCAAGCGACTGATGTGGAGCGGGCTGCTCGCCGGCATGGGAGCGCTCGTCTCGATCGTCGCCAACCGGCTCGCCACCGAGATCTGGATCCGGCTCTTCAAGGAAGACCCGCCCAACGATTGATGGCCGACCAGCCGAACCAGGGAGCGGCCGGAGAGGCCACCGCCGAGGCGCCGGACATCAACCAGGGCGCCACGGGCACCCGTCCGCTGGGTGAGTCGCCGCTGAGCGTCGGAAGCGAGAGCGACGACGACATGTTCGCCCAGCGGCCAGAGGCGTTCGTCGGGGCCGCCTTCGCCGGCGGCCTTGCTGTGGCGCTGATCCTGAGAAAGTTGAGGCCGTGACGCCCGCAAACGGCATACCGCCGGACGACGGAGCGGACAAGTCCCTCGGGGACATCGTCGCCGAGGTCTCGGAGAAGGCTTCGTCGCTCGTCCGGGCCGAGGTCGACCTCGCGAAGGCCGAGGTCCTCGAGAAGGTCACGAAGCTCGGCAAGGGCGCCGGCATCGCCGCCGCCGCCGGCGTCTTCCTCATCTTCGCGATCACGATGTTCTTCCACGCCCTGTCGTGGTTCTTCAACGACCTCTTCAACTGGACCGGAAGCATCTGGGCCGGCTTCCTCCTGACCTTCGGGATCCTCACCCTGCTCGCCGCCATCGCCGGCTTCGTGGCCTACCGCCTCTTCCAGGGCGGCGCCCCGCCCACGCCCGACATGGCCATCGAGCAGGCCAAGCTCACTCGCGCCGAGCTCGAGGGCCAGACCATCCAGCGCGACCAGGTGCACCGGACACTCGAGAAGGGCGAGGAGCTCAAGACCTGATGGCCGATCCCGCCACCCGCAGCCCGGAGCAGATCCGCTCCGAAATCGAGGAGACCCGCCGCGAGCTCTCCTTCTCGGTCAACGATCTTCGCTCGAAGGTCACCGAGCTCACCGACTGGCGCCGCCAGCTGGTGAAGAACAAGCGCACGGCGCTCGTCGGAGCGGCCGTGGCCGGCTTCGTCATCGGTGGTGGTGTGGCGGCCACCATCTCGATCATCACGCGCCGCTGAGCACGCGCGACGGCTACCGCATCGAGCTGCGCCCGGCGCGACCGGGCGACTCCGACGAGTACACCTCGCTCATGCGCACCAGCCGCGACCACCTGCGGCCGTGGTACTACGGCGCCGAGACGGCCAACGCGTTCGAGGACCTGATCCGCCGCTCGCGCCAGGACGACTTCCAGCTGCTGCTGGCCTGCCTCAAGGACGGCGGCGCCATCGCCGGTTCGTTCAGTCTCTCGCAGATCTTCCGTGGCGGCTTTCAGAACGCGTTCCTGGGCTTCGCCGCCGGAGCCCCCTACGCGGGTCAGGGATACATGCGGGAGGGCATCGAGCTGACGCTGCGGCACGTGTTCGCCACCCTGCAGCTACATCGGGTTGAAGCTAATGTGCAACCCGCCAACGAGCGCTCGCTCAGACTCGTCGAGCGCTGCGGCTTCCGCTTCGAGGGCTTTTCGCCCAACTATCTGAAGATCGGCGGCCGCTGGCGAGATCACCGGCGCTATGCGCTGACAATCGAAGATTGGGGGACCCTTTCATGAAGTTGCTCGGAGTCGGTTTCGGGCGCACCGGGACCATGTCGCTGAAGGGAGCGCTCGAAGAGTTGGGCATTCCGACCTTCCACATGATCGACCTGATCATGGGCGAGAACCGCGATCGCGACCTGCAGCAGTGGATCAAGGTCGCCGACGACGAGCCCGTCGACTGGGACGAGGTCTTCGGGCCGTGGGAGGCGACGGTGGACTGGCCCGCCGCGTCACGCTGGGAGCAGCTGATCGAGTTCTATCCCGACGTTCCCGTGCTGCTCAACCACCGTGACTTCGACGGCTGGTACAAGAGCGTCGAGAACACGATCCTCGCCGTCAAGCTGGCGGCCCAGGCGGGTGAGATGAAGGAGGACGCCAATCGCCCGGGCCCGGCCCCCGAGCTGTGGGGCGTGATCGAGAAGCTGATCTGGCAGGGCGACTTCCAGGGCAAGTTCCAGGACCGTGAGTGGACCCGTCAGATGTACTACGACAGGATCGAGACCATCCGCTCGACGGTCGACTCCGAGCGCCTGATCGACTGGGAGCTGGGCCGGGACGGCTGGGAGCCGATCTGCGAGCAGCTGGGCGTGCCCGTGCCGGACAAGCCGTTCCCGCACCTGCACGACACCAACGAGTTCAGGACCGAGTTCGGCCTGGAGCCGCTGCCGGCCTGACAACAGCGGCGGGATCGCGGCGGCGCCGCCGGGCTCACGCCTCGGGCCGGCGCGGCCGTGGACCCATGTTGGTCACGATCAGCGCGACGATCGTGACCAGGTAGATCCCGCCGATCAGCGCCTCGATCACGGCCAGCGTGCGGCCGAGGTTGAGAGCCGCCGTCAGGTCGCCGTAGCCCGTGGTGGTGAGCGTCGTGTAGCTGAAGTAGAGGAAGTCCGACCGGTTCGGGTCGTTCAGCTCGGCGAAGAAGGGCCGGTCGCTGAACGCGTCTATCACCGAGTAGGCAAACGAGAAGAACATCCCGATCAGGAGGTAGATGGCCAGCACGCCGGACAGCGTCTGCAGCGTCACGGTCATCGTCGTGCGCAGATCGCGGATGAGGCCCGCGGCGAGCACGAGCGGCGCCACCCCCACCAGCAGTGCCGTGGCCAGGGCGATCGTGTTGGTCTCGACCGAGCCGCCCAGCACCGCCGCCAGGGTGGCGCCAACGGCGGCCAGCGCCGCCAGCAGCACCGCCAGCCTCACCAAGCGGTGGGAAGCGCTGGCCGCGGCAACGGCGGCCACCAGCGTGGCGGCCTGAAGCCACGTGGCCACGAGACGACTGGCATCGGTGTCGGGCGTGGCCTCCTGGACCACGAACGACACCACCACCAGTAGGAGGACGAGGGCGTAGCGCCCCTTCACCCGGCCGAGCCGGCCGCCGCTAGCCGGCAGACCCACGGCGGCGCGTGACCAGGTAGCCCAGCGCGGCGCCGAGGACGATGGACAGCGCGATCACCACGATCAGCGGCGTCTCCCACGTGCCTATGAGCCAGTTGACCTCCACCTGATCGAGGTTGAAGACGGCGAACAGGGCCGCCAGGGCACCCACGGCCGCCACCACCACCAGGCGAGCCCGCTCCCGCCTGCTCCGCTCAGGGGCCGAGCCGCGCCTCCGTGCGGCTTCGTCGCTCACGCGCGCTCGATCATCGGGGGACCGACCATAGGGCAAAAGCCGGGCGAACGGGGCGCGCGCAACGTACTTGCCATCGACACCTCAACTAGGCCAGGATGCCTCTCGGATGACGACGCAGACCGGGCCGGCCCCGGGCCAGGGCGAGCAGCCGAGTGCAGGCGCCTACCTGAGACTCGTGGGGCTGGCGGTGCTGATCGGCGCCCCGGCCGGGCTGCTCGCGGCCGGCTTTCTCGCCCTCGTGAACCAGGTCCAGAACCTGCTGCGGACCGACCTCCCGAACGAGCTCGGGTACTCCTCGCCTCCCTGGTACCTGGTGGTGGGGCTGCCGTGGTGGGCGCCGCGCTGGTGGCGGCCGCGCGGGCGCTGCTCCCGGGCGACGGCGGTCATGAGCCGCTCCAGGGCCTGAGCTCGGCACCGACCCCGTTCGCGTACGGGCCGGGCGTGGCCCTGGCCGCTCTCACCGGCCTGTCCTTCGGTGCGGTGATCGGCCCCGAGGCCCCGCTGGTCGCGCTGGGGTCGGTGGTGGGCATGGCCGCGGCGCGACTGGCGCGCCTCGGCCCGCGCGAGAGCGCCGTGCTGGTCACCGCGGGGTCCTTCTCCGCGATCTCGGCGTTGTTCGGCGGTCCGGTGACGGCGAGCATGCTTCTGGTGGAGGCCGGCGTCGGCCTCGGAACCGCGCTGATCCCGACGCTCCTGCCGGGCCTCGTCGCGGCCGCCTGTGGCTACGCGGTGTTCGTGGGCATAGGGAACTTCGGGAGCATCCAGACCACCACGCGTCGGTCCCCGGGCTGCCCGAGTACGACGGCACAAGCGTGCCGGACCTGCTCACGGCCGTTGCCGTCGGGCTGGTCACGGCGCTGATCATCCTGGCGGTTCAACGCCTTGGTCGCGATACCGCCTCGTTGCGCGGGCGCGGCCTGTCGATGCCGGTGCTGCTGCTCGCCGGGGGATTGGCGGTGGGTCTCATCGCGCTCGCCGCCGACGGTCTCGGCGCAGAGTCGCGCGACGTGCTCTTCTCGGGCCAGAGCTCCCTGCCCAGCCTCGTGAGCGAGGAATCCGTCTCGGTGCTGTTCGTGCTGCTCGCGGCCAAGGCGCTCGCCTACGCGGTGAGCCTCGGCTGCGGCTTTCGCGGAGGGCCGATCTTCCCGGCGATCTTCCTCGGCACGGCGGTGGCCCTGCTGGCGGCGGAGTGGACCGGCATGTCGCCGACGGCGGCAGTGGCGGCGGGCGCCGCTGCTGGGGTGGCCGTCGCGAGTGGCCTGCTGTTCACCTCCGTGGTACTGGCCACGCTGCTGGTGGGCGCGGCGGGGCTCGACGCCGTGCCGGCGGCGGTGCTGGCCGGGGCAACCGCTTGGCTCGTCAGGGCGGCGGCCAAGCGGCGCGAGGCCATCCGGACCGCTACCTAGCATCGCGCCGGATGGCCGCCGAGCCCGCCTCGCGAGGGGGGGACAACGGGCCCCCGGTCCGGAGCGTCCTCCGGGTCGTGATCACCGTCGTCTGCAGCTTCCTCGCGCTCTACCTGCTCTACCTGCTTCGAGGGCCGATCGGCTGGATCGCGCTCGCGGCCTTCCTCGCCGTGGCGGCCTCGGGTCCGATCAAGGTGCTCTCTCGCCACATGAAGCGCGGTTTGGCGATCACCGTCGTGTACGGCGCGATCGTGTTCGTGCCGCTCGGACTGGCGGCCGTTCTCCTGCCGCCGCTGATCAACGCGACGATCGAGCTGGTCAACGAGCTGCCCGGCTACGTGAAGGAGCTCGAGGACGAGCTGGAGAAGTCGGAGTGGTTCGCCGAGCTGAACCAGAAGTACGACGTGACCCAGAAGCTGACCGAGGCCGCGCAGGACCTGGTGGGCAAGCTGGGCGCGGCGGCACCGGCGCTGGCCGACATCGGCGCCGGGGTGATCGGCTCTCTCTTCGCCGGGGTCACGATCCTCGTGCTGAGCATCTTCATGGTGGCCAACGGCCGGGGCTGGTTCGACGCGTTCCTGCGCCGACGCGACCCCGAGCAGGCGGAGGCGCTCGGCCGCGTGGTCGATCGCGTGGCGGGCGCGGTGGGCGGCTGCATCATCGGAGCGCTGCTGCAGGCCACCGTCGCCGGCGCCGCGGCCTTCCTCATGCTGTGGATACTGGGCGTGCCGTCGCCGCTCGCACTGGCCGTCGTCGTGGCCCTGTTCGACCTCATCCCCATGGTGGGCGCCACGCTGGCGGCGGTGCTCGTGGGCGTGGTCACCCTGTTCGCCGACTTCCCGGTGGACACCATCATCTGGGCCGTGTTCGCGATCGTCTACCAGCAGTTCGAGAACTACGTCATCCAGCCGCAGATCCAGAAGCGCACGGTCTCGCTCGAGCCGTTCATAACCCTCGTGGCGGTGTTGTTCGGGGGCACCCTCCTGGGGGTGATCGGGGCGGTGATCGCGATACCGATCGCCGCGACGATCAGGGTCGGCATCGAGGAGTGGGGAGCCCACCGCGAACGTCACGCGGCCGAGCCCGACCCGAGCGGCTAGCCGGACGTGGAGGCATCGCGCTCACGGCGGCTGCGCGCCCGGCTCACCGGCGAGTTCGCCAGCCGGTTGTCGCCGGAGCGCACGCGGCGGGCAACGCTGTTCGAGCGCCTCACGGTACGGCGGCTGCGATGGGACACGATCACCCGGCTCAACCGCTGGCTGGAGCTGCTGGGCCGGATCGCGACCTACGTGTGGGCCGGGCTCATCGCTCTGATCGTCCTGGGCCTGGACCTCAAGCAGACGGTCGAGGACGTGATCAACTCCGGCGAGCCGGTGCGGGCCGCTCTGGTGCTGGCGGCGCTCGCCCCGACCCTCGCCTTCTTCTTGGCCCACTCGGCCATCGGGTTCGCCCGCTGGCGCCTGCAGCGCGAGCTGTGGCGGCGCGACGTCGAGCGGTTGCGGGATCGGCCGGAGGAAGGCGGTCACGAAGGCGGCTGAGCCTTCGGCTGCCAGAGGGCGACCTGCCCTCCGGCCGGCACATCGAGCACGCTTCGCCACCCCGCCGGGCCCTCGCGGGGCTCGAGCTGGACCGAGGCTCCGAGCATGCGCCCGAGCTCCGTGGAGCGATTCACGTCGGCGACCTGGACATACGGGAGCCACAGAGCCGAATCGCTCTCACGTTCGACCACCCCGCCCTCGATCCGGTCGCCGAGCTCCAGGCCGAGGTAGGAGCCGGAGCCCACGTGAATCGTCTGCGCCTGCCAGCCGAACAGCCGCGTGTAGAACGAGCAGGCACGCGGCAGGTTGCCGGTGCTGAGCTCCAGGTGCACGACAGGATCGACGGACTGCGCGTTCATCCCCATTCCCTGGGACGTGCGCCGATGCCGCAACTCATCGAGCCCGCGATGAGTTCGGTCGCTCGGCTCCGTCTAAGTTGGTGATGATGGAGACCACCTCCACCGGCCCAGCCGCCCGCGAGCAGAGCCTGCTCGAGGCGGCCAGGGGCGGGGACGAAGCGGCGTACGGCTCCCTGATCGAGCGCCACCGCTCCGAGTTGCACGCCCACTGCTACCGCATGCTCGGCTCGCTCCATGACGCCGAGGACGCCATGCAGGAGGCGCTGTTGCGCGCCTGGCGAGGGCTCGGCCGTCTCGAGGAAGGGAGCTCGCTGCGCGCGTGGCTCTACCGGATCGCGACCAACGTCTGTCTCGACGCACTGCGGCGGCGGCCCAGGCGGGTGCTGCCCATCGACTACGCGCCGCCTGCCGGCGTCCGGAGCTCCGTCGAACCGCTGGCCGACTCGATCTGGGTGGAGCCCTATCCGGACGCCGAGCTCGGGCTCGAGGACGGCTTCGCCGCACCCGAGGCCCGCTACGAGCAGCGCGAAGGCGTGGAGCTGGCCTTCATCGCCGCGCTGCAGCATCTGCCGCCCCGCCAGCGAGCGGTGCTCATCCTGCGCGAGGTGCTCGGCTTCTCCGCCCGAGAGGTGGCGGCGTCGCTCGACGCGACGGTGACCTCGGTCAACAGCAGCCTGCAGCGCGCGCGCAGGACTGTCGAGGAACGCCTGCCGGAGCAGAGCCAGCAGGTGACCGTGCGCGCGCTCGGCAACGAGCGGCTGCGCGCGTTCGTGGAGCGCTTCATCGACGCGTTCGAGCGCGGCGACGTGGACTCCATCACGGCGATGCTCGCCGAGGACGCCACGTTCGACATGCCGCCCTACACCTCCTGGTCGCGTGGGCGCGAGGCGATCGCGGATTCGTGGCTGATGCCCGTTGATCCGCTCACGGAGCTGCGCTTCCTGCCCGCGCAGGCCAATGGCCAGCCGGCCATGGCCGCCTACCGAAAGGCGCCGGGCAGCGGCACCTTCGTGCCGATCGCGCTCGACGTGCTCACCCTGCGCGACGAGCGAATCGTGGCGGTCACCGCCTTTCGCAATCCGGAGCTGTTCCCGCTCTTCGGGCTGCCGGCGGAGCTGACCGGCTAGCTCGCGCCGTTACAGCTCGACATCGCCGGACAGGCAGGTGACGGTCCGGCCTCCGACCCAGATCGTCCCGTGGCTGTCGCGCGAGATCTCGACCCTGCCCGAGCGCCCGAGCGCGGTGCCCTGTCCGGCCATGTAGGGGGCGCTCGCTCGCCCGGTCCGAAGCAGCCATTCAGCCAGTGAGGCGTTCAGGCTGCCGGTGACCGGGTCCTCGACCATGGCGCCGTCCTTCGGGAAGAAGGCTCGAACCTCGAAGGCCAGCGGCGAGCCCGCCGGATAGGGGCCGACCACGCCCACATCCAGTTCGCCGAATCCGGGGCGCACGTCGAGCACCGCGCCGGCGTCCGCCAGCAGCACCGCCACCCAGCCCGGCCCGTTGTCGACCCATTGCGAATCGACGATCTCCGCGCGTTCGAGGCCGAGGACCGACGCGATGCGCTCGATCAGCTCCTGTTCGACCGGCCCGGAGCGCAGCAGCGGCGGGGCCGAGAAGGCCAGGCCGGCGGGGGTGCGGCGGACCGGCACCAGCCCGGCCTCGCACTGCTGGACGAACTCCTCCCGGCCGGCTGAGCCGCCGTCGGCGGTGAGCCAGGCGTGACAGGTGCCGAGGGTGGGATGCCCCGCGAAGGGCAGTTCGGCCACCGGGGTGAAGATCCGCACGCGGTAATCGGCCTCCGGCGCGCTCGGCTCGAGCACGAACGTGGTCTCCGAGAGGTTGGTCCAGTGGGCGAAGCGCTGCATCTGCTCGGTGGTCAGACCCTCACCGTCCAGCACCACGGCAACCGGGTTGCCGGCGTAGGGAGTGGCCCCGAAGACGTCGACGTGGCGAATGCGCCTGTGCATCCCGCGAGTCTGGCAGGGGAACCGCCAGGCCCCCACGGGTGTAGAACGGGCAGTGGTGGGCCGGCCACTACCCGATGCGGAGCTCGTCTCGCGCGCCCGGAGAGGCGAGGCGCCCGCATACGAAGAACTCGTGCGCCGCCATGCCCAGATCGCCTTTCGCACCGCCTGTCTCATCACCGGTTCGGCGGCCGACGCCGAGGAGGCGGCCCAGGACGGGTTCGTCAAGGCGCATCGCGCGCTCGGCCGCTTTCGTGTGGGTGCGCCGTTTCGTCCCTGGCTGCTCCAGATCGTGGCCAACGAGGCGCGCAACCGGCGCCGCTCGACCGGGCGCCGCGCCGCCCTCACGCTACGAGCCGCTCAGGAGAGCCCCTCGGAGAGCGCGGCCCCGCCTCCCGAGCGGGCCCTCCTGGCGGAGGAGGAGCGCGCGACCCTGCTGGGCGCCCTGGAGTCGCTCGAGGAGCGAGACCGCCTGGTGATCGCCTGCCGCTACCTGCTCGAGCTGTCCGAAGCGGAGACCGCGGCGGCGCTCGGCTGCCGTCCCGGGACCGTCAAGTCCAGGCTCGCCCGCGCCCTCGAGCGCCTGCGGTCGGCCGAGGGGGTGAGCACACTCCATGCCTGATCTCCTCGAGCAGCGGCTCGCGGCCCTGCGGAGCGAGCTGGAGTTCCCGCCCACGCCCGATCTGGCGCCCGCGGTGATGGCGCAGGTATCCACCGCTCGGCCGCGCCCGCGCCGGCGGCACGTCCCGGCGCGCCGCACGGTCGCCGTGGCGCTGGCCCTGCTTGCTCTGCTGGCCGCGGCCGCCGCGGCCGTCGAGCCGGTGCGCCACGCCGTGCGCGACCTGTTCGGGCTGGAGGGCGCGACCGTCGAACGGGTTCCGCGGCTGCCGGTCACGCCCGGTGGCCTCGACCTCGGCCGGCCGGGGACCCTCGAGACGGCCACGCAGCGCGCGTCCTTCGCGGTGAGGGTCCCGGGCAATTCGTCACTGGGCGCACCCGACGCGGTCTACCTGCGCGGTCGCGGGTCGCGCGCGGTGGTCACGCTGCTCTTCCGGCCGCAGCCCGGACTGCCGCCCATCGCCGCGGGTCCCGTGGGCCTCCTGCTCACCCAGTTCCGCGGAGACCTGAGCCCGTTGCTGGTGGAGAAGTTCATCGGCCCCGCCACCGGGACGCGCGAGCTGCGCGTGGGCGCCGAGCGCGGGTTCTGGATCCAGGGCCCGCACTCGTTCGCCTACCGAGACGACCGGGGAGAGGTGCGCGTGGAGGAGCGCCGGCTGGCGGCCAACACGCTGCTCTGGCAGGACGGGCGCGTGCTGCTGCGCCTCGAGTCGCGCCTGGGGCTGGAGCGAACGCTCGCGATCGCGAGGTCGCTGGACTGAGGCCTCAGGTCACCTGGGACAGCCCCGCGGCCAGCGCGAAGCCCACAGCCACGGCCAAGCCCGACGCCCGCCCGGAGTCGTGGCGGGCGTTCGGAATCATCGAGTTCGACAGCATCACCAGCAGGGCGCCCGCGGCGAAGCCGTTGACGGCTCCCTCCATCTCACCGGTGATGCTGTCTCCGATCGCGTAACCGGCCACGGTGGCGATCGCGCACACCACCGCCACGACGCCCCAGAGGCGGAGGATCGTGGTGTCGGAGCGACCGTGCTCGCGCATCTTCGAGGCCGAGCCGATCGCCTCCGGCAGGTTGGAGATGAAGATGGCGAGCATCAGGCTGAGGCTCACGCCGCCGCCCGCCACCAGGCCGAGGCCCAGCACGAGCTGTTCGGGCACGCCGTCGAGGAATGCGCCCAGGGCAAGGGCGGTGGCGGGATCGGAATCGCTCTCGGAGCCCCCAGCGGACCCGGGTGGCGGCCGGTCGAGCAGCCCGTCGAGCACGTAGAAGGCGAGCGCTCCGGCGGCGAACCCGATGCCGACGGCGGCGGGCCCGCCGATCTCGACTCCCTCCTGGGCGAGCTCGAAGGAGACGGCGCTGATCAGCGCGCCGCCGCCGAAGGCGAGCACGAGTCCGACCACGCGGTCGGGCCAGTCGCGCACGATCGCCAGAACCGCTCCGATCACGAGCGAGCTCGCCGCCAGCGCTCCCCATCCGAGCGCGCCGAGCATCAGAGCTCCATCGCCTCGCCGGGCAAAAGCACGCGGACGTCTACCTCGGGCGCCAGCCTCTCGGCGGCCTCGCGAAACTCGTGGGGCGGGTCGGACAGGCGCCCTGCCCGGTCGTTGATGACGCGCGGGAAGAGCGTGCCCCAGTGGATCGGCACCGCGGCGCGCGGGCGCAGCAGCGTCAGCGCGCGGGCCGCGGCTTCGGGATCGAGGTGCCCCGGGCCGAGCGTCGGCCCCCAGCCCCACACCGGCAGCAGGGCGAGATCCAGCTCGCCGAGCTCCGCCATTCCCTCGAACAGGTCGGTGTCGCCGGCGAAGTAGACGCGTGTCGTGCCGTTGTCGACCACGTAGCCGAGCGGGCTCACCTCTCGGCTCAGCGGGTCGCGCCGGCCGTTGTGCACGGCGGGCACTGCGGTCACGACAACGCCGCCGATCTTCACCTGCTCGCCCGGGGTGAGCTCGGTCACCGAGCGGAAGCCCCGGCGCAGGCCTCGTTGCCGGGTGCCCGCCGGCACGACGAGCAGCGCCGAATCGCGTTGGAGCCTCCGCAGGGAGGGCACGTCGAGATGGTCGCGGTGCAGGTGGGAGATGAGAACGGCGTCGAGCGCGGCGTGGTGGTCAGGATTCACCGGCCCGGCCATCCGTCGCATGTGCAGCAGCCGGCTGCGCAGCACCGGGTCGGTGAGCAGGCGGACGCCGCCGAGCTCGAGCAGGACGGTCGCGTGTCCCAGCCAGCGTACGAGCGCGGTGGCCGGCATCAGCCGAGCAGCACGATGAGCACGACCAGCGCGATTCCCAGGAGGAGGCCGGCCGCGGTGATGCCCAGCAGCAGCCACTCGCTGAGCGGGGCGTAGCCGCCCTGGTCGAGCGCCCGCTCCAGCTCGCGCTTGCGCGCATAGCCCAGCCACGTGAAGGCCACGCCGAGCAGCGCGAAGGCCACGCCGATCAGCGTGTAAGGCCAGCGCGTCTCGTCGGTCAGGGCCGGCACGATCTGCCCGGCGCCCAGGCTCACCGCGAACGCCGTGAGGCCGGTGCGCCACCACGCGAGATAGGTGCGCTCGCTCGCAAGCAGCGTGCGCTGGGTGTCGCCTGTCTCGCCGGGCATCGGACTAGCGACGCCCGCGTACCGGGGCCGGGTGCGTGTCGGTCGCCTCGAGCTTTTTCTCCTCGTCGGCGAGCCTGCGCCCCTCCACCTCGATCGCCGCCAGGTCCTCGCTTCCGTACTTGCGGTTGTGGATGATCGCGGCCACTCCTCCCGCGGGAATGGGAAGCCAGAACGACGCGAGCCGGTAGGCCAGGGTGGCCACCACCGCGGCGCCGGCGCTCACGCCCGCCAGGGCCAGCGTTCCCGTCAGGCCCGCCTCGACGAAGCCGAGGCCGCCGGGCGTGAGCGGCAGGGTGCCGAGCAGCTGGGCGGTGAAGAAGGCCAGCAGGACGAGCGACGCCCTCGGCGTGGCTCCGACCGCGTAGAGCGCGGCGAGCAGCGTGAGGAAGTCCAGCACCCAGCGCGAAGCGGCCAGCAGTAGCGCCTGCCACCAGCGGGCACCGAGGACCTTCACGACGACGTCCCGTTCCTTGATCAGCCTCGCCGGCAGCGTGGTGAGCGGCTCCCGCTTGCGCATTACCCGGTTGCGGACGGCCTGCACGGCGCGGCCGATCACCTCGAGCGGGCGGTCCCAGACCACGCAGGCCGCGCCGAGCGCGAACATCGCAACGAAGAGCACCGCCCCCGCTTCGGCGGCCCGGGCGAGCCGCGGGTCGACGGCCACGCCGGTGGCGATCGCGGGGACCGCCAGGAGGGGCAGGGCCAGCAGCGTCCCGAACACCAGCAGCGACGAAGCCGTCATCCCCGACGCCGCGGCAGCGGAGGAGACCCCCGAGCGCACGAGCATGGCGTACTGCATCGCTCCGGCCGCCGCGACGCCACCGGGTACGACCCGTCCGAAGGCATTGGAAGCGAGCTGGGACGTGACCACGGGTCCGATGCGCTCGGCCCTCACGGCGATCTTCTGAACCCACCACATGCTCGCGTAGCTGCCGATCTGCAGACCGATCATGGCGACGAACCACAGAGGGTTGATGTCGTCGAGCTTGTCCCATGCCCCGAAGACCTCCAGCAGGGCCGGAGCGAGGAGGTAGAGCGACACGCCGGTGATCGCGAGGAGGATCCCTCGCTTGGCGAGCGCAGCCGGACTCATTTGAAAGAGGCTACGCGGGAGACGGGTCGGCAGAGGGCGGGGCCATCGGGGGTGGCTCCGGAGGAGGCTCGTCACCTGGGTCGTCCTTCTTCAAGGAGAGGGTGCGCAGGTCCACGTACTCGCGCGTCAGGATCTGGATCGAGGCCGCCACCGGAATCGCCACCAGCGCTCCCAGCACGCCGAGCAGCGTGGCCCCGAACAGGACGGCGACGATGGTTATGAACGGCTGCACCTTCACCGTGCGCTTCTGGATCTGCGGCTGGATCACGTGGTTCTCGAACTGCTGATAGACGATCGCCCAGACCGCCCAGATGATCGTGACCGTGGGGAAGTTCTCGAACACCGTGACGACGCCGATCAGGACAGCGGCGATGGTGGCGCCCACCAGCGGTATGAGCGAGAAGAGGCCGGCGATCACGGCCAGCGGGGCGGCGAAGGGGACGCCCAGGATGGTCAGCACGATGAACGTTGCCACCCCCGCGATCACCGCGATCGCGAGGGCGCCGGCCACGTAGCCCGCCACTGCGCCGGCCATGTTGTCGAGCGAGCGCCGCAGCCGCAGCTGTTGTTCCTCCGGTCGCAAGGAGATGGCGGCATCGACCCAGTTGCGCCCGCTCGAGAGCAGGAACGCCGCCAGCACGAGGATCGTGATCAGGGCAAATATCGAGCTGACGATCCCGAAGCCCACGTCGCGCAGGGCTCCGGCCGCGCCGCCCAGACGGTTCGGAAGCTTGGCCGCCTCCTTCTCCAGCTGCGCGGTGATGTTGTAGTCGCGGTTGAACTCTCGGAGCTGGTCGTTGCGCTGCACGAAGTCGGTCACGTCACGCGCGTAGTCCGGGACGTCGTTGGCGAACTTGTCCGCTTCCGTGACCAGCGGCGGGACGATGAGGGCCACGAGCAGCAGAGGGATGGCCAGCAGCCCGAGATAGACGAGCGTGATGGCAAAGCCGCGACGCATCCGGCGGGCCAGGAAGTTCACCGGACCCGACAGCGCTACCGCGAGGAACACCGCGATCAGGATCCAGGACAGCGGCGTTCGGATCAGGTAGATCAGGTAGAGGCACAGCACCACGCAGACGACGATCAGGACGAGGCGTACGATCGTCCGGGCGGTGAGCATCAGGGGGCTATTCGCCCCCTTTGGTGGCGCTCCTACAGGTGCACGATCTACTGCACGAAACGGCTGGGCAAACCGCCCAGGCCGAGGAGCCCCGGCCCGGTGTGGGCCGCCAGGACGGGCCCGATCTCGCTGACGATCGTGGGCGGGGCGCCGAACACCTCGGTGCCGCGCTCCACGAGCCGCTGGCACTGCTCCGGGGCGTTGATGTGCTGGGCGCTCCAGGCGTCGGCGCCGGAGTCCTTGCGCTGGCGCGCGTAGTCGAGCATCCGCTCGAACGCGCGCCCGCTCGTGCGCACCCGCTCCACGGGCGTCATCTCGTTCTCCACGGTCAGGATCGGCTTGACCCGCAGCGTCGAGCCGATCCAGGCGCTGGCCGCCCCGATGCGCCCGCCCCGGCGCAGGAACTCGAGGGTGTCGATCACGAACCACATCTTGAGCTCGGCACGTGCCTCGGCGACCTTCGCGGCGACCTCGGCCGCGCTGTCGCTGTCGCGCGCCGCGCGGGCGGCGGCGAGGACCATGAAGCCGAGACCGCCCGCGGCGGTCTGCGAGTCCACCACCTCGATGCGCTCACCGCCCTTGCCGTCGCGCTCGAGCGCGGCCTTGGCCTGGCGCGCCGCCTCCGGGGTGCCCGAGAGCCCGCCGGAGATGTGCACCGACACGATCTCCTTGCCCTCGGCCAGCAGCGGCTCGTAGACGGAGGTGAAGTCACCCACCGAGGGCTGTGAGGTGGTGGGGAGGGTCTCCGCCGCTCGCAGCTCGTCGAAGAAGGCCGGATAGTCGGTGATGTCGACCTCGCGCACCGTGCGGTCGCCGCCGAAGACCACGTAGAGGGGCACGATCTCGATCGCGTTGCGCTCGACGAGGTCGGGCGGCAGGTAGGAGGTGCTGTCGGTCACCACGGCGATCTCGGACATGCGCGCGGCAGCCTACTCGGGTGCATGGGCGAAGCACTCGGCTCGGCCGAGTGCGCACGGTCGGATTACACTCCGGCCGCTTGGCCAAGGTCCTGGTCACCGGCGCAACGGGGTTCATCGGCTCTCATGTCGCGAGGCTGCTACACGAGCGTGGCGACGATGTGCGTCTAGGCGTGGAGGACGGGTCCCCGACCGCAGCGATCGACGGGCTCGACGCCGAGCGCGGGCGCCTCGAGGTGCGCGACCGGCGCTCGGTGCGGCGGGCGCTCAAGGGCGTGGCGCGCGCGTTTCACTGCGCGGGTGTGACCTCGGTTCGCCCCCAGGATTCGCAGCGGCTGTTCGACGTGAACGTGGGCGGCACCAAGCTCCTCCTGGAGGAGTGCCTGCGGGCCGGGCTCGAGCGGGTGGTGTTCACCTCGAGCGCTGCCGCGGTCGGGCCGGCCCGGAGCGGCAAGACGGCTGACGAGACGCAGCTGTTCACCGCCGGACGGCTGGGGATCCCCTACGTCAACTCGGTGCACGAAGCCGAGGTGGAGGCGATGCGTGTGGCCGCTCGAGGGCTGCCGCTCACGTGTGTGAACCCCGCCGTGTGCTTCGGTGCGGGTGACCACCTGCTGAGCTCCACGCGCATCGTGCGGAGCTTCCTGCTCGGGCGCGTCCCGGCCTACGCCGACGGTGCGCTGAACATCGTCGACGTGCGGGACGTGGCCCGCGGCCACCTGCTGGCCGAGGAAAGCGGCGGTGTGGGCGAGCGCTACCTGCTCGGGGCCCGCAACTTCACCTTCGACCGGCTGTTCGCCGACCTCGGACGGTTGTCGGGCATCGAGCCTCCGGTCCGGCTGTCGCCCGGCGCGGCGTCGCTGGCCGCCACCGTGATCGGGGCGACTGGCCGCGGCTGGCCGCTGACACCGACCGAGGTGCGCGCGGCCTCCAACAGCTGGACCTACCGTGCGACCAAGGCACGGCGTGAGCTCGGCTGGCGCTCGCGTCCGCACGAGGAGACCCTCGAGGCCACGGTGGCGTGGCACATGGAGCGCGAGCACGATCGCATCGCGCGCACGCGGCGCTCGCGGCAGGTCCAGTACCGCCTCGCCGGGGCGGCCGTCGGCGCCGCCGAGGGCGCGGTCGGGCTGGTGCGGCGCCTGCTCTAATTGGGAGCGATGGCCAAACAAGGACAACTCGGACCAGGCCGCGGCGCGAAGGCGCTGCGCAACGCTCGCCGTCTGTGGCCCTACTTCCTGATGGCCTGGGAGCGCTGGCAGTCCATGCCGCCCGAGCAGAGGGAGCGCTACCGCCGCCAGGCCCGCGACTACGCCGAGCGCGGGCGCAAGATGATGGAGGACCAGCGCCGCAAGGCGCGGCGGCAAGAAGTGAGGCAGCGGGCTCAGCCCGCGAACAGCTCGTCCACCTCGTACTGGTTCGCCTCGAAGATCCACACCTCGTCGATCCTCTCGTCGCGTACGCGGTAGACGTTCGCCCGCCGGATCTCGACCGCTCCCTCGGGGCGGGGGAAGCGCTCCTTCACGATCAGCGCGACACGTTCGTCGCCCACCAGCATCTCCACGAGCTCGACCTCGACCTTGGACTCCTGGGCGTGGGCGATGGCGGCTTCGAGGTAACGCCGCACCGCGTCCATCCCGCGCACCTCACCGGCGAAGGCCGAGCGACCGGGCACGTGCAGCACGATCTCGTCGGAGAAGAACCGGAAGGCGCTCTCCCAGTCGCCGGTGCGTGCGCAATCCAGATAGCGGCTCATCAATTCCGCGAGGCGCTGGCGGCGCTCCTCACTCCCCATGGCCGGAAACGATATGCGCCGTGAGGGAATAAGGCGGGCACGTCGGCTGTCTCTAAGGGAACCCCCCGAGTCCCTGGAGAACCCAATGAAGCACACGAAGCCCGTGGCCTGGCTGCGCCGCCTCTGGATCAGCGCGCGAGCTGCCCACGCCCGCCAGTCAGAGGAGTGGACCCGCCGCTTGGAGGCCCCGGCGCGCTAGGGAGAGCAGCACGAACTGAACCGCCGCGTAGACGAGGAAGGTCGCCCGCATCTCGCGGGCACGATACGGACCGGCTAGTTCAGCCGGTTCTCAAGCCCCAGCGGAGCCTGACGCGGCTCGGGCTCGGGGTCCGGCACGTCCGCCTCCGCGGGCTGCTCGACGCCGAGCATCTCGGCCAGCTCACCGTTCTCGAACATCTCGAGCACGATGTCGGAGCCGCCCACCAGCTCGCCGTCGACGAACAGCTGCGGGATCGTGGGCCAGCCCGACAGCTCGGACAGCTCCTCGCGGATACGCGGATCGGGCAGGATGTCGAGAGCGGCGTACTGGACGCCCAGCGTGTTGAGGGCGCCCGACGCCCGCATCGAGAAGCCGCACGCCGGCTGCTGGGGTGTGCCCTTCATGAAGAGCATCACCTTGTTCTCGCTTATGGCGTTCTCGAGGAACGCTCGAATCTCTTCGTTGTTCACAGTCCGGCTCCGGGGGTCTGGGTCTTGATGGACAGCGCGTGGATGGGACCGCCGACGTCATCGCCGAACACGTCGTAGATCAACTTGTGCTGGTCGATCCGCGACAGGCCTACGAAGCGGTCCGAGATGACCTCGGCACGGAAGTGGTCCCCGCCGCCGGTGAGGTCATGGACCATCACCTGCGCGCCCGGCAGGGCTTCGAGTATCCGCTCCTTCAGCTCGGCTGCGGTCGGCATCCGAACTCCAGGGTATCGACAGGATCACCGATATAATCGGGGCCTGATGGTCACGCTCACCGACATCGCTGCCGAGAAGGTCAACGACTTCATGGCTGCCCAGGGCGCCGCGGGCGAGGGAGAAGTCGGCCTGAGGGTCGGCGTGCGTGGCGGCGGCTGCTCCGGATTCCAGTACGCGCTGGCCCTCGACGAGAAGCGCGAGGACGATCACGTCTTCGACGCCGCGGGGATCAACGTCCTGGTCGATCCCGCCAGCCTCCAGTACGTGGACGGCTCGACCGTCGATTTCACCGAGAGCTTCCAGGGCTCGGGCTTCGAGGTGTCCAACCCGAACGTCGTGGCCTCCTGTGGCTGCGGCTCGTCCTTCCGGGTCGCCGACGAAGAGCCCAGCTGCGGCACCGCCGTCTAGCCGGGCGCGTTGTCAAGCGAGCTCCAGAGGTACACGCACGCCAGAGTGCGGTAGGGCCGCCACGGCCGCCCGATCTTCTCGAGGCGCTTGGGGTCGGGCAGCTTGCGCAGCCGGTAGGCACTTTTCACCGCGTTGCGGATCCCCTGGTCGCCCACCGGCAGGATGTCCGGGCGCTGAAGGTGGAACATGAGGAACATGTCCGCCGTCCACTGGCCCAGCCCCTTGATCGCGGTCAGCTGCTTGGCCACCTCCTCGTCGCTCAGCTCCGGAAGCCGCTCCAGCTCGAGGGTGCCCTCCTCGACGTGCACCGCCAGATCACGCAGGTAGGCGACCTTCGCGTTGGACAGCCCGGCCGCCCGGATGTGCTCGGGCTCGGTTTCGAGCAGCTCGCGCGGCGTGGGAGCCCGCCCGCCGAAGATGTCGGCCAGCCGTCCATAGATGGTGCGCGCCGCCTTGGTGGACAGCTGCTGCCCGACGATCGAGCGCAGTAGCGCCCCGTACGCGTCGCCCGGGCGCTCGCGGGCCATGTCGCGACGCACGACCTCGTGGTGTTCGTCCACCAGGCGGGCCATCACCGGATCGGCTCGCAGGGTGGCGAGGGCCTTCTTGGTGACGCGGGCGGGCTGGGTGCGGGAGCCGGCGCTCGGACGGGGCATCGGCCGAGCCTACGCAGCCGCCTTGTCGTGGAACGGCTCCTCGAGGCCCCCGAGGTCGGTGGAGGGCGGGTCGCCGAACAGCCACTCCCGACCGATGCGGTGCCAGTTCGCCGTGGCGCCCAGCTGCCCGAGCACGCCGAGGGTGAGCGCCTCCATGCGACGGGCCAGCATCGACTGAGGCGGCATCGTTTCCCGCTTCATCAGCTGCCAGTGGCGCGAGCGGGGGTCGCCGAAGTCGATCAGCACCTGGGCCACCAGCTCCCGGTCGATCGTCACCTCGCGGTCCTCGATGTACCAGGCGGTCACGTCGTGGAAATGCTCGAAGACGGCCTCCGGGGTGACCTCCGGGTCGTCGGGGTCGAAGAAGCCCATCGCTCCCAGCTGCCGGTGCAGCCCCTCGACGTCACCATCCATGGCCAGCCGCATCGCCTCGATCTCGGCGTCGATGTCCTCGCGCGCCACCCGCTTCGACATCCCGAAGTCGATGAACGCCACCCGTCCGTCGTCCATGAGCCGGTAGTTGCCCGGGTGGGGGTCGCCCGAGAAGTGTCCGTTGCGGTAGAGCGAGCCGAAGAAGAAGCGGAACACGATCTCGCCGAAGCGATCGACGGTAGCGTCGTCCAGCTCGCGCACCTCCTCGAAGCCGATGCCCTCGACCCACTCGGTCACCAGCACGTGCTCGGTGCAGAGCTCCGTCACCACGGCCGGCACGTAGATGAACGGGTGCCCGCGCCAGCTGCGGGCAAAGGCCCTGTGCTGCTGCGCCTCGTGCTCGTAGTCGAGCTCGTCGGTGAGCCGCTCCTTGATCTCGGCCGTCATCGCCTTGGCGTCCATCCCCGGCGCGATGCGCTTGGCCACCCGCATGATGAGCCCGAGGTTCTGCAGGTCCGCCCGCACGGCCTGGGCCACGCCGGGGTACTGGACCTTCACGGCCACCTCGCGGCCGTCGTCTCGCAGGCGCGCCCGGTAGACCTGTCCGATCGAGGCGGCCGCCACGGCCTCCGCTTCGAACTCGGAGAAGACGTCCTCCAGCTTCTCGCCCAGGTCGTCCTCGACAACCTTCTTCATGCGCTCGAAGGGGACGCGCGGCGCCGCGTCGCGCAGCTCGGCCAGCTTGGCCTGGACGCGGTCCTGGAACTCGGGCGGGAAGGCGCCCGTGTCGATGAAGGACGCCACCTGGCCGACCTTCATGGCCGCTCCCTTCATCTGGCCGAGCACGTCGAAGATCTGCTCGGCGGCCTCCATCTGGCGACGATCGGCGGCCGCGCGGCGGCCCTCCTCGTCACGGGTGAGGTTGGCCGCCTTGGTCACGTAGCCGCGAGCGGCCTGACCGCCGGCGAGCTTTCCGACCTTGGCGGCTCGGCGCACTCGCCCCTTGGGCATGTCCTTGGGCATCGCTTTGAGGGTACGCATAGGGTGGGGGCCGCGATGAGGCTGGTGAGCGTGAAAACCGAGTCGGGTCCGGCCGCCGCCGTCCTGCGGGACGGGCGCGTGCATCCCCTCGAAGGGATGCCCAGCCTCGACTCCCTGGTGGCCGAAGGGCTCCCCGAAGCTCCCGAGGAGAGCGGCGAGGCGCTGCCGCTCGACGAGGTCACCCTGCTGGCGCCGCTGGCGCGCCCGGGCAAGCTCGTGTGCATCGGCCAGAACTACCACGCCCACGCCGAGGAGCAGGGCAAGGAGGCTCCGAAGCTGCCCACCTTCTTCGCCAAGTTCGCCAACGCGATCGTGCCCACGGGCGCGACGGTGAAGCTGCCGCCCTGGAGCCGGGTCGACTACGAGGCCGAGGTGGCGTTCGTGATCGGCAGGCGGGCCAAGGACGTGAGCGAGGAGGACGCGCTCGACCACCTGGCGGGCTACATGCTCCTCAACGACCTCTCAGCCCGCGACTACCAGTTCAAGACGCCGCAGTGGATGCCCGGCAAGGTGTTCGACGGGTCGGCGCCGTGCGGCCCGGCGCTGGTCACGCCCGACGAGGCCGGCCCCCACGACGCGATCGAGTTCGAGCTCACGCTCAACGGCGAGCAGATGCAGCAGGGCACCACCGCGGACCTCGTTCACTCGATCCCGGCGCTCGTGGCCTACCTCTCGATGCTGATGACCCTCGAACCCGGCGACGTGGTGTCCACGGGGACCCCGGCGGGCGTAGGCAGCCTGCGCGACCCCAAGGTATGGCTCGCGCCGGGTGACGAGGTCGTGATCAGCGCGCCGACGCTGGGCGTGCTCGAGACGAAGCTCGCCTAGACCGGGTCGGTCACGTCCACCGACCGCTCCACGGCGCCGGCCAGCAGGTCGGCGTTGCGGCGGGCCGCCCAGATCGGCACGCTCGGGTCGCCACCGGACTCGGTGACGGGCCGCAGCTCCACCGCGCCGTTGGCGGTGGCGACGCTGACGCTGCCGATCGAGCGGTCGCGGCTGCGCTCGAACTGCTCGGCCAGGCGGATGATCGCGCACAGCAGCAGCAGCCGCTGACCGTCCCCCCTCTCCGCGAGGTCGCCCAACTCCGAAGCGTCGGGTTCTCCCTTGCGGTGGTAGCGCGCGATCAGCCCGATCAGCACGAGCTCGCGCGGGGTGAAGCCGGGCAGCCCGGCGTTGAGGATCAGGTAGTGCGAGTGACGGTGGTGGTCGTCGTAGTCGATCGCCGTGCCGATGTCGTGCAGGATGCATGCCGCCCAGAGCAGCTCGCGCTCCGGCGAGCCGTAGTCGTGCAGGCCCGCCTCCAGTAGGCCGTCGAACATCTGGAGGGAGAGCGCGGCCACGTGGTTGGGGTGGTCGGGGTCGTGCACGAAGCGGTGGGCCAGGTTCTCCACCGACTCGGTCCGCAGGTCCTCGAACAGCCGGCGCTCGCCGAGCAGGCGCTCGAAGAAGATGCCCTCCCGCAGCCCGGCCTCGGTCACCTCGATCGCCTCGAAGCCGCCGCTCTCCATGGCGGCGGCCAGCACCAGGGCGCCGCCGAGGATCACGTCGCCGCGGTCAGGCTTTATGCCCCTCACGTTGCCGCGCTTGGAGGCGGGCCGTCCCGCCAGCTCGTCGATCAGCTCCTCCACGGCGTCTCGCGAGAGGAGGAAGCCCTGTACGTCGATGTCCGGCAGATCGAGCCGCTTCATGGCGGCCGAGGCCAGGTTGCGGATCGTCCCGCCGGTGCCCACCAGCCTCCCGCCGTCCTCCCACCATTCGACGCCTCCCAGCTCGTCGGCCACGTGACGGCGCAGGGCCTTCTGGGACTTGCCGGTGGCCTTCTCGCCGGGGAGGAAGTCCTCGCTCACGCGAACCGAGCCGAGCGGGCGCGAGATCGAGTCGGTCATCCGCCGGTCCTCGATGCGGATGGCCTGGATGCTGCCGCCGCCCATGTCGAGCCCGCAGCCGTCCTCGATGGTGGTGGAGTTGGCGATGGCCAGGGCCCCGTAGCCCGCCTCCTCGCCGCCGCTGATCACCCGCGGCACGAGCCCGCTGTGCTCCTCGATGCGTTCGAGCAGGTCGGGCCCGTTGCGGGCGTCGCGGATCGCGCTCGTGGCCACGGCCTCGATCTCGCCGACTCCCGAAGCGCGGCAGAAGGCCGAGAACACCGCCGCGGTGTGCAGGGCGAGCTCGAAGCGCTCGGGCCGGATCGCGCCCTCCTCGGCCATCCCGGCGCTCACCCGCACCGGCTCCCGGATCTCGTCGACGAGGCTCCACCACGGCGTCCCCGGCTCGTAGCCGTAGACCACCAGGCGCCACGAGTTCGAACCCATGTCGATCACGGCCATTCGCTCCACTGCTGCGGATCATTGCCGTTTCGCGAACCGTCCGGAGTTCAGGGCAACGGGTCAAGGATGCGCGGCAGGCGCCGATCGAAGGTCGGATGAACGCCATCGCGCATGCCTCCGCTGTTCCCGCGTCCGGCCCGCGGCTAGACAACCGTCGCGTGCTGGCCGCTCTCATCGACCTGGTCGTGCTCGTTGCGGGCGCCGCCCTGATCGGCTTCGTGGCCGGTGCCCTGAACGGGGGCGAGGTCGAGTTCACCCCGGCCCTGGAAGTGATCTTTCTGGGCTGGGCGCTCTACTACTACTTCGCCTGCGAGTCCGGCGGCGGGCAGACGATCGGCAAGCGGCTCATGAAGCTCCGCGTCGTCCGCGCCGACGGCGGCCACGCGGGCATGCGAGAGATCTTCGTGCGGACGATCCTGCGGGTGATCGACGGCATCGCTCTCTACCTGGTCGGCCTGATCGTGATGCTGGTCACCGGCGAGCGCCGCCAGCGCCTCGGCGACCTGGCCGGCGGAACGGTCGTGGTGGACGCCGCTGCGCCGGCCCCGGCCGCTCCCGTTCCTGCGCCGGCTGCCGTGCCCGCGGTGACACTGCCCGAGCTGCCGTCCGAGCGTCTCGCGGAGGAGCCGCTCGCGCCCGAGCTGCGGCCCTTCGAGCCCTCGAAGCAGCCGGAGGTTCTCGAGGCGGAGGCGGAGCCCGTCGTCGAGCTGGAGCCCGAGCCGGAGATGGAGGTTGAGCCGGAGCCCGACCCCGTAGTCCAGGTCGAGCCCGAGCCTGAGCCCGAGCCGGTCGTCGAGCCCCAGCCGGAGCTCGTGCCCGTCGCCGAGTCCGAGCCCGAGCGGTCCGTCGAGGTGGTCGCCCCACAGGCGCCGCCGGCGCCGGTCCCGCTCGAGGAGCCCGCCGCGGAGGAGGCCGATGCGCCTGCCGACGAGGCGGTCGTCATCACGCCGATGGAGACCGTCTCGGCCATCGATCTCGTGATGGGCGACGAGGAAGAGGCCGATCGCTAGAGTCGCGAAGCTGGCCCGGCCCGGCCCCTCGGCGGGGTCCGGCGCAGCTTCATGGCAACGATCGGCACCCCTGAGATTCCGCTTCGCGTAGCGATCGTCGGCTCCGGGCCGTCGGGTTTCTATGCGGCCGGGGCGCTGTTCAACTCGAAGTCGCACCCCGACCTGCGAGTCGAGGTGGATGTGTTCGACCGTTTGCCGACGCCGTGGGGGCTGGTGCGCGGTGGTGTGGCGCCCGACCACCCGAACATCAAGGCGGTCTCGCGGGTGTACGAGAAGATCGCCGCTCAGCCCGGCTTTCGCTTCTACGGCAACGTGGAGCTCGGCCGGGACATCACCCACGACGACCTGACCGGCCGCTACCACGCGGTGATCTACGCGGTGGGCGCCCAGACCGACCGGCGCATGGGGATCCCGGGCGAGGACCTCCCCGGCAGCTGGGCGGCCACCGAGTTCGTGGCCTGGTACAACGGCCATCCCGACTACCGCGACCTCGTGTTCGATCTCTCGGCCGAGAGCGCGGTGGTGGTGGGCAACGGCAACGTGGCGGCCGACGTGGCTCGCATGCTGGCCCTCACCCCGGACGAGCTGAGAGCGACCGACGTGGCCGACCACGCGCTCGAGGCGCTGGCCGAATCGAAGGTGCGCGAGATCTTCGTGCTCGGCCGGCGTGGCCCGGCCCAGGCGGCCTTCACCAACCCCGAGCTGCTCGAGCTCGGCGCCATGACCCACGCCGACATATACGTCGATCCCGGCGAGGCCGAGCTCGACCCGCTCTCGAGCGAGTTCATCGACTCGGACGCCGCTCACAACACGGCGAAGAAGAACGTGAAGATCGTGCACGAGTACGCACAGCGCCCTCTGGAGGGCAAGCACCGCCGCATCGTGCTGCGCTTTCTCGTGTCCCCGCTGGAGATCATGGGCGAGGAGCGCGTGGAGGGGATCCGGATCGGCCACAACGAGCTGGCCCACGACGACTCGGGCCAGATCCGGCCGCGGCCCAAGGACACCTCCGAGGAGATCGCCTGCGGACTGGTGTTCCGCTCGATCGGCTACCGCGGCACCCCGCTGGAGGGACTGCCGTTCGACCAGCGCCGGGCCATCATTCCCAACGACCGGGGGCGAGTGGTGGCCGAGGAGGGCGGTCAGGTCACCGGCCAGTACGTGGCGGGCTGGATCAAGCGGGGGCCCACCGGGATCATCGGCACGAACAAGCGCGACGCCCAGGAGACGGTGGAGCTCCTGCTGGAGGACCTCGACGCCGGGCGGCTGCTCGACCCCGCCGATCCCGACCGCGATTCGCTCGACCGCCTGGTGGCCGAGCGTTGCCCCGACGCGATCTCCTACGACGGCTGGCTGGCCATCGACAGCGCGGAGAAGGCCGCCGGGGAACCCCACGGCCGCCCGCGGGTCAAGCTCTGCAGCTTCGAGGAGCTGCTCGCAGCCGCCCAGCAGGAGCAGCCGGCCGCGCGTTAGGTGGCTGATGGCGCCTCTGCGCCACCCTCGATCCTCGAACCCGGTTAGTTTCTGCAGGTGCTCGTCGCGACCTGCGACCGTTCAGACGCCCGCTTCCTTGGAGTCCGAAGGATGGTCGGGCATCGGCGCTCCGGCGATCTGGTCCTGGAAGCGCTGGTAGCGGCGGGTGTGCCGCTCGTAACGCACCTCGGAACGCGCGAGCTTCCTGCTGCCCGGCTTGTAGAAGCGCCGCGCCCACGGCGAGTTGGGCTTGGCGAGCCGTATCGCGCCGATGACGGCGACCAGCGGGAACAGGACCCCGGCGATGCCCATGAAGACCTTGCCCTTGAAGATTGCAAGCCCCGCGATGGCCAGGATCACCACCAGCGTGACGATGATCACGGGGGCGCTGTCCTCGGTGCTGAAGGGCAGGAAGCCGAGCAGCACGAGGCCGCCCACGAGGCACGCAATCAGGACGGCGTCGACGGACTGGCGGCCGGTCTCCGCCCAGTAGACGTCCTCCAGATGCAGCCACAGCGCGAACTCGTCGAGGGTGAGTCCGGCACCCACGCCGAACAGCCCGGCCATGATCTCGAACCAGGGACTGCCCGGCTGAAGCGCCATGACGAAGCCCGCCAACAGCATGATGATGATCCCGAAGACGTGATGGTGCACGTGCAGTCCGCCCTCGCTCACGATGCTGCCGGGCCACCAGGGCACCTTGTCGCTGCGCATCAGCCGGGTGCTCACGCGTATCACCAGGAACGAAAGCAGCGTGGTCGCGAGCATGATCACACCCGAGCGGGTGCCCTCCTCCGAGAGGAAGCTCTCTCCCCCCTCCACTTCCAGGACGACCTGCGCGAGCGAGACCAAGTTGTCTCGTACCCTACGGCGCGGCACCCATGACCGGCAACCCCTCCTCGCGGGGCAGTTCCCGTTCGCTCGCGAGCGGTGCGCTCGTGGTGCTCGGCGCCCTGCTGCTGTTCGTCGGGACGATCGCCTTCTACGCCCGGAGCGAGATCGTCAACCAGGACGCGTTCGCCGACCGGGCTCTGGTGGCCCTCGAGGACGACGGCGTGCGCAAGGTCGTGCGGCGCGAGATCGTGGTCAACCTGATCGACCGGGGCTCGACGGAGCTGACCGCAGCGCGGCCTCTGCTCGAGTCGGTGACCGACGTCGTGCTCCAGTCCGCACCCTTCCGCCGGGTCTTTCGCCAGGCCGCGGTGGAGGCCAACAGGGTCTTCTTCGTGCGCGACAAGAAGAACGCCCTGTTCGACATCTCCGATTCGGCCGAGCTCGTGCGCTTCGCGCTGCGGTCGGTGTCGCCCAATCTGGCGAAGCAGGTGCCGAAGGATCTCGACGCGACGCTCGTGACGCTGCGCCGGCGCGAGTTCGCCGGTCAGACGCTGGCGGTGGCCGACTCCGTGCGGGTGCTGGGCATCGTGCTGCCGCTGCTCGCGCTCGCGGCGTTCGTGGGGGCCATCGCCCTGGCCCGCGACCGTCGCATCGCCGTGCTCCGCACGGGGGTGGCGGTGGGGGCCGTGGGGGTGCTCCTTGCCGTGACGCTGTTGGTGCTGCGAGCGCGAACGCTGGCCGGGGTGGTGGGCGAGGACGAGCTGACCGACACCGAGGTGCGCGACGCGGTGGCCGGTCTCCTCGACGCCTTCCTGGCCGACCTCGTATCCGGAGCCTTCCTGCTCGCCCTCGGAGGGCTGGTGATCGGGGCGGCCGCCGCCGCGCTCGACCCGGAGGACGTACAACGCCCCACCGAGCGCCTGCGCGACCGCATCACCCGGCGTCCGAAGACCACCTGGGGGCTCGCCCTGCGCGGTGCCGGAGCGATCTTGCTCGGAGTGGTCGTGGTGCTCAACCCCACGCTCACGGTCCAGCTGGCGGCGATCCTCGCCGGCGCCTATCTCATCTTCTACGGCACCAGCGAGCTGCTGGTCCTGCTCCAGCGTGGAGGAGTGGCTCGCGAGGAGCACGAGAGCACCCGCCGCCGCGCGTTCGTCGTGGCGGGCGCGGCCGGCGTCGTATGCGTGGCGGCAGTGGTCGGACTGGTGCTGATCGCCACCGACTCCGACGAGCCGGCGCAGGCGACCCGTCAGGTCAGCTCCACCCGCGCGTGCAACGGATCGGTCTCCCTGTGCGAGCTGCCGCTGAACGAGGTCGTGTTCGGCGGAACGCACAACTCGTTCTCGGCCGCCGACAGCCCCGGCTGGTTCATCTCGAACCAGCGGCGCACCATCAAGCGCCAGCTCGAGGACGGGATTCGTCTCTTTCTCATCGACCCACACTGGGGCGTCAAGGCCGCCAACGGCAAGGTGCGCACCGACTTCGAGGCCGAGGGCCGCAGCCGCAACCGCGTGGCGGCGGCCCTGCCGGGGCCCGTGCTCCAGGCGGCCGAGCGCCTGGCCGGCAGGCTCGGAGCGGGAGACACCAGCGGCGAGCGCGACGTGTGGCTCTGCCACACCACCTGTGAGCTGGGCGCCACCCCGATGGTCGATTCGCTCAACCAGATCCGTGAGTTCCTCGAGGAGAGGCGTGGGGAGGTGGTGATCCTCTTCATCGAGCCCTACGTGCCTCCCGAGGAGATCGAGAAGGTCTTCGACCGCGCGAAGCTCACCCGGTACGTGGCCACGCTCGACCGCAACAAGCCGCTGCCCACGCTGGGAGGCCTGGTACGCAGCAACAAGCGGGTCGTCGTCTTCACCGAGAAGGACGCCGACGGAACAGTGCCCTGGTATCAGGACGGCTTCTCGTTCGTCCAGGACACCCCGCTGGGCGCCAAGAAGGTGAATCAGCTGCGCTGCAAGCGCTACCGGGGCGACGAGTCGAGCCCGTTCCTCATGCTCAACCACTGGGCCGACCTGTTCCCGCCCCGGCTGCCGGCCAACGAGCCGTTCCAGACCGACAAGGTCCTCCTCGGGCGGGCTCGTGAATGTGCTCGCAAACGTGGGCTGCCGGTGAGCCTGATCGCCGTCGACGGCTACGACCAGGGCAACTTCCTGGAGTCGATCGACGCCCTGAACGCCCAGCGCGTGCAGGCCTTCCGGGAGCGTCAGCGCACGACCGGGGTGCGGCCCGGCTAGGCCAGAGCGCGGGCGGCCTCACCGTCGAGGGCGTCGAGGGCCCTCTCGAGCGAGCTCGAGATACAGGTGAAGATCGGGGTCTCCGACTCGGTGTAGGCGCTCGACTCCGTGGCCCGCAGCGCCTGGACCAAATCGAGGAACTCGGCCGGATCGTCGAGGTCGAAGGCCACTACGAACTCCTGGTCGTCGAGTCCGAACGAATAGGCCGTGTTGGTCTCGATGCCGGTGAAGCCACGGGCCACCGCGATGTGATCGCGCATCACCCGCATGCGCTCCTCGGGCGCCAGCCCGTACCACTCCCGCTTCTTCCACATGGGGTAGACGATCAGGTAGCGGGAGTCGGCGCCCGGACGCGGCTCGAGTGGCCGGTCGGGCTCGTCGGAGTAGGGCGACTCCTTGGTCATGGCCAGGTAGGAATGCGGCACCTCGGCCCAGCGCATCAGCCCGCTCTGGTTGAGGAGCACGTGAAGCTCGTGAATCGGCTCGAGCGCAGGTGAGATCGCCCGGATCATCAGATCGCAGTCGCCCCGCGTGCCCACGAGCGAATACGCCCGCAGGTAGCCCTGCTCCGCGAATTCCCGGCAGGCGGCCGCAAATTCGCGCTTGTCCGCTGCTCGCTCCTCGGACGAGCGGCGCCGCCAGGCCGGATCGAGCTTGAAGAAGGTGTATTTGACGAAGTTGCGAACGTCGCTCACATGTCAAGTGTGGCCGATACCATGGGCCGCGTGCGCGTAGCCCTAGTGTCGCCCTACTCGTACACGTACCCCGGCGGCGTCGGGCGCCATGTGGAGGCTCTCTCCGAAGAGCTCCTGGAGCAGGGCCACGAGGTCAGGCTCCTGGCGCCGTACGACCCCGACGACCGCCGGGCCCGTGTAACCCACCGCGGTACCCGCCCGCAGGCCAGGCCCCTCCCCGATCACGTGATCCCCCTCGGCCGCACCCTCGGCCTGCCCATGAACGGCGCCGTGTCGAACCTGGCCGTGTTTCCCGATTCCGTGGCCAAGCTGGGCCGCGAGCTGCGCACCGGGGCCTACGACGTCGTCCACGTCCACGAGCCCAACGCTCCGTTGGTGTCCTGGTATGCGGCCGAGGTCGCCCGAGCGCCCACGGTCGCCACCTTCCACACCTATTCAACGAGCTTCGTGGCGAACAACATCGCCGCGCACATCG
Source organism: uncultured Thermoleophilaceae bacterium (assembly GCA_963808545.1). GTDB lineage: Bacteria > Actinomycetota > Thermoleophilia > Solirubrobacterales > Thermoleophilaceae > JACVRW01. The sequence continues at coordinate 358,391 of CAWEGB010000007.1, read as the reverse complement.
GAGGAGCCCGCCGGCTGTACGCCAAGCTCAGCTCGCGCATCGCCGTCTCCGAGGCCGCCCGCTGGACCGCACAGCGCTTCTATGGCGGGCGCTACCGGATCGTGCCCAACGGGGTGGACCTGGCCGCGGCACTTCCCGACCTCTCGCGTCCGCACGACGAGCTGCGTCTGCTGTTCGTCGGCCGGGCCGAGGAGCGCAAGGGCCTTCCCGTGCTGCTGCGCGCCTTCGAGGCACTGCGCGGGGCCGGCGTCAAGGCCCGCCTGACCATCGCCGGCGCCACGGCCGAGGAGGTGGCCCCGCTGCTGCTCGAGCCCGACGGCGTGGACGTGGCCGGTCGGGTCGACGACGAGCAGAAGTGGCGACTGCTGGGCGAGGCCGACCTCCTGTGCGCCCCGTCCCTGGGCGGCGAGAGCTTCGGCATGGTGCTCACCGAGGCGTTCGCGTCGTCCACGCCGGTGGTGGCGTCCGACATCGCCGGTTACCGCGACGTGGTGCGGCACGGCACCGACGGACTGCTGGTGCCCGTGGGCGACGCCGTGGAGCTGGGCGAGGCCGTGCGCGCGCTCGCCCTCGACCCCGAGCGCCGTACGGAGATGTCAGCGGCAGCGCGAGAGCGCGCCGGGCGCTTCGCCTGGTCGCGCGTGGCCGAGGAGGTCACCGAGGTCTACGCCGAGGCCATCGAGATTCCGCGGCCCGAGACCCGCAGGATGCGTCTGGCCCAGCAGGTGGGTGTCGCGCCCACCGAGCCCGGGGCGCGGGTGCCGCCGCGGCGCCTGCCGTCGCTCGAGCCGAAGGAGCCGTCGGCCGGGCGCCGCCGCGCGGCTCGCACCGCGCGGCGCATTCTCGTGGGCACCGGCGCCGTGGCGGGCATCGGGCTGACCGCGCTGGCCCTCGACCGGCTCGGCATCGAGTCGATCGGCCGCGCCCTGCTGGCCGCCACGCCGGTATGGGTGCTGGTCGGCTTCGCGCTGATGTGCGCGTCGATGCTGCTGCGGGCCGAGGCCTGGCACGCCATCCTCGAGGCGGCTCTGCCGGGCACTCGCGTGCGCCGGCGCGACACCGCCCGCGCCACCATGATCGGCGTGCTCATGTCGGCCACGCTGCCGGCCCGGCTCGGCGAGCCCTCGCGCGCGCTGATCCTGTCGCGGCGCGTAGGCCGGGTGCGCGACCGCTTCCCGGTGGTGCTGGGCACCATGGTCTCGCAGACCCTCTTGAACATCCTCGCGCTGGTGGTGCTCGGCTCGGTGATGTTCGCCACCGTCGGTCTCTTCCAGGGCAATGAGGACGCACTGATGATCGCCACCATCGCGCCCGTAGTGGTGCTTGCGCTCGTGCTGTCGGCCCCCTGGATCTTGCGTAAGGGATCGCCCAGCCGCTTTCAGCGCGTCCAGCAGGCGGCGGCCGCCGCGCGCCGGGCCATGCTCCAGGTGCGCCGCGGGCTCGAGGTGTTTCGTCACCCACGTCTGGGCGGCTGGGCGGCGATCATGCAGCTCAGCGCCTGGGCCATCCAGTGGCTCACCTGTTACGTCCTGCTGGTCGCCCTCGGGCTGGACGAGCGCGCCGGGCTCGGCGCCGCCGCCGCCGTCCTGTTCGCGGTCAACGTGACCGCGGCCCTGCCGGTCACCCCGTCCAACCTCGGCGTGTTCCAGGCCGCCTGCGTGGCCGTGCTGTCGGCCTACGGCGTGAGCAAGACCGACGCCTTCGCCTACGGGATCATCCTGCAGGCGGTGGAGATCGCCACCGCGCTCGCGATGGGCATGCCGGCCCTGGTCCGCGAGGGGATGACGTGGAAGGACCTGCGTCTGCGCGCGCTGCACGCCGCGCCGGTGGAGCTGCGCGGCCCGAGCCGCCGCCGGCGCGAGCCGGCGGAGGCCGAGGTCTAGCCCGGCCCAGCTCCCTTGGCCCAGCCGCCTCTCGAGCGGGTAACCGCACGCGGCTCAGGCCGCGTCAACCTGGTCGGCGAGCACACCGACTACAACGACGGGCTGTGCCTGCCCTTCGCGCTCGAGCTGGGGGTGACGGTCACGGCGGAGCGAACCGACCCGGGCGTAGTGGAGGCGCTCGCACTCGACCTGGCCGAGCAGGACCGCTTCCCGCTCGACGCGATCGAGGCGGCGAGCGGCTGGCGGGCGTTCGTGCGGGGGACCGTGGCCGAGCTGACCGGCGCGGGAGTTCCGCTGCCGGGCGTACGCCTCGAGATATCGAGCGACCTGCCACGCGGCATCGGCCTGGCCTCGTCGGCAGCCCTCGAGACGGCGCTCGCCCTGGCGCTACTGGGCCTGACCGGCGCCCCCGAGCCCGACCGCCGGGGACTCGCCCGCCTGTGCTCGCGGGTCGAGCACCGCTGGGTGGGGGCCGAGACCGGACTGCTCGACCAGCTCGCGTCGCTGCTGGGCGAGCCAGGTCACGCGCTGCTGCTCGACTGCCGCGACCTCGGCACGGAGCAGGTGCCGCTCGAGCTCGGCGGCTGGACCCTTGTCGTGCTCGACTCGGGCTCGGCCCACGAGCACGCCGGCTCGGGCTACAACGAGCGGCGCCGCGAATGCGCCGAGGCGTCCGGGGCGCTCGGTGTGGCCAGCCTCCGGGACGCGAGCGTGGAGGCCGCGTCGCGGCTGCCCGAGCCGCTTCGGGGCCGCGCGGTGCACGTGCTCAGCGAGAACGCGCGCGTGCTGGGCGCGGTGGAGGCTCTGCGCGGCGGAGATCTCCCCGCGCTGGGCCGGCTGCTGGACGCCTCGCACGCCAGCCTGCGCGACGACTACGAGGTCTCCGTGCCGGAGGTGGAGGCCACGGTCGACCGCCTGAAGGCCGCGGGTGCCGCCGGCGCTCGCATCATGGGCGGCGGATTCGGAGGCGCTGTGCTGGCGCTGCTGCCGCCGGGCGTGGCGGCGCCGGAAGGAGCGCTGGCGGTGTCGCCGGGACCTGGCGCGCGGCTGCTGGCCCGAGCGGCCTAGAACGCGACCGGCTTGCCGTCGCGGAAGAACCCGCCGGTGGGACCGTCGTCCGGGAGCGTGGCCAGCCAGACGATGCCCGCCGCGCCGTCCTCCACCGGCTTCTTGGCCCCGAACTGACCACCCATGTCGGTGTTGACGAAGCCCGGGCAGGCCGAGTTGATTTTGATGCCCGCATCACCCAGCTCGGCCGAGAGGATCCGGGTCATGGCGTTGAGCGCGGCCTTCGAGACGCGGTAGCCCGGCGACCAGCCGCCCATCTCCGCGATGCCGCCCATGCCGCTCGAGACGTTGACGATGCGCGGGTGCTCCGACTCGCGCAGCAACGGCAGCAGGGCCACGGTCAGCCGGTAGGCCCCGAAGAAGTTGGTGTCCAGAGCCCTCTGGATGGCGCCGAAGTCCGGCTCGGCGCCGGCCACGCCCCAGTCCGTGCCCACGCCGGCGTTGTTGACGAGCACGTCGAGCGCTCCGGGCTGCTCCCGAACGGCCGTCGCCGCGCGCTCGATCGAGTCGGGGTCGGAGACGTCCAGCTCGAGCGGTGTCGCACCCACGGCCTCGGCCGCCTCGCGCGCCCTGCTCTCGTCGCGGGCGCTCAGGATCACGTCGTAGCCGCGCTCGGCCAGCTGCCGGGCCGTCTCGCGGCCGATCCCGCGATTGGCTCCCGTGACGAGGGCGACCGGCACGCGCGGCAGCTTAACCGGCGAGCGCGCGGTGCGCGCGAGCGTTTGCCTTCGCCGGCGAGCGCGCGGTGCGCGCGAGCGTTTGCCTTCGCCGGCGTGCGGTTAGCCTGGGCAGATGGCGTTCGAGGGTCAGCAGATCTTCAATCCCCGCACGGGGCAGCGCATGACCTTCGCCGAGCTCCGGCCCGAGCTGCTGCGCATCGTTTCGGTGCACCCGCCGGGCACCGAGCGCGAGCCTCTCCACGTGCACCCCAAGCAGGAGAGCGGGGCGGAGGTCGTGTCGGGGTCGCTCGTCTTCGAGGTCGCGGGCAAGCGCCGTGAGCTCGGCCCCGGTGACACGATCCCGGTGCCGCCCGGCACCCCGCACCGCTTCTGGAACGAGACCACCGAAGAGGCGTCGTCGGTGCAGTACTTCCGGCCGGCCCTCGACATCGCCTCCTTCTTCGAGACCCTGTTCGCACTCGCGCAGAAGGACGAGCTCGACGACAAGGGGATGCCGCGCCCGCTGCAGCTCGCCGTGATGGTTCCCGAGTTCAGCGACGAGGTGAGGCCGGCGAGCCCGCCGTGGCCGCTGCTCCAGGCGGTCGGGGCCGTGCTCGGCCCGATTGCCCGCCGCCGCGGCTACCGCGCGCGCCTCACCGTCTGACGCCGCGACCAGAACGCAACCTTCACACAATCGTGTCAAGGTTGGTAGGATCAACGTCTTGGCGCAGCGCGACTACATCGAGGCAACCAGAAGCCGCGTCGTCGTCTTCGACGGCGGCATGGGGGCAACCCTGGAGCAGTTCGAGCTGACCCAGGAGGACTACGGCGGGCTGCCGGGCAAGTGCCACGAGGCGCTCGTGCTCAACCGGCCCGACGTGATCCAGGGCGTGCACGAATCGATGCTGGAAGCGGGCGCCGAGGTGCTGGAGACCGACACCTTCCAGGGCAGCCGGCTCAAGCTCGAAGAATGGGGGCTGGAGCAGCACACGCTCGAGATCAACCGCCGCGCCGCCGAGATCGCCCGCGCCGCCGCGGGTGACACCCGCTTCGTGGCCGGGTCGATCGGTCCCACCGGCCACCTGCCGGCCTCCGACGATCCGACCCTCGGCAAGATCACCTTCCGCGAGCTCGTGGAGGTGTTCACCGAGCAGGCCCAGGGTCTCGTGGAGGGCGGCGCCGACCTGATCATCATCGAGACCGCGCAGGACATCCTCGAGGTCAAGGCCGCGATCTTCGGGACGCGCGAGGCCTTCAAGCTCACCGGCCGCACGCTGCCGATCCAGACCAGCGTCTCGCTGCTTCCCAACGGCGGCAAGATGCTGCTCGGCACGGACATCCAGGCCGTGCTCACCACCCTCACCGCCCTCGACGTGGACGTGATCGGGCTCAACTGCTCGACCGGGCCCGAGGACATGCGCGACGCCATCCGCTACCTGGGCGAGATCAGCCCGGTGCCGGTGCACTGCATCCCCAACGCGGGGCTGCCGCTGCAGGGGCCCGACGGCGAGACGATATTCCCCGAGGAGCCCGAGCCACTGGCGAAGACGCTGCAGGAGTTCGTGGAGCGCTACGGCATCTCGATCGTGGGTGGCTGCTGTGGCACCACGCCCGATCACATCGCGGCGATCGTCGACCGCGTCGGCGGCCGCGATACCCCGGGTCCGCCCCGACACCCGCGCGGCGCTCGTGTCCTCGATGATGACCGCCACCCCGCTGGTGCAGGAGCCGCGCCCGACGCTGGTGGGCGAGCGGGTCAACTCGCAGGGCTCGCGCAAGGCCAAGGAGCTGCTGCTGGCCAACGACTACGACGGCATCGTCCAGGTCGCCGAAGACCAGGTGGAGGGTGGCGCGCACGTCCTCGACGTCTGCGTCGCGCTCACCGAGCGCCAGGACGAGGACGAGCAGATGCGCGAGGTGGTCAAGCGCATCTCGCTCACCCAGCCGGCGCCGATACAGGTGGACTCCACCGAGCCCGACGTGATCCAGGCCGCCCTCGAGGCGATCCCCGGGCCGCGCGATCGTCAACTCGGTCAACCTCGAGGCCGGGCGCGACAAGCTCGATGTGGTCGCTCCGCTGGCCAAGGCCCACGGCGCGGCCCTGATCGCGCTGACCATCGACGAGGTGGGCATGGCCAAGACCGCGGAGCGCAAGCTCGAGGTGGCCAAGCGCATCGTCGAGCTGGCCTGCGACGAGCACGGGCTCGACCGCGAGGCGCTCATCTTCGACGCGCTGACCTTCACCCTCACGACCGGTGACGAAGAGTGGCGGCCCTCGGCCGTGGCCACGATCGAGGGCATCAAGCTGCTCAAGTCGGAGCTGCCCGGGGTCAAGACCTCGCTCGGTGTGTCCAACGTCTCCTTCGGCGTGTCGCCCGGTGCCCGCGCGGTGCTCAACTCGGTCTTCCTCCACCACTGCGTGGAGGCGGGGCTCGACCTGGCGATGGTCAACCCGAACCACATCACGCCGTACAACGAGATCTCCGAGAACGAGCGCGAGATCACCGACGATCTGGTGTTCAACCGGCGCGAGGACGCGCTCGAGCGCTTCATCGGCCACTTCGAGCAGAAGGGCGAGACCGAGGAGGCAGACGACGGCGGCGCCGACCCCACCGAGGGCATGGAGCCCGAGGAGGCGCTGCACTTCCACATCCTGCGTCGCAAGAAGGAGGGCGTGGAGGACTGGATCGACCGCTCCGTGGAGAAGATCGGCGCGGTCCCGACGCTCAACCAGGTGCTGCTGCCCGCCATGAAGGAGGTGGGTGACAAGTTCGGTGCCGGCGAGCTCATCCTGCCCTTCGTGCTGCAGTCGGCCGAGGTGATGAAGCGCGCCGTGGCGCAGCTCGAGAACTACCTCGAGCGGATGGAGGGACACACCAAGGGCAAGGTGGTGATCGCCACCGTGTTCGGCGACGTGCACGACATCGGCAAGTCCTTGGTCAACACCATCCTCACCAACAACGGCTATACGGTCATCGACCTCGGCAAGCAGGTGCCGGTGGACACGATCATCAACGCGGCGGTGGAGCACGAGGCCGACGCGATCGGGCTCTCCGCCCTGCTCGTCTCCACCTCCAAGCAGATGCCGATCTGCGTGCAGGAGCTGCACGAGCGCGGCCACGAGTTCCCCGTGCTGATCGGCGGGGCGGCCATCAACCGCGACTTCGGGCGCCGCATCCTCTACCCGAAGGGCAAGGAGTCGGACGAGGTCTACGAGCCCGGCGTCTTCTACTGCAAGGACGCCTTCGCCGGGCTGGCCACGGTCGACCAGCTGGTGGACGGCGAGGCGCGCGACGGCCTGATCGAGCGCATGCGCTCGGAGGCCAAGACGCTGCGCGAGAAGCCCGTCGTGGTCGACGACTCGCCGCCCGTGACCGACAGCTCGGTTCGCTCCGCCGCCCGCACCGACACGCCGATCCCCGAGCCGCCCTTCTGGGGCGTGCGCGAGATGGAGGTCGACCTCGACGACGTCTATCCCTATCTGGACCGCCACGTGCTGTTCAAGCTCCACTGGGGCGGGCGCGGCGTGAAGGGCGAGGCGTGGGAGCGCCTCGTGCAGGGTGACGGCGAGGAGGAGGGCTTCGCTCCCCGCCTCGAGCGCATGTGGGCCGAGCAGGACTATCTGCGCCCGCGCGCGAAGCTCGGCTACTTCCCCTGCAACGCCGACGGGAACGAGCTGATTGTGTTCGACCCGGCCGATCCCTCGCAGGAGGTCGAGCGGCTCAGCTTCCCGCGCCAGCCCAAGCACGACCGCATCTGCCTGTCGGACTTCTTCCGCCCGATCGACTCCGGCGAGCGCGACGTGGTGGCTCTCCAGGGCGTGACCGTCGGCCCCGAGGTCACCGACCTGATGGCCCAGCTGGAGCGCGACGGCGAGTTCGCCGAGCAGCTCTATACCCACGGGCTGGGCGTGCAGTCGGCCGAGGGCCTCGCCGAGTGGCTGCATGCGGAAGCGCGCCGCGGCCTGGGCATCGACCTCGACCAGGGACGGCGCTACTCGTGGGGCTACCCCGCTTGCCCCGACCAGTCGGAGCACGAGAAGGTATGGCGCCTGCTAGGGCTCGATGACGTCGGCATGTACCTGTCCGACGGCTTCGCCGTGATGCCCGAGCAGTCGACGGTGGCGATCATCGCCCACCACCCCCAGGCCGTCTACTTCGGGATGAAGTCCGGCTTCATCCCCGCCGAACGGGCACCGGACGAGCTGATCGCCGGCACCGACCGCGGCGGTGAGCTGCCGCCGGAGGCCGAGCCCGAGGACGGCGCGGTGGAGGAAGAGGCCGCGCGGGCGACGTCCGACGGCGTGCCGGCCTGAGGTAGCGCTCCGTTCGGCCGTGCGCCTAGGGTCCGGCGTGGTCAGATCGGCTGGGAAGGGGTCGGGATCGGTCGTGGGCGCCTCCCCTGTGGAGGCGTTTGACGAGTTGTTGTCCTATAGCGGCACTAACTCGTCAGACGGTCGGTTGACCTCCATTCGGTGATTGGAAACCGCGTCGGAGGGATAGGTAGACCTGCGGGAGGCGCCTCGACCAGAGGAGCGTCGCATGCATCAGCTGCACCGCAGGATCGTCCTCTCGCTCGTCTCGCTGCTGGCCGTGCTGGCCCTGGCCGCGCCCGCCGCGAGCGCCAAGAGCCCGTCCGGTTACGCGCCCACCGTCGCGGAGGCCCAGGAGGCCACCACCGCCTGCGGCCCGGGCGGGGTCGGGGATCAGCTCGTGCCCGATACCGGGCCGTGGTTCAACTTCACCGCCGCCTGTGCGGCCCACGACGCCTGTTACGGCGCTCAGCTGGGCCAGGCCTACTGCGACACCCGCTTCCGGGACGACATGTACGCGCACTGTGCCACCCGTGTCTGGTACGAGCGCGGGCTGTGCCGCAACACCGCGAACGTCTACTACGAGGCGGTCAGGCGCTTCGGCTACCTGTTCTACGGCTGATGGAGGAGGCGGCTAGGGTCGCTCGGCATGGCTGAGCGACCCGAACCCGTCCGCGACCTCGACTGGGCTCCGGCTCGTGCCGGCGAGCTGGGGGAGGAGGTGGTCGAGCTCTGGACCGAGCTCCTGACCCGCCTGCCCGAGCTGCCCGTGGGCGGACAGTTCACCGCCGCGGCGGTGCGCGAGCGGCTCGACCTCGACGTCCCCGAGGAGGGCCTCTCCAACGCCGAGCTGATCGCTCGCCTGCGCGCGCTCGCCTTCGACGCCTCGATCTATCCCGGCCATCCCGGCTTCATGGCCTACGTGTCGGGCTCGGGCACGGTCCCGGGCGCCGCGGGCGACCTGATCGCCTCCGCCCTCAACCAGAACCTCGGCGGTTTTCGGCTCAGCCCCGGCGCCAACCAGGTGGAGGCCGCGCTGGTGAGCTGGCTGGCGCGCACCTTCGGGCTGCCCGAGAGCGCCGGCGGCCAGGTGGTGGCCGGTGGCGCGATGGCCAACTTCGTGGGGCTCAAGCTGGCGCGCGACCGGGCGCTCGGCCTCGAGGCCCGCGCCCGTGGTGTGGCCGCCGGGCCGCCGCTGGCCTTCTACGCCTCGAGCGAGGCCCACGTGGTGCAGCGGCGAGCGGCCGACATGCTCGGTCTGGGACTCGAGGCCGTGCGCGCGATTCCCGCCGACGAGGCTCAGCGCATGCGCGTGGACGAGCTCGAGCAGGCGATCGAGCGCGATCTCGAGTCCGGGGTACGGCCGGCAGCGGTGATCGGCACCGCCGGCACCACCGCCACGGGAGCGATCGACCCGCTCGACGAGCTGGCCGCGCTCTGCGAACGCCATGGCATCCACTTCCACGTGGATGCCTGTTACGGCGGCCCGGCGGTCCTGGCCGGCGACCTGCGTTCGCAGTTCGCGGGGATCGAGCGAGCCGACTCGATCGCCGCCGACGCTCACAAATGGCTCTACACCCCACTCCTCGGCGGCTGTGCGATCGTCCGCGATGAGGCGCTGCTCGGTGCTGCCTTCGCCGCCGACGCCAGCGTCATCTGGCTCGACGAGGAGGTGCGCGCCCAGCACGGTGTGGACTACGTCCACCAGGGTCCGGACTTCAGCCGCGGCTTCTCCGCGCTGCGGATCTGGCTGTCGCTCGTGGCCCACGGCAGCGCGGCCTACGGGCGCCGGATCTCGCACGACGCGGCGCTGGCCCGCTACCTGGGCGAGCTGGTGGACGAGCACCCTGACTTCGAGCTGATGACCCCGGTCAAGCTGTCGATCTGCTGCTTCCGGTACGCACCCCAGCAGTTGCGGGGCGACGAGGAGGCCCTCGACCGCCTGAACGAGCGCATCATGACCAGGTCCCAGGCCGACGGGCGGGTGTACATCTCGAACGCCGTGGTGGACGGCCGCTTCTGCCTGCGCGCCTGCATCGTGAACTTCCGCACCGAGGCCGAGCATCTCGAGCTCCTGCTGGAGGTTGCGGAAGAGTTGGGGCGGGCCGAGCTGACGGCATGATTTCGCTCTGCAAGCGTGTTTGCCGACCCCTTTCGACACGTGGGCGAATCCCGTTGGCCATATCTTCGACGTACGTCTAAAGACCGTTTCCACAGCCACTCGTAGCTTGGCCGAGTAACTACGGAAGGAGGCTGTAGGTCCTGATGGAATTTCTCGCAACCGCTGACGATCTCGCTAGGGCGGTCGACGGCACCCTTGACAGCACAGTCACGACCAACACGATGTTCGTGTTCGTCGCGGCCGTGCTCGTCCTGTTCATGCAGGCGGGCTTCGCCATGCTCGAGATCGGATTCTCGCGCGCGAAGAACGCCGGAACCGGTGTGGCCAAGATCCTCACCAACCTTTCGATCGCGGCGATCTGTTATTGGGCGGTCGGCTTTGCTTTTGCCTTCGGGAGCGCTGACGTGCTCGGCATCTCGAGCGCGATCATCGGCTCCAACGGGTTCTTCCTTCAGTTCACCGGCAACGGTCAGGAAGCGTTCCCGGTCATGGGCCTCTCGGACGCCACGGTGGAGGCCAAGTGGCTGTTCCAGTTCGCGTTCTGCGCAGTGTCCCTGGCCATCGTCTGGGGCTCGACGCTCGAGCGGATCAAGTACAGCGCGTACGTGATCTACGCGGTCGTGTTCGCGTCGATCATCTACCCGATCGGCTCGCACTGGGTCTTCGGCGGCGGTTGGCTGCAGAACGGCGACACCGCCCTGCTGCCCACCGGCATGCAGGACTTCGCCGGCTCCACCGCGGTGCACCTCATCGGCGCCACCGGCGCACTGTGCGCACTGCTGCTGCTCGGTCCACGTAAGGGGAAGTACGGTCCGGACGGCAAGCCGCGGGCGATTCCCGGGCACTCGATGCCGCTGGTCGGTCTGGGCACGATCATCCTGTTCGTCGGCTGGTTCGGCTTCAACCCCGGCTCGACGCTCGGCATCGGGGACACCCGCTTGGCGGACGTGGCCGTGGTCACCCTGCTCGGCTGCGCGGGCGGCATCATCGGTGCCTTCGTCGCCACTCAGATCAGGCAGAGGACGATCGACATCGGGATGGTGGCCAACGGCGCCATCGCCGGTCTCGTGGCCATCACCGCGCCCTCGGGCTACGTGGAGATCTGGGCGGGCCCGATCATCGGCTTCGTGGCCGGACTGATCGTGGTGTTCGGCGTCATCTGGATCGACAAGAAGATCGACGACCCGGTCGGCGCCACCTCGGCGCACGGCCTGGCCGGTATCTGGGGCACGCTGGCCTGCGGCCTGTTCACGGCGCCGCGGCTGGCGGAGTACAACGCCTTCGGCAATCCCGAGGGCGGCCTGTTCTACTCCGGCTCGTTCGAGCAACTGATCGCCCAGGCGGTCGGGGTCATCGTTGCGTTCACCTTCGTGTTCGCGATGAGCTACGCCACCTTCGCGATCATCAAGGCCACCATCGGCCTGAGGGTCTCGGAGGAGGACGAGGAGGCCGGACTCGACATCGTCGAGCACGGCATGTACGGCTACCCCGAGCAGTTCATCCCGCAGTCGGACTTCGGCGGCCCCACCGGCGGTCCGCCGGAAGGGCCGGCGCAGCCGCGGGGTGCCTCGGTGCCGCGACCGGGTGAGGTGACGGCATGAAGATGGTCATCGCCTACATCCGCCACGAGGCCTTCGAGCCGATCCGGGCGGATCTGCTCGAGGCCGGCTTCCCGAGCCTCTCCATCGCGGAGGTCAAGGGCTCGGGCAGGCAGAAGGCGATCACCGAGCACTATCGCGGCTCGGAGCTCGCCGTCCACCTGCGGCCGAAGCTCAAGCTGGAGTGCGTGGTGGAGTCCAAGGACGTCGGGGTCATCAAGGAGGTGATCCTGCGGCACGCGCGCACCGGCTCGGTGGGCGACGGCAAGCTGTTCGTGATTCCGGTGGAGGATGCGATCCGCATCCGCACCGGCGAAGAGGGCGAGATGGTGCTGCAGGCCCACGAGGGCGACGAGGCCAGCGTCAACGGCGCGGGCTCGTAGCCCCGGAGGGTCGAGCACTGGCTACGGAAGGCCTGAGAGCCGTGCCCGACGTAACGCCACGCGGCGCCCACCTCGAGATGGTGGGCGCCGTGCTGGCCGGCGACGGCCTGGAGCGCGTCGCCGAGATCGCCGCGGCTCACACGGGTGCTCCCGTGGCGGTGATCGTGCCGCGCCTCGGGGTGCCACTCGAGGGATGGGGCCGGTACGAGCGCTATGTGGCCGCCCGCTTGGCGGGCGGGCGGCCGCAGCGTCCCGCCGAGGTCACTGCCGAGGTGCCGATCGCCTCAGGAGGGCGGGAGCTCGGCGCGGTGCTGCAGCTCGGCCCGAGCCGCGGCGACGCCGGAGACTTTCTCCACATGGCCGCCATCGCCGCGCTCACGGAGGTGGCGGTGGCCGAGGCGAGGGACGAGACCGAGCAGTCGCTGCGCGGCTCGTTCCTCGAGGAGGTGCTGTCTCGGCCTGAGCTCGACGCCAACGAGGTGGCGCGGCGGGCGTCGCGCCTCGGCTGTGAGCTGTCCGAGGGCTACGTGGCGCTGTGCGCCGACCCGAACGGGCGCGGGCCGGGCCGGGTGACCGCGGCCATCCTCGCCGAGGTGCCCGGAGCCCTGGCCCAGCCGGTGGAGGGCAAGGTCTACGCACTGTTGCCGGGCGAGCCCGACCTGGCCCGCCGCGCCGCCGCGCGGCTGGGCCGGCACGCGTCGGTGGGGGTCTCGTCGCACCGCTCGGGCGGCGCCGAGCTGCGTCGCGCGCTCGAGGAGGCCGAGCTCGTTCTGGGCGTGACCGCGGCCGGCGGAGGACCGCCGGGCGAGGAGATCGGGGAGGGCACCTACCGCCTCCTGTTCCGCGTGCTGGCCAGCCACCCGCAGGAGGTCAGGAGCTTCTACGAGGACACCGTCGCGGCGCTCGTGCACTACGACGAGCAGTACTCCACCGATCTGCTCGGCACGCTCTCCGCCTATTTGGGCAACAACTGCAACATGGCCTCGACCGCCCAGGAGATCCACGCGCACCGCCACACGGTGGGCTACCGGCTCGACCGGGTCAAGGAGCTCACCGGGCTCGATCCGCTCAAGAGCGAGGACCGGGAGCGGCTGGGCCTGGGGCTGAAGGCCTACCGGATCATCGCGCCGAGCCTGCCGCGCTAGGCCCGGCTTCGCTCCGCGCGGGTGCTCCGTTCGGGCGTGCGCCCCTGGGCCGTGGTCTGTCGAGTTGTGCAGCGCTATGGATGCATTACTCGCCAACGCCCCCGCGGAGCGCGCCGCGGCGAGGTGGCGACGCTACGGCCGGCCGTTGCTGAACGGACGGTCGAGCGCCGCTATCTGCTCGAGACGCTCCAGGCGGTCCACGCCCAGGGCCGAACGCGAGGAGGGGGCCACGCGGGCAAGCGAGTAGCGCCGGATCTGGCCCGGTTTGCGGGGCTTTCGCTCGGATTCGCGGTCGGGAACCAGCGCGTACCTGCGGGGATTCATGCGCGCATCGTGGCGGTTGGTACGTGCGAAGTACACCTACCGGTGTCGAAACATTTGCTCTGGCGTTTGGCCAGGATGTCGAATCGAGCCGCCGGAGCCCCTACGCGGCGTCCAGCACGGCGTCGAGCACGCGGTCGGGCCCGAAGCGCACCACGTCGTCGGTCTCGAGACCTGTTTCCTCGCGCGCCTTCTCGATCGCCGCCCGGGCGGCGGCCTCGTCGAGATCGCTGGTGTTGAGCGCGATCGCCGTGACCCGCGCCGGACGCACGCGCGCCGTGACGAGCTCGTAGGCGGCCACCAGCTCGGACAGCGGCGGGATGGCGAGGTCCGGGTAGTTGCGGATCGCCGTCACGCCGGCCTTGTGGACGAGGATCAGCTGATCGGGAGCCGAGCCGTGCAGCAGGCCGAGCGTGACCCCCGAGTAGGCCGGGTGAAAGAGAGCGCCCTGGCCCTCGACGAACAGCAGGTCGCCTCGCTCGGTGCCCTCGTGGACGAGCCGCTCAGCCGCCCCCGCCACGTAATCCGAGATCACGTGGTCCACGGCGATCCCCCACCCGGCGATGGCCACGCCGGTCTGGCCGGTGGGGACGTAGACCGAGCGCTCGCCGCGCTCGCGGGCGGCGCGGTCGAGCTCGAGGGTCACGACCTTCTTGCCGATCACGGTGTCCGAGCCGACGCTGTGGACCACCCGCACCGAGTCGGGGCGCGAGTAGGGCCCCTCCGGCACGGTGAGATCGGCGGGGCCCGCGCGGAGGTCGCGCAGCTCGACGTCCGCACGCTCGGCGGCGGCCCGCAGGTCCGGATCGTCGGACAGCTGGGTGTGCAGCCCGGCTTCGAGGTCCAGGCCGGCGTCGATGGCCTCGAGCAGCGGGCCGCGCCAGGCCGGATCGAGCTTGCCGCCGGTGGGAGCGACGCCGATGAGCATCGTGGTGGCCCCGGCGTCGATGGCCTCGCGCACGCTCGCCACCACCGGCACCGGATGGAGGCAGAACGGCTCCACCTCGTCGGCGGTGCGTCCGGCCTGGGTGGAGTCGACGACGGCCACGACCTCGCGCGTGCCGTAGCGGATGACGCCGTGGGCCGTCTTGCCGGAGTGCTTCTCGAACAGCCCCTCGGCGAAGATGCCCAGCCGCTCCGTGTCCGTCATACGGCGGCCTCCGCGCCCGCGGGAGTCAGCCCGAGCCCGGGATCGGGTCCGGGCAGCACCCGGCCACCGTCGAGGCGCAGCCCGGTGTAGGGCTCGTCGGCCAGCAGCAGGTGGCCGTCGAGGTCGACCCAGTCGGCCAGCGACGCGATCGCCGCCGCCGGCGCGACCCCGAGCTGAGACTCGACCATGCAGCCGAGCATCACGTGCAGCCCGAGCGCCCGGGCGGCGTGGATCATCCGCAGAGCCTCCCTGATGCCTCCCGACTTGGCGAGCTTGACGTTGATCCCGTCGGCGTAGGCGGCCACCGGGGCGACGTCTGAAAGGTCGTGACAGCCCTCGTCGACCACCACCGGCGGCCGCGGCCGCAGCTCGCGCAGTCCGCGAAACGAGTCCAGGTCCGCGGCCGGGAAGGGCTGCTCCACGAGCTCGACGCCGAGGTCGACGAGCTCGGGCAGGAGCTCGGCGGCGGTGTCGAGCGTCCAGCCCTCGTTGGCGTCGACGCGCAGCGGCACGTCCGTCTCGGCGCGCACGGCGCGGAGGCGGTCGAGATCCTCCGCGCCGCCCAGCTTGACCTTGAGCGAGCGGAAGTCACGAGCGCGCCGCGCACGGTCGCGGGTGCCCTCGACCGTGTCGATGCCGATCGTGTACGAGGTGGGCGGCGCGCTGGGCGACAGGCCGAGCAAGCGCCAGACCGGGACGCCGAGGCGGCGGCCGATCCAGTCGTGCAGCGCGGCGTCCAGGGCGGCCTTGCCCGCGCCCTCCCCGTCGACGTCGGCGAGCCGCGAGCCGATGTCCTCGAGCGCGAACGGATCGTCCCCGACCAACGCCGGCGCCACCTCGGTCAGGAACGCGGCGGCCGACTCGATCGAGTCACCCCGGTAGTAGACCGGTGCGGCTTCGCCCCGCCCGATCAGCCCGTCGTGCTCGAGCTCGACCTGCACCACCGACTGGGTGGTGCGCGAGCCGCGCGCTATGCCGAAGGTCTCGGCCAGGGCGAGGTGAGCTGTGCGGGTGCGGAGCTCCACGAGGTCCGCAAGTGTGACTAGTCGCGCTCGGCTACGCGGGCCAGGCGTCGCACCAGCACGCCCACCACCGGCCCGTACGACGCCCGGACGAGAGGCTCGAGAGCCCCGGGAGCGTCGATGTCGATGGCCACCAGCGAGCCGTGGCCCCGGGGCTCCACCCGGTGCACGAGCGTGAGCATGCCGACTCGCCAGGTCCAGGAGCGGCCGGCCCGCTTGGCCGTGATGCGCGCCGGCACGGGAACCACCCCGAACAGGCGGACGTAGCCGCGCGCTCCCTTCGAGACCTCCGGCTCGCCGAGGCCCCAGCCGCCGCGCACGTGCGGCGCCCAGGCGCTCCAGCGCCGTGGCTGCGCGATCAGCGCCCACGACTTCGCGGCCTCCGCCGCGGACAGGGCCTCGTAGGTCAGGATGGCGCCGCGGCCGCCACGCCGGTCTCAGCCTCGTGCGCGAGGCGGAGCGCCTCCCGGCAGCCCAGCGGCTGCACTTCGAAGAGGGAGGCCGGGGCCGGATCGGTGACCACCGTCTCGCTCGCCAGCGACTCGATCAGCGGCCGGGCCACGCCGGCGTCGACGGGGGTGACGAGGCCGATCCAGTGCGAGGACAGCCAGGGGGTGACGAAGGGCACGGGGAGCTGTGGCCGGCGACGCAGGCCGAGCACGTCGGCCATCATGCCCAGCACGTCCCCGTAGGTGATCACGTCGGGACCGCCGATCTGCACCTCACGGCCCGCCGCCTCCGGTCGCTCGGCGGCCTGGGCCAGGTACTCGAGCACGTCGTCGATGGCTATCGGCTGGGTGCGGTTGCGCAGCCAGGCCGGCGCGATCATCGCCGGCAGGCGCGACACCAGATAGCGGACCACTCGGTAGGACTCGCTGCCGGCGCCGATCACCATCGCCGCCCGGAAATAGGTGAGCGGCGGTCCTTCGCGAGCCAGCGTCGTGGCGGTCTCCGCGCGGCTGCGCAGATGGTCGGAGCGGGGCTCGCCCAGGCCGCCGAGATAGACCACTCGCTCGACACCCTCGTCACCGGCCATGCGGGCGAAGTTCCGCGCCGCCGCGCGCTCGCGCTCGGCGAAGCCCTCGCGCTCGCCGCCGCGTCCCATCGAATGAACGAGGTAGTAGGCGGTGCTCACGCCCTCACCGGCGCCGCGGAGGCTGTCCGAATCGAGCACATCGCCCTCATGCAGCTCGAGCCCGTCACGCTCGAGCTGCTGGGCCCGCGAACGGTTCCGCACCAGGCAGCGCACGTCGAGTCCGCGCTCGTCCAGCGCAGACGCCAGCCGGCCGCCGACGAAGCCGGTGGCACCGGTGACGAGAACGCGCGTCATAGGCTCACGCCGTGACCAGCGACCGAGCCTTGAGGTCCCAGGCGATCTCGCGCCGGTCGGAGCGCAGGGCGTCGAGCACCGCGTCCACCACCACCTCCACCGGCAGCGGGTCCGGCAGTTCGGGCGCCTCGCCGAAGATCGGCCGGTCGCCGAAGCTCGTGTCCATATGGGGCGGGCGAACGTCCAGGACAGCCAGACCACCGCGGCGCCGCTCGCGGCGAAGCGCGGTGAGGTAGGCCGAGAAGGCGGCCTTGGCCGCGGAGTAGTGGGAGACGCCGGCGGTGGGGTGGTCGGCCACGATGGCCGAGACGCCGACGACGGCTCCGCTGGAGCCCATGTGGGCCAGTGCCGCCTCAACCACGCCGATGGGCCCCATGGTGTTCACCTCGAACAGCCGCTGCACGTCGTCGGGGGAAGCGTCTCCAGCCGGCCCGAAGCCGGGTGCGCCCACCGCGACGGCCACGCCGTCGAGTTCCCCGCCCAGCGCCGCGGCCAGCGAGTCGACTGCCGTCCGGCGTCCATCCGCGTCGGTGACCTCGAAGCGTGCCGTGGGCACGCCCAGCTCGTCGCCGACGGTGTCGAGCCGCTCGGCGTCGCGACCGGCCAGAGCCAGCTCGGCTCCCGCTTCCTTGAGCGCGCGCGCCAGCGCGCTCCCGAAACCGCCGGTGGCTCCCGCCACCAGTATGCGTGCGCCTTCTATCTCCATCGCAGGGAGTACGCATCACTCGCGCGCGCGGACGAACATCCCGGCTTCGGCCACCAGCAGCGTCGGGCCCGATGTTCTCGCCACCTGGGCGTGGTCGCGGGCTCGGCGGCGCGAGCAGGGCGGCTCACCGGAGTCGTAGAGACGCCCGCCGAAGCGCCCGGGACTGGAGCCCCGCCGTTGCGGCCGAAACAGCCAGCAGCAGTGCGGCCACAGTCGCGGCGATGACGGCGCGCGGCCCACTCACGCAGCGGACTATATGGTCGCGGCCATCCCAAGACGGTGCGCCACCGCGGCGGCTTCGGTCCGCGAGCGCACGTCCAGCTTCGCCAGGATCCGGGACACGTGCACGCTGGCCGTCTTCTCGGCCATGTGGAGCTGCTCGCCGATTTCGCGGTTGGTGGCGCCGGCGGCCACCAGCTCGAGCACCTGACGCTCGCGCTCGGTGAGGCCGAAGGGATCCTCGACCGCGTCGTCGTCCGCCACCGCGGGAGGCGCCTCCCCGTCCACCAGGCGCAGCCGGGCGCGCGCGGCGAGCGACTCGAGCTCGGCCACCAGCCAGCCGCTGCCCAGCTCTCGCGCCCTCTCGAGCGCGGCGGCCGCGACGGTCTCGGCGCCCTCGCGGTCACGGGCGGCCGCCAGCCACTCCGCCTCGCGCCAGCGCGCGTAGGTGGCGGGATAGGGCCGCTCGACCTCCTCCCACGCCCGAGCGGCGGCAACCCAGTCGGGGTTCTCACCCACGGCCCGGGCGTACTCGGCCTCCGCGGAGGCGAGCTCGGCCTGCTCCACCGGCCCGCCGAGGCCGGCAGCCAGCCTGACCCGCTCGATCAGGGTGTCGGCGCGTGTGGACACCACGCCCTCGGCGTCCGGATCGCGCCGGTCGCGTGCCAGCTGGCCGGCGTCGCCCTCCACGCGGACGCCCGCGGCGGCCAGGGCGGTGATCCGGATGAAGTCGTCGGAGCAGTACTCGATCTCGTCGAGCGCGTTGTCGACCTCGATGCGTGCCTGCTCGACGTCGCCCCGCCGCCGGGCCAGCTCGGCGGCGAAGATCCCGGAGGGCGCGATGAACTGCGGTTCCGTCGATCCCCGCGTGGCGCGAGCGAGGCCCTCGACGTCGGTGGAGGCGGCGTCGAGGTCACCGCGGCCGAGGTCCAGCATGCTGCGGACGGCGAACCAGTAGGCCAGCGTCGGCCCGGCGTGCCGGCGGCTGGCCCCCGGGATCTGCGCCTCGGCCTCGCGCCACTCGCCGAGGTGGAAGCTGAACTCGGCCACCGCGAGGCGAAACCAGTCGGCGGTGCGGTGCGGGTTGGGCGGGCTCGAGCGCAGGCCGTCGCGCGCCACGTCGAGCGCCTCCCGGGTGTTCCCGGCGAGGTTGAGGAGATCGGCGAGGTTGATCCAGGCCGAGCCCTCCTCGGGCGCCAGGCCGCCGTCCTGGGCGATGGCCAGGGCATCGCGCAGCGCCTCGACGCCGGCGTCCACGTCGCCCTGGCCGCCGACGCTCACGCCGAGGGCGTTGAGAGCGCGGCTCTCCGACTCCCGGTCGCCGATCGCCCGGGCGATCACGAGGGACTGGCGGGCCGCCTCCTCGGCCTCACCGAAGCGCGCCTGCAGCATGCGCCGCTTTGCCTTCGTGGCCAGCACCTTGGCCTGGGCCGAGCTCTGCTCATCCGCGGGCAGGAGCGCCAGAGCCCGGTCGAGGACCTCCACGGCCTCGTCCTGGCGATGGAGGTTCCAGAGCGAGTGGCTGAGCGAGTCGAGGAGCTTGGCCGCGTGGCGAGGCTCGGCCTTCTCATCGACCAGCTCGAGCGCGCGGCGCAGCAGGGCCTCCTGACGAGCGGGGACCCCAGCGGCGTCGGCGGCGCTCGCGGCGCGCTGGAGCACCTCCACCCGTGGCGCCCCGGCCAACCTCTCGGGCTCGGGCACGCGGTCCCACAGCTCGAGCGCCCGCTCGAGCAGGGAGTGCGCCTCCGGGAACGCATTGACCCGCTCGGCCGCCGCCGCGGCTCGCACCGAGGCGGTGAGCGCCGCCGGCTGGTCGCCGGCCGCCTGCCAGTGATGGGCCGCCTGCGCGGTGATGAAGGCCCCGGCGTCGCCGGCGTCGATGCGCACCTCGAGCGCGCGGGCCAGCGCGGCGTGCATCTCGGTCCGCTCGCCCGGCAGCAGGTCGTCGTGCACCACCTCGCGCAGCAGCGCGTGGCGGAAGGCGTAGGCCCCGTGAGGAAGGATCACCACGATCTGGCTGGCGGTGGCCTCGCGCAGCGAGTCGAGCAGCTCGGCCGGCTCGCACTTCACCACGGCGGTCAGCAGCTCGTGGTCGGCCGACGGCTGGCAGGCCAGCCAGCGCAGCAGGTCCTGTGCGCC
Source organism: uncultured Thermoleophilaceae bacterium (assembly GCA_963808545.1). Taxonomy (GTDB): domain Bacteria; phylum Actinomycetota; class Thermoleophilia; order Solirubrobacterales; family Thermoleophilaceae; genus JACVRW01. The sequence goes on along the minus strand of CAWEGB010000007.1, from coordinate 338,334 downwards.
CGGGGACAGTCGCTCCACGCGCAGCATCAGGGCGTCGCGCAGCGTGGGGGGCAGCGCCCCGCGTCCGTCGAGACCGGCGGCCAGGATCTCCTCGGTGAACAGCGCATTGCCCTCCGAGCGCGAGTACATGCGCTCCACCAGCCCGGGATCGGGCGCTGCGGCGAGGATGCCCTCGAGCTGCTCGCCCATCTCCTCCCGGGTGAAGGGCGGAAGCTCGACCATGAGCGTCGTGGGATCGCGCGAGAGCTCGGCCAGCAGCGGCCGCAGCGGATGGCGGCGGTGCAGCTCGTCGGAGCGATAGGTCCCCACCACCAGCAGCGGCGCGCCGCACATGCTGCGAGCCAGGAACGACAGGAAGTGGCGGGTGGAGCTGTCCGACCAGTGGAGGTCCTCGATCACCAGCACCACCGGGCCGTCGTCGCCGAGCGTCTCGAGCAGCGCCAGGAGACCCTCGAATACACGGGCTTGGGTGACCGGCTCGCCGCCGCTGGTGGTGCCCAGCCCCGGCAGCAGCGAGTCGAGTCCTGCGCGCAGCGCCGGCGGCAGTGCCGCGACGGCCGGGTCGGGGTCGCGAACGAGCGGGCGCAGTGCGCCCAGGAGCGGCGCGTAGGGGAGCTCGCCCTCCCCGAGCTCCACGCAGTCGCCCCACAGCACGCGCGCGCCCTGGTCTCGGGCACGGCTCACGAGCTCGTCGGCCAGGCGCGACTTGCCTACTCCCGATTCACCGGCAATCAGCGCCAGCGAGGGACGGCGAGCGGCCGCGTCGCGCAAGGCGGCCTCCAGCTCGACGAGCTGAGCGGAGCGCCCGACGAAATGTGCGCTGGTCATGCGGTTGGCCATCACCGGATGATTTTCCCACCCGTTGCGCGTGGTGGGCCATCTCGTCGATTCGAGCGTGGAGATGGACGGCTTGGAGGGCGGAATGCATGAGGTCTCCTCGTGGTGGAACGGCACCCGATGAGCATGCCGCGCTCGGTGCCGCGCCACATCGGGCGGATGGAGCGAGTGTGGGCGCCGCACCCCTTAGACGCCCGCCTGCGAGCCTTAGCGAATGGCTCGCGCGATCGAGGCCGGCCTATGCGACTCCTGCAAGCACCAGCAGCTGGTGCGCACCGGCCGCGGCAGCACCTTCTCACTGTGCCGGCGCTCGAAGACCGACAGCCGCTTCCCCAAGTATCCGCGTCTGCCGGTGGAGAACTGCCCGGGCTACGAGCGTCGCGCGGCCGGCGCTACTCGGTGACGACCGTCTTGCCGTCCTGGCCTATACGCGCCTGAGGCGCCCTTCGCGAGATGGTGCCGCTGAACGAGCCCGACGGTCTCTCGTCGCTGCCGGCCAGCACGGCCCTGGCGCCGCCGTAGAGCCCTGCAGCGATCTGCCAGCGCAACTCGTAGTCGCCGGCCTTGACCGCGGTGACCGACCAGCGGAAGGTCTTCTCCCGGCCGGGACGCAGCGGGCCGCAGGCCCAGAGGCCGACGTAGGCCGAGTCACACCCGCGGGGGCTGGCGTCCTTGGCCTCGGGGAAGCCGCCGATCTGGACCGGTACGCCGTTGGAGGCGAACACCGGCCGGGCGGAGTCGGCCAGGCTGCGGTCGTCGTCCTTGCGGTAGTCGAAGCCCTCGACGGTCACGCCGAGGTTGGGAATCGTCGCGTCGCCGGCGTTGCGGACCGTGATGACCAGGTCCGAGGTCTGAGCCAGCTTCTGCTGCTCGGGGAAGGTCGCCGACACGATCTCCACCGGGAAGTCGCCCGACGGCTCGTCCTCGTCCGCGCGCTCCCCGCCGCAGCCGGCTGCGAGGAACAGCCCCGCGATCGCCACCACTCCGTAACGCCTGCAACTCGCCCCCAAAGCCGGGCGAACATACCACCCGGCGATCCCGCTTCCGAGCGCTCCCGGCCTGGCACCCATCGCTATAGCGGCCGTGAGGCACATGACATAGGCTTCGGCGACGAGGCGTGATGTTCACGGGGGGGCCGCCGTTCCTCCGGGAGGGAGCTTTCTGTAAGTGGTCCGGGCCGCAGCTGATCGGGTCTTCCTGCCGACCAAGAACCTGCTCGAGCAGGTCGGCGACATGATGATCCTGACGGGCAAGACGCTCGTGTCGGCGCTTCGCCCGCCGTACCCCTACGGCACCGAGTTCGTGCAGCAGTTCCTGTTCATGCTGCGCCTCTGCTGGCTGCCGCTGACCATCTCCACGATCGCCTTCGGCTACGGGGCGCCCGGTCTCCAGGCCGGCAACTTCCTCGTCCTCTTCGGCGCCATCGACCGTCTCGGCGGCTTCTTCGTGCTCGCCTCCATCCGCGAGTTCGCGCCCACCGTCACGGCCATCATCGTCGCCGGAGTGGGGGGCACCGCGATCACGGCCGACCTCGGCGCCCGCAAGATCCGCGAGGAGCTCGACGCCCTCCAGGTGCTGGGCGTGGACCCCATCAAGAACCTGGTGGTGCCCCGCTTCCTGGCCCTGATGATCGTCACGGGCCTGTTCAACATCTACGCCGTGCTGTTCGGCATCTTCGGCGGCGTGCTGGCCTCGCTCACCTTCGACGCTCCGCTCGGACCGTTCTTCGCCACGCTGCTCACCAACGCCTCGACCACCGACCTATGGGGCTCCGTCGTGAAGACGACCCTGTTCGGCGCGATCATCGCGATCGTCTCCTGTTACAAAGGGATGACTGCGTCCGGAGGCGCCGAAGGGGTGGGCAGAGCCGTGAACCAGGGAGTGGTGATCGAGTTCCTGGGGATCTTCGCCTTCAACTACGTCTTCACGCAGACGCTGCTGGCCACGCACCCGGACATCTCGATCATCAAGTGACGCCGGGCAGGAACACGTAATGGGCCGCACCTGGCTCGACGTCCCCAAGGACTGGATCTCGTCATTCGGCGAGATCGCCAAGTTCATGGCGCGCGTCGTGGGCGACGTGTTCAGCGGCCGCGTGTTCCGGTTCTTCGGGGAGGCGCTGCGGCAGGCCGGCATCCTGATCCTGGGCTCGGCGCTCGTGATCTGGGGCCTGGCCTTCATCCTCGGTCTGCAGTGCGGCATCGAGGGGGCGTACTTCAACCGGTCGGTGGGAGCGCCGGCCTACGCCGGTGTGTTCAGCGCCTGGTGCGACCTGCGCGAGATCATGCCCTACGCCTTCGGCTACATGATGTCGGCCAAGGTCGGCACCGGTCTGGTGGCGGAGATCGGCGCGATGCGCATCTCCGACGAGATCGACGCGCTCGAGGTGATGGGGATCAACTCCCTCGTCTTCCTCTGCGCCACTCGCCTGCTGGCCGCCTGGATGGTGCTGCCGTTCATGTACATCGCCGCGGTGGGGGCCGGCTTCTTCGCCAGCTACCTCGCGGTGGTCCAGCAGATCGGAGAGGTGAGCTCGGGCGGCTTCTTCCTGATCTTCTGGATGTTCCAGAACCCGCCGGACCTTATTTACAGCTTGATTAAGGGCATGGCGATGGCGACGGTGATCGTGCTCGTGGGCTGTTATTACGGATATAACGCCAGTGGAGGACCGGTGGGAGTGGGTACCGCGACGGCCAAGTCGATGGTGCTCAACACCGTGATGGTCCATCTGATCGGCATGGCGGGGACCCAGGTGTTCTGGGGCTCGAACCCGAGAGCGCCGATAGGTGGCTGACGCAGGACCCGCAGGAGGGAGCCGGTGAGCGACGAGCGCAGAGAGGAAGGCGGGGAGACCGGCGAGCAGCCCCTGGACGCGCGCGACTGGGAGCAGACGCGCGGAGAGGCTCAGCAGGAGGAGACCGACACCTCGGTCGAGCACGCGCTGGTCGAGGACGACCCGCCTCCGGCCCCAGCGGCGCCGCCAACCCGCGTGACGAACGAGGACATCCCCGACAACATCATCGACCAGACACGCGAGGGCGAGCAGCCCTACCAGTGGCACTCCGGCCGCACGCGAGAGCACGGCACCACGGACGCGGTCGAGTTCATCGACGTGAAGAAGTCGTTCGGCCGCAACACCATTCTCAACGGCCTGAACCTCGGCCTGCCCGACGATCAGATCTCGATGATCCTGGGCCCCTCGGGGACCGGCAAGTCGGTGTGCATCAAGCACATGGTCGGGTTGCTCTACCCCGACGAGGGGGACGTGCTCGTGCACGGCGAGTCGGTGCCCGCGATGGCCGACGACGACCTGTTCGAGATGCGCAAGAAGTTCGGCGTCCTGTTCCAGGACGGAGCGCTGTTCGGATCCATGAACGTGTTCGACAACACGGCCTTCCCCCTGCGCCAGCACACGGACAAGGGCGAGGAGGAGATCTCGGAGATCGTCCTGCGCAGGCTGGGCGAGGTCGGTCTGGGCGGCGCGCTCGACAAGATGCCGAATGAGCTGTCCGGAGGGATGCGAAAGCGGGCGGGCTTCGCTCGCGCGCTGGTGCTCGACCCGGACATCGTGCTGTTCGACGAGCCGGACTCCGGCTTGGATCCGGTGCGAACAGCCCTCCTGTGCGAGCTGATCATGGAGGTGCACCAGGAGAACGGCGGCGCCTACTGCGTGATCACCCACGACATCATGTCCGCCCGCCGCGTGGCCGATTACATCGCGATCCTATGGAAGGGCAGGATCGTCGAGTCGGGTCCCGCGGCCGAGCTCTTCAACAGCGACAACCAGTTCGTAAGGCAGTTTCTCTCCGGGGAGGCACAGGGCCCCCTCGGCATGGAGTAGTCAAAGAGCTCTCGCTGAGTGCGGAGCTGCGTTCGACCACGCTTGGATTCGATAACACGAGAGGGTAGGACCCGCGAACCGCTCCAAGGCGAGCGAGGCTCGACGCTGGGCCGGGTCATCGGGGTGGTTGCCCTGGTCGTGGCCGTCGCGCTGGTGGCGCTGGCCGTGTTCGGTGGCGCCGAGTCCTACAGGGTCAAGGCCGTCTTCGACAGTGCCGGCCAGCTCGTGGTTGGCAACCAGGTCCGCGTGGGCGGCGGGCCGGTGGGCACGATCCGCGACATCGAGCTCTCGAACAGCTCGGACGCCGTGGTCACGATGGAGATCGACGAGAACCTGGCCCCCCTGCACGAGGGCACCACGGCCACCATCCGGGCCACCTCACTGTCGGGGATCGCGAACCGCTACGTCTCCCTGTCACCCGGTCCCAACGACGCGAACGAGATCGACGACGGCGGTGAGATCGGGGCCGACAGCACCAACGCGCCGGTGGACATCGACGCGGTCTTCAACGCACTCGACACGGAGACCCGCGAGGGGCTGCGGAACTTCATCAGGGGCTCGGGCACGCAGTACGACGGCAAGGGCGAGGAGGCCGGCGAGAGCATCAAGTACTTCGCTCCCTTCCTCTCGAGCACGACCGCCCTGACCAGCGAGCTGGCCCTCGACCAGGCCGTGCTCGAGCGCTTCCTGCGCGACGGGGCCACCACGGTGTCGGCGATCGCCGAGCGCAGCGCTGAGCTCGAGGCGCTCGTGGGCAACACCAACTCGGCCTTCCGGGCGATCGGCGACGAGAACGTGGCCCTCGGCCGGGCCCTCGAGCTGCTGCCCGGCACTCTGCGCAAGGCCAACACCACGTTCGTGAACCTGCGCGCGACGCTGGACGACCTCGACGTGCTGGTGGAGGAGTCGAAGCCCGCCACGCGCGACCTCGCCCCGTTCCTCCGCGCGCTGCAGCCGCTCGTGGCGGAGGCACGGCCCACGGTGGCCGATCTGCGCACCCTGCTCAAGAAACCCGGGCCGGGCAACGACCTAACCGATCTCACGGCCAGCCAGCCCCGCCTGGCGCAGCTCACCTCCACCGTGTTCCCGCGCGCCATACGGGCACTCGACCGCTCACAGCCGGTGGTCGAGTACGCGCGCGGCTATACGCCGGACCTCTCCGGCTGGCTCACCAAGTTCGCCGAGGCGGCTGCGCCCTACGACGCCAACGGCCACTACGCCCGCGTCATGCCGGTGTTCAGCCCCACGAACTTCGACCCCGCCACCTACACGCTCAACGGGGTACCTCCGGGCCAGCGGCTGCAGGGCTTCCAGACGGGACAGAAGAACCGCTGCCCGGGCGGCTCGATCCAGCCCTCGCCCGACGGCAGCGCGCCCTGGCCGTTCAGGGGCTGCGACCCGACCACGACTCCGATCGGCCCATGAGGCGGATCGTGCTGATCGGGCTGCTGGTGGCGATCGTGCCCTGGATCGTGATCGGAATCGCGCGCGAGGCGAGTGACGACGACACCCAGGACGCCTACTACGTGCGCGCGATCTTCGACAACGCCTCCACCATCGTCCCCGGCGAGGACGTGAAGATCGCCGGCGTCCCGGTTGGCCAGATCAGCGACCTGGACGTGACCGAGGACGAGAAGGCCGCAGTCACCCTGCGCATCGACAACAAGGACTTCGTCCCCTGGAAGGCGGACGCCTCCTGCTCGATCGGCGCTCAAGGGCTGATCGGCGAGAAGTTCGTGGAGTGCGAGCCCGGCACCCCCGACGCGGCCCGGCTGCGGGAGATCGAGGAGGGTGACGGGAAGGGCGAGCGGCTCCTGCCCGTGGCCAACACGAGCTCACCCGTGGACCTCGATCTCATCAACAACACCCTGCGGCTGCCCTACCGGGAGCGCTTCTCGATCCTTCTCAGCGAGTTCGGTACCGCGCTGGCCGGCCGGGGCGAGGACCTCAACGAGGTGATCCACCGGGCCAACCCGGCGCTGCGCGAGACCGACGAGGTGCTCCAGATCCTCTCGAAGCAGAACCGCGAGCTGGCCCGCCTGGCGCGCAACTCCGACACGGTGCTGGCACCGCTGGCGCGGGAGAAGGAGGCGTTCGCCGACTTCATCGTTCAGGCGAACACCACCGGCGAGGCCTCGGCCGAGCGCCGCGGCGACATAGCCCGGGGCATCGAGCTGCTTCCGGAGTTCCTCGCCGAGTTGCGCCCGCTCATGGCCGATCTCGAGGGCTTCGCCGACCAGGGCACCCCCCTGTTGGCCGACCTGCGCGCGTCGGCACCCGCCCTGGGCCGGCTGATCAAGGCGCAGGGCACGCTGGCCGACGCATCGCGCGTGGCCCTCCCGAGCCTCGGGGATGCGCTCGAGCGCGGTCGCCCGGCGCTGATTCAGGCGCGTCCGCTGATCCAGGACCTCAATCGCCTGGGCACGCAGCTGGCGCCGGTCTCGGTCGATCTCGATCAACTCACGGAGAGCCTCGATGAGACAGGCGGGCCGGAGCGCATCAACGACTTCCTCTACTACGCCGCGCTGGCCACCAACGGTTTCGACAGCATCGGGCATTACCTGCGTGCCGGCCTCGTGACCAACCTCTGCTCGACCTACGACGACAATCCCGCAGAGGAAAACGTCAACTGCTCGGCCAACTTCTACAACACGGCTGCCGAGCCCGTTTCCGGCTCGAGCAGCCTGGCGGCCCGCAACGCTCCGGAGGTCGAGGGGGGCGGCAGCGTGGCCCCCACGGGTTCGGTCCTCGGCGCGCTGCTCGGACAGGACGGCACCAGCGCCGAGGCGCGCGAGCGTGAGCGCAACCTGAGCACGCTGCGTGAGCGGGCCCGCGGCGGTTCGCCCGCACTGAAGGGCACGGGCGAGCCCGCACTCGACTACCTGTTGGGAGACGGCGAGTGAGCCCGCGGCGCTCGGGAGGAGCCGCACTCACCGCCAGCCCGGTGCTGGTCGGTGCGGTGACCGTGCTGGTCACGATCGTCGCCGTGTTCCTGAGCTACAACGCGAACTCGGGACTGCCGTTCGTGCCCACCTACGATCTCAAGGCGAACCTCCCCAACGCCTCCCAGCTGGTGGACGGTTTCGAAGTCCGCATCGGCGGCGCGCGCATCGGCTTCATCTCCGACATCGAGCCGCGCAAGCAGGAGGACGGCACGACCTACGCGCAGGTCACGATGAAGCTCGACAAGGACATCGAGCCGCTGCCGGCCGACTCCACGTTGCTGGTGCGCCCACGTTCGTCCCTCGGCCTCAAGTACATAGAGGTCATACCCGGCGCCGGACGGGCGGGCCTGAAGCCGGGCGCGACGATCCCGTTGCGTCAGGCCCGCCCCGAGGTGGTGGAGCTCGACGACCTGTTCAGCATGTTCGATGCGAAGGCGCGCGTGGGCTCGCGCAAGTCGCTCGACGGCTTCGGAGGCGGCTTCGCCGGGCGCGGACAGGATCTCAACCTGGCCATCGAGGAGTTCGTGCCGCTCCTTTCGGATCTCGAGCCGGTGGCCCGCAACCTGTCGGACCCGCGTACGGGCCTGGACCGCTTCTTCCGGGCGCTGGGCCGCGCCGCGGGTGAGCTGGCCCCGGTGGCCGAGGAGCAGGCCGCCCTGTTCGTGAACCTGGACACGAGCTTCACCGCGCTGGCCTCGGTGGCGCGCCCCTTCCTGCAGGAGACCATCTCCGAAGCGCCGATCAGCGAGGCGGTCGCGATCCGCGACTTCCCCCGCCAGCGCCCGTTCATCCGCAACAACACCGCCTTCTTCCGTGAGCTGCGTCCGGGCGTGGCGGTACTCCCGCGCGCGGCCCCGATCCTCGCCGACGCCTTCGAGGCCGGCACGGATGTGCTGCCCAAGACGATCCGCACCAACGAGGACCTGGCCGACGTGTTCGAAGCGGTGGCCGACTTCTCCGACGACCCTCTGGTGCGCCAAGGGGTCGACCAGCTCACGCGGGTCTCGGCTTCGCTGCGGCCCACGCTGAACTTCCTGACGCCTGCCCAGACCGTCTGCAACTACGCCACGCTCTGGTTCCGCAACGCCGCGAGCCTCCTGTCCGAGGGCGACGCCAACGGCAACTGGCAGCGCTTCCAGATCATCTCGGCGCCCACCGAGGCGGACCTGACCCTGGGACCGAACAGCGAGGGCGGTCCTTCGGACGCTCCGGCGGACGGGCCATCGCGGATCAACCATCTGCATAACAACCCCTACCCGAACTCCGCCGCGCCCGGACAGCCCAGGGAGTGCGAGGCCGGGAACGAGCAGTTCGCGCCCGGGCAGACCGTGCTGAGCAACGCCCCCGGCCCGCTGCGCACCAAGACCAGCGGCCAGAAGGGCATCAACGCCGCCGCCGCGGGGGTGACCCCGTGAGGCGGGCGCCGGGACGCGACCGCTTCACCGCCCTTCAGGTGGGCCTGATCGCGGTCGTCGTGCTCGGTGTGGCGGTGTTCCTTGCCTTCACGAAGGACGTCCCCTTCACCAAGCCCTACGAGCTCAAGGCCGTCTTCGAGAACGCGCCACCCATCCAGAAGAACCAGGCGGTCCGCATCGCCGGCGTGGACGTGGGCAAGGTGTCGGGCATCGACTCGATCGGTGGCGACTCGCCCGCCGTCGAGGTCACCATGAAGCTCGACGAGGAGGCCCTCCCGATCCACGAGAACGCGGAGATCAAGGTGCGACCGCGCATCTTCTTCGAGGGCAACCTGTTCATGGACATCCGCCCCGGCACCCCGGACTCGCCGGAGGCCGACAGCGGCTTCACCATCCCGGCCTCCCAGACCTCGGCGCCGGTGCAGATCGATCAGGTGCTCGGCACGCTGCAGACAAGCACCCGCGAGGACCTGCAGAAATTGCTGGTGGGCTACGGCGAGGCCATCAACGGAGAGCCGCAGGAGGGCGAGGACGACGACCAGGTGCCCGAGGTGCAGGGGCTCACCGCGGCCGAGGCCCTGAACAAGTCGCTCGACTACTCGTCGGACTCACTGCGCGACACCGCGATCGTCAACCAGGCGCTGCTCGGCACCGAGGCCCGCGACCTGTCCAAGCTCATCGGAAGCCAGCAGAAGATCTTCGCCGCTCTCTCCTCGCGCGAGACGCAGCTCAAGGACCTCATCACCAACTTCAACACGACGATGGGGGCGCTCGCGTCCGAGGAGGGCAACCTGCGCGAGACGATCGCCGAGCTGCCCGAGGTGCTCGACGCCGCCAACCCCGCGCTCGACAACCTGAACGCCGCCTTCCCCTCGACCCGGGCCTTCGCGCTCGAGATCATCCCGGGGGTCCGTGAGACGCCGGCCACCATCGAGGCCGGCTTCCCCTGGATCCGCCAGACGCGAGCCCTCCTGTCGAAGCCCGAGCTGCAGGGCCTGGTGGACGAGCTCGAGCCGGCGGTGAGCGACTTCGCCACCTTCGTGGACGGTCAGGTCAAGCTGCTGCCCCAGCTCGACCTGTTCAACCGCTGTCAGCTCGAGGTGGTGCTGCCCACGCAGGAGCAGCGCATCCAGGACGGCAATCTCTCGACCGGGCTGCGCAACTACGAGGAGTTCTTCCAGTCGCTGGTCTCCCTGACCGGTGAGTCGCAGAACTTCGACGGCAACGGCAGCTACGTGCGCTTCCAGGCCGGCGGTGGCGCGAACCAGGTGCAGACCCCGCAGGTGGGCCAGTCGCCGCTGTTCGCCAACGCCACGCTGCCGCCGCTCGGCTCCCGGCCGGCCAAGACCGCCCGGCCGCCCTACAAGGGGAACTACGCCTGCCACCGCAATCCGGTGCCGGATCTGAGCGACGCGCGCATCGGGGGCGGCCCGTGATCCGCCAGATCAAGAAGCAGGCGCCGGTGTTCATCGCGATCGTCGTGCTGTTCGTGCTGGCCATCGGCGTGGGGTCCTACATCCTCACGAACCAGCGCTTCTACCTGCCTGCCTGGTTCCCGGTCATCGGCACCGATTTCTACGAGGTCAACGCAGAGCTTCAGACCGCCCAGGCTGTGGTTCCGGGCCAGGGCCAGACGGTGAACATCGCCGGCGTGAAGGTGGGCGACGTCGGCAAGGTCACCCTCGAGGACGGGCGCGCCCAGGTGCAGATGCGCATCCGTGACGAGTACAAGCCGATCTACAAGGACGCCACGATCCTGTTGCGCCCGAAGACCGGCCTCAAGGACATGTACCTCGCGCTCGACCCGGGCACGAAGGCGGCGGGGGAGATCAAGGAGGGTGGCAGCGTGCCTGTGGCCAACACGCTGCCCGACGTGAACGCGGATGAGGTCCTGGCCGAGCTCGACGGAGACACGCGCGCGTATCTGCGCGTGCTGCTGAACGCCGGCGGCCTGGCCTTCGACGACGAGGCCACCGGCGCCGACGCGCGCTACCAGCAGACCGCTGCCCAGGACCTGCGCGAGACCCTCAAGCGCTTCGAGCCCACCGCCCGCTACGGCAACAAGCTCACCCGGCTGCTGGCCAGGCGCCGTACCAACCTCCGCCGCGTGATCCACAACTTCCAGGAGTTCTCCACCGCGGTGGCCGGGCGCGACCGGCAACTCGCCGCGCTCGTGGACTCGGCCAACGCGAACTTCGAGGCCTTCGCCTCCGAGGAGACGGCTCTGCGCGAAGCGCTCCAGCTCTTCCCGGGCGCCCTCGATCAGACCGAGACGACGCTGCGCAAGACGGGGGCACTGGCCGGCGAGCTCGGCCCGGCGCTGGAGCGGCTGCGGCCCTTCGCCCGCAACCTCGGGCCGGCGCTGGAGAAGACCCAGCCGTTCTTCCGCGAGACCACCCCGATCATCCGCGATCAGATCCGGCCGTTCGCCCGCGACGTTCAGCCCACGGTCCGCGACCTGCGCAGCGCCAGCGAGAAGCTCGGCGTCGTGACCCCGCGCCTGACTAAGAGCTTCAAGGTGCTGAACAAGTTCTTCAACATCCTGGCCTACAACCCGCCCGGTGCCTCGGACTCGTTCCTGTTCTGGAGTGCCTGGACCGCGCACAACGGCGCAACGCTCTACACGCTCCAGGACGCGCACGGGCCGATCCGCCGCGGTCTGGTGCTCGTCGGCTGTCCTGCCTACCAGACCCTGGGAGCGGTCGTGCGCGGCAATCCCGAGCTCGGCCTGCTGACGCGTCTGCTCAACCTGCCCGCCGAGCCGGAAGTCTGTCCTCAGAACCCGCCCAACGACCTCCCGCCGTGATCAAGCAGACCCCCAGTCTCGGTCGCATCTTCGCCATGGTGGCGTTCGCGCTGTCCTGCTTCGGCATCCTGATCTTCCTGTGGCTGAGCTTCGGCGGCTCCGTGCCGCTCCAGCCCAAGGGTTACCGGGTGAACGTGGCCTTCCCCGAGGCAACGCAGCTGGCCCAGGAGGCGGACGTCCGCATCTCTGGCGTGCCCGTGGGCCGGGTCAAGACGACGGACGCCAACAAGCGCTCCGGGCTCACCGACGCCGAGCTGGAGATCGACGCCCGCTACGCGCCGATCCCCCGGGACACGCGGGCCATCCTCCGCCAGAAGACGCTTCTGGGGGAGACCTACGTCGAGCTGTCGCCGGGCACGAAGTCCTCGGGGCGGGTGCACGACGGCGGTCGGCTGGCCTCGGGACAGGTGGCTGAGACCGTCGAGCTCGACGAGATCCTGCGCACCTTCGACCCCGCCACCCGTGAGCGCTTCTCGACCTGGTTCGATCAGGCCGGCGTGGCGGCGGTCGGCAACGCCGAGGCGATCAACGACGCGCTCGGCCTGCTCACGCCCTTCGCCGAGGAGACCGACGACGTGCTCTCCGTGCTGCGCCAGCAGAGCGGCGCCACCCGGCGCTTCATCCGCGACACCGGGGTGGTGTTCGAAGCTTTGACCGCGCGGAACGGCCAGTTGCGCGACCTCATCTCGAACTCGAACCGGGTGTGGGAGACGGTGGCGGCGCGCGACGCCCAGCTGGCCGATACCTTCCGGGTGCTGCCCACCTTCCTGCGCGAGGGCCGAGAGACCACGCGGCGCCTGACCCGCTTCGCCGAGAACACCGACCCACTCATCACCCAGTTGCGGCCTGCGGCTCGGGCGTTGTCGCCCACGCTCGTGGATCTCGACAAGCTGGCCCCGGACCTGAACGGCTTCTTCCAGGACCTGGGACCGTTCGTGCGCGTGGCCCGCACCGGTCTCCCGGCCACCGAGCAGGTGCTCGACAACACGAGGCCGCTGCTGGCGCGGCTCGACCCGTTCCTCGACGAGCTCATCCCGGTGGTGGACTACCTCGGGCTCTACAAGCGCGAGATCGCCGCGTTCTTCGCCAACGACTCCGCGGCCACTCAGGCGAGGGACGCTGCGCTCGACGGCAGCGGCGAACGCATCCATTACCTGCGGACTTCCAACCCGGTCAACCCCGAGATGGTGGCCGGCTGGCCCTTCCGGCTCGGCACCAATCGATCGAATCCCTACACCGAGCCGGGTGGGTACGACAAGCTGCGCACCGAGGGCCACCTCGAGACGTTCGCCTCGTACCTGTGCACCACCAATCCGCAGCCCGCCCCTCCGGCGGTCAACCCGTACCTCAACGCGGCTGAGGCGGCGGGCATCGCCGAGTTCGTGTTCGGCGGCCCCGAGAACACCGGCCGTGCGCCGGTGTGCGATCCGCAGGCGCCGCTCGGACGGCTGGTGGGCCAGTCGGGCGTCTTCCCACGGCTCCAGCCGCTGCCGTAGCCACTACCTAAGCTGAGTCACGTGAGGGATCTGCTCGGATGGGTGGTGCGCGGGGTCACGCGCCGGCCGCTGCTCGTATTGGTGCTCACGGCCGTCCTGGCGCTCGGCGGGGCGGCGCTGGCGCTGCGCCTGGAGCCGAGCGCCGCCACCAGCACACTGGTCGATCCCGGCTCCGAGAGCTACCGGGCCAATGAGCGCTTCAAGCAGGACTTCGGCGACGACGCCGTGCTGGTGATGGTCCAGGGCGAGCTCTCGCGCACCGTCCTCACCGAAGACCTGTCGCGGGTGCTGGCGCTCGAGGGCTGCCTGTCGGGCAACGCGCCCGAGCGCGGGCTCAAGGAGCTGCCGGCGGTGTGCCGCGAGCTGGCCGCGCTCAAGCCGGCCAAAGCGGTGTACGGACCTGGCACCTTCATCAACACCGCGGCCGTGCAGATCGCCGACCAGTTCACCGCCCGGCAGCGAGCCAGCGGGGCCCAGGCCGACCGGGCGGCCCGGGCGGCGCGGCGCCTGTCGGCGAGACGCGGCGATCCCCCGGCCGAACAGCGCCGCCTCGCCGCGGCGGCCCGCCAGGCGGTGGAAGCCCAGTTCCTCCAGCAGGTTCTTCAGCTGGGACTGCGCTACGGGCTCACCGACATCCCGCGCATCAACGATCCGAACTTCGTCTCGACCCTGGTGTTCGACTCCGGCGCGCTCCAGGCCGGCACGCCCAAGTCACGCTTCGCGTACCTGTTCCCGTCGCGCAACGCCGCGCTCATCCAGATCCGCATGCGTCCCGGGCTCTCGGAGAGCGAGCGCACCCGCGCGATCGCGCTGATCGAGGAGGCCGCCGCGCAGAAGGCCTTCCGGCCGCGCGAGGGTGCCCGCTACATCGTCACCGGGGTGCCGGTGGTCACCGAGGGACTCGCCGACGCGGTGCAGGACTCGATCTTCGTCCTGCTGGCCGCCGCCGTGCTCCTCATGGGGGCCACGCTGGCGCTCGTCTTCCGCTCGCGGCTACGGCTCCTGCCGCTGGCCCTGGCGCTGGCCGCCGCGGCGATGACCTTCGGTGGGCTGTCCCTGCTGGGCGGTGACCTGACCATGGCCTCGATCGCGGTGCTCCCGGTGCTGATCGGCCTGGCCGTGGACTACGCCATCCAATTCCAGGCCCGCTTCGACGAGGCTCAGGCGGCGGGCGAGCGGGAGCCGGCCGCGGCTGCCGCGACGGCCGGCGGGCCGACGATCCTCACCGCGGGTGTGGCCACCGCGGTGGGCTTCCTCGTGCTGCTGCTCTCACCCGTGCCCATGGTGCGGGGCTTCGGGGTGCTGATCGTGGTGGGGATCGCGCTCGCCCTGGTGTGCGCGGTCTGTGCCGGCTTCGCGGCCCTGACCCGCTTTCACGGCGGTCCCGCGCCCCCGCCCCGGGCCTCGGCCCCCGCGGAGCCCCGGTTCAACCCGGTCTCCGAATGGCTGGCCAACCGCGCCTGGCGCACCCTGGGCCTGGCGCTCGCCCATCCCCGGCGCGTGCTGGCCGTGGGGCTGGTGGTGGCCGTGGTGGGAATCGCTCTCGATACCCAGAGCGAGGTGGTCTCGGACGTCCGTGAGCTCGTGCCCCGGGACCTGCAGGCCCTCCGTGACGTGAACGAGCTCCAGGAGGAGACCGGCGTGGCCGGCGAGATCGACGTGACCGTCCGCGCCGACGACATCACCGAGCCCGAGGTGATCGCGTGGATGACGCGCTTCCAGGACCGCGTGCTGCGGGAGCACGGGTACCGGGAGGGACGACGCTGCGGCCAGGAGCGCAACCCGCCGGAGCTGTGCCCGGCCCTTTCGCTCCCCGACCTGTTCACCGGCGGCACCGACCGCGCGTCGGTCCGCCGCCTGCTCGACACCGTGCCCGCCTACTTCTCACAGGGCGTGGTCACGGCGGACCGCCGTACCGCCAATCTCGCCTTCGGCATTCGCCTCATGTCCCTGGCCCGGCAGAAGCAGGTGGTGGACGACATCAAGCGCCGCCTCGACCCCCCGGCCGGAGTCGAGGCCGCGGTGGTGGGCCTTCCCGTGCTGGCGGCCGAGGCCAACGGCGCGCTCTCATCGCCGTGGCGGCGCGCACTGACCCTGGTCGCCGCTCTCCTCGGGGTGTTCGCGGTGCTGTTCGTGGTGCGGCGCTCGGCGCGGGAGGCGGCCGTGCCCCTCATCCCGATCGCTCTCGCCACCGGCTGGTCGGCGCTGATCCTGTTCGTGCTCGGCCTGCTGCCCGGACCGCTCGAGGTGGACCTCAACCCGATGTCGGTGGCACTGGGCGCGCTGGTGATCGCGATCTCGACCGAGTTCAGCATCCTGCTCTCGGCGCGCTACCGCCAGGAGCGCGAAGCCGGCGCGGGCCCGGCCCGGGCCATCGAGTTGACCTACGCCTCCACCGGCGCGGCGGTGCTGGCCTCCGGCGCCACCGCGACGGCGGGCTTCGCGGCGCTGATCGCCTCGGACATCCGGATGCTGCGCGACTTCGGCATCGTCACCGTGGTCGACCTGAGCGTGTCGCTGGTGGGCGTGATGGTTGTGCTGCCCGCGGCGCTCGTCTGGGCCGAGCAGCACGGACCGTTCCGGGTACGCGACCTGCTGGCCCTTCGGTCGCGGCGCGCCCAGGCGGATTCGTCGTGAGCGAAGACCGCTTCGGGGACCTGGGCCGCGAGCGCGACCGCCCGGCCGAGGAGAACGGTGGCGGCCCGGCGCCCGGGCAGACGCGGCCCCCCAAGGCGCCGCGCAGCGCCAACAAATACGCCTGGGCGGTGGGGATCCTCTTCGTGATGATCCTGAGCGTGCTCCTGTTCGTCCAGACGCTCCCCAACAGCGGCGAGTCTCTGTTCGGTCCCGAGCGCGGCACGCAGCTCAAGGACTTCGCCGCCCCGTCCGCGGTCGGCAACCTGACCGGTGACGTGAACCTGTGCCAGCGGCAACCGTGCCCCGAGGGTTCTGGGCGAGTCCCGGCGTGCGATGTCCTGACCCGTGACGTGGTCAACCTCTGCGAGCTTCGGCGGCGGCCGCTCGTGCTGACCTTCATCTTCGATCGGGGTGCCGACTGCTACCCGCAGGTGGACCGGGTGGAGCGCGTCAGGAATGATGTTCCCGGAGTGGAGTTCGCCACGGTGTTCTTCTCGCGCGACAAGTCTCAGGACGAGATCGGCCGGCTGGTCCGGGCACGCGACTGGACTCAGCCGGTGGCGCTCGACCGAGACGGTCAGCTGTCGAACCTCTACGGCATCGGCGTCTGCCCCACGACCATCTTCGCCCGTCGCGGCGGAAAGGTGGCCGACGTGGAGCTGGGCAACCTCACGGAAGCTCAACTCAGACGGCGGGCACAGCGGCTGCAGTGAGCGGTCCGGAGCTCCACCTGCACGACGGCTGGATCGAATCGGAGCTGAGCGAGGAGTTCCCCGAGCTGCGCCTCGTGCACGCCGCCGTACACGCCCGACCCGGCCGCTCACCCCCCGACGTGAAGGAGCGGCTGCAGGCGCTGGCCAACCGCTACACCGGGGGCCGGGTCATCCACATGCGCCAGGACTCGGTGCCGTGGGCCTACCGCGTCTTCTCGCGTCAGGTGGGGATCGATCCCGACACCGACCGGACTCCGGTGGAGGCCATCGCGCTCGAGCGCCTGCGCCACGGAGGCCTGAAGAGCGAGAACATCCTCGACGACGCCCTCACCATCGCCATCGCCGAGACCGGGGTACCGGTGATCGCCCTCGACGGCGACCGGGTGGAGGGCGAGCTTGGGCTGAGGCTGTCGCGGCCGGGGGAGACGCTCGGCCCGGTTCGGCCGCTGTCGGTCCGCCAGATCGTCGTGGCGGACTCCACACGCCCGCTGGCCGTGGTGCTGGGTGAGGTGGCCGAGGACGCCGGCGTCACCCCGGCCTGCGCCTGGATGATCCTCTGCGCGCTCCAGGTCAAGGGAGTGCCGCGCATCGCCTCCGAGGAGGCCCTCTGGCTGGCCGCCGACGTGCTCAGCCTGGGGTCCTGAGCCCCGCAGGGTCTAGACTGAGCGGAGTCGTGCCTGACGTTCTCGACAGAGGAGTCGGCCCGCTCGCACCCGCGATCCCGGACGAGCGCGCCGCCCGCCGCACGCTCCTGGATCAGATCGCGCGACTCGAGACGGAGCTCAGCGGCCTGTTCTGCTCCACCTGGCCGCGAAAGAACTTCGAGTGGGACGTGCCCGGCCGGGGCGGGCCTCGCCTGCTGTCGCTGGCCGAGCTCGAGGAGCTGCGCGACGACCTCGCCGCCCGCACCTCACACGCCCGCCGGGCGCTGTCGGACCGCACCTACGTGGAGGAGCAGAACCGGCGGCTGATCGAGGAGATGTCGCTGGAGCCGGAGGCTCACCACTGGGCCCACGTCTCTAGCGAGGACATCGGCGAGCCGGGCTGCCGGCACTGGCACGTCCGGCCGCGCTACGGCCTGATCGGGATGTTCCTGAACTGGTGGCGGGTCGTGATCTCCTCCGGCTGTCCGTTAGCCACCTGAATGGGCCGGAGGAGCCGCAAGCGCGGGGGAGACACCACGCGCGCGGAACGCGACGCCGCACGCCGCGAACGGCGGCAGGAGCAGGCGGCGCAGGTGGCTCCGCCGTCGCGGCGCGCGCCGCGGCCCGGGCGGCCGTCGGCCGCCGACAGGCCCCTGCCGCCCTGGGGTCGCTTTCCGCTGTCGGAGCTCGTGATCCTGCTCGGGATCGGCCTGATCGTGTGGGGCGCTCTGAGCGGCGACTCGGGCGAGGAGCGGTTGCTCGCCGGTCTGGTGATCGCCTCGCTCGGAGGGGGCGAGCTGGCTCTGAGGGAGCACCTCGCGGGCTTTCGCTCACACTCGAGCCTGCTCGCCGGAGTGGCCGCGTTCGTGGTGGTCACGGTGGTCGCGCTCGGGCTCGGCCCGGTGCAGGTGTGGGTGCTCACGGTGCTCGGGGTCGCCGTGTTCGGCGTCACGTTCTACGGCATGCGCGAGCTGTTCAAGCGGCGCTCGGGCGGTCTCTCGTTCAGGTAGCGTGCGGCCGCGATGAACGAGCGGCGGCTGCGGATCTCCGGGATACACCACGTGACCCTCATCTGCGCCGATGTCGAGCGCTCGGTCGGCTTCTACCGCAACCTGCTGGGCATGCGCCTGGTCAAGCAGACGGTCAACGAGGACGACCGTGGCGCGCGCCACCTGTTCTTTGGTGACGAGGAGGGGCGGCCCGGCACGCTCATCACCTGCCTGGAGTATCCCGACCTCGAAGAGGGCTCGGTGGGGCGCGGGTCGACCCATCACGTGGCCCTGTCGGTCGAGTCCGAGGCCGAGCTGTCCGCCTGGCACGAGTACCTCGCCGGCAGGGGCATCCCGGTCACCGAGATCATGGATCGCACCTACTTCAAATCGCTCTACCTGCGCGATCCGGACGGCCACATCCTCGAGCTGGCCACGCTCGGACCCGGGCTCACCGCGGACGAGCCGCTCGAGGAGCTCGGGCGGCGTCCGGTCCACGGGTGAAGCGCCGGCGGCCGAGCCCACGCGGCCCGGCCGCCGTCGCTGTCGTCCCGGCTAGGCGGCCGTCAGCGCGCGCTCGCGCGCGTCGACCCGCGCCCTCGAGGGCGCGTGGCTCTCGCGCGGCGCCGAGGTGGCGGGCGCGACGTCCGCATCTCCGGCCGGGGCGTTCTTCGCGGTCAGCACCGCGGCGAGCGCCATGCGCTGGCGCTCCGTGAGCGTCCCCACCTGCTTGTTCTCGGGAACGCCGAGGGAGACGAGCAGTCTCCTGCAGCGGGTCCTCCCCCAGCGCTTCTGGCTCATCAGCAGGTCGCTGATCGACATGCTGTGGGCCTGCCAGGGACAGCTCAAGACGACCTCCGCAGCGGAGAGCTCGCCTCCTGCGATGTGACGCTTCATTCGCGCACGAGCAAGTCGTACGCGGTTCGCGTACTCCAATGCCCGCAGATGCTGCTCTTGACCAGCGTCCATCGTCGCCAACTTGGCCATCAGACCTCCCCCGCATTGATGCGGTCTACAGCGGTGCAGTTCCCCGGCGGCCTTGAGTGAGGCAGTCTGGGAGGCAGAGCGATGAACCTACCGGCGGAGGGTCTCCGACCCGGCGCCATCACCACTCCCGTCACCCGCTCCCGTAGCCCTTAGGCCGCGGCTCATCAAAGCCGCTCCCGCGCTGAGCGTCAACACGGAACCGAGGCTGTCTGCCGCTAAGAGCGGGGTTTTCGTCGAGCGGCCGCGTTTTCTCCCGATCGGAGTGGGGAAGGCGCCGGAGACCGCGGCGGGCACGCTCGTCACGACGGGTATGTTGGGGCCGTGCGCTCGACCAAGATCGTCGCCACCATCGGGCCCGCTTCGTCTGAGCCGCACGTTCTCGAGCAGCTCGTGGCCGCGGGGATGGACGTTGCACGGCTCAACTTTGCGCACGGGACACAGGAGAGCCACGCCGAGACCGCCGCCGCGATCCGGGCAGCGAGCGAGGCCGTGGGACGCGAGGTGGCGATCCTCGGCGACCTGCCGGGACCCAAGCTCCGCATCGGCCCCGTGGCCGGCGGGGTGGCGGAGCTGCCTCGCGGCTCACGCGTGGTGCTGACCGCCGACGCGGTGGAGGGGACCTCGGGGCGCCTGCCGGTGGCGTGGCCGGGCTTCTCCGAGCTGGTGGAAGCCGGCGACGTGCTCTACCTCGCCGACGGAGCGGTGCGGCTGCGCGTGGACGGAGTCGACGACACCGACGTGATGACCCGCGTGGAGGTCGGCGGCAGCGTGGCCTCGCGCCAAGGACTGAACCTGCCCAACGTCACGGTCTCGCTGCCCGCCGTCAGCGCCGAGGACATCACCCTGATCGACGCCGGCATCGACATCGGGGTCGACTTCTTCGCGCTCTCCTTCGTGCGCCGTCGCGAGGACCTGGATCCGGTGCGCGAGCACCTGCGCGAGCGCGGCGTGGAGAAGCCTCTGATCGCCAAGATCGAGAAGCCTCAGGCGGCCGCGAACGGCGAGGAGATCATCGACTCGGCGGACGCGATCATGATCGCCCGCGGCGATCTCGGCATCGAGCTGCCGATCGAGGAGGTGCCGCTGGTGCAGAAGCGCCTGCTGGCGCTCTCCGGGCGCCGGGCCAAGCCGACCATCACCGCCACCCAGATGCTCGAGTCGATGGTGCACTCCACCCGGCCGACCCGAGCCGAGGTCGCCGACGTGGCCAACGCCATCTTCGACGGCACCGACGCCGTGATGCTCTCCCAGGAGACGGCGGTAGGAAAGCACCCAGTGCTTGCGGTGGAGATGATGGCCTCGATCGCGGAGACCACGGAGCGCGAACTGCCCTACGGACGCTGGCTGGCCGAGCGCGGCCCGCAGGCCAACAACCAGTACCACGCGATCGCCTTTGGGGCGGTCGGAGGCGTCTACCAGCTCGGGCTCAAGTGCGTGGTCTCGCCCACCAACACCGGCGCCACAGCGCGGCTGATCTCGGCGTATCGCCCTCGCGCGCCGGTGCTGGCCCTCTCTCCGCGCCGCGACGTGGTTCGCCGCTGCCGCCTCCTCTGGGGAGTCCACCCACGGCTGCACGAGGAACCGATGGACACCCTCGGATTGATCGAGGCGTGTGCCCAGGCCGCGCTGGAGTCCGGCTTCGCCGTCCCGGGCGACAAGATCGGAATCACGGCCGGGCTGCCGGCCGGATCGGCGGGCGGCACGAACCTGTTCAAGGTGCATACGTTGGAGTAGCTGGATGCGCGGCTGTGCCCGCCTCGAAGCGGCGCGCAACGCATGAGCGCAGCGCGGCGCCGGCAGCCCCGGGCTCAGCCCCGGGCGGCTCGCCTGCGCTCCCGGAACGCCTCGGCCTTCGCCAGGTTTCCGCAGTCTTCCATCTTGCACCAGCGGCCCGAGCGGTTCTTCGAGTGGTCGTAGAAGGCCCATTCGCACCGCTCGCGCGGGCAGGCCTTCAGCCGCTCCCAGGTTCCCCCGGTCACCGAGTCGGCGACGATGGCCAGCAGGCGGGCCAGCGCGGCGTCGGCCCCGCTGCCGTCGGGCACCAGCTCGGGGTCCGCGCCCGGGCGAAAGCGGACGCGCACGCCGGTCCGCCCGGCGACTCGGTCGAGCCGCTTCACCCGGTCTTCGTCGAGCTCGAGCCCGTTGTTGCTCAGGAGCATCGCCCTCAGGCCCTCGCGCACGTCCACAGCCCTCCGCAGGTCGGACGCGGCCACCGGGTCGCGCGCACTCATCAGGTCGCGCTCGGCGAACCACGCCCGCAGCGCCTCGGGACTCTCGAGCTCGTCTTCTCCGGTCTCGAGCTCGACCGAGTTGACGAACCGCTGAACGAGCTCGAGCGGCTGTGGAGCGGTCTTCTCTGGGGGAGAGTCGCCGGGGGGCATCAATAACTGGCTAACAAGTTTAGCTGGTATACAATTCCGGTATAACCGGTTTGATGGTTACCGCACCGATCTCAGTCCAACGGCATGAGCTCCGGCCCCTCCTCGTGCACGAAGATCAGCGAGCTCTGCAGTCGCGCCACCTCGCGCCGCTCGGTGAGCGCCCAGACGACGTCGCGCAAATGCTCCGTGTCGCGTATGGCCACGTGGACGATGAAGTCGGTGGTGCCGGTCAGCGCCATGACCGTCAGGGTCTCGGGCAGATTGCGGATGTGCTCGAGCAGGATCTCGATGTCATCGCGCCCGTGCGACGGGCGCTGCTGGATCGACAGGATCGCTTGCACCGGCCGGCCCACCGCCGCCGGGTCCACGTCGGCCCTGAAGCCGCGAATCACCCCTCTGGCTCGCAGCTCCCGCACGCGCTCGAGGCACGTGGACGGCGCCACGCCGACCTTGGCCGCGAGCGCTTTGTTGGTCTGCCGCGCATCCTTCTGGAGCTCGAGCAGCAGCGCACGGTCTACCGAATCAAATTCGCCAGGGAGATCCATACACGGAACGATATCCGGTGAGGGGGCTGATCACCCATACAGCAGGTAGCCTCCTGGCCGCCATGGGCGCCACAACCGGCAAGCGCAGCGCTCCCTCTCCCTACGCCGCCGGGGCCCGGGCTCTGCTGCCCCTGTCGCCGGCGGTGGTGCTCTTCGGCGCCTCGTTCGGAGTCCTGTCCCAGTCGGCTGGATTCGACCCGGTCGCCGCGATGGCGATGAGCGCCACCACCTTCGCGGGCTCCGCGCAGTTCGCCGTGGTCTCCGTTCTCGGGGCGGGAGGCACGCTGCTGGCCGCCGTGGCCGCGGCCGTCCTCCTCAACGCCCGCTACGGGCCGATGGGACTGGCGGCGGCGCGCGCCTTCACCGGCGGCCGCCTGCGGCGCGCGCTCGAGTCACAGCTGCTGGTGGACGAGAGCTGGGCGGTGTCACAGCAGGACGGCCGCTTCGACCGTCGGCGCATGGTGGGAGCCGGAGCCGTCCTCTACGTGGGCTGGGTGGGGGGCACGGCCGCCGGTGTGGCGGTCGGCAGCAGCCTCGGCGACCCTGCCACACTCGGCCTCGACGCGGCCTTCCCCGCCCTGTTCCTCGCCCTCATGGTTCCTTTGATCGACTCGCGACGGGCCCTCGCAGCCGCCGTGGCCGGCGCCGGCATCGCCCTGCTGCTCACGCCGCTCACGCCCGCAGGCGTGCCGGTGATCGCGGCGACGCTGGCTGTGTTGTTCGGACTGCTGCCCGATCGCGGGCCGCAGCCGACGACCGAAAGCGGGCGCGCCGTGCCCGGGGAGGCGTCATGAGCGTCGCCTGGACGGCCGTCCTGCTGGTGGGCGCAGCCACCGTGGCCATCAAGGCCGCCGGCCCCGTGCTGGCCGGCGAGCGCGAGCTCCCGGAGCGGGCCGCCGGGATGGTCGGGCTCGTGGGCCCCGCTCTGCTCGCGGCTCTGGTGGCCACTCAGGCCTTTGCGACCGATACGGAGCTCGTGCTGGACGAACGCGGCGCGGGCCTCCTGGCCGCCGCCGGCGCGATAGCCCTGAGAGCCCCGCTCATCGTCGTGGTGGCCGTGGCCGCCGCCACCGCTGCGCTGTTGAGGCTCGTGGCGTGAGCCCGCGCGGCTGGATCCTGTTCGCCTCGATGTCGGTCATCTGGGGCGTGCCCTACCTGTTCATCAAGATCGCGGTGGACGAGCTGTCCGCCGGCTTCGTGGCCTGGTCGCGGGTGGCCATGGCGGCGGCGATCCTGCTGCCGATCGCGTGGCGTACGGGCGCGCTCCGCGGGCTGTCGGTGCGCTGGCTTGTGGCCTTCGCCTTCGTGGAGATCACGATTCCGTTCCCGCTGATCGCCTTCGGCGAGGAGCACCTGTCCTCGTCGCTCACGGCGATCCTGATCGCCGCGGTGCCGCTGATGGTCGCGTTTCTCGCGCTGCGCTTCGACCACTCCGAGCGGCCGACCCGAACGCGCCTCGTGGGCATGCTCGTAGGACTCAGCGGCGTGACCGTCCTCGTGGGCGTCGACGTGGTCGGCAGCACGGCGGAGCTGCTCGGGGCGGGAGCGATCCTCGTGGCGACGATGGGTTACGCGGCCGGGCCGATGATCGTGAAGAACCGCTTCGCCACCGCCGATCCGATCGGCCCGATCGCCGGGGCGCTCGGCATCGCCACACTGCTGCTCCTCCCCGCCGGGTTGGCCGGGCGGCCCACGGAAGCTCCGTCCGGCGACGTCATCATCTCGATGCTCGTGCTCGGCTTCGTCTGCACGGCGATCGCCTTCCTGATCTTCTTCCGCCTGATCACCGAGGTGGGGCCGGGC
Source organism: uncultured Thermoleophilaceae bacterium (assembly GCA_963808545.1). GTDB lineage: Bacteria > Actinomycetota > Thermoleophilia > Solirubrobacterales > Thermoleophilaceae > JACVRW01. Next base: position 314,295 of record CAWEGB010000007.1, on the reverse strand, counting down.
CGGGCGACCGTGATCACCTACATCAACCCGGTGGTGGCGCTTGGCCTGGGCGTGGCCATCCTCGGCGAGAGCGTCACCGCAGGTGCCGTGGTGGGCCTCCTGCTGATCCTCGCGGGCTCCTGGTTGTCGACCGACGGCCGGCTGCCGCCCGGGCTGGGCGCGACGGTGGGCCGGCTTCGCCGTGCTCGCCGGGGCGGGCGGGAACGGCTCCCGGCCGATGCTCTCGCGGCTCCCGACTCGGGCTGATCCGCCGGCTGAGCTAGCCGACGGGCGGGGCTGCGCGCTCGACCTCGTCCTTTACCCGGGCGAAGGCCTCCAGGGCCTGGTCCAGATGCTCGCGCTCGTGGGAGGCCATCACGCTGAGGCGCAGCAACGCCCCGCCGCGCTGGACGGCCGGATAGATGGCCACGTTCACGTAGACGCCCGCGTCGTAGAGCGCCTTCCAGAACATCACGGCCTTCCAGTCGTCCCCCACGAGCACGGGGACGATCGGGGTGATCAGGTCGCTGCCGTCCGGCATGCGGTTGGGCTCCATCACGTGGAAGCCGAGCTCGCCCAGCCCGTCGTGCAGGTAGCGGGCGTTGTCGAGCACGCGGGCCATCAGCGCCGGTCCCTCGTCGGAGCGGATGATCTCGAGGGCGCCCATGGCCGCGCCGATCGCGGCCGGCACGGCGGCGGCGGTGAACATGAACGATCGCGACTGGACGCGCAGGAAGTCGATCACTTCGGCCGGGCCGGCGATGAAGCCGCCGCACGAGGCCAGCGACTTGGAGAAGGTGCCCATGCGCAGGTCCACCTGGTCCTCGCAGTCCATGGCCTCGCAGGTCCCGGCGCCCCGGGCGCCGAGCACGCCCACCGCGTGGGCCTCGTCGACCATCAGCCGGGCGCCGTGGTCGCGACACATGGCGGCGATGTCGGGCAGCGGAGCCACGTCGCCCTCCATCGAGAAGACGCCGTCCACCACCACGAGCACCCCGCCGCCGTCGCTCTCTGAGCGCTGGAGCATCGTCTCGAGCTTGTCCATCCGGTTGTGGCGGAAGGGGCGGATGCGCGCCCGGGACATCGACACGGCATCGAGGATCGAGGCGTGATCGCCGGAGTCGCAGATCACCGTGTCGCCGGGGCCGAGCAGCGTGCCGATGGCGCCCGTGTTGGCGAGGTAGCCGGTGGTGAACACGAGAGCGTCCTCGGTCCCCATCCAATCGGCCAGCTGCTGCTCGAGCTCGAGGTGGAGCTCGAGCGTGCCGTTCAGGAAGCGAGAGCCGGTGAGCCCGGTGCCGTAGCGCTCGAGCGCCCGGCGGGCGGCGTCCTTGACGCGCTCGTCGCCCGTGAGGCCCAGGTAGTTGTTCGAGCCGAGCATGATCCGCTCGCGGCCCTCCATCTCCACCTTGGGGCCCGCCGGGCCCTCGAGCACCCGGAAGTAGGGCATCAGGTCGTGCTCGCGAGCCGCCTGGAGTTGCTCCAGCCGCTCGTGATTACGTGCCTTTTCGAAGAGGTCGATGGCGGTCGGCATATACAGTCCCGCGCCGTGTCCGTGGAGGTCGCGCCCGTTTCGTCGCGCAGCGACCTGCGTGACTTCATCGAGCTTCCGTACCGGCTGCACTCTACCGCGGAGCCCTGGGCGCCTCCCCTGCGCATCGAACGCAGGCTGTTCCTCAACCCGCGCTTCAACGCCTTCTTCAAGCGGGGCGAGGCCCAGCTGTTCGTGGCCCGGCGCGACGGGCGCGTGGCGGGACGGATCAGCGCCCAGATCGACACGGCCTTCAACCGGGCTCACGACAACGCCTGGGGCATGTTCGGCTTCCTGGAGCTGGAGGACGATCCCGAGGTCATGCGACCCCTGCTCGACGCGGCGGCGAGCTGGCTGCGAGAGCGCGGGCGTGAGCTGATGATCGGCCCGATGGACTTCACCATGAACGACGAGAGCGGAGTCCTGATCGAGGGCTACGAACGGCCGGCCATGATCAGGCAGGCCTGGCAGCCGCCCTACTACCGCGAGCTGTGCGAGGGGGCCGGCCTCGAGAAGGCGATGGACCTGCTCATGTGGCAGCTCCACATCAGCGGCCGCGAGGAGGTGATGCCCATCATCTGGGATCTGGCCGAGAAGCTCGAGCCCAAGCACGGGATCCGGATCCGCAAGATGAGCCGGCTGCGGCTGCGCCGCGAGCTCGACGCCTTCGCCGAGATCTACAACGAGGCCTGGTCGCGCAACTGGGACTTCGTGCCCTATTCCGCGGCGGACCTCGACGCGTATGCCCAAGAGCTGCAGCTGGTCTACGACCGCAACTGGTTCATGGTGGCCGAGGACGCCGAGGGCAGGACCGTGGGCATCGCCCTCAGCGTCCCCGACATCAATCAGGTGCTCAAGAAGATGAACGGGCGCCTGCTGCCCTTCGGCTGGTGGCACTACCTGAACCGCCGGCGCATAGTCGACCGGGTGCGGGTCGGCTTCCTCGGCGTGCGGCCGGCCTACCAGCACACCGGCGTGGCCGCCGGGCTGTACGCCGAGCACTTCAACATGGCCGAGGCCACGCGCGTGAAGGGCGGCGAGATGGGCTGGATCCTCGAGACCAACAAGGCCATGAACCGCGGCATGAAGGCGATGGGCGGGACGATCGTCAAGCGCTTCCGCGTATACGAGCAGTCGCTTTGAGCGAGTTGGGGTCGACGCGACCGGACCGGAGTCCCGGCTACACTCGCCGCGTGCCCGATTCAGCCGCCCTGCCCGACCCCGAGCACAGCCGGGAGGACGTCCGCCCGCTGCCCGTGCTCGCCGAGCCGCGGGTGATCGAGCCCGCCCGCGAGGTCTCGCTGCCCGCCGCCGTGGTGGCCGCCACCGGCGGCTTCGTGCTCGGCGTGGCCGCGTTCGTCCTGGTGCACGTGCTGCGGCGCCCGCGGAACTCGGTGCCCGTCCGGCTGCGCCGTGGACGCGGCCGTTCGAAGCGGACCGAGATCGCGGCCTCGCGATCGTTCCTCGTCGACGTCCACCTCCTCAAGGACCGATAGCCGCCACCGTCGAGCAGGAGGTCACGCCGGCGGGGCCGTTCCGGCTCCCGAGTGCCGGACGCGATCTGGTGCTGGTGCGCCGCGGCGGCGCGCTGGCCCGGCTGGTGCACGTGGCCGGCGATGAGGCCGTCGTGTACGCCTGGCGAACGCGTGGCCGGGTGCGCTTCCGGGCCCAGGCGCCGAGCCGGGCCGTTGCGCTCGAGGCCATCGAGCGGATGCGCTTCGCCCTGGGCACCGACCACGACGTGTCCGAGTTCCACGCCCGCTTTCGCCGCGATCCGCTGATCGGGCCGGTGATCCGGGCGCGGCCCTGGCTGCGTCCCCGGCGCCGTCCCGAGCCCTTCGAGGCGCTGGCCTGGGCGGTCTGCGAGCAGCTGATCGAGTCGCGGCGCGCGAGCGCGATCGAGCGACGGATCGTGCGTCGCCACGGTCGGCGCAGCGCCTGCGGCAACTATCTCGCCCCGCCCTCCGCGGCGTTCCTGGCCGGCCGCTCGCCCGCCGAGCTCGACGCATGCGGGCTGGCGCCCAAGCGCTCGATCGCGCTCATCCGCGCCGCGCGCGAGGTGAGCTCGGGACGAGCCGACCTCAGCCGCCACGAGGCCTCGTGGCGACGGCTGCTGGCCATTCCGAACATCGGGCGCTGGACGATCGAGATGCTCGCGCTCGAGGGCCAGGGGCGCGACGACCAGATCCCCGCGCTGGACGTGGCCTACCTCAAGTTCGTGGGCCGCGCGGCGGGCCTGGGGCGGCGGGCGACCGAGGACGAGGTCAGGGCCTTCTTCGCCCCCTACGAGGAGTGGGCGGGGCTGGCCGGCCTCTACGCTTTGGCGAGGAGATTCGCCCTGTAACGCGGCGGACCCGTCGCAGGACTGAGGAATCAATGGAGAAGCTCGAGAAGACCGAAAAGGAGTGGCGCGAGGAGCTCGATTCCAAGCGCTATCACGTGCTGCGCGAGAAGGGCACGGAGCCCCCGTTCACGGGGGCCTACACCTATTCCAAGGCGGACGGCGTCTATCGCTGCGGCGCCTGTGGCAACGAGCTGTTTCGCTCGGACGCCAAGTTCGACTCCGGCACCGGCTGGCCCAGCTTCACCGAGCCCGCTCTGGCCGAGGCCGTGGAGCTGCACGCGGACAACTCGCTCGGCATGACGAGGACCGAGGTGACCTGCGCACGTTGCGGGAGCCACCTCGGCCACGTGTTCCCGGACGGCCCGGGCCCGGACGGCCAGCGTTACTGCATCAACTCGGTCGCGCTGGATCTGGACGAGAACGGGTCGGAGTAGCCCGAGCCCGCGGCTCGCCTCACAGCCCCGCTCCGGGCAGTAGCTCGTTGTTGTAGGCCGAGAGCGGATCGGGCGGCTGCTCGAGCAGGTCGTTGTCCTTCATCCAGGCGGAGAACGCGTCCCACTGGTCTGGATCCTGCCAGCCGTAGGGCTCGCCCTCCGGGGGGAAGAAGAGGGGCAAGGTGACCTCGACCACCGCCCGCTGGAGCTCCGGGTCGAGATCGGGATTGGCTTCGAGCAGTCCCTCGATCGCCTGGTCGGGGTCCTCGCGCAGGTCGCGCGTGCCGCGCGACAGCGCCCCGATGAAGGCGCGCAGCTTGCTCGCGTCCCGCTCGAGCGCGTCCTCGTTGGCCACCAGGACCAGCTCGTTGTAGGTGGGCACACCGGCGTCCTCGATGCGAATGATCTGGGGACGCTTGCCCGCGAGGCGCAGCTCGGTGCCCTCGTAGTTCCAGAAGGCGCCCAGCGTCGCGTCGACCTTGCCGGTGAGCAGCGTGGAGGTCAGGCCGAAGCCCACATTGCGCTCCTTCACCGAGTCCTCGGGCACCCCCGCGTCGGCGAGGATCGTGCGCAGGTAGGCGGTCTGGTAATCGATTCCCGCCGTGCCGACCGTCTTGCCGCGCAGGTCCGCCGGGCGCCGGATCCTGGCCTGGGGCAACGACATGATCGAGGTGAGCGGCTCCTGTACGATCGCCGCCAGGCTCACCACGGCCAGCCCCTGGTCGCGCGCCCGGAACACCTCGGGCTCGTAGGAGATGGCCAGGTCCACGCGGCCGGCGGCCACCTGCTTGATCGGCGCCGCCGGGTCCGGCGGCTGACGAATCTCCACGTCGAGGCCCGCCTGCTCGAAGTGCCCGCCCGCCTGGGCCGCGTAGATGCCCGCGTGGTCGGCGTTCGGGAAGTAGTCGAGCATCAGCTCGACCCGCTTGGAACCGGAGGGCTCGAGCGCGTCTTCCTTCTCACCGCAGCCGGCGAGCACGAGCAGCGCGAGGGCCGTCGCCAGCAGAGGGGCGAGCTTGGTCATGCGGTCGTTTCCTTTCGGTTCCACGGACAGGCGAGACGCTCGATCAGCACGACGAGGGCGAACAGCGCCACCGCCATCAACGTGAGGAGCACGATCCCGGCGTACACGCGCGGGGTCTGGAGCTGGTTGTTCCCGAGCAGCACGAGCCGGCCCAGGCCCTCCTCGGCGCCGGCCGCTTCCCCGAACACGGCGCCGATGACCGACACCGTAGCGGCCACCTTCAGCCCGCTGAACAGGAACGGGAGCGAGCTGGGCAGCTCCACCGAGCGCAGCGTGCGCAGGCGCGAGGCGCCGAGGCTGCGCATGAGCTTGAGCAGGTCGGGCTCGACCGAGCGCAGGCCGTCGAGCAGGTTGACGGTGATCGGGAAGAAGCAGATCAGCGCCACGATGGCCAGGATCGGTCCCGTCCCGTAGTCGAAGGCGAGCACGAAGATCGGCGCCAGCACCACGATCGGAATGGCCTGGGAGGCCACGAGCAGGGGATAGGCGGCGTCGCGCAGCGGGCGGACGAGGTGCATCGCCAGCGCCAGGGCGACGGCGCACACCGCGGCGATGCCCAGGCCCAGGAGCACCTCCCTGAGCGTGACCAGCGCGTTCTCGCGCAGGAGCTCCCAGTCGCTGCGCAGGGCGTCCCAGGTCTCGACCGGCGAGGCCAGCGTGAGGTCGTCGACCGAGTCGAGCGAGGCCACAACCTGCCAGGCCACCACGAACAGGATCAGCAGCCCGATGCTCGCCACGTACCTCATGCGCGCAGCGCCTCGAGTGCCTCGGCGCGCAGGGCGGTGACGGCGGGGTCGGTGATCGACCGCGGCCGGGGGAGATCCACCTCGAAGTCGGCCACCACCCGGCCGGGGCGGGGCGACAGCACAACCACGCGGTCGGCCAGGAAGATCGCCTCCTCCACGTCGTGAGTCACGAGCAGCACGGTTCGCGGCTCGGACAGGAGGGCGCCCTGGAGCCATTCCTGGAGGTCGGCCCGGGTGATGGCGTCGAGGGCTCCGAAGGGCTCGTCGAGCAGCAGCACCGGCCGCCCGGGCAGGAGCGTGCGCAGGAAGGCCACCCGCTGGCGCATCCCGCCCGACAGCTCGCCCGGACGCGACCGTTCGAACTCGGCCAGCCCGAAGCGCTCGAACAGCGGCTCGGCGCGGCGGCGCGCCTCGGCCCGGCGCGCTCCCTGGCACTCGAGCGCGAGCGCGGCGTTGCCCAGGGCGTCGCGCCACGGGAGCAGCAGGTCACGCTGGGGCATGTAGGAGCAGGTCTCTCGCCGCTCCGCCGCCGACCGCGCGCCGAGCACGCTCACGCTGCCCTCGTCGGGCTCCTGCAGCCCGGCCACCAGCTCGAGCAGCGTCGACTTGCCCGAGCCCGACGGCCCCACCACGGCGGTGAGCTGGTCGCGCCGCAGGCGCAGATCGATGCGCTCGAGGGCGGTCAGCCCGCCGTAGCGCCGGGTCACGTCCTGAACAACGAGAGGCTCCCTGACAGGAGCCTCGGCCTCGGTGTGCATCGCTCCCTCCGCGGGCATTACCCCACAGGTTCGAAGGGTCGGCGCCGGGCGGTGATCGCCACCGGAAGCGCCCTCTCAGCCCGCCGTCCCGCGAGCCCCCCTGATTTGACCCGACGGAGTCTAGTTCACCCCGTCTTCAGATCGGCCAGCGCGTTCACGAAGGCCTCCAGCTGCTTGGTCGTCCAGCACTCGAAGACGCCGTCGCAGAAGGGCTCGTAGGAGGACATCACCGAGTCGCCGTAGTTCCAGTAGAGGCGCGGCTCGGGGTTGATCCAGAAGGTGTGGCCCGCCCGCGCCGCCACGTGGCCGAACACCGGGGCGTGGGGCTCGCGTCCATTGGTCCGGGCGTCGCCCAGGACGATCACCGTCGAGCGAGGATCGAGGTCGTCGACCACCTTGTCGAGGAACTCCACCCACACTCGCCCGTAGTCGGTGTAGCCCGAGACGTCGGCCACTCCGGCGTCGGTGGCGATCCGGCGCGAAACCGCCTCGAACGCGCGCTCGCGCTCGAACACGTCGGTGACCTCGGAGATCCGCTCGACGAAGACGAACGAGCGCAGCTTGCGGAACTGATCGTGCAGGGCGTGGAGCACCGACAGGAAGAACACGCTGGCGCTCGTGACGCTCGTGGACACGTCGCAGAGCACGTAGAGCTCCGGCCGCTTCGGGCGCCGCGGGCGGTACTTGAGCTCGAGCGGCACTCCTCCGGTCTGCAGCGACGCGCGCATCGTGCGGCGCACGTCGATCTGCCACGAGCGGCGGCGGCCGCGGTGCTCGCGGCCCTGCGAGGCGAGGCGGCGCTTGAGCTGTGCCACCACGCGGTGTACCTGGGACAGGTCCTGCGCCGGATTGGAGGGCAGCGCGCGGTCGAACTCGCGCAGCGGCTTGGCCGGTGGCAGTGACTGCGTTCGCTCGATCATCTGGCGCTCGAGCTCCTGCCGGACGTGGCGCTCGAACTGCTGCAGCCGGTCGCGGGGCACGGAGTCGGGGTCGGGCAGCTCGGCGCCCGGCTTCTCGCCGCGCAGCCCTAGCGTGCGCCGGATCCGCTGCACGTCGACGCCGATCACGCCCGAGCCCTCGCCCTGGCGCCCGAAGGCCGCGATGGCCAGCCGGGCGAGATCGCGCATCTCGCCGTCGGAGCCGGCGCGAATGGCCTCGCGGATGCGCTCCCGTAACGCCTCGAGGTCGATCTCCTCGCCACCCTCGAAGCGCTCCTCCCGCAGGCCCCGGCCGATCGCCTCGCGCTCGACCACCCGGAAGAAGAAGCGCTCGAAGAGCACGTCGAGCACGTGCCGGTCTTCCTGGGACTTGGCCAGCGTCGCGGCCAGCGCTTCGCGGAAGTCCTCCTTGGAGGTCCAGCTCACCGCCTCGAGCGCCTGGAAGGCGTCGAGCAGCTCGGAGGTTCCTACCGCCACGCCCTCCTGACGCAGGCCGTCGGCGAACTCGAGCAGGCGTGGCGCCATCCCGGCCGGGCCGGGCGCCTCGGGCATGCCGCCGTACAACGCGGGGTTAGCCCGCGCGCGCCCCGAAGAGGCCATCGCCCAGCTTCACCCCCACCCGCTCGGCCACCAGGTCGAGGTCCGTGCGGTGCTTGACGATGATCGACATCGTCTTCTCGAGCACGGCCCGGTCCACGTCCTCGGCGCCGAGCAGGAGCAGCGCACGCGCCCAGTCGATCGACTCCGCTATCGACGGAGGCTTCTTCAGGTCGAGCGCGCGCACCATGTGGATCACCTCCACGAGCTTGCGCGCGATGCCCTCGCCGAGCTCGGGCGCGTGCAGCTGGACGATCTCCAGCTCGCGCTCAACGCTCGGGTAGTCGAGCCACAGGTACAGGCAGCGGCGCTTGAGCGCCTCGGTCAGCTCGCGGGAATTGTTCGAGGTGAGCACCACGAGTGGCTGGGTGCGCGCTTCGACCACGCCCAGCTCCGGGATCGAGATCTGGAACTCGGACAGGACCTCGAGGAGCATGGCCTCGAACTCCTGGTCGGTCTTGTCGATCTCGTCGATCAGGAGCACGACCGGCTCCTCGGCCGTGATCGCGTTCAGCAGGGGCCGGGCGAGCAGGAACTCCTCGCCGAAGATGTCCTCCTGCACCTGATCCCAGCCGGTGCCCGACGCCTCCGTTTGGATGCGCAGCAGCTGCTTGCGGTAGTTCCACTCGTACAGGGCCTTGGCCTCGTCGAGGCCCTCGTAGCACTGGAGCCGGATCAGGCGCCGTTCGGTGGCGCGCGACACGGCCTTGGCCAGCTCGGTCTTGCCCACGCCGGCCGGGCCCTCCACCAGCACCGGCTTGCCGAGACGGCCCGCCAGGAACGAGACCAGCGAGGCCGGCTCGTCTGCGAGATAACCGGCCTCGGCCAGTCGCCCGTGTGCTTCTTCGATGGTCGCGAACTCGCCGCTCATGCGCGGCCAAGGATACTTTCGGCGCCCTTGCTCCTCGCCTTCCTCCACGCGATGTCGGACTTTCTCGACCCCGGCGACGGTCCGGACCCCGGCGGGGACTTTCGCGTCTCGCCCACTTTCTTCATCGCGCTGCTGATCCTGGGCTTCGTCGTGGGCACGCTCGGCCACGTGATCAAGTCCCGCACCACGGTGGCCATCGGGGTGACGATGGTGTTCGCGGCCACGGTGTTGCTGCCGCTGACCTACACGCTGGCCCGCTGAGCGCGCAGCGACTCGGCGAAGCCGCTGCGCCAGCTCGAGTGCACCGGCCGCCAGCCCAGCTCGCGCCTGGCCCTGGCGTTGGCCGCACCCGGGAGGACGGTGGCCATGTCGGCCACCATGCGGCCGGCCACGAACCGGGCGAGCCATACCGGCACGCGGCGGGGCGGCCTGGCGCCCAGGGCCTCGGCGTACACCGGCAGCCAGTCGCGCATCGCAGCCGGCTCGTCGTCCACGACGTTGTAGACGCCCGGAGCGCCTCGCTCCACCGCCGCCACGGTGGCGTCCGCCGCATCGTCGACGTGCACGAACGAGAACAGGCCGCCGCCGTCGCCCACCACGGGGAAGCGCCTCCGCCGCACATCGGCGGCTGTCGCGCCATCGGCGGCGTAGTAGGTGCCCGGCCCGTAGAACCAGCCGTAGCGCAGGACCAGGCCCTCCATGCCGTCAGCCTCGAGCACCATCCGCTCCATCACCTCCACCGCCTGGGTGGCGGGGCCGAAGGGAGGCGCGGCGTCGGTGAACAGCGGCGCCGACTCGTCGAGCACCCGTGGCTGCGGCCCGGGGCGGTAGGCGAAGGCAATGCTCTGGCAGATCACCCGCCCGGTGCCGGCGGCCTCGGCCGCGTCGAGCAGGTTGCGGGTGCCCTCCGTGCGCACCCGGTTGGTCGGCTCGTAGAGATCCTTCTTGCGCGGCTCGAAGCGCTCCGGCAGCGCGGTCAGCTCGTGCACGAGGACCTCGGGAGCGATGTCGGTGATCACCCCGATGAGCGCGTCGCGATCGAACACGTCCACCACCACGGCCCGCGCGCCGGCCGAGCGGATGGCGTCTGCGTTCGCGGGGGACCGCGTCATGCCGGTGACCTCGTGCCCGGCGGCCACGAGCCGGGGCACGAGCGGCCGGCCCACCGCGCCGCTGGCGCCCGCCACGAAGACCTTCATGCCCGCGCCGCCCGCCGCTCGCGGTTCAGCATCCAGGCCAGGAGGATCGACACGAGCACGAGTGAGACGAGATTGAACGGCCCGAGCCACGACGGGTCGGCCTCACTCACGTCGATCAGGTGGTTGACCGCGTGCAGTGTGTTCTGGGCGAAGGCCAGCGCGAGCACCGGCACCCGCCACGAGACCTGACGCAGTGAGGCCAGCAACACGCCGCCGAGCGCCAGGTACCAGGTGGCCAGGTCGCCCATGTAATGGTCGTTGCGAGCACCGTACGGGCCGATCTCCTCGTGGAAGAAGCCGGGTGCCAGCCACAACAGCAGGCCGAGCACGATCTGGGACACCGCGAAGACGATCAGGAGAATCCTCATGACCTGCGTAGTACCACTTCCTGGCGGGACCGGAGTCGACGCCCGCCGAGCCGGCGGGCGTATCCCCTGTATGGAGGAAAGCGCCAGGCAGATCATGCAGCGAGAGCTGGAGGACGTGGTGGGCCCTGAGGCGGCCCAGCGAGCCCTCGACGAGGACGAGCGGGAGGCTCCGCAGGAGCGGCAGACCCTGCTGGCGGCCGCTTGGTCCTCTCGGCTCCTGATCGGATTGCTGCTCGTCGTGGCCTTGGTCGTCGGGGCCTTCCTCAGCGTGCTCACCGGCAGCTGGTGGCTGATGGCCGCCGCACTGGCCGTGCACTTCGTCGGCACCGCCATCGTGCTGTTCACCACCCTGCGGTTGCTGGGCGACGTCGAGGCCCCGTCGCCGACGGCGGCCGCGGCACTCGAGGCCCGCGGCGTGCGCGATCCCGAGGGCGACCTCAACCGGCTGATCGATCGCGCGGAGGGCGAGGAGCGCGGACCCGTTCGCCGGTTGTTGAGCAGTGAGGAGGAGGACGGCGGCTCCGCGCCGGCCGGCTCAGGCCAGGCCACGCGCCACCAGCAAGCCGCCTGGACGCCCGGGGACCGCAGCCGCCCGGTCGACCGCAACGACGCCCGCTAGGACTTCTCTCACCAGCGTGGGCCGCGCTCGCCGAGCGCCACCTTGGCCGCGTGAACGCGGTCGCGGGCGCGGCGTTCGGCCTCCTTGTCCTTCTTGCGCTTGGCCCAGCCCACCGAGGAGCGAGCCGACATGAGCTCGCGAACGAGCTCGCGCCGGCGCTCCTCGGGCAGCGACGGATCGCTGGCACGCCAGCGGCGGCCGTCGATGACGACGTAGCGTCCGTCGGACGTTCGCTCGGGCATCTCAGCCCTCGTGCAGCTGATCGAGCGCGGACGCGGCGGCGCTCCGAAACGGGGTGGGCGACACGCCGAACACGCTCTCCAGCGAGTTCTCATCCACCACAAGGTCCTCGTGCAGGCCCTCCATCAGCGGTTCGAGGACCTCGCGCGACGAGTCGGTCACGAGCGCAGCGGCGGCGGCCTCCAGCCGGCTCGAGCTGAAGGGCAGCGGCACACTGGGCTTCACCCCGCCGTTGAGCTCGCCGATCGCCCCGACCATCTCCTCCATGGTCAGGGTGTCGGGACCGGCGATCTCGTAGATCCCGGGCGCCACTCGCTCCGCGGCCACCAGTGCGGCCACCACGTCGGCGATGGCCACCGGCTGACTGCGCATGTCGCGCCAGCTCGGAAGCGCGAGCACCGGAAGCCGGTCCACGATCTGCGCGAGGGTGCGAAAGGAATCGCTCTGCGCCCCCACGACCATCGACGTCCTGAGACTCACCAGCTCGGGTGAGCTACCGCCCAGCACCTCCTCGACCTGGTGGCGCGACTGCAGATGCTCGCTGGCACCGTTGGCCGGCACGATGCCGGTGAGGTAGATCAAGCGCTCTACACCCGACCGCTCGGCCGCGGCCACGAAGCCCTCGGCGAGCTCGCGGTCGCGCTCGGCGAACTCTTCGTCGTGGCCCGGCTCCATCGAGTGCACCAGGTAGTACGCGGTCCGGCAGCCGCTCAGGGCCTCCTCGAGCGCGCTCTCGTCGCCGAGGTCGCCTTCCACGACGCTGAGGCTGCGCGGGTCGCCGAGCTTGGCCGCGTCGCGCACGATCACCCGCAGCTCGCCGGGGCGGTCCCTCAAGGCCTCAACCAGATGTGCGCCCACGAAGCCGGTGGCGCCCGTTATCAATGTCTGCCGTTGGTCCACCACACCGATACGGCGCTCGGTACAGGAGGGGTCAATCCGGCTCGGTCCGGCGTACGTACCGAGGTTGACGGTTTGGCTGTTTCCAGCTATCTAGATACGGCGCTTTCAGCTATCGGAAGAGGAACTATGGACCTGGAAGGCGAGGTGCGCGCCACGATCGCGGACGAGATCGCGAGCCTCCAGAGCAAGTACTACGGCCGCGGGCCCACGAAGTCCAAGGTCTACATGGACCGGGAGCTCGTGGTGGTGGTCCTGGAGGAGACCTTCACGCCGGCTGAACGCACCCTGATCGCGCGCGGCGAGTCGGACGGCATCCAGGAGATCCGGCGCCGCTTCCAGCGCGTCATGGCCGATCAGTTCACGGCCATCGTCGAGCAGGCCACCGGCCGTGAGGTGCGCGCCTTCCTCAGCGAAACCGATCTCGAGGCCGACATCTCGGTCGAGATCTTCATCCTCGCGGGTGACCGTACCGACATGACCTCCTTCGAGGAGGAGAACCCGGCCGCGTAGTGCCTAGACGCTGACCACCTCGGCCTCGGGCTTGTCGGGCAGGCCGGCCTGCTTGCGCAGCTTCTGGGCGATCTCGGCGATCTCCTCCGGTGCGTAGTCCGGGGAGAACACCGTCGTCTGCGCCGGCAGGTCCGTGGGAGGCACGCCCTCCGGGGCCTCGTCGACCACCTCGAGCTCCTCGCCGGTCTCGGGATGTGGCCCGTTGAACACAGCCGCCAGCTCGCGGTAGTCGTCCGGGGAGAAGCGGTACAGCTGCAGGTGCAGACCCTTCTTGATGTGCGGCTTGCACTCCTTGATCTTGTCCGTGGGGATCCGCGGAGCGGGAAACAACTTGCCCAGGTCGGCGCCCGTCAGCTTCTCCACCGCCCGCGCATAGGCCACTTGGTGGACCCCGCCCCGGACCAGCAGATAGCCGGTCAGCGCCCGAGCCGCGGGGTGGTCGCACATCTCGTAGACCTTGAGCTTGCCGTTGCGAGCGCCGGTCTCGAGGAAGAAATTGTGGGTCAGGTCCTCGACCAGGTCGCCGGAGGAGAAGACGTAGTCGCCGTTCCACGGCTTGCCGTTGGAGTCCTGGCAGAGGGCGCCCTGGCCGCCGACGGCGAAATGCTGGGGATTGATCCCCTCGTCCTTGAGCGACGTCATCGAGTTGTTCGGCGCCTTCCTGTTGGAACTGGCCCCGGTCAGCATGTTGTTGATGGCGGCGGCCACGAGCTCGATGTGGCCGTACTCCTCGGCCGCTATGTTGGCCACCAGGTCGTAGAAGGGGCGTGCATCCTGGCGGTTGCGGAAGTTGAACGACTGGAACGTGTAGTTCATGAGCGTCGACATCTCGCCGAAGCGGCCGCCCATCAGCTCCTGGACGATGCGGGCCCCGGCGGGGTCGGGCTCAGAGGGAGGCGGCAGCTCGGCGGCGTGCCGGTCGAGGCGGAGGATCATGAGGCTCCTGAGTTCGGGTGAAGCCCGCTGCTACCCGGCGCACTCAGGCGCGAACGCCGGCCGCCTACCGGCGGGCGCCAAACCCGATGCCGTCGCCCACCGGCAGCACGCAGGCCAGCCAGCGCTCGCTCTCGAGCAGGCCCGCATTCAGCGCCCGAGCCGACACCAGGGAGTCCGGGTCCCAGCGGGTCTCCGCGCCGTCGGGAAGCGCCACCTCTCCGCTCATCAGCAGGTTGTCCACCACCAGCACACAGCGCTCGGAGAGGAGCGGCTCGGCCAGCTCGATATAGCGCTCGTACTCGCCCTTCGAGGCGTCCACGAACAGCAGGCCGAACGGCCCTTCGAGGGCGATGATGGTCTCGAGGGCGTCGCCCTCCACCAGCTCGACTCGATCGGCCACGCCCGCTCGCTCGAATGACGCCCGAGCCTGCGCGGCCCGGTCGGGGTCGCCGCCCGGCACAGCGAGGCGAGGAAGCGGCCGGTCTCCCAGTGCACGATCGGCACCGAATCGCGCTCGGCGACGGCCTCCATCTCGGCCATCACCTGGGAGCGCTCCGGCCGCAGAGAACGGAGGTAGTCGTCGACCCGCTCGTCGAGGATGCGCATCGGGCTGAGACTAGAGCCCTAGAGCGAGGCGGCCAGATCGTGGGCCAGCCCGCGCGGCGCGCGACCGTCGACCCTTCCCGAGGTGCGGACGCGGACGGTGTTCGAGCGGATGATGGCCACCCCGCGCTCGCGGAGCGTTCGCTCGAGCGTCTCGTCCTCGAGCGCCACCCTCGGCTCCAGCCCGCCGATCTTGCCGTAGAGGCTGGCGGTGACGGACATCGAGGCGCCGCTGAAGTAGCCGTGCTCGGCCAGACCGCTGCCGCTCGCGGCCGCCGCCGAGCGGCGACCTTCCTCGGAGAGCCTGCGCTGGTCCAGTGCCCGTCGGGAGAGGCCGGCCAGGTCGTCGGTGACGATGTCGATGCGCCCGCCGATGGCCACCGCGCCTCGTGCCGCCAGCTCGAGCTGAACCGCCACCCACGCGCGGTCAACCACCGTGTCGGCGTCGGTACACGCGATGAGGCCGTGGGGCCGGCCGACCGCGCGAAGCCGCGACGCCGCCACGTTCATCCCCACCCGCCGGGCCTGGCCCACGCCTTGCCCCAGCCCCTCCACGAGCCGCAGGCGCAGATGAGGATGCCGGGCGCCGGCCATCAGCGCCTCGGCGCGCGTGCGGTCGCTGCAGCGGTCGAGGACGAGGATCACCTCGTAGCTGGGCGAGTCGACTCCGTGCTGCAGGGCCAGCGCGTCGAGGCAGCGGCCCACCAGCGCCTCCTCGTCCTTGGCCGGCACCACGACGCAGGCCCGCAGTCCGGGGTGGGGTGGAGCAGCCGCGTTCATGGCCGCCCGGCCCCCGCCGCGACCGCGTCGGATCCGCGCTCGTAGTCCTCGTCGCGCTCGTGCGCGAGCACGCCCACGCAACGCCCGTCGCGTTCATACCAGGCGGTCCATCCGCCGTCGCCCTCGTCCAGGCGGATCTCCTCGTGCCCGTCGCCCCAGGCGGCCTGCTTGATCGTTCGCCTGCCGATCGTGGACCAGAAGCCCGGAACCGCGTCCCAACGCGCCTCGGCGCCCGCCGCGGTGCGCCCGGCCACCTCGCCCTGGGCAAGGGCCTCGCCCCAGTGCTGGACCGTGATCCGCCGGCCGGCGGTGGGATTGTCGAGCCGGGCCACGTCGCCCGCGGCCAGAACGCCGTCGGCGCTCGTGCCGCCCGACGCGTCGCAGGCGAGGCGACCGTCGTCGAGCTCGAGTCCCGCCGTT
This sequence comes from uncultured Thermoleophilaceae bacterium, assembly GCA_963808545.1. Classification (GTDB taxonomy): domain Bacteria; phylum Actinomycetota; class Thermoleophilia; order Solirubrobacterales; family Thermoleophilaceae; genus JACVRW01. The sequence continues at coordinate 298,498 of CAWEGB010000007.1, read as the reverse complement.
CGGCCCAACTCGATGTTGGGCTCGATGCCCAGCGCGAGAACGACGGCCGACGCCTCAATCCTCTGGCCGCCCTCCAGGCTCAGCGCCCTGCCGCCCGGCTCGATCTCCGTCACCGGGCGGCCTAGCCGCAGGGTCACGCCGTCCTCTGTCAACCAGCCGGCGATCCGCGCGCCCACCTCGTCGCCGAGGCGAGCGGCCTGGGGCTGACGCTCGTCGGTCGCGAGCTCGACCTCGACGCCGCGCATCGCCAGCGATGCCGCGGCCTCGCAGCCGATGAACCCCGAGCCGACCACCACCACCCGGTCACCCTGCCCGAACTGGCGAAGGCAGTCGGAGTCCTCGACCCTCCGCACGGTGTGCACCGCCGGGTCATCCGCTCCCGGCAGTCCGGGCCGCTTGGGCCGGGCTCCGGTGGCCAGCACGCAGCGGTCATAAGACAGCTCGCCCTGCTCCTCGGTGGTCACGGTGCGCGCGCCGGGATCCAGCTTCGCCGCCCACGTGCCGGTCTCGATCCGCACGCGGTTCTGCGCAAACCACTCGGGCGCCTCGAGCGGCAGCTCTGCGGCGTCGAGCTCGCCTCGCAGGTACTCCTTCGTGAGCGGCGGCCGGCGGTAGGGCGGCCGCGGCTCCCCCGCCAGCATCACGACCTCGCCGCCACCGCCGGCATCCCGATATCCGCGCGCGGCCGCGAGCCCGGCGGCTCCGCCGCCGACGATCACCAGCTCTGCCTGCCTCACGCCCGCCGGTCCCAACGGTCGAGTCGGTAGAGCGGCTCGGTGACCGATCGCGCGTGCACGAGAGCTTCGAGCCCTTGGCTCAGACGGTCGTGAACCTCGTCGCCCAGCTGTGGGTAGCTGCGGGTGCGTGGCCGCCAGTGCACCGCCACGAGGCTGCCGCCCGGACCGATCAGCCCGCCAAGATCGCCGAGGGACCTTTCGAGCAGGCCGGCGCTCCAGTAGTAGAGGATCTCCGAGCACACCACGAGGTCGAACGGGCCGTCGGGAAGCTCTTCCGGCAGCGCCCTCTGCTCGACCTTCACGTGGTCGCGGCCGCGCAGGCGTTCCTTCGCTCGCTCAACCGCGATCGGCGAGAGATCCACCGCGAGCAGGTCATCGCAGCGCCCGGCCAGAAGCTCGGTGAACACACCGATCGAGCAGCCGGCCTCGAAGGCACGCTTGAAGCGGCGCTCCGGCGAGCCCAGCGCGTCGAGCGTGGCCTCGTACTTCGCCTTCTCGTACGGGCTCGACTCGAACCTCCACGGGTCCTCGTCGCGCTCGTACAGCCGGTCGAAGTAGGACCCGGTCAGGCGGTCGTCGCGGGCGATTCGCTCAGCCCAGTTCATCGAGCAGCGCCTCTCCCGCGCGGACCAGCAGAGGGTCTAGACGGTGCTGGAACAGGAACACGCCGAGGTCGCGTCGCGCGCGATCGAGCGCCGAGCCGGTGGCCAGTGGACGCGAGCCGCAGGCCCGGGTGGCATGGTCGAGCAGGTTCTCGGCGGACTGGGCCAGTTGGGCACGCAGCAAAATCGACTCCTGGCGCTGCGACGCGCCCGGTGCGGCCTCGGCGCGAGCCGCCGCGGCGGCGAGCAGCGCGTCGATCGTGTTGCGAGCGGCGGCGATCGAGCCCGCGGCGAGCGCCTCGAGGGGCGAGCGCGGGTCGCGCGCGGCCAACAGGTCCAGTGCGTCGTCGGCCGCCGAATCGGCGATGCCCGCCCAGGTGGCGGCTGTGCGGATGGCGTCCCGCCCGAACCAGGGCTCGCGCAGCAGTTCGCCCGGCTCGCCGAGGACCGCCAGCACCCGCGCGCCGTAGAAGACGACCCGGTGGCTCTCGGACGCGCGCATCCCGGCGCCCCGGTACCAGCCACGGTCGATCTCGACTCCGTCGCTCAGGTCGACGTAGGCCAGCGACGGCGGACCTGGTGCCTCGTCGCGGACGAGCACCAGGGCGCGATCGATACCTCCGGCGCCCGAACAGAACACCTTGGCGCCGGACAGCGTCGTGCCGATCCCGGTCCGCCGCTGCAGGCGCGCGGGCGGTCCCTCACCGGGCCCGGGATCCGCGCCCCACACGCCCAGCAACAGCTCACCGGCCGCCACCGCCTCCAGCTCGCGGGAGCGGAGCGGCTCGGGTGCGGTCACGCTCAGCCGCTCCACGGCGTTCAGATGGCCGTCGTAGATGCGCCCGACCGAGGCGTCGGCGCGAGCCACCGCGCGGACGGCGGCCCACTCCTCGGCGTGCGAGACGAGTCGCGCACCGTCTGGCGCCGGCAGCGTCAGCGCCAGGGCGCCCGCCCGGCGCAGCTCGGCGAAGGCGTCATCGGGAAAGGCCGGGGCCCGATCCCGGGCCTCCGCCCGGGCCTGGATCCGCGCCAGCGCCTGACGCAGCCACGCTGCCGGCGCATCCGAGCGGGCCGGGGAGGAGGTCGTGCTCACGCCGGCGCCACCGGGCGGTCGCCGAGGGCCTCACAGCTCACGCCCCGCTGGTGCAGCGCCTCGACGAGCGGCACGATCAGGTCCGCGGTCTGCTCGCAGCCTTCGCGACGGGCACCCGGGCCCAATCCGTCGTGGAGCAGCACGACCGAGTCGTCGCCGGCGGCGGCAAGGCTGCGCCGGAGCATCACCTCGGCCGGAAGTCCCGACCAGTCCTGCGTGTCGAGCGTCCACCCGGCGAGGCGAAGGTCGCGGGCGCCGGCCACGTCCTGGGTCCAGGGTGCGCAGGCCCCCCATGGCGGACGCCAGCGGCCGGGATGCACGGAGAGCGGCTCGAGCAGGGCCAGAGCGGAGTCGGTGTCGGCCTCAACCTGCCCGCGCGATGCTTCGGTGTGCCGCACGTGCTCCAGGCAGTGCAGCTGAATCTCGTGTCCCTCCGCGGCGGCGCGCTCCACGAGCTCCGGCCATTCCCGGGCTCGGCCCGCCATCACGAAGAAGGTGGCCCGCACCCCGGCCTCGGCCAGCGCGTCGAGAACACGCGGGGTCCCGCGTGGATCCGGACCGTCGTCGAAGGTGAGTGAGGCCACGCGCGGCGGGTACCCCGGCCGACCCCAGAGAAACGACGGCGCCTCCGGGTTGGCGCTCTCGCCACTTTTCGCCCTTGGCCGGGCGGGTAGCAGCCCGGCCATGAAAGCGGTCACCTGGCATGGCAAGCGGGACGTGCGTGTCGACACGGTCCCCGACCCAAGCATCGAGCAGCCCACCGACGCGGTGGTGCGCATCACCTCCACCTGCATCTGCGGCTCCGACCTGCATCTCTACGAGGTGCTCGGAGCATTCATCGACGAGGGCGACATCCTCGGCCACGAGCCGATGGGCGTGGTGGAGGAGGTGGGCAGCGAGGTCACGAACATCGCGCCCGGGGATCGCGTGGTGGTGCCCTTCAACATCTCCTGTGGCGCGTGCTGGATGTGCGACCGCCAGCTGTACTCGCAGTGCGAGACCACCCAGGTGCGCGAGCAGGACAAGGGCGCGGCGCTGCTCGGCTACACCAAGCTCTATGGCCAGGTGCCGGGCGGCCAGGCCGAGTTCCTGCGCGTCCCGCAGGCCCACTTCGGGCCCATCAAGGTTCCCGAGGGGCCGCCCGACGAGCGCTTCGTGTTCCTCTCCGACGTGCTGCCCACCGCGTGGCAGGCCGTGGCCTACGCCGACGCCCCCGAGGGCGGGTCGCTGGCCGTCTTCGGCCTCGGGCCGATCGGACAGATGTGCTGCCGCGTGGCCCGCCACCAGGGGGCCGGCCAGGTGATCGGGGTCGATCGAGTGCCGGAGCGGATCGAGATGGCCCGCCGCCACGGCGTCGACACCGTGAACCTGGATGAGGTCGACGATGTGGCCGACGCGATCAGAGAGCGCACCGCCGGCCGCGGTGCTGACGCCGTGATCGACGCCGTCGGCATGGAGGCCCACGGCGCTCCGCTGGGCGAGGTGGCCCAGGCCGCCGCGGGGCTGGTGCCCGACGCCCTGGCCCGGCCGATCATCGAGAAGGCGGGCGTCGATCGCCTGGTGGCCCTGCAGGGGTGCATCGATTCCGTGCGCCGCGGCGGCACCGTGTCGATCAGCGGCGTCTACGGCGGCGCTCAGGACCCGATGAACATGATGCAGCTGTTCGACAAGCAGCTCCAGCTGCGCATGGGCCAGGCCAACGTGCGGCGCTGGGTGGACGAGATCATCCCCCTGCTCACCGACGACGGCGATCCGCTGGGTACCGGGGATCTCGTGACCCACCGCCTGGCGCTCGACGAGGCGGCGCACGGCTACGAGATCTTCCAGAAGAAGGAGGATGGCGCGATCAAGGTGGTGCTTCAGCCCTAGCCCGGGGATCAGGCCAACATGGATCTTTCCGGACAGACCATCCTCGTCACAGGCTCAGAGCAGGGCATCGGCAGGGCGATCGTGGAGGAGCTCGCCACCCGCGACGTCCACGTGCTCAGCGGCATGCGCAACCCAGACGACTTCGAGCTCGTGCCGGGCGGCTCGGCTCGTGTCGTGCGGCCCGTGCGCATGGAGCTGTCGTCGCGCGAGGCCATCGAGGAGTCGCTCGCCGAGCTCGGCGACACCCGGGTCGACGTCCTCGTCAACAACGCCGGTCAGTTCGCCGGCGGGCTGTTCGACCAGGGCGACCTGACCGAGTACTACGACCTGCTTCAGGTGAACGTGGCCGGCCTGGTGCACCTGACCTATCGACTGCTGCCCCCGATGCTGGCTCGCGGCCACGGCAGGATCGTGAACAACGCGAGCATTGCCGGCTACGCCCACTTCCCCGGCGCTGCCGTGTACTCGGCGAGCAAGTCGGCGGTCGTCGGCTTCAGCGAAGCCCTGCGACGCGAGCTCGACGACAGCCCGGTGGGGGTGCTGCATCTCGTCACTCCCGGCGTGGAGACCGACATGCTCGAGGAGGTGCGCGAGGACTATGAGCCGCACGTCGCGGACACCTCGAAGCTCGACGGGATCGAGCCCCGAGAGTGGGCCGAGAAGATCGTGAGCGCGATCGAGGACGACGACGAGGTCCTCAACCCCACCGGCGCGGAACGCCTGGCCAAGCTCGCCTCGCGCGGGCCCGCGGGAGTCCTCGACGCCGCGCTCACCCGCGTATTCGAGCGCTGAACGCGGCGCCTCAGAAGCGCCGGCGCATGAACAGGTTGCGCTCTCCCGGGCCCGTGCCCGAGGCGAAGCCGAGCGACTCGTAGAGAGCGACGGCGGGGTGGTTGGCCTCGTCCACGTCGAGCTCGATGCGCCGGCAGCCACGGGCGCGCGCGCGTTCGAACGCCGCCTCCACCAGCGCGCGGCCCAATCCGCTCCCGCGGGCGGTGTCGGATACGTAGAGGTCCTCGAGCCAGCAGTCGTGGGCCGCGTACCAGATGCCGTAGCGGTAGCGCAGCTGCGCGACGCCGGCGGGTGGATCGCCGGCCAGCAGGTACTCGGTGCCGGGATCGCCGAGCAGCTGCCTGACGCTCGCCCGAAAGCTCTCGTCGCCGGGCTCGCTGCGCCCGGTCCAGTTGCGGAAGGCGATCAGGAGGCGAGCGACGTCCTCGGCGTCCTCGGCGGTGGCGATGCGCACGGAGGCGGGCATGACGACCCAAGTATTCTCAGAAACGTCCTGCCGTCGTCCCAAGGAGGCTTCCATGGCGCTCATCGAGGTCCCCTCGGGACTCGAGGGAGTAATCGCCTTCGACACCACGATCGCCGAGCCCGACAAGGAGGGCGGCGCGCTTCGTTACCGCGGTGTCGACATCGAGGATCTCGTCGGCCGCGTGCCCTTCGAGAAGGTCTGGGGGCTGCTCGTGGACGGCCAGTACGACCCCGGGCTGCCGCCCGCCCAGCCTCATCCGCTTACCGTCCGCACCGGCGATCCACGGGTCGACCTCCAGGCCGGGCTCGCCATGCTCGCCCCCGAGTGGGGCCTTCAGCAGCTGATCGACATCTCCGACGAGCAGGCCCGTGAGGACCTCGCGCGGACCTCGGTCATGGCACTCTCGTTCGTGGCGCAGTCCGCCCGCGGGGTCGGTCGCCCGCCCGTGCCCCAGCTGGAGATCGACAAGGCGCAGTCCATCCCCGAGCGGTTCCTCATCCGCTGGCGAGGCGAGGCCGATCCGCGTCACGTCAAGGCCATCGACGCCTACTGGATCTCGGCCGCCGAGCACGGCATGAACGCCTCGACCTTCACCGCCCGTGTGGTGGCCTCGACGGGCGCCGACGTGGGCGCCGCCCTGTCGGCGGCCGTGGGCGCGCTCTCGGGGCCGCTCCACGGCGGAGCGCCCTCGCGGGTGCTCCAGATGCTGGACGGCGTGGAGGAGACGGGCGACGCCGAGCGCTGGGTCAAGGACGCGCTCGACCGCGGTGAGCGCCTGATGGGCTTCGGCCACCGCGTCTACCGGGCGGAGGACCCGCGCGCCCGCGTGCTGCGACGCACGGCCAAGGAGATCGGCGCCCCTCGGCTCGAGGTGGCGGAGCGCCTGGAGGCGGCCGCGCTGGCCGAGCTCAAGGCGCGCAAGCCCGACCGCGTGCTGGCCACCAACGTGGAGTTCTGGTCGGCTGTGGTGCTCGATTTCGCCGACGTGCCGCCGGACCTGTTCACGCCGCTGTTCTCCTGCGCCCGTGTGGGTGGCTGGGCGGCTCACATCATGGAGCAGAAGCGCGAGGCGCGGCTGATCCGGCCGAGCGCGCGCTACGTGGGGCCGGAGCCGCGCGACGCGGACGCCGTGAATGGCGCAGGACCAGACTGATCCCGGCCTGAGCGCCGCTGAGAAGCGGCTGGTGCTGGTAGCCGCGATCCTCGGCACCACGGTCGTCACGGTCGATTCCACCGTGGTCAACATCGCGCTCCCGGCGATCGCCGACGACCTGGGGGGCGGGCTCGCCGGCCAGCAGTGGACCTCGAACGCCTACCTGGTCACGCTCGGCTCGCTGCTGTTGATCGGCGGCTCGCTGGGCGACCTGTTCGGTGAGCGCCGGGTCTTCTTCCTGGGCACAGCGCTGTTCGGCGTGACCTCGCTGTTCTGCGCGCTGGCGCCCACGATCGAGCTGCTGGTGCTCAGCCGTGCGCTGCAGGGCGTGGCCGGCGCGCTGCTCACTCCCGCGGCCCTCGCCGTGATCGTGGCCGCCTTCCCGCCGGACGAGCGCGGCAAGGCCGTGGGCGCGTGGACCGCCTGGGGCGGGATCGGCACGGTGCTGGGGCCGGTGGTGGGCGGCCAGCTCGTGGATGCGGCCTCGTGGCGCTGGATCTTCGCCATCAACATCCCGATCGTCCTGGTGACGCTGCTGCTGGTGGTCCGCGCCGTGCCCGAGGGCCGCGGCCGCGATCCGGAGGCCAAGGTCGACTTCGTGGGCGCCACCCTGTGCGCGCTGGGGCTCGCGTCCATGACCTTCGGGCTGATCGAACAGCCCCTGCGCGGCTGGGACAGCCCGGCCGTGTTCGGCACGCTCGCCGGTGGGGCGCTGCTGTTCGCCTCCTTCCTCGTCTGGGAGTCGCGCACCGCCCACCCGATGCTCCCGCTCGGCCTGTTCCGGCGCCGCAACTTCGCGCTGGGCAACTTCGAGACCTTCTCGATGTACGGCGGCCTCGGGCTGCTGTTCTTCTTCCTCGTGCTGTTCCTCCAGCAGGTGGCGGGCTACGACGCGCTGGAGGCAGGCTCGGCCAGCATCCCGGTGACCATCGTCATGTTCCTTCTCTCCACGCGCTTCGGGGCGCTGGCCGACAGGCACGGGCCGCGCTTCTTCATGGGCGTTGGCCCCCTGGTGGCAGCCGTCGGCCTGGCGTGGTTCCTGCGGCTCGACGCCGACGTGGACTACGTCACCGACCTGCTGCCCGGGCTGCTCGTGTTCGCGCTCGGCCTGTCGATGACGGTGGCGCCGCTCACCGCCACGGTGCTCGCCGACGCCGACGAGCGCAACGCCGGCATCGCCTCCGGCGTGAACAACGCGATCGCCCGCGTGGCCAGCCTGGTGGCCATCGCCGCGGTGGGTGCCGTGGTGGCGGCCGCCTTCGGCTCGGCGCTCGACGACGAGCTGGGCGACCGTGCGCAGCGGCCCGACGTGGCCCCGGCGGTGGCCGAGGCCAAGCAACAGCCGCTCACCGACGTGGCCGTGCCCGATGCCCCGCCGGCGGTGCAGCGCGAGGTGTCGGCGGCGGCCGAGAGCGCCTCGGTGGACGCCTTCCGCATCGGCATCGCCATCGCCACGGTGCTGGTGGCGCTGGGGGGCATCCTCGGCCTGATCGGGATCGTCAACCCGACCCGGCGGGTGGAGGCCCGCGACTGCCCCGGCGGCCAGCTGGTGGGAGCCACCAACGAGGGTTCGCGCCAGTCGCCCTGCGACTGGGGCCGCGGCCGATCGCAGGAATCCGAGCCGAGTCCGGCCTGAGCGGTTAGAGTCGGCGCGTGGCCGGACTCGACCGTCGCGAGTTCCTCACCGGGGCGGCCGGGGGCGCTCTTGCGCTCGCCCTGCCCGGACAGGGCCTCGCCGGCGTCACCGCCGAGTCCTCCTCGCTTTCCCCGCAGGCCGCCCGCGCGTTGCGGTCGGCGGTCAAGGGCAAGGTGCTGCTGCCGCGCACGCCGGGCTACAACAAGGCTCGGCTGGTCTACAACCTGCGCTACGACGGCACCCGCCCCGACGCCGTGGTCCAGCCGGTGTCCACCCAGGACGTGGCCGCCGTGGTGAGGTGGGCCAACCGCTTCGACGTCAGCGTGGTGGCCCGCTCCGGAGGGCACAGCTACGCGGGCTACTCGACCACCGGCAACGGCGTGGTGGTCGACCTCTCGAGGATGAACGGAGTGCGCGTGTCGGGCGGCCGGGCGACTCTCGGCGCCGGCGCGCAGCTGATCGATATGTATTCCTCCCTGGCTCGCCGGGGACTGACCGTGCCCGGAGGATCGTGTCCGTCGGTGGGCGTGGCCGGCCTCGCGCTCGGTGGCGGGCATGGGCTGGCCGGCCGTCGCTGGGGCCTCATGACCGACAACCTCCGCGCCGTCACCATCGTCACCGCCGACGGGCGCATCCGGCAGGTGGACGCGAACTCGGACGAGGACCTGTTCTGGGCCTGCCAGGGCGGGGGCGGTGGCAACTTCGGGATCGCCACCGCGCTGACCCTCCAGACGCATCGCGCACGCCGGGCGGCGTGGTTCTTCATCTCCTTTCCCTGGTCACAGGCAAGCGCCGTGCTGGCGGCCTGGCAGCGCTTCGCTCCCGAGGCGCCGCCCGAGCTCACCTCGATCTGCTCGCTGGGCACGGGGTCCGGCTCGCCCCAGATCACGGCGCTCGGCCAGTACTTCGGCTCGCCGGCCAAGCTGCGCAGCCTGATCCGGCCCTTGGCCCGGGTGAGCGGCGCACGCGTGAGCGTGGGCACCACCGGCTACCTGGCGTTGCAGCTGCGCTGGGCGGGCTGCGCCGACCGCAGCTTCCGGTCCTGCCACACGAGCGGCACCTTCCCGGGCGGCCAGCTTCCGCGCGCGAGCTTCTACGCCAAGTCCCAGTACTTCGACGAGCCCCTGTCGGCGAGAGCGCGCTCGACGATGGTCAGCTGGATCGAGCGGCGGCAGCGCTCGGGCGGCGGCTCGGGCGCGCTCATCCTCGACGCCTACGGCGGCGCCTACAACCGGCCGGCCGCCGACGCCACGGCCTTCGTTCACCGCGACATGCTCTTCTCGCTCCAGTACGGCGCCTACTTCAGCGGCGGCGGCGGGCGCGCGGCCAACCGGTGGATCAACGGCGTCTGGCGAGCGCTGCGGCCGTTCGCGTCCGGGCAGGCCTACCAGAACTACATCGATCCTCAGCTCTCGGGCTGGCAGCAGGCGTACTACGCCGGCAACCTGCCGCGCCTGCGCCAGATCAAGAAGACGGTCGATCCCGATTTCCGCTTCCGCTTCAAGCAGGCCATTCCACCGGCCCCTTAGACCGGCCGGGCGCCGCCTGCCACCATCGGGCGGTGGACCGCGACTCGCTGAATCGGCTGCGCGCGCAGCCGGGATATCTGCGCTTCGTCTCGGCGGCGACGCTCGCGCGTGTCTCGGACGAGATGTTCAGCGTCGGCGTGGTGCTGCTGGTGCTCGACCGGACCGGGAGCGCCGGGCTGGCGGGGGCGACCGTGGCCGCGATCACCCTGCCCAGCCTGGTCACCGGGCCGCTGCTCGGCGCCTGGCTCGACCTCACCGGCCGCCGGCGCGTGCTGATGGTGGCCGATCAGCTGCTCATCGCGGCGGTGCTGCTGGCCGTGGTCCTCATGGTCGGCAACGCGCCCGACTGGACCATCCCGTTGGTGGTGCTGGTGGCGGGGCTGACCTATCCGCTGTCGTTCGGGGGCTTCACCAGCCTGATCCCGGCGATCGTGCCCGACGAGCTGCTCCCACCGGCCAACGCCCTCGAGACCAGCAGCTTCAACTCGGCTCTCGTGATCGGGCCGGCGCTGGCCGGGACGCTGTCGGCGGCCGTGGGTCCCGCGGCGCCACTGCTCGTGGAGGCCGCGCTGGCGCTCTGCGCCCTCGGGCTCATCGTCCGGATCCCTCGGCTCGACAGCGAGCCGCGCGAGCGGGAGGGCCGGACCCTGTTCGGGGTGGCCGCGGCCGGCCTGCGCCAGATCGCGTCCGTCCCCGAGCTGCGCGGGATCACCGCGGCGGGCGCCATCGGGCTCGCCGGGCTCGGCCTGATGACCGTGGCCTTCCCACTGTTCGCGGTCGAGCATCTGGGCGTGGAGCGCAGTGCCGCCGGCTACATGTGGGCCGCCTTCGCGGTGGGGTCCACGCTCGGCGCGCTCAGCCTGGTGCGCATCCAGCGGCGCTTCCCGCCCGAGCGGATCGTGCTGGCGGGCTACGCGATCTTCGGTGTTCTGATGCTGCTGTGGCCGCTGGCCGGCTCGCTGGCGGTGTTGCTGGCGCTGATCGCGCTGGCCGCGTCGGTCGACGGTCCCGCCCTGGCGGCGCAGTTCGCCGTGCGCCAGCAGGTGGTGTCGCCGTCGTTGTACGGCCAGGTGTTCACCACGGCGGCGGGGCTCAAGGTCGGCTCGTTCGCCATGGGCGCGGCGCTGGCCGGACCGGTGGCCACGGGACTCGGCTCGGCCGAGGCGATGATCGTGGCTGCCTGCGCTCAGGTCCTGGCGGCCGTGACCGGGTTGCTGCTGATGCGAGGGCGCCCGGCACGGGCTGCGACCCAGCCCAACTACTCCCGCGGCGCGTAGCGGTGGTGCAGGATCAGCGGGTTGCCGTCCGGGTCCTTGAAGTAGGCCTGGTGGCACACGCCGCTGTCCACGATGTCACCGGAGAACTCGACTCCCCGGCCCTCGAGCTCGGCGCGCCGGGCGGCCACGTCGTCCACTCGCAGCGCCACGGCACTGGTGCTGGGTGCGAAGGTGCCGCCGAAGCGCTCGATCTCGAGGACCGCAAGCGTGAGGTTGCCGGTCTCGAACTCGGCGCCGGGCATGCTTCCGTAGCGCACCGGGTTGGGGAGACCCAGCACCGTGCCGTAGAACTCCACGGCTGCGTCGAAGTCGCGCGTGGGCACGGTCACGAAGTCCACGCCGCCGACCAGCGGCGATCCGGCCGTCACGGCCGGATCTCCTGAACGGCCCAGCCGTTGCCGTCGGGATCGTTGAGGAACACGAACTTGTAGCCGGATGAGTCGGGCGGGCCCAGCTCCTGCACCTCGCCCAAATCCACGCCGCGGCCCGAGAGGTCGGCCACGGCGGCGTCCATGTCGGTGACCACCAGCTGCAGGCCCTTCACCGAGCCAGGCTCCATCGGCGCGAGCCCGGTGCCGATCACGATCGAGCAGGCCGAGCCGGGGGGCGTGAGCTGCACGACGCGCACCCCCTCGGCCGGACTGGTGTCGTGATCGACGTTGAAGCCCATCCTTGCCTCGTAGAAGTCCTTCGCCCGGTCCACGTCGGCGACGGGAACGACGACGACTTCGAGTCGGTAGTCCATTCGTGGTGCTCTCCTCAGGTCAGGGTCTCGGCGAGCCGGTCGAACGCGCTGGCCAGCCCGCCCGCGGCCGAGTCCGTCAGTTCACCGTCAGCCCAGATGGTGGTCCGGAAGACCATTTCCGTGGTTCCGTCGCCCAGGTCCGTCAGCGTCACCGAGCCCACGGCGCCTTCGTGGCAGTTCTCGCGCGGCGTCTCGGCGAACACCAGCCGCCCCGGCGGGACGACCTCGCGGTAGACGCCCTCGGTCGGCATCTCAGTCCCGTCCTCCTCGTTGACCGTGGTCACGCGAAAGGCGCCACCCGGCCGCACGTCCATGGTGATCGAGGCGGGCACGGCGTTCCAGCCGCGCTTGCCCCACCAGCGCGCCAGCCGCTCGGGCTCAGTCCAGGCCCTCCACACGAGCTCGCGGGGCGCCTCGAACACGCGGGTGATGGTGATCTCCCGCTCGCCGACGGTCTCGGGCGTCGCCTCGCTCACGGCCGCGGTTCCCTCTGAATCTCGCTCAGGTGCTCCTCGAGCCGGTCGAAGCTCTCCTCCCAGAAGACCCGGTATTCCGCCAGCCAGTCGGCGGCCTCCTTGAGCGCCTCGCCCTGGAGGCGCGACGGCCGCAGCTGCGCGCTGCGCCCGCGCGTGATGAGCCGCGCGCGCTCCAGGACCTTGAGGTGCTTGGAGACGCGCCTGCAGGGTCATCGGAAACGGCTCGGCCAGCTCGCCGACCGTGGCCTCGCCCTCGGAGAGCCGCGCGAGGATCGACCGGCGCGTGGGGTCGGCGAGCGCGGCGAAGGTGGTGGTGAGCTGGTCGGTGGTCATCTCAACAGTTTATAAACCGTACGGTTGAGCACGATACCGACGAACAGCGGGCTGTCAAGGGCGAGGATCCATGCGAGGTAACGGCTTCCGGGCAGCACCCCTCCCAGCCGATCGGACCACGCCGATCCCGCCGCGCAGAGGCGAGCGGAGCGCAGCCGTCAGGGCCGTGGCCGCCGCCGCCCGCGCCGCCCGGCCGCGCTCTGCGGCTCGACCTCGGTGGACGGCGGCAGCGGCTCGGTCTCGGCCGTCTCGTCCGAGTCGTCGGCCTCCTCCTCGCCCTCCGGCCCCAGTCGCAGCTGCTCGCCGGCCTCGGCCCGGTACGGCTCGAACTCGGGCGGCGGCAACGGCTCGGTCTCGGCCCCCGGTCCGGCCGGGGAGCGCCCGCGACGCGCGCGCCGGCGCCGCTCCCTCGGCGGGGGTTGCTCCTCGTCGGGGAGATCGTCGGGCGGGTGCTTGGCCCGCTCGCGCGCACCGGCCAGGAACAGCAGCGCCGCGCAGGCCAGCGCCAGCAGGTTCTGGCCCAGAGAGCGGTCGAACAGGCGCACCACGATCAGGGCGGCGGCCCAGAGGCCGGCGCCCGCGATGATCGTGCCGTCGCCGAAGGGCAGGTGAAAGGCCCTGCCCTCGCCGCGGGCGAACAGGAGCGCCAGCACCCCGAGGGCCAGCAGCACCTCGGCCGCCTCCACGAACGAGAACGGGCCGAATGTGCTCACCACCAGCAGCAGCGCGGCGGCGGCCGCGACTCTCTGCTCGAAGTTCAGCGCCCGCAGCGCGCTGAGCACGCGCTGCGCGAGGTCAGCCATCGAAGCGGCTCACGCCGCCGCGCGAGCCCCTTCGCGGATGCGCTGCCCGAGGAGCTCGGCATCGGCCTCGGGCACCGTCCTGAGCTGGCCCTGGAAGGCGAGGTGCCAGTGCTCCAGCGGCCACTTGCGCACGTGCTCGAGCTCGGGCGCGAGCTCGCCCGCGGGCACGAACTCGTCCTCGCCCAGGACGATCTCGGGCTCGGTGGAGAATCGCCACGGGTAGAGATCCACCTTGCCCGGCTTGCCCGGCCAGATCTTCTCGCGATCCTCGTACATCTCGCTCGTGACCCGGACGATGCCGCCGAAGGCCTGGACCCCGGTCACATAGAAGACGATGCGGTCCCCGGGGGTGATCTGCTCGGCCATGCCGCGCCGGCCCTCCTTGGCGCCGATCACCGTGAATCCGTGCTCACGCGTGGCGCGGAAGTTGTCGAGTGAGCCGGTGAGAACCCAGGTCTTGGCCACGAAGGCGAAGACTAGTGGCGCGGCCCCTTGTACTGTGTTGCGCGCCATGAGTGAGCCCGATCCAGACCTGATCGCACCCGACGAGACCGCCTACCGGCTCGAGCTGACCGCGGCCCAGATGAAGATCACCTGGACCGCGCTGAAGTCGTTCCTCGACGACTTCGGCCACGACGAGACCGATGTGCAGCGCCTGACCCGAGAGGTGCTCGACAAACTGCCCGACGAGCACGCCATCCGCGCCATCGACATCACCCGAGGCCGGTAGCCAAACCGTGGCGAGAGATCTCACCCGACGCGATCTGATTCGCGCCGGCGGAGCCGGCGCGGCCGGGTTCGCGCTGCTCGGCGGAGCCGGTTGCTCGAACGACGACGAATCGTCGGCTCAGACGCGCACCACGGCGCCGCCCCCGCCGAACGCCATGAACGTCGTGGTGGTGGTGATGGACAGCCTGCGGGCCGACCACATCTACGGGCCGCGCGCGCGAACCGACGCGATGAACAAGGTGATGCAGCAGGGCCTGCGCTTCTCCAACGCCTATCCCGAGGGCATGCCCACCATCCCCGCGCGCCGGGCGATCATGGAGGGGAAGCGCACGTTCCCCTTCCGCGGCTGGAAGCCTCGCTGGGACGACCTGCCGCCACAGCCCGGCTGGGAGCCGATCGGGCGCACCGGCGAGATGTGGACCGAGGTGCTGCGGCGCAACGGGTGGACCACCGGCTACGTCACCGACAATCCGCACCTCCTGCTGCCCGTGCACCAACGCTTCCGCGGGAAGTTCGACCGCGTGGAGTTGGTGGACGGCCAGGTGCCGGTGCGGCGCAAGCCGAAGCGCAGCGTCTCCCAGAGGCAGGTGGATCGCTATCTGCCGCCGTCGATGCGCGACGGGCGCGCCGAGCCGCGCATGACCGCCTACCTCGCGGTCAACCCGCGTGACCGGCGCGAGCAGGATTACAACGCGGCCAAGGTGTTTCGCAAGGGGATGGGTTGGATCGAGTGGGCACGGGCCAAGCAGCCGTTCGCGCTGGTGGTCGACTCCTTCGACGCCCACGAGCCCTGGGACGCTCCCCGCCGGCTGGTGGACCTCTACGGACCGCCGCGCGCCGACGGGGTCGAGCCGATCCAGCCGTTCCCCACGCCCTCCGGCCAGTGGCGCGAGCTCGGCCTCTCGCAGGGCCTGCTCCGCCGGATGCGTCAGCTCTACGCCGCCGAGGTCTCGCTGGTGGACACCTGGCTGGGCCGCTTCCTCGACCGGCTGGCCAACCTCGGCCTCGAGGAGAACACGCTCGTGGTGCTCGTCTCCGACCACGGAGTGCTGCTCGGCGAGTACGGCTGGGTGGGCAAGCGCTACACGGAGATGCACCAGGCCCTCACCCACGTACCGATGATGATCCGCCACCCCGCGGGCAAGGCCAAGGGCCAGGTGAGCGACTACTACGCCTCCACCCACGACATCGGGCCGACGGTCCTCTCGATGCTCGGCGTCGACCGGATCGAGGGCATGAACGGGGTGGACCTGTCGCCGCTGCTCGACGGTGGCAAGCCGTCCAAGAAGCGCGGCTACCGCACGGCTTCCTACAACACCTACGTGAGCGCGGGCGACGATCGCTGGCTGCTGATCTCGGGCAACCGCCGCGAGGAGCTGCGCCTGTACGACCGCAGGTCCGACCGCGGCGAGCTGCGCAATGTCGCGGGCCGCAATCCCGCCCAGGTGCGCAGGCTGTGGAAGCTCATCCTCAACGACGCCGGCCCCAAGGGCCTGCCGCGTTTCTCGAACGCGGGCGGCGGCGGTTAGCGCCGCCCGTCAGGCGGCGTAACGAGCGGCGCTGCGCGCGCGTGCCTTGGCTGCCTCTTCCTCGCGATCCTTGGGCGGCGCGGCGGTGACGAGTTGGTCGAGCAGCCGGCGAGAGACCTTGGCCACGGCTTCGACGGCCTCGTCGAATGCCTCGGCGTTGGCCTGCGACGGCTTGGTGTAGCCGCTGATCTTGCGCACGTATTGGAGCGCGGCGGCCTGCACCTCGTCCTCGGTCGCGGGGGGCTCGAAGTTGTGGAGAGTGCGGATGTTGCGGCACATGCGAACTAGGCTAGCCCCTCGACCGTGATTTCCCCGTGACGACCGCCGGCAGCGTACCCCGCACCTTCGGGGAGTTGGAGGGCGACGAGGCACTGGAGACCCTGAGGGAGACGGGGCTGCGGCGGCTGGTCGTGGACTCCGTGATCCGCTTCCGCGCCGCGGACGGCTTCAGCCACGCCCGGGCGCTGGCCCTTCAGATCGTGCTCACCCTGCTACCGGCCCTGATCGCCGTGGTCGGCCTGGCGGCAGCGCTCGATCAGGATGACTTCACCCGCGTCGTGCAGGACACGATCCGGAGCCTGGCTCCGGGCGCCGTCGGCGACATCCTCACCGAGGCGCTGCAACAGGGGTCCACCGCGGCCGGACGCGAGTCGGGCGAGACGGCGCTCGCCGCGGGCGGGATCGCCGCCATGGCCGCGGGTACGACGGCGATGGCTCAGGTCGAGCGCGGCGCCAACCGCATCTACGGAGTCGAGCGCGACCGCCCGTTCCACGTCAAGTACCTGCGGGCCCTGCTGCTGGCGCTGTCCGCCGGAGTTCTGGCGCTGTCGTCGGTGATTCTGCTGGTGGGCGGCGCGGCCATCCGTGAGTCCATGGACTGGAGCGCGACGATCGACACGGTCTGGCGCCTGGCGCGCTGGCCGCTCGGCCTGGCCTTCGTGCTCGCTGCGGTGGCGCTGCTGTTTCAATGGGCGCCACGGCGCCGGCAGCCGGAGGCGTCGTGGCTGGCCTTCGGGGCGGGAGTGGCCGCCGCGCTGTGGCTGGTCTTCATGGGCGGCCTCTGGGTGTCGCTCGAGCTCACCGATTCGTTCGGGGCCACCTACGGGCCGGTGGCGGGCACGATCGGCGTTCTGCTCTGGGCCTTCCTCACCTCGGTGGCGCTGTTCCTCGGGCTGGCCTTCGCGGCCCAGCTCGAGGCCGTGCGCGCCGGGTCGCCGGCCCCGCGGGTGGAGGAGCCGAGCTAGCCGTCCCGGCTGCGCCGCTCGGCGAAGGCCTGCAGCGCCGCGCGCGCGTCCCCCTCGCCGAAGAGGCGCACGCAGTGATCGGTCTCGCGCTCCATCGCCGCCTCCGCGAGGTCGCCGAGGCGCTGGTTGAGCATCGCCTTGGTAGCGGCCACCGCCACGCGCGAGCTGCGCGAGAAGACCTCCGCCCAGTGCTCCACCCGCGCGTCCAGCTCGGCCGCTGCCACCACCTCGGTGGCGAACCCGCGCTCGAGTGCCCAGCCGGCGTCGCGCGGCTCTCCGGAGAGCAACAGCTCGCGCGCGGCCGTCTCGCCCAGCAGCTCGGGGAGCAGCAGCGTCGACGCGTTCGAGGCCACGAGGCCGATGCCGACCTCCGGGGTGAGCAGCCGCACGCGGTCGCTGCACAGGCGCAGGTCGCAGCTCGCCGCGAACTCCAGGGCGCCGCCCACGCACACTCCGTCGATCACCGCGATCGCCGGGACGGGCGCGGCCAGCACGACGCGGGTGAGGCGCTGGAAGGCGTCGATCGTCGCCGCCCAGGCGTCGGCGTCGGCCGCCAGCGCCGCGTGCAGGTCGTCGCCGGCGGAGAAGTGGTCGCCGGCGCCGCGCAGCACCACGCAGCGCACGGCCTCCTGGCTGCCGGCCTCCTCGATGGCGTCGGCGATCGCGGTCATCGTGGACAGCTCCCAGGCGTTGAGTCGCTCCCGGCGGTCCCAGCCGATCACGCGGGCGGCGCCCAGGTCGGTCGTGGTCACGGTCATGAGTCGTTCTCCCTTCGGAGCTTCGCCACCGCGTCCGGCGGCTGGTCGCCACGGGCGGTCCGGTGAACGAGGCGGGTCTTGTGCTCGGCGGCCGGCAGCGACCCGGGTGCGAGCCTGGTGACGGCAAATCGGGCGTGCAGCACGGCGTGCAGCTCGGCCTCCACCGGCGCCAGGTCGGCACCGGCGGGGGCCTCTACGTACACCTCCACGGGCGGCCTCACCGGATCGCCCCTGACCACCACGCAGTGACGGCCCAGTCGCCGGTCGGCGGAGAGGATCGTCCCGATCGCCTGGGGGTAGACGTTCACCGCCTGCACCCGCAGCATGTCGTCGCGCCGGCCGTGAATCGAGATGCGCGGCGTCGCGCGCCCACACGGGCAGGGTGACGTCCACACCCGGCCCAGGTCGCCGGAGCGATACCGCAGCAGCGGCGAGGCCTCGCGGTCCACGTGGGTCCACACCAGCTCGCCGTCCGTGCCGTCCTCCTGCTCGAGCGGGTCTCCGGAGTCCGGGTCCACCAGCTCGAGCACGGCGTGGCCGTCCACCGTGAGGTGCAGGCCCTCGCTCTCGCCGCAGGCGCCCGCCATGGTCGACCAGATGTCGCTCATCCCGAAGGTGTCGGCGACCGTTGCGCCCCAGCCGGCCTCGATCTCCCCTCGGACGGCCGCCAGCCCGGCACCGGGTTCGCCCGCGGTGACGATGTGGCGCAACCCGAGCGCGGCAGGGTCCAGTCCGGCCTCGCGCGCGCGGGCGGCGAGATAGGCCGGGAAGGACAGGGTGCCGAAGATGGCGGTGATCCCCAGCCGCGGGATCAGGTCGAGCAGCCGCCGGGACTGGCCGGTGCCCACCGGCACCACCGTCGCGCCGCTGCGCTCGAGAGCCATGTGGTCGGCGATGCCGCCGGCGTAGAGGGCGTAGTTGAGGCAGTGGGCCACCACGTCCCCGGGCTCGAGTCCGGCTATCCCGAACGCCGCGCCCCCGACGGCCGAGTTGGCCTCGTGGTCCTTGAGCGTGAGGCCGATCGCCACCGGCTCGCCGGTCGTGCCCGAGGTCACGTGCAGCCGCACCAGCCGCTCACGCGCGGCGCACAGGTGAGGGCCGAAGGGCGGATCCCGGCGCTGGCCCTCGCGCAGCTCGTCCTTCGTGGTAAACGGAAGCCTTCTCAGATCGGCGGGCGTGTGCACGTGCTCGCGGACGCCGGCGAGCCGCTCCCGATAAAAGGAGCTCGAGGCCTCGAGGTAGGCGAGCTGCTCCTGCAGGGCAGTGCTCAAGACGGCTATTCGATCGGGATGTCTTCGACCTCGGGCTCGCGCGGGGGCCGGTCCAGCCGCTCGAGGTACCAGTCGATAAGGGAGCGCAGCGTGAGCAGGAACTCCCGGATCAACCTGGTCATCTGTCCCTCGAGCTCGCCCGGAGCCGCCCGGCGCAGCCCGTCGAGGAGCACGAACAGGGCGCTCAGGTCGAAGGCCTGACCCGGAGGAGGAGGAGGAGGAGAGGGAGGCGGCGGCGGGGGCGGTTCGGAGCGAGGCGGCTGCGCGTCGCTTCCGCCGGCGGGCTCGGTCGGCTCGGTGTGCATCAGTCGCTCTTCTCGAACACGATCTCGAGTGCCCCGTCGTCCAGTCGCGCGCCCCGGGTGGCGTATGCGGCCAGGGCGGGCGGCAGCATGATGGTTCGCTTCTGGGCGCCCACGCGGACGATCACCTCGAGGCCGATCTTCTTCAGGCTCAGCTCGCCTCGGTCGGCGAACGGCACCTCGACGCGCAGGGTGGCGCGCCCGTTGTCGGTGGCCAGCTCGTGGCTCACCCGGTCGTGGAGAATGGCCGCCGGGTCGGCTTCGCCGAAGACGGTGGCGGCCAGCCGGTCGAGCATCTCGGGCCCCACCACCTCGCGCTCGAAGTAGGGGGCGCTGAGCACGGGCACGGGACTGAAGGCCGACGACACGAGCCCCAGCTGCTCCTCCTGAGCGGCCCGCCATTCGGCGAAGTAGCCCTCGGCCGGGAGTATCCGGTTGACCACGACGGCATCGGTGAGGTAGCCGTAGAGGTTGAGGTAGGTGAAGGTGCGCATCGCCTCCTTGACCACCATGCGGTCGGGGCTCATCACCAGCCGGATCGTGGTGTGGGAGCGGTCGCGCAGGATGTCGTTCATCGCCACCAGGTTGCGCGCCAGGCGCTCCACGTCCTCGAACACCGACTCGCCCGGCAGCGGGATGTCGAACAGCGAGCGGGCGAAGGGGGCGAGCTTTCGCTGGGAGGGCAGAATTCGCTCGAGCCACCAGGTCACGACGTCGGGGAACGACAGCAGCCGCAGCGTCTCGCCCGTGGGGGCGCAGTCCACGATCAGCGCGTCGAACTCGCCCTCGTCGTGATGGCGCTTGATCCACAGCAGCGAGAACAGCTCGTCCATGCCGGGCGGCACGGTCAGCTCCTCGGCCGAGATGCGGTCGATGCCGCGTTCGGCGAGCAGGTCGCCCAGCCACTCCGACACTCCGGCCCAGTTGCGCTCCATCTCCTCCTGGGCCTGGACCTCCTGCCCGAACAGGTTGTCCGCGACGGCGGTGGGCTGGGGTCCGAGCTCGGCCTCGAGCGAGTCGGACAGGCTGTGAGCCGGATCTGTGGAGAGCACGACCGTGCGCAGCCCCGCGGCCGCGCAGCGACGGGCCGTGGCGGCGGCGACGCTCGTCTTGCCGACTCCGCCCTTGCCGGTGTAGAGGATCGTTCGGGGCGCCATCAGGCGCCCGATCCTAGTCAGCGAGCGTTCAGACTTAGCCCGGCACGCCCTCCACCTCGATCTCGGCGCTCACGCGGTCTCGCTTGCCCAGTCCGGTGCGCAGCTCCTTGGCGGCAATCGTGACCCGCACGACCCCCGGTCCCTTCGGCGTCCAGGAGAACGAGCCGGTGCCGCGCCTGAAGGTGGCCAGCCGGCTGTACACCACGCTGTCGCCTCGAGCGATGGTGAGCTGCACTGCTGAGAGCTTCGAGAGCGTGAAGCGGATTGCGGTGGGGCGCTCCTCGGTGGTCAGCGACGGCCCCTCGAAGCCCAGGCGGGGCGGATCCACCTGATAGCCGCGGTAGCGCCTGGAGTAGGTGCAGTAGATCGGCCCGAGCCTGCGCGTGCACATGCTCTGCAGGAACTCGCGCAGCAGCTCGTGGTAGTCGGCGGTGGACTCTGCGCCGGCGTACGAGTAACGCGACCAGTCGCCCACGTCGGAGAGCGGGACCTCCTCGCGCGCCTCGGGCTCCGCCTGGTCGTAGAGCCGTTTCGCCCTCGCGTCAGAGGCGATCTTGCCGTAGTCGTGCAGCCCGATCAGCGACTGGAGGAAGGCGTTGAAGATCCACAGCCGCGGTGCGAACGAGTACTGCAGATAGTGCACCCCGCCCGCGGGGCCGGTGGTGCGCACGCCCCTGGGAGGCGGCGTCTCGAACGCACCGAGCGCGCGACGGGCCGTGGCCAGGTAACCGGGCTCGTCGAGCAACCGGGACGCACGTCCCAGCGCCTGGATTCCCGTGGCCTGGGCCATGCCGCTCATCCAGGGCGGGGCGCCGCCACCGAAGTAGAAGAGGTACTCCCAGGCGATGAAGCGGCGCGAGCGCTTGACCGCCAGCGCGGTCATCTCGTCGAGGATGCGGCGCAGCGCGGCCTCGTCGCACTCGGGCTCGTCGCGCTCGCAGAAGCCGTGCAGGGCGTTGGCCTTCTTGAAGGTCGAGAGCGGCTGGATCTGGAGTCCCCGGCCGGGGTAGTACTGGAACAGGATCTGGCTGCCGCGGAAGCTCACCTGGTCGCCCGAGGCCGGGTAGGGGAGCTTGCGCCAGTACTGGCGGTTGCGCTCGAGCTGCAGGAAGGAGGCGGGCATGCGCGTGGGCGCCAGGCGGCGTCCGAGGGCGAGGGCCTCGACCGAGTCGACCACGTAGCGCAGCTGGGCGTCGCGGGCCCCGCTGAGCCTGCGCAGGGCGCGCAGCGACAGCACGTACCAGCGCCGCCAGCGCCGATACGAGGACGTCGAGATCTTCTCGCGCGCGACCTGGCGAGACAGCGCGGAATACACCGCCCTGCGGCCCCGCCGGCTCGACGAGCGGGCCGTCCGCCACGCCCGAGCCGCGCGGGCGTCGGTCCGGGCGGCGCCCGCGCGCCGGAACGCCGTGGCCGCCTGGAACCCGGAGGCGGGCCGGGAGCCGGCGCCTCCCACGGGGATGCCGATCGCCGCCTCGGCCTTCGTGGGCACCGCGGGATCCTGGACCCGCTCGGCCCGGCCGCCGTCCACGACGATCACCTCAGCCGCCTCGGCGGGCCCCGCCAGGGCGGCTGCGATCGCCACCGCGGCGAGAGTTGCTCGTTTGAAGTACCCCATTCGAGTTCCCAACACGATGATGGCGGGTAGTTGCGCTCTTCCAGCTACGCTGCCCGGCGTGCGCCCACTGCTGCTACTTGTGCTGTTCGCTGCGGTGGCGCTCACCTCCTGCGCCGGCGGCGACGAGCCGGAGGACGCGCAGAGCATCCTCGACCGTGGCTTCACCACCGGCATGCGCAGCGCGGACCTCGAGCTCGACGCCGAGGTCGAGCTCAGGGGCAGCCCCTCCTTTGGGGGCCCGGTGCGCCTGGTGGCGAGCGGTCCCTTCATCTCGGGCGACGACGAGCTTCCCTCGGCCGACCTGGAGGTCCAGGTGGGAAGCGACGGCAACGGCCAGACCGTTTCGACCGGCGTGCTGACCACCGGCGACCGGGCCTTCCTGAAGTTCCAGGACGTGTACTACGAGCAGCCCGCGGCCGGGGTCCGGCGCGCAAACCGCCTGCTGCGCGAGGGGCAGAGGCGTCAGAGCTCGCTGTCCGAGCTGGGCCTCGACCCCCGCCGCTGGATCTCCGGCGCCACCAACGAGGGACAGGCCGAGGTGGCCGGGGTCCAGACCCGCCACGTTGCCGGCAGCCTCGACGTCCGCAGTCTGCTGCGCGACGTCAACACCTTCCTGCGCCGGTCCGGCTCGGCGGTGGGCGGAGCCACCGGCGCGGAGCCGGTGGCGCCATTCACGGCGGCACAGATCAACACCATCTCGGAGGCGGTCGACGACCCGAGCTTCGACGTCTACGTCGGAGAGGAGGACCGCATCATCCGGCGCGTGTCGGCCCGACTCGAATTCGAGATCCCCAAGACCAGTCGCGCGGGGCTGGGCGGCGTCGACGCCGGCTCGATCAAGTTCTCCATCGAGTTCTCGGACGTCAACGGCGAGCAGGAGGTGGAGGCGCCGGCGGAGGCCCGGCCGCTGTCAGCGCTGACGCAGGTGCTCGGCGGAGGCAGCCTGCTCGACGGCCTGGGCGGGGCGGGCCAGGCCGGGACGCCGGACCCCGGCAACCCGGCGCCGGAGAGCCCGGCTCCCGGCGACACCGGCGGGGGCAACCCCGCGGCCGAGGACTTCGAGCAGTACGCCGAGTGCCTCGACGAGGCGCGCCCGGAGGACACCGAGGCGATCCAGCGCTGTGCGGACCTTCTGCAGCAGCCCTAGGCGCGGCTGACTAAGCCGCTGCGGCGGTCTTCCGCAGGTCGCGCTCCGGATCGATGCCGAAGCGCTCGGCCAGCTCCGGCTGCCCCGGACCGAGGCTCCAGCGGTCGGGCCGCTCCTCACCCTCGTGGTCGGGGCTCGCCCCCTTGAGCAGCATCGAGCCGGTGTTGTCTCCCACCGCGCGGATCTCGGCCCGCTCCGCGTCGCTCAGCACGGGCCCTGTCGGCACGGCGGCCAGCTCCTCCCGCTTGCGCTCGATCGGCTTGGCCTCCGGCCCGGACTCCTGGATGAGCGTCGGCGCCACGCACTCGACCGCGGGGTGCTCGAGGTTCCACACACAGGCCAGCTGGAGCGGGGTCAGCCCGTGACTCTCCGCTATGGGCCGGATGCGATCGAGCTTCTCGCGCCCCGCCTCCACCCACCCCTCGGGCCGGAACCCGCGATGGTCGTGGTCCGAAAACACGTGCCCGGGTACTACGTCGTCGTGGAAGAGGCCCCCGTAGTCCACGACCCGAGTGAGGACCTTGACCTGGTTCTGCCGAGCGGCATCGAGAGCCAGCTCCCCCGGCCAGGGCTCGAAGGGGTTGAGGATGAGCATCGCCCAGTCGATCAGCTCGCCGTAGCGCTCGAAGCAGCCGATGACGTCGAGGGTGAAGCCGTTGGCGGGTCCCGGAGCGAGTCCCAGCTCGCGCGCGAGCCCGTCGTCGCGCAGATCGCGGAGCGCCTCCCAGACCGCCGGCGACTCGAAGCCGCGCCGGTCGGGGTTGTGGAGCAGAAGCAAGTCGAACGACTCGACGCCGCAGCGCTCGAGGCTGCGTTCGACCGCCATGCGAAGGTAGCCGGCGTAGCCCTCAGGACCGCGCAGACGCGGATCGGTGAAGCGCGGATAGCCGCGCGGCCCGTCGCGCTCGCCCTCGTAGAAGTCGTGACCCACCGCGCCGGCCAGCGAGTAGTCACCGCGCGGGATCCCGGTCAGTGCCCGGCCCACGAGCTCGTCGGCCTCGCCCGCGCCGTAGGTGTCTGCCGTCAGGACGGTGGCTATACCGCCCCCGGGGCGGAGGAGTGCTTCCAGGCGCTCATCGGAGAGCGGTTCCCCGAAGCGCATGAAGCGCCCGCCGCTCCAGGCGCCGACAGCCACGTGACCGAGCATGCCCTCACTCTAGGCTCCGGGTAATGAGCGGCGCCGACCTAACGCTCTTCGCGGGGCTGATCGTGGCCCTGGGCTTCTTCCTGTGGCTCGACCTCCATTTCTTCGCGCGCGGGCGCGAGCCGAGCTTCAAGGAGGCCGTGTGGTGGTCGGTGGGCTGGCTCGTGCTCTCCCTGGCCGCCGCGATACCCGTCTACTTCATCGAGGGCAGCGAGGACGCCGTGGTCTACACCACGGTCTACCTGATCGAACGCTCGCTCTCGCTCGACAACCTGTTCGTCTTCATCCTGCTGTTCTCGTACTTCGGCGTCCCCTACGAGCGCCGCCCGCGGCTGCTGTTCTGGGGCATCGTGGCCGCGCTCGTCATGCGCGGCATCTTCATCCTGGCCGGGTCGGAGCTGATCGAGCAGTTCCACTTCATCATCTACCTGCTGGGCGCCGCACTGATCGTGCTGGCCTACCGGATCTGGAAGGGCGTGAGCGAGAACGTCGACCCGGACAAGAACCTGATGGTGCGCGCCGTGCGCAGGGTGTTCCCGGTCACGGGTGAGTTCCACGAGGGCCACTGGTTCGTAAAGCAGGACGGCAAGCGTCACGCCACTCCGCTGTTCCTCTGTCTCGCGGCGATCGTGTTCGCCGACATCGCGTTCGCCGTGGACTCGATCCCCGCGGCCTTCGCCATCACCAGGGATCCGCTCCTGATCTGGATGGGCAACGTCTTCGCTCTCCTGGGACTGCGGGCGCTGTTCGTGCTCGTGGAGAGCCTGGTGGCCCGCTTCCGCTACCTCGACGAGACCATCGCCGTGGTGCTCGGCCTGGTGGGCGTCAAGCTCCTGATCGAGGACTTCGTGCCCGTCGGCCCCGTGGCCAGTCTCGCCGTCATCGCCGTGGCCTTCGCGATCGGAATCGGTCTGTCGATCCGCGCCGACCGGCGCGATCCCAACTCCGAGCAGAAGCGCGAGGAGCGGGTGGAGCAGATGAAGTCGGGCGGCGGCAACGGCGACGAGCCGTCCGGCGACGAGACTGACGGCGACTCGGACGAGCCCGAGGCCGAGGCAGACGGCGACGGCACCTCAGCGGTCGGTGACGGCGCGCCAGCCGAGCACGCCGGCGAAGCCAAGTAGACCGGCGCCGGCCACCACGTCGACCGCGGCCAGCAGCCGCGGCCCGAAGCGCCCGCGCACCAGCGCGACCAGGGCCGACAGCGCGCTGAAGGCGGTCAGTGTTCCCGCCGCCACGCCCGCCAGGACGAGCGCGGCGCCGGAGGGCGAGGCCGCCGCGTCGCCCACCGCCGCCGCGCCGGCCGCGGCGAAGATGGCGGCCCAGGTGGCGATCGTGAGCGGGTTGGACGCCGTGGCCGCGACCGCGGTGGCGAAGGCCCGGCGGGGCGTGGCCACCTCCTCGGTCGCCTCGCCGCCCAGGCGCACGCGGAAGGCCGACCACAGCGTGCGGGCGCCGATGTACCCGAGCACCACCGCGCCGGCCAGTCCGAAGGCCACTCTCAGGCCGTCGGCCTCGAGCAGCTGCGCCGCGCCGGCCAGGCCGAGGCTGGCGTAGAGCAGGTCCACGAGCGCCGCCCCCGCGCCGATGGCCAAGCCGGTGGAGAACGCGCCCCGCAGGACGCTGCGGATGCACAGCAGGGAGACGGGCCCCGGCTGGGCGCCCACGAACAGCCCGAGGCCGAAGCCGAGCGCCAGCGAGGTCATGGCCGCAAGGCTACGCCCTGGCCGCTCGTCCCCGGCTGAGCTGGCGCTCGAGCGCGGCCAATCGGTCGTCCCACTGGCCGCCCACCTCGGCCATCCATGCGAGTGCCTCGGACATCGGCGCCGGGGTGGGGCGGTAGAGCACCTCGCGCCCGGAGCGCCGCGTGGCCACGAGGCCGGCGTCGGCCAGCGCCCCGAGGTGCTTCTGCACGGCCTGGCGCGACACCGGCAGCTCGCGGGCCAGGTCCGTCGCGCTCGCCTCGCCCGCCCGCCCGAGCAACGCGAACAGGCTACGCCGGGTGCCGTCGGAGAGAGCCGAGAAGACCGCGTCGGCAGGATCCGCCGCGGCCATCAGCGCAGCGCGAGCGCCACGGGACCGCTGCCGCCGCCGACGCCGAGCACCTCGGCCAGATCGCTTCCCCGCGCGTCGAGCACGGCCAGCGGGCGGGACTCGGTGACCCGCACACGGGTGCCCTCGTCCGATTCCTCGAGATCGACCTCCACCCGCGTGGCCTCGTCGTCCTCGGGGCCTCGCCACCAGAACACGAGGCGGCTGGGCGCCTCGGCGTCCTCGACGAAGCCGGTCCGCTCACCGGCCCGGACCTCGCCCGCCTCGCGCAGGTCGATCGAGGCCTCCTCGCCGAGCCAGTCGGGCTCGGCCAGGGTCTCCCACACCTCCTCGGGCGTCTCCGGCACCAGCAGCTCGCGTTCGACGATGTGATCCATGAGCACCTCCCGGCGGACTCGAAGTGCAACCATACGGTTGCGCTATTGTGCAACTCAATGGTTGCAGCTTATCGAGAGGAGAAGCCGGTATGCACGTAGGTCGCGTATCCAGCTCACTGGTGCCGATGGTCGTCGAGCAGACCGCGCGGGGCGAGCGCTCGTTCGACATCTACTCGCGCCTGCTCAACGAGCGGATCGTCTTCATCGGCCGTCAGATCGACGACGAGATCGCCAACCTGGTGGTGGCCCAGCTCGTGCACCTCGAATCCGAGGATCCCGACAAGGACGTGTCCGTGTACGTGAACTCGCCCGGCGGCTCCCTGCACGCCGGTCTCGCCATCTACGACACGATGCAGTACATCCGGCCCGACGTGCAGACCATCTGTTACGGGATGGCCATGTCGGCGGGTTCGCTGATTCTCACCGGAGGAACGAAGGGCAAGCGCCTGACCCTGCCCAACGCCCGGATCCTCATCCATCAGCCGTCGTCCGGCTTCCAGGGCCAGTCCTCGGACATCGAGATCCACGCCCGCGAGATCCTCGAGCTGCGCCGCCTGATCGAGGAGATCTACGCCAAGCACACCGAGCACACCGCCGACGAGATCCACGAGGACATGGAGCGCGATCGCTTCTTCGGGGCCGACGAGGCGGTGGAGTACGGCCTGGTCGACCGGATCGTGGAGGCCAGCGAGCTGCGGCGCGCGCCGTCCGGGTTCGCCTCGGCAGGAGTGAACTGACCGTTCCCTACCTTTCGCCCGGTGCGTCTCCCGGTGCTCGCGCTGACCCTCTCGGCCGCGCTGCTGGTGGCCGGATGCGACTCGCGCGACGCCGGGCGTTCCGCGGCGGGTCCGTCCGCGGACGCCGGCCTGGCCGCCGTCCCGAGGGCCTCGGAGGAGACCGGCCCTGCCGTGACCCGCCGCGGCCTGGCTGAGCATCTGCGCGGGCTCCAGCGCGCCGCCGACGAGCACGGAGGCAACCGGGCGGCCGGCACGGGCGGTGACCGCGCCTCGGCCGCTTACGTGACCGCTCGCCTGAGGGAAGCGGGCTGGCGGGTCACGACCCAACCGGTCCGCTTCCCCTACTTCAGCCTGCGCGGCGCGTCGGTCCGCCTCGACGGCCGCCGCGTTTCGCGCGGGAGCGCGTTCCGGGTGATCAGCTACTCGGGCTCGGGCGCCGCGACCGGCCGCCTCCGGCCCGTTGGTGACGGGTGCCAGGCGGCGGACTTCCGCGCGCTTCGCCCGCGCGAGATCCCGCTGGCCGAGCGCGGCCGCTGCTTCTTCCGCGTCAAGGGGGGCAACGCCGAGCGCGCGGGAGCGCGGGCGCTGGTGGTGGAGGATCGTCCCGGAGCCGAGGGGGTGGCCGCGGCCACGCTCGGCCGGCCGGGCAGCGCGCTTCCCGTGGTGATCATGGCGGCGGACGCCGGCGCCAGCGGCGGCGCCCGGGCCACGGTCCGGGTCGACGCCGTCTCCGAGCGGCGCACCACCCAGAACGTGATCGCCGAGACGCCCGGCGGGTCGGCCGAGCGCGTGGTGATCGCCGGCGCGCACCTCGACTCGGTGTCCGAGGGGCCGGGGATCAACGACAACGGCAGCGGTGTGGCCACGCTCCTCGAAATGGCCGAGGCGGTGGGCCCAGCGCCGCCCGGCGCGCGGGTGCGGCTGGCCTTCTGGGGCGCCGAGGAGCTGGGCCTGATCGGCTCGCGCCGCTACGTGCGCTCCCTGGACGCCGCCGAGCGCAGGCGGATCGCGGGCTACCTCAACTTCGACATGGTCGGCTCCCCGAACGCGGTGAGCTCGGTCTACAGCGACGGCGATCCCCGCCTGGAGCAGGCTCTCCGCGACGCCGCGGGCGTCCCGCTCGAGGACGAGAGCATCGGTGGTGGCTCGGACCACGCGACGTTCGACCGCGCGGGGTTCCCCGTCGGCGGGTTGTTCACGGGCGCGTCCGACGAGGGTCCCGGCGGCCGGCCGCGTGACCCGTGCTACCACCAGGCCTGCGACGACCTGGGCAACGTCGACCGGGCGGTGCTGCTGCAGATGGCCCGCGCGGCCGCGAAGGCGGTGGCCGAGCTGTCGCGCTCGACCGGCTAGGCCCGTCCGGCGCGGGCCTGCGCCACGGCGGCCGCCGGTCCCTCGTGCCACGGCTCACCGTGCCCGAACAGCACCACGCTTGCCTCCACGGTCTCCACCCGGGCCAGCGACTCGAGGGCCTGGCGGTTGCTCACGTTGAACCAGCTCGGCATCAGCTGCGGCCCTCGCTCCAGGGTGAGCGGGTTGAGGTTGCACATCACGTCGCCGGCGAACAGCACCTCGCGCTCGGGGAAATGGATGGCGCAGTTGCCGGGCGTGTGGCCCGGCGTGTGGATGACGGTCGGCCTGCCCGGCACATCGAGCACGTCGCCGTCGGAGAAGGTCTCCGCGCCCTCGATCTTCGGGGGGCGCGCTGTTCCGAGGCCGATCATCGTGCTCATCATGCGCCAGAAGCGCGGTCGCCACGCGTCGCGCAACATCTGCAACGGACGCGCGTCGCCGCTCTTGGGCCCCGGCTTGCGCAGCGTGGCCTCGTCGTCGGCGTGAATCAGCACACGAGCTCCCGCCTGCTGGAGCTGCGGGACCACGCCGGTGTGGTCGGAGTCCGAGTGCGTGAGCACCACGGCCTCGACGTCGGTGACCTTGAACCCGGCGGCGGCGAGGTCGGCGTCGAGGGTCTTGGCGAAGGCGGGTCCGCCCGCGTCGATCACGGTCAGCCGGCCGCCGTCCTCCACGGCGTACCAGTTGACGAAGTCGGTGCCCAGGCGCGCCACCCCGGGCGCGGCCTGCTTGCTGTGCATGAGAGCGGTGTCGGTCACATTGGACACTGTACAGCATAAGCTGAACGTTGTACAGTTCACCGGCATGTCCACCCGCTCTCCCGGCCAGCGCGCAGGTCTGACCCGTCCGGCGGTGATCGAGGCGGCGCGCGAGATCGCCGATCGCGACGGGCTCGCTCGCCTTTCCATGCGCTCGCTGGCCACCGAGCTCGGTGTGATGCCCAACGCCCTCTACAGCCACGTGGCCGGCAAGGACGCGCTGCTCGACGAACTGCTCGACGATCTGCTGGGTCAGGTCGACGCCGCCTCGCTGGACGACTGGCGCAGCTCGCTCACCGCGCTCCTGGATTCCACTCGCGCGGTGTTGGTGGCCCACCCCCGCCTGATCGACGCCTTCCTCACGCGGCCCACCCGTGGCCCGAATGCGATGCACCTGGGCGAACGCTGCCTCGAGCTGCTGGCCGATGGGGGAATAGAGGGTGTGCGGGCGGTGCGCGCCTTTCGCTCGCTGCTCATCTTCACGCTCGGCTTCGCGGCGTACGAGGCGCCGCGAGCCACCGACCCCGACCGGAGCGGACGGGTGGCGGCCGGCACCGAGAGCTTCCGGACCGCCGGGCCGCGCTCGAGCGAGGCCGCCTCGGAGCTCGCGGCGATGCCCGCCGGCGAGGACTTCCACGCCGCGCTCGGCTGGATGATCGACGGGGTGCTGAGCGAGCGGTCTGAGACTCGATCGAGACCGAAGCGGCACTGACAGGCCCCCCCGCCCGGACCATTCTGAGCGGCATGCTCTACCTCCGCAGGCTCCTCGGTCACCACTCATCGCCGGCCACGGTCATCGCCCTCCTGGCCCTCTTCGTCGCGCTGTCCGGCGTGGCGGCGGCCCTGCCGGGCAAGAACCGTCTCGACAGGAACGATCCCAAGCGCGGTGCAATCGGCACCCGGGCGATCGCCAACAACTCGATTCGCACGGCCGACATCCGGACCGGCACCATTCAGGCCAGCGACATCGGGGACGGCTCGGTGACGGGCGACGACGTCAACGAGGGCACGCTCGGCAAGGTGCCCCGAGCCACCAGCGCGGATTCGGCCGCGAGGGCGGCCACCGCCACGAGCGCCGAGACGGCGAAGACCGCTTCCACGGCCGAGACGGCCGGCTCGGCGGCCAACGCGGAAACGCTGGACGGCGTGAACTCCACCGGTTACCTGAGGACGAGCGCCAATCGGATTCGCTCGGCCGGCAACGTCAACGGGCTCGCCGACTACGGCAACAACGTGGCCCTCGTCCAGCTCAGCAATCTGGCCAGGGGCACCTACGCCGTCACCGCAAAACTGACGGTGAACAACGGCGGCGCCAGCGCAGATCGTGGCTTACCTGGAGAACAACTGAGGCCGCGCTACGCGAAGTAGAACACGAGCCCGAGCACGACGTACAGCGCCAGTAGCTGCACGCCCTCGAACCAGTTCGACTCGCCCTCCTGGGTCACCAGGTTGGCGATCAGCACCGCGAACAGCAGCGCTCCGAGCTCGTAGCCGTTGAACACCAGGGCCATCGGGTTGGGCCCGATCACGAAGGACAGCAACACCAGGACCGGGGCCACGAACAGCGCGATCTGGGCGCTGGAGCCGACGGCGATGTTGACGGCGAGGTCCATCTTGTTCTTTGCCGCCACCAGCACGGCCACCCAGTGCTCGGCCGCGTTGCCGACGATCGCCACCACGAAGACGCCGACGAAGAACTCCGACAGGCCGATGTCCTCGGACGCCTCGGTGATCGAGCCCACGAGGATCTCGGCCATCACGCCCACGGCCACCGCCGACAGCGCCAGATAGATCCCGGCCCGGCGCACCGGCCAGTGGTGGGCGTGCTCCTCCTCGGCCTCGGCGTCGAAGGGGTTGAACACGGCGCGGTGGGTCTTCAGGGAGAAGAAGAGCCCGGCCACGTAGGTCGCGATCAGCACGACGGCGACGCCGAAGGAGAGCTTCTCGAGGTCCGAGCCGAAGTCCACGCGCTCCTCGCCCACGCCCGGGAGCCCCCCACCGTGGATGAGCTGGAAGATGGCCGGGAAGATCAGCGCGGCCATCGCCAGCAGGAGCATGGCCGACTGCGCGTTGGCCGCCGTGCGGCTGAAGGTCTGCTTGTCGCGGTTCCAGCCGCCCACCACCATGGCCGCCCCCATCACCAGCAGGATGTTGCCGATGATCGAGCCGACGATCGAGGCCTTCACGACCTCCTGGAGCCCTTCGCGCAGGGCGAAGAAGGCGATGATCAACTCCGGGGCGTTGCCGAAGGTCACGTTCAGCAGGCCGCCGATGCCGGGCCCGGTCTTGGCGGCGATCGCCTCCGTGGCCTCGCCCATCACCGCTGCGCAGGGGATGACCCCGAGCGCCGCGGCGCCGAAGACGAGCAGGGGAGTGGCGTGCGCCAGCTCGAGGCCGATGGCCACGGGAATGAAGACGCCTAGGAAGTAGACCGGCCGCATCGGCGCGCGGAAGACTACGCGTTGGGTCTCTCGGCGTAGGCGGTCCAGAGGTGCATCGCCGCGTAGGCCCGCCAGGGACGCCAGGCCTCGGCTCTGTGGCGAAGCTCCCCCTCGGTGATCCCGCCGAGCGCGTTTCGCAGCACGAGGTCGCCCGCGGGAAAGGCGTCCGGGTCGCGCAGCGCCCGCATGGCCACGTACTCGACGGTCCAGGGCCCGATTCCGGGAAGCGCCAGCAGGGCGTCCCTGGCATCGGCGCCGGGTTCGATGGTCAGGCCCCCGGATACGGCCGCGGCCAGGGCGCGGATCGCCCCCGCTCGTGCGGCAGGCATTCCGGCGAGGCTCACCGACGCCAGCCGCTCGGGCTCGGGAAAGAGCCGGTCCAGGCCGGCTTGCGGCTCGGCGAGCGGCTCGCCGTGCTCTGCGCTGATGCGGCCGGCCAGGGTGCGTCCGGCGGCCACCGAGACCTGCTGGCCGAGCACAGCGCGCACGGCCAGCTCGAAGCCGTCCCAGCAGCCGGGGATGCGCAGACCCGGCCGGGCGGCCATCAGCGGCCCGAGCACCGGGTCGGCTCCGAGGGCCGAGTCGATCGCTCGCTGGTCGGCGTCCAGGCCGAAGAGCCGCTTCGCAGCCGCGGCGGCCTCCGGCGGCCGCGCGCCGTCGCGGCGCAGCTCGACGACGCCGGGGCCCTCCCTCAGGCGTGCGGTTCGGCGGTAGGCCTCGCCGTCGACCCGCTCGACCCCCGGAATGGCTCGAGTGGCCAACCAGGCGAGCAGGGAGGCGTCAGGGCCCGTCGATCTCCGGCTCGTCCTCTTCGTCGTCGTCGACGTCCTCGTCGGCGTCGAGGTCCTCGCTCACGGCCCGCATTCGTCCGTCGCCGCCGTGGTAGGTGGCCTGGAAGCTCTCGAGCAGCTCGTCGCGACGGGCCTCGTCCACGGGCACCTCGTCGGCGATCAGCACCCAGTCGGCGCCCTCGAACTCCTCCATGTTGAAGATCTCGCCGTCGATCGCGGGCGAGTCGTCCACCACGACCATCACCTCGGTCTGCGGGTTGAGGTAGCAGCCGGGGCGCAGCAGCAGGTCGTCGAGCTCGAATCGGCGGTCGTCGGCCATCGTCGGCTGACCCTATACCCGTTTGGGCGCAGGATTCATCCCTGGAGATCTCGCAGCTGGCGTTCCACCTC
This sequence comes from uncultured Thermoleophilaceae bacterium, assembly GCA_963808545.1. Classification (GTDB taxonomy): domain Bacteria; phylum Actinomycetota; class Thermoleophilia; order Solirubrobacterales; family Thermoleophilaceae; genus JACVRW01. The sequence goes on along the minus strand of CAWEGB010000007.1, from coordinate 265,189 downwards.
GACCTCGACGTCGAGAGGCTCCTTGCCCTGACGGGTCCGGCGCTCGTTGCGGGCGACGACGAGCTGGCGGACCTCCTCGCGCAGCCCGGCGTCGGCCGGCGCCGGGGCGCTGGTCAGCGCGGCCAGCTCGGCGTCGACGTCGAGCCGGGGAAGGCCGCGAGCCTCTCGCCGCGCCGACTTGGCCTCGAGCATCTGCCGGATCTCCTCCTGCGCCTCGGCCGAGGACGCCGGTGACCCGGCGGGAGGCTCCCGCGTCTCGTGGTCCATGCTCAGGCCGTCACGCCCGAGTCCGCTGTAGACCTGGCCGCTGCGCCAGTAGGAAGCCACCGCGACGACCACGGCCACCACCGCCAGCACGATCACCACGGTGCCGAAGGCGTCCACGCCCTCAGCCTATCCGGCGCGTAGGCGTCGTACCCGCGGCGAACCTGTTGTACCCTGGAGATCAGCACCGTTGACTGACGAATCAATCGGGAGCGCTCGGAGCGCCCCAACAAGGAGCCTCAGCACAGTGGTCGACTTCACTCTCACCGACGAGCAGAAGGACATCCGCCAGCTCGCCCACGACTTCGCCGAGAAGGAGATCCGGCCGGTCGCCTGGGAGCTCGACAAGGATTCCACCTTCCCGAGCGAGATCATCGAGCAGGCCTGGGAGCTCGGCCTGATGAACTCGCATGTCCCCGAGGAGTACGGCGGGCCGGGGCTCGACTACCTCACGGGTTGTCTGATCGAGGAGGAGCTCGGCTGGGGCTGCTCGGGCATCGGCACGTCGCTCATGTGCAACGGCCTCGCCGCCGCGCCCGTCGGGATCGGTGCCTCGGACGAGCTCAAGAAGCAGTACCTGGGGATGCTCACCGAGGAGCCGAAGCTGGCCTCCTTCTGCCTCACCGAGCCCGACGCGGGGTCCGACGTCTCCGGGATGCGCACCAGCGCCGTCAAGAAGGGCGACAAGTACGTCATCAACGGCACCAAGTGCTTCATCACCAACGGCAGCCACGCCGCCTGGTACACGGTCTACGCCAAGACCGACAAGGAGGCCGGCCACCGCGGCATCTCCGCCTTCATCGTGCCCCGTGACGCCGACGGCGTGGTGGTGGACAAGAAGGAGGACAAGCTCGGCCAGCGCGCATCCGACACCGCGATGATCTCCTTCAACGACGTGGAGATCCCCGCCGGCCACCTCATCGGCGAGGAGAACAAGGGCTTCAAGCTCGCGATGATGACGCTCGACCGCACCCGCCCCGGGGTGTCGGCCATGGCGGTCGGCATCGCCCAGGCCGCATTCGAGTTCGCCCGTGACTACGCCAAGGAGCGCGTGCAGTTCGGCGTGCCGATCGCGATGCACCAGGCGATCCAGTTCATGATCGCCGACATGGCCACCAAGATCGAGGCGGCCCGCCTGCTCACCTGGAAGTCAGGCGTGGAGCTCGACCAGGGCAAGCGCAACACACTCGTCTCGTCGCACGCCAAGCGCTTCGCCGCGGACACCGCGATGGAGGTGACCGTGGACGCCGTGCAGGTCTACGGCGGCTACGGCTTCATCAAGGAATACCCGGTGGAGAAGCTGATGCGCGACGCGAAGATCATGCAGCTCTACGAGGGCACGTCCCAGATCCAGCGCCTGGTGATCGCCCGCGAGGTGCTGATGCCGCGCAATGTGGAGGAGCCGGCGACGGCGACCGCCTGACGGCTGTCTGCGTTCACGGGCCGGGACCGCCAGGGCGCGGGTCCTGTCCGGCAAATTCCCTTCGCACACCCTCGCTCCGCTCGGGGCACGAAAGTGTGCTTTGCCGGCCACCCGAGTCGACTGACCTCGGCATGCGACGGGCGTCGAATAGGGTTACCCGCGCAGATGAAACTGTTCAGTCAGGACAAGAAGGTCGAGTCGCTCAAGCGGGCCCCTCTCTTCGCGGGCCTTTCGCGTAAAGAACTGGTACAGCTCGCCCGATTGAGCGACGATGTCGAAGTACCGGCCGGGCGGGTGCTCTGTAAGGAGGGCGACCGGGGGCGCGAGTTCTTCGTTCTCATCGAGGGCGAGGTTGATGTCGCCAGACAGGGGAGACGCGTGGCCACGCTAGGCGCGGGGGACTTCGTCGGGGAGATCTCGCTGCTCGAGCCGACGCCCCGTACCGCCACCGTCACGGCAAAGACCCCGGTGCGTTTCTTCGTACTCACACCGAAGAACTTCACGCAGATGCTCGAGGAGAACCCGAGTGTTGAGCGCAAGATCCTGCGGGCGCTTGCACGACGAGTTCTGGAACTGTCCAGGGACCCGACGCTCGCCTAGGCCGGGCCGTCCCTAAGCGCTGGTCGCTGCTCGATGCTGTCGCCTACGTTCGCTCCGCCACGACCCGCAGGGCTTCGGAGCGCTCCGCGAACTGATCCATTCGGACGATCTTGCCGTCCCGAAGCGTGTAGACCTCGTAGAAGCGAGCGTCGACCGGGACGCCGCTCTTGCGGCCACGCGCTTGAAGGCGAACGGTCACGACAACGCGGTCGCCCATGTCGACGAACTCCTCGGGAATGAGCTCGTAGTCGTTCCACTCGCTCTTCCAGCGCGACGTGCTGGCCCGAATTGCATCATGTCCCTGCGCCGGCGACTCCTCCACCGGGTTCCAAACGATATCCGGGTCAGCGTACGTCAGCGCCTCGTCGAGGTCGTCGACGAGAAACCTGCGAACGATCTCGACATTTCCCCGCAACATCGGCCGCGGCATTATCTCGGAGCCGCCGCTGGCGGATACGTGGTTCTAGTCCCTCGGCAGTGCGGCGATCGCCTCGATCGAGACGAGTAGGCCACGGGGCAGATGGACGTGGGCTGGGGCGGAACGGGCCGGCGGCGGATCGGGCATGTGGCGGGCGTAGACGTCGTTGAGCCGGGCGAAGTCCTCGACGTCGGCGTAGAAGATCGTGGTCTTGACCACGTCGGCCATGGACGCGCCGGCAGCGTCGAGCACGGCGGCGAGGTTGACCAGCGCCTGCTCGGTCTGGGCCTCGATGCCCTCGGGGATCGTCCCCGTCGCGGGATCGATCCCGGCCATGCCTGAGCAGAAGACAAAGCCGCCGGCGACGATCGCCTGGCTGTAGGGCCCGAGTGCTGCTGGGGCGTCATCGCTCGACACTGCCTGTCGCGTCATCGGCCGCCTCCTGTGGTGGATGGCATCGCAGCGTAGTCGAGGACCCATCCGGCCCGTGCCCCGCGCGACGCTCCGCGACCTGCCGCACTCGATGAGATGCTCTCCATGTTGCTGGATCTGGTCGGCGATCCGATGCCGAAGGCACGCGGCGCGGCCGGGCCCGTGTCGTCGCTTGGGCGAGCTGGCTGTCGCTATCGCAATCGAGATGCGTGCCCGTACCGGCAGTCGGACTATCGATGGATCGATGGTGCTCTTAGCTAAGCGGCGAGCGCCTCGAGCGGGCCGCAGCGGATATCGAAGCGCTCGCGCACGGTGTCCAGCGCGCGCTGATGGTGTGGGCGGTCGCGCTTGTGGCGGGCGGCGAAGGCGACTGTCGCGGCGAGCCGGTGCGGTGCGGGGGAGAGCCGGTCGAAGTCCAGCCCGCACTGCAGGAACGTCCGGCCTGGTAGGGCGTCGCTCATCAGGCTGAGGTTGTACGTCGCCAGCGTCGCGGCGACGTAGGGCATGGCCGGCCGTGCCCGCTCGATCAGACCGGAGAGGTCTAGCTCGTAGAGCGGCGTGTCCCCGAGCCTGCCGGCGAACATCATGTGGGCCATGAAGTAGCCCATGAAGGAGGACAGCAGCATGGTCACCGATCGAGTGCTGAGAGTGAGCACGTTCCCGCTCGTCGACGCGTACGGCTCGTACGGGCGCTCGCTCGGCTTGAAGAACCCGGTGCAGTTCATCAACCACGTCCCGGCCGGGACCGTGCGGGTCTCGCCCGAGCGCAGGACCAGCTCGGCTGCATCCCCGCGGTCGCGGACGTCGACAAGGTAGCCCGGCACGACGGCCGCCAGCCCGTTCGCGATCGTCCTCAGCTCTGCACTGGAGAGCAGGCCGAAGAGGTAGTTCTGCGCGTCGGGCAAGAGGCTCAAGCCCACCGTCTCGCGCAGCCAGCGCCGGACCTCGTCCTCGTTGGTGCCGTCGAAGCGGCGGGCCAACTCGGTGTTGATCATGTTCGGCGTCGCCCGCGGCCGCCAGCGGGCACGGCCCCGGGGGAACAGCCGATCCCGCGACGAGAAGAACGTACCGGCGCCGGCCAGCATATGCACCTCCCGTCCCGGCAGTTCCGTGACGAGCCGGTAGGCGGTGTCCATCGCCGTCTTGCCGCCACCGATGATCCACACCGGCGCCAAATCTGCTCGCAACTCGTCGAGGTGCTCGTCGAGGGAGGTCGGGGTGATCGACCGCACCCGCTCGCTCGTGACCGCGAGCGGGAGATCCGGGCCGATCTCCACGCCGTAGCCCTTGATGAGCCGAGCCGTGTCGACGACGTGCGCGGCGCCGTCCGGATCGCGCGTGCGCACGAGCACGCGCCCATCCTGCTCCTCGTCGGACACGAACTCCCAGCCGTAGCGCTCGTCGACGTCGACGCGGCGGCGGACGACGTCGACGACCTGGGTGAAGTGGTCGACGACCTCGTCGCGCGCGGCCAGGTACGAGCGGGCGTGGCCGCCCTGCCACGGGATGGCCCCCGCGGTGAAGAGCGGGTGAGGCTGATGCAGGCGCACGTAGGGGTAGGTGTCGCGCCACATGCCGCCGGGCCCCGGCCGCTTCTCAACCAGTACCACGCGGTGGCTGCGATCCAGGTAGCCGCTCGCCACCACGAGTGCGTTGAGGGCCGAGATCCCGGCCCCGACGACGCACAGGTCCACGCGCGGCGTGGTCACCGTGTGAACCTACCGCCCAAAGGACCGCTTGACCAACGACCGGGCTGACCATCGACGTCCTCGACGCGGGACGGCCGGACGGCGAGCAAACGCGTCAGGCGCGTCGTCACTCGGCCGGGGATGCCCGTGACAGCCCGACGGCCGCGCTCGCCGCCCCGAGGAGGAGGACCGTCATGCAGACGGCAAGGCCCGCTCGAGCCGCCACGTCGAAGCTCGCGACGGCGTCGTTCAGAAGGTCGGCACGTGCCGCGCCGTGCAGGCGGTTCGCCACGTCCGTCGCGTCCTCGATCGAGTCCGTCGCGACCGCGGGCGCCCGGCTGTCTTGGCTGATCTCGGCGGCGTAGACCGCCGCGAACACGCTCCCCACGATCGCCACACCGAGCGCGCCGCCGACCTGCCGCGCGACCTGGTTCACGGCGGCCCCGTCGCCGGCCTTCTCCGTCCCCACGTCGTTCATGATCACCGTCGTCGCGGGCGGGGCCATCGCGCCGATGCCGCAACCGACGAGCGCGGTGCCGAGCAACACGAGCGCGGCCGAGCTGTCGGCCGTGAGGAACAGCAGCGGAACGAAGCCGGCCGCGGCGGTGAGCAGACCCCCAAGCAGGACGCCAGCCGACCCGAATCTCGCTACGAGCCGCCCGCTCACCGACGCGAGAAGGCCGAGCCCGAGACCGAACGGCGCGACCTCGAGGCCCGAGGCGAACGCCGAGCCGTCCTGGACGTACTGCACGTACTGCGGGAGGACGAACAGCATGCCGAGCGTCGCGATGTAGGCGGCGAGGATCACGAGAGCGCCGGCCGCGACGCGCCGGCGTGCGAGCACACGCACGTCGAACAGCGGGTGGCGACGGCGGAGTTCAGTGGCCACGAACGCGACGCCGGCGGCCACGCCTGTGATCCCAGCCATGATCACGGCCGGGCTCGTCCATCCGGCGTCGACGCCTTCGATGAGCGTGAACACGATGCCGCCCAGCGCCAGCGTGGAGAGGGCCACGCCCGGAATGTCGAGCGGAGGCACCCCTGGGCGGCGCGACTCCGGCAGCCAGCGCAGCCCGAGGGGGGCCGCGAGCAGCACGAACGGGACGTTGACGAGGAAGACCCAGCGCCAGCCCGCCACGTCGACCAGCACACCGCCCAGGACCGGTCCGAGCGCAAGCCCGAGCCCCGCGACCGCAGACCAGATACCCGCCGCCCGTGACCGCATCTCAGGCGGGAAGAGCACAGCCAGCAGCGACAGCGCCGGAGGCATCACGCAGGACGCGGCCACGCCCATCAGTACCCGCGCCGCGATCAGCTCGCCCACCGTAGCGGCGGCCGCCGCCAGCACAGACGTGACCGCGAAGCCGAGCAGTCCCAGCAGGAACACGCGCCGGCGCCCGAACCGGTCTGCGAGCCCGTTGCCGACGAGCAACAGACCGGCGAGCGAGACGAGGAACGCGTCGAGCACCCACTGCAGCTCGCCGATGCCGGCGTCGAGGTCGTCCGACATGTCCGGCAGCGCGACATTCACGATCGTCATGTCCATCGCGCTGATGAACATCGCGACGCAGATGACCCCCAGTCCCCACCAGCGCTTGTCCTCAACCCCCTTCTGCGCCGGGCCCGACGGTGCGAAGTGGATGAAGTGGGGAGCCTCGATGGCCGCTTACCGGCGGGCGCGCGATGACGGACGCGTGATTCCGGCGGAGCTTCTCACAACCGCCCGACCCGGCTGACCGATGATTCGGCCGCGGACACCGTCACGTCGCCACCATCGCAATGCGCGAATTGCGAAGTCCCGCAGGTGATGCCCGAAATTGTGCTCTGCCGGCACCGACTGTGGTCGGCTAGATTCGTGGCGTGGCAAGCGGCAGCTCGATCGCTGGTGAGGGGGTCGAGGTCCTCGTCATTGGCGGGGGCCAAGCCGGGCTGGCCATGGGCCACCACCTCGCCGGGCGCGGACTCACGTTTGTGATCGCGGACGCCAACCCGGAGGTCGGTCACATGTGGCGCTCGCGCTGGCAGTCGCTGAAGCTGTTCACCGCGGGCCAGTACAACAACCTGCCGGGGATGGGGTTTCCTGCCGGCCGCGACAGCTATCCGACGAAGGACGATGTTGCCGACTTCCTTCAGGCCTACGTCGAGAGGTTCGAGCTCCCGGTCCGCCTGGACACGACCGTGACTCGCCTCAGCCGAGCGGGCGACGGCGGATACCTCGCCGAGACCACCGCCGGCCCGATCCGAGCTGAGCAGGTTGTGGTCGCCACCGGACCGTTCCAGGTTCCATTCACGCCGGGGATGGCCAACGAGCTGGACCCGGAGCTGACCCAGCTCCACAGCGCCTCCTATCAGGGCCCCCAGGATCTGCCCGATGGCCGGATTCTGGTCGTGGGCGGGGCCAATTCCGGCCAGCAGATCGCGCTCGAGCTCTGCGAGTCGCGCCAGGTCGACATCGCCGTCGGCGAGAAGCTGCCGACGCTGCCACAGCGGCCGCTGGGCCGCGACATCTGGTGGTGGCTGACCGCGACCAGACTGGCCCGAGTGCCTGTCTCGTCACGGCTCGGCCAGCGGTTGTCCCAGCGCGACGTGGTCATCGGTGGCGGCCTGCGTGAGCTACGCGGGCACGGGGTCGGCGTTCGTCCGCGGGTCACTGGGGCCAACGGCCGAACGATCACTTTCGAGGACGGCGAGTCGGCCGATTACGACGGCGTTGTCTGGGCAACAGGCTTCCGGATCGACCACTCATGGATTGACCTCCCCGAGGTCAAGGTTGAGCGAGGCCAGGTCCAGCACGTCCGCGGCGTGACCGCGGCGGCGGGCCTCTATCTGCTTGGGATGACCTGGCAATACACGCGGACATCGGCGCTGATCGGTTGGGTAGGAGACGACGCGGCCTACCTGGCCGACCAGATTCAGCGGCACGGCCAGCACCGGCCTTGATCTAGAGAGGGGTACAGATGCACACCAGCCGCGAAGTCAACTTCAGCACCGACGTCGAAGGTCTGGACGAGGCGACGAGCCCCGAGGTCATTCGTCTCCGCCACGACGGGACCTACGAGATCGAGATCAAGCCAGTGCGCAAGAGGATCAACGACGCCGAGGTGCGGATGCTCGGCTACAACGGCTCGATTCCCGGTCCGACTCTCCATGTCGACCAGAACAGCGAGGTGACGATCGAGGCCACCAACCTCGGCGACGTCGAGGCCACGCTGCACTGGCATGGACTCAGGCTGGAGAACCGCTTCGACGGCGTCCCCGAGGAGACCCAGGCGCCGATTCCGTATGGCGGCAGGTTCACCTACCGGCTTCAGTTCCCTGACCCGGGCTTCTACTGGTACCACCCGCACATCCGCGAGGACTTCGCGCAGGAGATGGGCCTGTACGCGGGCATCCTCGTCGAGCCCGAGGACCCGAGCTACTGGCCGCCGGCTGACCGCCAGTTGACGATCACCCTGGATGACATCCTGATCGAGGACGGCCAGATCGCATCGTTCGAGCGTTCAGGGCCGACCTTCACGGCCATGGGCCGTTTCGGCAACGTGATGCTGACCAACGGCGAGACCGACTACCGCGCCAAGGCCAAGGTCGGCGAGGTCGTCCGCCTGCACTTGGTCGACACGGCCAACACCCGGATCTTCAACTTCGGCATCAGCGGCGCGCGGATGAAGCTGGTGGGTGGCGACAGCGGTCGGGTGGAGCGCGAGGAGTTCGTCGACGAGATCCTTCTCTCTCCCTCCGAGCGCGCAATCGTAGATGTCCTCTTTCAGGAGCCCGGGGAGGTGACGCTCGAGAACCGGACCCCCGACCACACCTACGAGCTCGGGCGAATCACCGTCTCCGGCGAAGCGGCCGGCGAGGCGGCTGCTGCCTTCAACGAGCTCCGGGTTGATCCCGAGCTCTCGGCCGAGCGCGAGCGCATCGATGCGGACATGGAACGCGAGCCCGACAAGACTCTGGCCTTCGTTTCGCAGATGCCGATCCTCTACGGCGGTGAGGCAGAGGACGCGTCCTCGTACGCCTGCCCGATGCATCCCGAGGTGACCGCCTCGGAGCCGGCCGCCTGTCCCAAATGCGGGATGAAGCTGGTTCCGACCGCTGACCCACCGCCGACCTCCTACGCCTGCCCGATGCATCCGGAGGTCACCGACAGCGAAGCGTCGAGCTGCCCGACGTGCGGGATGAAGCTGATTGCTGCCGACAAGGTCCCTGGCGCCGGCTCGGGCGAGCACTCTCATGACCACGCTGATGGGCTCGAATGGGAAGACCTGATGCCCGAGATCAACCGCCAGACCAACACGAGCAACATGATCTGGCAGCTCATCGACAAGGAGACCGGGGCCGAGAACGCCGGCATCACCTGGGCCTTCCGCGTCGGCGACCGGATCAAGATCCGCCTGGCCAACGAGATGGATCAGGACCATCCGATGCATCACCCGTTCCACATCCATGGCGCCGGGCGCTTTCTGGTGCTCAGCCGCGACGGCGAGCCCGAGGAGAACTTCGTCTGGAAAGACACCGTTCTTCTCCGCGCCGATCAGACGATCGACATCCTGCTTGACGTCACCAACCCGGGGTTGTGGATGGCTCACTGCCACATCGCCGAGCACACCGAGAGCGGGATGATGTTCAGCTTCGATGTGGCCCCCGCCGTGGACCCGAGCTAGATCCGGAGGTTCAGCGAGCCGTCGATCGCCACGCACGCGCCGGCATCTTCCGCAGTGGCGGCTCGGCCCGACACCATCGCCGTCAGCGACTCGGATCGACGGCGGGCCGCCGGACAGAGCACCACGACGCGTCTGGCCGGGCTCATCGCCTGTTCCCTTGACTAGGCGGGGCTTCTGCGGGAGGCTCGCGCGCATGACCAAGACCAAGGCTCTCGCGGCGCTTTGTGCCGCCGCCGCGCTCGTGCCGGCGTCCGCGGCTGGCGCCCCGCCCACCATCGTCCGCGAGGACATCGACGAGACCTTCGTCGACGAGGACCTCAGCGAGGCGTGCGGGGTCGAGGCGACCGTCCACCTGACGGGCCACTCAATAATCCGCATGCGCGAAGGCGGCGGGGTGCTCGAAGTCTTCACGACCAATCTGACCGGGATCATCACCTCCGAGTTCGGAAGCTTCCGGGTCAAGGACGTCGGCTCGGACTCGACCCGGATCACCCCGGACGGGCAAGTGATCGTCTCGATCCGCGGGCAGCTGCCTTTCTTCTTCAAGGGCGTCCTGAAGTTCGACGGCACTACGGAGGAGTGGCTCAATGAGCCGAACCTCGCCGCCGGCGAGCGCGAAATCGAGCGCGCCTGTGCCCGGCTGAATCCCGAGGGCTAGTTGTCGGACCTAGCCTGTTGTTCGGCTCGTTGAGTCGAGCGATGGGCGGCTTGTCGGGTAGAGCCGGCCGGCTGGGCGCGGCCGGATGACGCGGAGGCACCACTGTCGTTAGCCTGCGCCCCATGCTCAAGCGACGCATCCTGGTCCCGGGTCATTCTGACTGCCATCGCATGCGCGGCCCTCCCCGGCGCCGCGGGCGCAATCAACACCACCGGAGGAGAGTTCGACGGCAATGACCACCCCGCAGTCGGGGGGCTTCTGGTGGAGACCGACGCTGGCTTGAGCTTGATCTGCACCGGTACGTTGATCTCCCCGACGGTCTTCCTCACCGCGAGCCACTGCACCGTTGGTGAGGATCGCGTCTACGTGAGCTTCGACCCGACCGACATCGAGAACACCGACGCGTTGCTCGGCGGCACCGCCCAGACGAATCCGGACTACAAGCCGCCCTACCAGAACGACATCTCGGTGGTCGTCCTCGATGAGCCCGTTGTGGGTATCGAACCGGCGCAGCTGCCGACCGAGGGCCTAGTTGATGAGCTCGACGGCTCCGGTGCCCTGCGTGACACGCTGTTCACCAATGTCGGCTACGGGACGCAGGAGCAGGTGGTGATTCCGGGCACCGGCCCGACCTTCCCCTTCACGGGCGACCGTTGGCGCTCGGTCTCGACCTTCATCGCGGTCACCCCTGAGCAGCTGCACCTCGGTCAGCGCCGGGCGAAGGGGGAGGGAGGCACCTGCTACGGCGATTCCGGCGGTCCCCAGTTCCTCGGCGCCGGCGAGGATGAGACGAACATCGTCATCTCTGTGACGAGTACCGGGGATGGCCCCTGCTACGCCACGAACGTGACGACCCGGACCGACACCGATGACGCACGGGAGTTCCTGAGCCAGTTCGTGGAGCTGCCCTAGCGCGCCGGGTCACGCGGCGGGCCGGTAGGCCAGGTAGACGACACCGTTCTCGTACGACTCGCACGCGGCGAGCGAGTGCTTTCCGGGCGGGGCGCCGTCGGGGAAGAGCCGGGGACCGGATCCCAGGGTCAGCGGGAAGACGATCAGATGCAGCTCGTCGACGAGGCCGTCCGCGAGCATCGCTCGCACCAGCGTGCCGCTGCCGCTCACGTAGAGGTCGCCTTCGACCTCGCTCTTGAGGCTGCGAATCTTGTCGGGGTCGTAGGGCCCGACGATCTGCGAGTTCCTCCAGGTCGCCTCGGTGAGCGTCGCGGATACGACGTACTTGGGGGTGTCGTTGAAGAACGGAGCCCCTGGGTCGTCCTCCACCGTTCGTGTCGACCACGACGGCTCGAACATCTCGTAGGTCGTGCGGCCGAGAAGGATCCCATGGCAACGCTCGGTGACCGCGCCGATGGCCTCGCCCATCTGCGGATCGAAGCCGTAGTCGAACGTCCACGTCGGCGCGTCGATAACTCCGTCGAGACTCATGAACTCGTGTACGTGGATGGCTCCCACTTCGGTCTCCTTGTCGTGGTTCGGATGGTCTACCCGGACGTCGAATGGGCACGCGGATAATCGACAGCGCACTTCGTCCAGTCTCGACTACAGAAAGGACACCATGCTCAGGAGCACAGAACGAAGGGCGCCCGCCGTGGAGGCGCACGGTCCATCGCTGCGCGCCCCGACTGCCGTCGCCGCACTGGCGGTTGGAGCCACGGCGCTCGGCGCGGTGGCCATCGGCGCGCTGGCCATCGCTCGACTCTCGATCGGGCGCGCGGCCATCGCTCGACTGTCGATCGACGATCTGGAGGTCAAGCGCCTGCGCGTGGTCGATCTGGAGGTGGTCAACGAGAAGCGGCCGGGGTCGACCCCTCAGACTTGAGGGCTCGCAACACCAGGAACAGGCGGCATTCGAAACGGACTCATCGCTCTGCGGGCCGAGCAGCCGCCGTTTGGACGCCCAGCGGCTCAGCTGGTGGCGGGAACCGGCGGCGCGTCCGAGGCGCCCGCGATGCGCTCGTGCACGAAGCGCACCACCATCGCGCCTTCGCCGACCGCCGTGGCGCAGCGCTTGACCGAGCCGGAGCGCACGTCGCCCGCGGCGTAGATGCCCGGGACATTCGTCTCGAGCAATCCCTCTGCGCCCGCCTCGGACCCGGTGAGAATGAAGCCGTGGGCGTCGCGCGCGACCGTGTCGCCCAGCCAGTCCGTGCACGGCGCCGCGCCCAGGAAGAGAAAGAGGAAGGCGAGCGGCAGGCGTTCGCCGTCGGCCAGTGTGACCGCCTCGAGCTCTCCGCCGGAACCGTGCAGCTCGGCGATCTCGCTGCGGTCGCGCACCGACACGCCGTGCCGGTCGAGCTCGCCGATCAGATAGTCGGACATCGTCTCGCGTATGTCGGCCCGGCGGTGGAGCAAGGTCACGAGCGCTCCGCCGCGGGCCAGCCAGACAGCGGCCTGGCCGGCCGAGTTGCCGCCGCCCACCACTCCCACTCGGGTGGCGCTGCAGCGCTGCGCCTCCGGCGGCCCGGCGGCATAGAAGATGCTGAGGCCCTCGTACTCCTCGAGTCCCGCCACCGGCAGCCGGCGGTATTCGGCGCCGGTGGCCAGGACAACGGCGCGGGCCGAGACCTCGCGGTCGCTCTCGAGCTTCACCACGTGACGCTCGGCGCCGGGCTCGAGCGCGAGGGCGCGGTACGGCGTGGCGGTCCGCGTGTTGAACTTGCGCGCTTGCGTGACGGCTCGGCTGGTGAGCTCGTTGCCGGTGATGCCGGCCGGGAAGCCGAGATAGTTCTCGATCCGTCGTGACGCGCCGGCCTGGCCGCCGAGCGCGGTGCTCTCGACCACGAGCGTGTCGAGGCCCTCGGAGGCACCGTAGACCGCCGCACCGAGACCCGCCGGGCCGCCCCCTATGACCAGGAGATCGACCTCCTCGCGCGGCTGCAGCTCCAGGCCGATGCCGAGCGCCCGCGAGAGCTCTCCGTTCGATGGATTGAGCAGATCGTCCCCGCCCGGGAGGCGCACCAGCGGCAGCTGATCGGGCTCGAGGCCGTCGACGAGAGCGGTGATCTCCGGGTCGTCGGAGTGCTCGGGATCGCGCCAGTTGTGCGGCAGCCGGTTGCGCCGGGCCCACTCCACCATCCCCCGTGTCTGTGCCGAGGAGGCCGGGCCGACGATCTCCACGCCCACGCCCTGACGCTGCTGCAGCAGCTCGCGCCGGCTCATGAAGGTCGACAGCAGCAGATCGGCGAGTGATGCGTTTTCGAACAGCAGCGGTTTCAGGACGTCGCGGTCGACGGCGATGTAGCGCATGGGCTTCGTGACCACCGCGTTGAGGAACACCGTCTGCCCCGACAGCAGGTTCATCTCACCCACGAATCCGGACGCTCCGTGGCGCACGACCTCCGCTCCGGACGCGTCCTGAATGGCCGCCTCCCCTTCGAGGATGGCCATGAACGGATAGCGCTTGTCCCCGACGCGAAAGAGGAAGTCGCCGACCTCGGCGGTGCGCTCCTCACCGAGCTCAGCGAGGACCGCCAGCTGAGCATCTGACAGGACGGGGCTGAAGGGGCGCGCCACCGCAGAAGTGTACCTGCGGCCCAACCGCCTATTTCAGCACCCGGAAGTCGAGGTGCGTCACGCCCGGGGACTCGATCACCCGCGTCCGCTCCAGCGCGACAGGCTCCTTCAGATCGCCGAACAGCCGGACACCGTCGCCGAGCAGGAATCGGCACGACGCTGACCTGGATCTCGTCGAGCAGTCCGGCCTCGAGGTACTGCTGCGCGACGTCGGCGGCGCAGACGGACACCTTCTTGTCGCCGGCGACGGCCCGAGCCTCATCGATCCTCAACGCTAGGTCATTGCAGTGATATTTGTCAATGTATACGCTCATCGGCGTGGCCCGTGTCCTGTTCGTCTGCCTCCACAACGCCGGTCGCTCGCAGATGAGCCAGGCCCTGTTCGAGCGAGCGGCGGCGGGTCGCCACGTGGCGGCGTCCGCCGGCACCGCGCCTGGCGAGCAAGTCCATCCCGAGGTCGTGACGGTGATGCGCGAGCTCGGCATCGATCTCGCCGGCCGCCGCCCCCGGCGGCTTACCGGCGAGCTCGCTGAGGCCGCCGATATCGTCGTGACCATGGGCTGCGGCGACGAGTGTCCATTCGTGCCGGGCAAGCGCTATCTCGACTGGGATCTCCCGGACCCGAAGGGCCGCGCCCTCGAGGACGTGCGCGCCACGCGCGACGAGATCGCCGGCCTGGTCGACGCACTGGTGACCGAGCTCGACGCCCGATGATCCAGTGCGCCCTCAATGGCGGTTACGGCCGTGATGATCACCCGGAGGTTCCGGTGACGCTGGAGCAGCTGGTGGCCGATGCGGTGGCCTGCCGGCGGTCTGGCGCCGGGTCGGTCCATCTCCACCCGCGCCGACCCGCTGATGGCACCGAGTCGCTCGCCGCCGAGAGCCACGATGCCGTGGTGGCGGCGATCCACGCGGCAGCGCCCGGCCTCGAGATCTCCTGTTCGACCGCCGAGGACATCGATCTCGGCGGCGCTGTGGATCGAGTCGAGGCCATCCGAGCCTGGACGAGCCCTCCCGACGTCGTGTCGCTGAACCTGGCCGAAGACGGCTCGGTCGAGCTCGGCAGCGCGCTCCTGGAGCAGGGCATCGGGATCGAGGCCGGCATCTTCACGCTCGACGACGCCGACGCGCTGCTGGCCGCCCCGTGGGCGACCGCCGTGCACCGCGTCCTGGTCGAGGTCATCTACGAGCACGACGACGACTCGGCCGTCGCCCTCGCCCGAGCGATCGGCGAGCGCGTCGCAGTGCTGGACAGGCCGCGCCTGTGGCACGGCGACGCCCGCGCCAACTGGGCCGTCGTCGACGCCGGGCTGGCTGCGGGCGCCGACGTGCGCGTCGGCCTCGAGGACACACTGATCGCCCGCGACGGCGGTCCGGCGCCCGGCAACGCCGCCCAGGTGGCCCAGACCGTCGCCGCCGCTGCGGAGGCTGGCTAGGCGAGCGCCCGCGCGTCGAAGGTCACCTGGATCCTGGCGATCTTGCCGTCCTCGACGTGGCTCCAGTTGGCCACCGGGAAGGGCGGTGCCTCGGTGGTGTGCAGGTCGAACCAGGTGAGCACGTCGGGTCCGTCCACGAAGCGCTTGCGCACCACGATGTCGGTCACGATCTCAGACATCATGCGCAGGCCCTGGACGCAGCCGTCGCCGTCGTCGGCGCTGCCGAGCGGGCCCCGGAAGGTCGCGTGGTCGGCCAGCACGGATCGCAGGGTGTCGAAGTCGCCGGCGTTCCAAGAGCTGAAGTAGGTCTCGGCCAGGCTGAGCGGATCGGCGGTCGAGGCCATCGCCCTCACGCCTCGTAGGAGCCCGGCGCCCACGCACGGGTGCTGACCGAGAGCGCGTTCCAGGCGTTGACCGTAACGATCATGCTCACCAGCGCCGCCACCTCGGCGTCGCTGAAGCGCTCGGCCACCGCGTCGTAGGCCTCCGTCGGCACGTGATCGTCGGCCACGAGGGTCACCGCCTCGGTGAAGGCCAGCGCCGCGCGCTCGCGCTCGCTGAAGTAGGGCGTTTCGCGCCAGGCGGCAAGGCCGTAGAGACGCTGCTCCGACTCGC
Organism: uncultured Thermoleophilaceae bacterium; assembly: GCA_963808545.1. Lineage (GTDB taxonomy): Bacteria > Actinomycetota > Thermoleophilia > Solirubrobacterales > Thermoleophilaceae > JACVRW01. Next base: position 249,460 of record CAWEGB010000007.1, on the reverse strand, counting down.
CGATCGCGCGGGCGTCCTTGGTGTGCATGTCGATGCAGTAGGCGCAGCCGTTGATCTGCGACGCGCGGATGCGGACGAGCTCCCGGAGCCGCTGGTCGAAGTCAACGCTGTCGAGCTCCCTGGTGGCAGCCTTGTCGAGCTGCGCCATGGCTCGGGCGAACCCGCCCGCCTCGGCGTCGAAATCCAGCCTCACGGGGACCGGCTCACCGGCCCGTGTGGTGTCGGTAGAGGTGTTCATGGAGGCAACCGTAGTCGCGACATGGCCCAGCGCTAAGGTCCAATCGCGTGCCAAAGACCTGGGCCAATTCGGGAGTCGACCTGCACCTCGATATCCGCGGCCCGCGCCTGCGGGCAGGCCTCGAGGAGGCCCTGCGGGAGGCGATCCGCAGTGGGCGCCTGCCCTCCGGCACCCGGCTGCCGTCGTCGCGCTCTCTGGCGCAGGATCTCGGGGTCGCCCGCAACACGGTGGCCGACGCCTATGGCCAGCTCGTGGCCGAGGGCTGGCTGGTGGCGCGCCGCGGGTCGGGCACCCGGGTGGCCGCTCGCACCGCGCCCGTGGAGACTCCCGCGCCGAGCAAGGACGAGCGGGTCAGCCGGCTGCGTCACGACCTGCGCCCCGGTGTCCCGGACCTGGCCGGCTTTCCCCGCTCGCGCTGGCTGTCGGCGGCGCGGCGCGCACTCGAGTCGGCTCCATTCGAAGCGCTCGGCTACTCCGATCCGCGCGGGCGGCCGGAGCTACGGCACGCGCTCGCCGAGTACCTCGCGCGTGGGCGAGGCGTGAGCGTGGCCGCCGATCGCCTGGTGATCTGCTCCGGCTTCACCCAGGGACTCGCCCTCCTGTGCGACGTGCTTCGTGCGCGCGGAGCCCGCCGGATGGCGCTGGAGGGCTACGGCCAGCCGAGCCACCGCGAGGTGGTGACTCACCGCGGTCTGGCGCCGCAACCGCTGCGTGTCGACGCCGGCGGCGCCCTCGTGGACGAGCTCGGCGACGCCGATGCGGTGCTGCTCACGCCCGCGCACCAGTTTCCGCTCGGCCCCTCGCTCGCCCCGTCGCGGCGCAGCCAGGCTGTCGATTGGGCCGCCGCCGGTCCGAGGCTGATCGTCGAGGACGACTACGACGGCGAGTTTCGCTTCGACCGCCAGCCGGTGGGCGCGATGCAGGCGCTGGCGCCGGAGCAGGTGGTCTACGCCGGGACCGCCAGCAAGACGCTCGCCCCCGGCCTGCGGCTCGGGTGGCTCGCGCTGCCGGCAGAGCTCGTGGATGAGGTGGTGGCGGCCAAGGAGCGCGCGGACGGTCATACGAGCGCCATCGACCAGCTCGTCCTGGCGGAGTTCCTCACCTCGGGGGCATACGACCGTCACGTGCGGCGCGCCCGGCTCGTCTATCGCCGCCGGCGTGACCGCCTGGTGGCAGCCTTGGAACGCGAGGCTCCCGGGGTCCGGGTCACCGGCGTGGCGGCGGGCCTGCACGCCCTTCTCGAGCTTCCGCCCGGTCAGAAGGAGGAGGACGTGGTGGCCCGCGCGGCCGGGCACAGCCTCGCGCTCGAAGGGCTGGCCGGCTACCGGACGGGAGGGCCCCGGCACGGTCCCGCCCTGGTGCTCGGCTACGCCACGCCTCCCGAGCACGCCTTCAGCGCGGCCGTCGCCCGGCTCGCAGCGGTGCTCACCGCCCCCGCTTGACATATACCTATATCGGTATATATAGTCGCCCGCATGGCGAGAGCGGCAACCACGGCGGACGCGTTCAACGCGGTGGCCGAGTCCCGGCGGCGTGAGATCCTCGACGTCCTGGTCGCCGGCGAGCGGCCGGTGAACGACCTCGTGCGGGTCCTCGGACTCGGGCAGCCGCAGGTGTCCAAGCACCTGCGGGTGCTCCGCGAGGTCGGGGCGGTCGAGGTACGGGAGGAGGGCCGGCAGCGGCTCTACCGGCTGAACGGCTTCGCGCTCAAGCCCATCCACGACTGGGTGAGCAACTACGAGCGCTCCTGGTCGGAGCGCTTCCTGGCCCTGGATGTCGTACTTGACGACCTCAAGCAGAAGGAGCAAGGAGATGGCGAACGTGACGAGTAGCGGAACGGCCACGGTGACCCTTCCCACCGACGAGCAGATCCTGATCACGCGCGAGTTCGACGCGCCCAGGGAACTCGTCTACCGGGCCTGGACCACGCCGGAGCTCGTGATGCGCTGGTGGAGCGGCCATCAGGGCACGATGAAGATCGCGGAGATAGACCTGAGGGTCGGCGGCGCGTGGCGGTTCGTGATGGTGGCCAAGGAGGGGGATTACGAGGTCGCCTTCCACGGCGAGTACCGGGAGATCCTCCCGAACGAGCGCATCGTCAACACCGAGGTGTTCGAGCATCCCTCCGCGGAGGGCGAGGAGAGCCTCATCACGGTGGAACTCGCCGAGCAGGACGGCCGCACCACGCTCACGATGCTCTGCGAGTACTCGAGCCGGGAGGTCCGCGACGCCGTGATCGACTCGGGGATGGAAACCGGCATGCAGGAGCAGATGGACCTCCTCGAGGAGATCGCGCGCTCGCTGCGCTGACCGCACGCCTGTCAGCATGAGCCCCCGTGAGCAGCTCCAAGCGCGAGCGCAGCAGGGAGGCCGTGCGTGACGCGGTGGCCCAGGCCGGTGGAGCGGATGCAGCCATCGGCACGCCCAAGCGCAGCGCCGACCCGTTCACGGGCGAGTTGCGCCGGCGCGCGATCCTGCCCCTGCTGGTGCTGCACCTGATCAACGACGGGCCGAGCTACGGCAACCAGCTGATGGAGCGCATCGGGGCGATGACCGCCGGCGTGCTGTCGGTCAACCCCAACACGATGTACCCGCTGCTGCGCCAGCTCGAGGGACGGGGGCTGATCGAGGGCAGCTGGGAGCACCCGGAGCGCCGCTCTCGCCGCTACTACTCGCTCACCGATGCGGGGCGGGAGGAGTACGCGCGCCTCGTGGAGGAGGTCCGCCCCTTCCTCGACTCGGTCAAGAGCTCGATCGACGAGATCGTGAAGGAGGTCTACGGCCCGTGAGGACGGCACGCGCCCAGGGCTTCGTGCCGCTCGAGCCCGGCGCGGCGCTGGCGCTGTGGACCGACACGACCCGCTGGCCCTCGTTCGTGGAGGGCTTCGCGCGTGTCGTGGAGCGCTCGGAGGGGTGGCCCGGGCAGGACGAGCGGGTGGTCTGGGAGTCGATCCAGGGCGGTCGCGGACGCGTGACCGAGAAGGTGGTCGAGCACGACCACGACCGCTTTGCGACGCTGGTCTTCGAGGACGCTCTGCTGGGGCGCCAGGGGCTTCGGGCACTCCCGGCCCCGGACGGATCGGAGGTCGAGCTGACTCTCGAATACCGGCTGGTGAAGTACGGCCCACTGAGCGTGGTGGCCGACGCGGTCTTCATCCGCCGAGCGCTGCGCGACGCTCTGCGCCGCACTCTGTTTCGCTTCACCGTCGAGGCGCAGGAGGATGCGGGGCTCAGATAGGGTCACCGCCGTGTTCGTTTTCAAGGCAGCCGTCGTAGGGGCCGGGACGATGGGCGGCGAGATCGCCCAGGTCGTGGCCGCCGCGGGGATTCCCGTGGTGCTCAAGGACGTCGAGCAGGAGTTCGTGGACACGGGCCTGGAGAAGGCCCGCCAGGTCACGGAAGCCCAGCTCGGCGCGCTCGTCGCCAAGGAGAAGATCACCCAGGACGAGTCCGAGTCCCAGCGCAAGGGGCTGCTCGGCCGCATCGAGGGCACCACCGGCTACGAGGGCTTCGGCGACGTGGACTTCGTGATCGAGGCCGTGCCGGAGCGCATGGAGATCAAGCAGACGGTGTTCGCCGAGCTCGATCAGGTCACGCCCGGCCACGCGATCCTCGCCTCCAACACCTCCTCGCTGTCGGTCACCGAGATGGCCGAGGCCACGCTTCGGCCCGACAAGGTGTGTGGCTTCCACTTCTTCTACCCGGCCTCGATGATGAGGCTGATCGAGGTGATCGAGGGCGACGACACCTCCGAGGAGACGCTTCAGGCCGCCTCGAACTTCGCCCAGGTGATCCGCAAGACCGTCGTGCGCTGCGGAGAGGTGCCGGGCTTCGTGGTCAACCGGATCCTCACCTCGGCGATGTCCGAGGTCTGGAAGGCCACGGAGGACGGCGATCTCTCGGTGGAGGAGGTCGACCGGGTGATCAAGGACTCGGGCGCGACGCCCATGGGGCCCTACTTCCTCACCGACCTGCTCGGCCTCGACACGGTTCTGCACGTGGCCCGGCACCTGCGCGACTCCTACGGAAGCGAGCGCTTCCACGTGGCCGAGCGCATGGAGGAGCTGGTGGCCGCCGGCGACCTCGGGCAGAAGACCGGGAAGGGTTTCTATGAGCACGGCTGAGACGGGCAACCCCGCGGTGGCGTCGATCGTCGACCGCATGGGCCTCAAGACGCTGGTCGAGTCCTGCCTCGTCCTCGAGGAGGGCGTGGCCTCGGCCAAGGACATCGAGATCGGGATGATGATGGGGGCTGGGATCCTTCCCGGCCCATTCGCGCGCGCGGACGAGGCGGGCCTCGACAACGTGCTGGAGCAGCTCGAAAGCGCTCAGAGCGAATGGGGTGAGGCGTTCGAGCCGCCCACGATCCTGCGCCGTCTGGTGGCCCAGGGCCGGCTGGGGAAGAAGCAAGGCCAGGGCTTCTTCGCCTACCCCAGGCCGGACGCCGGCGACCAGCGCGAGACCGTGCAGCTCGAGACGCGTGACGACATCGCGATCGCATGGCTCAACCGCCCGCCGGCCAATCCTCTCTCCCCGCAGGCCATCCGCGACCTGATGGACCTGTGGGAGGCGGTGGACGGCAAGGTCCGGGCGCTGGTGTTCGCGTCCTCGAACATCTTCACCTTCAGCGCCGGCGCGGACATCAAGGAGTTCACCAAGATGAGCGCGGACGCCGAGGGTGCCGAGCTCGTGCGGGGCGCGCACCGCTTCATGCGCGGCATGGAGCAGTCGTCCACGGTCACGGTCGCGGCGGTCAACTCGATCGCCTTCGGCGGCGGCTGCGAGCTGGCCATGGCCTGCGACTTCCGGATCGCCGCGGAGTCGGCGACGTTCGGCCAGCCCGAGGTCAACCTGGGCATCATCCCCGGCTTCGGCGGCACCCAGCGGCTGCCGCGGCTGGTGGGGGAGGCCAAGGCGCTGGAGATGAACCTGACCGGAGATCCGATCGACGCCTACGAGGCCCACCGCGTGGGCCTGGCAAACCAGGTGGTGCCCGACCACGAGCTCTTCGACGCGGCGCTCGGCTGGGCGCGCAAGCTCGCCGGCCAGGCGCCGATCGCGATCGAGGAGATCAAGAAGCGCTCGCACCACCCCGACCTCGACGAGGGACTGGCCCACGAGGCCGAGGGCTTCGCCCGGGCCTTCGGCTCCGAGGACGCCCGCGAGGGCATCGCGGCCTTCCTGGGCAAGCGCCGCCCGAAGTTCCAGGGCCGCTAGGAAGCCAGCTCGAGCGATGAGCGCGGGCCGCCGCGACGGTCAGGTGGACATGTCCGCGTTCGCACAGCTCGGCCACGTCCGCACCTACTACGAGGAGGATGGCGCAGGCAAGCCGCTTCTCCTCCTGCATCCCGGGGGCGCGGACTCGCGCGTGTTCGAGAGCAATCTCGCTCGCTTGGCCGACCGCTTCCACATCTACCGGCCCGACCGGCGCGGGCACGGCCGCACGGCCGACGTACCTGGGCCGATCACGTATGAGCTGATGGCCCAGGACACGATCGCCTTCGTCGAGCAGGTGGTGGGCGAGCCGGCGTATGTCCTCGGGCACAGCGACGGGGCGATCGTCGCGCTGGTCACCGCGCTGCGGCGCCCCGATGTCGTTCGGCGGCTCGTATTCGCCTCCGCGGTCTTTCACCACGACGCCTGGGCGCCGGGCGCGATCGACCTCGACGATGACGTCCTGGCCTTCTTCGACGACTACCACGGTGAGGTCTCTCCGGACGGTCCCGGAAGCTTCAGGCAGCTCTACGAGAAGCTGCACCGCATGCAGTCCGAGGAGCCCACGCTCTCCGTTGCCGACCTCGCCGGCTATCCGGGGCCGGCGCTCGTGATGGTGGGTGACGACGAGGACGAGATTCCCATCGAGCACACGCTCGCGCTTCGCGAGGGCCTGCCGCACGCGCAGCTCGCCGTTGTCCCGGGTGCCGGTCACGGGCTGTTCCACGACCGGCCCGAGCTCTGCAACCTCATCGTGAGCGAATTCCTCAGCTAGTCTCGCCCGCCGATGAGCGAGGCGACGATCAGGTCGAGGGATGCCGAGCGGGTCGCCAGCTTGCTGCGCTCCGCGGAACGCGCGGTGGTGCTCACCGGTGCGGGCATCTCGGTGCCCTCGGGCATCCCCGACTTCCGCAGTCCCGGCACCGGCCTCTGGGAGGACGTCGACCCGATGGAGGTTGCCCACATCGATGCGTGGCGGCGCGACCCCGACCGCTTCTGGGCGTTCTACGGACAGCGCTTCGCCTCGCTGACCGAAAAGCGGCCCAATGCCGCCCACCACGCCGTGGCCGAGCTCGAGCGCCGCGGACTGGTGCGCGGAGTGATCACCCAGAACATCGACCGGCTGCACCGCATGGCCGGCAGCGAGCGGCTGGTGGAGGTGCACGGCTCGATCGAGTGGAGCGTGTGTCTCGAGTGCGGCGGCAGGCAGCCGATCGACCGTGTGGTCGAGCTGCTCGCCCAGGGCGACGGCGCACCCGAATGCCCGGCCTGCGTCCACCCGCTCAAGCCCGACGTGGTGCTGTTCGGCGAGTTCCTGCCCGAGCGCGCGCTGGCCGAGGCGCAGGCGCTGGCCCTGGAGGCCGACCTGATGCTCTGCGTGGGCTCGTCGCTCGAGGTCTACCCGGTGGCCGGCCTTCCCGCCATGACCCACGGTGGCGGCGGTCGCCTCGCGCTCGTCACGCAGGGGCCCACACCGTACGACGCTGACGCCGAGGTCAAGCTGGACGGCGACGTGGTGGAAGAGCTCTCTGCCGTGCTGGCTGCTCTGGACGCCGGGCCGCGCTAACCGAGACCGGGCTCAGTCCCGGCCGCTGAGGTGGCGCCGGCGCAGCACCGTCTCCATGGCGCACACGGCCTCCTCGAGGTCCTCGGCCGGCTCGCCGTCGAGCGCGGCCGCCGCTGCGCTCACCACGAGCGGGCGATGAGGATCGAGCGATCGCTCGTCGGTCTCGGCCAGGAGGGCCTCGATCGCCACGCGAGCCTGGAGGGCCGCTTCGCGCCGCCGTCCGGCATCGAGATCGGCGCGTGCCCTCAGCACCAGCTCCTCGGCCGCCAGGGTGGTGTCGCGACCGCCGAGGATCGCCGCGAAGCGCTCCTCCGGCGCGGCCATCGAGCGCTTGGTGCGACGGCCTCCCGGGCTCGGCAGCTCGAGCGCCTGGGCGAACTCGCCGTCGGCCACCCGGTTGCCGCTGCCGTAGCCGATCCGCGCCGCCAGCGCGCGCTCGACCGACACGTCGGCCAGGTAGGGATCGGCCGCGGCGACACGCTGGGCGCTCAGCGCCCGGTTGAGCACCTTCGCGGCGGCGGCCAGCTCGGCGTCGCGCAGCTCCGGGTCGCCCCGCAACTCATCGAGCCAGGCTCGCGCCTCGGCCTCGCCCGCGAAGGGCGCGGGCTTCACCACGGTGGCCCGCGCGGTGGGCACCGGCTCGGGGGCGGCCTGCTCGACCGTTCGCGGCCGGCGATCGCGCAGCCAGCGCCTCTCCGGCGCGCCGAGCGTTCCCAGCACGAGGACGGCCTCGACGGTCTCCTCGCCGGGGCTGCGCACCAGGTAGCGCCCGTCGGTCGGGCCTAGCAGGAACCCAAACTCGAGTTGGGAACAGCCAAAAAACTGCGTGCTACTCGCCCTCGTGGGCGTCGCTGGCCCGGCGCTCCTTCTTGTCAACAGGCAGCGCGTACTTGGACGGCTTGGTGGGCACGACCGGGTTCTCGATCTCGCCGAGACGGGAGATCAGGTCGGACCACTGGCCGGGCTCGAGCACGGCCAGTGCCTGCTTGCCGAGCTTCTTGTTCTGCCCGAACATCGGCTGGAACCCGACGTGAATGTGATCGGCGTGGTCGGACATGGAGAGGGTGGCGCCGCCGATCTCGAAGAGGGAGATGATCTGGGCGGGGGCCATGGTGCCCTGTAGGGCCATCAGCCGGCGCACGGACACCTCGGTGATGCCGCCGGGCTCCTGGTGGCCGAGGATGGGGATGCCGTTGATCTGGGCGATGTCGACGGCGTTGCCCGAGCTGTGGTGCGAGACGTTGCCCGAGCTGGTGTAGAAGCCGTGACCGCACTTGAGCGAGGTGACCGTCGGGCGCAGACCTGACTCGGCCAGGTAGGACAGCGTGGCCAGCACGCGACGGTCGATCTGGCCCGAGCGGATGTCGTCGCGCCCGCACTCGTAGACGTCGATGCGCTCGTCGGAGAGCACGCGCTTCTCGAGCAGCGGCTTGGGCAGCAGCATGATCTGGCCGATCGACATCGCTCCGGCATTGTCCGAGCCGTGCAGCACGTTGCGTCCCGAAGCGCGGTAGATGGCCGTGGCCTCCAGCAGCTTCCAGCCGTCGAGGATCGGCTTGGGATCGATCTTCGGAGCGCCGCGACCGGCCGGGCGAATGGAGAAGTCCACGTGCGCGGCCTTGTCGGGCACCGTCTCGCCCACCCGGCCGATGATCGTGCCGCCGATCACCTGCGATCCCTTGCGCAGCGCCCGCAGGCGGACCTTGCTCGGATCCAGCCCGAACGGGCGCGAGAAGAAGTTCTTGTAGGTCTCGAAACGGCCGCCCTTGCGAGCGAGCGCGTCGAGCTGCTGCTCGAGGCCGCCGGCCTCACGCGCGCCCGGCATGTCGGGGTGCGCGAACAGGCGCTCCTTCACCGGGGCCGAGGCCTCGGTCACGTCGTGCGACTCGACCTTCGCGCCTCGATCCCGCTCGGGCGCCGTGTCCGAGGAGTCGGCCTGGCGGCCGGCCGAGGCGGCGAGGTCCGGCTTGGGATCGGCTGAGTCGTCACCGTTGGCCTTGATCGCCTTGGCCGTGCGGCCCGAGTCGGCCTCCGCGTCGCCCTTGGGCACCGGGTAGTACTTCGAGACCTCGCCGAGGTGGGCGTAGGTGTAGCGGTTGCCATAGACGTCCTGGAGCGTGAGGTAGCGGCCGAGCGTCTTCGAGCGGCCGACCTCCTTGACCACCCCGTCGTTGACCGCGACCACGGGAGCGCCCTTCTCGGCGAAGATGTCGATGCTGCGCCGGTCGTCGCTGGACTCGATCACGTTGGCCGCATTCTCGCCTCGCTTGACGCGCTTGAGCAGCTCGGCTTCGGCCAGGTCGTCCGCGTAGCGCGCGCGTGCATACACGGGGAAGCGGCCTTCGGTGAGACCGGTGAGCGAGCCGACGACGTCGGCGGGCACCCCGGCGATGAGGCGGGCGCGCAGCAGAACGGAGTCGACGTACCAGTCGGCGTGGTTGTAGGCCCAGATCGCGTCGCGGACGTTGTCGGCGTAGCCGGCCGCCTTGAGGTAGCGGGCGGCGGCGAAGATCGCGTCGACCGGGTTGTAGGGATCCTTGCGCCCGTCCTTGTTGGCGTCGGTCCCGTAGGCCTCCCAGGTGGGGGGCATGAACTGCATCCAGCCGAGGGCGCCGGCCGAGGACACGTTGAGGTTTCGGCCGTAGTCGGTCTCGATCTCGTTGATCGCGGCCAGGATCTCCCAGCGGATGCCGTACTCGATGCCGGCCGCCTGGTAGATCGGCAGCAGGAACGGCGGCACCCGGAACTTGCGGATGATGAAGTTGGGGACCCCGGTGGCCGTGGACGGACCCGGCAGCGCATCGATGAGCCCGGGGTTGCCCGCGGACGGCGTGCCGTCGTCGTTGCGCAGCGGCGCGCGGCCGTCGCGGCCTCTCTCCCGGTCCTCGCCCGAACGCTCATCCCTGGGTCGAGACTTGATCTCGCCGCTCAGCCGGTCGGCCGGCTTCTCCCCGCCCCGGACCTTCTGGCCCGAGTTGGTCTGGCCCTGGGGCGATCCGCCCCCGGCGCTGGGGCCGGTGTCGGGCTGCTCGGGCGCGGGGGCCTGCTGGCGCGGCGGCTTCTGCGGCTTTGGCGTGGTCGGCGTGGTGGGGGTGGTCGGCGTGGTGGGGGTGGTGGGCGTGGTGTTGGTGCTCGGCGGCGGGACCGGCGTGCCGGGCAGCTGGACGTCGTTGAGGCTTGCGCCCGGAGGAACGTCGACGGTGACGGGAACCACCTCGCCACTCGGCAGCCGCACGTACACCGTCTGCGACTGGGCCTGCGCCGGAATGCTGAACGCGGTGAGTGCGGCCGCGAGAAGGACTCCTGCGGCGAGCAGGAGTGTGAGAAGCCGCTTCGTCATTCTTGCTCTTCCGGGTCCTCCCTCGGGTACCCGCGCAGCGCCAACCGCGGGAGAGCGCAAGCTATCAGAGCCGCCTGCCGCTGAGCGAAAGCTACTGGGTGGTTTTCCGGTGTGCAACGGGGGTTCCGAGAGAATGAGGAGGCGAGTCGTGTACCTGGTGTGCGCGAGGGCGGCGCTGCGGGATCAGTTCCGTGTATCGACGGTTGGGGCCGAGAACTTCAATCCCGCGGCTCCGACGGCTGGACGAAGCACCCGTCAGTGGTCGTCGCTGACGCTGACTAAGGCTCAACTCAACGGTTAGAGTTGCCCGCTCGCCATCGTTTGGCGCCGACGGCGGGATGGCTGCGCGCCGGTCGTTGGCTACGCTGCCCGGCATGACCGAGCCCGAGCAGGACGACAGCTTCGTAGACCGCCTCTCACGGACGGGCGAGGAGGCGCTGGGCCGAATCGCGGAGGAGCTCGTGGCCAACCCAGTGGTGAACGGGGCAGTCGCCCGTGCCTTCGAAGCGCGCGAGAAGGCGCTGCAGGCCCAGGAGGCGGCGCTCGGGGCCCTCAACCTGCCGTCCGCGGCCGACATCGAGCGCGTGACCCGCCGGCTGCGCTCTCTGTCCCAGCGCCTCGAGGGCATCGAAGACGCGATCGACCGGCTGGAGGAGCGCGTGGGCGCCGCCTCGCGCGCCGTCCCTGACGACCGGCTCGGGCCCATCGAAGCGCGTCTGGACGAGATCGCGCGCGACCTGGCCGGCGTGCGCGAGGCCGTCTCGCCCAGTGACGAGCCGGTGCCGCGCGCGCAGGAGCGACTCACGGTCACGGAATCCTGAGCGCGGCGTAGCCCGCCTCGCCCAGCCGCACGCTCAACGCCTCGAGCGCCTCGGGATCACGAAGCCCGGTGGCCACGCCCACCAGGCAGGCCGCGGCCACGCCGCGGCGCGCGGCCACGCCGAGGATGGCGGCCGCCTGGAGGTCGACCGCCGCAGCCGCCTGCCCCGATTCGCGGACGAGCTGGGCGGGATGGTCGTAGAACAGGTCCGTGCTGGCCACGGCGGCCGGCGACGCCCCGCCCTCGATCAGCCGTCCGTGCAGCTCGGGGTCCGGCTCGAGGCGCGCCCCGGCGCCGGCCAGCCGGGCGCCCGCCCCGTCGAGGGCCAGCACCGGGCCGGCGGCCAGCAGGCTGCCCACGGGGACGGTGTCATCGAGCGCCTCGGCCGTTCCGATCCCGACCAGACGGTGCGCCCCGAGCTCGATCAGCTCCTCGCAGACCACCGCGGCGCTCGGTCCCCCGAGTCCCGTGGCCTGCACGGAGAGGGGCTCGCCGTCGCGGGCCACCCCGGTGTAGCCCCACAGCCCCCGTGCGTGGTTGAACATCTTCGGACCGTCGAGCAGCGCCTGCGCCACGAACAGGGCGCTGTGGGGGTCGGCGGGCAGGAGGACACGCTCGGCCAGGGTCGTGGCCGGGCGCAGATGCAGCGGGGCGGTGACGGAGCGCTGAAGCACAGCTGCCGAAAGTTAGAGGTCTGCGCGAGCGCAGGCAGTAGGCTCGAAGCCGATGGCAAAGCCAACGTCGAAGTCGGACTCCCTGCGCGAGGCCGTGGAGCGGACGGTGGAGTCCACCATGGGCTCGGCCGGACGCAGCCGCGAGGCCGCCCAGGGCGCGCTCGACGACGTGGTGCACTCGGTCGAAGACCTCCGGCGCGGCGCCGAGGAACGCCTGGCGCGCGGGCGGCGCAGCATGGCCGGCGCCATCGAGGGCCGGCGGCCCGCGACGGTGGACGACGTGCGCGAGCTGAAGTCCGAGCTGCGGGCGATCGGGCGCCGGCTCGACGCCATCGAGGAGAGGCTGCCGGCCAAGCGCTCGACGGCCAAGAAGAGCACCAAGCGGCCGCCGGCCAAGAAGAACCCCAAGCGCTCGCCGTCCAAGCGCACTACGTAGTGGCCGGGCGCCGGGTCCTGATCACCGGCGTCGGAAGCCAGCTCGGCACCCTGCTCGCCTCGAGGCTCGAGAACGACCCGGGCGTGTCGTACGTGGCGGGACTCGATACCCGCCGGCCGCGGATCGAGCTCGACCGCACCGAGTTCATCGAGGCCGACATACGCGACGCCGGCCTGGGCCAGCTGATACCGCGGCTGGAGGTGGACACCCTGGTGCACGAGCAGATCGTGCGTCAGCCAGGCCCCGGGATGTCCTCGCGCGCGATGCACGACGTCAACGTGATCGGCTCACTTCAGCTGCTGGCCGCCTGCGAGAAGGCGCGCACGCTCGAGACGATCGTGGTGCGCGGGTCGGCCGGGGTCTACGGAGCCGAGGCCCACGCGCCGCAGTTCTTCGGCGAGGAGATGACGCGCCTGTTTCCGATGCGCACCCGCTTCCAGCGCGACGTCGCCGAGATCGAGAGCTACTTCGAGACCTACGCCCGCCGCCACGAGGGCGTGACCTGCACGATGCTGCGCTATCAGCCGGCGATCGGCGCCTCGCTGGTCACGCAGATCAGCCGCTACCTCTCTCAGCCGGCCTGCCCCACCTACCTCGGCTTCGACCCCCGCATCCAGCTCGTGGACGAGCGCGACGCGCTCGACGCGATCGTGGCGGCCGTGCGCAATCCCGTGCAGGGGCCGGTGAACGTCGCCGGGGAGGGCACCATCGGCCTGAACCGCATGATCCGGCTGGCCGGCCGCGCGCCGCTTCCGCTCGCCGGGCCGCTGTTCGCACCGCTCACCTCGGCCGGGCGCAGGATCGGGCTGTCCGGGTACTCGGACGACTTCCGGCGCCTGCTGCGCTACGGGCGCGGCGTGGACACCGCCCGGCTCGCGGGCGAGATCGGCTTCCGGCCGCGCCGGTCGACCGTCGAGGCGGTGGAGGACTGGGCGCGCAAGCAGCCCCGGCGGGCGGCGGCGGCGTGACCAGCTCGGCCGTGGCCTTCATGAGGCGCCTGCGGGAGGGCCTCGACGCCGGACTCGATCTCCCCGACGCGATCGCGCGCGGGGCCACGGGGCTGCCGCGCGACGCTCGCGTGACGGTGGAGCGCCTCCTCGAACGCGTGGACGGCGACCATCAGGACGACGAATGGGGCTTCGACGAAGAGTTCGCCGACTTGATCGAGCCCCTGTTCGGCTTTCTGTACGACACGTGGTGGCGAGTCAGGGCCGTGGGGCTGAACAACGTGCCCGGCCACGGACGTGCGCTGCTCGTGGCCAACCACGCCGGGATCCTGCCCTGGGACGCCACGATGATCTCGATGGCGATCCTGCGCGAGCACCCGCTGCCGCGCCATCCGCGCTTCCTCGTCCTCAACTGGGCCTTCGACCTGCCCTGGGTGTCCACCGTCATGCGGCGCGTCGGCGGGGTGGTGGCCTCGCCCTACAACGCGCTTCGGCTGCTCGAGCAGGACAAGCTCGTGGCCGTCTTCCCCGAGGGGGTCAAGGGAACCGGCAAGCCGTTCTCCGAGCGCTACCGGCTGCAGCGCTTCGGCCGCGGCGGCTTCGTGGAGATCGCTCTGCGCACCGGTGCGCCGATCGTGCCGGTGGCGATCGTCGGCAGCGAGGAGATCTACCCCAAGCTCGGTGACCTCCCGCTGGTGGCACGCCTGCTGCGCGCGCCGTACTTCCCCGTGACCCCGACGTTCCCCTGGCTGGGTCCGCTGGGAGCCGTGCCGCTGCCGTCGCGGTGGCGCATCGAGTTCCTGGAGCCGATCCCCACCGCGCAATACGGAGCGGAGAGCGCGAGCGACCGCGTCGTGGCACTCGAGCTGTCGGAACGGGTGCGGGCCACGATTCAGGAAGCGGTCTACGCCAATCTCGTGCGCCGGGGTCCACCATTCGTCTAGTGAGACGTGCAGGTGCCGTGCCTGCTGTTGAAAAAGGGTCACCCCGTCCCTACTTTGAATTGGGATCCGTCTGACGTACGCAACCACTGCCGTTCTCGTCACCCTGCTGGTGCTGACCGGCGCGGCCCAAGCCGCGCCGGACGACCCTTGGGTTGCGTACGTGGCCAACTCGGTGGTCAACAGGGACGGCCGGCCGTCGCCGGTGATCCTCCGTGTGGACCCGGTGACCGGCGAGACCGCGGCGGTGTCGCGCAACGGCGCCCAGGGCGACCTCTTTCGACACCCCTACGACATCGCCGTGGCGCCGGGTGGAGCCAGCCTCTACGTGGCCGACATGGGGGAGTTCGCGTCCGGCGCCGCGCCCGCGGCCGACGGGCGAGTGATCCGCGTGGACCTCGCCACCGGACAGCAGTCGCTCGTCTCCCTGGGCGGCCAGCTGGTGGATCCGGCCGGGGTGGCTGTGGCCCGCGATGGATCGCTCTACGTGGTGGAGAACGTCGGCGTGGGCGGCAACCCGCGCGGCGGTGTCCTCCAGGCGGCCGTGGTGCGAATCAACCCGGCCACGGGGGCTCAGACCGTCATCACCCGCGCGGGCGAGCTCTGCTACCCGTTCGGCATCGCCGTCAACGCCCAGGGCCGGATCTTGGTCAGCGACTTCGGCGAGCTGGTGGAGAACACGGTCCCCTGATCCCCTGCGACCCCGACCGGCGGCGGCGTCGTCGGGGTGGACCCGGCGACCGGTGAGCAGGCCTGGGTCTCCTCCAACTCCGCGACGCTGGGACAGCTGTTCCTCGGTCCGGTGGGCCTGACGGTGGAACCGAGCGGAACGGTCCTCGTGGTCAACCAGCGCAGCGCCCCCGCGGCCGTGGCGGCCGTGAACCCGGGCAACGGCGTACAGCAGGTGATCACTCCGAACGTCAGCCCCACGGACGCCTTCGAACAGCCCCAGCGCGTGGCCGTGGCGCCGGACGGCAACCTGCTGGTGTCCGACTACTCCCTCAACACCCTGGAGGGCGGGCTGGTGAGCGTAAACCGCGCAACCGGCGCGGCGCGTGTCTTCCGCTCGAGCTCCATGTTCAACAACCCGCTCGGTCTCGCCATCGTGGTCAACCGAGAGCCCACGGCGGCGCTGAGCTTCGCGCCACGGATGGTTGGGGGAGGGCGGCCCGTGACCTTCGACGCGTCCGCCTCCGTCGACCCTGAAGGTCTCGGCCTGCGCTACCAGTGGGACCTCGACGGCAACCGGGTGTTCGAGACGGCCACCGGCAGCGAGCCGCGGGTCACGCGCACCTTCGACTCCAGCACGACGCTGATCCCGCGCGTGCGTGTGACCGATCCGCACGGCGCGACGGCCGAGCGCCGCGCCAGCAGGATGCTCGAGGTCGACGCCATCCGCCCGGTGCTGAAGGGTTTGAGAGCGTCCGCGCGGCGACTGGCCGCCCGCGGCCGTAAGGGCGGGTCAAGCGCCTCCTCGGCCGCCGCAGCTGCCCGAGCCGTTCGCCTGCGCTTCCGCGTGTCGGAGCGCGTGCGGGTCTCCGTCTCGCTGCGACGGGCGGTCTCCGGGCGCAGGGTCAAGGGCAGCTGCGTCAGCCAGCGGCGAGCCGGGCGCCGCGCCCGGCAGTGCACGCGCTGGGTGAAGGTCACGAGCGTCGGCCGCGCGGCGGGCCCGGGGCCGGGGAGCCTGCGCTTCACGGGCAAGATCCGCAAGCGCCGGCTGCCCGAGGGCCGCTACCGGGCGGTGGCGGTGGCGATCGACAGGGTCGGCAACCGCTCGAAGCCCAAGTGGGTCCCGCTCAGCGTGGTAACCGCTTCCTGACCCTCTAGAAGTGCACTCCGCGCAGGAGGTAGGCCATGGCCACCGCCTCGCTGGAGATCTCGTCGCCGCCCCGCTTCTCGTCTGCGGGGGCCGGCTTGCCGTCCGTGGGGGCCTTGGCCGCGGTCGAGTCGGGAAACAGGTTGTAGGCGGTATTGAGGACGATGTCGACGGTCTTCGGAGAGACCGCGTAGAGGACCTCGCCGAACGTGCCCAGGCGCGAGGCCATGCGCTTGGGCTTGTCGATCATGGCGTCGGTGAGCATCTTGGCGGCCTCCTCCGGGGTCAGCGTGGGGAAGGCCTTGTAGATGTCGGTCGGCGCGATCATCGGCGTGCGCACCAGCGGCATGTAGACGGTGGTGAACTTGACGTTGTCGTTGACGCACTCCGGGGCCACGCAGCGCGCGAACGCGTCGAGTGCGGCCTTCGAGGCCACGTAGGCGGAGAAGCGCGGGGTGTTGGTCTGCACGCCGATCGAGCTGACGTTGATGATGTGGCCCGTTCGGCGCTCCCTCATCCCGGGCAGGAAGGCCAGGATCAGCTTGAGCGCCCCGAAGTAGTTGAGCTGCATGGTGCGTTCGTAGTCGTGAAAGCGGTCGTAGGAGCGCGCCACCGAGCGCCGGATCGAGCGACCGGCGTTGTTGATCAGCACGTCGATGCCGTCGTGCTCCTCGAGGACCTCGGCGGCCAGCCGGTCGATGTCGTCCAGATCGGAGAGGTCGGCCGGGTGCACGTGCGCCACGCCGCCGGCCTCCTCGACCTGGCGGGCCACCTCCTCGAGCTTCTCGCGCGTGCGCGACACCAGCAGCACCTCGCCGCCGGCCTCGCCGACCTTGAGCGCCGTCTCGAGCCCGATGCCGCTCGACGCCCCCGTGATCAGGATCTTCTTGCCACGCACCGACGCGGCCAGCGAGCGCTCGCGGAACAGGTCGGGATCGAGGTTGCGCTCCCAGTAGTCCCACACGCGCGGGGCGTAGGTCGACAGCGGCGGCACCGCAATCCCGGTCCCGGTGAGGGCCCGCTGGCTGTCGCGGGCGTCGAACTTGGCCTGGAAGTCGCGGTTCTCCATCGCTGCCGGTGGGATCCCGAGGTCGTGGAAGACCTGATCGCGGATGCGCTTGACCGGCGGGAGCGCCATCATTCCGGCGCGCACGGGAGCGGGGACCGCGTTGGTCAGGTTCTGGTCCACGCGCATCGCGAACTGCGGGGCGTGAGCGGCCTTGGCGAACTCGTTGAGCGCCTCGCCCACCGTCATCGGCTCCGGGTCCACGAGATGGAACGTGCGGCTCGGAAGGTCCTCGTCGGAGAGATGCGCGATGTGGTCCAGCGCGCGAGCCACGAAGTCCACCGGCACGATGTTTGTCTGGCCGCCCTGCGGGCCGGCGAGCGGGAACCACTCCGGCAGGGCGTGGCGCAGGCGCTGGAGCAGCTTGAAGAAGTAGTACGGGCCGTCGATCTTGTCCATCTCGCCGGTCTCGGAGTGACCGACGACGATGCCCGGCCGGAAGATGAGGGTGTCGGCCTCGACCTCCTCGCGTACCAGGCGCTCCGATTCGTACTTGGTGCGGTGGTAGTGGTGGGGCAGGCTCTGGCCCTCGTCGAACATGTCCTCCTGGAACACGCCCTTGTAGTCGCCCGCTACCGCGATCGAGCTCACATGGTGGAAACGACCGACGTCGTGGGCATTGGCGAACTCGATCACGTGGCGGGTGCCCTCGACGTTGGCCCGCTCCGACGACTCCTCGTCCGCCTCGACGTCGTAGACCGCCGCCAGGTGGAACAGGTGGTCGATCCGCTCGTCGAACCCCTCGACTCCCAGCCCCGGCTTGGACAGGTCGCCGCTCACCGGCACGATGCGGCCGTCGGGAGCGCCGAGGCGCTGCATCAGTGCGTCGAGCTTGCCGCGCGAGCCCTCGCGGACGAGCACGTAGACGGTGCCGTCGCGCTCGAGCAGCTCGGCCACCAGGTGCCTGCCGATGAAGCCTGTCGCGCCGGTGACGAAGTAGTTCAAGGGTCCCTCCACTCCCCTCGGTGAGACTGCCGGCGCGATCCTATTGTGTCTACCGTGAGCGAGCGCCTGTCGACGAAGGAAGCCGCCGAGCGAGTGGGGGTGACCCCGGCCACGCTGCGCCGCTGGGTGCGCGCCGGGGTGATCCCCCAGGTGGACGGCTCCGGCGAGTGGAGCACCGCCGCCGTGGCCCACGCCCGCATTGTGGCTCGGCTGCGTGAACGCGGCCACCGGCTGGCGCAGATCAGGGAGGCGGGGGAGCAGGGCAGGCTCGCCTACGGCTACATCGAGGAGATGTTCGCTGGGGGCGAGCAGCGTCACACGCTCAAGGAGGCGTCGCGCGAGACCGGCCTCGAGCCGGAGCTGATCGAGCGCTTCTGGGTCACCCTCGGCCTGCCCGCCGGGGGTGTGGACCAGCTGACCGACGACGACCTGCAGGCGCTTCGCTACGTGGCCTCGGTGGTGGAGGCGGGCTTCCCGCTCGTCGCCTTCCTCCAGCTCGTGCGCGTCTACGGCCAATCGCTCGCCCAGATCGCCGACGCCGAGGTGCGCCTGTTTCACCTCTACGTCCACGAGCCGCTCATGCGTGAGGGCGTGCCGGGCCTGCAGATGGCCGAGGAGATGCAGGGGCTGGCCGGGGACCTGCTTCCGCTCGCCTCTCCGCTCATGGACTACATGCACCAGCGCTTCCTCGTGCACTTCATCGAGCAGGACGTGGTGGGCCACATGGAGGCCGAGCTCGAGGGCGACGAACTGGGACACGGGCGGGTGCGGGTGGCGATCGCGTTCGCCGACCTGGCCGGCTATGCCCGCTTCACCGAGGAGGCGGGTGACGAGGAGGCGCTCTCGTCGGTCGAGCGCTTCGTGGAGGGCGTCTCCAACACGCTGCCCGACGATGCGCGCGTGGTGAAGACGATCGGCGACGAGGTCATGGTCGTGGGCCACGACGTGAACGCGCTGGTGGACTGGGCGGTGGGCTTCGTGGGACTGTTCGACGAGCGCCCGGAGCCGCGGATCGGGGTTCATTACGGCACGGCGCTCTACCGTGACGGGGACTACTACGGCCGCGAGGTCAACCTGGCCTCGCGCGTGGTGGCCCGGGCGCGCGGCGCAGAGGTGCTGGTGAGCGACGCCGTGGTCGACGTCGTCAGGGGCGCTGCGCACCTGACCTTCGAGGGCATCGGCCAGGTCAAGCTCAAGGGCTTCGACCAGCCCCGCCAGCTGTGCCGGGCCACACGGCGCGAGGAGGCATGAGCACCACCGCCCTCGACGCGGCGCGCGAGAGCGGCTTGATCCGCCCGCGCGAGCTGCTGCTGGTGCTGGTCTCGGGCGGGGGCGACTCGGTGGCGCTGCTCGACATCGCGCAGAGACTCGAGGCGCGGGTCTCTGCTCTGCACGTGAACTACGGACTCCGCGAGGGCTCGGACGCCGACGAGGAGCTGGTCCGCCGTCTCTGCTCGCAGATGGGAGTGCCCCTCCGGGTGGAGCGAGTCGATCTCGGCGAGGGGGACGGGAACCTCCAGGAGCGCGCCCGCGATGCCCGTTACGCCCTGGCGGAGCGACTGGCCCCAGCCGACTACGCCGCGGCCCAC
Source organism: uncultured Thermoleophilaceae bacterium (assembly GCA_963808545.1). Taxonomy (GTDB): domain Bacteria; phylum Actinomycetota; class Thermoleophilia; order Solirubrobacterales; family Thermoleophilaceae; genus JACVRW01. The sequence goes on along the minus strand of CAWEGB010000007.1, from coordinate 229,867 downwards.
ACGGCTTCCGACCAGGCGGAGACGGTGCTCTACCGCCTGGCGGTGTCCCCCGGCTCGCGAGCGCTCCACGGCATGGCGCCACGCCGCGGCCGGCTGGTGCGGCCGCTGCTCATGGTCACGCGGGACGAGGTGCGCGCGCACCTGCGGGCGCGCGGGCTCGAGTGGCGTGAGGATCCGTCGAACGCCGACCGCCGCTTCGCCCGCGCTCGCGTGCGCCACGATCTGCTGGACGCGCTACGGAGCGTGGGACCGGCGGCCGAGCGGACGCTGGCCGAGACCGCGCGCCAGCTGCGCGAGGAGGCCGAGCTGCTCGACCGCGCCGTGGACGACGCGCTCGAAGTCCTCGGTGGCGGCCCGGCGATCTCGCTGGCCGGCCTAGGCGATCAGCCGGCGGCCGTGCGCCGCCTCGTGCTGCGCCGTCTCGCCGAGCAGGCGGCGGGCCCGGGTGCCGAGCCGCGCGCGCTGTCGGCCGCCGAGACCGCCGCCATCCTGGCGCTCGGCGAGCAGGGCACCAAGTCGCTCGACCTCGGTGGCGGCCTGAGGGCGGTGGCCGAGTACGGGACACTTCGGTTCTCCAGGGCCCCGGAGCTCGCCGTGCCGGACCCGGTGGTGCTACCGGTGCCCGGACGGGCCCGCTTCGGGGACTGGGAGGTGGAGGCCGAGCCGGGCGAGCGGGGTGAGGTGGCGGTCATGGCCGGCGCCCTCGCGGGCGGGGCGATCGTGCGCGCCTGGCGCGACGGCGATCGCATGCGCCCCGTCGGGGTAGGCGGAACCAAGAGCCTCCAGGACCTGTTCACCGACCGCAAGGTCCCCCGGGCGTTGCGCCGGACGCTGCCGGTGGTGGAGGCGAGAGGTGAGATCGTCTGGGTCGCGGGGGTGGCGCTCGACGAGCGCTACGCAGCCGTGGGCGAGGAGCCGGCGGTGGGTCTCAGCGCGCGATCGCTGCGCTGAGTCCGCGTGCCACCACCGCTGCGTCCTGCCCCGCTCCGACGATCATGCGGTCGCCCGGGTCACTCTTTTGCTGACCCTATGCTGGCCGCATGGCCGCGTCTGCGACGAGGGCACACTTGGTGGCAGCGGTCGCCCTGGCCTGCCTGGGGGCCGCCCTGTGGCTGGCCGCCGGCGGCGCTCCGGCGGCCCAGCCGCGCGCGCTCCTGCCCGACCTCGTGCCCCAGCCTCCGGCGAAGCTCACGGTCCGCGGGGTCGTCCGCGACGGCCGGCGGCGCCACGAGCTGGGCTTTCGCTCCGCCGCGAGCAACCTCGGGCGCGGCCCGGTGATCGTCGACGCCGAGCGGGATCTGCGCCGGCCACTCGAGCTGGCCGCAACCCAGGTGGTGCGCCGTGTGGACGGCTCGATCGGGCGGCGTGCTCTCCGCACCCGCCTCACCTACGTGATCTCGCCCGACCACAGCCATTGGCACTACCCGGCCTTCATGCGCTATGAGCTGCGCCGCCCCGGCCCGGAAGGCGCCCGGGTGGGGCGCGACCACAAGACCGGCTTCTGCCTCGGCGACCGCTACGACTCGCGGCCGCTGCGCAGGCTTCGGGGCGAGCCCGCCCAGCCGCCCTTCAACACGAACTGCGGCAAGAGCAGACCCGATGTGAGCCGCCTGCGTGAGGGGATCTCCGTGGGCTACGGCGACGACTACGCCCCTCTGCTCGAAGGTCAGTCGATCGACGTGACCGACGTCGCGCCCGGGCGCTACCGGCTGGTGCACACGGTCAATCCCGACCGCAGCCTCGCGGAGCGCTCCTACCGCAACAACACGTCCTCGATCGAGATCCACATCGGCCGCGACGGCGCGGGCCGACCGACCGTCACGAGGCCGGGATGACCGCGATCGCATTCGTCGGGCTCGGCGACATGGGCGGCCGCATGGCGGCGCGGCTGCTCGCCTCCGGGCACGAGCTGACCGTCTACAACCGAACGGCAGAGCGCGCCCGCCCGCTGGTCGAGGCAGGCGCCGCCGCGGCAGCCTCCCCGGCCGACGCGGCCCGCGGGGCTGAGCTCGCCGTCACGATGCTGGCCGATCCGGCGGCCCTGTCGGCGGTCGTGGAGGGCGAAGCCGGGCTGACCGAAGGCCTGGCCCGCGACGCGACGCTCATAGAGATGTCCACGGTCGGGCCGGACGCCGTGGAGCGGCTGCGCAGCGTCCTTCCCTCGTCGGTGGGGCTGCTCGACTCGCCCGCCGGCGCTTCTCGCTTGCGCTGGCCCGCAAGGACGCGGAGCTGGTGGTGGCGGCCGCGACGCAGTCGGGACTCGATCCGCGGCTGGCTCGCGCGGCTCTGGCCTGGCTCGAGGAGGCCGAGCACGCCGGTCGTGGCAACGAGGACTACTCGGCGGTGCTGTCCGCCATCCTAGGGTCGGTCGGCCGGGCCCGCTAGAGCAGACGCGCCGCCACCGGGAGCAGCACGCGCTGCACCGCGGGCGGCGGCGAGGTCATCACGGTCTCGTGGCCGAACCGCTGGGCGAACTCGACCAGCCACCGCGCCCCGCGCATGCTCGTCGGAAGGTTGCGGGCGTTGTAGAGGCCCTCGCGGGCCGCCCAGGCGCTCTCGGTGAGGAACTCCTCGAGGCCTCCGGCGGGTGTGACCTCCGTCTGGAGCTTGACTTCGCGCCCGCTCGTGTTGCGCAGCTCGTGCCGCGCGCCGGGCGACACGAGCACGGGCCCGTCCGCCGGGGTGAGATCGCGCCAGACTCCGTCGAGCTTCAGTTCGGCTGAGCCCTCGAGGACCTCCCAGCGCTCCACGAGAGTGGGATGGAAGTGCTCGGGCAGGTGCGCGCCCGCCTCCATCCAGCAGCTCACCCAGAGCGTCTCGCCCTCGCGGCGAAACGAGTAGGACGACCGGTGTATCGGATCGTGAACGCGGGTGGCGGTGACTTCGCTCATTTGGCCTCCTGTCCGTAAGTTACCCTACAGTAACAAAATGGCCACGATGGAGCAGCGCAGGCGACTGCCCCGCGCCGAGCGCCGGGCGCTCATCGTCGAGGCGGCCGGGCGGCAGTTCGGCGAGCGGGGCTACGACGGCACCCGGCTGGACGAGGTGGCGGCGGCGGCCGGGGTGACGAAGCCGATCCTGTACCGCCACTTCGACTCCAAGAAGGCGCTCTACCTCGCGCTGCTGGCGCGCCATCGCGACGACCTGGCGACCTTCCCGGCGCTGATCCCGGCGGAGGGCACGATGGAGGAGCGGGTCAGGGTGGTGCTGGACGTCTGGCTCGACTACGTGGAGCGCCACGCGTACGCCTGGCGGATGCTGTTCCGCGACTCGGGGGGCGACGACGACGTGCACGCCTTCCGCGTCGAGGTGCACGCGCGTGCCCGGGCTGTGCTCGTGGCCACCATCCGCGAGCTGCGGGAAGAGCCGCTGCCTCCGCGCGAGCTCGAGCCGCTGGCCGAGCTGATGAGCATGGGCATGGCCGCGGTCGTTCTGTGGTGGCTCGACGTCGGCAGGCAGTCGCGCGCCGCGATACTGGATGCCATGACGCGCGCTTGGGCGGGTGTGCTGACAGCCTGATGAACCGGCTTCATCACTGGTACTGCAACCGCGATGCCTGGAAGCGCCACGTGCGCGAGGATCTCGTGCCGCCGGCCATCGACGGGGTGGAGCTCGGCAGGGACGTGCTGGAGATCGGTCCGGGCTTCGGGCCCGCGACCGAGGTCCTGGCCGGCCGCGCGGAGCGGCTCACGGCCCTCGAGATCGACCCGCTGCTGGCGGGCGCGCTGCGCGAGCGCTTCGCCGGGCGGGTGGAGGTGGTGGACGGCGACGGGACGACGATGCCCTTCGAGGACGGCCGCTTCAGCGCGGCGGCCTGCTTCACCATGCTCCACCACGTGCCGTCGCCCACGGCCCAGGACCGTCTCTTCGCCGAGACATGCCGGGTGCTGGCGCCGGGCGCGCCGTTCTTGGGCACCGACAGCACCGGCCGCGGCGTCGGCTTCGCCCTGCTCCACGTCGGGGACACGCGGGTGGTGATCGATCCCGAAGGCCTGCCCGCGCGCCTGATCGCCGCCGGCTTCGAGGACGTGACCGTCGCGGCGGGGCGCGATGCCTTCCGTTTCCGCGCCCGCCGTGTATGTGTAGCGGGAGGCGGCCACACGGGTGTAGCGTGAGCAGATGTCGCATCCCGATCCAGGGGCCCCACCGGATACCCGTCCGATCGAGCTGGGCGAGGTCTTGACCAATCCGGTGACTTTGGAGCGCGGCGTCATCGTTGAACTGCCGTGGTTGAACGATGAGGGCCGTGCGGTCGCGGACTTGACCGCGTTGCCCGGTGCGCGGGTGGTGGGTGAGCACATGCATCCGGCGCTGCTCGAGAGCTTCAGCGTGCAGGAGGGCGAGCTGACGGTCCTGCGCGACGGTCAAAAGTCGGTTCTGCACGCCGGTCAGCGGGCGGTGATCGAGCCGGGCGTCTGGCACGACTGGTGGAACGAGGGAGACGTGGACGCGATCGTGCGGGTGGAGATCACACCGGGTGAGCGGTTCCTCCACATGGTGGAAACGCTGTTCGGCCTCGCCCGCGAAGGACACGTGAACAAGCGCGGGATGCCGCACCCACTCCAACTGGCGCTCTTCGCTACCGAGTTCTCCGACGTGGCGGTGTTTCGCAAACCCCCGCTTGCTGTTCAACGCGTCCTATTCAGCGCGCTCGCGCCGATCGCCCGCCGTCGCGGCTACCGCGCCACGTACCCCACGATGTCGAGAACGGCACTCGCCCCGCGTCCGACAGCCTGAGCGCGCCCGCCGGCCTCAGTCGGTGCCGAACACCCGGTCGCCGGCGTCGCCCAGGCCGGGCCGGATGTAGGCGTTCTCGTCGAGCTCGCGGTCCAGGGCCGCCGCCCAGACGGGCACGTCGGGGTGGTGCTGCTCCACCGCCAACAGGCCCTCGGGGGCCACCACGAGACACACGAGCGTGAGCCGCTTCGCGCCCTTGGCCTTGAGGCGCTTCAGCGCGTGCACCGCGCTCCCGCCGGTGGCGAGCATGGGGTCGACCACGAACACGTAGGCCTCGTCGAGCCGGGGCGGCAGGCGCTCGTAGTACTCGAACGGCTCGAGGGTCTCCTCGTCCCGGTAGAGCCCGAGATGGCCCACGCGCGCATCGGGCAGGAGGCGCAGGAAGGCGTCCACCATGCCCAGCCCGGCGCGCAGCACGGGCACGACGGCGATCTCACTCGGCAGGCGATGGCCGGTGGTCGGCTCGAGGGGGGTCTCGACCTCCACCTCGTGCACGGGCAGCTCTCGGGCCGCCTCCACCGCGAGGATCGCCGAGGCCTCGAACAGGGCCTGGCGGAAGTCACCGTGGCCGGTCGAGCGGTCGCGGAGAACGGCGATTCGGTCGGCGAGCACCGGATGCTCGACCACGACGAGACGCTGTGGCATGGCGCGACGATAGCCTCGGCGCCGCCTTGTCCGCCCCCCGGCGCAACATCGAGATCAAGGCCCGTGACGCGGATCCCGGGCGCACTCTCGAGGCGGCGCTGGCCGCCGGCGCCGAGGATCGGGGCGAGATCCGCCAGCGCGACACCTACTTCGCACGCGCGCGCGGACGCCTGAAGCTGCGTGAGCAGGAGCCCGGTCCCTCCGAGCTCATCCAGTACCGGCGGGCGGTGTCGAGCGAGGCCCGCGAGAGTGCGTACCGCCGTGTGGACGCCGGAGACGCGGAGGGACTGCGGGCGGCGCTCGGCGAGGCCTACGGCGAGCTGGTGACCGTGGACAAGCGGCGCCGGCTGCTCCTGTGGGAGGGCGTTCGCATCCATCTCGACCGGGTCGACGGCCTGGGCGAGTTCGTGGAGCTCGAGGCCGTCGCGCCGCCGGAGTCCGACCTGACCGCCGAGCACGACCAGGTGGTGCGCCTGCGCGGGGAGATGGGTATCGGCGACGCCGGGCTCGTGGCCGCGGGCTATGCGGATCTGCTGCTCGAGGCTCCCGAGCTCCTGCTGCGCGCCGCCGCGGAGGCCATGCCCAACGCCCATGCTCCGTACTCGCGCTTCAAGGTGGGCGCCGCGCTGCTGGCGCCTGGCGGCACCGTCCACACCGGCGTGAACGTCGAGAACGCCGCCTACCCGCAGGGCCAGTGCGCTGAGGCGTCGGCCATCGGCGCGCTCGTGACCGCCGGCCAGCGGGAGATCGTGGCGGTGGCGGTGGTGGCCGAGACGGTGGACCTGTGCCCACCGTGTGGCGGTTGCCGCCAGCGCCTGCTCGAGTTCGGCCGCCCCGATACGCCGGTACACCTCGGGCGCCCCGGCAGGGTGTCCCGGACGAGCACGCTGGCCGAGCTGCTGCCGCTGGCGTTCGAGCTCGAAGCGCCGTGAGCTGGCGCGAGTCCGCGCGGGTGATGGAGGAGCGCTCGGGCCTGCGCCCGCGCGTGGGCGTGGTGCTCGGGTCGGGCCTCGGCGGCGTGGCCGAGTCGGTGAGCGAGCCAGTCGCGATCGACTACGGCGAGCTGCCGGGCTTTCCGCGGCCCGCGGTGGAGGGCCACGCCGGACGGGCGGTGATGGGACACATCGGAGGCGTCCCGGTGGCGCTGCTGCAGGGCCGGGCCCACCTCTACGAGGGCGGTGACCGCGACGAGCTGCGCGTGCCGGTGCGCGCGTTGCGGGCGGCCGGCGCGGAGATCCTGGTGCTCACCAACGCGGCGGGATCGCTCGACGCCTCGGTCGGCCCGGGCCGGCTGATGCTGATCTCCGACCACATCAACCTCGCCGGCACCAGCATCCTCACCGGGCCCAACGACGAGGAGCTCGGGCCGCGCTTTCCCAGCCTTCGCGACGCCTACGACCCGCGGCTGCGGGCCGAGCTGCGCGAGGCGGCCGCGCAGCTCGGGATCGAGCTGGCCGAGGGCGTCTATCTGGCGGTGGCCGGGCCGAGCTTCGAGACGCCGGCGGAGATCCGGGCGTTCGGGCGCCTGGGCGCGGACGCCGTCGGCATGTCCACCGTCCACGAGACCGTGGTGGCCCGGCACTGCGGGCTGCGTGTGGCCGCGATCTCCGCCATCACCAACCTGGCCGAGGGCCTGGGCGACCAGACGCTGAGCCACGAGCAGACGCTCGCCGATGCGCAGCGGGCGGCCGAGGACCTGGCGCCGCTGCTGGTGCGCTTCGTCGAGCGCCAGGGCGGCTGACCTGATGCTCGTGCCCGAGCTGATCCGCCTGAAGCGCGACGGCGGCGAGCTCTCCGAGGAGCAGATCCGCTTCCTCGTCGACGGCATCACCGACGGCTCGGTGACCGACGCCCAGGTTGGCGCCCTGGCGATGGCGATCGTGCTGCGCGGCATGACCGCCGCGGAGCGCGTGGCGCTCACGGGAGCCATGACGCGTTCCGGCGAGGTGCTCGACTGGTCCGGCGCTGGTCTGTCCGGCCCCGTGCTCGACAAGCACTCCACCGGGGGCGTCGGCGACAAGGTCAGCCTGCTGCTCGCGCCGGTGGTGGCCGCCTGCGGGGGCGCCGTGCCGATGATCTCGGGACGGGGGCTCGGCCACACGGGGGGCACGCTCGACAAGCTGGAGTCGATTCCCGGCTACACCACTACCCCGGACCCGGGACGCCTGCGGCGCGCCGTGGCTCGGGCCGGCTGCGCCATCGTCGGTCAGACCGGGGAGCTGGCGCCCGCCGACCGGCGTCTCTACGCGATCCGCGACGCCACGGGGACGGTTGAGTCGATACCGCTGATCGTCGCCTCGATCCTGTCGAAGAAGCTGGCCGCGGGCCTGGGCGCGCTGGTGATGGACGTGAAGGTCGGCTCCGGGGCCTTTCTGCCCAGCCGAGCGGCGGCCTCGGAGCTCGCCCTGTCCATCGTCGAGGTGGCACGCGGCAACGGCCTGCCCACCTCGGCGCTGCTCACCGACATGGACCGGGTGCTCGGCCGCAGCGCCGGCAACGCGGTGGAGGTGCGCGAATCCATCGAGCACCTCACCGGAGCGGCGCGCGACGAGCGGTTGCGGGACGTGACCGTGGCCCTGAGCGCCGAGCTGCTGCGCCTTGGGGGCGTGGAGCCGGAGGAGGAGGAGGGGCGCGCGGCCGCCGCCCGTGCTCTCGACAGCGGCGCCGCGGCCGAACGGTTCGCGGCCATGGTGGCCGAGCTGGGCGGACCGGACGATCTGCTCGAGCACCCGGATCGCCATCTCCCCGGAGCACCCGTCAGCCTGGAGTCCTGGCCGGCCGAGGCGGGCGTCGTGACGGGCGTGGACGTCCGGGCCGTGGGCCTCGCCGTGGTGGCCCTGGGCGGCGGCCGCACCCGGGAGAGCGATCCCGTGGACCACGCCGTCGGTCTCACCGAGGTCGCGACCACCGGTGAGCAGGTGGGTCAGGGCGGCCGCCCGCTCGCTTTGGTGCACGCCGCGGACCGGGAGGCGGCCGAGCGCGCCGCCGCGGCGGTGGCCGAGGCCTACAGCGTGGGCGGCGCGGCGCGCGCCACGCCTCCGGTGGTGCTCGAGGTGCTGCGGTGAGCGACCCGTCCGCCGCGGCCGTTGCCGTGCCCAAGGCCGAGCTCCACGTCCACCTCGAGGGCACGGCGCCCCCAGACCTCATCCGGCGCCTCGCCGAGCGCAACGGCCTTCCGGTACCGGAGGGCCTGTTCGCCTCTCCCGATCGCTTCGCCTACACGGACTTCCTCGACTTCCTGCGCGCCTACGACGTGGCCGCCGCGGCGATCCGCACACGCGAGGACTACCGCGACGTGACCTGCGCGTACCTCGAGGGCTGCGCGGCCGAGGGCGCCGTGTACGTGGAGCTGATCGTCTCGCCCGACCACGCGGCGGCGGTCGGCCTCAGCGACGAGGACCACCTCGCGGGCATCGCCGCGGGAATCGACGACGCCCGGCGCGACCACGGCATCGAGGCCCGGATCCTGCTCACGGCGGTGCGCAACCTGGGCACCGAGAGCGCCCTGCGCATCGCCCGTCTCACCGCGAGCCGGTCCCATCCCTACGTGGTGGGCTTCAACCTCGCCGGCGACGAGGCCGCCTTCCCTCCGGCCGGCTTCACCGAGTGCTTCGAGCTGGTGGCCTCCGAGGGCCTCGGCTGCAGCGTGCACGCCGGCGAGTGGGCGGGACCGGAGAGCGTGCGCGGTGCCCTCGCGCTGCCGGTCACCCGCATCGGCCACGGCGTGCGCTCGATCGAGGACCCGGCGCTGATTGAGGAGCTGGCCGCCCGGCGTGTCGTGCTCGAGTGCTGTCCCACCAGCAACGTCGTGCTGGGCCTCTATCCGTCCTACGAGGAGCACCCGCTGGCCGCGCTGGCGGCCGCCGGGGTGCGGGTGACGCTCGGCTCCGACGACCCGCCCTGGTTCGGCGCCTCGATCGGCGGCGAGTACGCGATCTGCTCGGAGCGGCTCGGATGGGACGACGTCACGCTGACCGGAGTCACCAGGACCGCCGTGGAGGCCGCATTCTGCGAGGAAAAGCTCAAGACACGCCTAATGAACGGGCTCCCTCAAAGCCGGTAGGGTGACGTCCGCTCAGCGGGTCACGGGACCGGCTCAGATCTCAGGAGGGAATCAGGGTGGACAGGAAGCTTCGAGCGATCATGCTCGCGCTGGTCGCCGCGCTCATGCTGGGAGTCGCGGCGTGCGGGTCGGACGATGACGACGGCGGCGACAGCGGTGGCGGTGACGGCGGCTCGGGCGGCGAGCAGGCCGGCATCAAGGCGGGGGTCGTCACGGACATCGGCGGCCTCAACGACCGCTCCTTCAACTTCCTCGCCAACAAGGGCCTCGAGGACGCGCAGTCGAAGCTCGGCGTGGAGGGACGGGTGCTGCTCTCGAAGTCGAACGGCGACTATGTCCCCAACCTCACCACCCTGGCCCAGCAGCAGACCGACCTGATCGTGCCGGTGGGCTTTCTGATGGCGGACGCCACCAACACGGTGGCCAGCAAGCTCCCCACCTCGAACTTCGCCATCGTGGACTTCTCCGCGACCGGCCTGAAGGACAAGCCCAAGAACGTTCAGGGCCTGCTGTTCAAGGAGCAGGAGGCGGGCTACCTGGCCGGGTACCTCGCCGGCCTCTGGGCCAAGGACAACAACGCGAAGGCCGTGTCCACGGTCGGCGGCCAGAAGATCCCGCCGGTGGACCACTACATCGCCGGCTTCCAGGCCGGCGCCAAGAAGGCGTTCCCGGGAGTGCAGACGCTCAACGGCTACTCGCAGGACTTCGTCGATCAGGCCAAGTGCAAGGAGATCGCGCTCGACCAGATCTCCAAGGGGTCGAAGGTCGTCTTCCAGGTGGCCGGGCAGTGCGGCCTCGGAGCGCTCGACGCCGCCAAGCAGGAGGGCGTGCAGGGCATCGGCGTCGACGCCGACCAGGCCTATCTCGGCGAGCACGTCCTGACCAGCGCGCTCAAGAAGGTCGACGTGGCCGTGTACGACGCGATCGAGCGCGCCCAGAACGGCACCTTCGAGGGCGGCACCGACGTGATCGCCACCGTCAAGAACGGCGGTGTCGGGCTCGGCAAGATCAGCGCCGAGGGTCAGAAGTACAGCGAGGACATCGAGCAGATCGAGACCGGGATCGCCTCGGGCGAGATCGCAGACATCCCCGACACGGTCAAGTAGAGGTAGTTTGCGGCCGGGTTGTCCAGCGAAGCACCAGCTCTAGAGCTACGCGGAATCACGAAGAGGTTCGGCCCGGTCGTCGCCAACGACCGGGTCGACTTCGACCTACGCCCGGGTGAGGTCCACGCCCTTCTGGGCGAGAACGGCGCCGGCAAGTCCACGCTGATGTCGATCCTGTACGGGCTCTACAGCCCGGACGAGGGCGAGATCGAGATCGGGGGCGAGCTGGTCGGCATCGACTCTCCGTCTCGGGCGATCCAGCAGGGAATCGGCATGGTGCACCAGCACTTCATGCTCGTTCCGGTGATGACCGTGGCCGAGAACATCGTGCTGGGAGCCGAGCCGCGCCGCGGCGGCGGCCTGCTCGACGTGCCCGAGGCGCGCCGCGAGGTCAGCGAGCTGTCGGAGCGCTACGGGCTGGCCGTCGACCCCGATGCGGTGATCGAGGACGTGACCGTCGGCACCCAGCAGCGGGTCGAGATCCTGAAGACGCTGTACCGCGGCGCGCGCATCCTCGTGCTCGACGAGCCCACCGCGGTGCTCACCGCACAGGAGGCAGCGGAGCTGTTCGAGGTGCTGCGCGCTCTCAAGGCGGACGGCGTGGCGATCGTCTTCATCAGCCACAAGCTGGGCGAGGTGCTCGAGATCGCCGACCGCGTGACCGTGCTGCGCCGCGGGCGCAAGATCGACACGGTGCCGGCCGAGGGCGCCACCGAGCAGAGCCTGGCCCGCCTGATGGTCGGCCGTGACGTGCTGCTGCGAGTCGACAAGCCCGACGCCAAGCCCGCCGACCCGGTGCTCGAGGTGGAGGACCTGCGGGTTCTCGACGACCGCGGGCTCGACGCGGTGCGCGGGCTGTCGATGGAGGTCCGCGCGGGTGAGGTCGTGGCCCTCGCGGGCGTGGACGGCAACGGCCAGCGGGAGCTGGTGGAGGCGATCGCCGGCCTCAGGGCGCCGGACTCGGGCCGGATCGCGGTGGGCGGCGAGGAGGTCACCGGCCGCGGCGTGCGCGCCACCTGCGACGCCGGCGTGGCCCACATCCCCGAGGATCGCCAGCGGCGGGGGCTGGTGCTCGACTTCACCCTGGCCGAGAACCTCGCCCTGCGGGAGTACCGCAGCCCGCCTCTGTCCCGCCACGGCTGGCTGTCGGTGGGAGCGATGAGGACGCGCGCCAACGATCTGCTCGCGGAGTACGACGTGCGCAACCGCGACGCCGGCCTGCCCGCCTCGTCGCTGTCCGGAGGCAACCAGCAGAAGGTCTGCATCGCGCGCGAGATCGCCTCCAATCCGCGTCTCCTGATCGCCCACCAGCCGACTCGCGGGCTCGACGTGGGCGCCATCGAGTTCGTTCACCGCCGCCTGGTGGCCGAGCGCGACAACGGCCGCGGCATCCTGCTCGTCTCGCTCGAGTTCGAGGAGGTGCGCACGCTGGCCGATCGCATCGTGGTGATCTACGAGGGCGAGATCGTCGCGGAGTTCCCTCCGGATGTGACCGAGCAGGAGCTCGGGATCGCCATGACCGGCGGACGGGGCAGAGCTTCCGCGTGAGCGACCCCGACTCGCTCGACTCTCGCTCTCAGACGCCCGCGTCGCGTCTGGCGGCGTACGTCCGCGGTGGCGGCGTGATCGTGCCGCTGCTCACGGTGCTGCTGGCCTTCGTGCTCGGCGGCCTGGTGGTGCTGCTCGTCGGCAAGGACCCGATCGCCACCTACGAGGCGATCTTCCGGGGCAGCGGCCTGCAGTGGTTCTTTCCCTGGGTCACCGGCGACGACCGCGTGCTCGCCGGGCTGAACCTGCAGCAGACGCTGATCGTGACCACCCCGCTGATCCTGCTCGGCCTGGCCGTGGCCTTCGCCTTCCGTGCCGGGCTGTTCAACATCGGGGGTCAGGGCCAGTACACGATGGGCCTGATCGCCGCCGTGTGGGTGGGCTCCTCGTTCACGAGCATGCCGGCCGTCCTGCACGTGCTGCTCGCCGTGGCCGCCGCCGTGGCTGCCGGGGCGTTCTGGGCGGGGATCGTGGGCTTCCTCAAGGCCACGACGGGCGCGAACGAGGTCATCTCCTCGATCATGCTCAACTACACCGCGATCTACATCGGGCTCTACCTGTTCGGTCTGGGTGGCCCGCTGCAGAACGATCGCGAGGCGTCCCTTCCGGTGTCCAACGACGTCGCGGACGGGGCCAAGCTGCCGGTGTTCTGGGGTGACCCCGACCTGCAGGGGCTTCACATCGGGATCTTCATCGCGGTGGCGTCGCTGGTGGTGTTCTGGCTCATCCTCAATCGCTCCACGCGCGGCTATGAGGTGAGGGCGGTGGGCCTCAACCCCGAGGCGGCCCGCTACGGCGGCATGAGCGTGAGCCGCAACTACGTGCTGGTGATGGCGGTCTGCGGCGCGTTCGCCGGGCTGGCGGGCTCGCTCGACATGCTGGGCTGGCAGTTCCGGCTGGCCACCAACGACATCGAGTTCTCCACGCTGGGCTTCTTCGGCATCGCGGTGGCGCTGCTCGGGCGCAACACGGCAATCGGCACGGGAGCCGCGGCGCTGCTGTTCGGCGCGCTGATCAGCGGCACGTCGCAGCGCAACCTCGACCCGACGATCTTCGAGCCCGAGCTGGCCTTCAACCTGACGCTGATCATCCAGGGCCTCGTGGTCCTGGTGGTGAGCGCCGACGTGCTGGTGCTCGGGCTGCTGCGGCGCGGCCGGGGCGCGCTGCGCCGCGGCACAGCCGTTCCGCCGCCGCGGTCGGGGGGCGGGGGGTGAACGCGCGGCGGCTCGGCTGGCTGGGCATCGCGCTCGGTGTCGTGGCCTGGTACGTGACGCTGCCGCCGATCCTCATCCGTACGGCGCTGCCGTCCCTGCTCCTCGCGCTGGGTGCCGTGGGGCTCGGCCTGTACGTGGCCCGCGAGGGTCGGCGGCGCCTGGGCTACGGCGCGGTGGCCGCGGGTGTGATCGGGGGCATCGGGGCCGTGGTGGCCACCCGCTCGGGAGTGGGGAACCTGGAGGCGGTGTTCGTCTGGTCGGCTCTGTTCGCCGCCATGCTGCGCTTCGCCACGCCGCTGATCCTCGCCGCGCTCGGCGGGATTCTGTGCGAGCGCAGCGGAGTGATCAACATCGGCCTCGAGGGCATGATGCTGATGGGCGCCTTCTTCGGCATCTTCGGCGCCGACCTCACCGGGTCGTGGCTGCTCGGCGCGCTGCTCGGCATGGCCGCCGGGGCCGCGCTGGCCGTGCTGCACGCCGTCCTGTCGGTCGGCCTGCGTGCCGACCAGGTGGTGAGCGGCACCGGGGTCAACCTGCTCGCGCTGGGGATCACCGGCTACGTGTTCATCGCCCATTACGGCGATCAGGGCACACCGGGCTCCGTGCCTCGGGTGCCGGACGTGACGCTGCCGCTGATCGAGGACATTCCCTTCGTGGGCGACGCCATCGGCAACGCCTCGGTGCTCACATGGGTGGCGTTGATACTGGTTCCCCTGATGGCACTGTTCCTGTTTCGCACTCCCGGCGGTCTGCGCCTGCGCTCGGTGGGCGAGAAGCCGCGGGCGGCCGAGACCGTGGGCGTGCCCGTGATCCGCACCCGCTACATCGCGGTGATCGCCTCCGGCGCGTTCGCGGGGCTCGGTGGCGTGTACCTCTCGATCGCCCTGCTCGGCTCGTTTTCCCAGAACATGACCGACGGACGCGGCTTCATCGCGCTGGCCGCGGTGATCTTCGGCAACTGGCGGCCGCTAGGGGCGCTGGCCGCCGCGCTGCTGTTCGGCTTCTCGAGCGCGCTGGCTCAGCGGCTGCCCGAGTTCTCCGAGTCCACCGCCGTGCTGTTCCAGGCGCTGCCCTACGTTCTTACCCTGATCGTCGTGGCGGGAGTGATCGGCCGCTCGCGGCCGCCCGCCTCGATCGGACTTACGTACGTCAAGGAGTAGCGCAGTGACCGTCTCCAGGCTCGCCCTCGCCAGTCCCGCCAACGATTCGGCCGGGCGTCTGAGCGACGAGGTCGAGCTCTACCAGCGCACCTACAACACGCTCCTGCGCTCGAGCGGCGAGACCGCGTTGCGGGTGCTCGAGTCCTCGCACCGGGCGATGGGCTCGAGCCTCCATCCCCTGGCCGGCTCGGACGAGCCCGACCTCGGCGCGTTCATCTACGCCATCAGGCGCCTGCCGGACGGGATCGTCGACGCCGAGCTCGTGATCATGGGCCAGGAGGCCGAGGTCTTCGCCCGCAACGGGATAGTGATCGACGAGTGGGAGGAGGCCGACGCGCCGGCCCGCCGGCGGCGCTGGCACGACGGCGGCGGTGGAGTCCACGCCGTGCTGCTGGCGAGCGCGTCGGACGTGGACGACCTGATCCCCACGCTGGTGGCCTTCCAGATCGAGTGGAACAAGATCCGGCTGCGCCAGCGGGCGGCGGGCTGGCCGCTCGACATTCGGCTGTCTCACCCGAAGAGTGCTCCTCTGCGCTGGGCGGCTCGGCCGACGACTGGAGCCGGCTGCAGGAGGGCTGGGGCGAGCGCTTCGACGAGCGGCTGCGGCTGATCGCCGAGCGCAGCTTCGCGCTGCGCGTGCGCATGCTCGGCGGCACGCAGGTGGGCTACGCGCGCATGACCCGCCGCTGGTGGCTGCCCGTGCAGACCCAGCTCTCCGCCGAGGGGCTGGACGACGTGCCCGTCTACTTCGTCAGCTCGAACACCCACAGCCTGGTGAACATCGTGAGCGGCACCGCCCGCCAGCGCGAGGACCGCCTGATCGAGTACGTCGAGACCTTCCCGGAGGGCGACATCCTGCGCACGGAGCTGAACGCCTTCCGCGAAGGCCGCGCCGAGGGCTCATGGGAGAACTTCCTCTACTTCGTGGCCCGGCTCTACTTCGACTCCCACGGCGAGGAGGGCCGCGCCGCCCGGCGCGACTCCGAAGCCGAGAGCGGGATCAGCCACCTGCCCAGCCGCACGGCGCTGCGGGTGCCCGCGCAGATCATCCCCCTCGGCCGTCTGCGTCCGGAGCGCCTCGATCCCCGCCTCGGTGACGTGGACGGCGAGGCGCTGGCGGAGAGCGACGCGGTGATCGTGAACATCGACTATCCGCTCGGGGTGGCGGCCTACAACATCCTGCGCGAGGTGGCGGTGTCCTCGGGGACCCTTCGCGGCGTGTACGTGCTGGGCAAGGCGGCCACGCTCAACGCGGACGTCGGCGACGTGATGCTGTCGAGCGTGGTCCACGATGAGCACTCCGCCTCCACCTACTGGCTGGACAACGCCTTCGGCGTCGAGGACCTCATGGCCGACCTGCGCTTCGGCACCGGGCTGGACAACCAGCGCGCGGTGACGGTCAAGAGCACCTTCCTGCAGAACCGTGCCTACCTCGACTTCTACTACCGCGAGGCCTTCACCGTGGTGGAGATGGAGGCCGGGCCCTACTGCAACGCCATCTACGAGATCGCCGACGCCGACCGCCACCCCGTCGGCGAGGCGGTGAACTTCTCGAAGTTGCCGATCGACTTCGGGATGATCCACTACGCCTCCGACACGCCCTACACGCAGGCCCGCACGCTGGGAGCCCGCGGCCTCTCCTACTACGGCATGGACTCGACGTACGCGTCGTCCCTGGCGATTGCCCGGAGGGTGCTGAGGCTGGAGGGCGTGCTGGACTGAGTGAGGGTCGCTCGGAGCTCGGCGGCCACCCGGGCGCCGTCGCGGGTGACCCGCCGCCACGTGAATCGCAGGGTGCGGTAGCCGTCCGCGTTCAACGCCGTGTCGCGGGCACGGTCGTCCTCGAAGGCGCCCGGCTTGTCGTGCCCCGCTCTGCCGTCGAGCTCGACCACGACACGCTGTGCGCGCCAGAGACAGTCGAGCTTGCGGCTTCGGCCGCCCACGACCATCGGCACGTTCGTCTCGGGCTGCGGGATGTCCTCGTTCCGGCACAGTTCGAGGAAGGCGTGCTCGAGCTCGCTGTGAACGATCGCGCCGGGTCTGTGAGCTTCGACGGCAGCTATGAGGACGGATAGGCGTTTGCGGCCGTTCGCTCTTGCGATTGCCTGGTCCAGCATCGTGAGGTCCAGCACGCCCTGGAACTCCGCCTCCCGGATGATGCGGGTCAGCCGCTCGCGGCCGAACATGTCGGTGAGGTCGATGAGCGTGCGGGCAACGGTGGTGACCGGGATGCCGTGTCTCATGGTGACGTCGTGCGGAGAGAGACGGCGGACGCGGTGCAGGCGGGTGCCCTTCGCGCCCTCCCTCGACCGGCGTGCCGTGGTCGCGTGGATTTTCGCTCCGGGCCGAGGATGGATTCCCCAGAGCACGGCGGCATCCACGTGGCTCAGGACAGCCTCCGGCCCGCTGGCCAGCACCGCGGCAAGCCAGACGCCCTCCTGGGTGAGCCGGGGACTGCCGAGGGCGAACACGCCCCTGTACTTGCGGTGCAGGCGCCCGTTCCTGACCCGGCGTTGGACCGCGCTGCCCCGAATGCCACAGGCGGTGAGGTCTTCGGTGGTGACCAGGTTGTGCCGCTCCGCGGCCCTCATCGCCAGACGAACATCCGGGGGTGGGCCGTCTGGATGCTCGTATTCGGTACTTGGACGGCCCACCCCCCAAGCGTCGCGCGAATCGTGTTACAGCAGGGTGACGAGGGTTACAACTCTCGCCACGGAGAGAGACGGGGGCGCCACGCGGGCACGGCGCGGCGGTAGCGCGTGTAGTCGTCGCCGAACTGGCGGGTCAGCGTCGGTTCCTCGTAGAGGTGCACGAAGGCGGCCACAACGGCCATGAACACGGCGGCGTAGACCAGCAGCAGCGGGCGGCCCAGCAGCAACGCCTGGCCGATGATCGTCGAGGCCACCGCCACGTACATGGGGTTGCGCACGTGGCGGTAGAGGCCGCCGACGACCAGCTTCTCGGTCGGCGCCACCGGCGCGGGTGTGCCCACGCCCTCGAGCACGAAGCGGGCGAAGGCGTTCAGGATCACGGCGACGCCGGCGGCGATCAGCAGGGCGCCGAGCACCTGCAGCGGGAGCACCGCCAGCTCGTCGTCGACCTCCCAGCCGGTGATGAGCCACGGCAACAGTCCCGCCATCACGCCGGGGGCGACGAACAGAAAGACGAGGCTCCCGGCAGCAGCCCGGACCCGGCCGCGGCTCACGCGCCCACCGGGTGCCAGGCGGTCTTCAGCTCCAGCACGGCCTCGAGCCGGCCAAGCGCGTCGCGAACCCCTTCCTCATAGCCCGTAGTAGGCACCGCGTGGCGCACGCGCGTGACGGAGTCGGCCGCCAAGCGATCGATCTCCGCACCCAGCTCGGAGGACCCGGACGCGTCGACCACCGCGTTCACATCACGGTGTGAAGCCAACGCGACGGCCAGCTCCCGGCGCCGCCCCGACAGCAGATTGACCACACCGCCGGGTACATCGGACACCCCGAGGACCTCGGCCAGATCGAGCCCGGCGAGAGGTGAGCTCTCGGACAGCAGCGCCACCACCGTGTTCCCGGCCGCCAGCGGCGGCGCGACCTCGGCAACGAGACCGAGGAGCGACGGTGCATCGGGCGCCACCACGCCCACCACGCCGGTGGGCTCGGGCACCGAGAAGGACAGGAACGGCGCCGCCACCGGATTGACCCCGCCGAGCACGGAGTGGAACTTGTCCGTCCAGCCCGCGTAGTGCACGAGCAGGTCGATGGCCGCGTCGAGCTCCGAGCGCTCCACGCCGAACTCGTGCGCCCGTGACTCGAGCGCCTCGGCCGCCCGGTACAGGATCTGACCCCGGTTGTAGGCCGTGCGCCCCGACCAGGGGCCGGCGGCCGCTCGCGCCGCCCGAACCGCGTCGCGCACGTCCTTGCGCGAGCCGCGCGGCACGTTGCGGCCCTCCACCCGGTCGTAGCGCCCGGACTCCGAGCGCACGAACGCCCCACCCATGTAGAGCTTGTACGTCTTGCGCACCTCGAGCCGGTTCACGCGAGCACCCGCAGATAGGGGCGCAGCCCGGCGGGCCCTCCCTCGCGGCCGAAGCCGCTCTCCTTGTAGCCGCCGAAGGCCGCCGTCGGATCGAAGTGGTTGTAGGTGTTCTGCCAAACCACGCCGGCCTGGAGCGCCCGGGCGACCTCGAACGCCTTTGCTCCCTTGTCCGTCCAGATCCCGGCAGCCAGCCCGTAGGCCGAGTTGTTGGCCTTCTCGATCGCCTCGGCCTGGGTGCGGAAGGTCAGCACCGACACCACGGGCCCGAAGATCTCCTCGACGGCGATGCGGTGGGCGGGCGCGACCTCGGTGAAGATCGTGGGCGCGAACCACCAGCCGCGTTCGGGCAGCTCACAGTCGACGCTGCGGCGCATCGCGCCCTCGCGCTCCCCCTCCGACACCAGATCCTCGATGCGCGAGAGCTGCTCGGCGGAGTTGATCGCTCCGACGTCGGTGTTCTTGTCGAGCGGGTCGCCCACCCGCAGGCGCCCCATGCGCTCCCAGAGCTTCCCGATCACAATGTCGGCCACCGATTCCTGGATCAGCAGACGCGATCCGGCGCAGCACACGTGGCCCTGGTTGAAGAAGATCCCGTTCACGATGCCCTCCACCGCCTGGTCGAGAGCGGCGTCCTCGAAGACCACGTTGGCCGACTTGCCGCCGAGCTCGAGGGTGAGGGGCGTGCCGCTGCCGGCCAGCGCCGCCTGGATGTCCTTGCCCACGGCGGTGGAGCCGGTGAAGGCCAGCTTGTCGATCCCGGGCTCGCGCACCAGCGCGGACCCGGTCGCGCCGTCGCCCGGCAGGATCGACACCACGCCCGGCGGAAGCTCGGCCTCCTGGATGATCTCGGCCAGGAGCAGGGCGGTGACGGGGGTGGTCTCCGCCGGCTTGAGCACGGCGGTGTTGCCACAGGCCAGAGCCGGCGCCAGCTTCCACGCCGCCATCAGCAGCGGGAAGTTCCAGGGCACGATCTGAGCCGCCACACCGAGCGGCTCGACCGGGCGCCCGCCGACGCCGTAGGAGAGCTTGTCCGCCCAGCCGGCGTAGTGGAAGAAGTGGGCCGCGGCGAGCGGGACGTCAACGTCGCGCGATTCACGGATCGGCTTGCCGCCATCGAGCGACTCGACGATGGCGAGCTCCCGTGCGCGCTCCTGGATCAGCCGGGCGATGCGGAACAGGTACTTGCCACGATCGAGGCCGCTGAGGCCGGCCCACTCGGGCTGAGCCACCCGGGCGGACTCCACGGCCGCGCGCACGTCGGCCGGTCCGGCGAAGGCCACCTCGGCCACCGGCTCCTCGGTGGCGGGGTTGATCGACTCCACGCGCCGGCCGTCGCGGGGAGCGCGGAAGTCGCCGTCCACGAACAGCCCGTACGAGTCGCGCAGCCGCACGTGCTCGGGCGACTCGGGGGCGGGCGCGTAGTCCCATACGACGCGAGTGCGGGATTCCTGGGTGCTCACGGTATGGCGAGCGCGCGGCGCGCGCGAGCGTTCGTTTTCATTCGCGCGAGAAATCCTCGGGCCGCGCATAGCGGCCGGTCTGCGTCTTCTCGTACTGCATCAGCAGGTCGTTCAGGAGCGACGAGGCGCCGATGCGAAAGCGCTCCGGCGTGAGCCACTCGTCGCCGAGCGTCTCCTTGACCAGCACCAGCCGGTGAAGCGCCGCCTTGCTGTTGGACACGCCGCCGGCGGCCTTCATGCCCACCGGGCGGCCGCTGCGCTCGACGTAGTCGCGGATCGCCTCGAGCATCACCAGCGTCACGCCCGGGGTCGCGCCGCTGGACGCCTTGCCGGTGGAGGTCTTGATGAAGTCGGCGCCGGCCTCCATGGCCAGCATCGACGCATGGCGGACGTGCTCGTATGAGCCGAGCTCCGCGGTCTCGAGGATCACCTTCAGGTGAGTGTCGCCGCACACCTCCTTCACCCGCACGATCTCCTCCATCACGCGCGTGTCCTCTCCGGCGAGGAAGGCCTGGCGCGAGATGACCATGTCCACCTCGTCGGCGCCCGCGGCCACGGCGTCCTCGGTGTCGCGCAGCTTGACCTCGAGCGAGGCCTGGCCGCTCGGGAAGGCAGTCGCCACCGAGCAGGTGCGCACGCCGGTGCCCTGGAGCGCCTCGTGCACCACGCTCACCAGGGAGGGGTAGACGCACACCGCCGCGCACGACGGGATCTCCGGCATCGCCGGGGCGGGGCAGACGGCCTTGGCGCACAGGTTCCGGACCTTGCCGCGGGTGTCCGCGCCCTCGAGGGTCGTGAGGTCGGTCATCGACACGGCGAGACGGATCCCCTGCTGCTTGGCGGTGGTCTTGATCGAGCGCTTGCCGAGCGCGGCGGCCCGCTCCTCGATGCCGACTCGGTCCACGTGCGGGAGCCTGCGGAGCACCCCCTGAGTATGGCGTCTTGTCGAAGCGCCCGGCGGGCGCGCACGATGCCATTCGTCGTGCCGACATAATCGCCCCGCAATGACGCGTGCGGCGGTGATCGTTCTCGATGCCTGCGGGGTGGGGGCCCTGCCCGACGCCGGCGACTACGAGGGCGACGAGGGCTCCAACACGCTCGTCCACCTCGCCGAGCGGGCCGGCGGCCTCGAGCTGCCGACGCTCGAGCGGCTCGGGCTCGGCTCGATCGTCCCCATCCGCGGGGTCCCACCCGTTGAGCGGCCGGTGGTCCACGGGCGCCTGCACCCGCTCGGCCCTGGCAAGGAGTCCACCACCGGCCACTGGGAGCTGATGGGCGTGGTGCCGACGCAGCCGCTGCCCACCTTCCCGGTCGGCTTCCCGCCCGAGATCATGCGCACGCTCGAGCGGGCGACCGGCCTGCGCTTCTGCTGCAACCGCCCCTATAGCGGCACCCAGGTGATCGACGACTTCGGCGAGCACCATCTCGAGACGGGAGAGGTGATCCTCTACACCTCGGCCGACTCGGTGCTCCAGCTTGCGGCCCACGTGGAGGTGCTGAGCGAGCCCGAGCTGTACGCCGCCTGCGAGGCCGCCCGCGCCGCCCTGACCGGAGACCAGGCCGTGGGCCGCGTGATTGCGCGGCCCTTCGAGGGCGAGCAGGGCGACTTTCACCGGCGCGAAGGACGGCGCGACTACGCGGCGCCGCCACCCGGCCGCTCCTATCTCGAGGAGCTCCAGGACGCCGGGCAGCCGGTGCATGCCGTGGGCAAGGTGCGCGACCTGTTCGCCGGGGTGGGGATCGACGAGAAGCACGACGGCGCCACCAACGCCAAGGGCATCGCCGCCACCACGGACCTGCTCGCCGGACTGGACGAGGGCCTGATCTTCGTGAACCTGGTCGAGACCGACCAGGTCTACGGCCACCGCCACGACGTGGAGGGCTTCCACGCCGCGCTGCGGGAGATCGACACGGCGGTGGCGGAGTGGCTGGACCTGTTGCGCGACGACGACCTGCTGGTCCTCACCGCCGACCACGGCGTCGACCCCGACGCTCCGCACACCGACCACACGCGCGAATACGCACCGCTGCTGGCCACCTTCGCCGGGCAGGACGGCCGCCGCCACGACGGCCCGCTGGCCGACGTGGGCGCCACCGTCCTCCACTGGCTCGCCGGCCGGGAGGCACCCGGCCTGCCGGGCAGGCCGTTCGCCTGACTACGCTCGGCGCGTGACGCGAGTCTGTGTCTTCTGCGGTTCGAGCCCCGGCGCCCGGGACGCCTACGCCGAAACCACGGCGGAGCTCGCACGCCTGCTCGCGGCCGAGGACATCGGCGTGGTCTACGGCGGCGCGCGCGTGGGGCTGATGGGCGTGCTCGCCGACACCGCGCTCGCCGAAGGCGGCGAGGTGATCGGCGTGATCCCCCAGGCGCTGGTGGACAAGGAGATCGCGCACACTGGACTGTCCGACCTCCGCGTGGTGGACTCGATGCACGAGCGCAAGGCACTGATGGCCGAGCTGTCCGACGCGTTCATCGCGCTGCCCGGCGGGCTGGGCACGCTCGATGAGCTGTTCGAGGTCTGGACCTGGTCGCAGCTCGGGATGCACCGCAAGCCATGCGCGCTGCTCGACGTGGCGGATTACTGGGCGGGCCTCACCGCCTTTCTCGACCACTCGGTCGAGGAGCGCTTCGTGCGCGAGCAGAACCGCGCGATGCTGCTCGTGGACACTGAGCCGGGAAGGCTCGTGGAGCGGCTCAGGGACTTCGATCCGGGGGGCATGGTGCCCAAGTGGATCGACCGTGCCGAGAGCTGACTCGTGCTCATTCTTCGCGCGCAGGTCATTCACACCCCGCGTGACCCGTTCGCCGAGGGTGAGGGGGCGCTCGAGAGCTTCTCCGACGGCGCGGTGGCGATCTCCGACGACGGTCGCATCCTCGAGACCGGCGCCTACGCGGCGGTTGCGGCGGAGTATCCCGACGCGCCGGTGGTGGATCACCGGCGCTCCATTCTGCTGCCCGGCCTCGTGGACACCCACGTCCACTATCCCCTTCTCGGCATCGTGGGTGCGATGGGGCTTCCGCTGCTCGAGTGGCTGCAGAAGAGCGCCCTGCCCGAGGAGCTGCGGCTGTCCGATCCCGAGCACGCACGCACCCTGGCCCATGACTTCGTGCGCGCGCTCGCGGCCAACGGCACCACCAGCGCCCTGGTCTTCGGCGCCCACTACCCCGCCGCGCAGGAGGCGCTGTTCGCGGAGGCTGAGCGCGCCGGGCTGAGGATCACGAGCGGGCTCGTGGTCTCCGATCGCCACCTCCACCCCGAGCTCGAGCTCGACCCTCAGGCCGCGTACGACAGCGGGCGCCAGCTGGCGGAGCGCTGGCACGGCCGGGGCCGGCTGCGCTACGCCGTGTCGCCACGTTTCGCGCTCTCCTGCAGCGAGGGCATGCTCGACTCGTGTGGCGCCCTCAACGCCGACATCGACGGGGCGCTCGTCACCAGCCACCTCAACGAGCACCCGGCGGAGGTCGAGCTGGTGGCCGGACTGTTCGGCTGGTCGGACGACTATCTCGCCACCTACGAGCGCTTCAACCTCGTGGGCCCGGCCACCGTCCTGGCGCACAACCTCCACGCCACCGAGCCCGAGTTGACGCGGCTCGCGGCGGCGCACGCGAGCGTGGCGCACTGCCCGGCCAGCAACGCCTTCCTCGGCAGCGGGAGCTTTCCGCTGCGCGCCCACCTCGACCACGGTGTACGGGTGGCGATCGGGACCGACGTCGGGGCGGGCACGGGCCTCAGCGTGCTCAAGGAGGCACTGCTCGCCTACAAGATGCAGATGATGCGCCCCGACGGCGCCCGGCTCGGGCCGGCGCACCTGCTGTGGCTGGCCACCGCCGCGGGAGCCCGCGCGCTGGGACTCGGTGATCGGGTGGGCGACCTCCAGCGAGGGAGGGCGGCCGACCTCGTCCTGATCTCCCCGCCCGGCGGCTCGACGCTGGCGTCGGTGCTGCGCCACAGCGACTCGGCCGAGCAGGCCCTCGGCGCGGTGTTCGCGCTGGGTCGAGAGGAAAGCGTGGCCGAGGTGCGGGTCGCAGGCGACGTCGTGTACGAGCGCGGGTAACCTCCCGCGCCGAAATGGCCGACCCCGCTCTCGGAGAGATCCTGGTCCAGCGTGACGACCTGGCCCACCGCGTCAAGGAGCTGGGGGAGGAGGTCTCGCGCGACTACGCCGGCCGCCAGCTGCTCCTGGTGGGCGTGCTCAAGGGTGCCGTGTTCTTCCTCGCCGACCTGATGCGCAACCTCGAAATCGAGTGCGAGCTCGACTTCATGGCCGTCTCGTCCTACGGCGCGTCCACCGACTCCTCGGGCGTCGTACGGATCCTCAAGGACCTGGACGCGCCGATCGAGGGCAAGGACGTGCTGATCGTGGAGGACATCGTCGACTCGGGGCTGACGCTGTCCTACCTGTTCCGCATGCTGCGCGCCCGGAACCCCGCGTCGCTCGAGGTGTGTGCCCTGCTGACGAAGCCCGACCGCCGCGAGATCGAGCTGCCGATCAAGTACACGGGCTTCGAGATACCGAACCGATTCGCCATCGGCTACGGCCTGGACCACGCCGAGCGCTACCGCAACCTGCCGTACGTGGCCGTTCTGAACGAGCTCTGAGGCGCTCCGTAATGGCGAGCGCGCGGTGCGCGCGAGCGTTCGTTCTCAGGCATCCGAAAGAGGCCCAGGGGACGAATACCCCCTTGCTACGCTTGCGTTTCACCTCTGAGGCAGGTTTGGTCTAGGCAGTGAGCCGATTCTTTAAGAGCGCCGCATTCCCGATTCTGATCGTCATCGTTCTGGCGTTTTTCGCGCAGAAGCTGATCAGTCCAGGGAATGAGGAGAAGGACCCCAACTACTCGCAGTTCCTCACCCAGATCGAGAACGGGCAGGTCAAGGAGGTCACGCTCTCGACCAAGAACAACCGGATCGACGTCGAGCTCAAGCAGAGCGCCGGCGGCGACAAGTACCAGACCGCCTATCCGGACAACACCGAGCAGAACCTCACGAATCAGCTCCGGGCCGAGAACGTTCCGATCACGGTCAAGCCCAAGGGTGGCTCCGGTTGGCTCACCGCGCTCACCTACATCCTCCCGTTCGTGATCTTCCTGCTGTTCTGGCTGTTCATCATCAACCAGATGCAGGGCGGCGGCTCGAAGGTGATGTCCTTCGGCAAGTCGCGCGCCAAGCGCATGTCGGTTGACGCGCCGAAGATCACCTTCCGCGACGTGGCCGGCGTGGACGAGGCGGTGGAGGAGCTCCACGAGATCAAGGAGTTCCTCGAGAACCCGAAGAAGTTCCAGGCGCTCGGCGCCCGGATTCCCAAGGGCGTGCTGCTCTACGGGCCGCCCGGCACCGGCAAGACGCTGCTGGCGCGCGCCGTGGCAGGCGAGGCCGGAGTGCCGTTCTTCTCGATCTCGGGCTCCGACTTCGTCGAGATGTTCGTGGGCGTCGGCGCCTCGCGCGTGCGTGACCTGTTCGAGCAGGCCAAGCAGAACTCCCCCTGCATCATCTTCATGGACGAGATCGACGCCGTCGGGCGTCATCGTGGCGCCGGTCTCGGCGGCGGCCACGACGAGCGCGAGCAGACGCTCAACCAGCTGCTCGTAGAGATGGACGGCTTCGAGATGAAGGACAACATCATCCTCATCGCAGCCACCAACCGCCCGGACATACTCGACCCGGCGCTGCTGCGCCCCGGCCGGTTCGACCGCCAGATCGTGGTCGACCGTCCCGACCGCAAGGGCCGTCAGAAGATCCTCGAGGTGCACACCCGCGGCAAGCCGCTGGCCAAGGCGATCGAGCTCGATGTTCTGGCCGGCCAGACCCCCGGCTTCACCGGCGCCGACCTCCAGAACCTGGTCAACGAGGCTGCCCTCCTCGCCGCCCGCCAGGGCAAGCGCGAGATCGACCACCTCCAGCTGGAGGAGGGGATCATGCGCGTGATCGCCGGTCCGGAGAAGAAGACCCGGGTCATGTCGGAGAAGGAGCGCCGGGTCACCGCCTTCCACGAGATGGGCCACGCGCTGGTCGCCCACTACCTCCAGCACACCGACCCGGTGCACAAGATCTCCGTGATCTCCCGCGGCCAGGCGCTGGGCTACACGATCTCACTGCCCACCGAGGACAAGTTCCTCACCACGCGCGCGGAGCTGTCGGACACCATGGCGATGACGCTGGGCGGCCGCGCCGCCGAGGAGATCGCATTCGGCGAGGTCACCACCGGCGCGTCCAACGACCTCGAGAAGGTCACCGCCACGGCCAAGCAGATGGTCATGCGCTTCGGCATGTCCGAGAAGCTGGGCCCGCGGGTATTCGGCCACGAGCACGGCCAGCCCTTCCTCGGCCGCGAGTTCAGCTCGGAGCCCGACTACTCCGACGAAATCGCCCGTGAGATCGACGACGAGATCCGACGGATGGTCGAAGAGGCTCACCAGACGGCTCGTCAGGTTCTCGAGCAGCGCCGTGAGGCCCTCGACGTGACGTCGGAGATCCTGCTCAAGCGCGAGACCATCGAGCGCGAGCAGTTCATCGAGCTGCTCGAGGGCAAGAGCGAGGACGAGGTCTTCGGTATCGACGAGCCCGCTCTGCCGGTGGCGCCGCCGGCGGCACCCGAGGCGCCCGAGCGCAAGCCGGACCGCGCGCCCAAGCCGCTGCCGCGGCCCGGGCTGGCCGGAGGCACGGCCGAGATGCGGGCTTCGGAGCCTCGGAAGCCGACTACGTAGTTCCGCGGCGTTGCTGTCGGGCGGGCGCGCGCGTCGTCACCCGGCCGCGGAGCCCTCGCGCCTTCGGCGCTCGTTCGCTCGCCGCAAGCGGCTCGCTCTGACATGCTCCGCGGCCGGGCGCGCCGCGCGCGCCCGCCAACGCCGGGGCGCTACTTGCCCACTGCGATCTCGCCGCCCAGCGCGAACGGCGGCACCAGCTCGATGCGGTCGCCGCTCCAGAAGCGGCCGGGGTCGTACCAGCTGGCCGGGCGGCGGGCGGGAAGGAGGCCCATGCTCTGGTAGGTCGTGGCCACGAGCTCGGCGCAGTAGACCGTCTCGAGTGACGAGGCCCGGCGGCGGACTCGGGCGGTGAGCCACTGGCGGGCGAGCCCTGGGGTGGTGGGGAAGGGCCGGCCGTCGAACCGCTCGATCGTCTCGAGGAGCCGGTCCTCGTGGTGGCGCTCGATCGTGCCCTCCAGCTGGCGCACCCAGGCGCGCTGCCCGTATCGCCCGGTCCAGGTCGCCACGGCGTCGTCCAGCCGGTGCAGCTGCACGCCGCGCTGACGTTCCCCCGTCCACACGTCGGGCAGCGACTGGCCCAGCTCCGCGTGCCAGAGCAGCGGCGGGAGGTTGTCCAGGGCCACCGCCATGCCCACGTGGTTCACGGGGCTGTTGGTGGCCGTCCGGATGGCCAGGTCGGCGAGGGAGCGTCCGCGGAAGAGCCAGATGTCGCCGGTCGAGGCGCCGGCCAGGGCGTCGTCGAACGAGAGGGTCACCGGGCTTAACCTACGGGTCGTGCGGATCCCCTGGAAGTTGCTCGGCGTGGCGGGACTGGCGGGTGTGGCCGCGACCGGCGCGGTGGTGGCCCGGCGCCGCCGGGCCCAGGCCGACCTCGACCCGCAGGAGCTGCGGAACCGGCTGCACGAGCGGCTCGCCGAGGTCGAGCGTCCGCCGGCCGAGCGGCGCGAGCCCCCGAGCTCTACGCCCTAGCGGGCGCGGCGCTTCAGCGGGCGCGCGCGTCGGCGATGTGGTCCGCCAGTGACCGCCTCTGCCGGCTGTCGGGTCCGAAGTTGTCGCCCGCGAGCCAGGCTTCGTAGCCGGCCCGGATTGCCGGCCACTCGTCGTCGGTGATGGCGTACCAGGCGGTGTCGCGGTTGCGGCCCTTGACGATCATGTGGTTGCGGAAGACGCCCTCGAAGCTGAAGCCGAAGCGGTCGGCGGCGCGGCGGGAGGCGGCGTTGAGCGCGTTGCACTTCCACTCGAGGCGGCGGTAGCCGAGCTCGTCGAAGGCGTGCCGCGCCAGCAGGTAGATGGCCTCGGTCGCGGCTGTCGTGCGCTGCAGCCGTGTCCCGAACCAGATGTGGCCGATCTCGATGACGCCGAACTCGGGCGTGATTCGCAGGTAGGAGGCCAGGCCCGCGGGACGCTCGTCCGGCAGGGGGGCGAGCGTGTAGAAGCGCGGGTCCTCCGAGCTCTCGGCCCAGTCGAGCAGCTCACGCAGGTGACCGGGATCTACGAACGGGCCATAGGGGAGGTATGTCCAGGTTGCGAGGTCTCCCTGCGGCGGGTGCGAGGCGGCGTAGAGCGGCTCGGCGTCCGCGGCAGCGTCGACGGCCCGGAGCAGGACATGCGCGCCCTGCAGGCGTGCCCGCGACGGTGGCGTGGCCGGCGTCCAGTCGACCTCCGCGCCCAGTGCCGCGCTCACCGCGAACGGGCCTCGGCCAGGCGCTGCAGCAGCCGCATCGCCACCGGCGGCACCTTGCCCTCGCGGTCGGCCTCCGGGTCGTAGGCCGTGAGCGACATCGCCCTGACGGGAAAGCGCTCCAGCAGCTCGCCGACGAGCGCCTCGAGGCGCTCGGCGCGCACGCCGCCGGGCGCGCTGTAGATGTTCGCCCGGCCGTCCTCGGGGTCGAGCACATCCAGGTCGACGTGCAGGTAGAGGCCGGACGGGCCGATCGCCTCCACCGCCTCCACGAGAGCGGCGCCGCCATCGAGCTGCTCGGGCGCCAGGTGGACGATTCGCGACTCGCGCAGTCGTCTCTCCTCGCCCTCGTCGAAGTCGCGAGCGCCGGCGAGCACCAGGGCGTCCTGGGAGATCGGACCTGCGCCGGGGACGGCGCCCCGCATCGAGGGCCAGGCCTCCCCGGTGAGGATCGCTGTCCCCATCCCGTCGAAGTAGCCGAAGACCGTCGAATCGGGGGTGTTGAAGTCGCCGTGCGCGTCGAACCAGACCACCCCCGGGGAGGACTCCTCGAGGCCGGCCATGACACCCACCGCAGCGAAGCAGCTGCCGGAGAGCACGACGGGGAACTCGTCCGCGGCGCGCGCGGCGCTCACCCGCTCCGACACCTGGCCGATCAGGTCGAAGCTCGTGTTCACCTCGCTCGAGTAGCGGCCGGTGAACTCGAGGACCTCCGTGCCGACTTCCGCGCCGCCGGCGCGCAACGCATCCTCGGCGCCCAGCTCCAGCAGGCGCTCGGGTCCGCGCCCGACGCCGTCACGGAGCCGTCCGAGCTCGTACGGCATGACGATGATCCGGAACGTGGTCACGGCCTCTGCACGGTAGCGCCGGGCAATAGCATCCGCCTCGTGCTGAGCGCGGCCCGCCTTCGCTCCCACTGCCTGGGCTTCCCCGGTGCCGGCGAGGAGTTTCCCTTCAGCGAGGGCGTCTCGGTGTTCAAGGTGCGGGGCAGGATGTTCGCCCTCTCCAGCCTGGCCGCCAAGCCGCTCGAGATCAGCCTGAAGTGCGAGCCCGGCCTGGCTCAGGAGCTTCGCGCCGCCCACCCGTCCATTCGGGGCGGCTACCACCTCAACAAGCGCCACTGGAACACCGTCACCGTGGACGGCTCGGTGCCCGACCGGATGGTGCTCGACATGGTCGAGGACTCCTACGACCTGGTCGTCGACGGGCTCTCCAAGCGCGTTCAGGCCGAGCTGGGCTGGCCGGACTCCACGGCGTAGTCGGCGGGCGTGCGCCCCACAAGCGCCTTGAAGTCCTTGCTGAAGTGAGCCTGGTCGAAGTAGCCGAGCTCCTGAGCCATCCGCGCCAGGTCCCGCTCGCCCGCCGCGATGTGCTCGGCCGCGGCGTGCAGCCGGTAGCGCTGGAGCACCCACTTGGGCGGGACGCCCAGGTAGCGGCGAAACAGCCGTTGCAGGGTGCGGGCCGAAAGGCCGTGGGCCCGCGCCAGCTCGTCCACGCCGGTGCCGGCTGGAGCCTGCAGCATCGCCTCGGCCAGCTCCATCGCCGTATCCCGCGCCGGGTCAGGTCCGGGGAGGCGCCCGCGCAGGAACTCCTCAACCGCGACGACTCGCTCGTCCCCGTCGTCTCCCGCGGCGCGCACCGCGCGCTCCAGCTCGTCACCGTCCGGGCCGAGCGCCTCGCGCAGCGGCACAGCGCGGTCGGTGAGCTCGGCCACCGGCAGCCGCGAGAACGGCTCGAAGGCACCGGGGCGGAACTTCGTGCCCAGGCCCCAGCCCTTTCCCTCGAGCCGCCGGCTGAAGCGGTGAGTCCAGATCCCGTGCACCACCGCGCCGCCGGGCTCGAACACCAGATGCACGGACGGGTGGGGCAGCGTCTCGGCCAGGTACGGCTCGCCCTCGCGAAGGTCCCAGGCGACCAGCCAGTGCAGCTCCACGAACCCGGCGAGGTCGGCGGACGGCGCGGGCCGCGAGAGCGAGAAGCGCCCCGCACGCGGGTTCAGGATGCCGCGGTTGTTCACTGTCGCGTTCTTACAATACGCCCGCTCCGGAGGCCAATAACGTGCCCCGGACAGCCGATCCAGGAGGCATCACCATGGCCGACTTCACCCGTCTGAACCTCAAGCAGGACGTCGAGGACCTGGCCCCCAAGCACGGTTTGGAGGGCATCGAGTCACGCTTCGCGCGCACCCCGCTCGGGATGGAGAAGGGGGGCATCAGCTACTACCGGATGAGCCCCGACTTCCGCCTGCCGTTCGGCCACCGTCACAGCGAGCAGGAGGAGGTCTACGTCGTGCTCAGCGGCAGCGCTCGCTTCACGCTCGAGGACGAGACGGTCGAGCTCCGCGAGCTCGACGCCCTGCGCGTCCCCGGGTCGGTGGCCCGTGGCATGGAGGCCGGGCCGGAGGGCGCCGAGCTGCTGGCCTTCGGCGCGCCCAACACCGACAACAAGGACGCCGAGATGGTCGAGGGCTTCTGGGCCGACTGAGTCTGGTCAGGGCGACCAGGTGAAGGGGATGTGCGAGGTGACCGCCTCGAGACCCGAGCCGTTGATCGCCTCTCCCCATAGTTCGCCGCGAATCTGCTTCGGCGTCTCCCCGCATCGGGTGACGCTGAGCTCGATCGGCACGGAACGGGTCTTCCTGGTGGGCAGCAGCGCACCGGGTGTCGAGCGGATGCGCTCGACCTGGGGCGGCGGGAAGTAGCGCGTCCGCAGGCGGATTCCCGAGCCGCAGCGGAGCTCCTCGCGGATGGACACCCTCACGCGGGCCACGCCGCCGTCGTCGTCGGTCCCCACCGTGGTGCCGCGCAGCTTCGGTGAGCTGACGGTCACCGCGTCCTCCTCGCCTTCGCCGCGGCCGGCGATGCGCGCCAGCGTCCGTCCGCCGGCCGACCTCAGCAGGATGGTCGCATCGGGCGGGCTCTCGTCGGACTCGGGCACTTCGACCCTGCCCGGCCGGTCACCGGCGTGGCCGGTTCGCGTTCCCGCGTCCGGAGGCGGTGCGGGCGTGCTTCCCTCGGTGCTCTCCGGCCGATCGGCGGGCGCGGCGGAGGCCGGGCTCTCGTCGTCGTCCTCGCCGCCGCAGCCGGCGGCCGCCGCGAGCGCGACCGTGGTCAGGATGAGGGCGTGCCGGAGACGCGTCCGCAATGGACGGGCCAGGGTAGACCCCGCCCGCCCACGCGCGAAATACGGGCGGGCCGCCGCTAATAAGCTACGTGCATGAGGCTCGACCCGCGCCTGCTGCGGTCATTCACCACGCTCGCCGACGAGCTGCACTTCGGCCGGGCGAGCGAGCGCCTCGAGATCGCGCAACCGGCTTTGAGCCAGCAGATCAAGCGGCTCGAGCTCCAGCTCGGAGTCGAACTGTTCGAGCGCTCGCGCAACCACGTGGCGCTCACCGAGCCGGGCGCAGAGCTGCTCGTGGACGCCCGGGCGGCCGTGGCGGCGGCCGACGCCGTGGACGAGCTGGCCGAGACCTACTCGCGCGGCGAGCGTGGGGAGCTGCGGCTCGGGGTGTCGCCCGGCGTGCACTACGTCGCCCAGGCGATTCTGGCCGAGCACGCTCGGCACCGCCCGGCGGTGAGGGTGCGAGCCCGCCAGGACTCGTCGGGGGCGCTGGTGCGGGCGCTGTCCCGGGGCGAGCTCGACCTGGTGATCGGCTTCTGTCCCGAGCCCGATTCGGCGCTCGTCCACGAGCCTCTTCTCGGCATCCCGGCGGTGGTCGCGGTGGCGGACTCGCATCCGTTCGCGGCGCGAGTCTCCATGCCGTTGACCGACCTGCGCCCGCAGCTGCTGGCGCTCGTCGACGCGCGCGACGGGCCCGGCTACAACCGTGCCGTGATCGAGCTCTGCCGGTCCGCCGGCTTCGAGCCGCGGACGCTTCCCGATCCGCACGGTCCGATGGCCTGGGAGACCGCCGTGCGCTCGGGCGCCGCCGTCGGCCTCACCGCGCGCTGCGCGGCGGTGTCGAGCGTCCGCGGGGTGAGGCTGGTCGCCCTCGATCACCCCCCTTCGTTCGAGCTCGAGCTGGTGGCGCCCCAGGCCCGGCGGCCGGCCGCCGCGGAGTTCGCGCGGCTCGCGCAGGCGATGGCCGCCGAGGGCGAGCTGAGCGAACGGGCGACGGCTTAGGGGCGAGAGACCGCCGCGCTAGAGCTGACCGGTGTCCGTGGGCACGCCGAGCAGCAGGCGCCCGGTGAGCTCCCAGGTGGCCGGCGCCACCAGCATGTGCTGGCTGGCGGCGTGCGCGTCGCGAAATCGCCGGGCGAAGGGAGCGCTTTCGTACAGCGACGACCCGCCGGCCACGTCCCAGGCGCTGTCCACCACGTCACGTGAGGCGCGCGTGGCGTGGGTGGCCGCCAGCCGCAGCGACATCCGGGTGTCCACGCTCACCTCCCCGTGGCCGCGGGCCAGCTCCCAGGCGTGGTCGATCTCGTCCATGAGCAGCGCCCGCGCCGCGCGCAGGCCGGCCTCCGCCCGGGCGATCTCGGCCTGCACGGTCGAGCGTTCACCGAGCGGCCGCGAGCTGCCCTCGGGCCGCTTGGCGGCGGCGAACGCAGCCACGTCGGTGAGGGCTCCCCGGGCGATGCCGAGCGACACCCCCGCGATGGCCAGCGCGAGCAGGCCGAAGAGAGGAAAGGCGTACAGGGGACCATCGTCGCGAGGGGGCGTGCCCACCACGCCGGCGGCGCGGCCGGCGGGTACGCGTACCCCGTCGACGCTGAAGTCGTGGCTGCCGGTGGCCCGCAGGCCGGTGACGGTCCAGGTGTCGTGCACCTCCACGCCGTCCCGCGGGAACAGGACGAGCCGCGGCTCGCGGTCTTCGATCATGCAGCCCCCGAGCAGCCAGTCGCAGAACGTGGATCCGCTGGCGAACGTCCAGCGGCCGCTCACCTTCAGCGCGTCGCCGTCCGGCACCGCCTGCCCGCGCGGGGCGAACACGCCCGCCACCGCCACTCCAGGGTTCCCGTAGACCTCGCCGGCCGAGCTCTCTTCGAGGTAGGCCGCCAGGAGGCCGCTCGTGGCCATCACCGCCAGCACCCAGGCCACGCTGGCGTCGCTGCGGGCGAGCGTCTCCACCGCCTCGACGAGCTCGCGAGGCGAGGCCTCCATCCCGCCGAGTCCTGCCGGCACGCACAGGCGGAAGAGGTCCGCCTCGCGCAGTGCGGCCACCACCTCGGGCTCGAGCTGCCGGGCCCGCTCGCTTCGGTCCGCGTTCGCGGCCGCGATGGGAGCGACGGCCTCGGCGGCCTCGACGACGCTCGTCATGGACACCGAGCCTACGCTTCGGGGCCCTGCATTCGGCGCCGGAAGATCACGCGCCCAGACCCAGCGCCTCGGCCACGCTCGGGTCGGCCAGGGAAGAAACCAGGAGCGAGGCGCCCTCGAGCGTCTGGTCCTCGAAGTAGGGCACCCCGATCACGAACAGCCCGGCAGCCCGGGCGGAGCTGATGCCCGGCTGCGAGTCCTCGAGCGCCGCCGAGCGGGCCGGATCGACCTTCAGCGCGGAGCAGGCCGCCAGGTACAGGTCGGGCGCCGGCTTGGGGTGTTCCACCTCGTCGGCGGTCACCAGCACGCCGAAGCTCGTCACATCGATGCCGGACACGCCGATGGTGCGCTCGACGAACGCTCGCGAGGAGTTCGAGGCCAGCCCCACCGGAAGCCCGGCCCGCACGGCCGAGTCGAGCAGCTCCACCGCCCCGGGTCGCGGCGGCACTCCGGCCAGCGCCTCCTCCATCACCAGCTCCTCCAGCTCGTCCAGCAGCCGGCGGCCCTCTCCGGGCAGCGCCAGCATCGTCTCGAGCTTCGACTCGGCCACGGACTTGGCGTTGCCCAGCAGCGAGCGCTTGTGCTCCATCGTGAACTCCTGGCCGTAGCGCTCGAACAGATCCTGCTCGGCCCGCGTCCAGGCCACCTCGGTGTCGAGCAGGAGGCCGTCGTTGTCGAAGATCACGGCGTCGAAGGAGAAGGGCACGGCGGGGCACGATACTTCCGCCGATGCGCCCCTTTGCCGTGATGGGCATCGTGAACGTGACCCCCGACTCGTTCTCGGACGGTGGCCTGTTCCTCGATCCCGGCGCCGCCGTGGAGCACGGGCTTCGCCTGGCCGAGGAGGGCGCCGCGATCCTCGACGTCGGCGGCGAGTCCACCAGGCCCGGCGCCGAGCCGGTGGACGCGGGCGAGGAGACCGCTCGCGTGGCTCCCGTCGTCGAGCGCCTGGCGGCCGCCGGGCTGCGGGTGTCCATCGACACCACCAAGCTCGAGGTGGCGCGCGCCGCTCTCGACGCCGGCGCCGAGCTGGTCAACGACGTGTCGGCGTTTCGCTTCGCGCCCGAGCTGGCTGGGCTGGTGGCGGAGCGCGGCACCGGCTGTTGCCTGATGCACATGCTGGGTGAGCCCCGCACCATGCAGCGCGATCCGCGCTACGACGACGTGGTGGGCGAGGTCAAGGCGTTCCTCGAGGAGCGGCTGGCCTTCGCCGTTTCGGAGGGAGTCGCGGAGGAGCGCGTGTGGCTCGATCCCGGCATCGGCTTCGGCAAGACGGTCGAGCACAACCTGGAGCTCATCCGCCGCCTGGACGAGATCGTGGCCATCGGCCGGCCGGTGGTGATGGGCAGCTCGCGCAAGAGCTTCCTCGGCCGGGTGGCGGGGGGCAGGCCGGAGGCCGAGCGGCTGCCGGGAACGATCGCCACCAACGTGCTCGCCCTCGAGCGAGGAGCAACGATTTTCCGCGTTCACGACGTGGCTCCGGTGGTCGATGCGCTCACGGTGGCCGCTGCTACGGTGGCGCCGTGACCTGGGAGCGGGGGGAGCACGACGAGGAGTTCGACGACCTCGGCGACGACGGGCTCGGCGACGAGGAGCGCGCCTCGAGCTCACCGGCCGTCTCGATCGATATCACCGGGCTCTCCCTCTACACCCGCCACGGAGTGAGCGAGGCCGAGCGCGAGCTGGGCCAGCGGCTGGTCTTCGACATCTCCTTCGAGCTCGACGACTGCGACGCCACGGTCACGGACCGCGTGGAGGACACGATCGACTACGGCGAGGTGTGCGAGCAGGTGGCACTAGCCGCGCAGGAGCGCTCCTACAAGACGCTCGAGCGCCTCTGCTCCGCGGTGGCCGACCGGCTGATCGACCGCTTCGGCGCCGAGTCGGTGCGGGTCAAGGCGGCCAAGCCGGAGCCCCCCATCCCGCTGCCCGTGGACGAGGTTTCGGTCGAGGTGTGGAAAGAGGTCTGAGCCCGAGCTCGAGCCGCACCGGCTACCTCGGTCTCGGCTCGAACGTCGGCGAGCGGGAGCAGAGCCTCCGGCGCGCGCGCGAGGCGCTTCCCGCGCACGGCGTGGAGGTGCTCGCGTCGAGCTCCGCCTGGGAGACGGCGCCC
The DNA here is from genome assembly GCA_963808545.1 of uncultured Thermoleophilaceae bacterium. Lineage (GTDB taxonomy): Bacteria > Actinomycetota > Thermoleophilia > Solirubrobacterales > Thermoleophilaceae > JACVRW01. Next base: position 194,158 of record CAWEGB010000007.1, on the reverse strand, counting down.
CAGGGCGAGCTGCTCGACCAGCCCGACTTCCTCAACGCGTGCCTCGCCGTGCGCACGCCGCTGGCCCCCGAGGAGCTGCTCGACGCCTGCAAGGAGGTGGAGCGCGAGCTCGGCCGCCGCCCCGGCGGACCTCGCCACGGCCCGCGTCCGATCGACGTGGACGTGCTGCTGCTGGGCGAGCTCCAGTACCGGTCCGAACGGCTGTCCCTGCCGCACCCTGAGGTCACGAGCCGGCGTTTCGTGCTCGAGCCGCTGCTCGAGCTGGAGCCGGGGCTCGAGCTCCCGGACGGCACCCGACTGGCCGCTCGGCTGGCGGCGGTGAGCGACCAGCCCGTCCGCCGTGTCGGGCCGTTCTGACCCCCCAAGCGGGGGTTTGTGCGCCGCGCGGTGTTCCGAGCGCGCACCGGCGGCGGAACGGTAGACACATGGAGGAGTGCAACCTCGAGCTCGCGAGCTTCCGGGGCGACGACGACCCGTCGCTCGTGGCAGCGGCCCTGGCCTGTCGCGCGTGCCTGTCGGGCGACGTGGAATGGTCGCTCCGCGTGGACGACTTCGAGGGCGCCGCCCAGTGCAGCTGCCGCGCGTGCGGATACACGCGCGAGATCTCGCTCACGTCCGAGCAGACGCTGCGGCTTTCGCTCCAGCCGGCTTAGCCGCCCCGGCAGAGTAGCTTTCATCCGAGGATGGCCGAGGGCCACACTCTTTCGCCGCGCACCGACGCCCTCGAGGTGATCGTCGAGCTGCTCGGCGCAGTCGACGGCTCACCGGACCCTGTGGGCGGCGCGTTCTACGACCGGCTGTGCGAGGCGCTTTGTCGCATGACCTCGATGACGCGGGCGGTGATGCTGCTCTACGACGACGTGCGCCAGCTCGTGGTGCCGGTGGGCAGCCACGGCATCGAGCAGTGGCTCCTGAACGAGGTGTACGGCACGCTCGAGGAGACGCCGATCGCCCAGGTGGCGCTCTCCGAGGACCGCGTGGTGGAGGTCACCGGCGACCTGGGGCGCTGGATCCCCGAGCGCTACGCCCGCTTCGACGGCGTGGAGACGCTCACCTGCACGCCAGTGGCCGCCGCCGGTCGCTGGCTGGGCGTGATCTTCGCCGACCGCGGTGGCGCCCGCTTCGAGCTCACCGACGACGAGCGCCACTCGCTCTGGACGCTCGGCAAGACCGCCGCGCTGGCCGCGAGCGTGCGGATCGCCACCAATCAGCAGGGCCGCGCCCGGTTGCTCCAGGCTCGCATCGACCTGGCGCGCGAGATCCACGATCGCGTCGTGCAGAGGCTGTTCGGGGTGTCGCTCGTGCTGGGGTCGGAGCATGGGCTCTCCGACGAGGCGCGCCGGCGCTGCGCCGACGAGATGCAGGCGGCGCTGGTCGACCTGCGCGAGGCTCTCGCCCGACCGCTGGCGCCGCCCACCCTCGACACGGGCGCCACCCTGCGCGACGAGCTCGCGCGACTCGGGCGCCACTACAAGGACCTGCCCCTCGAGCTCGACTGGCCGGAGGGCGTGGAGGTGCCCGGCGAGGTCGAGGCGCTGGCCCAGTCGGTGCTCGCCGAGGCGCTGCGCAACGCCGACAAGCACGCCCATCCCGCGAGCGTCCGCGTGTCCGTGGGCCGCAGCGCCGGCACGTTCGTGCTCGAGGTCCGAAACGACGGGCGTCAGCCCAGCTCGCGCGGGACCGGCATGGGCCTGCGCCTGGCGGCGGTGGAGGCGCTCGAGCGCGGCGCGCTGGTCGAGTTCGGCCCTGAGAACGACTCCGAGTGGCGGGTGCGTCTCGTGGTGCCGCTGAACGAGGACGACGAGGACGGCGAGGACGGCGAGTGAGCCCCGAGCGAAACCTGCGCGTGCTGGTGGTGGACGACCACGACGTGGTGCACTGGGGTTTCCGGCTGCTGCTCACCGAGCAGCCGTGGGTGGAGCGCTGCCTGACCGCCACGAGCGTCGAGGAGGCGCTCGGGATGGCGCGCCGCTACGAGCCGCACGTGGCCCTCGTCGATCTCTTCCTGGGGGAGGAGTCCGGCGCCGAGCTCTGTGAGGCGATCCGGCGCGAGTCCCCGCGCACGCGCGTGCTGCTGATCTCCGGCGCGGGCTGGATCTCGCCGCAGGCCGCGAAGGCCGCCGGCGCGTCGGGCTTCGTGTCCAAGGACTGGTCGGCCCACGACGTGGCCATGGCGGTGCGGATGGTGGGCAAGGGCATGACCGTGTTCGCCCCGCGGGCCGAACAGCCCTCCGCGCCGCTGTCGGAGCGCGAGCGGGAGGTCCTCTCGCACATGGCCGGCGGGGCCACGAACAAGGAGATCGCCGAGCGGCTGTTCCTGTCGCCGCACACGGTCAAGGAGCACACGAGCGCGCTCTACCGCAAGCTCGGCGTGCGCAACCGCGCCGAGGCCGTTCAGCGGGCCGAGCGGCTGGGCCTCACCGCCTGAGCCGCGGTTCACCCCCCGGCTCACCCCGGGCGACCCCCCGGTCGGGGGGTAGGTTGCGGGGCCGGGTAACAGAGCGGGCCCGCCGGAGAAAGGTTCTATGTATGGCTCAAGCTTCACTCATCGCGCTGCTCTTTCCCGGGCAGGGCAGTCAGACCGACGAGATGCGCGACAGCGTCGAGCGCCACCGTCCGGATCTGCTCGAGCAGGTTCTGGACGAGGCCGGCCCGGACGTGTTCGAGCGCGCCGGCGACGGCACCCGCTGGGCCCAGCCCGCGATCTTCTGCGCCGCGCTGGCCGGCTGGGAGCAGCTGCGCGGACGGGTCGAGCCCGACCTGATGGCGGGACACTCGCTCGGCGAGATCGGCGCCCTGGTGGCCGCCGAGGCGCTCTCGGCCGAGGACGGCCTGCGCCTGGTCACCGCCCGCGGGCGCCTGATGCAGGAGGCCGCGGAGCAGACCGGTGACGGCGGGATGATCGCCGTCCGCGCCCGGGGCGACCGCGCCCCGATCCACCAGGTGGCCGAGGCCGCCGGGCTCTCGCTGGCCAACGACAACGCGCCCGACCAGCTGGTGCTGTCGGGTGCCACCACGGCGCTCGACGAGGCCGAGGCCGCCCTGGCCGAGCGCAAGGTCCGCGCCAAGCGCCTCCCGGTGGCCGGCGCCTTCCACTCCCCCCTCATGGAGCCCGCCGTACAGCCCTTCCGCGCCCTGGTGGACGAGGCCGAGGTGTCCGAGCCCAACGTGCCGGTGTTCTCCTGCGTCACGGCCGAGCCCTTCGACGACGTCCGCCTGCGACTGGTGGAGGCGATCACGAGCCCGGTGCGCTGGCTGGAGGTCATGCGCGCGCTCGAGAGCCGCGGCGCCGGGCGCTTCGTCGAGACCGGTCCCGGCCGGGTGCTCACGAACCTCGTGCGCAAGTCCCTCGACGGGGTGGAGGCCGAGGCCCCGCTCGCGATGGAGACCGCCGGTGCCTGAGCGTCGCTTTGAGCGTTCCGGTGGCGCCGCCGCCGTGGCCACCAGGCCGCTGCGGGTCGAGCGCACACTGCGGCCGGCCGCGATGGCCTCGGTCGAGATGGTCGTGCCCGAGCGGGTGGTGGGCAACGACGTCATCGCCGAGGCCGCAGGCGTGACCGAGCAGTGGATCGTCCACCGCACCGGCGTCCAGCAGCGTCCCTGGGCGTCCGAGGGCGAGAACGTGGTCACGCTGGCCACCGCCGCCGGGCGGCAGGCCCTGGCGTCCGCGGGTATCGACGCCGCCGACCTCGACCTGGTTCTGCTGGCGACGGTCTCGCCCGACGAGATCCTGCCCAACGCCGCCCCGCTCGTGGCCACCGGCCTCGGCGCCCACCGCGCCGGGGCGATGGACGTGGGCGCCGCCTGCACCGGCTTCCTGTCCGCGCTCTCGCTCGCCACTTCGCAGGTGGAGGGCGGCCGGGCCGATCACGTGTTGGTGATCGGCGCGGACGTGCTGAGCCGCTTCCTGGATTCCTCCGACCGCGGCACCTCGGCGATCTTCGCCGACGGCGCGGGCGCGGCCGTGGTCACGCCCGCCAACGGCTCCGGCGGCCAGATCGGCGACATCGTTCTGCACTGCGACGGCCTGGGTGGCCCCTCGATCCGGGCCTCCCACGAGGACAAGCTCATCCGCATGCAGGGCCACGACACGTTCAAGGCGGCGGTGCAGCGGATGTCCGAGTCCACGCTCGAGGCCGTCGACCTGGCTGGGCTGTCGCTCGACGACATCGACCTGTTCGTCTACCACCAGGCCAACATCCGCATCCTGCGCGCGGTGGCCGAGAAGCTCGAGATCGACGAGTCGCGCGTGATCGACTGCATCGACCGCTACGGCAACAGCTCATCGGCCACCCTTCCGATCGCCCTGTGCGACGCGCGCGAGCGCGGAATGCTCGAGCGCGGCGACAACGTCCTGATGGCGGCCTTCGGCGCCGGCTTCACCTGGGGCGCGGGCGTGATCGAGTGGGCGCCATGACTTCCTCGAACGGACGCCCGACAGGCAGCGCGCTCGTCACCGGCGGCTCGCGCGGCATCGGCGCGGCGATCGCCAAGCAGCTCGCGGCCGAGGGCTGGCCGGTGGGCGTCAACTACCGCTCGGACGACGACGCGGCCGGGGCCGTGGTCGCCGAGATCACCGAGGCCGGCGGGCGCGCCAGGGCCCTTCAGGGCGACATCGCCGATCCGGACACCGCCAACGCCTTGTTCGAGGCGCTCGAGGAGGAGTTCGGACCCGTGCTCGTGCTGGTCAACAACGCCGGCGTGCGCGCCGACGGGCTCTCGCCCCAGATCGACGACGACGACTGGGCCAGGGTGATCGACACCAACCTCAACGCCGCCTTCCGGCTCACGCGCCGGGCGCTGCGCCCGATGATCAAGGCCCGCTACGGGCGCGTGGTCAACATCGCCTCGATCGTGGGGGGCGTGCGCGCCAACCCCGGCCAGGCCAACTACGCGGCCTCCAAGGCCGGCCTCGTGGCGATGACCAAGACCGTGGCCGCCGAGGTGGCGCGCCGCGGCGTGACCGTCAACGCCGTGGCCCCCGGTCTTATCGAGACCGACATGACCGAGGGCATCGGAGAGAACTTGCTCGAACACGTGCCGGCCCGCCGGGCAGGCACACCGGATGAGGTGGCCGAGTGCGTGCGCTTCCTGGCGTCGGACGGCGCCGCGTACGTGACCGGCGTGTGCCTCACCGTCGATGGAGGACTGACCGCCTAGGCGGTCTCGAAAGCGAACGACCAAGGAGACCAATGGCAGCCACCGCAACACGTGAGGAGATCGAGAGCCGAGTGTTCAAGGCTCTCGAAGAGTTCGGCGCGGAGCCGGACCAGATCGGCCCCGACGCCGAGTTCGAGGCCCTGGACGTGGACTCCCTCGACCTCGTCGAGCTCGCCCAGATCGTCGAGGACGACTATGGCGTGCAGCTCAAGGGCGAGGACATGGAAGGCGTTACGACCGTCCGTCAGGCCGTCGATCTGGTGATGTCGAAGCTCGGATGACGCGGACCGTCGTCATAACCGGAGTAGGCGCGGTCACGCCCCTGGGCGTCGGCGCCCGCACCCTGCACGAGCGCTGGAGCGCCGGGGTGTCCGGGATCGAGGACGGGTATGGCCGTGCTTCGGAGTTCGAGCCCAAGGAGCACCTCTCGGTGAAGGAGGTGCGCCGCTCGGACCGCTTCACCCAGTTCGCGCTCGCCGCCGCAAAGGAGGCGCTCGAGGACGCGGGCTGGGAGGACGGGCCGCCCGGCGACCCCGACCGCAGTGCATGCGTGATCGGAACCGGGATCGGGGGGATCGGCACGCTCGAAAGCCAGCACGTGGTGCTGCGCGATCAGGGCGCCGACAAGATCTCGCCGCTGTCCATCCCGCTGCTGATGGCCAACGCCGCCTCGGGTGTCGTCGCCATGAAGTACGACCTGCGCGGTCAGTCCTTCGGCACCGTCTCGGCTTGCGCGGCCGGCGCGCACGCCATCGGCGTGTCCGAGCGGCTGATTCGCTACGGCGACGCCGACCGTGTCGTGACCGGCGGCAGCGAGGCGGCGATCACGCCGCTGGCCACGGCCGCCTTCGGCCGCATGGACGCGCTGTCGGACTCGGGCGTGTCTCGCCCGTTCGACCGCCGCCGCGACGGCTTCGTGATGGGCGAGGGCGCCGGCGTGCTCGTGCTCGAGGAGGAGCAGGCCGCCAAGGAGCGCGGCGCGCGCATCCTCGGCTACCTGCGCGGGTACGCCTCCACCTCGGACGCGCACCACCTGACCGCTCCCGACCCGACCGGCCGCGGCGCGGCCAAGGCGATCGAGCTGGCGCTGAAGGACGCGGGCATCGAGGCCGAGGACCTGGTGTACGTCAACGCGCACGGCACCTCGACGCCGCTCAACGACCGCTCGGAGACCAACGCGATCAAGGCCGCGCTCGGCGAGGACGTCGCCGCCGGCCTGCCGGTGAGCTCGACCAAGTCGGCCATCGGGCATCTGCTGGGCGCCGCGGGCGCGGTGGAGGCCATCGCCACGCTGCTGGCCCTGCGCGACCGGATCGCTCCTCCGACCCTGAACTACGAAGAGCCCGACGAGGGTCTCGATCTCGACTACGTGCCCAACGAGGCGCGCCCGCTCCAGAACGGAGAGGTGCGCGCAATCGGTATCTCGAACGCATTCGGATTCGGGGGCCACAACGCCGTGCTGTGCCTGGAGGCTTCATGAGCGCCCTTGCTGAGAGGACGATGGAACGTCGCTCGCGCAACCGTCGCGGTCAGGCCGCGGCAGTGGTCGAAGAGCCACGCACGCTCACCGCCCACGAGCGCCTCGAGGCGCTCTGCGACCCCGGCTCGCTGCACGTGATCCGCTCCACAGTGCTCCCGCAGCGCGAGTCCAAGCGGATGCGCCCGGGTGACGGCGTCGTGGGCGCCGCCGGGACCGTGGCCGGCCGTCCCGTGTACTGCTACGCCCAGGATCAGACCTTCGCGGGAGGCTCGCTCGGCGCGGCCCACGCGGACACGATCGTGCGCGTGATGCAGCTTGCCGGGCGCGCCGGCGCTCCGGTGATCGGCTTCGTCGCGTCGGGCGGGGCGCGGATGGATGACGGGATCGCCGCTCTGGGCGGCTACGGACGGATCTTCCGCGAGAGCGTGCGGCTGTCGGGTCGCGTGCCGCAGATCTCGATCATCACCGGCGTCTCGGCGGGCGGCGGCGCGTACTCGCCCGCTCTCACCGATTTCGTGATCATGACCGAGCAGTCGGCGATGTTCCTCACCGGCCCGGGCGTCGTGAAGGAGGTCATGGGCGAGGAAGTGGACGCCACCGAACTGGGCGGTCCGCGCGTGCACTCGAAGAACGGCGTGTGCCAGTTCGTGGCCGGCGACGACCTCGACGCCACGCGGCTCGCGCGCGACCTCCTCGGTCATCTGCCCCAGAGCTCGGGCGACGATCTGCCCCACGGCGGTCCGGCCATGGTGCCGTCGGTGGATCCGTCGACCTTCGTGCCCGAGTCTCAGCGCTCGGTCTACGACGTGCGCGACGTGATTCGCTCGGTGGTCGACGACGGCGCGATGCTCGAGATGTCGGAGCGCTGGGCGCGCAACATCGTGACCGGCTTCTGCCGGATCGACGGCCGCCCGGTGGGTGTGATCGCCAACCAGCCGTGGTACCTGGGAGGCGTGATCGATGCCGACGCATCCCAGAAGGGCGCGAAGTTCGTGCGCATCTGCAACTCGTACGGGCTGCCGCTCGTGGTGCTGGTGGACACGCCGGGCTATCTGCCCGGCACCAAGCAGGAGGGTCTCGGCGTGATCCGCCAGGGGGCCAAGCTGCTGCACGCTTTCGCCGAGGCGGTGGTGCCGAAGGTCACCGTCGTGCTCCGAAAGGCTTACGGCGGCGCGTTCATCACAATGAACTCCAAGGACCTGGGCGCCGACCTGGCGCTCGCCTGGCCCGACGCGGAGATCGGAATCATGGGACCCAAGCAGGCCGTGACCATCGTCAACAAGCGCGACATTGCGGCCGCCGACGATCCCGAGGCCGAGCGCGACCGGTTGGCCGCCGACTATGCGGACGGTCACGTGACGGCCGCGGTGGCGGCCAGCGGCGGACACATCGACGAGCTGATCGAGCCGGCCGACACGCGTCGCCGCCTGGCCGGCGCGCTGGCCGCGCTGTCTCACGGCCGCGAGTACGGCAACGCCGGAGGGAACATCCCGCTGTGACCGTCTACGTCGCCCTGGGCGACAGCTTCTCGGCCGGACTCGATCCGGACGAGCCACGCTGGCCTGACGTGCTCGCCCGCGAGCTCGGGCCGGGCGTGCGCTACGAGAACCTGGCGGTGGTGGGGGCCACGAGCGCGGATGTCGAGCGCGAGCAGCTCACGCCGGCGCTGGCGCTGGCGCCCGATCTGATCACGCTCGTCTGCGGAGCCAATGACGTGCTCGAGTCCACGCGCCCCGACCCGGGCGAGTACGCCCACCGGCTGTCGCGCATGTTCCGCCGCCTGCGCCGTGAGGCGCCCGACGCCGAGATCATGTCGGCCACGTACCCCGACATCTCGCGCTTCCTCGACCTGCGCCCCCGCTCGCGGGCACGCGTGGAGACGGGAATGGAGGTGTTCAACGCGGCTGCCCGCAAGGTGGCACTCAGCCACGGCGTGGTCCTGCTGGAGGGATTCGACCATCCCGCCGCCCACGAGCGCTCCACCTTCGGCGAAGACGGCTTCCACCCCTCGGAGGAGGGTCACATGCGCGCCGCCCGCGAGTTCATGCGCGCGCTGCGCGAGCGGATGGGCGGGCACCAGTGGCGCCGCGGATCCCGCGAGATCCGGCCCGCGAAGGGGGCAACCTCCCCGTGACCACCTTCGAGAAGGACTTCGACGCGCTCACCGTCGGCGAGCGCTACGTGACCCGCGGGCGCACGATCGGCGAGGCCGACATCACCGCCTTCGCGACCCTCACCGGAGACACCCATCCTCAGCACACCGACGCCGAGTGGGCCGCCGGCAGCCGCTTCGGCGAGCGCATCGCCCACGGCCTGCTGGTGCTCTCCTACGCCTCGGGCCTGATGCCCTTCGATCCCGACCGCATCGTCGCGCTGCGACGCGTGGGCGACGCCGTGTTCAAGCAGCCGGTGAAGATCGGCGACACGCTGCACGTGGAGGGCGAGATCACGGGCACGACCGTGCTCGACGAGGGCCACGGTTTGGTGGAGACCCGCTGGCGCATCGTCAACCAGCGTTCGAAGCTCGTCGCGCGGGCGACCATCGAGCTCGTCTGGCGACGTGACACCATGCCGCTCGTGGAAGAGCGGCCGGCGGACACCCAGCCCGTCCTGATCTGATGCTCGACGGCAAGCGCCTCCTGATCACGGGGGTGCTCACCAAGGGCAGCATCGCCTATGCCGTGGCCGAGCGCGCCCAGGAGGCCGGCGCCGAGATCGTGCTCACCGGCTTCGGGCGCACGCGGCGGATGACCGAGCGCTCGGCTGCGCGGCTCCCCGATCCTCCCGATGTGCTCGAGCTGGACGTGAACAACCCCGAGGACTTCGAGGCGCTGGGGGACGAGCTCAAATCGCGCTGGGGAGGGCTCGACGGCGCGCTGCACGCCATCGCGTTCGCCCCGGGCGACGCCCTGGGCGGCAACTTCATGAGCGCGCCCCCGGAATCTGCCGAGGTGGCCTTCCGCACGAGCGCCTATTCGTTCAAGGCGCTGGCCGAGACCGTCGCGCCCCTGATGGACGGCGGCGGCTCGCTCGTGGGAATGGACTTCGACGCCACCGTGGCCTGGCCGGTGTACGACTGGATGGGCGTGGCCAAGGCGGCCCTCGAGTCGGTCTCGCGCTATCTGGCGCGCGACCTGGGGCCGTCGGGGGTGCGGGTGAACCTCGTGTCCGCCGGCCCCGTGGACACGCCGGCGGCCGGCGGGATTCCGGGGTTCGACGAGCTGGCTTCCCTGTGGGAGAAGCAGGCACCGATGGGGTGGGACACGGGCGATCCGTCCGCCGTGGCCGACGCCGTGCTGTTTCTGCTGTCGGATCTGTCCCGCGCGGTGTCGGGCGAGATCCTGCACGTGGACGGCGGCTTCCACGCGATGGGCGCGCCGCTGTCTTCGTCGTGACCTGGTCGGTCGCGCCGGTCTTGGGTTCGCGTGGGGCTCTGGCCGGGTGAGTACCTGATCCTGGCCCGGGAGGGCGTCTCGCTGCACTTCTTCTTCTCTGCCTCTTTGGATCCGTGGCGGTCGGATTCGGGCTGTTATCTGTACGTTGACGACGCGGACGCGCTGTTCGCCGCGTTCGCTTCGGTGGGTCTTCCCGCCGAGGGAATCCCGCGCCTGCACGGGTCGCCCGAGGACACCGGCTACGGCCTGCGGGAGTTCGCGCTCGTCGACGCCGACGGCAACCTCGTGCGCATCGGCTCACCGCTCGGGCGATAATCGCCGGGCCGTGCTGCTCGCCATCGACGTCGGCAACACCCAGACCCACGTGGGCATGTTCCGCGAGGACGAGCTCGTGGAGCACTGGCGCTTCGCCACGGTCCGCTTCGCCACCGCCGACGAGCTGGCCACCGTGCTGGCCGGCCTGCTGGGGCTGCGGAGTCTGCGCCTGGCGGACGCCGAGGGGGTGATCGTCTCGTCGGTGGTGCCGACGCTCGCTCACGAGTACGACCAGATGATCGCCCGCTACTTCTCGGGTGAGGGGGCCCTGGTGGGCTCGTCTATGAAGACGGGCATGCCGATCCGCATCGACCGCCCGCAGGAGCTCGGCGCGGATCGCCTCACCAACGCGATCGCGGCTTACGAGCACGTGGGGGGAGCGTGCATCGCCGTGGACTTCGGCACGGCGATCAACTACGACGTGGTCTCGTCGGCCGGCGAGTACCTGGGCGGGGTCATCTCACCGGGGATCGAGATCTCCCTGGAGGCGCTGGCCGCCCGGGCCGCCCGGCTGCCGCGCGTGGAGATCGAGCGCCCCAAGCACGCGATCGGGAAGGGCACCGAGGAGGCGATCCAGTCCGGCGTCGTCTACGGCTATGCCGGCCAGGTCGACGGAATCCTGGGCCGCCTGCGCGAAGAGCTCGGCGAGGAGGCCACGACGATCGCCACGGGTGGCTACGCCGCGGCGATCACTCCCTTCTGCGACCAGGTCGACGAGGTCGACGACCTGCTGACCCTGCGCGGCCTGAAGCTGATCTGGGAGCGAAACCGGAGCTGAGTCGTCACGCCGAGGTGCTGAGGCGTAACGAGCCCTGCGGCGGCCAGGAGGCGCCGCGCCCGCCCGGGCCTTGGGGCTTCGAGCACCACATGGATGCTCAGATCCCCAAGCCCACACCGGATGCTGAGCTACGGTTGACGCTCGCGATGCGCACCCTCACCGACCCCTGGACCCTCGGCGGCGTTCCGCTCGCCAACCGCGTGGTGCTCGCTCCGCTGGCCGGGATCGGCAACTGGTTCGTGCGCCTGCAGGCCAAGCGCTTCGGGGCGGGCCTGGTGGTCTCCGAGATGGTCTCCAGCTTCGGGCTCGCCCACGGCAACGAGCGCACCGTCAGGGAGTTCCTGCGAATCCATCCCGACGAGCACCCGGTGTCGATGCAGCTGTTCGGCCACGACCCGGGCGTGATGCGCGAGGCGGCATCCATGGTGGCCGGAGCGGGCGCTCAGCTGATCGATCTCAACATGGGCTGCCCGGTGCGGAAGGTGATGAAGACCGGGGCCGGCTCGGCGCTGCTCGAGGACCAGGACCGGGCGGTGGCCCTCGCCCGGGCGGCGCACGAGGGCAGCGGGCTTCCGGTGACGGTGAAGCTGCGTCCCGGCCTGGTGCCCGGCGGCCGCGAGGGAGTGACCCTGGCCCGCCGGCTCGCCGACGAGGCCGGCGTGGCGGGCATCGCGTTCCATCCTCGCCACGCCTCCCAGCAGCACGCGGGCGAGCCGGACTACGCGCTGGCCCGCGAGCTGGTGGAGTCGCTTCCCGTGCCGGTGATGCTCTCGGGAGGCCTGTCGAGCGACGACCGCACGCTACGAGCCTTCGACGAGAGCGGGGCGGCCGCGGTGATGCTGGCCCGCGGCGCGCTGGGCGACCCATGGCGCTTCGGGCGGCTCACGGGCGCCTACGCGGGCGAGCCCACGGCAGCCGAGGTGGCGGCAGAGCTGATGTGGGTCATCGGCTGCGCCGAGGACCATCTGGGGGCCGATCGGGCGGGCCGTTACCTGCGCAAGTTCTACCCCTGGTACGCCGAGCGCCTCGGCCTGACACGGCGTCAGCGCGAGCCCCTCGTCACACCCCCGACCACGGCCCGCGCACGTGAGCTGTGGGGGGCGGTGGCAGGTCACCAGAGCCCGCTGGCAGCCTGAACTGGCGCCGTAGAGCCCCTTGCTAGACTGCGCGTCCCTCCGGACGGACACGGAGGCTTTTTTCTATGGCGATCGCACGCGACACAGTTCTCACCAAAGAGGGTCTCGAGGAGCTCAGGACCCGCATCGACTTCCTGCGTGGCGAGCGTCGTCGCGAGGTGGCCGAGCGGATCAAGGAGGCTCGCGAGTTCGGTGACATCTCCGAGAACTCCGAGTACGACGACGCCAAGAACGAGCAGGCGATGCTCGAGAAGCAGATCTCCGATCTCGAGGAGCGGCTTGCGAGCGCCCGGGTCATCGACTCCAAGTCGGTCGACACCGACGTCGTCGGAGTGGGCGCCACCGTGCACGTCAAGGACCAGAAGACCGAGAAGTCGACCAAGTTCAAGCTGGTCGGCTCCGCCGAGGCCGACCCCTCGAACAACAAGCTGTCCAATGAGTCGCCGGTCGGCAAGGCCCTGCTCGGGCACAAGCGCGGCGAGACCGTCACGGTCCCCGTGCCGCGCGGCCCGGCCCGCAAGCTGAAGATCACCAAGATCGAGCGCTAGCTGGCCCGCTAGTGTTCCCCGCCCGTGGACGACCGCCGGGCGAAGCTCGAGCGCCTGCGCGAGCAGGGGATCGATCCCTTCCCGCACGCGTTCGGCGGGGTCACGCCGATCTCGGACGTACACGCCGAGCACGACGGCCTCGAGGACGGAGCCGAGACCGACTCCGCCTACCGGATCGCCGGTCGCATGACCGCCCGCCGCGGGCATGGCGGAGCGGCCTTCATCGACGTCGTCGACCGCAGCGGCAAGCTGCAGGTCCACGCCAAGCGCGACGTGCTGGGTGAGAAGGCGTTCGACACCCTCACCTCGCTCGACCTGGGCGACCTGATCGGCGTGGACGGGACGGCCTTCAAGTCGAGACGCGGCGAGCTGAGCCTGCGGGCCACGGGCTGGACGCTGCTGGCCAAGTCACTGCGCGCGCCGCCGGAGAAGTTCCACGGGCTCGAGGACGTGGAGACGCGCTACCGCCACCGCGAGCTCGACCTGATCGCCAACGAGGAGAGCCGGGAGCTGTTCATCCTGCGCTCGCGGATCGTGCGTGCGATTCGCCGCTGGCTGGACGAGCGGGACTTCCTGGAGGTGGAGACCCCGGTGCTCCAGCCGCTGTACGGAGGCGCTCTGGCCCGCCCGTTCACGACGCACCACAACGCCCTCGACCGCGATCTGTTCCTGCGCATCGCCGACGAGCTCTACCTCAAGCGCCTCATAGTCGGTGGGCTGGAACGGGTCTACGAGATCGGCAAGGACTTTCGCAACGAGGGCGTGTCCCACAAGCACAACCCCGAGTTCACGATGCTCGAGTGGTACGAGGCCTACGCGGACTACCGCGACATCGCGGAGCGCCTCGAGGGCCTGATCGCCTTCGTGGCCGGTGAGGTGGGCTACGACGGCCCGATCGACTTCTCGGCGCCCTGGCCTCGCCTGACCCTGCGCGAGGCCATTCGCGAGAAGACCGGGATCGACATCACCGAAGACGCGGAGCTGCCCGGGGAGGGCACCTGGGCCAAGCGCGTGGACGACCTGCTGTCGAAGCACGTGGAGCCCGAGCTACAGAGCCCCACGTTCGTCATGGACTACCCGAAGGAGCTGTCGCCGTTCGCCAAGGACCACCGTTCGGAGGAAGGACTGGTCGAGCGCTTCGAGGCCTTCGCCGGCGGCATGGAGTTCGCCAACGCCTTCACCGAGCTGAACGATCCCGACGAACAGCGCGCGCGCTTCGAACAGCAGCGCGTCGATCAGGCGGCCGGCGACGAGGAGACCCAGCCGTACGACGAGGACTACGTGTCGGCCCTGGAGCACGGCATGCCCCCCACCGGGGGCATCGGCATCGGGATCGACCGGCTGGTGATGCTGATGAGCGGGCGAACCTCGATCCGCGAGGTCGTGCTGTTCCCGGCGATGCGCTCCTAGCCGTCTACGGCCCTCTGGAGGGCGGTCTCGGCCTGCTTGATCTCCTCGGCCGACGACTCGAGCGAGTCCTGCGCCGCTCTGGCCGCCTCGGGATCTGAGTCATTCGCCGCCTCGGCCACCGCGCGCAGGTCCTTGGTGCCCTTCTCGACAGCGGCCAGCAACTCCTCGTAGGCGTCCTTGGCGTCCTCTGGCGGATCAAGGGCGGCGAGGTTTTCACGCGTCTGCCGGCTCTTCTGCGCCAGGTTCTCGAACTGCTTGGCGATCGCCGCGTTCGACCGGTCCGCCTCGCCCTCGATGGCGCCGGAGACCTCGGAGTTCGCCTGCGCAAGCGGCTTGACCGCGGCGTTGTAGTCCTCCTTGAAAGCGTCGGCATCATCGTCGCCGCAGGCCGTGAAACCCGGGCCGGCTGCCAGCGCGAACACGGCAAGAGTCACGCGCGCCGTTGTGCCAGGCCTCCCCATCGGTCGGCCAGCCTAGCGTCGAATCCGGCGGAACACGCAGGTTTTAGGGCTTCATGAAGCCGAAAAGTGCCGGTCCGACCATTGGTAAACTCGCTCAAAGCGGGTCGGTGGAACCCGGTACCTCTCATTCGATCGGCCCGACCTGCCGATTCAGTGGGTAGAACGGGCAACCACTCCGCCCCGTTGTTCCCGACAGATAAGAGAGCAGCCGTGTTTGAGCGCTTCACCGAACGGGCCCGGCAGGTGGTCGTACTTGCCCAGGAAGAGGCCCGCATTCTCAAGCACAACTACATCGGCACAGAGCACATCCTTCTGGGATTGCTACGCGAAGAGGAGGGACTCGCAGCCCGCGTGCTCGAGTCACTCGACATCACAGTGGAGCGCGTCCGCGCTCAGGTCGTCCGCATCGTCGGCTCCGGCGAAGAGGTCACCTCGGGGCAGATTCCCTTCACCCCGCGCGCAAAGAAGGTGCTCGAGCTGGCGCTGCGCGAAGCGCTGTCGCTCGGTCACAACTACATCGGCACGGAGCACATCCTGCTCGGCCTGGTCCGGGAGAACGAGGGCGTAGCCGCCCGCATCCTCCTCGACTTCGACGCCGACTCGGAGAAGATTCGCAACGAGGTCATCCGCATGCTGTCCGGGCCAGGCGGTCGTCAGGGCCGGGCCGCGGCGGGCGCCGGAGCCCAGGGCGAGGGCAAGAAGTCCTCGAAGCTCCTGGACCAGTTCGGGCGCAACCTCACCAAGCTGGCCGCAGAGGCCAAGCTCGACCCGGTGGTCGGTCGTGAGACCGAGATCGAGCGGATCATGCAGATCCTCTCGCGCCGCCAGAAGAACAACCCGGTGCTGATCGGGGAGCCCGGCGTGGGCAAGACCGCGGTGGTCGAGGGCCTGGCCCAGCTGATCACCAACGGCGAGGTGCCGGAGCTGCTCAAGAACAAGCAGATCTACACCCTCGACCTGGCCGCTCTGGTGGCAGGCTCGAAGTACCGCGGCGAGTTCGAAGAGCGCCTGAAGAAGGTGATGAAGGAGATCACCCAGCGCGGCGACATCATCCTGTTCATCGACGAGCTCCACAACCTCGTCGGCGCAGGCGCCGCGGAGGGCGCGATCGACGCGGCCTCGATCCTCAAGCCGGCTCTGGCGAGAGGCGAGCTGCAGACCATCGGGGCCACCACGCTCGACGAGTACCGCAAGTACCTGGAGCGTGATTCCGCGCTCGAGCGGCGATTCCAGCAGATCCGCGTGGACGAGCCCTCCAAGGAGGACACCGTCCAGATCCTGAAGGGCCTGCGCGACCGCTACGAGTCGCACCACCGGGTGGGCATCACCGACGAGGCGCTGGAGGCGGCGGCCGAGCTGGCCGACCGCTACATCTCCGACCGCTTCCTGCCCGACAAGGCCATCGACCTCATCGACGAGGCCGCGTCACGTGCGCGGATCAAGTCGATGACCGCTCCGCCCGTGTACCGGGATCTCGAGGAGGACATCGAGACCACCCGCCGCGACAAGGAGGCGGCGATCGAGGCGCAGGAGTTCGAGAAGGCCGCGAACCTGCGTGACAAGGAGCGTCAGCTCACCAACAAGAAGCGCGAGCTCGAGGAGCAGTGGCGTTCCGGTGAATCCGGTGAGCGGCCGGAGATCGGCGAGGAGGAGATCGCCGACATCGTCTCCATGTGGACCGGCATCCCGGTGTTCAAGCTCACCGAGGCCGAGACGCAGAAGCTCATGCGCATGGAGGAGGAGCTCCACAAGCGGGTGATCGGCCAGGACGCCGCCATCGAGGCGGTCTCGAAGGCCATTCGCCGTTCGCGTGCCGGGCTCAAGGATCCCAAGCGCCCCACCGGCTCGTTCATCTTCCTCGGCCCCTCGGGCGTCGGGAAGACCGAGCTGGCCCGGACGCTGGCCGAGTTCCTGTTCGGGGACGAGGAGGCCATGGTGCGGATCGACATGTCGGAGTACATGGAGAAGCACTCCGTGTCACGGCTCGTCGGCTCGCCCCCCGGCTACATCGGCTACGACGAGGGCGGTCAGCTCACCGAGGCCGTGCGGCGCAAGCCGTACAGCGTGCTCCTGCTCGACGAGATCGAGAAGGCGCATCCGGACGTGTTCAACATCCTCCTCCAGATCCTGGAGGACGGACGGCTCACAGACGCTCAGGGGCGCACGGTCGACTTCCGCAATGCGATCGTGATCATGACCTCGAACGTCGGCGCGTCGGAGATCGCCAAGAACACCGGCATCGGCTTCACCGTGGGCGACGAGACGGGTCTCTCGTACGACGACATGAAGAACCGGATCATGGGAGAGCTGAAGAAGGTCTTCCGGCCCGAGTTCATCAACCGCATCGACGAGGTCATCGTCTTCCACAAGCTCACCAAGGAGGAGATCACCTCGATCGTGGAGCTGCTGCTGAAGCGGATCCGCGAGTCGCTGGCGGAGCGCGAGCTGTCGCTCAACCTCTCCGGCGACGCGGCGGACTTCCTGGTCGACAAGGGCTGGGATCCGGCGATGGGAGCCCGGCCGTTGCGCCGGGCCATCCAGCGCTACATCGAGGATCCGCTGGCCGACGAGGTGCTGGCGCAGTCCATGCCGCCCGGGTCGACCATCGAGGTCGACAAGGCGGACGAGGCGGACGCCGACGAGGTCAAGATCACGGTGTCGAAGCCCAAGGAGCGTCAGCGCGAGACGGTGGGTGTGGGCGCCCAGGGCGACGCCCGCGAGGAGGGCTCCTCGACCGATCCGTCGAGCGAGAACGCACCCGACCTCCCGGACGACCCCGAGGTGCTGCCGGACGTGCCGGACGCACCGCCACCGCCCGAGGACAAGACAGAGGAATGACCTGAACTGAGGCCCGCGAAAGCGGGCCTCAGTCGTTTCGGCGGCGCGCGGAAGCGTGACCATGCTCACGTAGGCACCCGGTCCCGGGCCATAGGGTCGCGTGGTGGCGATCCGCCTGGACAGAGGGCCGGCGGTGAAAGAGACTCACTCGTACGCGATGGTCGAGAAGCCGGCCGGCACGACCACTCCGTCGCGGGCCCTGGGACGGCCCTTCGTGGGACGCGACGCCGAGCTCCACGAGCTCCGCAGCGGGCTCGCCGAGGCGACCGCCGGGCGTGGCGCCCTGTTCCTGCTGAGCGGCGAGCCCGGCATCGGCAAGACCCGCTTGATGCAGGAGCTGACCCGGGAGGCCGCGGCGGACGGCTGGCAGGTCGCCCCGGGGCGCTGCTGGGAGCAGGGGGGTGCGCCGGCGTACTGGCCATGGATCCAGGCGGTGCGCTCGCTGGGCGGCGACCTGGAGCGGCTGGCCGCGGGCGCCGGCTCGTCGGCGACCCCCGAGGCGCTCAGGTTCCATCTCTTCGACGCCACGGCGCGCTTCCTGATCGAGGCTGCCGGGTCCAGGCCCCTGCTGGTGGTGCTGGACGATCTGCACGCGGCAGACGCCCCTTCGCTGGTGCTGCTCCGGTTCGTGAGCGAGGCGATCGCGGGATCCCCGGTGCTCGTGGTGGGCGCCTACCGCGACCGTGACCTGAGAGGGGACGAGCACACGGAGCTCTTGGCCGAGCTCACACGCGTGGCCACCCGCCGGCCGCTACCGGGCCTGAGCGTCGACGACGTCGAGGCCTACCTCGCCGGCGTGACCGGCGCCGAGCCCGACCGGTCGCTCACTCACCAGCTGCACGTGCTCAGCGGCGGCAACCCGTTCTTCCTGGGCGAGGCCGTGCGTCTCGTGGCCCACGACGGACCCTTGGGAGGCAACGGAGCCCCCGACCCGGCGCTCCGCGTTCCCGAGGAGGTGCGGACGCTGCTGCGCCGCCGCCTGGCGGGACTGTCCGAGGACGCGCGAACGGTGCTCTTGGTGGCGGCGGTCATCGGGCGCGAGTTCAACTTCCGCGTGCTGGAGGCCACCAGCGGGACGGATGTGGGCCGTCTGCTCGAGATCCTCGACCAGGCGGCCGAAGCCGGAGTGATCTCCGAGGATCCGGCGGTGCCGCGCCAGTACTCGTTCGTGCACGAGCTGGTCCGGGAGACCCTCTACGACGACCTCGCGCCCGTTAAGGCGCCTCGAGCTCCACCGCACCATCGGGGCGGTGCTCGAGGAGCTCTACCGGGCCGACCTCGACCCTCATCTGTCGGAGATCGCCCATCACCTGGCCCTGGCCGCGCCGGTGGGCGATGTGAGCGCTGCGATCGACTATCTGGCCCTGGCGGGCCACCGGGCCGCCAGCCTGTTCGCCTACGAGGAGGCACGGCTGCACTACGAGCGCGCGCTCGGGCTCCTCGGCGCGACCGAGGAGGGCTCGCGCCGGCGTCGCTGCGAGCTCGTGCTGCGGCTGGGCGACGCCCGCTGGCGCGCCGGCGACACCCGCGCCGCCCGGGCCAGCTTCGAGGAGGCCGCCGAGCTGGCGCGGCGCCTGGACGACGGCGGGATGCTCGCCGAGGCAGCGCTGGGGTACGTGACCGGCCTGGGTGGCTTCCTGCTGTTCGCGCGCTTCGAAGCCGGCGCCACCGGGATCGGCCTGCTCGAGGAGGCCCTGGCGGCGCTGCCGGTGGAGGACAGTCCGCTTCGGGCCCGGGTGCTGGCCCGGCTGGCGGTGGAGATGGCGCCCTCGAACGAGGTCGAGCGCCGGGTCGAGCTCAGCGACGAGGCGGTGGCCATGGCCCGGCGCCTGGACGACCCGGAGGCGGTGGTCACGGCGCTGCATTCCCGCCACTGGGCCCTGGGCGCCCCCGAGATGATCTCCGAGCGCCTGCGCAACGCGGAGGAGATGCTCGCCGCCGCGCTCGCCATCGACAACCAGGAGCTCGCCTTCCTGGCGCATAACGCCCGCTTCCACTGCCTGCTCGAGCTCTGCGACGGGCCCGGCATCGCCGCCGAGATACAGGCCATGACGGAGCTGATCGAGCGCATCCGCCAGCCCTTCTATCGCTGGCACGGCGTCTGCCTGCAGGTCATTCGCGCCGAGCTCGACGGACGCTTCGACGATGCCGAGCGGCTCGCCCGTGAGGCGCTGAGGATCGCGCGGCTTCGCCAGAGCGAGTACGCCTCCTACGTCTACACCTACGCGCAACTGATGGCGATCCGCTGGGCCCAGGGCTTGCTGGCCGACTACTGGCCCGAGATCGAGGACCACGGCGAGCGCTACCTCTGGATTCCCCGCTGGCGCGACGCGCTGGCGGCCGCCGAGTGCGGAGATCGCAAGGCCGCGGGGCTCGAGATCGCCTGCCACGCGAGCCGCGGCTTCGCGGACATCGAGCGAGATGGTCTCTGGCTGCTGCGCCTCTGCTCGCTGGCCGAGGCGTGCGTGACCGTCGGTGACGAGGAGCGTGCCGCTTGGCTCTACGACCTTCTGAGCCCGTACGCGGAACGCAACGCCGTGACCCTCACCCAGCAGCCCTTTGGGCCGGTGGCGCTGCGACTGGCCATGCTGGCGGCGATGCTCGGGCGCTGGGAGGAGGCCGAGCGTCACTTCGAGCTCGCTCTGTTGCAGTGCGAGCGGCTCGGAGCCCAGGCTATCCAGGCGCGGGTGCTGGTGGAATGGGCGGACGCCCTGCTCGCGCGTCCCGAGCGCCTCGCGCGCCGACTACGCGGCGCGGCTGCTCGAGGAGGCACAGTCGGCTGGGCGACGAGCTGGGCCTGGCGGGGCTGCTGCGGCGGGTCGACCAAACTGGCGACGACGGCCGGTCTCAGCAGCGCCGAAGGGCCGCGCCGGCGGCCCGCTTCGTGAGAGAGGGCGACTTCTGGACCATCGCCTACGAGGGCAAGACCGTGCGGCTGCGCGACGTGAAGGGCCTGCGCTACATCGCGCCGATGCTCGTCGGCCCCCGGCACCGACCTGCACGTGCTGGAGCTGGTGGCCGTGGCCGAAGGGCTGCCCGGCGGCGCCGGGCCCGCCGGTCTGCTGGACGAAGGCCTCCGTCCGTCCACGCCCTCCGATGCGGGGCCGGTGCTCGACCCGCGAGCCCGGGAGGCGTACCGGGCCCGGCTCGAAGAGCTGCGCGAGGACCTCGAGGAGGCGCGCCGGTTCGCCGACGACGAGCGCGCGGAACGGCTGGCGCTCGAGATCGATGCCCTGGTGGAGGAGCTCGCCCGGGCCGCCGGACTGGGTGGTCGCGGGCGGCGTTCGTCGTCGGCGGCCGAGCGGGCTCGCGTGAGCGTGACCAAGGCGATCAGGACCGCCATCAGGATGATCGAGCGGGAGTCGCCGGTGCTGGCGGGCCATCTCGACTCCGCAATTCGCACCGGCCGTTTCTGCACCTATGCCCCACCCGGAGAGGCACCACCGCGCTGGGTCATCCGGTAGGTCCGTAGCGGCTACGCGCCACAACTGTTCCGCCGTTCTTCACGCCTCAGGGGAGACATCGCGATCGACCGAACGAAGGAGAACCCCACGTGAGCACCCTGACCACCGCCGCCGAGGCCGCCCGCAAGGACCTCGGAGCCGGCTTCGCCGGAGAGCTGATCGGGCCGGACGAGGCCAACTACGACGAGGTTCGCGCGGTCTACAACGCGATGATCGACAAGCGTCCGGCGCTGATCGCACGCTGCACCAGCGCGGACGACGTGGCGGCGATGGTCGGCTTTGCCCGTGAGCGCGAACTGCTGCTCGCGGTTCGCGGCGGAGGCCACAACGGCGGCGGCCTCGGCACCTGCGACGACGGCGTGGTCATCGATCTCTCCCCCCTCGATGACATCCATGTCGATCCGCGGGCTCGCACCGTGCGCGTCGGTGGCGGATGCACCTGGGGACAGGTGGACCGCGCCACCGGCGAGCACGGACTCGCCACCCCGAGCGGCATCATCGCCACCACCGGTGTGGGCGGCCTCACGCTCGGCGGCGGGCTCGGCCATCTGACCCGCAAGTGCGGTCTGGCCATCGACAACCTGCTGGAAGCCGATGTGGTGCTGGCCAGCGGTGAGCAGGTGCGCGCCAGCGCCGACGAGCATCCGGACCTCTACTGGGCGATCCGGGGCGGCGGCGGCAACTTCGGGGTGGTCACCTCGTTCACCTTCAGGCTGCACGAGGTGGGCACGATCATCGGCGGACCGACGTTCTGGCCGGTGGAGATGGGCGCCGAGGTGCTCACGGCCTACCGCGACTTCCTGCCGGCGGCTCCGCGCGAGCTCAACGGCTTCTTCCTCTTCGGCTGCGTGCCGCCCGCGCCGCCGTTCCCCGAAGAGCTCCATGGCCGCAAGATCTGCGGCGTGGTGTGGTGCCACACGGGGTCCGAGGAGGAGGCGGCCGCCGACATGAAGCCGCTGCTGGACGCCCTGCCCGAGCCGCTGCTGCACGGGCCGCAGCCGATGCCCCACGCCGACCTGCAGAGCGCGTTCGACGGGCTCTACCCGCCCGGCGACCAGTGGTACTGGCGGGCCGACTTCGTGAAGGACCTACCCGACGAGGCGGTGAAGATCCACGCCCGCTTCGGAGCCGAGCTGCCCACGATCAAGTCGACGATGCA
Source organism: uncultured Thermoleophilaceae bacterium (assembly GCA_963808545.1). Classification (GTDB taxonomy): domain Bacteria; phylum Actinomycetota; class Thermoleophilia; order Solirubrobacterales; family Thermoleophilaceae; genus JACVRW01. The sequence continues at coordinate 172,014 of CAWEGB010000007.1, read as the reverse complement.
CCTGTACCCGATCGACGGCGCCGCGCACGACCTGTCCTCCTCCGATACCGCGTGGAGCTATCGCGACGCGCGCTGGGCGTCGGTGTTCGCGGGCGTGGACCCCGATCCGGCGAACGTGGAGGCGATCCGGCGCTGGAGCATCGACTACCAGGAGGCGCTGCACCCCTACTCGGCCGGCGGCGCTTACGTGAACATGATGATGGACGAGGGTCAGGAGCGCGTCCGGGCGAGCTACCGCGACAACTACGACCGGCTGGCCCGGGTCAAGGCCACATTCGACCCCGGGAACCTGTTCTCCGTGAACCAGAACATCAGCCCGGCCGATCCTGAGCCGGCCTAGCAGTCGTAGAGGTTCTCCTCCGCGAACCCGGCGGCGATCAGCCGGGTGAGGCTGGCGGCGGGCTCGGCGTCCTCGTAGCCGTATTCGATGCTCACGAGGTCGCCGTCGGTGTCGGGGTCCTCGAGCTCGATCGACTCGGTATCGCGGCCCGGGGACGAGGAGAACGCCTCCTCGAAACGCACGGCGTCGGAATCGGCATCGTCGTCGGTGAAGATCAGCACCTCGCCGCGCGCGGGCTGGAGCTCGTCGGAGATTCCCAGCCCGCGCACGCACGAGCCGGACAGGGTGCTGACCGCTCGCACGGGCGGCTCGCCGAGCGTGTCGAGCAGCTCCGCGGCCTCGCCGCCGCCGTCCTCGCGGCCGAGCGCGTCGCGGACCGCCTCCTCGCTCCCGCCCATCACCAGCACCCCGTCGGCTTCGCCCACGGCGGGATAGACCACGTCCTCGAAGCTCTCGTCCGATACCAGCAGCTCTCCCTCGCGGCGGTAGCCGCGCCCTTCGAGCTCCTCGGCCAGGTCGTCGAGGGACTGCTCCGTGGCCACGACGGTTACCGCCTCTTCGGGAGAGCGGCCGCCGCTGGCCGCGGCCGCGACCTGCGAGTGGTCGAGGGCCGCACGCAGCGGCACCGACCGCGAGGGGGCGAGGTAGAGGAAGACGAGCGCCCCCGCGATAGACAGCCTCCCCTCGGAGTCGCCGTCCTCCTCGGACACGTCGGAGAAGTCGAAGTCCTCGTCCAGGTCGAGCGCGCGGCGAGCCCGGTCGAAGTCCACCGAGGTGATGACCGACGCGTTCTCCGGCAGCCGGCCCATCGGGTCGACGTCCTCCGAGTCGTCGCCGCAGGCCGCGGCGCCCATGGCGAGCAGGCAGAGGGCGAGGGTCAGCGCGCGAACCACGCGGGCGATCGTAGTCAGCGCGACAGGCAGGTCACCGCGACGTAGCGGCCGTGGCGCTCGCTGCGCTCGAGCGGGAAGGCCAGCTCGCCGTTGACCGCCCACAACTCGGTGCGGCGATCGCTCATCGCCCAGGCCGGCGGCCAGCGGCTCACGTCGGCGTCCTCGAGGGTGGCCACCAGCGCCTCGGCCACGGCGTCGGCGCCGCGCTGGCGCACCGGGCGGCGCTGCCGGAAGCGCAGCACGCAGTGGTGAGAGGGCACGATCTCGTGCACCTCCGGGTGATCGAGCCTGGCCACGCGCTGCATCCCGCGAAACAATGACGGCCATGGACGAAGTGGTGATCAAGGCGCGCGAGAGCGGGCCCTACAAGGTGACCGGCCCGGTGCGCGTGATCGACGCGGACGGCAACGAATACGACCTGTCGGACAAGGGCGGTGCGGTGGCCCTGTGCCGGTGCGGCGGCTCGACGACTAAGCCGTTCTGCGACGGCACGCACTCGAAGATCGGCTTCGACGCAGCCGAGCGGGCGGTGGCCGCCGAGGACTCGGCCTAGCGATCGGCGCGAGCACGCTTGCGGTTTTGGACCAATTTGTTTAAGATCCCCGCGCTCCCCCGGGTCGGGGTAGAGCTCGCGCATGTCCTACGTTCTCTCCTGCCCCAACTGCGGTCCCCGCGAGGTCACCGACTTCGGCTTCGGCGGTGAGCTGAACCCGCGTCCGACGTCGGAGCCGTCCCTGCGAGAGCTGGGCCGCTACAACTATTTCCGCAGGAACGTGGCGGGCATCCAGCGGGAGTGGTGGTGCCACCGCTCGGGTTGCGGGGCGTGGTTCATCGCCGAGCGGGACACCCGCACCAACGAGGTGATGTTCACCGAGCTGCCCGGAGCGGTGCCCGACGCGCCGGCCGAGGGCGCGGGCGCGGCCGCCGGTGGAGCCGACGGGGCGGGGCAGGGCCTGTGACCCGGCTGCCCGAACAGCGCGGCGAGCGGATCGACCGCGCGACCGAGATTCGCTTCACCTTCGACGGCAAGCCGGTGAGCGCGCACGAGGGCGACACGATCGGCTCAGCGCTGTTCGCGGCAGGCCAGCGGACGTTCTCGCGCAGCTTCAAGTACCACCGCAAGCGCGGGCTGATGTGCTGCGCCGGGCAGTGCGCCAACTGCATGGTGCAGGTGGGCGACGCCCCGGGAGTGCGGGCCTGCACCGAGCCGGTGCGCGAGGGCATGCAGGTGACCCACATGAACGCGTCGCCCTCGCTCGATCTGGACGTGATGCGGGCCACCGACATCGTCGGCGGGCCCTTCACGCCGCCCGGCTTCTACTACAAGACCTTCATCCGTCCGCGGCGGCTGTGGCCGCTGTACGAGAAGGTGCTGCGCTCGGTGGCCGGCCTCGGCAAGCTGCGCAAGAGCCAGCCCGAGCGCGAATGGCGCACCGAGTACCGCCGGCGCCACGCCGACGTGCTGGTGGTGGGCGGAGGCGTGGCCGGGATGTCGGCGGCTGTCACCGCGGCCGAGCTGGGAGCGGACACCGTGCTGGCCGACGAGGGTCCGCAGCTCGGCGGGCGGCTGCTGGCCGAGGGCGGAACCGACTACGCGCGCGAGCTCGCGGACAGGGCCCGTGCGGCCGGGGTGGAGCTGCTCGAGAACGCTCCCGCCCTGGGCGCCTTCGACGGTCTGGTGCCGGTGTGGCAGGGCGACACGCTGCACCAGGTCCGCGCGAGGACCCAGGTGTACGCCACCGGCGCGATCGAGCAGCCGCTGCTGTTTCCGGGCAACGACCTGCCGGGCGTGATGCTCTCCGGCGGCGCGCTGCGCCTCATCTCCCTGTACGCCATAAGGCCGGGCACCCGGGCCGTGGTGGCCACGGTGGACGACCGCGGCCTCCACGCGGCGCTGGCGCTCCTGGACGCCGGGGTCGAGCTGGCCTGCGTGGCCGATCTCAGACCCAACGGAGGCTCCCAGGCGGCCGGCCAGCTCCAGCGGCGCAACGTCCGGGTCATGCGCGGCGCGACCGTGCTCGAGGCGCGCGGGCGCGGTCAGCTCCAGGGCGTGGTGCTGGGGCCGCCCGGGGCCGAGGACGACGGCGAGCAGACCGTGGGATGCGACCTCCTGCTCGTGTCGGGCGGAAGCTCACCCGCCAGCTCGCTGATCACACAGGGTGGCGGCCGCACGGCCTACGACAGCGAGCGCGGGCACTTCGCGCTGTCGGAGCTGCCCCCCGCCGTCTACGCCGCCGGCGAGGTGGCCGGAGCGGGCGAGCTCGAAAGCGCCGAGCTGTCGGGCGCCCTCGCCGGGGCCGATGCGGCTCACTCGCTCGGCTTCGGTGACGCCGGCTCGCGCGAACGCGCCGCGTCCGATCGAGAGAACCTCGAGCGCCGGCCGGCCTGGCCAACTCCCACGGCCGTGCCTCCGCCGGTCACGAGCGGGCGCAAGGGCAAGTGCTTTGCCTGCCTGTGCGAGGACGTGACCGCAAAGGACATCCACCTCAGCGTGGAAGAGGGCTACGACTCGATCGAGCTGTCCAAGCGCTACACCACCACCACGATGGGCCCCTGCCAGGGCCGCATGTGCCAGCTGCCCGCCGTGCGGCTGATGGCCGAGGAGACCGGGCAGAGCCTCGAGGAGGTGGGTACCACTACGGCGCGCCCGCCATGGGTGACCGTGCCCATGGGCGCGCTCGCCGGACGTCCCTTCGAGCCCGCCAAGCGCTCGGCCATCCACGCTCGCCACCGCGAGCTGGGCGGCAACATCATGTGGGCCGGCGACTGGCGCCGCGCCTACGACTACGGCGACCCGCGCTCCGAGGCCGTGGCCGTGCACGAGGCGGCCGGACTGATCGACGTCTCCACCCTCGGCAAGCTGATCGTGAGCGGCCCGGACGCGGGCGAGCTGCTCGACCGCCTCTATCCCAATCGCTTCTCGAACCTGAAGTCCGGCCGGATCCGCTACGGGGTCATGGCCAGCGACTCCGGCCGGATCATGGACGACGGCACCGTCTCCCGGCTCGACGACGACTCCTTCTACGTGACCACCACGTCGAGCGGCGCGGGCGCGGTGTACGAGTGGTTCTCCTGGTGGCTGGCCGACTGGGACCTCGAGGTGTACCTCACCGACGTCACGCAGGGCCTGGGCGCGGTCAACCTGGCCGGTCCGCGCTCGCGCGACATCATGGCCAAGCTCACCGACCTCGACTGCTCGCCGGAGGCCTTCACCTACCTCGACGGCAAGCACGCCGACGTGGCCGGCGTGCCCTGCCTGATCCTCCGCATCGGGTTCGTGGGCGAGGTGGGCTACGAGATCCACTTCCCGGCCGCCCAGGGCGAGCACCTCTGGGACGCACTGCTCGAAGCCGGTGACGAGCACGGGCTCAAGCCGTTCGGGCTCGAGCCGCAGCGGCTGCTGCGGCTCCAGAAGATGCACATCCTCGTCGGCCAGGACACCGACTCCGAGTCGAACCCGTTCGGAGCGGCCATGCCCTGGATCGTCAAGCTCGACAAGGAGACGGACTTCATCGGCCGATGGGCGCTCGAGCACTACTCCGAGGAGCCGCTCGAGACCGCGCTGGTTGGCTTCACGCTGGCCAACGGCCACGTGCCCACCGAGGGTGCGGTGATCATCCCCGAGGGCGAGGCGCCGATGGGCCAGGTCACGAGCGCGCGCTACTCGCCGCAGCTCGACCGGGTGATCGGACTGGCCTGGGTGCCCGCGGCGCTGGCCAAGGACGGCGCCAGCGTCACGATCTCCGACAACGGCAAGCGGCTGGCCGCCGAGGTGGTCACGAAGCCCTTCTTCGATCCCGACGGCGAGGTGCTGCGCTCGTGAGCCTGCAATACCTCTCACCCGGCGCGCACGCGCCGGCGCGGAGCCCGATGGAGCGCGAGGCCCGGCGCGCCGGCGCGGAGATCGAACGTCGCGACGGCTGGGAGGTCGCGGTTCGCTTCGAGGGCGAGGAGCCGGAGGCCCGGCGCCGCCACGAGAGCGTCGGCTTCGCCGACGTCTCCCATCTGGGCAAGATCGAGATCCAGGCGCGCTCCGCGGACCTCGCCGCGATCGCGGCCGCCGGCGGCGCGGCGGGGCTCGAGCTGGGTCGCGCCACCCGCACGCCCGGCGCCTGGTGGTGTCCCTACACGCCCGAGCGGGTCATCGTCGTCTGCGACAGCGCGGGCACCGCGGCGCTGCTCGAGACGCTCGAGCAGGCGGCCGCCGGGGTCTCGGGCTTCGCCTCAGTGCTGGACGTGACCTGCGTGTTCGGGGCCATGACCATCGCCGGCCCGCTAGCGCGCGAGACGTTCGCGCGCTTCACGGCGCTCGACCTGCGCCCGCGTGAGCTGCCGCTCCAGGGCTTTCGCCCGGGCTCGGTGGCCCGAACTCCGGGGGCGGTCCTGCGCGAGGGCGACGACCGCTTCCTGATGACCTTCGGCTTCGCGCTCGGGCAGTACGTCTGGACCGTGGTGGCCGACGCCGCCGAGAGCCTGGGCGGCGGCCCGGTGGGCGTGGACGCGCTCGAGTCGATCGACCAGAGAGCCATCGCTCCGGCGCGGGGCCGCGCCCTCGCGCACGACGACCGAGAGGTGTCGCTCCGGTGCGTGACCTGTTCCGCACGAAGCGGATGTGGCGGCGCCGCGGCGAGCTCAAGGACTCCTACGACGTCGTCATCATCGGCGGCGGGTCGCACGGGCTGGCCACCGCCTACTACCTGGCCCGCGACCACGGCGTCACCGACGTCGCCATCCTCGAGAAGAGCTACATCGGGTCGGGCGCGGCCGGGCGCAACACCACCATCCTGCGCTCGAACTACAAGACCGAGGAGGGCGCGCGCTTCTACGACGCCTCGGTCAAGCTCTACGAGGGGCTCTCGCAGGAGCTCAACTTCAACCTCCTCTTCTCCCAGATCGGTCACCTCACGCTGGCCCACACCGACCGCGCGATGTTCGTCATGGCCAACCGCGCGGAGGTCAACCGCCTCAACGGGATCGACTCGCGCCTGATCTACCCGGACGAGATCAAGGAGCTGGCCCCGGCCATGCAGGTGGACAACCCGGACGCCGTGCACCCGATCATGGGCGCCCTCTACCACCCGCCGGGAGGCGTGATCCGCCACGACGCCGTCGTCTGGGGCCTCGCGCGCGAGGCCGACCACGGCGGCGCGGAGATCCATCCCTACACCGAGGTCACCGGGATCGAGCGCCAGAACGGCCGCGTGAGCGGGGTCACCACCAACCGCGGCAAGATCAAGGCCGGCACGGTGCTCAACTGCACCGCGGGCTGGAGCTCGTTGATCTCGGACATGGCCGGGGTGGAGATGCCGATCACCACCCACATCCTCCAGGCCTGTGTGACCGAGCCGGTCAAGCCGCTGCTCGACGTGGTCATCGTCTCGTCCCAGATGCACGTGTACATCTCGCAGACCGATCGCGGCGAGTTCCTGATGGGCGCCGAGATCGAGCCCTGGACGACCTACCGGATGCAGGGCACGCTCAACTTCCTGCAGGAGGTCTCGCGCCACTCGCTGGAGCTGTTCCCCCAGCTCGAGCGGGCGCGGATCCTGCGCAGCTGGGCCGGGCTCTGCGATCTCAGCCCCGACTACAGCCCGATTCTCGGCAAGACCGAGGTCGAGGGCTTCCACGTGAGCTCGGGCTGGGGCACCTATGGCTTCAAGGCGGCGCCGATCGTCGGCAAGACGCTGGCCGAGCTGGCCGCCACCAACAAGACGCCGGAACTGATCGCCCCGTTCGCGCTCGAGCGCTTCTACGAGGACAAGCTGGTATCGGAGCTGGCGGCAGCGGCCGTCGAGCCACTGAGGGAAAGGGAGACACGCCGATGAAGAGCAGCCTCGAGATCGCACAGGAGGCCGAGCTCCTCCCGATCGAGACGATCGCCGAGCGGACCGGCCTCACTCCCGAGGAGTACGAGCCCTACGGGCGCCACAAGGCGAAGGTCTCGCTCGACGTGATCGAGCGCATGGCCGACGTGCCGGACGGCAAGATCATCTGCGTTGCGGGGGTCACGCCGACCAAGGCCGGAGAGGGCAAGACCACCACGGCCGTCGGGCTGACCCAGGGGCTCGGGCATATCGGCAAGGACCCGCTCCTCTGTCTGCGCGAGCCCTCGCTCGGCCCGGTGTTCGGCATCAAGGGAGGGGCGGCCGGCGGCGGCATGACCCAGGTGGTGCCGATGGAGGACCTGAACCTCCACTTCACCGGCGACATCCACGCGATCGGCGCGGCCAACAACCTGCTGGCCGCTCTCCTCGACGCGTCGATTCTGCACGGCAACCCGCACAAGATCGACGCCCTGCGGATCGGCTGGCGCCGGGCGCTCGACATGAACGACCGCGCCCTGCGCGAGGTGGCTCTCGGACTCGGCGGCCGGGCCAACGGCTATCCGCGCGAGTCGGGCTTCGACATCACCGCGGCTTCCGAGGTCATGGCCATCCTGGCCGTGTCGCGCGACCTGCACGACCTGCGGGCCCGGCTCGGGGCGATCACCGTGGCGCACTCCTTCGACGGAGGAAAGCCCGTCACCGCCGAGGATCTCGGTGCGGCCGGCGCCATGGCGGTGCTGCTCAAGGATGCGCTCAAGCCGAACCTGATCCAGACGCTCGAGGGCCAGCCCTGCCTGATGCACGCGGGCCCGTTCGCCAACATCGCGCACGGCAACTCCTCGCTGGTGGCCGACCTGATCGGTCAGAAGCTGGGTGACTACGTGATCACCGAGTCCGGCTTCGGCTCGGACATGGGGATGGAGAAGTTCTTCGACATCGTCTGCCGCAAGGGCGGCCTCAAGCCCAGCGCGGTGGTGCTGGTGGCCACCGTGCGCGCGCTCAAGCACCACGGCGGCATCGAGGACGATCCGCGGGTGGACGCGGCGAAGGCCGGCGCGGCCCTGGAGGAGGGCTTCGCCAACCTGCGCCGCCACCTGGGCATCGTCAAGACGTTCGGCCTGCCCTGCGTGGTGGCGGTCAACCGGCGCCCCGGCGACAGCGACGAGGAGGTCGCGCTGGTTCGCAGGCTGGCCCTGGAGGCCGGCGCATTCGGAGCGGAGGTCAACGAGGGCTTCGCGCGCGGCGGCGAGGGCGCGGCGGCGCTGGCGGAGGCGGTGGCGGATGCGGCCGAACAGCCCAACGAGTTCGCCTTCACCTACGAGGACGACGACTCGATCGAGGACAAGATCCGCAAGGTCGCGCGCAAGGTCTACGGCGCGAAGGACGTGGTCTTCTACCTGGACGCCCAGCGCAAGATGCGCCAGTACCACGAGGACGGCCTGGACAAGCTCCCGATCTGCATGGCCAAGACCCACCTCTCGCTGTCCGCCGATCCGGCGCTCCTCAACGCCCCGGAGGACTTCGAGCTGCCGGTGCGCGACGTCCGGGCCTACACCGGCGCCGGCTGGCTCGTGCCGCTCTGCGGCGACATCCAGCAGATGCCGGGGCTGGGCAAGGCTCCCGCGGCGCTCAACGTCGACATCGACGCCGAGGGCCGGACGGTCGGGCTGTTCTAGGATCGCCCTCGTGGCGACGCCTACGAAGCGCTCTCTCGTCGACATAGCCGAGGAGGCCCTGCGGCGCTGGCTCGCCACCGGTCGGCATCGCCCCGGCGAGCGCCTCCCGCCCGAACAGGAGCTGTCGGGTCAGCTCGGCATTTCGCGCGGCACGCTGCGCACCGCCCTGCAGCGGCTCGAGGAGAGCGGCGAGATCATCCGGCGGCAGGGGAGCGGCACCTATGTGGGCCGGGCGCTGTCGTCGAGTCTCGACGAGGGGCTCGAGAAGCTCGTGTCCTACTCGGAGCTCGCTCGCCGGCGCGGGATCGCGCTCGAGCTCGGCGAGCTCGAGATGGAGCAGCGCCGGGTCGGGGAGGAGCTGGGCACTCTCTTCGGAGTGGAGCCCGAGCGCGAGGCCGCCACCCTCACGCGCGTGCTCCTCATGGACGGGGAGCCGGGGTCCTGGATGCGCGACGTGGTCCACCCGCAGATCGACCTCCCGGACGAGTCGCGGCTGCGAGCGGCGCTCGAGCGCGGCGACATGGTCCTGGACGTGCTCCTGGCCGCGGGGGTGCCGGTGGCCTACACGCGCGCGCACATCAGCGCGCGCGTGGTCACCCGGCGTGACCGGATCGGCAAGGCGCTGAACGTGGCGGAGACGCTGGCGGCCCTTGCGATCGATCACGTGACGTCCACCGCACAGGGAACGCCCGTCATGCACTCGACCGACGTGTTCCTGCCCACGAGCATCGATCTGCACGTGATGCGCTGGCTCGAGGATGTTCCGCCGGTGCCCGCCATCGGCCGCGACACGTAGGTAGCCGATCCGCCGAAGATAGGTGGGCGCCACCGCAGGGACCGCGCCACGCGACCCGGGCCAACCCCGCGGGCCTGACCGCCCGTCAGCTGGAGGTCGTGGATCTGCTGGTGGAAGGCCTCACCAACGCGGAGATCGCGGAGCGCCTGGTGGTCTCGCCGCGGACCGCCGAGCACCACGTGGCGGCGGTGCTGATGAAGCTCGACGTCGAGAGCCGGCGTGACGTCGAACGGCGCGCCGCCGAGCTCGGGATTGGCGCCAACGCATGACGGCATCGCGAGCGCGGCCCGACTGTACAAATTTGCTCAAAGTGGATATATTCGCCCACGCGCCGGGTGCTCTGGCCCGGTCACCCTTGGTCAACTCCTGAGGAGAGTGCATGAGCGACAGCGTCACCGTTGACGGCGCCGCCCCAGCGACGTTCGGAGGCACCGTGGAGACGGTCCTCAAGACGCCCCGCACGTCGGTGCCTCCCGCCACGCTCGAGGAGGCACGCAACCAGCCGGGACGGCGCGAGCGGATCCAGGAGATCGCCGGCCGCATCGAGCGCGACGGCATCAAGTACGTCTTCTTCCAGCAGGTGTCCGTCACCGGCCGCGTGATGGGCAAGGGCGTGGTGGCCGACTTCTTCCCGCAGGTGGCCGAGAAGGGCTACCAGCTCGTCTACGGCGCCACCGCCAACCTGTTCGTCGACCGCCTGGGCAACTACATCGGCTTCGACCCCCACGAGTCCGAGCTCGCCGCCGTGGCCGACCTCGACACCTTCGCCGTCCTGCCCTGGGACAACCGCGTGGCGAGGGTGTATTGCGACTGCTACGACACCGAGACGGGCGACCTGCTCGACGCCGACTGCCGGCAGAACCTGAAGCACATCGTCAAGGAGTTCGAGGACGAGCTGGGGCTGAGCTTCCTGATCGGCATCGAGCCGGAGATGATGTGGCTCAAGCGCCCCGAGGACGGCCAGGAGCCGGAGGGCGTGACCAAGCCCTACTGCTACCACATCCATCAGTTCGAGGAGCTCCGTCCGGTGCTGATGGACGTGATCGACTACGGGCAGAAGCTCGGGCTCGACATGAGCTACGGCGACCACGAGGACGCACCCGGCCAGCTGGAGCTCAACTTCCGCTTCGACCGTCCGGTGCGCACCGCGGACAACATCACCACCTACCGTCAGATCGTCGCGGCGGTGGGGCGCAAGCACGGCCTGCTCGGCACCTTCATGCCCAAGCCGTTCACGGGGGTGTCGGCCAACGGGCATCACCACCACTTCACCCTCATCGACGGGGACGGCAAGAACGTCTTCCACGACCCGGACGGGCCGGCCCAGCTGTCGCAGACGGCGCGGCATTTCCTCGGTGGCCTGCTCGAGCACTTCCACGCGCTCATGTGCGTGGGCAACCCCACCGTCAACTCCTACTGCCGCATGTGGGACACGGGCTTCTGGGCGCCGATCTACAAGAACTGGGGCTGGCAGAACCGCACCACCACGGTGCGCGTGGCCTCGGGTGGGCGCTTCGAGTACCGCGGCGTGGACGCCTCCTGCAACCCGTACCTGACCGTCGCCGCGCTGCTGCGCGCCGGCCTCGACGGCATTCGCAACGAGATCGACCCGGGCCCGCCGCAGACGGGCAACACCTACGACCTGCTCCAGGAGGGGGCCGAGATCGAGAAGGTGCCGGACTCACTGGGAGCGGCGCTGGACGAGCTCGCCAAGGACGAGGTCATCAAGGGCGCCATGCCCGGCCGCCTGTACAAGGTGTTCGAGCACTACAAGCGCGACGAATGGGAGCGCTACCTCGCTGCCGTGACCGACTGGGAGCGCGAGGAATATCTGGAGGTCCTGCCCTAGCGGGCGGAGGAGCAGCCATGTGCGGAATCGCAGGCATCATCTACCGCGACGGGGGCGGTGAGCACCGGGTGGGCACGGACATGACGGCGATGCTCCAGGCCATGAAGCATCGCGGCCCCGACTCCACCGGGTACGCGCTGTATCGCCCGGCGGCCGCCAACTACGTCGTCCACGTGAAGCTGGCCGAGGCCAACGGGCACGCGGACTTCGAGCTCGACGGCCGGCTGCGCCGCCAGCGCTCCGAGGTCGAGTCCCGCATGCGCTCGATGGGCGCACAGGTGGAGGACGTGCGTTCCACCTCGGACCACGCCATGACGGTCACCTTCGACTTCGACGGTGACCTGAAGGAGCTGGCCGACTACGTGGAGGACGTGCGCCACACGGAGGTGCTCTCGCTGGGCCACACCCTCGAGATCATCAAGGATCTCGGCGACGCCGAGACGGTGGCCGCCGACTACAAGCTCGACGATTTCATCGGCACCCACGCGATCGGCCACGCGCGCATGGCCACCGAGTCCGACGTGGACATCGCCAACGCCCATCCCTACTGGGCCTACCCGTTCCCGGACGTGGCCGTGGTCCACAACGGGCAGCTCACCAACTACCACATGTGGCGCCGGCGCCTGGAGCGCTCGGGCCACCGCTTCCAGTCCGAGTGCGACTCCGAGATCATCGCCGTGTACCTCGCCGAGCGGATGGCCAAGGGCGACTCGCTGGAGGACGCGATGCGGCTGAGCCTGAGCGAGCTCGACGGGGCCTTCACCTACATCTGCGTGACCGAGGACGCCCTCGGCGTGGCCAAGGACGAGCTGGGCGCCAAGCCGCTCGTGCTCTACGAGTCGGACGACATCGTGGCCCTGGCCTCTGAGGAGATCGCCATCCGCAAAGTGGTCGACCGCGAGATCGAGACCTACGACCCGTACGAGGGGGAGGTGCTGGTGTGGAGCAGGTAGAGCAGGTTGGCGCCGCCACCTATGACGCTCGCGGGCTCGTCGAGCTCGACGGATCGACCCCGAAGATCTCGGAGATCGACGGCCACACCGCGCAGTTCGACGCCCGGGACCTGTCCACTCGCAAGATCAACGCCGAGCTGCGCTGGCTGCTCTACGAGGAGGGCGTGAAGGACGTGACCGTCCTCAACCCCAGCGCTCGGCACTCGCTGGGCGTGGGCATCCTCACCCGCTGCCGCATCACCTTCGACGGCAGCCTGGGCTACTTCGGCCTCGGCCTGCTCGATGGCGGCGAGGTGCAGATCAACGGCCGCGTGGGCTGGTCGGTGGCCGAGAACATGATGTCCGGCACGGTCGTGATCGAGAGCAACTCCGGCTCGCTGGCCGGCGCGGCGCTGCGCGGCGGCGACCTGGTGATCAAGGGGCGCACCGGCGCCCGGACCGGGATCGACCAGAAGGGCGGCACCATCATCGTGATGGGCAGCGCGGGGTCGATGACCGGGTTCATGATGCAGCGAGGGCGCCAGATCATCCTCGGCGACGTGGGTCACGGCCTCGGCGATTCGATGTACGACGGCACGCTCTACGTGGCGGGCAAGGTGGCCTCGCTCGGCGTCGACTGCGTTGAGGGCGAATGGACCGACGCCGACACGGAGCTGGTCGAGCGCAAGTTCTCGATCTACGGCCTCGGTTCACCCCCTGAGCTCACCAAGTTCGTATGTGGGAAGAAGCTCTACAACTACGACAGCCTCGAGCCGAGCGAGCGCAAGCTCGTCCTCTGAGGCCGGAGACCGATCGCATGGCAGACGAGAACGCACCCTCCGAGAAGACGATCCTCGGCCGCAGCAAGATCTTCACCCCGGAGGTCATCGACGACATCCACATGAAGGCCGAGCTCGGTCGCTATCGGATGCGCGGCTTCTCGATGTTCAAGAAGATCCCGCACTGGGACGAGCTGATCTTCCTTCCCGGCACGCTCACGCGCTTCGTGATCGAGGGATACCGCGAGAAGTGCGAGACCAAGACGGTCCTGGGCGCGCGCTTCGCCAAGAAGCCGATCGAGCTCGACATTCCCGTCTACATCACGGGGATGAGCTTCGGCGCGCTGTCGATCGAGGCCAAGATGGCGCTGGCCAAGGGCGCCTCGATGGCCGGCACGGCCACCTGCTCGGGCGAGGGCGGAATGATCCCGCCCGAGCGCGACCTGTCCACCAAGTGGTACTACCAGATCATCCAGAGCCGGTACGGGTTCAACCCGCACCACCTGATGCTGGCCGACGCGGTCGAGTTCTTCATCGGGCAGGGCTGCAAGGTCGGCCTGGGCGGCCATCTGATGGGCCAGAAGGTCACCGAACAGGTGGCCGAGATGCGCTCGCTGCCCGCCGGGATCGACCAGCGCTCACCCGCGCGCCATCCGGACTGGCTCGGCCCCGACGACCTCTCTCTGAAGGTCCAGGAGACTCGCGAGGCCACCAACTACGAGATCCCGATCCAGCTCAAGCTCGGCGCCGCGCGCGTCTACGACGACGTGCGCATGGCGGCGAAGTGCGGACCGGACATCATCTACCTGGACGGCGCCGAGGGCGGCACCGGCGCCGGCCCGCACGTGGCCTCCGAGGAGACCGGCATTCCGCTGATGGCGGCGATCCCCGAGGCGCGGCGCGCGCTCGAGGACGTGGGCCTGGCCGACGAGATCGACCTGGTGGTGGCCGGCGGCATCCGCAACGGCGGCGACATCGCCAAGTGCCTGGCCCTGGGAGCCAAGGCGGTGGCCATCGGCCATTCGTCGCTGATGGCGCTCAACTGCAACAAGGAGATCCCGGGCGTCACCGACTACGAGGGCACGATCGGCGTGCCGGCGGGCCAGTGCTACCACTGCCACACCGGCCGCTGCCCGGTGGGCATCACCACCCAGGACCCGGAGCTGCGCAAGCGGCTGAACGTGGAGGAGGCGGCAGGCCGGGTCTACAACTTCCTCCACACGCTCACGCTCGAGGTGCAGATGCTGGCCCGGGCCTGCGGCAAGACCAACATCCACTCGCTCGAGCCCGAGGACCTGGCGGCGCTGACCACCGAGGCGGCCGCGATGGCCCGCGTGCCGCTGGCGGGCACCGACTACGTGCCCGGGGTCTCCGAGAGCCGCGCGCTCGAGGAGATCAAGACGATGCTCGACCGTTACCTGGAGAACCCGGTCGACGAGCTGCCCGCGGTTCGCGAGGAGGCCCGATGACCGGCTTCGAGGAGAGGGGCGAGCCGGAGAAGATCCAGTCGATCGACTCCGAGTTCCTGTCGGGCCGGCGCTTTCCCTACCAGGAGGACATCGGCGAGGTGGAGGACATCGACCTCATGGCGTCCACCCCGGGCCGGGACATCAACTGGCTCGAGGACATCGAGCTGCTCGAGGAGGAGGGCATGCCCGCCGTCTTCGACCGCTACTCGAACTCCTTCCTGAAGATTCACTTCCCGATCCCCGAAGGTCGCGAGAACGAGATCGCGCGCAAGGTGCTGATGGCCCACCTCCAGTCGGGCAACTCCTACGGCATCCGCCTCAAGGAGATCCACTGCAAGTTCCCCCAGCCCGAGCTGGGGCCCTGGGTGGAGAACTCCAAGACCGTGGGCGCCGACTGGCGCGCTCCCGTCCTCGAGGGCTGGGAGCCGCCGGCTCACTGACATGCGCTCCGTTCGGCACCTCATCATAGGCGCCGGCGTACACGGCCTGTCCACCGCGTGGCACCTGGCGGCGCAGGGCGAGCGCGACGTGCTCGTGGTGGACAAGACCGGCGTCGCCGCCGGGGCCTCGGGCATCGCCTGCGGGGTGGTGCGCAACAACTACTTCCAGCCCGCCATGTCCGAGCTGATGGCCGCCTGCGTGGAGATCTGGGAGTCGGACCCCGAGACCTTCGCCTATCACGGCTCGGGCTACATCGCCCTCGGCGACGGCGCGCAGGAGGACGACCTGGCCACTGTGTTCGAGCGCCAGCAGCGGATCGGCTACGAGTCCGAGCTCATCACGGGCGAGGCGGAGGTGGACCGTCACATGCGCTCGCTGTTCGACGACTGGCGCGCGCCGGGTCTGAGCGTCTGCCTGCACGAGCACCGGGGCGGCTTTGCCTACAACCGCGACTCGATGCTCGGACTGGCCTCCAAGGCGCGCGAGGCGGGAGCGACCGTCGAGGAGGGCGTGGAGGTCACCGGCTTCGAGCTCGACGGCTCCGGCGCCGTCACGCGGGTGGACACCAGCGCCGGCCCGATCGCACCGGAGCACGTGGTGGTGGCCGTCGGTCCCTGGATCGCCGGGCTGTGGGACAAGCTCGGGCTGCCGCGCCGGATCGAGGTGGCCGGTGTCGAGACGGAGATGTGGACGTACTGGTACCTGCAGGAGGGAGAGATCGACGTCGACCCCTCGATGTTCGTGACCAACGACGGCGCCCTGCCACCGGTCATCCACGTGGACTCGAACGCACCGCTGCACGACGACACCGGAGCGCTCGTGACCGACGAGCAGTGGGGGATCTACTTCAAGCAGGACAAGCACAGCGTGCAGGGCGGCGCCTCGCCGCTGCCCAAGGGCCACGAGTTCAAGGTCGACCCCTATCCCACCGGGAGCGTCGAGCCGGGCTTCCCCGACCTGTGGTCCGCGGCGCTCTCGCACTGCATGGGCCGCTTCGAGGGCAAGCGCTCCGTCTACAAGGGGGTCCGCTCCGGCGGCGTGGGAGCGTTCACGGCGGACAACTTCCCGGTGTTCGACCAGATGCGCCCGAACGTGTTCGTGGCCGCGGACTCCAACCACGGCTACAAGATGATCGCCGTGGGCAAGGAGATCGCCCGCGTGCTGCTCGGCGAGCACTCGAGTCTGCTGCACCCGTTCCGGTACGAGCGCTTCGCCACCGGCGACCTGCACCCGGTGTCGAACAGCCCGTACCCCTGGAGCTAGCCGCCACGGCTGTGCGCCGGGCTGGGTCGTCGGCCAATCGGTCCGTCAGGTGAGAGACTGAGCTCGGATGGGGCGGCGTGAGCGAAGGCGAGCGGGAGGTGACGCGGGAACGGAGCCGAGGCGCCGCCGGCAGCGCCGCGATTGGGAAGAGCCCGGCGCCGTGGTCAAGGGCCCGCCGATCTCGGTCTCCTGCGAATGCGGGGAGAAGGCGGCGCTGGCCTACGGCGAGCGCTGGTCGTGCCCGAGCTGCGGCCGCTCCTACGACACCACCCGAATACCCCGCGAGCAGTACGAGGAGATCCGCCGCCTGAGCCTGCGCTACCGCGCGCTGCCGGTGGGCTTTGCCCTGGGTGTGGCGCTGCTGGCGATCTTCTTCACGCTCACCGGAAACGTGCCGGGCGTCTTCTTCCTGCTGCCGACGGCGCTGATCGTCTGGTTCGTCTTCCTCCGGCCGGTGCACCGCAAGCGCTACCGGCAGGCTCTGAGCGGCCTGCCGAGGTGGCAGCTGCGGGCGGACTGAGTCCACCCTCTGGAAATCCTCCCGATCGATCCGGCGCTGCCCTGTCGCGGCGCCATGGCCATGGGACGACCCGGCCGTCGGGACGTTTCGCATCCCCCTTTCCCCAGCCAATCGGACCACGCCAGGACGGCCACGCAGACCGCGAGCGGAGCGCGTCCCCTAGATCGGCGCCGACGTCGGCGCCGCCTTGAGCTCCGCGTGCGCGGCCGCCTCCTCGGGCGTCTGCGGGATCTCCTCGCGCAGCCTCATGGGCAGCTTGTCCTGCACGGCGTGGCGCCACACGTAGAGGACCAGCGCGGCCACCAGCACCAGCAGCCCGGTGCGGGTCTTGTCCCAGCCGTAGCCGTAGCCCTCGATCCCGAGGAAGCCACCGGAGTAGAGGAAGCCGCCGACCACCAGGAAGGTCAGGTTGCAGAGCAGCAGGAAGCCCGCCAGCGGCACCCACCAGTTGGCCAGGCGCACCGGCCTGGGCCAGTTTGGACGGTCCTTTCGCAGCAGCAGGAAGCCCGAGAGCGCGGCGCAGGTGGCGAAGACGTAGCCGACGTTCGACACCGCGAGGATCTCGAGCACTCCGGCGAAGGCCGAGATGAGGAGGATGTTCAGGATGGCGTCGAGGGTCATCGCCCGGCCCGGGACGTGGTGTCGGTTGAGCACACCGAACTCCCTGATCGTCATGCCGTCGCGAGAGATGCCGTACAGGGCTCGTGAGCCGTCCATCGTGGCCGTGTTCATCGAAAGGATGAGACCGGCCACCACGCAGAAGATCATCACGCCGCCCAGGAACGAGCCCACGAGCACGTCGAAGGCCTGCGTGTAGAAAGCGATCAGCGTGGCGTCCTCGGCGATGGCGGCCGTGCCCAGGGTGCCGCCCACACCCAGCGGCAGCAGGACGTAGACCAGCGCCGAGAACAGCGCCGCGGCGCGCAGGGCCTTGGCCGTGTCGCGCTCGGTGTTCTCGTACTCGGGGGCGAAGGTGGCCACCACCTCGATCCCGTAGGAGGACCAGCACATGAAGTAGAGCCACACGAGCGCCAGCGCCAGGCCGCCGTTGGCCCCGATCTCCCAGTTCATGTTGGAGCTCGACCACTCGCCGGTGATGTAGGGGAGGAACATGAGCACGAAGGCGGGGATGATCAGGAGCGCTCCGGTGGCGTAGCCGAACCAGACGGCGGGTCGTACGCCGAATATGTTGAAGGCCCAGACGAGGATGATCAGGCCGATGCCGATCGCGATCGGCAGGGTGAGGTCGAAGGTCCAGACGTTCTCCGCCCAGGTGGAGTCGGAGAACCACTCGGCCTGGATCAGGGTGCCGGCCACGAGACCGTTGATGGACAGCACCACCGACCAGCCGATCCAGTAGCCGAAGGAGGCCAGCGGGCCGATGATGGTCAGGTACTTGCGCCAGGCCTCGTGGGCGTAGAGCGCGATGCCGCCCGACTTGGACGGGAACATGGCCGCCAGCTCGGCGTGGATGTTGTTCTGCAGGGCGCCGAGCGTGATGGAGATGCTCCACAGGACGAACGCGCCCGTGGTGCCCAGAGCGCCGATCGATCCGCCCAATGCGGCGATCAGGAACCCGGGATTGGCGAGGGCGACCACGAAGCCGTCCCACCAACTCATCGCCTTGAGAAGTTCTCTCTCCTCGACCTCGGCTGACGCCATTCGCGTATCCCTCCCTCAGTGGACCCCTGGAGAGCGAGTCGTACCAATTGGTACAGAACCGCTTCGCTGCGGTCTTCTACCATGAGCCACGGACGCGGTCAACTCGCGGGGACGACTTTAGGCGGCGCCGATGTCCAAGCTACGGGATCGCCACGAGCACATCACGGGACCGGTAGCCGAGCCAACCAAAGCCCGGCCCGTGGTGCTGGCCACGCTCGCCGTGCGGGTCGATCCCACGGCCGAGCGGATGGCCATCGACAGCGCGCTGGAGGCCGGCGTGGCGCTGGTGTTGGTCAACCTGATCCCCCTGCCCTTCTACGGCACCACGATGGTGCTGGTGGGGCCGGCGGGCACCACGCTCCCCCACGAGGAGGACCTCGACGCGGTGCGGGCCACGGCCACCCGGGCCGCGGTGCTGGGCGTGAGAACGGAGCTTTTGCGGGTGCGCACTAGGCGACCCGTGCCCGCGCTGCTCGAGGTCCTGAGCGAGCGCGACGCCGGCCTGCTCGTGTTCGGTCCGGACCTGAGCCGGACGAGCGGGCGCCGCTTCCGCCGGACCGCGAAGCGAATCCGCCGCGAGGCGGACTGTCTCGTGTGGATCGCGCCGGACGGGTGACCCGGCATTCGACCGCCGTCCAAAATCGACTGAGCGAATTTGTACACGCTGTCGAGCTCGCCGAGGCGGCATGGACAGCCCGGGGCGAATGCGGTAGAACCCCTTGTACATATTTGTACGAAGGTCGCGCGACCGGGGAGAGAAGATGGCGGAGAAGATGTGGGGCGGCGAGCCCTTCTGGGGACTGGGCTATGACTGGGATCCGGACTGGCTGCTGACCGAGCGTCAGAAGGAACTGCGGGCCACGCTCATCGAGCTGTGCGAGAAGGAGATGCGGGCGAACGCCAAGCGCTCGGACGACGAGCTGCTCTACCCGCGTCGCAACTTCGAGATCCTGGCCGAGAACGGCTTCCTCGCGCTGACCGTGCCCGAGGAGTACGGCGGGATGGGCGAGAACCACGTGGCCTTCACCATGGTGTGCGAGACGCTCGCCCGCTACGGGTGCGCCTCCACGGCCATGTGTTACGTGATGCACATGGCGGCGGTGGCGACGATCATGCTGCGGCCCACGCCGGAGCTCGTGGACAAGTACGTGCGGCCGCTGGGCGACTGCAAGATCGGCACCCTCTCGTACTCGGATCCCGAGACGGGTTCGCACTTCTGGTACCCGTTCTCCTCCAAGGCCGAGCGCTCGAACGGCGGCTTCAAGGTCAACAAGAAGGCGTCCTGGACGACCTCGGGCGGCTTCGCGGACTTCTACGTGGTGCAGACCACGAGCCCGGACTTCAAGGGTTACGACGACCTGTCGGTATTCGTCATCGACGGCGAGCACGTCAAGTCTCAGCCCTCGCTATGGGACGCGCTCGGCCTGCGCGGCAACCAGTCCGGCCCGATCCAAGTGGAGGACATCGAGGTCCCGGCCGAGCAGGTGGTGGGCCCGGTGGGCGACGGGGCCGTGTCCAACGACGAGGCCGTTGACCCCTGGTTCCTGATCGGCTCCTCGTCGGTGTGGAACGGCATCACGTTGGGGGCGATCGACATCGCCAAGCGCCACACCACGCGCAAGCGCCACGTGGACGTGGGCATGCGGGTGGCCGACTACCCGACGATCCAGGACTACGTGGGCGAGGCGGTGATGGACACCAACGCCTGCCGCGTGTTCGTGATGTCTGTGGCCCAGGCGATGGACCGCGCGACCGACGACAACACCCGCATCCTCGAGCCGGGCGAGACGGCCCGCGCCGAGTACCTGCATTGGGCCTGGCAGATCAAGTTCGAGGCGGCCAAGAACACCGCGCATCACGTGGACAAGATGCTCCACGCCTGCGGCGGCTCGGGCTACAAGCGCGACATGGAGCTGGAGCGCTACGTGCGTGACGCCAAGGCCGGCTGGGTCATGGGCCCGACCAACGAGGTGCTGCGCCAGTTCGTGGGCAAGGCGGTGCTGCTCGGCTTCGAGGCCCTCGACTACTGGAACCAGACCTACAATCGTCGCGTGGTCGAGAACGAGGTCAAGAAGCTCGACTCGTCGGCCAAGCGCGAGCTGGCCCAGCAGCTGATGGAGCAGGCCGAGAAGGACGAGGCCAAGGAGCCTGCCAAGGCCTAGCGGCCGGCGGACCATGGCCGTCCAGACCCCTCCCGTCTCCCTGGTCGGAGGGCTGCGCCCGGTCGACCGCTCGTTCGAGTCCTGGTGGGTGCGCCCCGGAGCGGCCACGGTGGTGGACGTGCGGGCCGGCGATCGCGTGACCGTCATCGATCCGGACGGCGGCCAGCCGGGGGAGCTCACCGTTCTGGCGGCCGACGGCCGCGAGGACTTCGCGGCGCTGGGTGCCGTGGCCGACGCCCCGGCCACCCTGCTCCGCGGGCTGCTCGGCAACGGCTCCGAGCACGGGTTCCTCGCCGTGCTCCATCAGCGCGGCCTCGAGCCCGACGACGCCCGGGCGGTGCGCCTGTTCGGCCCCGAGGGAGCGCCCGGGGCCTCGGAGAGCTTCGACGCCGAGCGCGACCTGGTGGCCATCGTCGCCGCCCCGGGGGGTCGAGTGGTGGACGGCGATCCGCCCGCCTCGGCGCTGATCGTCGAGGTCAAGCGGGCGCAGCCGCGGTCCGAGGTAGAGCTGGAGCTGCCGGCGCCGTTGGCCGAGCCGCGGCTCGACTTCCGGGTGGACAAGGCGTCGGCGCTGGCCTACGAGGTCAAGCAGGGCGAGTACATCCAGATCATCGACGTCAAGGGCAAGCAGTGCTCCGACTTCCTCGCCTTCCATGAGGGCAAGCTCCAGAAGGGGCTCGAGCGGGGCCTCGACGGCGTCACGACGAGAACCTTGATGGCCTCCGCGGTGCCGGCGCCCGGGCTCTACGCGAAGTTCTACGACGTGGACATGGACCCGTTGGTAGAGGTCGTGCAGGACACGGTCGGGCGCCACGACATGTTCGCCCTGGCCTGCCAGGCCAAGTACTACGAGGACCTCGGCTACCCCGGGCACATCAGCTGCACCGAGAACTTCAACGGCCAGGTCGCACCGTACGGCGTGGGCGAGCGGGCGGGTTGGGAGGCGCTGAACTTCTTCTACAACACCGGGTTCGACTCGGACAACCTGCTGATCATGGACGAGCCCTGGTCGCGGCCCGGCGACTACGTGCTGCTGAAGGCGATGAACGACCTCGTCTGCGCCTCGTCCGCGTGCCCCGACGACGTGGACCCCGCCAACGGCTGGGAGATCACCGACGTCCACGTTCGCGTCTACTCGCCCGAGAACCGCTTTCAGGCGGCCATCGCCCACCGCGTGACCCCGGAGGCAGAGCCGGTGATGACCAAGGAGACGACGTTCCACCCCCGTACCAGCGAGCTCACGAAGAGCTTCGTGGAGTACCGCGGCTACTGGCTGCCCCACTGCTACAACAACGAGGGCGGCATCTCCGAGTACTGGGCCTGCCGCGAGAAGAGCGTGGTGATGGACCTCTCGCCGCTGCGCAAGTGGGAGGTGCTGGGCCCCGACGCCGAGAAGCTGATCCAGCGGGCAGTCACCCGCAACGCCCGCAAGCTGGGCGTGGGCCAGGTGGTCTACACCGCGGTCTGCAACGAGACCGGCGGCATGATCGACGACGCCACCGTGTTCCGGCTGGGTGAGGACAACTTCCGCTTCATCGGAGGCGATCCCTACACCGGCGTGTGGCTCAAGGAGCTGGCGGAGCGGCTCGAGCTCAAGGTGTGGGTCAAGCCCACCACCGACGAGCTCCACAACATCGCGGTGCAGGGCCCCGAGAGCCGCGAGCTGATGAAGAAGATCGTCTGGGCCCCGCCCACGCAGCCGGCGCTCGACGAGCTCAAGTGGTTCCGCTTCCTCGTGGGTCGCATCGGCGACTACGACGGGATTCCGATCGTGGTCTCGCGCACCGGTTACACGGGCGAGCTCGGCTACGAGATCTTCTGCCATCCCGACGACGGCCCGGCGGTGTGGGACGCCGTGTGGGAGGCCGGCACCGACCACGGGCTCAAGCCGCTGGGGCTCGAGGCGCTCGACATGATCCGCATCGAGGCGGGGCTGATCTTCGCCGGCTACGAGTTCGACGACCAGGTCGATCCGTTCGAGGCCGGCATCGGCTTCACGGTCAACCTCGACGTGGAGGACGACTTCATCGGCAAGGAGGCGCTGACCGAGCGCAAGGCCCACCCCCAGCGGACGCTCGTGGGCCTCGAGCTCGAGGGCAACGAGACCGCCGGGCACGGCGACGAGGTCTACGTCGGCCGCCGGCGTGTCGGCGTGGTCACCAGCGGCACGCGCAGCCCGACGCTGCGCAAGAACATCGCGCTGTGCCGCATGTCCGTGCAGTACGCCGGGGCCGGCACCGACGTGGAGGTGGGCAAGCTCGACGGCCTGCAGAAGCGGATCCCCGCCCGCGTGGTGCCGATTCCCTTCTACGACCCGAAGAAGGAGAGGCCGCGCTCCTGATGGCCCTCGAGACCCCTCGTCCGCCGGAGTTCGACTTCCCGATCAGCTTCAGCGGCCCGGACGGCATCGGCGACAGCCCCTTCGACGACTACAAGCAGGACGAGGCTCCGGACGTCTCGGACGCCCAGGGCGACGACCCGGCCACCGCGCTGCGCCAGACGCTGGGCATGTTCGCCACCGGGGTCACCGTGATCACCACCCTCAAGGGCGAGCAGATCCACGGCATGACGGCCAACGCCTTCATGTCGGTCTCGCTCGAGCCGCCGCTGGTGCTGATCTCCGTGGACCGGCGGACCAAGATGTGCGGTCTGCTGCACGAGGGCAGCCGCTACGGGGTGAGCGTGCTGTGCGAGACCCAGAGCGCGCTGTCGGACCGTTTTGCCGGGCGCCAGGGCGAGGACCTGCCCATGCCCCGCTTCGACGTGCTGCGCGAGACCCCCTTGGTGGAGGGCGCGCTGGCCCACTTCGTGGCCACCGTCTCCAAGTCGTACTGGGGTGGCGACCACTCGCTGTTCCTCGGCCGGGTCGAGTACGCGCGCCATCACGACGGAGCGCCGCTGCTGTTCCACGGCGGCCGCTACGAGCGCCTCGGCCAGATGGGCTAGGCCAGGCGATGGCCCGGGCGATCGTCGCCGGCGTGGTGGGCGACTCGGGCGCAGGCAAGACCACGATCACGCGCGGGCTCGTGCGGGTGTTGGGCGAGGCGCACGTCACTCACGTCTCCGCCGACGACTACCACCGCTACGACCGCCGCCGGCGTACCGAGCTCGGCGTGACCCCGCTGCACCCGGACTCCAACCACCTGGACATCCTCACTCAGCACCTCACCCACCTGCGTCGCGGCGAGCCGGTGCTGAAGCCGGTCTACAGCCACCGCAGAGGGGTGTTCGAACCGCCGGTGTACGTGCGGTCGGCCAACTTCCTGGTGGTGGAGGGCCTGCTCAACTACCACACCGAGACGTTGCGCAGCGTGCACGACGTGCGCGTCATGCTCACGCCGCCCGAGACACTCAGGCGGAGCTGGAAGGTCAAACGCGACTGCACGCGGCGCGGTTACACCACCGACGAGGTGCTGACCGAGCTCGACCGCAGGCACGCCGACGCGGAGGCCTACATCCAGCCTCAGCGCAGGCACGCCGACATCGTGGTGGCCTTCCGCCAGGGGCAGTCCGGCGATCCGGCTCACCTTGACGCCGACGTGATCCTCCGCGACTCGCTGCCCCACCCGGACCTGTCCCCCCTGCTCGACGGCGACGGGCCCGGTCCGACCCTGGCCAAGGGCGAGCGCGAATGGCTCCTGCGCATACCGGGCGACCTCGATCCCGCGCGAGCGGCGGAGCTCGAGGAGGCGGTCTGGGAGCGCATGAGCTTCGCGAGCCACCTGCGCATCCGGCGACTGGGGGAGTTCACGGTGGGCACGGACCTCCTGCGCTCGGACTCGCTGGCCATCGTGCAGCTGCTGATCCTCTACCACCTGGTCACGGCGCGCGCGGCGCTGGCCATCGGCGGCTCCCCACCCCGGGCGGACCCGCGCTGGGCCCCTGGGGCGGACTCGGCGTTGCACACCTGAGGCGAGTTACGACGTAGACTTACGTCTATAGCTTGAGCTGGACTCATGGCCGTGACTCTCACTCAGCTGCTGGCTTTCCTCACCGTGGTGCGCCGCGGCTCGGTTACCGCTGCGGCCGAGGAGCTGGTGGTCACTCAGCCCTCGGTGTCGGCAGCGGTGTCCGCGCTCGAGCGCGAGCTGGGGGTGGCCCTCACCGAGCGCGCGGGCCGGACGCTGCGCCCGACGCCCGCGGGCGAGGCCTATGCGGTCTACGCGTCGGATGTGCTCGGGTTGCTCGACCAGGGCGCGCGCGCGGCCAGGGAGGTGGCGGGGCAGGCGCCGCACTCGCTGCGCATCAGCGCCGTGACCACCGCAGGGGAGTACATCGTCCCGCAGCTGATCCAGGCCTTCCGCGAGCGACGGCCGGAGCTCGAGATCAGCCTCGACGTCGGTAACCGCGAGGTGGTGTTCAAGCGGCTGCTCGAGCACAAGGTCGACGTGGCCATCACGGGCCGTATTCCCGACAGCGAGCGGATGCTGGGCCACGACTTCGCCGACAACGAGTTCGTCCTCGTCACAGAGCCCGGCGATCCACTGGGCAAGCGGCGCTGGGTCGCGGTGGAGGAGCTGGCCAAGCGGTCCTGGCTGGTGCGCGAGGAGGGCTCGGGTACCCGCAACGTGTGCCTCGAGTTCCTGGCCAGCCGCGGCCTGGAGCCCAACGTGCTCACGCTCGGTTCGAACGGAGCGATCAAGCAGGCCGCCCGCTCGGGGCTCGGCGTGGCGCTCCAGTCGAAGGCGGCGGTGGAGCTCGAGCTCGAGCTCGGCCTGCTCGAGACGATCTCGCCACGGGGCGGACTGCCGGCACGCCGCTGGCACGTGGTCCGCCCGGCGGCGGCGCCGCCGCGTGACGACGTCGAGGCGTTCATCGCCTTCTGCAGGTCGCCGGCCGCGCGCCGGGCGTTGGCGTAGGTCGGCTATGTAACGCGCTCAGCTCGCCTCGTGCGCGGCGGGCCTGGCGTGATCCGGGTGGCTGGGGAAGGGGGACTCTTTGGTCGCACGGCCGCGCAACACTCGAGCGGAGCGCGCAATCTGGGTCCCGCAGGCGCCTCGCCTAGCCCGCCGCGGTCAGCGCGGGCGACTCGGCCAGCACAGTGTCGAGCGCCTCCAGCACCGTGTCGGCGGTGTCGACGGTGGCGTTGTGTCCCATCAGGCCGATCCGCCACATGGCCGGGGCCGCCGGGCCCAGCCCGCCGCCGATCTCGATGCCGTGCTCGCGCAGCAGCCGTCCCTGGATCTCCTTGCCGTCGGTGTCCTGAGGGACCCGCACGGCCGTCAGCGGCGCCAGCCGCCGGGACGGCTCGGCCAGCAGCTCGAACCCGCGGGCCTCCAGCCTGCTCTGCAGATGCCCGGCCGCGGTGGCGTGCCGGGCCCAGCGGGCCTCGAGCCCTTCCTCCAGCACCAGCCGGAGCGCCTCGTGGAGCGCGTAGATGTGAAGGATCGGAGCGGTGTGGTGGTAGGCCGCCGGCCGCTCGACCCAGTAGCGCTCGAGCATGAGCAGGTCGAACGAGAAGGGCACGGGGGTCGTGCGCGAGCGGATGCGGCTGAGGGCCGCCTCAGACGCCGCCACCGGCGACATCCCGGGAGGCGCCGCAAGGCACTTCTGGGTGCACGAGTAGGCGAAGTCGACGCCCCAGCCGCCGACGTCGAGCTCCACGCCGCCCAGCGACGTCACGCAGTCGGCCATCAGGAGCGTGTCGCGGTCCCGCATCGCCTCGCCGAGCTCGCGCAGAGGGTGCTCCACTCCGGTGGAGGTCTCGGCGTGGACCACGGCGAGCAGGCGGGCCCGGGGATGGCGATCGAGAGCCTCCAGCAGGAGCTCGTTGGGCACCGCCTCGCCCCAGTCCGCTGTCACCTCGACCACATCGGCACCGCAGCGGCGCGCGATCTCGGCGATGCGCATGCCGAAGAAGCCCGATTGGGCCACCACTGCGGTGTCGCCGGGCTCGAGGAGATTGGTGAGGCCGGCCTCCATGCCGGCGGTGCCCGTGCAGTGGAGCGGCAGCACCAGGCCGTCGGGCATGCGCCAAGCCTCGCGCAGCAGGTCCACCACCTCGAGCAGGATCAGGTGCATCTCGGGGTCGAGATGCCCCAGCAGCGGCCGCTGCATGGCCTCGAGCACCGAGGGCTCTACGTTGGAGGGACCGGGGCCACAGAGGAGCCGCTGGGGAGGGTCGAGCGGCGCGAGTTCGAGAGTCATTCCCTCCAGCCTGCCTCAGGTGGAGTTGAGGCGCAACCTAAGATTTTTGCGAAGATATTAGTTTTCCCTCAATGTATTGATTGGCCCAGGACATCTAGACGAATTTGTCTATTCGGCCTTGCCGGACGGCCGTTGCGGGGTTCTACTGACCCGACCATGACCAAGACCCGTCTCCACCGCAGCGAGCTCGCCGTGCCGGGCAGCAACGTCCGCATGCTCGAGAAGGCCCCTGAACTCGGAGCCGACGTGGTCATGCTCGACCTCGAGGACGCCGTGGCGCCCGACGACAAGGAGCAGGCCCGCATCAACGTCATCGACGCCTTGGGCGAGCAGGACTGGTCGCGCTGCTCGGTGTCGGTGCGCATCAACGGTCTCGACACTCACTACTGCTACCGCGACGTGGTCGACGTCATCGAGCAGGCCGGCGAGACGGTCGACGCGATCGTCATCCCGAAGGTGAGCGGGGCCGGCGACGTGCACCTGGTGGCCACCCTGCTCACGCAGATCGAGGACGCCATGGGCCTGGAGAGCCGGATCGGCCTCGCCGTGCTGATCGAGACGGCCATCGGCATGGTGAACGTCGACGAGATCGCCACGGCCTGTCCCGAGCGGATGGAGGCCATGATCTTCGGGGTGGCCGACTACGCCGCCTCGATCCAGAGCCATACCGCTTCGATCGGTGGCGTGGATCCCAATTACTCGGTGCTCACCGATCCGAACGGGACGCCCGAGCGGCACACCCACTGGGGCGATCAGTGGCACTACCCGCTCTCGCGGATCGCCGTGACCTGCCGGGCGCACGGCCTGCGCCCGATCGACGGGCCGTTCGGGGACTTCACCGACGCCGACGGCTATCTGGCAGCGGCGCGCCGCTCCGCGGTGCTCGGCTACGAGGGCAAGTGGGCGATCCATCCGTCCCAGATCGAGTTGGCGAACGAGGTCTACACGCCGTCAGCACGCCTCGTGGAGCGCACGCGCCGGATCGTCGACGCGATGAAGGCGGCCTCGGCCGAGGGCAAGGGCGCGGTGTCGCTCGACGGTCGCCTGATCGACGCGGCCTCGATCCGGATGGCCGAGAACCTGCTGGCCAAGCTCGGGCAGATCGAAGCGCGGCAGGAGCAGCTCGCCGGCTCGGCCAGGGCGGCTTCGGCATGACGCCCGCCGAGGACCACTCGCTCCGCATTGCCGCCGCGCTGCTGCAGGAGGGGTGCGCCGATCTGCTGCCGGCCTACGGCCGTGCCCGGCGTGAACCCGAGCGTATGGCGCTGCTCACCGTGGCCTGCCTGGCCAGGGGCCGCCCGACCGCGAGCCCGCCGGTCCCGGATCTCTTCGAGGACCTGGCGACGGACGGCACCGTCTTCGTCACCGACACCGAGAACGCATCCGACGTCCTGTGCGCGTTGTGGCTCGCCCGCCGCAGCGGGCTCTTCGCGCCCGGATCGAGTACGGCCGAGGCGTCGGGCAAGCGCTCGTACCTGGAGATCGTGCCCTGTTTCGCGGCGCGCGTGGGCCCGGAGGCGGCCTCGTCGGCGATGGCGAGCCTCTACGCCAACGCCGCCTTCCGCCGCCACCTCGAGGCCCGCGGCCGGGCCCGCATGGCCGCGCTCACCGCGGCAGCGGCCTGACCGCTACGGCAGCTCGGGCAGTCCGGCGAGCCAGGCGCTGCGCGCGCCGCTCTCGTCCCACAGGACGGGGAAGAACGACTCGTCTAGCGAGAGATCGCCGCGGCGCCGGTAGCGCGAGTAGATCGGGTCCGCGTTGTGCGGGTGGAAGCGAGTCTCGACCGGCACCATGTGGGTCACGAGGGCGCGGCGCTCGACCGTGGCCTCGTTGGGTCCCGAGCCGTGGAAGGTCCAGCCGTGATGGAAGGCCGCTCCGCCGGCTTTGACCACCACCGGCACGCGCTCGGGCTCCACCCCGTCCGGCGCCGCGGCGGCCACCGGCGCCAGCCAGTCCTCGGGAGCGTGGAAGCTGCCGCGGTCGGGCGGCGTCTTGGGCCACAGGTGCGAGCCGCGAACGTGCTCGACGGTGCCGCCGCCCGCCTGGGTGTCGTCGAGGGCCACCCAGCAGGTGACCATCTCCTGCGGCACCAGGTAGCCGGCGTAGGAAGCGTCCTGGTGCATGCCCAGCGAGCGGGCACCGGGCGGCTTCCACAGGCAGTTGTCCTGCACCATGCGCGCGCCGCGATAGCCCATCAGCTTCGACGCGATGCGGCCCACACGCTCGCTCAGCACCTGGGCCGCGATCAGATCGTCGGAGCGCCAGCCGTTGCAGATCTGACGGGTGCGGTCCTCTGGATCGCGACCCTTCTTCCAGTTGACCTCGTCCGGGGCGATCCCGGTGGCGTAGTCCTCCTCGAAGAGAGCGGCGAAGCGCTCGCGCAGGATTTCGATCGAACCGGGGGAGAGAAAGCCTTCCTCGAGGATGAGGAAGCCGTCGCGGTGAAAGCTCTCCACCTCATCGTCGCCGACGTCCTGAAGGACGTCCTGATCGAAGGCCACGGAAGCCATTGTGGCCAGGCTACCATCGCCGTCGATGGGCGATCTGGCTGAGCAGAGGCTGGCGGATCTGCTCGACGAGTTGGGCTCTGCGAGCCCGGCTCCGGGCGGCGGGTCGGCGGCCGCTCTCACCTGTGGGCTTGCCGCCGGACTGGTGGAGATGGTGGCCCGCATCGAGCTCGGCCGCGAACCCGGCGGGCCCTCCGGAAGCGGGCTGAGCGAGGACGTTCCCAGCCGCATGGAGGCAATGCGCCGGCGGGCGCTGGCCCTGGCCGATGAGGAGCTGTCCTCCTACGGACCTGTGCTCGAAGCACGGCGGCTGCCGGCCGGCGATCCCCGCCGAGCGGAACGTGTGGCGGACGCGCTCGAGCGCGCCAGCGGCGGCCCGCTCGCCGTCGCCGAGGCGGCGGCCGAGGTGGCGGAGACCGGCGAGCGGGTGGCGGCGCTGGCCGAGCCGGCGGTGCGCGGCGACGCCGTCGCCGGTGTGCTGCTCGCGGAGGCGGCGGCGAGCGCGGCCGCCAGGCTCGTGCGCGTCAACCTGAGCGACCGGGCGGAGGCAGAGACCGTCCAGAGGGCTCTAGCCGCGGCGGCCCGCGCGCGAGTGGCGCGAAACGGCGCCGCCGGGTGACACCTGGCCGCCCGCCGGAGGTTCGGCGGCCGCAGCCGCAGCCTGCGCGCCGGCCAGCCGAGCGAGGATGCGCGCGCCGGCCTCGAACCGCGGAGCGCGCCCGGCGAGCGCCGCCGGTGTGGCGCGGCTGACCGACGACGTCAGCAGCAGCTCGTCCGCCGCCTCCAGGCGGCCGAGGCTGACCGGCTCCTCGCGGGCCACGAAGCCCTCCGGAGGCCGCGCCAGCAGACGGGCCCGGACGCTGCCCGGCAGCTGGCGGCCGTCGAGCGGCGGGGTGACGAGCACGTCGCCCTCCACGATCCACACGTTTGCGGTGGCCGCTTCGAGCACGTCGCCGTCGAGATCGACGAAGAGCGGCAGCGCGCCCAGGCGCTCCTCGAGCCCTGCCGGCAGCCGGCGGTCGATCCACTTGTGCTCGCCCAGCCCGCCGGGGAGCAGCGCGGGGGCGACCGTGACCGCTCGCGGGACTGCGCCCTTGGCCAGCGGTCGGGCCTCGATCTCGATCGCCAGAGGACCGCTCACCCGTGGCCGGGCGCGTACCCGCAAGCGGGCGTGGCCGTGTGGGCCGGCCTCCTCGAGGATCGACGCCTCCAGCTCCTCCGGCAGCGCCTCGCCGTAGAGCGCCGCCACGCTGGCGGCCAGCCGGGCGAGGTGAAACTCGAGCTCGAGCACCCGTCCGCCGCTCGCCCTCATGGTGGTGAACACGCCCCGCTCCGGATCGGGTCGATCCACCGTACCGTCGAGAACGTTCGGCGGGCGCCGGACCGCGACCGCTCGATCGTCCCGCACGTCCGGGACGGGCACGCTCACCCGCCCACCCGCGGCCTCGATCACCGGCCGGGCCTTGAGCAGCGCTTCCGCGAGCTCCTCCTCGGGTTCAGAACCGGACGTGATGCCGCCGCCGGCGCCGAGCCAGATCCGGTCGCCCTGGATCTCGAGCGTCCTGATGGCCACGCTGAGCTCGAGCCCGGCGATCGGGCTGGCGTAGCCGATGGCGCCGGTGTAGGCCTCGCGACCGGTGGCCTCGAGCTCGGCGATCACGCGCATCGTCTGGATCTTGGGCGCGCCGGTGACCGAGCCGGGCGGGAACGTGGCCCGCAGCAGATCGGCGTCGCCCACCTCGGGCCGCAGCGTGCCGGTGACCGACGACACCAGATGCCACACCCCGGGGGCGGGCCGAGGCTCGGTGAGCTCGGGCACCGACACCGATCCGTACTCGCACACCCGCCCGAGGTCGTTGCGCATCAGGTCGACGATCATCACGTTCTCGGCCACGTCCTTGTCCGAGCCGGCGAGCCGCGCGCGGCCGGCCTCGTCAGCTGCCGCGGTGCCCTTGATCGGCTCGGTCAGCACGTGCCGGCCCTCGCGCCGCAGGAAGAGCTCCGGCGAGAGGCTGACCAGCGCACCCCAGGGACCGCGCAGATAGGCGCCGTGGCGAGGCGACAGCTCGGCGCCGGCCCGCGCGAACAGGTCGGCCGGGTTGCCCTCGAAGCGCCCGTCGAGGCGCAGGCAGACGTTGGCCTGGAAGATCTCGCCGGCGGCGATCCGCGCGCGACACTCCCTCACCGCATCCATATGACCTGCGGGGCCCGGCGGGGCCACGGCGAGCCCGCTGAGCCAGACCGGACGGTCGCGGACCCCGGCGCTCAGCCGTCCCGACAGCCGGGCGAGCCGTTCACGCAGTGCGGCGTCGCGTTCGTCGGTCCACAGGGCCTCGAACCACCAGCGCCCCGCGGGGTCGAGACGCAGCAGGTGGTCGTAGAAGGAGAGCGCGAACGGCGGCAGCGGGACCGGGCGCGGGGGGGACGGCGGCACGGGCTCGAGGGTCCGGCCGAGCGAGTAGCCGAGATAGCCGAACCAGCCGCCGCCGACGGCATGACCGGCGTCCGCCGCGTCGTCCACCGCGGGCTGCTCGTCCAGCAGCGCGAACGGGTCCTCGTCCGGGGCGGCCGTGCAGATCGGCTCCGATCCCACCAGCGCGCCGCCCCCGGCCCAGCTTCCCGTGAGCGCGAAGGGACGAGCGTCGCCGCGCACCAACAGCGAGCCTCGATGCGCGGGGAGGACGCCCTCGAGCGGGATCGTGACCAGACGAGCGCTGCTTGGAGGGCGCATGCGAGCGGGTCGATTGTACCTATTTGTTCGCTATCGGGCTGCGGATGAGAGAATGGAAGCGTGGTCCGGTCGAGCACCCGGCAGTCTTACATCGAAGCCCCCGTCGAGCGGGTCTGGGAGCTCGTGGGAGACCCGAACCGGCACCCGGAGTGGTGGCCGGACATCATCGAGGTGGAGTGCGCCGACATCAAGGAGGGCTGCCGCTACCGCGGAGTGGTGAAGGGATTGTTCGGGGTCGACGACCACGAGCTGATGCTCGAGCGGCTCGACGACTGCCACGAGGTGCTCATCTCCTGCGCGGGCACGGGCGTGACCACTCGCTTCGTGCTCGCCGAGGCGCAGGGCGGCACGTTCGTGGAGGGCAACTTCGCGATCGAACCGAGCTCGCTCGGTATGAAGGTCATCGGTGCGCTGAGCGGTGAGCGGCTCATGCGGACGTGGCTGGAGAGCTCACTCGAGAACCTGAAGCAGATGGCCGAGCGCTCACCGGCTCGGCAGGCGTAGCCGCGGCCACGAAACGCATCAGGTCGGGCGCGGCCGTGCTCTCGTGGAGCTCCAGCACCGGGGGCTCGTGCTCGGCCAGCCAGCCTGCCACGATGCGCACCTCGTCGATCTCCGTGGCGGGTATGACGGTGCGGCCGGGCGGTCGCGCCAGAGCCGCTGCCGTGCGCTCGGCCAGCTCGGTCGGGCCGGGAAGCGGCCCCCAGTCCACGAGGCGGCCCTTGACGATCCAGAAGGCGTCGAAGCGGTCCTTGACCGGATGCCGGGCCAGCGCCAGACGCGGCGCCGCGTGGGTGGCCCGCAGCACGCCGTCGAGGCGCTCGATCACCCAGGCGAGGCGCTCCTTGCGCCGCAGCAGGGCGGCCGCGCGCTCGTAGCGACGATCGAGGGCGGCCTCCCGCATCCGGCGGTCGAGCTCCTCGATGACCCGCTCACCCGCGCCGGGCTTCTCGAAGTGGGACAGGGCGAGGTCCAGCTGGCGGCGGTAGGCGTTGGGATCGAGGTCACCCAGGCAGGGGGACACGCAGCGACCCATCTGGCCGTAGGCGGACGGATGATCGCGCAGCTTGAGGGTGCGGCCGCAGTGGCGCAGCCGGTAGAGCGACGTGAGCTGGTCGGCCAGCTCGGCGGCCAGCGCGCGGCTGCCGAGCGGCCCCACGTTCACGGCGTGGCCCGCGGCGGGCTCGGCGGCCACCTCGAGCACGGGGTAGGGGATGTCGAGCCGGCAGCGCAGGTAGCAGTAGCGATGGGTGCGCTTCAGCTTCTTGTTGCCGGGCGGCTTCCACTCCTTGATCAGCCGGTTCTCGAGCACCAGCGCGCCCAGCTCGGAGTTGGTGGGCCGGTAGTCCACGATCTCCGCGCGCTCGGTCCAGCCGGCCGGTGCGCAGAAGTGGGCCCTGGCGCGGCTGCGCAGCGAGATCGACTTGCCCACGTAGAGCGGGCGTCCTCGCTCGTCGCGGAAGACGTAGACGCCGGGGTCGTCCGGCAGGGTGGAGAGGTCGGGGCGCTGGTCGGGCGGTATGCGCTCGGCGGGCTCGGTCTTGCGCGCGCGCCGGCGTGAGCGCAGCAGGTCGAGCGCCTCGCCGATGGTGGCCGCGTTGGCGCACAGGCGAGGAAAGAGCGCGCAGAAGACGCGCGCGCAGGTGAGGGCGTCGGGCAGCGCCCGGTGGACCTCGGTGACCTCGATGCCGAGCGAGTCGGCCAGCGTGGCCAGCCCGCGCCTGCGGGCCAGGGGGGCGAAGCGGCGGGCCAGGGTGACCGTGCACAGCGCCGGGGGCGCGGGCCAGTCGATCCCCGCGCGCTCGCAGGCCTGGCGGAGCACGCGCAGGTCGAAGCGCGCGTTGTGGGCCAGCAGCACACGGCCCTCCAGGAGCTCGACCAGCTCCGCCAGCACCTCTTCGGCCGGCGGCGCGCCGTCGACCATGCCCTGTGTGATGCCGGTGAAGCGCTGGATCCCGCGCGCGAGCGGGCGTTCCGTCCGGACCAGCGAGTCGAATGTCTCGTGCAGCTCCCCTCCACCCACGAGCACGGCCCCGACCTCGGTCATCTCACAGAGGTCGCCGCCGAGCCCGTTGGTCTCGGTGTCCACGGCCACGAACTCGGCCGGGGCGAGTGGCTGCGCGAGCAGAGACACGAACGGCCGATGCAACTCCACGGGTCGGACGGACCGGCTGGGTTGCTGTTGCGCTCCGCTCGAGCGGTCGCGCCGACGGAAGCGTGGTCAGGGAGCGGTGAGGGGGGTGGGATCGGGGGTTCCTGAAGTTTGTCAACCGTGAGTTGACTTTCTTCAGCCCCCTGGGGGAGATCCACCCCTTGTTGCCGATCGGACCACCCTGGTCCGCCACGCAGGCTCGAGCGGAGCGACGCCGCCGCCCGGGGCGAAGCCGTCCGCTCGCCTCCTTAGCTTCGGTGAGATGGCCCGCTCCGCCACCGTCTTCGCCTGCACCTCGTGCGGGCACGAGAGCCCCAAGTGGCACGGGCGCTGCCCGGGCTGCGGCGAGTGGAACACCCTCGCCGAGGAGACCCGGGCCTCCGCTCCGGCCGGCCGCGGTGCCGGTTCGGGCGGCGGGCGACGCTCGGCCCGGGCGCTCGAGCCGGTGCCGCTGGGCCAGGTGCGCGCGCCGAAGGTCGAGCGCATGGTCACCGCGATCGGCGAGCTCGACCGCGTTCTCGGCGGCGGTCTCGTGCCCGGCTCGCTGGTGCTGATCGGGGGTTCGCCGGGGATCGGCAAGTCGACCCTCACCACCGGCGCGCTCGGCAACCTGGCCGCCGCCGGGCGCAAGGTGCTCTACGTGTCGGGCGAGGAGTCGGCCGCTCAGGTCAAGCTGCGCGCCCAGCGCCTGGGTCCCGCGGCTCTGACCGTGCCGATCGTCGCCGACACGGACCTCGACGCGGTGCTGGCCACGATCGAGGCCGAGCGCCCCGAGGTCTGCGTAGTGGATTCGGTGCAGGTGCTCTACGACCCGGCGCTGTCGGGAGGCCCCGGGTCCGTGGGTCAGGTGCGCGAAGTGGCCGGCCGCCTGATGCGGCTGGCCAAGGCGCGCGGGGTGGCGGTGATCCTGGTCGGGCACGTGACCAAGGAGGGCTCGATCGCCGGCCCGCGTGTGCTCGAGCACCTGGTGGATTGCGTGCTCTCCTTCGAGGGCGAGCGCGAGCGCACCTACCGCACGCTGCGGGCCCTCAAGAACCGCTTCGGCTCAACCAACGAGGTGGGGGTGTTCGAGATGCACGAGCACGGTCTCGTGGAGGTCGAGGACGCCAGCGCGCGGTTCGTCAACGAGGCCACGCGCGCCCCGGGATCGGTGGTGCTGTGCGCCATGGAGGGCTCCCGGCCGCTGCTCGTGGAGGTGCAGGCCCTGGTGGCGCCCAGCGAGCTCGTGCCCCCGCGCCGGGTTGCCAACGGGGTGGATCGCAACCGCCTGGCCCTGGTGCTCGCGGTGCTCGCTCGTCACGGAGGTGTCTCGATCGGCGGCAGCGACGTGTTCGTGTCGGTGGCCGGCGGCGTGCGGGTGGACGAGCCCGGTGCCGATCTGGCCATAGCCCTGGCCCTGGCCTCCGCGACCAATGGGTTCGAGTTGGGCGGAGAGCGTCCTCTGGCGGCCTTCGGCGAGCTCGGCCTGACCGGGGAGCTGCGCCATGTCGGTCACGCCGACCGGCGCATCGGCGAGGCGCGCAAGTTCGGCCTGACCGACGTGCTGCATCCGCGCGACGGGCTGGGCACGCTGCGCCAGGCCCTGGCGACCACGCGGGTCAGCGCCCGCGCTGCTTGACGTCCTCCACCTTGCCGCTGTTGGCGTTCACCCGCACCACGGCCAGCTTCGAGAACGTGTTGTCCTCGCGGCCCGGCACCGACAGCGACACGATCCAGAAGGGCTTCGAGTTGATGCCCTGACGCAGCAGCCTGATCTGGGTGCGGCGGGCCTCGAAGGTCACCTCCTCCTTGGCGCTCGCGATCGCCTGCTCCTCGGAGATGCGGACCTGCGACTGCTGGCAGCCGCGCGCGACGACGAACGTCAGGACCAGCAGGCCGGCGACCACCAGCAGCCGCGGCCAGGTCGGCCGGATCGGCGCGCGGGTGGAGCGTTGCTCAAAGGGTGGGACGGAACTCGTTCCCGATGTTCGTGAAGAGCACGATGACCAGGACGATGATGACGCACAGGATCGAGATGCCGAGCATGGCCAGCTCGAAGCCCTTGACGTGGGTCTGGAGAGGCGGGAACTCGATCTGACGCTTGCCGTTGCCGTTGTCGATCATTCCGATCTCCTTATTCCGCCCGGGCTTTCGGGCTGGGGCGCCGGCCCGCCGCGGCCGCGAATGCGGGCCACGTGACCGACCAGCTGACGGTTCTCGTACGACCACCCAGGCCACCAGCGCGAGCACGGTCACGACCATGCCCAGCACGGTGAGCACGTAGTAGAGCGTCTCGGCCGAGGCGCCCTCCTCGCCGTAGGTCGAGCCCGGGCCGAAGGTCATGAAGCCCGCGCAGTCCTCGAAGTTGGCCTGCAGGATGAAGTCGGCGGAGTCATCGGCAGGCTCGGCCGCCTCGTTGGACACGATGCAGTCGGGCGCGCTGTCGATCAGCAGAGGCATGGCGTCTCCTCGGTCACCTTCTGATCACCTCTCGTTCAGCCTCGATGAGTATTCGCTCGGACGGGACGACGGTGCCGTCGGGCTCGGTCATGGACTCCTCGATCCGGGCCATTTCGGGCATGTACAGGTCCGCGTCGTACTCCGAGACGTCGAGGCCCTCCAGCTCGACCTCCGGCGGCACGCGCAGCAGGTTGAGCTTCTTGAGGATGAGCGCCGCCACCCAGCCGGACAGGAACCCGAGCGGCAGGAAGGTGGCGATGCCGATCAGCTGACCGCCGATCGAGCTGTCCATGTTGTTGAGGCCGGTGGGGTACCCCGCCGCGAAGACGCCGACCCAGAACACCCCGAGGAAGCCCGAGAAGCCGTGAACGGCCACCGCTCCCACCACATCGTCGACGCGCATCTTCACCTCGATGAAGTTGCCGGCGTACACGGCCAGGACGGCGGTGACGATCGCGAGCAGATAGGCCAGGCTGGGCGCGTAGACGTCCGCGCCCGCCGACACCCCGATGACCCCGGCGAGGCCGCCCGACACCGTCCAGAACGGATCACCCCTGGAGGCGAAGTAGCCTCCGGTGAAGCCGCCCGCGAAGCCCATCGTGATCACCATCGTGATCGAGCCGAGCGTGGTGGGGCTCAGGTAGATGCTGGCCCAGCCCGGGAAGGCCGTGGACGAGATCACCAGACAGGCGCCGTAGAAGGCGTAGAAGCCCGTGAAGATCAGCATCAGGCCGAGCAGGGTGATGTGCAGGTTCTGCGGGCGGAACTGGCGCGCCAGCCCTTCGCGCGTGTACTTGCCTATTCGCGGCCCCAGGTGGAACAGGACTCCCAGCGTGAAGGCACCGGCCACACCGTGGACCACGCCGGAGGCGATGGCGTCGTGGAAGCCGAAGCGCAGGGTGAGCCAGCCGCCCGCGCTCCATCCCCAGGCCGCGTCGAGGATCCACACCGCCGAGCCGAGAATCGAGGCGAGGACCAGGTAGGCCGACAGCCTCACGCGCTCGAGCAGCGCTCCGGACATGATCGACGCCGTGGTCCACGAGAACAGCAGGAAGGCCAGGAAGAAGATCAGGTTGATGTTGTTGGTGAGGTTCGGGCCGAAGGCGTCGGACCAGGGGATGCCGCCCTGACAGGCCAGCGCGGTGAAGTCGGCCGAGTTGGGGCCGATCGGCAGGCCGGGCTGGTTGCAGTTGTAGATCCACCAGCCGAAGTAGTAGAAGCGTCGGCGTGACGACGGCGATCGTCAGGATGTTCTTCATCGCCGTGGCCAGCACGTTCTTGCGCCTGACCACCCCGGCCTCGTAGCTCATGAAGCCGGCGTGGATCAGCCACATGAGCACGACGGTGAAGAAGTAGAACTGCTCGCCCAGGATCACGGCGTCGAGGTTCTGGGCCTCGACGGGCGCGGCCTCTTCCAGGCTCTCGACCTGGGCCATGACGAACGCGATCATCCGATCCTCCCCGCCCGGCGCGCACAGGCGCCGCGAGCGCTCAAGAGACTGCTGGCACGAGTCACCTGAGCGGCGACGGTATTCGCGGTTGGCGCGCTCTGCAATGTGACCTTCGCACAGGCTTGGCGCTCAACGAGTGTGGGATGCTCACATAGGGAGGGCGACGCCCCGAGGCTACGATCCGCCACGGAAAGGAGGCTCGCATGACTGTCTCACGGGTGACCGACGGCGGGGATGCCCTCAGCCGCGTCCGGCGCGAGAACGAGACGCTCTATGCGGTGATCAAGACCGTCTCCTCGTCGCTCTCGCTCGACCGGGTGCTCGACGGGTTCGTGGAGATCGTCACCGACGCCACCCGCTGCCACGCCTGCTTCGTGTACTTCCTGCACGACGAGCGGCTCGTGCTGCGGGCCGCCTCGCCGCGCTACGCGCAGCTCGTGGGCACGCTCGAGTGGGGCGTGGACGAGGGATTGACCGGCTGGGTCGCCCGCACGCGCACGCCCGAGTTCATCCGCGAGCGGGCGCTCGAGGACCCGCGGATGAAGTACGTGCCCGAGCTCGACGAGGAGCGCTTCCAGTCGATGGTGGCCGTCCCGCTGCTCTACCGCTCGGGAGCCGTCATCGGGGTGGTGGTGCTGCACACAGAGGCGCCGCGCGAGTTCGACGACGAAGTGCTGAACCTCCTGGTCCACACCGCCTCGCTGGCGGCGGGCGCGATCGAGAACGCACAGCTCTACGAGGAGAGCCGACGGCGCGTGGACGCACTGACCACGCTCACGCGGCTGAGCCAGGCGCTGGCGGCGGTAACGCTGCGTGAGGATCTGCACGATGCGGTCACCCGCGGCGCGCGCGAGCTGCTCGGCGCCGACACCTGCCAGATCTGGCGGCTCGATCCGGAGGCCGACGAGCTGGTGCTGGCGGCCGCCGATCCACCCGAGCCCGCGGGGGCGAGCCCGCGCCCGGGGCGCGCCGCGCTGCTGCTCGACATGGTGCGCCGCGAGCAGCGCAACGGCCGCAGCCAGCCCGCGCGCGGGAATGCGGACGGCGGCGAGCGCCTGCTGGTGGCCCCGCTGGCCGCCGGAGACGAGCAGCTGGGGCTGCTGTGCTGCACGGTGACGGGGCGTGGCTTCGGCGATGAGGACGGTGAGCTGCTCGGCGCCGTGGCCAACCAGACCGCGGTGGGCCTCAAGAAGGCCGAGCTGATCGAGCGCCTGACGGCCGAGAACATCGTCAAGGACATGTTCGAGGCCCTGGCCGCCGGCTCCGTGCAGACCGCCGAGGCCAAGGCCATCGAGGCCCGCTGCGATCTCTCGCGGCCGCATGTCTTCCTGCACGCCATGCGCGCTTCCGCCACGGGGAGCGAGGAGACGCCCTGGCCCGAGCTCGCCGCCGCGCTGCAGGCCCGCCTTCGCCGCCACTACAGGCGCGCCTTCTTCGACGCCCGCCACGACGCGCTGCGCGCGCTGGTGCCGCTACCCGCGCTCGAGAAGGGGGCCGAAGAGGGGCTACGCCGGTCCTGCGAGCAGCTGGGCGGCGAGTTGTCCATCCACATCGGGCTTTCCGGAGCGGACCGTGGAGCCGCCGGTGCCAGGCGCCGGATGCGCGAGGCCGCCGACGCCGCTCGCATCGGCAGCTCGCTCGCCGCCGGCGGCGGCGCCGTGGCCTACGACCGGCTTGGCGCCTACCGCTACCTGGTCAACCTCGAGCTCGACGAGGCCCCGCGGGACCGCTACGGCCAGGCGGTGGTCGCGCTGACCGAGTACGACCACGACCGAAACGCCAGGCTGGTGGACACGCTCGAGCGCTACCTCACCGACCGCTGCAGCGTGGCGGCGAGCGCGAGGGCGCTCTACATCCACCCCAACACGGTGCGCCAGCGGCTCGAGCGCATCCAGCAGATCACGGGGCTCGATCTGCAGGCCGAGGACCTGCTGTCGCTCGAGCTGGCCCTCAAGGTCGCCCGTCTCCAGCGGGTCCGCGAGGAGCCCGGCCGGTGAGCCGATCAGGCGCTGGTGCGCCGGCGCCGGCGAGCCGCCAGCCAGATCCTGAAGGCCACATAGCCCACCACGTTGGTGAGGAACACGAGCAGCACCCACCACGCCTTGATCATGATCGGGTCGTCTTCCGAGGCGAGCTCGATCGCCGTGAGGTAGCAGAGCGCCAGCAGCGCCAGCAGCAGGATCAGCGGCAGGTCCTGAGTGATCAGGAAGAGCAGCACGGGCGCCACCATATATGCGACGGCGCACGGGGCGGCCCACCTTGACGATCAGGGCAAAGCTCTACCTGGCCATCCTGCTCACCGTGCTGGGGCCGATCGTGACCATCGCCGTGGCCCTCAACGCCATGGACCGGCTCGGTGACCGATTCGACGACGTGCAGGACCGCTCGGCGCGGCGCGCGCTCGCGCTCGACCTCAAGTTCGGCGTGACCGACGTGAACGGCTGGCAGACGGCCTGGGGCTACGACAACGGGCTCTC
This sequence comes from uncultured Thermoleophilaceae bacterium, assembly GCA_963808545.1. Taxonomy (GTDB): domain Bacteria; phylum Actinomycetota; class Thermoleophilia; order Solirubrobacterales; family Thermoleophilaceae; genus JACVRW01. The sequence goes on along the minus strand of CAWEGB010000007.1, from coordinate 131,503 downwards.
CCGGCCGCGCTTCGACAGCGCCGTGACCGATTTCCGGCGCGATCTGCGCGCGGCCGAGGAGGCCTTCACCGGTCCGCGCGAGCGCGCGCTGCTGGACGAGCTCGAGAGCGAATTCGCCGACTTCATGCGTCTCGACGAGGTGGCCTGGCGGGCTCTGCAGGACGGCCGTCAGGCGGTGACCAAGCGCATCCTGCTGGGCCCGGAGATCGCGAACTTCGAGGCCACGGCGGGTACCGCCGAGCAGCTGGCTCGCTACCAGGAGCGGGAGGAGGGTGCCACCGAGGCCGGCTTCGACGAGGAGCGCGACACTGCCCGTCAGCAGCTGATCGCGGTGGGCTTGGGAGCGGCGATCGTCATCGTGCTGCTGCTACTCACCGCGAGCGACCTCGCCCGGCTGGCGCTCGAAGGCGAGCGCAGCCGCCAAGAGCCGAGTACGTGACCGACGACGTACTGCTCACGCTCAGCCTCCTGCTGATGGCCGCGCTGGTGGCGCGGCTGCTCTCCTCGCTCGTTCCGGTGCCCGAGATCCTGATGCTGGTGATCATCGGCGCCGCGCTGGGGCCGTCGGCACTCGATGTAGTGGACGTCCCGTTCGAGTCGCTCGGGGCGCAGCTGATGTTCACGCTCGGGGTGTCGATCATCCTGTTCTACGGCGGCCTCAACCTCTCGCTGCCGGTCCTGCGCAAGGTCTGGGTCGGGCTTGGCCTGCTCGTGGTGCCGGGTGTGATCCTCACCACCCTCATCGTGGGCGCGGCTGCCTACCTGGTCTTCGACCTCCCGTGGTCGGCGGCGCTGCTTGTGGGAGCGATCCTCTCGCCCACCGACCCGGCGATCCTGATACCGCTGTTCATCAGGTCGCGCGTGCGGCCCAAGATCGCTCAGACGGTGGTGGCCGAGTCCGCGTTCAACGACCCGACGGGCGCGGCCCTCGCCCTTGCCCTGGCCGGGATCGTGCTCACGGGCGACAACTCGATCGGCGCTCCGGTGGGCGAGTTCGCCGCCGATCTCGCCGTGAGCACGGGGATCGGCGTGGTGGCCGGCATCGTGCTCGCGGGCGCGATCTCGAGCCACCGGGCCGGCATCTGGCGCGAGAGCGCGGCGATCGCCGTGCTGGCGGTGGTCACGATCAGCTTCTTCTCGCTCGACACCGCCGGAGGCAGCGGCTACCTGGGCGCCTTCCTGGCCGGCCTGATCGTGGGCAACATGGACAACCTCGGGCTGGCCATGCACGACCCCCACGAGATCGAGATGCGCGAGTTCGCCTACAACCTGTCCGACCTGGTCACGCTGATCGTGTTCGTGGTCCTCGGGGCCAACATTCCGTTCGCCGAGCTGGGCGACAACCTTCTGCCCGCGCTGGCCGTGCTCGCCGTCCTGCTTCTGGTGGCCAGGCCACTCACCGTGCTGGCCTGCGTGCTACCCGATCGTCGCGGAGCCTGGGAGCGCAACGAGATCGCCTTTCTGTGCTGGACGCGCGAGACCGGCGTGATCCCCGCCGCCCTCGTGGGAGTGCTGGCCGGCCTCGGAGTGCCCTACAACGATGTCTTCGCCAGCGTCGTGGCGCTGGCCATCGTCCTCACGCTGCTGGTGCAGGCCCTGCCCGCTCGCTGGCTCGCCGGCCGGCTGGGGCTGCTCGAGCCTGAACCCGCGCCGTCAGGGTCCGAATCCGTCCGTTCCGCTGCCTCAGCGTGACCGTCACAGCGATCCGGGGTCTGGCCGGGGTCGGGCGAGCCGAGCGTGGTGGCGGCGCCGGCGTCAGGCGGCGCGAGCACCGGCGCGGCCACGAGGGCGGCGAACAGCACCAGGGCGGGGAGACGAGCGGCCATCTCCCCGGGTGCTTCGCAGCCGGAGGGCGCTTTGGTTCAGCGGCAGCTCAGAAGAGCTGCAGGTAGCGGTCGACCTCCCACTGGGTGACCTGGTTGTGCCACTCGTCGAACTCCTCGCGCTTGATCTTCACGAAGTAGTCGACGTAGTCCTCGCGCCCGGTGTTGCCCAGGGCCTTGCGCAGCACCTGACAGCCCTCGAGCTCACGGGTGGCGTCGAGCAGGTTGGCCGGCAGCAGCTCCACCCCGAGCTCGCGGCGGCGCTCGTCGGTCAGCTCGTGCAGGTTGAGCTCGGTGGTGGGGTCGCCGGGATCGGTGCCGCGCTCGATGCCGTCGAGGCCGGCGGCCAGCACCGCGGCCGCGGCGAGATAGGGGTTGCAGGAGCCGTCCACCGTGCGGTCCTCCACGCGGCCCGGGGCCGGCACCCGCAGCATCTGCGTGCGGTTGTTGTAGCCGTAGCTCACGAACACGGGCGCCCAGCTGGAGCCGCTGCGCGTGCCCACCACGAGGCGCTTGTACGAGCTGACGGTCGGCGCGGTGATGGCGATGTAGGCCTTTGCGTGGGCCTTGAGGCCGCCGATGAAGTGATAGGCGTCGTCGGACAGCCCGAGCCCGCGCGGGTCGTCGCTCGGGTCACGCTCGAACACGTTCTTGCCGTCGCGCCACAGGCTCATGTGGAAGTGGCAGCCGTTGCCTGTGAGATGGCCGAACGGCTTGGGCATGAAGGTGGCGATCAGGCCGCGCTCCTGGGCCAGCGACTCCACCATGTAGCGGAAGAAGATCGAGCGGTCGCAGGTGGTGAGCGCGTCGGCGAACTCGAAGTTCTGCTCGAACTGGCCGTTGGCGTCCTCGTGGTCGGTGGCGTAGTTGTCCCAGCCGAGATCGGTCACGTAGCGCGAGACCTGCGACACGAAGTCGAGATTGCGGGTGAGCGCGCGCATGTCGTAACAGGGCTGGTCGAGGGTGTCGAGCGGGTCGGCCAGCTCGATCTTGCCGTCGTCGCCGAGCTTGACCAGGAAGTACTCGAGCTCGGCGCCGAGCATGAACTCGTAGCCGAGCTCCCGGGCCCGCTCGAGCTGGTTGCGCAGGATCGTGCGTGGGCAATAGAGCCAGGGCTCGCCCTCGACGGTCACGTCGCAGGCCACGCGGGCCACGCCCGGCTTCCACGGCAGCGGCGTGTAGGAGCGCACGTCCGGTATGGCCGCGATGTCGGGGTCGTTGGGGTGCTGGCCGATGGCGCCGGCGGCAAAGCCGGCGAAGCCCGCTCCGTCCTCGAGCAGCCCGTCGAGGTGTCGCGTCGGCACCAGTTTGGCGTTGGGCTTGCCGTGCATGTCGACGAACTGGGCGAACAGGAACTCCACGTCGTTCTCACGGATGTGGCGCTCCACGTCCGCGCGCGAGCTGGGCGCGGTGAATGGCTTGCTCATGGGCGCAAACTATCCCCTGGGCCGCGACGGGCCAATGTGAGGAGCCCACACAGCCGGGGGCCGAATTGTGCGCCACGACCCCATACGACCGGGTCTGTCGCCTGCCTACACTCGGTTGTCCATGTGCGGAATAGCAGGCCTCTTCTCCAAGTCGTCGCCGGTGAGCGACAGCCTGGGGCGTCACCTCGGTGACATGCTCCTGCAGCTCGGCGACCGCGGTCCCGACAGCGCCGGCGTGGCCATATATCGTGACCCCGCCCCGGCCGGGGCGTGCAAGGTCACGCTGCACACGCCCACGCCGGGGTACGACTGGACCGGCCTCCGCGACGCCCTGGCCGAGGCGTTCGGCGCGGGCGAGCCCGAGGTCCGCGCCAGCCACGCCGTGATCACGGTCGACACCGATGCCCCGGGCGCGGTGTCCTGGCTGCGGGAGCGCTACCCGGAGCTGCGGGTGATGAGCGCCGGGGAGGCGATCGAGATCTACAAGGAGGCCGGTCACCCCGCGCAGTTCCTCGAGCGCTTCGCCTTCGCCGAGCTCAGCGGCAGCCACGCCCTCGGCCACACGCGGATGGCCACCGAGTCGAAGGTCACCACCGACGGCTCACATCCCTTCTCCACCGGCCTCGACCTGTGCCTGGTCCACAACGGCTCGCTGTCCAACCACAACCGCCTGCGCGAGCGCCTGCGCGCGGAGGGCATCGAGTTTCAGACCGAGAACGACTCCGAGGTGGCGGCGGGCTATCTCACCTGGCGCCTGCGGGAGGGGGCGACTCTGGCCGAGGCGCTGGAGGGCTGCCTCGAGGACCTCGACGGCTTCTACACCTTCGCCGTGGGCACGGTCGACGGGTTCGCGGTGCTGCGCGACCCGATCGCCTGCAAGCCGGCGGTGATGGCCGAGACCGACGGGTGGGTGGCGATGGCCTCCGAGTACCGCGCGATCGCGACGCTCCCGGGCGCGGACACGGCCCGCATGTGGGAGCCCGAGCCCGGCCGGGTCTACAGCTGGGAGCGCGAGCGGGTCTCGTGACGGCGGTGGAGAGCGCGCCCGCGATCCGCGAGATCGATCTGGCGAGCACCCCGCTGCGAGAGCTCAACGCCGCCCTCCACCAGAAGGGCGTGTCGGGCCGCTGGCGGGTGCTCAACCCACGCGGAGCCCATGCGGTGGCCGTCGGGATCGACGCGCCCGTGGAGGTCGAGATCGCCGGCCACGTGGGCTACTACTGCGCGGGCATGAACCAGCAGGCCTCGGTCCGCGTGCAGGGCAACTGCGGCGTCGGCGTGGCCGAGAACATCATGTCCGGCTCGGTGCTGGTGGAGGGCAACGCGAGCCAATCGGCCGGGGCCACCGGCCGCGGCGGCCTGCTCGTGATCGAGGGCGACGCCTCAGCGCGGTGCGGGATCTCGATGAAGGGCGTGGACATCGTGGTGCACGGTTCCGTCGGTCACATGAGCGCCTTCATGGCCCAGAAGGGCCGCCTCGTGGTCTGCGGTGACGCCGGTGACGCGCTCGGGGACTCCCTGTACGAGGCCCGGCTGTACGTGCGCGGCGACGTGGCCGGACTCGGCGCCGACTGCGTACTGAAGGAGATGCGCGCCGAACACGAAGCCGAGCTCGGCGAGCTGCTCGACGCCGGCGGCGTGAGCGGCCTGTCGCCGTCGGACTTCCGCCGCTACGGCTCCGCCCGCCGCCTCTACAACTTCGACATCGATCACGCGGGGGAGTACTGACGTGGCCGCACGAGCGGGTCTGCGCGAGTCCGCGCTGTTCGACCGCAACACGATCCACGAGATCCAGCGCGCGGCGCGCGAGGGCATCTACGACATCCGCGGCTTCGGGGCCAAGCGGCACGTGCCGCACTTCGACGACCTGCTGTTCCTCGGCGCGAGCATGTCGCGCTACCCCCTGGAGGGCTACCGCGAGCGCTGCGACACCGATGTCGTGCTGGGTGACCGGCACGCTTCCAAGCCCCTCCAGCTGAAGATCCCGATCACCATCGCCGGGATGAGCTTCGGTGCGCTGTCGGCGCAGGCCAAGGAAGCGCTCGGCAACGGCGCCAGCGCCGTGGGCACGACCACCACCACCGGCGACGGCGGCATGACGCCCGAGGAGCGCGAGCACTCTGAGCTGCTGGTCTACCAGCTGCTGCCCTCGCGCTACGGCATGAACCCGGACGACCTGCGCAAGGCCGACGCCATCGAGGTCGTGGTGGGCCAAGGGGCCAAGCCCGGCGGGGGCGGCATGCTGCTCGGCCAGAAGATCTCCGACCGCGTGGCCGAGATGCGCGACCTGCCCAAGGGCATCGACCAGCGCAGCGCCTGCCGCCATCCGGACTGGACCGGCCCCGACGATCTCGAGATCAAGATCGGCGAGCTGCGCGAGATCACGGACTGGGAGAAGCCGATCTTCATCAAGGTGGGCGCCACCAGGCCCTACTACGACACCGCGCTGGCGGTCAAGGCCGGGGCCGACGTGGTGGTGCTCGACGGCATGCAGGGCGGCACCGCGGCCACGCAGGAGGTCTTCATCGAGCACGTCGGCATCCCCACGCTGGCGGCGATCCGCCCCGCGGTGGACGCCCTGCTCGAGCTGGGCGTCCACCGCAAGGTCCAGCTGGTGGTCTCGGGCGGGATCCGCAACGGGGCCGACGTGGCCAAGGCGCTGGCGCTCGGCGCCGACGCCGTCTCCATTGGTGTGGCGGCATTGATCGCGCTGGGCGACAACTCGCCCGAGCACCGGGAGGAGTACGAGGCCATCGGCAGCGACGCCGGCTTCTACGACGATTGGCACGAGGGCCGCGACCCTGCCGGCATCTCCACCCAGGACGACGAGCTGGCGGCGCGCTTCGACCCGGAGCTGGGCGGCCGGCGACTGGCCAACTACCTGCGCACGATGACCCTGGAGGCCCAGACGCTGGCCCGCGGGTGCGGCAAGTCGCACCTGCACAACCTCGAGCCCGAGGACCTGGTGGCGCTCACGCTCGAGGCCGCCGCGATGGCCCGGGTGCCGCTGGCCGGAACGAGCTGGATTCCGGGCTTGACTCCGACCTGAGGATCGGAGAGGGTCACCCCACAGGGGTTCGTTCGGACTGGGAGGTCGATCATGCGGTTCGTCAGGTGGGGAGTTGTCGTTGCCGTCCTGGTGGGTGTGCTGGCCACGGCGGCCACGGCACAGGCGCCGGTTCCGACCGTGGAGGTCACGGCCAGCCGCGGGGCGATCAGCGTCACGCCCGCCGGCCCCATCGCCGCGGGTCCCACGCGCTTCGAGTTCAGCCGCACCGGCGGGGGCGACATCGAGGCCTACCTGGCCACCCTGCGACCCGGGGTCAGCGTGGACGAGCTGAGCCGAGCGCTCAGGGGCAGCCCGGACGAGGCGCTGGCCCTGGTCTTCCTCGAGGCCGGCGCTGCGCCGCCGCGCGCGCTCACGGTCGATCTCCGGCCGAACATCACCTACGTGGCACTCTCGATCGCCGGGCGCCGCTCGGCCGTCACGACGTTCACGACCGGCGCCGACAGCGGCGCGACCGCCCCAAGGCCCGACGCGCGGGTGAGGATGGTCGACTACGGCTTCCGCGGTCCCAAGACGTTGCCGCGCAACGGTTTCATCCGGGTGCAGAACCAGGGCGCCGCCTACCACTTCGCCCTCGGCTTCCCGCTGCAGCCGGGCGTCACGAACAGGCAGGTCGCCCGCGCCTTCGGCGGCGGCGGCAGCGACCGCCTGCTCGGGCGGACCGTGGCCGGGCCGCCCTTCTCGCTCCAGAGCCTGATCAGCCCCGGCACGACCAACGACAATGCGGTGCGTTTCCCGCGCCGGGGGCGATACGCGTTCGTGTGCTTCTTCGGTGAGCACAACCAGCTCGGGATGTACAGGGTCTTCAGGGTCCGATAGGACTGAAAAGGGCTGCAAAACGACGGCGATAACGTGACCTTCACGAGATTCACGTAGAATCACGGGTCATGCCGTATGCCGGAGACGACGTTTCAGAGCTCGAGGCACGGCAGGAACCCAGGCTCGTCCGGGCCCTGGAGATGGTGGCGCCGGGCACTGCCGTAAGGGAGGGCCTAGACCAGATCGTCCAGGGCCGGACCGGCGCCCTGATCTGCATCGGGGAGTCGGAGGAGCTCAGCTTCCTGCTGTCCGGTGGGGTGAAGCTCGAAGTGGACTACACCCCTGCTCTGCTCTACCAGCTCGCCAAGATGGACGGGGGCATCGTGCTGGCCTCCAACGGCACGAAGATCCTCTGGGCCAACGTCCAGCTGATGCCGGACCCCACCATCCTCTCGCTCGAGACCGGCACCCGTCACCGCACGGCAGAGCGGGTCTCGAAGCAGACCGACGCGCTGGTGATCGCCATCTCGGCCAGCCGCAGCGTCGTGTCGCTCTACCTCGACGGTGCGAAGTACCTGCTCGAGGACATCCCGGTGGTGCTCGCCAAAGCCAACCAGGCGCTGGCGACGCTCGACAAGTACCGCAGCCGTCTCGACCAGGTCTCCACCCGGTTGACCGCCCTCGAGTTCGAGGGCGGCGTGACGCTGCACGACGTGCTCACCGTGGTCCAGCGGGCCGAGCTCGTCACCCGCATGGCCGTGGAGATCGAGCGCTACATCGTCGAGCTCGGGGCCGACGGGCGCCTGATCGAGATGCAGCTCGAGGAGACGATGGTCGGCGTGGCCGCCGACAAGTCGGCGCTGGTGCGCGACTACATCGTCGAGCCCTCCGAGGAGGGCTTCGCCATGGTGCTCGACTCGATGGCGCGGCTGCCCCACCAGGACCTTCTTGACTTCGGCCGCCTGGCCGAGCTTCTCGGCTACGACCGGAAGCTGAACACCCTCGACCATCCCGCCTCCCCGCGCGGCTACCGCATCCTCGGGCGCATTCCCAGGCTCCCGAAGATGGTGGTGCAGTCGATCGTGAGCGAGTTCACCGGGCTGGACGAGATTCTCGCCGCCGCGGACCCGGACCTCGAGTCCGTGGAGGGCGTGGGGGACATGCGTGCGAAGGACATCCGCGAGGGCCTTCGGCGTCTGCAGGAGATCAATCTCGTGGATAGGTATCTGCAAACCTGAAGTTGACCACGGCGCAGGCCCACTCGGGCGGCGTCAGACGCAGGAGGGAACACCATCAGCGACGTAGTGTTGGAAGACGAATTCGTCGAGGACCTCGAGATCGACCGCCCGCCGGCGGTCTACGAGATCGGCGATCAGGTGGTCTACCCCCATCATGGGGCGGGCAAGGTCCTGAAGAAGGAGATGAAGGAGGTGCTCGGCGAGAACCGCGAGTACCTGACCATCAAGATCCTTCATAACGACATGACGGTCATGGTCCCGTGCTGCAACGCCGACAAGGCGGGCCTTCGGCGCGTGATCGGGGAGGACGACGTCAAAAAGGTGCTGTCGGTCCTCCGCGACGACGTGAGCCAGATGCCCAAGAACTGGAACCGGCGCTTCAAGCACAACCGCGAGAAGATCAAGACCGGCGACGTGTTCGAGCTGGCTGAAGTCGTCCGCAACCTCGCCATTCGGGAGACCGAGAAGGGTCTGTCCACCGGTGAGAAGCAGATGTACACCCGCGCCAAGAAGATCCTCGCGTCCGAGCTCATGTACGCGCTCGTCATGGAGGAGGACGAGGCGGAGGGGCACCTGGAGGAGCTGATCGCGGACGCCTACACGAGCCGCAACGGAGCCGCCACCACGGCGTAGGGCCACGGCCGGCCAGGTGCCGCGGGGGCCGGGGCGTGAGCCCCTGCTGCCATCTCCGTGACCGTCGTCGGGATCATTCCCGCCGGCGGCAGCGGCGAACGCCTTGGTGCCGACCGGCCCAAGGCGTTCGTCGTTTGTGCCGGCCGCCGGCTGTTCGACTGGAGCGTCGACGTGCTCGCCGAGGTCTGCGAGCGCGTGGTCGTGGCCGTGCCTCCGGGCTACGAGGACGGCCCCGACCGGGTGACCGGCGGAGCGTCGCGCTCGGCCTCGGTGCGCAATGCGCTGGCGGCTGCCCCGGAGGCCACCGTGGCCGTCGTGCACGACGCCGCCCGCCCGCTCGTCACGCGGGAGCTGGTGGAGCTTTGCCTGGCCGCCCTCGAGGGCGTGGACGGCGCGATCGCCGCGGTGCCGGTCACCGACACCATCCACGCGGTGGACGCGGACGAGGTGATCGCCTCCACGCCGCCGCGCTCGGCCCTGTGGGCTGCGCAGACGCCACAGGTCTTCCGGGCGCCGCTGCTGCGCCGCGCGCTGGCGGTGGACGACGCGGAGCTGGCGCGCGCCACCGACGACGCTGCCCTGGTGATGGCCGCCGGCGGACGGGTCCGGGTGGTGAAGGCTCCGGCCGGGAACGTGAAGGTCACCACGTCGGCCGACCTGAGGGTGGTTGAGTCCGCCCTGTGCTGACGGACTATCACGTGCACCTGCGCCCCGACGAGGAGGGCTCGACCGCGGCGCGCTACTTCAGCGAGGCCAACGTCGACCGCTACCGCGAGGCGGCGGCCGAGCGCGGCATCGAGGAGCTCGGGGTGGCCGAGCACATCCACCGCTTCGTGGAGGCCCTCGACGTCTGGGACCACCCCTGGTATCGCCACTGGGCGGCCGACGACCTCGACGAGTACTGCGAGTTCGTGCTCGACTCGGGCCTGCGGCTCGGCATCGAGGCCGACTACCTGCCCGGCCGCGAGGATCGTCTCGCCGACCTGCTCGACGGGCGGCCCTGGGACTACGTGGTGGGCTCAGTCCACTTCCTGGCCGACGATGCGGTGGACTTTCATGGCTATCCGGAGTGGGAACCTTGGAACATCTGGCGCTCGAACGATCCGGACAAGGTCTGGGGGCGCTACTTCGAGACGCTCGGCGAGGCCGCCCGGACCGGGATGTTCGACATCCTCGCCCATCCCGACCTGGTCAAGGTCTGGGGCGCTCGGGTGGGAGCCCCGGAGTCCGATGTCCGGTCTCACTACGAACGGGCGATGGACGGGATCGCCGAGTCCGACGTGGCCATCGAGGTGTCCACCGCAGGGCTGCGCAAGCCGGTGGCCGAGATCTACCCCGCGGCGCCCTTCCTCGAGATGTGCCTCGACGCGGGACGGCCCGTGGCTCTGTCGAGCGACGCCCACACGCCGGAGCAGCTCGGCTGGGAGTACGAACGCGCGGTGGATTGGCTCGCCGGCCTCGGCGTGACCGAGATCGCCGTGTTCGAGGGCCGCGCGCGGCGATTGGAGCCGCTGGGATGACTCGCACCGGCGTCGCGTTCGACTCACACCGGTTCGAGGCCAGCCGCCCGCTGGTGCTCGGCGGAGTGGAGATCGAACACGAACGCGGACTCGCCGGCCACTCCGACGCCGACGTGCTGACGCATGCGGTGATCGACGCTCTGCTGGGGGCCGCGGCACTCGGCGACCTCGGGCAGCATTTCCCCGACACGGACGAGCACTGGCGCGACGCCGACTCGATCGAGTTGCTGCGCGCCGTCCGCGTGCTTCTGGCCGAGGCCGGCTACGCGCCGGTCAACGTGGACTCGACGGTCATCTGCGAGGAGCCCAAGCTCGCTCCCCATCGCGATGCGATGCGGGCACGCCTGGCCGAGGGGCTCGAGCTCGAGCCGGCCGACGTGAGCGTCAAGTTCACCACCAACGAGGGGATGGGCTTCGTCGGCCGCGGCGAGGGCATCGCGGCGCTGGCCGTGGCCACCGTGAGCGCCTGACCCGTGTGGCGCGGTCACCGAGCTCGTATACGTCTGAGCGCCGCCGAGGTGAGCGGCGCCACCGAGCTGCCGATCAGGGCGCCCACGATCACGTCGGCGGGATAGTGCACGCCCGTGTGGACCCGGGAGTAGGCCACCAGCGCCGCGCAGAGCTGCAGCGGCACGGTGGCCGGAAGGATGTCGGCCACCCCTGAGGCGAACGCGAAGGCCGAGGCGGAATGGCCGGAGGGGAAGGAGGTCGAGCCCGGCATCGGCACTTGGCGGGCCACGGGCACGGCATAGGCCGCGCGATCCGGCCGGCGACGTCCGCCGAGGGGCTTGGCGATCAGGTTGACCACGCCTGAGGTGGCGGCGACCGCGGCCAGCCCGTTGACCGCCGCCCGGCGCCCGCTGCGACCCGCGGTGAGCGCCAGCAGCGCGGCGCTCGCGACCCACAGCTTCGAGTGGTCGGCGGCGCGAGACAGCCGTTCGAAGTCCCGGTCGAGGTCGGGGGTGCCGGTGGCGGCGATCGCCTGGTAGACGGCCAGGTCGAGCGCTTCGAGCTGAGCGCGCCGGCCGACCGGGCCTTCGGGGTCGCTTACCATCGGCCGGCGATGGTATCCCCCACCGCCTCGGAAGCGGACCGGCGCCGTCCCTCGCCCCGGCGCCGCACTGCTGCCGCCGGGGCGCTCGGCGCGGGCGCGGCAACGGCCGTCATCGCCGTCGTCACGGTACTGAGCAACCTGCTCGCCGGCCTGATCACCGTCGTTGGCCTTGCCGTGGCCGTGGCCCTCGTCTGGCAGGGCGCGCTGCAGTCCGGCCGTTCGCGGGGGCTGCTCTTTCTGCTCTCGGGCGCGGTGGTGGCGGTGGTTCTGGGCGGACTCGCCGCCGAGGACCTGGTGCTCGAGCTCATCGTCGTGCTGGTGGGCGTGGTGGTCACGGGACTCGCCGTGCGCACCGCCTTCGGTAAGCACGGGTCGGCCGGAGGCAGCTGGAAGCCCGTTCCGCCCGCCCAGCATCCGGTGCTGATGATCAACCCGCGCTCCGGCGACGGCCGGGCGGAACGCGCCGGCCTAGCCGAGGCGGCACGCAAGCGCGGCATCGAGGCGGTGATCCTGGGTCCCGGCGACGACCTCGCCGCGCTTGCCCGGGCCGCGATCGCCCGGGGTGCCGACGTGCTGGGCATGGCGGGCGGCGACGGTTCGCAGGCGATCGTGGCGGCGATCGCCTCCGAGCACGAGCTGCCGTTCGTCTGCATCCCCGCCGGTACGAGGAACCATTTCGCGCTCGACCTCGGGGTGCGCCGCGACGACGTCGTGGGGGCACTGGACGCCTTCACCGAGGGGGTCGAGTCGAGGGTTGACCTGGCCACCGTCAACGAGCGTGTCTTCGTCAACAACGCTTCCCTCGGCGTCTACGGCGATGCCGTCCAGAACCCCGGCTACCGGGGAGCCAAGCTGCGCACACTGCTCGACACGGCGCGCGCCGAGCGCACGGCGGAAGGCATGGCCCACGGTCTGCGGATCGTCGACGAGCGGGGGGTCGAGCACCAGTCGCCGATCGTGGTGTTGGTGTCGAACAACGCATACGCTCTCGACCGCGGCCTGGGCCGCAGCACCCGGCCACGCATCGATAAGGGCCGCCTCGGCGTCCTGGTGATCGGGGCGTTGCCGGGCGGCCGGAAGGTGTGGGAGGCCCGTGAGCTCGAGATCGACGCCTCGCGGTCCGTGGCGGTCGCGGTCGACGGAGAGGCCATCAGTCTCGAACCGCCCCTGTCGTTCGCCAGCCACCCGGCCAAGCTCCGCGTGCGCATCTCGTCGCACCATCCCGGCGTGTCGCCCTCGGGACTGCTGCCCCCGCGGTTTCGGGTCCTGCTGCCCCGGCTGGTGCAGCTGGCCCTCGGGCGCTAGATTGGCGCCGGCATGGACCGCGACGAGCTGGCCTTCGCCGGAGTCGTGCGACAGGCCGAGCTCGTCCGCAGCGGCGAGCTCTCCTCGCGCGAACTGGTCGAGCTGTACCTGGAGCGCATCGAGCGGCTCGATCCCGAGCTGAACGCCTTCCGGCTGGTGCTGGCCGAGCGTGCCCTCGCCGAGGCCCAGCAGGCGGACGCCCGCCGGGCGGGCGGCGCCGAGCGCCCACTGCTCGGCGTGCCGATCGCCGTCAAGGACTCCGAGGACGTGGCCGGCGAGGTGACCTCGTGGGGGACGGGGGCCAATTTCACTCCCGCCCGCGAGGACAACGAGCTCGTGCGTCGCCTGCGAGAGGCGGGGGCCGTGATCATCGGCAAGACCAACCTGCCCGAGCTGGCCATCATCGGTGACACCGAGGGACCCTCGTTCGGTGTGACCCGCAATCCCTGGGACAGCGCTCGCAGCCCGGCCGGATCGAGCGGCGGCAGCGCTGCTGCGGTGGCGGCGGGATTGTGCGCGGCCGCCACGGCCTCGGACGGCGCCGGTTCGATTCGCCTGCCCGCCGGCAACTGCGGCCTCGTGGGCCTCAAGCCCACGCGCGATCTCATCCCCCTGTCCCCGCGGACCGAGCACTGGTACGGCCTGAGCGTCGTCGGCTTCGTCACCCGCACCGTCGCCGACACGGCGCTGCTCGTCGGTGTGGCAGCACGCCAGCCGTCCCTGTTTGGGGCGGCGGCCGCCTCCCCGGGAACCCTGAGGGTGGCGTCCTCGGTCAAGCCGTTCTCCCCCGCGCGCGTGGATCCGGTGATACGTGGCATGGTCGACCAGATCGGCGCCCGTCTGAGCGCGCTCGGTCACGAGCTCCAGCGCGACGACCCGCCCTATCCCCTCGTCAACCCGGTGACCAGCCGCTACCTCGGCGGGATCGCGCAGGAGGCCGAGCGGGTCGAGCGGCCCGAGCGCCTTCAGCGCCGCACGCGCGGCTTCGCCCGTCTCGGCCGCTCGATTGCGCCGCCGCTGCTCGACTGGGCTCGACGCGAGGACAACCGCGAGCGCATGCGTCCCTTCTTCGAGCGCCACGACGTGCTGCTCACCCCGCTGTGCTCGCGGCCACCCGTGCGCGCGGGGCAGTGGGAGGGACGCGGTGCGCTCTACACCCTGCTGGCCATGGGCTTGGTCTATCCGTTCACCGCGCAGTGGAACCTCACCGGCCAGCCGGCGATCGCCGTGCCGGCCGGCATCACCGACGACGGGTTGCCGGTGGGGGTCGAGCTGGTGGGGCGCCACGGCGAGGAGGCCACGCTGATCGCGCTGGCCGCCCAGCTCGAGGCCGACCTCGGCTGGCCGGCCCGGCGCCCGCCGCTCGCGTGATCACCGCCGGGTCCCGTTTCCGCTTCTCCGCGCCCTAGCCTTTCCGGCGTGCGCACCGTGCGCCTGAGCGACACCCTGCGCGGCACGGTCGTGCCGCTCGAGCCCCGCGAGCCCGGGCGCGTGGCCATCTATGCGTGCGGGCCCACCGTGTACGGCCGCGTGCACGTCGGCAACGCCAGGCCCTTCGTGATCTTCTCGCTGTTGAAGCGCTTCCTCGAGCACGAGGGCTACGCGGTCACGTTCGTGGCCAACGTCACCGACATCAACGACAAGATCTACGACGCCGCCCGCGAGCGCGAGATCCCGAGCGCCGAGCTCGCCGGAGAGATGACCCGGGCCTACTTCGAGGACACGGCGCGACTGGGCCTCGGCCGCCCGGACGCCGAGCCGCTGGCCACCGAGACCATCCCGCCGATAGTGGCCCTGATCGAGACGCTGGTCGAGTCCGGCCACGCCTATGAGGCCGGCGGCGACGTCTATTTCCGCGTGGCGAGCTTCCCGGGCTACGGCAAGCTCTCCAACCGCCCCCTGGAGGAGATGCAGCAGGGAGAGGGCGATGACGCGGCGGCGGTCAAGGAGTCGCCGCAGGACTTCGCTCTCTGGAAGGCGCATAAGGAGGGCGAGGACACCCGCTGGCCGTCTCCGTGGGGCGACGGGCGTCCCGGCTGGCACATCGAGTGCTCGGCGATGGCCGAGGATCTCCTGGGCCTCGACTTCGAGGTTCACGGAGGCGGATCCGACCTCGTCTTTCCCCACCACGAGAACGAGATCGCCCAGACCGAATCGGCGCGCGAGCAGCCGCTCGCGCGCGTGTGGATGCACAACGGCATGGTGGAGCTCGATGACGCGAAGATGGCCAAGTCGGTCGGCAACATCCGGCTGCTCCACGGTGCGCTTGACCAGTTCGGCCGCGACGCGTTCGTCATGTGGATGGTGGGAGCCCACTACCGCAAGCCGGTCACCTACTCGGAGGAGGCGCTGGAGGACGCCCGGCGCTCGGTGGACCGCGTTCGCGACTTCATCCGGCGCCTCGACCCGCAGGCGCCCGCGCCGCGGATGGACGGCTATGTGGAGCGCTTCTTCGACGCCCTGTCCGACGACTTCAACACTCCGCGCGCGCGTGCCGTCCTGTTCGACTGGGTGGCCGAGGGCAACCGCCGGATCGACGCGGGCGAGCAGCTCGGTCCCGGCCGGCTGGACGAGATGCTGTTCGCGCTGGGCCTCGAGACCCTGCTCGAGACCGGGGACGACGACACGGCGCCGGCCGAGCTGCAACGGCTGGCGACGGAGCGCGACGAGGCCCGAGCCGAAAGGGACTTCGCTCGGGCCGACGAGCTGCGCGACCGCATAGCCACCGCGGGCTGGGAGGTGCGTGACACCTCGGAGGGCGGCCGGCTGGTTCGGCGCTCGTGATCGTCTACGGGCGCAACCCGGTGCGGGAGGCACTCCGCGGGAAGCGCCGGGTGCAGCGCGTCTACGCCACCGAACGGGCCTCCCGGGAGGTGCTGCTGGCCGAGGTCGAGAGCCGGATCGTGGACGCCCACGAGGTCGAGCGCCGGGCTGAGTCGCCCGACCACCAGGGGATCTGCGCGGAGGTCGAGGCCTTCCCCTACTCGGACCCCGACTCGCTTCTGGCGGCCGAGGACGCCCTGGTCATCGCCCTGGACGAGGTCCAGGACCCGAACAACCTGGGCGCCGTGTGCCGCGTGGCCGAGTCCGCGGGCGCGGCCGGGGTGGTGCTGCCCGAGCGGCGCTCGGCGGAGGTGTCACCCGCGGTCTGCAAGGCCTCGGCCGGCGCGGTCGAGCATCTGCACGTCGCCAGGGTGCGCAACCTGGCCGACTGGCTCGCCACAGCCAAGGAGCACGAGGCCTGGGTGTACGGCGCCGCGGCCGACGCCGCTGTGCCCTATCAGCGTCCGGATTACGCGGGCCGTGTGGTGCTCGTGCTCGGGTCCGAGGGGCGGGGGCTTCGTCCCCGCGTGGCCTCCTCGTGCGACGAGCTGATCCGCCTGCCCACCCGCGGGCGGGTCGGCTCGCTCAATGTCGCCACTGCCTCTGCCGCGTTGGTGTACGGAATCTTGCATTTCCGCCAGGCTCTTGACAGGGCTCCATAACAAGGCAATACTTGCGCCGCAGATCAGGCTGAAGTCGAGCTTTAGGGACACGACTTCAGAGAACCTGGCGCCAGGGGAGGTAGTGCGTCACCGAGCTTCAAGGGCCCGTTGCTGGCCCGAGAGGAGTTTCGATGGCTACTTCCGCGTACTCGCGCCCACCCGGGCTCAAGTCTCAGTCTTTAGTCGAGCTAGACGATCACTACCTGATCGCGCTGGCGAAGCAGGGTAAGCGCGACGCCTACGACCGGATCGTCAAGCGCTACTACGGCTTCGTCCGGCTCAAGGCGTCGTCGTACTTCCTGATCGGGGGAGACGCGGACGACCTCATTCAGGAGGGCCTGGTCGGCCTCTACAAGGCCGTCCGCGACTACCGCACCGACCGCGAGTCGAGCTTTCGCAACTTCGCCGAGCTGTGCATCACCCGGCAGATCATCACCGCGGTCAAGACCTCGACCCGCAACAAGCACACACCGCTCAACGAGTACGTCTCCTTCTCCCAGACCCCCGCCGCCGGCGGTGGCGACGGCGATCCGACGCTCGACGAGCTGCTGCCCGGCCCGACGGCCCACGATCCCGTGAACCAGGTGATCTCCTCGGAGGAGCTCCACAGCCTGGTGGCCTGCCTGTCGAGCGTGCTGTCGGAGCTCGAGAGCTCAGTGCTGTCGCTCTACCTCGACGGCTACAGCTACGAGGCGATCGCCGGCCGGCTGGACTGCGACACCAAGACCGTGGACAACGCGCTGCAAAGGGTCAAGCGCAAGGTGGGAGCGCACCTGGACTCGCGGCAGGTGCTGCTCTAGGAGAGGAGCCGGAGGTCGGGCTCGAACCGACGGCCTTCGCTTTACAAGAGCGATGCTCTGCCAACTGAGCTACTCCGGCGTCGGGATCGAGTGTACGCCCGGAGTCGGTCCGGCCGGGCTCTAGCCGCCCGCCGCTCCCACGGCTGCCTGCTCCAGGCTGCCGTGCCCGTTCGACGAGGCCGGGATGTCCTCCAGGGGCTCGAAGTCGTCGGTGTCGTTGAGGCGCCGCTCGATCTCCGCGAGCACGACCCCGAACAGCAGGTGGCGCCAGGTGGCCTGGGCGAAGGCCGCACGGTTGCCGGTCAGGGTCTCCAATTCGTCCCGCGCGGGATGCACTGAGTCGGTCACTCGGCCGAGGGGCCAGAGGCCCCCGTGCTCGGCCATCGCGGCGGCCACGCCGGTGACCAGCGGCGGTGCCGGCACCACCGGCCGGATGAGTGCATAGACCGCGCCGAACACGGCTCCGTTGACCACGTGCAGCGCCACCCCGGCGGCGGGCCAGGCCGGGCCGCGGGTCACGAGCTTGCCCAGCAGCTCCACGTCGTCGTAGCGCGAGCCGAAGACCCGCTTGTCGAGCGGTTGTTGAGCGGCCCAGACCGCCGCAGCCGCCGCCCCCGCCAACGCCCCGTTGAGGGGCCTCCTCAGCTCCATGCCGACCAGCGTAACGACAGTCCGGCGGCCGGGTAGGTCTTCACATGCTTCGGCGGGACCGAACGTGACCGCGCGCCCGCTCGGGCTCTATCACGAGCGCACGAGGAGGCGTGGCGTGAACACCCCCGTCTACTGGCTGACGCGGATGTTCGTGAAGCCGGCGATCGTCCTCTACTTCCGGCTGCGGCGCCTGGGCCGCGAGCACGTGCCGGAGGGCGGAGTGATCCTGGCGTCCAACCACCGCAGCTTCCTCGACCCCTTCGCGATCGGTTGCTGCATCGGGCGGCCCATCTACTTCGTGGCCAAGGAGGAGCTGTTCAAGAACCCCGTGATCGGCTGGTTCCTCAACTGCTTGGGGGCGTTCCCGGTGATGCGCGGCCGGTCCGACGAGGAGTCGGTGATCACCTCGCTCGCCCTGCTCGACGGCGGGCAGGCCGTGGTCATCTTTCCCGAGGGCACGCGCGTCCCGTCCGGCTCGCTGGGCCGGCCCAAGCGGGGCGTGGGGCGCCTGGCGCTCGAGAGCGGCAAGCCGGTGGTGCCGGTGGCGGTCACGGGCTCGGAACATGCGCGCAACGGGTGGAGGATCAAGCCCGCCAAGGTGCACATCCGGTTCGGCCCGCCGCTGACCTACCCGCGCGTGGAGAATCCTTCGCCCTTCCTGGCCGGCGAGGTCACCGAGCGCATCTGGCCGTGCGTCTGCCTCCAGTGGGAGTGGCTCGGCGGACTCCCTCCGCTGCGCACCGCCGCCGTGATCGGGGCGGGAAGCATGGGCACCGCGACAGCCGCCGTGCTGTCACGCGCCGGGCTCGATGTGCAGCTCGGCTGCCGCACCGCGGCTCAGTCCGCGCGCGTCGCGGCCGAGCGCGAGAACGGCGCCTATCTCCCGGGCGTGACCCTCGACCGCGCCATCGACGTCAAGCCGATGTCCGAGATCGAGCTCGCGGGCGTGGACCTGGTTCTGCTCGCCGTGCCCTGCCCCAGCCTCCCCGCCGTCATGGGCGAGCTGGGCACCCGCATCGGAGACCGTTCGGCGGTGCTCGTGGCCTCGAAGGGCCTCGTGCCGCCCCTCGGCACCACGCCCAGCGCCTACGTGTCCGAGCGAGTGCACGCTCGGGCCGTGGCCACCTTGGCCGGCCCCGCGCACGCCCGCGAGGTGGTTGAGCTGGGCGCCTCGGTGGTGGTGGCCACCCGCGACGCCGACCTGCGCCGTCAGCTGCGCGACGTCCTCGAGGAGGGCGGCCTGTACGCCGATGCCACCGACGACGTGACCGGTACCGAGCTGGCAGCCTGTGCCACGAACGCGGCCGCGCTCGGCTCGGCCGCGGCTGCCCGGGGCGGGGCCAACCTGGCGGGCGCCGCCGCCGGCCGCATCTTCTCCGAGGTGCACGACCTGGCCCTTGCGAGCGGCGGGCGCAGCGAGGCCTTCGCCGGGCTCGCCGGCGCGGGAGACCTGGTGGCCGGGACGATCGGCGACGGCGGTCGTGGCATCGACATGAATCCGGAGTCGCTCGCCACGGTGCCGCTGCTCGGCCTGGTCCTGGAGCGCCACGACATTCGCGCACCGGTGACCATCGGGCTTCAGCAGATGCTGGACGGCGATGCATCGGCCGAGCAATGGCTGGAAAGCGTGCGCTCCCCGCGCCACCCCGAGCGTGAGACTCACGCCGCCTGAGCGGGAGTAGGCTGCGATGACCGGTGCAGGAGGAGCTCGACAAACAGCGTCTCGACCGCGACTTCACGGAGCTCTATCGGGCTCATCTGCGCGACGTCTACTCGTACTCCTACTACCGGATCGGCAATCACCACGACGCCGAGGACATCACCGAGCAGACCTTCCTGCAGGCCTACCGCCACTTCGACCGGGCACAGCGCGAGTCGAACGGCCGGCCTTTGCGACCCTGGCTGATCCGGATCGCGCACAACCTCGCGGCCAACTACTACCGCGACCGGTCACGCAAGCCGCAGTCGAATCTCGACGACGCGGCGGTGATCAGCTCGCCGCTCGGCACCGAGCGAGTGGTGGAGGAGCGCGAGGAGGTCAAGGAGGTTCTCGAAGGCGTAACCAAGCTTCCCGAGGATCGGCGCGAAGCTCTGATCATGCGCTTCGCGCTCGACATGGACAACCGCGAGATCGCTCGGGCGCTGGGTCGTTCCGAGGGTGCGACCAAGGTGCTCATCCACCGGGCCATCAAACAGCTGGAACAAGGACTCGAGGCCGACGAGGAGGCTGTCAATGAATGACGTGGACCGCGTGGAGCGGCTGCTGCGGTCGGCGCTCGTCCCGGTCGATCCCCCGGAGAGGCTGTCCGACCGCATGGAACGCAGCCTGTCGAGCGTCACCGAGGCGGCGGCCGAGGAGCTCTCGGACTGGGAGCTGTCGGCGATGCGGGATCCGCGCAACTGGGTACCCACCGCGGCGGCGATCGTGGTCGGCACCGCGGCGGCGGGCGGCCTCGTGCTGGTGCGCACGCGTCAGCAGCACCGCAGGCGCCAGGCCACCGGGCTGCGGGCGCTCGAGCGGAGCGTGCGCGGCGTGGCCGGCGACATCGAGAAGCGGCTGCGCCGCTAGCTCTCGAGTCCCAGGCCGCCCAGCACGTCCCGTTCCTGCCCGGTGAACTCGCCGGTGAGCAAGGGCATGGCCTCGTCGATGGTCGCCCTGACCGCCGGAAGCTGAAGCGACGCCTGGTGATGATCGCTGCTCTCCCACACCTCCGTGACGTGGATCGTGTCGGCGTCGGCGTCGGACACGCTCACGATGTACGAGTGGCAGCCCGCCTGACGCAGGTCCTCGACGTCGCGGAGCAGAATGGCCACGACGTCGTCGCGCCGGCCGGGGCGGGTCTTCATCGTTGCCACGTAGCCGTAGAGCACGGCCTGCACGATATGGACCTCAGCGGCCGGTGGTCAGGAACGCGGAACTCCCTAAGGGCTGCCGTTGCGGAGCAGGCTGCCGCGCCCCGTGGGCCACGGCAGGCGCCTGGTGCTCGAGCGCGGAACGCGGTAGACGTCGATCCCGTGGTCGAACGTCGTGACCACGATCTCCAGGCGGCCGTCGCCGTTGAGATCACCGATCGACGGCGCCGCCGGGATGCCGACGCCGTTGCCGTTGTCGCCCTGGTTGCGAAGGCGGAGGTCGAAGAGGCGCTTGCCCCTGGCCGACAGCACGATCAGACGGCCCGAGCCTGGGGACGGGCCGTACGTGCCGAAGACGAGCTCCGGGCGGCCGTTGCGATTGAGGTCGGCGGCCACGACCTCGGACGCGAAGGTCTTGGCCGATCCCTTGGCGTAGTCGTAGCGCCACAGGCGCTTGCCTCCGGCGCCGACCGCGTACACGTGCCCGTCGGGAACCGGCGCGATGATCTCGCGGCGGCGATTTCCCCGCAGGTTGATGATCGTCGGCGCCGGGATGCCGCTGGGGGGATACCAGTCGCCGTCGGGGCGGACGGCCGGCTTGCCGGTCAGCGGCGGCGTGACGAAGCCTCGGTGGCGGCGCGCCGATCGCTTCCCCTTGCCGTGGGCGCCGTCGAGAACCATGAAGGCGTAGGCCTGCGTCTCGTAGGGCTCCTTCCTCTCGACGTTCGGCAGCCCGATCACCTCGTTGCGCCCGTCGCGGTCGAGGTCGGCGACCGACGGTGGCGACGCCGTCCACTGCAGCCACGATGTCTGTCGGATGTCGGGCCACGGGCCGACGTGCCGGTGATAGTGGCGGGCCTCCACGCCCGGACTCAGCCAGCGGATGAACTGGCCCCAGCCCATTCGGTTCCCGAGGTGATCGCTCTCGCGGTTCGTGAACCACGGCGAGGCGAGCACGGACGTGCCGTCGTGGTTGAACACGTTGATCTGGTGGTTGTCGAACGTGACGACGACTTCCAGCTGGCGGTCGTTGTCGAGGTTGCCGATGCCGACGTTCTCTCCGTACGCGCCGTAACCGTGGTTGCCGGCGCCGTTGAAGGTGGCGTCGCTGCCCGTGTTGTAGCGGGGCCAGCCCGGCACGGGCGCTCCCGACGCGCCGAACACGAAGACCTGCGCGCCGGTGTCGGAGGTATTCGTCGTCGTGGCCACCACCTCCACCCGGCCGTCGCGATCGAGGTCGGCCGCCGCCAGGCCACGGGTCTCCGGGCACTGGCCGCCGCTGCAGGTCGAGGCCGGCCAGCCCGCCTTGAGCCGAAGCCGGCCGCCGCTCAGGTTGTACGCCGCGACCGTCCCCTCGTTGCCGCCCACCACGATCTCGGGGACGCCGTCGCCGTCCATGTCGGCGACCACGCCGGGGGCATAGACCCGTCCGCTCGTCGCCGTCCCCCGACCCAGGCGGCGTCCCTTGGCGTCGAATACGAGCGTCGAGTAGAACGGAGCAACGATCTCGAGCCGCCGGTCGCCGTTGAGGTCGACGAGGCCGGGCGAAGAGAACCAGCCGGTCTCGCCGGTGGGGATGTTCCTCACGAACTTGGGCTTTGCCACGGGCCGGGCGCTCGACGCCGGTGCCGCGACGAGCGGCGCGATTGCGACCAGCACGGCCAGGACCGCCAGGTGAGCGCGCTGCGAGCGTGGTGGCATCGGGGCAAAGCTACCCGGCGAGCCAGAAGCAACAATGCTCCGGTGCCCGCACGGCTCAGGTACGTGGATCCCAGGAACCAGCCCGGCCGGTTCAGCCGCGCCTACGCCGCGTTCTCCGCCACCCGCCTGGGCCGCTTCATCTCGGCCAACATCGTCTGGAAGCTCGATCCGTATCTGCTGCGGGCCACGCGGGGACGTCTCGGCATGGGACTGGTGCTCCCCACCGCCCTGCTCGAGACCCGCGGCGCGAGGAGTGGTGCCCTACGACGGAACGCGGTCATCTACTTCCACGACGGCGACCGAATCACGATCGTCGCCTCGAAGGCCGGCCACGAGAGGCACCCAGCGTGGTTCCACAATCTCCGGGCGCACCCCGAGGTCGTGTTCGGCGGCATCCCGATGCGAGCCAGGGTGATCGGCGACGAAGCGGAGCGCCGCCGGCTCTGGGGGCTCGCCGACAATGTGTTTGCGCCCTACGCCACCTACCGCCGGGACGCCGCGAGGGCGAACCGGACGATCCCGATCGTTCAGCTCAGCGCGCCAGCGCCTTCTCGAGCCCGTCCTTGGCCCGCCCCGCGACGCGGTTGAAGATCACCCGCGTGATCGGCTCGGACAGCTTGAACAGTCCCTTCATGCGCAGGTCGGCGTCGTAGGTGACCTCCACGCCACCGGCGCTCCCCGCCACCTCGATGGTGTCGTCGCTCGTGAAGCTCGGCGCCTCGGCCACCAGGCGCACCCGGCGGGGACGGTCGAGCTCCACGATCTCGTAGACGAGATCGTTGCGCCGGCCGGCGAACTCGGTCACCACCCGAAAGCGTGAGCCGACCCGGGCGGGTTCGTCGCCGAGGGCTTCGGCCTCCACCACGCCGGGGTCCCACTCCCCGGCGTTCGAGAACCAGGCCAGGTAGTCGAAGGTCTCCTCCGGGCCGAGAGTGGACGGAACGCTGTCGCGGAAATGAGCCATCGCACGAAGTACGGACTTCCCCGCCCCGCCGGTTGAAGTGAGGCGGGAGAACGCGCCTTCACGGTGAATCAAGCACTCGGTGCTGATCCAGTTTGCCCTGCGCCGCGAAGGAAGTGTTCGCCATGGCGAATGACATCCGCGATCTCGCGGACGAGGAAGTCATGCAGCTCGTCCAGGAGGGGAAGCCCCGAGCGTTCGAGCTGCTCTACGACCGTCATGGCGGCGCGGCGTTCTCGCTCGCGTACAGGATGGTGGGTAACCGAGTGACTGCAGAAGACATAACGCAGGAGGCCTTCCTCTCGATCTGGAGGAGTCGGCTTCGCTACGACCAGGCGCGCGGGAGCGTCCGGACGTGGGTGCTCGGCATCGTCCACAACCGGGCCGTGGACGCGCTCCGGCGCAACACGGTCCACGACCGCCGGCGGGACACGCTGGAAGGGGTCGAGGAGCGTCACGAGGCGAAGGAACGCACGGACGTGGAGGTCGCGCGGCGCGAGGAGGCCCGCTCGATCCGCACCGCCCTGGACACGCTGCCGGACGAGCAGCGCAAGACCATCGAGCTGGCCTACTTCGGCGGCTTCAGCCACAGCCAGATCGCCGAGTTGCTGAATGAGCCCATCGGTACCGTCAAGGGCCGGATGCGGCTTGGCCTGGACAAGATGCGGCGTCAGCTCTCAGAGGGCTACGCGGCAGGGGGATTCGCATGACCACCAGGGACCACACGCACTACCGAGATGACATCGGTGCCTATCTGCTGGGAGCGCTCACCGATCTCGAGAGCCAAGCTTTCGAGCAGCACATCGTCAACTGCGCGGAGTGCCGCGCGGAGATCGAGCAACTGCGGCCGGCGGCCGATGCGCTGCCGCGCTCGGTCGAGCAGATCGAGCCGCGGCCGGAGCTCAAGATGTCGCTGATGGAGATCGTCGAGCGCGAGTCGCGCGAGGCGCCGGAGGCGGCAGCCGCACGGCCGCGAAGGCGCTCCCTCCGCGAACGCTTCAGCTTCCCCGCCATGCGACCCGTGCTGGTCATGGGCGCGTTGCTGCTCGGTGCCGTGGGCGGCTTCGCCGTGGCCCAGCTCGGTTCCGAGGACGAGCGCACGGTCGTGGCCACCGTCGACCAGAGCCGGCTGCCGCGCGCCAGCGGCGAGCTCCAGGTGGAGGGCGACGGTAAGGACGGCGCCATCCTGCGCGTCCGCGACATGCCGACGCTCGACGAGGATCAGGTCTACCAGGCCTGGATCCAGAGGGACGGCGGCTTCGTGGCTCAGCCCACGTTCGTGGTCGCGTCGAACGGCGCGACCGCGGTGGCGGTGCCGGACGACCTGACCGGCGCCGAGGCCGTGCTCGTCACTCGCGAGCGCCGCGGGGGAGCACGCGCTCCCACCGAGCAGCCCGTGCTGAGCGTGCCGCTCTAGACGGCGCTGCGCGACTCGCCGACCACTACTCTGAGCGGCCGGTATGGACGTCTGTTACCGCCACCCGAAGCGCGAGACCGGAGTTCACTGCTCCAACTGCGGACGGGCGATCTGCCCGGACTGCATGACCACCACGTCGGTGGGCATGCGCTGCCCGGAGTGCGCCAGTCAGCGCACCCAGGTCCGAACGATGCGCTCAGGCACGGACGAGCCGGGGCTGACCTATCTGCTGATCGGCATCAACGTGCTGGTCTTCCTCGGCGCCACGCTCGGCGGCGGCAGCGCCACCGGTGGCGCGGGCGTGAGCGGCGACCTGCTCACCGAGGGGGCGCTGTCCGGACCGGCCGTCGCCGACGGGGAGTATTGGCGGTTGCTCACCTCGGGCTTCCTGCACGCGGGGCTGTTCCACCTGATGTTCAACATGCTCTCCCTGTGGGTCCTCGGCTCGCTGCTCGAGCCGGCCGTGGGCCGGGCGCGCTTCGCGCTGATCTACTTCGTCTCGCTTCTGTGCGGCTCCTTCGGAGCGCTCCTGCTCGAGCCCGACGGCCTGACGGTGGGCGCCTCGGGCGCGATCTTCGGTCTCATGGCAGCCGCCGCGATCTACGCCCGCAACCGCGGGATGAGCCTTATGGAGAGCGGGCTGGGCGTGTGGATCGGCCTCAACCTGTTGATCACGTTCGTCGTGCCGAACATTTCGATCGGTGGTCACATCGGCGGCCTGATCGGCGGCGGCCTGGCCGCGCTGGTCCTCTTCGACCTGCCCGATCAGGTGCGGCTGGGGGCGGCGGCCACCTCGGTGCTCTGCGCGGCCCTGGGCCTTGTGGCCGTGGCCGGCTCGATCGCGGTGGCGGGCTGAGCGTCCGCCGCTAGGACCGACCGGCTCCGGCCGGCCGTGCGAGGTCGAGCTCGATCGAGCGGCGGGTGGGGGGCGCCTCGAACACATCGGGGTGGAGGATGTGGCCGAGCAGCTCCACTCCGTCCACCAGCCGGGGTCCGGGGCGAGAGAAGTAGGCCGCCGCGTCGACCGCCACCACGCGGGCGCCCAGTGCCGTGAGCCGCTCGCGCTGGAGCATGGTCTCGGCTGCGGCCTGCTCGGCGTAGTAGCCGCAGGGCATCGAGACCACGATCTCCGGGCGAGCCGCCTCGACCTCGGCCCAGTCCGCGGTGCGGGACTTCTCGCCAGGCAGTCCGAGCACGTCGTCTCCGCCGGCCAGCTCGATCATCTGCGGGACCCAGTGGCCCCCCACGTACACGGGGTCGAGCCATTCCAGGGCGGCCACCCGCGGCCGCGGGTCGCCGGCGATCGCCAGCTCCACCTCCTCCACGCGTTCGGCGCACTCCTCGGCGAGCCGCTCCCCGGCCTCCGGCACCCCGGCGGCCTCGGCCAGTCTCGGTATGTCGCCCATGACCTCGCCGAAGGTCGACGGATCGAGCGAGATCACCTCCGGCTCGGTGGGCAGGCCGGCGGCCACCGAGCGGACGTCCTCGAACGAGACCGCGCAGACCTCGCACACCGCCTGGGTCACGATCAGGTCGACGTCGAGCGACTCGAGCGTGTCCTCATCGAGCTCGTAGAGCGACTCGCCCCGGCCGGTTCGCTCGCGCACGGCGGCATCGATCTCGGCGGCGGGCAGCCCCTCACCGATCACGCTCCGGGTGAGGTGCGGGAGTTGTTCGACGCCGGGCGGGTAATCACACTCATGGGTGACGGCGACGACGCTGTCGCCCAGACCGAGGGCGAAGAGCATCTCGGTTGCTGAAGGAACCAATGAGGCGACCCGCACGGAGACGAGCATGGCACGTTTGAGCGACGACGAGATCAACGATCGGCTGCAGGAGCTGGACGGATGGGAGCGGTCCGGCGACGCGATCACCAAGGACTTCGACAACGGGGACTTCAAGGGGTCGGTGGACTTCGTGAACCGGCTCACGCCCGCCGCCGAGGAGATGGAGCATCACCCCGATCTGGAGATCTCCTGGAAGACGGTGACGGTCACCCTCTCCACGCACAGCGAGGGCGGCCTGACGGGTGCGGATTTCGAGCTCGCGGGGAAGATCGACGCCCTGTAGAGCGCGCAGAAACCTTGCTACGCTCGCCAGAGTCCCCCTGAATGAGCGACGACGATCGACCTCGAAGTAAGCGGCTAACAGCCGGGTTGGAGCGGTGGTCCTGGATGACCGAGCTGCTCCTCCTCTTCGGCGTAGCCGTACTGGTGGCCGCGAACGGCTTCTTCGTCGCGGCCGAGTTCGCGCTCGTGCGCACGCGCGAGGGGCGTATGGAGGTCATGCGCGACGAGGGCCGTCGCGGGGCGCCGTTGGTGCTCGCCCAGATCGACAAGATCGACGAGTACCTGTCGGCCTGTCAGCTCGGCATCACGATGGCCTCGCTGGGCATCGGCTTCATGGGCGAGCCGGCCATCGCCCGGCTGATCGAGAGCGCTCTCGGCGAGTCGATCTCGCACGGGCTGTCGCTGGCCATCTCCATCTCGATCGCCTATCTGATCACCACGGCGCTGCACATCACCGTGGGCGAGCAGGTGCCCAAGATCTACGCGATCGTCCACGCCGAGCGCACCGCGCTGCGGGTGGCCCGGCCGCTGCACTGGTTCCGCGTGGCGCTCAGCCCGCTGATCTGGCTCCTCAACACGGGTTCGAACGCGATCCTCCGGTTGGTGGGCGTGGACGCCAAGGCCGAGTTCGAGGAGATCAGCTCGTCGGAGGACCTCAAGCTGCTGATCGCCCAGAGCGCGACCGGCGGCAAGCTCGACCCGGGCGAGGCGGGCATGCTCTCGGGCGTCTTTCACCTGCACGAGCAGCAGGCACGCCAGGTGATGACGCCGATCCCGGCCGTGGTCACTTGCGACATATCCGAGTCGGCCGAGGTGGCCCTCAAGCGCTGCGTGGACTCGGGTCACACCCGGCTCGTGGTCACCGAGAACGACAACACGGACCGGATCAAGGGCATCGTGCATTCCAACTCGCTCGCCCGGCGGCTGATGAGCCAAGGTCCCGACGCCCCGATCGCCGACAGCGTCAAGGACGCGCTGATCGTTCCCGAGACCAAGCCGCTCGATGACCTCCTGGCCGACCTCCAGCGCGAGCGGGCCTCGATGGCCGTCGTCGTGGACGAGTACGGCCGCACCGCCGGCATCGTCTCCGTGGAGGACATCATCGAGGAGGTGGTCGGGGAGATCGCCGACGAGACCGATCCGGCGGTGGCAGGCATCCGGCGTCTCGCCAACGGCGACTGGTGGGTGCGGGGCCACGTGCCCATCACCGACCTCGCCGACTACGGCCTCAACCTGCCGGTGGACTCCGAGGCCTACAACTCGGTCGGGGGTTTCGTGTTCGGCGAGCTGGGCCGCCTGCCCAAGCGCGGAGACATGGTTCAGGCCAACGGCTACTCCCTGCGGGTGGAGGCCGTGCGCCAGAACCGCGTCGAGGCGGTGCGTATCCGCGACCACCATCCCGAGGACGACAACGGGAGCGGCGCCGGCCGGCCCATCGAGCAGGCGGCGTCGACACCCCGCGGCCAGAGCGAGCGCCGCCAGGACTGACCGGCTATCCGTCCGGTTGGCGGGCTACGTTCGCCTCGATGTGGTGCGTGAAGTTCAGTGATTCACAGCGCGATGCTGTTCGTGCCCTCATCAAGGAGCAGGACGGCTGCCCCGGTGCTCTGAGCGCCGCGCTCGAGGCCCTCGACCTCGCTCGTTGGGACGACCTGCCCGACGCCACGCTTCCCTGGGACCGGGTGGCGGAGCTGGCGGAGAGCCAGAAGATCGGCGAGGCCGACGTGGTGTGGGACCTCGCCGCCCGCTCGCGCTCCGTGCGCGGCTGACGGCCGCGCCTCCGGCTCAGCGCTTCTCGTACTCGTAGAAGCCCGAGCCCGCCTTGCGCCCGAGCCTGCCCTCGTCGATCAGCTCCCGCACCCTCTGGGGCACGTCGGCGCCGATCGAGTCCCCGATGGCGGCGGCCACGTCGAGACCGACGAAGTCGAGCAGCGCCAGCGGGCCCATCGGGTGACCGGCGCCGAGCTTCATGCACGTATCGATCGCCTTCGGCTCGATTCCGTTTCGCTCCAGCAGCCGGACGGCGTCGAACAGGTACGGGAAGAGAAGCTTGTTGACCACGAAGCCGGCCGAATCGGGGACCTCGACGGCCGTCTTGCCGAGCGCCCGGCAGAGGCCGTGAAGCGCCTCCCTCGTGTCGGCGGCGGCCTCGGGCGGGAACGAGAGCTCGACCAGCTCCATGCGCTCCACCGGGTTGAACACGTGGAGGGCGCCGAAGCGGTCGGGCCGACCGCTGGCCTGGGCGAGACCGGCCACCGACAGGGACGAGGTGGTGGTGGCGAGCACGGTTTCGGGCGCGAGCACGTCGTCCAGCAGCCCATAGAGGGCGCGCTTGGTGTCGGGATCCTCGGAGATGGCCTCCACCACGACGGCGCTGCCGGCGAGCTCGGACAGGTCGGTGACCACCGTCGCCGCCTCGGCCACCTTCGCGCACGCGCGCTCTCTGGAGGTGTCGCTGCGGGCCCACAGCACCACCTCGTGCGACGGTCCCGCCGCCTTCGCGAGGCCGCAGGCGATGGCGCCGGCGCCGGCGATTCCAAGCCGTTGTTTCATCGTTCTAGAGGCTCCCGAGACCATTGGTTGACTGGTCAGTCAATGGGGTAGGCTTAGCACACAATCGGCACCGGAGGAAGCAACCAGATGCGGAACGGAAATGGTCGCGAGGTCGTAATCGTCGAGGCGGCGCGCACGCCGGTCGGGCGTGGCCACCCTGAGAAGGGCTACTACAAGGACACCCATCCCAACGAGCTCCTCGGGTCGACGTACACATCGGTGATCGAGCGCGCGGGAATCGAGCCCTCCGAGGTCGAAGACGTGATCACCGGCTGCGTGCAGCAGTACGGCGAGCAGATGTTCAACGTCGGCCGCAACGCCTGGCTGCAGGCCGGGCTACCGGTGGAGACCCCCGCCACCACCGTCGACCGCCAGTGCGGCTCCGCCCAGCAGGCCGTGAACTTCGCCGCCGCCCTGATCGCCTCGGGCGCGCACGACGTGGCCATCGGCTCGGGCGTCGAGCACATGGGCCACATCCCCATGGGAGTGGGGTTCAAGTGGGTGGACGACGTCGGTTCACCCTGGCCGCCCGAGTTGATGGAGCACTACAACCTCGTCCCACAGGGCATCTCGGCCGAGATGATCGCCGACCAGTGGGAGATACCGCGCTCCGAGCTCGACGAGATCGGCATGCGCTCCCACCAGAACGCGCACCGGGCCACCGAAGAGGGCCGCTTCGAGCGGGAGATCGTGCCCTTCCAGGTCAACGG
The DNA here is from genome assembly GCA_963808545.1 of uncultured Thermoleophilaceae bacterium. Taxonomy (GTDB): domain Bacteria; phylum Actinomycetota; class Thermoleophilia; order Solirubrobacterales; family Thermoleophilaceae; genus JACVRW01. The sequence goes on along the minus strand of CAWEGB010000007.1, from coordinate 101,477 downwards.
GGACACCTACGTGACCGACCAGGGCATCCGGCCGGACACGAACATCGAGGCGCTCTCACAGCTCAAGCCGGCCTTCAAGGAGGACGGCAAGATCACCGCGGGCAACTCGTCCCAGATCTCCGACGGCGCCGCGGCGGTGCTCCTGATGGAGCGCGGCAAGGCGGAGTCGCTCGGTCTGAAGCCGCGTGCCCGGATCGTCGATCAGACGACTGTCGGCGTGGATCCGGTGATCATGCTCACGGGCCCGATTCCGGCCACCAGGAAGCTTCTCGAGCGCAACGGCATGTCCATCGGCGACATCGATCTGTTCGAGGTCAACGAGGCCTTTGCCTCGGTGGTGGCGGCCTGGCGTCGCGAGGTGGAGCCGGACATGGACCGCGTGAACGTCAACGGCGGGGCCATCGCCCTCGGCCACCCGCTGGGTTCCACGGGCGCCCGCCTGATCACCACGCTGGTGCACGAGCTCGAGCGCTCCGACAAGGAGGTCGGCCTCGTGACCATGTGCTGCGGCGGCGGCCTCGGCACGGGCACGCTGATCCAGAGGGTCTAGCGCCAGGACGGTACCCTCGCCGTTGTGCCGGTTTCGACGCAGGGGATGTTGTTGGACGGGCGCTACCGGGTCGTCAGGCATCTCGGTTCCGGAGGCATGGCCTCCGTGCTCCTGTGCCAGGACGAGCGCCTCGACCGACTGGTGGCGGTCAAGCGGCTGCACGCCGACAGCCCCGAGGACATCGAGAAGCGCTTCGTGCGGGAGGCCAAGCTCGGCGCGTCCCTGAACCATCCGAACCTCGTGGCGGTCTACGACACGGCCGTCGACGACGAGGGCGTCCTGATCGTCATGGAGTACGTCCCGGGCGAGCCGCTGTCGCGCGCGCTGCGGCGTGGACCGCTGGATCCGGGCCGGGTGGGCACCATGGCGACCGAGATCGGCGAAGCGCTGGACCACGCCCACGACGAGTTCGTGATCCACCGTGATGTGAAGCCCGGCAACATCCTGCTCCGAAACGACGGCGTGGCCAAGCTCGTGGATCTCGGCATCGCCACCGTGGCCGACGGGACGCGCATCACCCGCAGCGGCACCGTGCTGGGCACCGCGGCCTACATGGCCCCGGAACAGCTGGAGGGGCGCGAGCCCGGTTCGGCCGTCGACGTCTACGCGCTGGCCGCCGTCTGCTTCGAGGCGCTCGCGGGCCACAAGCCGCGCGACGGCGCGACGCCGCTTCAGATCGCCCACTCGATCGCCTCCGAGCCGCCGCCCGACCTGCGCGACCACTGGCCGCAGGCGCCGGAGGCCGCAGCCGAGCTTCTGGCCTCGGCCATGTCACGCGAGCCCGTCGAGCGACCTGCCTCGGCAGGCAAGCTGGGCCGAGACCTGGCCGAGGCGCTCGGAGCGCCGCCCACGCAGCCGGCCGAGCCCCCGACAGCGCGAACGCGCCCGCTGGCGGCTCCACCCGGATCGCCGCCCAGCCGGCCCGCTCCCGAGGACCGGCCCGCGTCCGGCAGCTCGCGCCGGCTCCCGCTCATCCTTGCCGCGCTGATCGTCGCGCTGGCGGTGGCCGCGGGGGTGGCCGCGCTCAGCTCGGGCGGCGGCGACAACGAGATCGGGGCCGGCTCGGGCGGCAGCGAGGGAAGGGGGTCGGCGCAGCAGGCGGAGGCCAAGGAGAAGAAGACGGAGAAGACGGAGAAGGCGGAGAAGGCGGAGAAGAACGAGAGCGAGCAGGCGTCCCAAACGCCGGTCGACCCCGCGCCGCCGGCCGAGCAGCCCGCCCGCGAGACGCCCGCCCCCGAGACACCCGCAGCGGCGGACCCGAGCGGCGCGGAGCTCAACCAACAGGGCTTCGACCTGCTCAACGCGGGGCGCTACGAGGAGGCGATTCCGCTGTTGCAGCAAGCGGTGGAGTCGTTTCCCGAGGGCACCACCGACATCGACTACGCGTACGCGCTGTTCAATCTCGGCCGGGCGCTGCGGCTGGCCGGCCGGCCCACCGAGGCGATCCCCTACCTCGAGCAGCGGCTCCAGATTCCCAACCAGACCGCCACCGTCCGGCGCGAGTTGGCGCTGGCCCGCCGCGCGGCCGGCAACGGCTGAGCGCGGGGGCCTCGCTCAGACGGCCACGGCGGCACCGAGCGCGTCGACGATCGCCGGGCGGTCGCCGAAGGGCAGGGCGAGCAGTGTGGTGGCGCCGGCGCGCTCATAGGCAGCAAGCCGCTCATCGAGCTCCGAGGCCCGGCAGCAGATCGCCGAGCCGTCGATCAGCTCCGGGGTCAGCGCGGCACCGGCGCCGATGCGATCGCCGGCCATGAACAGGCGCTGCACCTCCCGCGCGGCCTCACCCTGGCCGGCGCGCTCGGCCGACTCGACGTAGAAGTTCTTGCCCTTGGCTCCCATGCCGCCCAGGTAGAGGGCCAGCCACGGGCGAGCGAGGTCGCGGGCCCGGTCGAGGTCGGCGTCGACGCAGACCATGACCACCGGGGAGATGTCCACGTCCGAGCCCTCGAACGGAGCCAGGAGCTCGGGAGCCCGCTCGGGTGTGAACATGAACGGGAGCCAGCCGTCGGCTATGCGGGCCGTCTGCTCGACCGCCTTCGGGCCCATTGCCCCCAGATAGAGGGGAATTCGCTCCTGCACCGGCCGCACCAGCAGGCGGAGCGGTTTGCCCAGACCCTCCGGATCGACGGGCAGCCGGTACTCCTCGCCCTCGTACTCGAGCCCGCCCTCGCGTGCCAGCGCCCGGCGCACGATCTCCACATACTCGCGCGTGCGGACCAGCGGTCGGGCGAAGGGAACGCCGTGCCAGCCCTCCGAGACCTGCGGGCCCGACACTCCGAGCCCGAGACGGAAGCGGCCGCCGGACAGGGTGTCGAGCGTGGCCGCGGTCATCGCGGTCATCGCCGGCGACCGGGCGGGGATCTGCATGAGGCCCGAGCCGAGGCCGATCCGTTCCGTGACCGCGGTCAGGTGCCCGAGGACCGAGACCACGTCCTGGCCCCAGGCCTCGGCCACCCAGACCGAGTCGAGCCCGACGCGGTCCGCCTGCCGGGCCAGCTCGATCTGCTCCTCGGGCGAGAACCAGGGCCAGTAGGCCACGAAGAGGCCGATGCGCACGGCGCTAGCCGCTCACCGGCGCGATGTCGCCGCCGAGCACAAGCTCGCGGGCACGGTCGAGCTGCGGCGCGAAGACCTCGACCTGCAGATCGGCGTTGGGGAAGGCGAAGTAGACGCTGGTGGGGGTCTCCTGGGCGAACGCCACGAGGGCGCCGGACGTGGTCCGCTGAGACGACCAGCCCTCGCGTCGTCCCTGCCGGCGCAGGAATTCGTAGGCACCGGCCGTCGAATAGGTGGCGACGGTGAGGAAGCGGGGGCGGGGATCGCCGGCGACGGTGCCCCGAGGCAGATAGCGGACGAACACGCTGGCGTCCTCGGTTCTGGTGACCTCATAGTCGGTCTCGGCACGTGGCCCCGCCCAGTACACCGGCGTGCCCAGATCCCGGACGTACGAACGCAGGTCGTCCTCGGAGAGAGCCACCGGGCTTCCGGCCTCCACCTCATCCGGGCGATCGGGCGGCTCGTCGGTGTCGTCGGCGGTGAACACGAGCACGGCGGCCACGACCGCGGCCAACGCGATCACACCCAGCACGACGCCGGCGAGCAGCCGCCGCTTGCGCGCCGGCCGGTCCCTCGTGGACGAGGAAGCCTGCTCCATCAGCCGGAAATGTACGTGGTGTAGGTTGGCGGCCCAAGTGACCCCGCCCCCGCCGACAGAGACCATGCGGGCCCTGGTGGCCCGGCCGTCCGCTCGCGGCGGGGTCGAGCTGGCGGAGGTCGAAGCACCGTCGCCCGGCCCGGGCGACGCGCTGGTGGAGGTGCGCGCCGTCTCCCTCAACCGGGGCGAGGCGCGCTACCTGCCCAGGCGCGAGGAGGGCACGGTGCACGGCTGGGACGTGGCCGGCGTGGTGCGTGACGCGGCGGCCGACGGGAGCGGGCCGCGCGCCGGCGCCCGCGTGGTGGGGCTGATGGACGAGGGTGCCTGGGCCGAGCTCGCCGCGGTGCCCACCCGCCGGCTGGCCGAGCTGCCGGATGAGGTGAGCTTCGAGCAGGCATCGACTCTGCCCGTGGCCGGGCTGACTGCCGTCCGCGCGCTGGACGTGGCCGGCCCCCTGCTCGGACGCCGCGCGCTCATCACGGGCGCGTCCGGGGGAGTCGGCCGCTTCGCTGTGCAGCTGGCCCATCGCGGCGGCGCGCACGTCACGGCCTTGGCGACAAGTCCGGAGCGCGCCGAGGGCCTGGCCGAGCTCGGGGCGGACGAGCTGGTCTTCGAGCTGGACCCCGACGGACCGCGCTACGACATCGTGATCGAGTCGGTGGGCGGCCCCACCCTCGCCGCCGCGATGACCCGCCTCGAGCAATGGGGGATCGTGGTGAACTTCGGGATCTCGTCCGGCGAGCCGACGACCTTCGACGCGTCGGCCTTCTACCCGCAGGTGGGCGTCCGTCTCTACGGGTTCCGCGTCTTCGAGGAGCTCGACCGCAACGACTCCGCCGTCAGCGACCTGACCTTCCTGGCCGGCGAGGTGGCCGCCGGCAGGCTCGACACGCAGATCGATCTGACCACGAGCTGGCGCGACGCCGCCGGCGCGCTCGAGGCGCTGATCGAGCGGCGAGTGCGCGGCAAAGCCGTCCTGACGATCGACTGAGGCCCTAGGACCCCGCGGACTGGGCGGCCACTTCGGGACCGGCCAGGAGCGACACCTGAAGGTGGACGAGGAGGGGCTCGAGCTCGGTCAGCTCCTCGGCGCCGGCCTCGCGGATGCGCCGCACCACCAGGTCGTCCACGGCCGCGACCACGGCCTGGAAGATCTCGACGGGCGGCTCGGGCAGCTCGGGGAGCTCCTTCCGGGCGTCGCGCTGAAGCTCCGTCATCTGCGCGGCGTAGCGGTCCCGCAGGGCCTCGCTGCGCTCGGCCGCGAGCGGTCCCGCGGCCGCCACCTCGATCAGGAAGACACGGGCGAGCGCGGGCTCGGCAGCCAGCCAGCGCAGATAGGCCGAGATGCCCGCGCGGGTGCGCTCGAGCCACGAGCCGGGCGCCGCCTGAGCCTCGCGCACGCGCGCGAAGAGCTCGTCGGCCGCGGCCTCGTACGCGGCGAGGAAGCAGTCCTCCTTGTCGCTGAAGTGCTCGTAGAAGGTCTTCTTGGAGACGCCGGCGCCGCGCACGATGTCCTCGATGGTCGCCGCGGCGTAGCCCTTCTCGGCCACCGCGCGGCCCACCGCCTCGAGGATGCGGGTCCGCTGCGACGCGGCCACCAACCCGCGGTCGAGACCATGGCTGCCGCGGGGCAGGCGTCGAGGAATGTCGGGGCTGCCCTGCATTGTGTACTCCTTGGTACATTACCGCGCATGGACCTGACGCTGTCGCCCTCCGAAGAGGCCTTCCGCGACGAGCTGCGCTCCTGGCTCGCCGGCAACCATCCCGGTGAGGATCCGCCCGGCGAGGACGAGGCCTTTGATCACCGGCGCGCGTGGCAGCGCCAGCTCTACGACGCCGGCTACGCCGGCTTCTCGTGGCCGAAGGAGTACGGCGGCCGCGGCGCCACCCTGATCGAGCAGGCGCTGTTCGGAGAGGAGATGGCCCGGGCGCGCGCTCCCCAGCCGGCCAACGTCCTCGGCATGGTCATGGGCGGGCCGGTGGTGATCCACCATGGCACCGACGACCAGAAGGAGCGTTGGCTCAAGCCGATCCTCACCGGCGAGGAGATCTGGTGTCAGGGCTTCTCGGAGCCCGAGTCAGGCTCGGATCTGGCCTCGCTCAAGACCAAGGCGGTCAAGTCGAACGGCGAGTGGGTGGTCACCGGCCAGAAGGTGTGGACCACCTTCGCCCACAAGTCCAAATGGTGCATGCTCGTGGCGCGCACCGATCAGGACGTCCCCAAGCATCAGGGCCTCACCTACTTCATCATGGACATGGAGCAGGAGGCGGTGCAGGTCCGCCCGCTGCACCAGATCACGAATCAGCCCGAGTTCAACGAGCTGTTCATCGAAGAGGCTCGCATCCCCGACGAGAACGTCGTGGGCGGTGTGGGGAACGGGTGGGGAGTGGCCATCACCACGCTGATGAACGAGCGCGCCGGTCTCGGCGCGTCGGCGGCCGCCGGAGTGAGAATCGCCCTCGAGGACGTCAAGGACCTCGCTCGCGAGCGCGGCGTGGCCGATGACCCGCTGATTCGCCAGCGGCTCGCCCAGCTCACAATCGAGGTGGAGCTCCTGCGGCTCAACTCGTGGCGCGGGCTCACCTCGATAATGAAGACCGGCGTCCCCGGCCCGGAGGGCTCGCTGCCGAAGTGGCAGTGGGGCGAGATCAACCAGGCGCTGACCGAGTTGGCGGTGGACATCCTGGGCGAGGACGGCGCCGACTGGGAGTCGGCCTGGACCTACCGCCTGCTGCGCTCCCGCGCGAACTCGATCGAGGGCGGCACCACCGAGATCCTCAAGAACATCATCGCCGAGCGGGTGCTCGGCCTGCCCAAGCTGCGCTAGGAGCCTGAGATGAACTTCGACTTCACCGACGACCAGCAGGCCATCAAGCGCACCGCCAAAGAGTTCCTCGCCGCGCGCTTCAAGTCCGAGCGGGTCCGAGAGCTGGCCGAGGCCAAGGCCTACGACGACGACGCCTGGAAGGAGATGGCGGAGCTGGGCTGGGCGGGCATCTTCATCGACGAGGAGCACGGCGGCCAGGAGCTCGGCACGGTCGAGCTGATCATCCTCATGGAAGAGCTCGGCTACGCGCTCGCGCCGGTGCCGTTCCTGTCGAGCGCCGCGGCGGGCCTTGCGCTGCAGTACGCCGGCTCAGACGAGCAGAAGGCCCGCTGGCTGCCCGGGCTCGCCACGGGCGAGCTCACCGGCGCGGTCGGCCTGGCCAAGGACTCGGGGGAGAGGCTCGCCTCGTTCCCGACGCGGACAGCGCCGACGTGATCGTCATCGCCGGACCCGACGGCGCCGTGCTGGTGGAGCGATCGGCCGCGGAGGTGGAGCCGTTCGAGAGCATGGACCCCACCCGCCGCTTCGCCCGGGTCCGGGTCGAGGGCGGCGACCCGCTGCCCGGAGACCTCGACGCGGCCGTTGACCGCATCGCCACCGCCGTGGCTGCCGAGAGCGTGGGCGTGGCTCAGCGCGCGATGGAGATGGCGGTGGAGTACGCGCGCGACCGCAAGCAGTTCGACCGCCCGATCGGCGCCTACCAGGCGGTTTCACACCGGTGCGCGCAGATGCTGCTCGAGGTGGAGGGCGCACGCTCGGGCACCTACTACGCGGCCTGGTGCGCGGACTCCGAGCCCGAGACGCGGACGCTCGCCGCCTCGCTGGCCAAGGCCTACGCCTCGGACGCCGGCTGGCGGGTGTGCACCTCGTCGCTGCAGGTGCACGGTGGAATCGGCTTCACCTGGGAGCACGACCTCCACTTCTTCCTCAAGCGAGCCAAGACCAACTCGCTGATGTTCGGCTCGGCCGCCGAGCACCGCGAGCGGGTGGCTCAGCAGTCGGGGCTCGAGACCCCCGCCGCGGTCGCCTGACCGGGATCGTGCGCAGCCGGCCGAGCCGGCTGCTTCGCTAGCGCTTGTTCGTCAGCGCCGCGGCGAGCGGCGACAGCACGCCGAGGCTCTCGCGCTCGGGAACGGGCTGGGTCTGCACCTCGCGCCGGGGATGGGACACCACGTGGTGCACGGGCACCGAAGTGAGCTTGCCCAGGCGCCGCGGCAGGTCGACGCCCAGCCAGCGCGATGAGCCGCTGGGCAGCGTTGAGACCACGATCTCGTCGAACTTCATCGGGTCCCACGCCTCCATCGCCGCCACCACCGGGTCGCGGTCACCGACGGTTCCGCTGACGTGCTCGAGGCCGGCGCCGCGCATCTTCTCGAGGGCGGCTTCCAGCTGGACCTTGCCCTCTGCGGCTTCTGCCGGAACGACGAGCACGAACCGGCAGGGCCCCTTCTCTGCCCGCTCGCGGAGGGCGGCCATCAGCTCGTCCGCCGTGGCCGTGACGTTGGCCACCACCAGCACGCTGTTCTCCCAGGCCATCGCAAGGTCTCCTCTGCTCGTGACGACTGCCACGAGAGTAGCGCGACGGGCGGCCCCACAAAAGGGCCGCCCGCCGCGCTTGACCTGCTGACTGCGTGGTTCTGTGCCTAGATCTTCAGGCGCAGCGGGTCTGACGTCCGCCAGCCGTTGCCCTTCGAATCCTTGGCGTCGATGCGCAGCTGGACCTTGAGGCCCTTCTGCGACACCTTGTCGAGCAGCCGCATTCCGCGCTTGCCGACCTTCACCCGCACGGTCTTCGACTTCTTGCCCTTGAGCTTGTAGGACTTCGAGCCGATGCTCTTGCCCTTGTAGACCAGGTGCACCTTGCCCTTGCAGCTGCCGGTGGTGCACTTGAGCTTCAGCGCCGCCGTGTTGCCGGCCAGCGAGACCGACTTGGCGCTGTGCTTGACCCGCAGGAAGCCGCCCAGCACGATGTCGCAGCCACGCACGAGATCGCGGTCGTCCACGAACGCGAGATCGAAGCCGTCGCCGCACTCCACGCGGTCCTCGGCGCGGTCGCGGGAGCGAACCAGGTCCTTACCCGCGCCGCCGGAGAGGAGGTCCTCGCCGTCGGTGCCCTTGATGCGGTCGTTGCCGTCATCGCCGTTCAGGGTGCTCTTGATGAGCCGAGCGAGCCCCTTGCTGCCGAACAGCGTGTCGTTGCCGGCGCCCGCGTTCAGCACCAGCTGCTCAGACGTGCCGATATCGACGCTGAACGGACCGGGCGTCGGGGAGGGGCCGATGCGGTCGAACGCCACCCGTCCCGGAGTGCTCGAGGGCTTCACGCGGAAGTCCTCGTCCACGCCGCCGCCGTTGACCTCGACGGTGTCGTTGCCGTCGCCGCCCTCGTTGACGTCGTCGTCATCGCCGGGGTTCCAGACCATGGTGTCGTCGCCCGCCTCGCCCAGCGACGAATCGCGGGTGCCCAGCGGGTTGTTGTCACCCTCGATGCGGTCGTTGCCGCCGCCACCGCGAATCAGGTCGGCGTTGTCGCCGCCCTCGAGCACGTCGTCGCCTTCGCCGCCGTCAACGTCGAGGGCGATGGCCGGCGCGCCGGTGGTGGTCAGCGTGTCGACACCGTTGCCTGCATTGAAGTCCAGGCGCTCGGTGGTGCCGATGTCGACGTTGAACGGCCCCGGCGTGGGCGACGGGCCGGTGCGGTCGAAGGAGACACGACCGGGCGTGGCCGAAGGGGCGATGGTGAACTGCTCGTCGCCACCTCCGTTGACCTCGCTGGTGTCGCTGCCGGCGCCGCCCTCGTTGAGGTCGTCGTCGTCACCGGGGTTCCAGACCATGGTGTCGTTGCCGGCCTCGCCCAGCGACTGGTCGCGGGTGTTGAGCGGGTTGTTGTCCCCCTCGATGCGGTCGTTGCCGGCGCCGCCACTGACCGTGTCGGCGAACTGGCTTCCAAGGACGCTGTCGTCCCCGCCCGCGCCGTAGACCTTCACGGGGGCGACCAGTGCGGGGAAGGCGGTCGCGTCGACCCCGGTCAGCGTGATCACGTTGGCCTGCGGGCCGCCGTAGACCTCCAGGGCCGTGATCGCGCTGCAGTTGGGATCGCCGCCGATCGCGGCGGCGTTGACCTGGACCTTGCCGGCCACACAGGTGATCGTGATCGGATCACCGGCGTTGCTCGTCACGGTCAGCTTGCCGGCGGCGTCCACGCTGGACGTCACCGCGGCGCTGGCCGCCCCGGGCAGGGCCAACAGGCCCACCGCCGCCATCGCCGACAGCCCGGCGAGGCGAGTGCGTCTCCTCTGAGACATCTGAAGCTCCTTCGCAGTCGAATTTCGGTTCCACTGCGCAGGAGGGGCGGGCGCCGCTTCCTATTCCAAGACTGTGACCCGTGTCACGGAGCTTCTCTCTCCGGCCCGCGGTAGCTCGGCAAGCCCTCTTCGTGCTGCTGGATCGGCCCGCGCCGCTCCGAGCCGAGAGCGATGGCGTCGAGCCGGGCGATCTCGCGCTCGCCCTCGATCCGGGCCGGGTGATCCGCGGCCAGCCCGCCGATCAGGGTCCGGATCCGGTTTCGCAGATGCAGAGCGAAGTGCGGGGTGGAGGCTCCCATCAGCTGACGCACGTCCTCCACCGTGGGTTCACGGCCAAAGCGGTCCGGGCGCTCGTACTCCGACATCGCGCCGAATCCTAGTGCCGAGGGATCACGGCGAGGTGGGCTGCACCGGGATCAACTCCATGATCCGGTCGATCTGAGCCTGCTGGTCCACCGACACGGCCTCGTCGTCACCGAGGATCCAGGCCCGGTTGTAGACCGCCTGGCCCGGGTCGTCCTCGTAGCCGGGTTGAACGCTCAGCAGGTATTCCTCCAGCGCCTCGGGCAGCTTGGCGGCGTCGTCGGTGAGAAGCAGCGGCGCGAACAGCCCGCGCGTGGCGAGCGGCGCTGCCGCCGCGGCGTCCAGGGGCCGGGACAGGTTGGCCACGGCGAAGTTGTAGCCCGGCACCACCACCCCCCAGCCGAAATCGCCCTTCTCGTAGCGAGCGAAGGCGATGGCCCCCTCCACCGGGGTGTCGGCGTCGATGCGCTCGACCGAGGCGGCCAGCTGCCTGTCCTTCTCGAGCTGGTCGATCACCTTCTGAGAGATGACCCGCGCCGGACCGAGAACGAAGACGTTGGGCCGTTCGTGCTCGCGCAGCGCGCGCAGCACCGGGGCAGGGATCGCGTCCTTCTTGACCGGCAGCACGGCGTCGCCCGCGCGCGCGGCCCAGGACGCAGCGGGCATCGCCCACTCGGCGCTCTCGCCCGAGTAGAGCACCACGTCGTTGGACGGCTCCCCGCGAGCCGCCGAGAAGAACCGGTCGAGCGAGGCCGCGCGGGCATAGGGGTCGGCTCCCTCGATCCTCGCCGTCTTGAATCCCTCCGGGGTCGCCACGTCGGGGCCGACGCGGATCACCTGCGCGTCCTCGGAAAGGTCGGAGCCCTTCGGGTCCAGGTGCTCGAGCGTGTCCTCGGTGACCGCCGGCAACTCGTCGCCGTCGGTGAGCAGGATCGGGGCGGCGATGGGCGGGCCGGCCAGGACCGAGGCAGCGATGCCGGTGACCCAGTCCTCCTGATCGACCAGCGCCACCGCCGTGGGCCGGTCGCTGTCTCCGGTGGCCGGGTACAGGGCGCCGGCCACGCCGGCGGCGTCAGCCACCGCGTCGCTCCCGCCGACGCGCACGGTGTTCCGCGTCGCGCTGGCGGGGAAGCCGAGCTTCTCCGTGGCCTCCTCGTCGTCGGCCTGCACCCCGATCTGGGGCGGTTCCTGGGTGTCGTCGTCGCCGAGGCTGCAGCCGCCCAGAGTCAGGACGAGCACCAGTAGTAGTGCGCCAATGCGGGCCAATGCGGGGCGGACGATAGCTTCGCCGCGGGCGAGAAACGCGCAGGATGACCTCGGCCCATGTACGATTGACTGGTCAGTCAACGCAGCCGCGGAGGCACCGGAACGTGGATTTCAGGCTCAACGACGATCAGCTCGAGTTTCAGCGGACCTGTCGCAGGTTCGCCGCCGAGGTCATCCGGCCCGTGGCCGCCGAGTACGACCGCACCGAGGGCGTGCCCTGGGATGTGATCAAGGCGGCCCGCGAGTGGGGGCTCCACGGGATGGGCCAGATCACCAAGGTCGGCTCCGACCCCGACGGCATCATGGCCTGCATCTATGCCGAGGAGCTCCACTGGGGCTGCGCCGGCATCGCGCTGGCCATCTCCGGCGGCTCGCTGGCCGCGGCCGGGATCGCCAGCTCGGGCACTCCGGAGCAGATCGGCCGCTGGGTGCCCGAGTGCTTCGGCGAGGGCGACGAGATCAAGCTCGGCGCGTACGCCGTGACCGAGCCCCAGGCCGGCTCGGACGTGCGCTCGCTGCGCACCACCGCCGTGCAGGACGGCGACGAGTGGGTGCTCAACGGGACCAAGGTGTTCATCACCAACGGCGGCATCGCCGACGTGACCGTGGTGGTGGCCACGATCGACAAGGACCTCGGCCATCGCGGCCAGGCGTCGTTCGTCATTCCCAAGGACACGCCCGGCTTCTCGATGGGCAAGAAGGAGTCGAAGCTCGGCATCCGCGCATCGCAGACCTCCGAGCTCATCCTCGAGGACTGCCGTGTGCCGATGGAGAACCTGCTCGGCGGCTACGAGAAGCTCCAGGCCAAGCTGGAGCGGGCACGCTCGGGCCAGTCCACCGGCCGCTCCTCGGGCGCACTCGCGACCTTCGAGCTCACCCGCCCGCTGGTGGGCGCGTCGGCGCTGGGTATCGCGCAGGCGGCCTACGAGTGGACGCTCGACTACTTCGAGGGCAAGGAAGAGAACGGCGTGCCGCTGCTCGAGCAGCAGCGCATCCAGCAGACCATGGCCGACGTGGCCACGGAGGTCGAGGCTTCGAGACTGCTCGTCTGGCGGGCCGCGTGGATGGGCCGAAACGGTGTGCCGATGACCGCCGGTCAGGGCTCGATGTCGAAGCTCAAGGCGGGCGACACGGCCATGTGGGCCACCACCACCCTGATGGACCTCGTGGGCCCCTACGCCCAGACCACGGACTGCCCGCTCGAGAAGTGGTTCCGGGACGCCAAGATCTACCAGATCTTCGAGGGCACGGCTCAGGTGCAGCGGCTCGTGGTCTCGCGCATGCAGCGGGCCGACTACCAGCGCAAGCTGATCGAGGCCCAGGCCGTGCTCGAGCAGGCGCCGGGGAACGCCACGGGCGACGTGATCTCCGCGGCCTGAGCCGCACACGCGGCGCGAAGGCGCTTCCCCTCCGGGCGTATCCTCGGAGCTAGTGGTCGCTCCGCTCGCCCACGTCGGTAGCGGCGTATTCGAGCCGCTCCAGTTGCTGCCGCCCCTGGCCGCGCTGATGGCCTATGCGCTGCGCGCGCGCACGCTGGATCGTCAGGGCCGGCCCGTGGCGCCGGCGCGAATGGTCTCGTTCGCGCTCGGGATCGCTCTGGTCATCGCCGGCCTGGCCACGCCGCTGGCTCACCTGGGCGAGGAGCTCGTGCTGGCCCACATGGCGCAGCACCTGGTCATCGCGGACCTGGGCGCGCTGTTCATCGTCCTCGGCCTCACCGGTCCCGTGCTGCAGCCGCTACTGGCCACCCGCCTGGCGCGCAGCCTGCGGGTGCTGGCTCATCCGGTGGTGGCCCTCTCGCTCTGGACGATCGATCTCTACGTGTGGCACCTGCCCGCGCTCTATGAGGCGTCGATCAGCTCGCCCGCCGTCCATGCGCTCCAGCACACGACCTTCATCTTCTTCGGCGTGACGATGTGGTTCGCGCTCCTCGGGCCGCTGCCCCAGCCCGAGTGGTTCGGCAACGGCGCCAAGCTGCTCTACATCGTGGCCGTTCGTCTCATCGCCGCGTTGCTCGGCAACGTGTTCGTCTGGTCCGAGAGCGACTTCTATCCCGCCTACGGTCCGGGCCAGGCGATCTGGGACATCTCGGCCCTGGAGGATCAGGGCATCGCCGGAACGCTGATGATGCTGGAGGGAAGCATCGTGACGGTGCTCCTGCTCGGCTGGCTCTTTCTCAAGGCGGCCCGTGAGGGCGAGGAACGCCAGGAGCTCGTGGAACTGGCCAGCGCCCGTGGAGTCGAGGTGAGCGAGCGCCGGGTGGCGCGCGCGGTGGCCGCCGGGCGGGGTGAGGAACTGCGCCGGCGCCTCGAGCGGGCCGCGGACGCTCTGCCGGCCGAGCGCGCCGGAGCCTAGGACCAGAACTCGTCGCTGTAGGCGGGGCGAGCGTCGACCATCCAGAGCCGGCGCACTCGCTCGGCCTCCACCTCGGCCAGGAAGGCGGCGAAGTTGTGGAGCGCCTTGCCCTTCCGCTCGGCCCGGATCTCGACCATGACCATCACCCGCCGGTCGTCGATGCCGAGCACCTGGGTCAGGCGGGCGCTGCCGCCGACGGCCGTCAGGTCGGGCAGGCGCTGCATGTACTCGTCCGCGCCGCTGACCTCGTCCACTCCGGCCTCGGCGTTGGTCACGTAGGCGGTGAGATCGTCCGCGAGGAGCCCGCGCACGGTCTCCTGTCGCCGTCGGCGTAGCCCGCGAACAGACGGGTGACGGTGTCGAGCACCCGGTCGGTCGTCATCTCGTGGGTGATCCTCTCGTAACTGGCGCGCTTGCGGGCGTACCGGGCGTACCCTCAGTGGATGCGCCCGGTGCGCCTCATCGTGCTGTTGACCCTCGTGGCCGCCCTTGCGGGCTGTGACTCGGACTCGGGTCCCGCCTCCGGTGCGGACGACGGCGAGCCCGCCGCTCCTCAGGCCGAGCGCTCCGAAGCGCCGCGCCGCCAGGGCGTCCGCTCGCCCGAGGGCGTCGTCATCCGCGACTGGCTGCAGGCGCTCGAGCGCAGCGACTATCCGCGCGCGGCGATGTTCTTCGTGCGCGGGGCGCTGGTCGACCAGGGTGTGCCCTTCCGGCTGCGCTCCGACGCCGCGGCGCGCGCCTTCAACGCCAGCCTGCCGTGCCGCGCCGACCTCGTCTCGCTGAGGGACGAGGGCAGCACGGTGCTGGCCTCGTTTCGCCTGCGCACCGGCCCGGGCGGGCCCTGCAAGGGCGTGGTGAAGGTGCGCTTCAGCTTCCGGAACCAGCGCTTCGCCGAGTTCCGCCAGCTGCCGGGGGACGATGAACAGCCACAACGCGAGACGCGGCCGGGCCAGGAGGCCTAGCGCCGGCGGCCTACTCCGGCTCGGCTCGGCCCTTCTCGATGTGGCGCCGCTCGGTCAGCCGGTTGTCGCGCCGCAGCTGAGCCTCGCGCGCGCGGCGTTGCTCATCAGCGGTCACCGGATCGAGGGCGGGAACCTCGGCCGGCCGGCCCTCGTCGTCGAGGGCGACCATGGTGAGGTACGCCGTGGAGGTGTGCGTCAACTCGCGCGTGCGGACGTTCTCCGACTCCACGCGCACCCCCACCTCCATCGAGGTGCGCCACACCGCGTTGACCGTGGCCCGTACGGTCACCAGCGCGCCCACGAGCACCGGGTGCCGGAAGGTCATGCGGTCCATCCCGGCGGTCACGACGCGCGTGCCCGAATGCCGCACCGCGGCAATCCCGGCCACCTCGTCGCACATGTGCAGGATCACCCCGCCGTGCACGTTGCCGGCGAGGTTGGCGTCGCCCACACCCATCCAGCGGCTGAGAACGGCGCTCGAGTCGGAGGGCGCCTTGGCGGTCATGGCGTCGGAAGCATCACACGTGGGCGGCGTCTGGCTAGTCTTGTCGCTGGGCCTCGACCACGAGGCCGCACCGCGACACGAGTTTGAAGGAGACGCCAGTGCCAGGTCTCGGCGGCCGGATGTCCACCGTAATCAAGTCGAAGATCTCGAGGATGCTCGATCGGACCGAGGATCCGGGGGAGACCCTCGATTACGGGTATCAGAAGCAGGTCGAGATGCTCCAGAACGTCAAGAAGGGCATCGCCGACGTCGTCACGGCCAAGAAGCGGCTGCAGATGCAGTCCTCGAAGCTCGAGCAGCAGGTGGTCAAGCTCGACACCCAGGCTCGTCAGGCTCTGTCACAGAACCGCGAGGACCTAGCCCGGATGGCGCTCGAGCGCAAGACGCTGGCCCAGACCGAGCTGCAATCGCTCGACACGCAGATCACCGAGCTCGAGGGCCAGCAGGAGAAGCTCACCGAGAACGAGCAGAAGCTGCGCACCAAGATCGAGGCCTTCCGCACCAAGAAGGAGGTCATCAAGGCCCAGTACTCCGCCGCCGAGGCCCAGGTCAAGATCTCCGAGGCCGCGTCCGGCGTGGGCGAGGAGATGGCCGATCTCGGGCTCGCCATGCAGCGGGCCGAGGAGAAGACCGAGACCATGCGCGCCCGCGCCGGCGCTGTGGAGGAGCTCGAGGCGGCCGGCACCTTCGACGACATCACGCAGCTCGGCTCCGGCCAGGACGACATCGAGAAAGAGCTCCAGCAGCTCACGAGCGGCGCGCAGGTGGACGACGAGCTGGCCAAGATGAAGGCCGAGCTGGGCTCGGGCGGCGAGCCGTCACCCGAGCTCGAGCAGGGCAAGGAGAACGCGTGATCGTACGGGTGTCGGGGGAGGGGCAGTTCAAGCTGCCCGACGAGGACGCCGACCGCCTGAACGAACTCGACAACCGGGCGGTGGCCGCCGTCGAGCAGGGCGACGAGACCGGCTTCTACGAGCTCTGGTCGCAGATGCTCGAGATCGTGGCCTCGGACGGCAACGCCCTTTCCGACGAGGAGCTCGTCGAGTCCGACGTGATCCTCCCCCCGCGCGACATCACCTTCGGCGAGGCTCAGGGTGAGTTCACGGGTGAGGGCCTGATCCCGGACTGACGGCCGCAGGCGCAGTGTGCGCTATCGCTCAGATCGGGGCGGCGCGCACTGGCAAGGTCTCGGCCGTGGCCGCCTGGACCGCTACAGCCTCCGCGAACGCGACACCCGAGCAGGTGCTCGAGGTGCTCACCGACCCGAGCGCGATACGCCGCTGGTCGCCGGTCGACTTCGACCTCGACGACCTCGACAGCCGCCGCAGCCCGTGCCGCGGGCGGCTGTGCGAAGGCACGCGCGTCCGGGTGACCGGCCGGGTGGCCGGGGTGGGAGTCGGATTCGAAGTGGAGGTGCACGCCGCCGGCGAGGACGGGCTCGAGCTGTCGGCCGAGGGCCCGTTCGCCCTCGAGGTGCGCTACGCGCTCGCCTCCGAGGGCAGCGGGGCTCAGCTGAGCGCCTCGGTGAGCATCCGCGGCGGCCGTGGGCTGACCGGCCGCCTTGTGAGCAACGCAGCGGCGACGCTGCTCTCGGCCGGGGCGCTCGACAGCGCCACCCAGCGCATCGTCCGGGCGGCGGAGGATCAGTCACCCGCGGTCGCGGGCGGCGAGCTGCGCCTCGCGGCCTGACGCGACAGGAGCGCCAGCGCCACGGTCATCGCCAGCGTCGGCAGGGCGATCAACAGCCACGGCACGCCCTGGCCGGCGGGACGGTCCGGCTCCGGGCCTCGCGCCACCGCCGCGGCGGGCCGGGCTCGCACGATCTCGGCCCGCAGGGTGTCGGTGTCCACCGTGGCCAGACGGCGCCGGCCGGCGTTGACCGCGAGCGCTCCTCCGTCGAGGTCGAGCTTCACGCCCCAGAGGCCGTTTCGGGGGGCGGCCAGCCCGTCGAGGTCGATACAGAACGCCTCCGCGTCCTCCGTGTCGAGCGCGTGGATGAACGCGTACTCGCGGCCCTGGTAGAGCGTGTACTCCCAGCGTCCTCCGTCGCCGGTGGCGCGGGTCACGGGCAGGCCGCTCATGCGCTCATCGGGCTCACGCGGGTCCACGATGACCCGTTCGAGCAGGCGATTGCGGCGCAGGTCGTAAGCGCGCACCTCGTAGCGCGACGGGTTCCGCGGCAAGAGGTAATGGATCAGGTACAGGAGACGGCCGTCGGGGGAGAGGGCGTCGAAGCTGAAGTCCCCCCGGAGCGCGAGCCGCCGCCGGATTCGCAGCGTGGCGGTGTCAACGAGCGCGAAGCGCGTGTTCGCCCGCGGGAAGCGCCGGCGCGGCTGAATCAGGACGAGAGTGCTGCCGTCCGCGGTCAGGCCGCTGGGCGTGGCGTCGTAGGCCACGGCCGGGACCGAGAGGCGTCCCGGCAGGATCACCCGCCGCCGCGGCCGCTCGGTGTAGGGATCGATCGCCGCGAGCCTCGTGCCGGCTTCGGCCCGGCGGGTGACGTAGGCCACGTCCTGGCCGAGGGCCCGGACGGGGTTGGCGTCGACACCGAGGATGGGCAGGCCGTCGGCTCCGGCCGCCGGAGGAGCCACGGCCAGGACGGACAGGGTCAGGGCGAACGGCGTGAACAGCGCAGCGATGCGACGGCGTCGGGTCATGCCGTGTCTACGGCGAGCCCGGCCCGAGAGGTCCGGCCGTCAGCCGTCGAAGCTCAGCACGCCGCTCTCGTCGATGGTGGTGTTCGGTATCCAGACGACCTCCCAGGCCACACCGGCCGGGTCGGCGAAATACCCCGAACGGCCGCCGAACGGGCGGGCTACCGGCTCGGCCACGATCGGGGCGCCGGCGGCGCGCGCCGTCTCCAGGGCCTCGTCCACCTGGTCTTCGCGCCCGACGGCCGCGGCGAGCGTGAAGCCGCCGAAGTCGAAGCCCCGGCTTCGTATCGGGTCGGCGATCTCGGCCCGCGCCTCCCGCTCGTTCCAGATGGAAAGCGTCGCGCCGCCGAGCTCGAAGCGGGCGTAGTCGTCGCCTGGGGGGAGGGCGGAGCGCCAGCCGAGCGACTCGTAGAAGGCTCGGCGGGCCGGTACGTCACCGGTCACCAGGGTCACTGCGTTCAGGCGTGAGGGGAGCATGACCGCATGGTCGCGCAGCGGCGGGACGAAGTCTTGAACATTTCGGACGCGCGACCCTAGGGGGCGAGCTCGGCGGGCGTGAGCCCGGCGAGGGCGCGGCACTCGCGGGTGAGGTGCGGCTGGTCGGCATAGCCGAGGCCGGCTGCCACCGCGGCCAGGCCGTCGCTGCCGGGCGCGCCCTCCCGCACGCGCTCGAGAAAGCCGCGGAAGCGCAGCACGCGGTGAAGCGTCTTCGGCCCGTAGCCGACGGCCCGGTCGAAGCGCCGGCGCAGTTGGCGCTCGCTCACGGCGAGCGCCCGGCAGGCGTCAGTCACCCGGCTGCCCTGACGTCCGAGAAGGGGTATGGCACCGAGCACCAGCGGATCGAGCGGAGCCGATGCCACCTTCGGCCCGACCGCACGCTCCAGCAGGGCGCGACGGTCGTCGGGACCCGGTGCGGCCTCGAGCGCGTCGGCCAGCCGTACGGCTTCCCGGCCCCAGAGCTCCTCGAGCGGAACCCGCAGGTCCCTCAGCTCGTTGAGCGGCAGGCCCAGCACGGCGCCGGCGGTGCCCGGCCGCATGCGCAGGCCAACGGCCCGGAATTCCCCGGTCAGCCGATGGAGGACCGGGCCGGTGTCGGGTCCCGCGACGAAGAGGCCGCCGCTCGACGTCCAGACGAGATCGGCGCATGCATCGGGAAGCACCCGTGCCTCCACCGGGCCGTTTGCCGGCCCCGACCGCTCCCAGGTGCAGGCCACCACCGCCGCCAACCCCGGCGCGGGGCGATGTTCGCGATAGCCCGCCACGGGGCAAGCATGACAAGCTCTCGCGCAACCGACCCGGAGATGAGACGGAATGGATACCGGCGCCCAGGCCGCAGATGATCAGGCCGTGACGACCGAGCAGGCCACGGCGGCCGCCGAGGCCGCCATGGCGCCACCCGAGGTTGCGGAGAGCTCCTTCTCAATGGCTTTGAACCAGGACCAGCGCGACATTCGCGAGTGGGTTCACGGCTTCTCCGAGAACGTGGTGCGACCGGTCGCGGCGGAGTGGGACGAGCGCGAGGAGACCCCCTGGCCGGTGATCCAGGAGGCGGCCAAGATCGGGCTGTACGGCTTCGAAGGGCTCGCCCAGTTCTGGGCCGATCCCACCGGGTTGACGCTGCCGATCGTCAACGAGGAGCTGTTCTGGGGCGACGCCGGGATCGGCATGTCGATCATGGGCACGTCGCTGGCCGTGGCCGGGATCTTCAGCGCCGGCACGCCCGAGCAGCTGGGCGAATGGGTGCCGCAGTGCTTCGGCACCGAGGCCGCGCCGCAGGTGGGCTCGTTCTGCGTCTCCGAGCCCGACGCCGGCTCAGACGTCTCGTCGCTGCGCACGCGGGCCCGCTACGACGAGGCCAAGGACGAATGGGTGCTCAACGGGCAGAAGGCCTGGGCCACCAACGGCGGCATCGCCAACGTGCACGTGGTCGTGGCCTCGGTGGAGCCCGAGCTGAAGGCGCGCGGCCAGGCCGGGTTCGTGATCCCGCCCGGGACCAAGGGCCTGGAGATGGGCACCAAGGTCAGGAAGCACGGCCTGCGTGCCTCGCACACCGCCGACGTCTTCCTCGACGACTGCCGCGTCCCCGGCAGCTGCCTGCTGGGGGGCAAGGAGAAGCTCGACTCGCGACTGGCCCGCGCCCGCGAGGGCACGCGGGGCAAGACTCAGGCCGCGATGCAGACCTTCGAGGTCAGCCGCCCGACGGTGGGGGCCCAGGCGCTGGGCATCGCGCGCGCGGCCTACGAGTTCGCGCTCGGGTACGCCAAGGACCGCTCGCAGTTCGGCCGGGCCATCATCGAGAACCAGGCGATCGCGTTCGCCCTTGCCGACATGAAGATGGAGATCGACTGTGCCCGGATGCTCGTATGGCGAGCGTCCTGGATGGGCAAGGCCGGCGTGCCCTTCGAATCGGCCGAGGGCTCCATGTCCAAGCTCAAGGCGGGCGAGGTGGCGGTGTGGGCCACGGAGCGCGCGATTCAGATCCTGGGCGGCAACGGCTACACGCGGGAGTACCCGGTGGAGCGCATGCACCGCGACGCCAAGATCTACACGATCTTCGAGGGGACGTCGGAGATCCAGCGCCTGGTGATCGCCCGGGCCATCTCGGGGATGCAGATCCGTTAGGGCAGATGAGGGACGTGACGCTGACGACTACGGCATCAAGCCTCCGCCGGTGAGGTTCGTGGGCGACCTGTGGGGAGCGATCCTCCTCGCCCCGGCCACCTGCGCACTCGAGCGTGATGAAGCACCCCTGTTCGCAGTGCACGGCACCGAGGACACGATCGTCCCCACCAAGCTCGACGACCGGCTTGTGGCCAGGGCCACGGCGGTGGGCATCCCGGTCGAGTATCTACGGATGCCGGGCGGCCACGGGTCCGTGGCGACCGGGTTCTTCACGCGGAAGCTGCTGTCCGGCGAGACCGCGTTCGATCGTCTGCTGCGCTTCGCCCGACGGTGGCTCTCGTAGGGTCTTGCGATGCCACGCGTCTCCCTCAATCGCCCTGACCTTAAACTCGACCCGGACGATCCGCCCGGCTTCCGCGCAGCCATGTGGCGCTTCGGCGGGTCGTTGGGCGCGGAGCGGGTCGGCACCACGCTCTACGAGATCCCGCCCGGAGAGTCGGTCTGCCCGTATCACTACGAGAACTCCGAGGAGGAGTGGATGCTCGTGCTCGCCGGCAACCCGACGCTGCGAGAGCCCGACGGCGAGAACCGGCTCGAACCGATGGACATCGCGTTCTTCGCGCCCGGCCCCGGCGGTGCGCACCAGGTCCGCAACGACACCACTGAGACGGTCCGGGTGCTCATGTGGGGCGAGAACCTCTACCCGGCCACGACGATCTACCCGGACAGCAACAAGATCGGTGTCTGGACCCGGGCCGGTGAGGACGGAAGGATGTACCGCCTCGGGACCGAGCTCGACTACTACGACGGTGAGAGCGAATAACGCCGAGGACGTAAGGAGGGAGGCTCGGTAACGTGGGGCGGGAGATGAAAGCGCAGCCGGGCTGATGGCAGACGCGATCCGAGTGGTGCCCGACAACCTCGAGGCGACGGAGGCCTGGAACGGCCCCCTGTTCGACATCTGGATCGAGTACCGCGACGTCGCGGGCGAGGGGTTGATGGGCCACGGTGAGGCGGCGCTCGCGGCCAACCCGCCACACGAGGGCGACCGCGTGCTCGACATCGGATGCGGCCTGGGCGACACGACCGTTCGCCTCGCGGAGCTGGTGGGCGCCGCGGGACACGCCCACGGAGTGGACGTGGCCGAGCGAATGATCGAGACGGCCGTCGCGGAGGCCGCCGAAGCCGGCATCGAGAACGTGAGCTACGCGGCCTGCGACGTGGAGCGGGCGAGCTTCGATCAGACGTTCGACTACGCGTTCTCGCGCATGGGAACGATGTTCTTCGCCAACCCGGTGACGGCGCTTCGGAACGTGCGCACGGCGCTCGCTCCCGGCGGGCTCTTGAACATGGTGGTCTGGCGGCGCAAGCTCGACAACGAGTTCATGCACCGCGCCGAGCTCGTCGTGGCGGAGTACCTGGACGAGCCGGAGGAGTCCGATGTGCCGCGCTGCGGACCCGGTCCGTTCTCGATGGCCAACGCGGACACCGTCTCCGATGTGCTCAGGCACGCCGGCTACGAGGACATCCGGCTCGCCCGCCAGGACCTGCCCTACAGGGTCGGCCGCGACCTGGAGGAGGCGGTGGCGTTCAACATGGCGCTCGGGCCGGCGGCCGAGGTGCTGCGCATGTGGGGCGAGCGAGTGGACGAGATCAGGCCGGCGATCACCGCCGCGCTGCGCGCGGCCCTCGAGGAGTTCGTGGTCGACGGCGGCGCCGTGGTCGCCCCGGCGTCGACCTGGGCCGTGACGGCCCGGGCGCCGTGACGTTCCCGCGTGCGTGAGCCTGCCGAACTGGTCGCAGAGCTCGAGCGCCGCGCCGAGCTGCCACCCGGCTCGGGAGAGCGCTTCTTCGGCTACGGGGTGATGGGCCTCCCCTTCCGCTCCGGGCACGTGCTCGGCCTGCGCCGCTTCCCCGCGTCCTCGATCGGCCCCGGCTACCGATCGGTGTGGCACCGGGACCCGGGCGGCCGCTGGACCTTCTACCAGGACCAGCCCGCCGAGCTGGCCTGCACGCGTTACTTCGGAGCCGAGGTCGATGAGGTCCGTGAGGGTCCGATCGAGATCGACTGGACGGGCCCGCGTCGCCTGGAGGTCCGCTCCGGCGACCTCGAGTGGACCACCGAACTGCAGTCGACCCCGGTGACGAGGCTGCTCAACACGATGGTGTCGATTCTTCCCGGGCCTGCCTGGCGGTCTCCGCCGGTCCTGGCCCTCATGTCCCGGGTGGCGAGTGTGGCGCTGAGAGCCGGGCGGGTGAGGCTCGTGGGTCAGGCACCCAATGGGCAACGGTTCACGGCCAACCCGCTGGCCCTGTGGGCGGCAGGTGCGAGCAGTGCAACGATCGCCGGCACGGATCTGGGAGAAATGGGCCCGGCCCCGCGGCAGGCGCAGCTCGGGGACTTTTCCCTTCCCCAGCGGGGCATGTTCGTGATCGGCCGCGCGGTCTTCCGATAGCCTCGCCGTCGGGCACCGGATCGCATCGAGTGACCCGTACAGGCCGAGATACTGAGGGAGCGCCATGAGTGATTACGCAGTCGTCAATCCTGCGACCGGAGAGACGGTGCAGACCTACCCGACGATCGGTGACGATGACCTGAAGGCCGCGATCGGCCGGGCCGACGCCGCTCACCGCGACTGGGGGCGCTCCTCGACGGTGGAGGAGCGCGCGCAGCTGCTCCGGCGCGTCGCCGAGATCTACGGCGAGGAACGTCAGCGGCTTGCGGAGATCATCGTCCGCGAGATGGGCAAGCCGATCGAGCAGGCGCTGGGCGAGGTGGACTTCTGCGTCGACATCTACGGCTTCTACGCCGACAACGCCCAGTCCCTGCTGGCTGACGAGCCGATCGAGCTCAGCGAGGGCGAGGGCTCGGCCTTCGTGCGCCGGAGCTCGTTCGGCGTGCTGCTCGGCATCATGCCCTGGAACTACCCCTACTACCAGGTGGCGCGCTTCGCCGGGCCGAATCTGGTGATCGGCAACACCATCCTGCTCAAGCACGCGCCGCAGTGCCCCGAGTCGGCCGCGGCGATGGAGGAGATCTTCCAGCAGGCCGGCTTCCCCGCGGACGCGTACATCAACATCTACGCCACCAACGAGCAGATCGAATGGGTGATCGCCGACCCGCGCGTCCAGGGCGTCTCGCTCACCGGATCGGAGCGGGCGGGCGCAGCCGTGGCCGAGATCGCCGGGCGCAACCTCAAGAAGGTCGTGCTCGAGCTCGGTGGCTCGGATCCGTTCATCCTGCTGAGCACCGATGACCTCGACGACGCCGTCGAGTCAGCGGTCGGCGGGCGCCTCGAGAACTCCGGCCAGGCGTGCAACGCGGCGAAGCGGTTCGTCGTGATCGACGAGCTCTACGAGCCGTTCCTCGAGAAGTTCACGGCCGCGCTTTCGGCGGTCAAGGCCGAGGACCCGAGCTCACCGGACACCACCGTCGGTCCGCTCTCCTCGGCAACGGCCACCGAACGTCTCGAGGAACAGGTCAAGCGCGCAGTGGACCAGGGCGCGACGCTGGTGACTGGTGGCGAGCGCGACGGCAACTTCTTCGAGACCACGATCCTGACGGACATCAAGACCGAGAACGACGCCTACCACGAGGAGTTCTTCGGCCCGGTCGCCGCGGTCTACCGGGTGGGCTCGGAGGACGAGGCGATCGAGCTGGCCAACGACACGCCGTTCGGCCTCGGCTCGTACGTGCTCACCACCGACAACGAGCAGGCCCTGCGCGTGGCCGACCGGATCGAAGCCGGAATGGTGTTCGTCAACGCCGTCGGGGCCGAGAGCGCCGAGCTGCCCTTCGGCGGAGTCAAGCGCTCCGGGTTCGGCCGCGAGCTGGGCCGCTTCGGCGCCGACGAGTTCGTCAACAAGAAGCTCATCCGCGTGGCCTGAGCAGAAGCTCGACCACGATCACGTCGCGCCACTCGCCGTCGATTCGGCCGTGACGGTGGTGGGTGCCGACCTCGCGGAACCCTTGCCGGGCGACGAGGCGACGGCTGGCTTCGTTGTCCGCGAAGAGCTTCCCCACGAGCTTGTGGAAGCCGGCCTGCTCCGCGTCGTCGCTCAGCGCCGCGGCCAGCGCGCCGCCGGTGCCCCGCCCGCGCTCGGCGGCGAGCACGTAGACGCTGGCCTCTCGGACCCCGGCGTAACAGGGACGTGGGCTGTAGGGCGAGGTCCGGGCCCAGCCGATGACCGCTCCGCCGCCCTCGGCGACCAGCACCCGGTGGTCGGCCGAATCAAGCCACGCCTGGATGTCGGCGGCGGAACGCTCCTCGGTCTCGAAGGTCGAGCGGCCCTCGGCGATCCCCTCGTTGTAGATCGCGGCAATGGCCCCGCAGTCGCCCGGGTCGGCCCGCCGGATCGTGGCCGGGCTCAGTCGAACTGTGCTTCCTCGGTCGAGCCGGTGAGCGCCTTGGTGGTCGCCTCGCCACCGGAGATGATCTCCGCGACCTCGTCGAAGTAGCCCGCGCCGACCTCGCGCTGATGCTGGGTGGCCGTGTAGCCGTGCTGCTCGCTGTCGAACTCGCGCTCCTGCAGCTCGGCGTAGGCCGACAGGCCCCGGCCGTGGTAGCCGCGGGCCAGTTCGAACATCGAGTGGTTGAGCGTGTGGAAGCCGGCCAGGGTGATGAACTGGAAGCGGTAGCCCATGTCGCCGAGGCGCTCGGCGAAGCCCTCGATCTCGTCGTCGGAGAGCGCGCGTTTCCAGTTGAACGACGGCGAGCAGTTGTAGGCCAGCAGCTTGTCCGGGAACTCGTCGCGTATGGCCCCGGCGAAGCGCTCCGCCTCGTCCAGGTCGGGCTCGGCCGTCTCGCACCAGATGAGGTCGGCGTGGGGGGCGTAGGCGAGGCCGCGGGCGATCGCCTGGTCGATGCCGCTCTCCGTGCGGTGAAAGCCCTCCGCGGTGCGCTCGCCGGTGAGGAAGCGCTCGTCGGCGGGATCGGCGTCGCTCATCAGCAGGTCCGCCCCGAGCGCGTCGGTGCGGGCCACGAGCACGGTGGGGACGTCCTCCACGTCGGCGGCCAGCCGGGCGGCCACCAGATTGCGCACCGCCTGGGCGGTGGGGAGCAGCACCTTGCCGCCCATGTGCCCGCACTTCTTCTCGGACGCGAGCTGATCCTCGAAGTGCACGCCCGCCGCGCCGGCCTCGATCATCCCCTTCATCAACTCGAAGCAGTTGAGCGCGCCGCCGAAGCCCGCCTCGGCGTCGGCCACGATCGGCGCGTACCAGTCGATCTGGTCCTCGCCCTCCGCGTGGTGGATCTCATCGGCCCGGCGCAGCGCGCGGTTGATGCGGCGCACCACGGACGGGACCGAATCGGCCGGATAGAGGCTCTGGTCCGGGTACATCTCGCCGGCCAGGTTGGCGTCGGCGGCCACCTGCCAGCCGCTCACGTAGATGGCCTCGAGACCGGCCTTGACCTGCTGGACCGCCTGGTTGCCGGTGGACGCCCCGAGCGCCATCACCGGCTCCTCGCCTCCAAGCCGCTCACGCAGTCGCTCGGCCCCGCGACGGGCGAGCGTGTGCTCGACCGTCACGGTTCCCCTGAGTCGCTCGACGTCCTCCTCGCTGTACGGCCGCTCGATTTCCATCGCCCCTCCACGTGTCGCTTGGAGGACGCTTACCCGGGCGGACCGCAGCGGGAACGCGGACTTACACCGGCACGTCCCAGAGCGGGAACCAGCGTCCGAGCTCCTCCTCGAATGGGAGCTCCTCACCGAGCTGGGCCCGCAGGCGCAGCTCGCGCTCGTTGTTGCGAGCCTGCTCGCCCTTGGCCGGCACGAAGGGATAGAACTTGCCGCGCTTGAAGTTGTAGATGATGTAGAGCGGCTTGCCCTTCTCCTCGAAGGAGAAGACCGCGGCCAGCAGACGGTCGCCGTAGCCACCGCCCTGCAGCTGGGTGGAGACCGTGTTGAGGGCCACCACCAGGTCGTCGAAGTCCGGGTCGGCCAGGACGAGCCAGCGGTAGCCGAATTCGTCCTCCTTGGTCGTGACCGTGCTGCCCGTCTCCTCGGCGGTGCTGGCCAGGAGCTCCTCGGTCTCGGTCATGATGCTGTCGAAGTCGGCGGTGCCGATCGGCTGGAACACGATCCCGGCCAGGCCGCGGCTGGTGATGTTGAGGCCGGTCTCGAGCGTGACGTAGGCCGTGGTCATGGCGAACAGCCGGTCGGCCGCGGGCCCCTTGAGGCGGCCCTTCGAGCCGAAGATGGCGTCGAGAAAGCCCAAGCGTTAGGCCGCGGCGGAGCTGGCGCCGCGCTGGAGCTGCGACTCGAGCTGCTGCAGGCGCTCGATCCGCTTCTCCATCGGGGGGTGGGTGGAGAAGAGCGACTTGATCGAGCCCTTGACGCTCGCCGGCACGATGAAGAAGGCGTTCATGCCCTGCACCTCGCGGAGGTCGTGCGTGGGGACGGTCTCCATCGCGCCCGAGATCTTGACCAGCGCCGACGAGAGCGCGCTCGGCCGTCCGGTCACGATCGCGGCACCGCGATCGGCCGAGAACTCGCGGTAGCGCGAGAGGGCCATCATCAGGAAGAAGGAGAGGACGTAGACGAGCGCCGACACGAGCAGGATGACCAGGAAGCTCGGATTCTCGTCGTCGCCGCCGCCGCCGAAGAAGAAGCCGAACTGCAGCATGATCGAGGCGAGGCTGGCGAAGAAGCTGGCGATGGTCATGACCAGCACGTCGCGGTTCTTGACGTGGGCCAGCTCATGGGCCATGACGCCCTCGAGCTCGCTAGGCGAGAGCGTGCGCATGATGCCGGTGGTGGCGCAGACGGTGGCGCTCTTCTGCGACCGCCCGGTGGCGAAGGCGTTCGGCACCGAGGTGTCGGCTACGGCGATCTTCGGCTTGGGCAGGTCGGCCTGGATGCAGAGCCGTTCGATCATCGCGTGGAGACCGGGGGCCTCCTCGGGCGAGACCTCCTTGGCTCCCATCGCCCTGAGGGCGAGCTTGTCGGAGAAGAACAGCTGGGCCAGTGAGAGCACGCCCATCACCACGACGATCAGGGCGATGCCGGCTCCGGCGGCCACGAGCGCCCCGATGAACACGACGTAGAGCAGGCCCAGCAGGAACAGCGTCAACAGGATCCGGGCCTGGAGGCCTGTGTCGCGGGGGAAGACTGCCTTCTGTCGTGCCATTGCAGTGAAGATTAGTGATTGCTGCAGGCTGTCTTGCAGGTCGAGGAAAAGCGCTTGCGGGCACGACGCGCGTTGGTATCGTGGCCGCGTCGCGACCGCTCGATTTCCCTGCATAACGCAGGTAAACAACGCGCGCTCGCCTTCTCGATGAAGAAGACCTTCGCCCTACCGATAACGCTTGCCCTGACGGCCTTTCTCGTGCTCCCCATGCCGGGGCTGTCGGCGCCCCTGTCGTCTCGCATCGAGGAGAAGCGCTCGCAGATCGAGGAGAAGAAGCAGACGGAGGCGGTGCTCTCCACCACCATCCAGCGCTTCGACACCCGGATCGAGGCGGTGCAGGGGGAGATCACCGCCACCGAGAGGCAACTCGATCGCGCGCAGGCGAGTCTCGACGCCCAGAAGGCCGAGCTGCTCGAGGTGCGCGACCGCCTCGAGGAGGCCCGCGACCGGCTCGAGCGGCTGCGCAGCGAGCTGGTGACCGCGCGCAAGGTCCTGGCCGCCCGGCTGGTGGAGATCTACAAGGCCGATTCTCCCGACGCCCTCACCGTGGTGCTCGAGTCCGACGGCTTCGGCGACCTGCTCGAGCAGGCCGAGTTCCTCGACCGCATCTCCGATCAGGACCGCGAGATAACCGACCGCGTGCGCGTGCTGCGCGACAAGGCCGAGAAGCAGGCCGAGCAGCTGGCCGAGCTCGAGGAGCGCGAGCAGGCGGCCGCGGAGCGCATCCTGCGCTGGCGCGACCAGATCGCGGCGGTGGAGGCCCAGCTCGTGGGCTCGCGCGACCAGCTGGCCTCGGCCCGGGCCGACAAGCGCGGCGCGCTCGGCCAGGTCCGCGACAGCCGCGTGGCCCTGGAGGGCGACCTGCGCGCGCTCGAGGCCGAGCAGGCCAAGGTCCAGGCTGCACTGGCCGGCGCGCCCGCGCCGGGTCCGGTCCGCCAGGGCAGCGGCGCGCTGATCTGGCCGGTGAACGGGCCTGTGGTGTCGCCCTTCGGCCAGCGCTGGGGACGCCTGCATGCGGGCATCGACATCGCCGTGGGCAGCGGCACGCCGATCCGCGCCGCCGACGCCGGCCGCGTGGCGCTCATGGGCTGGGTGGGCGGCTACGGCAACTACACCTGCATCCAGCACAACGCCAGCCTGTCCAGCTGCTACGCCCACCAGTCGAGCTTCGCCACCTCGAACGGCGCCAACGTGAGCCAGGGCCAGGTGATCGGCTACGTGGGCTGCACCGGCCACTGCTTCGGCGATCACCTCCACTTCGAGACGCGCGTGGGCGGATCGCCGGTCGATCCGCTCGGCTACCTGTAGAACGCCCTCCTGAGGCGTCCCGGGCGCCAGCTAGCTTGCGGCGGGATGACCCGGCTGTTCACCGTGCTGGCGGGCGGACTCGCGCTGGCCACGCTCGTGGCGCTCGTGATCCTCTGGCCGGGTGACGTCCGGACCCCGCTGGCCGAGGGAATCACGGTCGACAGCGAGCGGGGCGAGGTCGAACGGGTGGAGGAGAGGACCTGCCCGGGCTTCATCGGCCAGAGCTGCCAGCTCGTGTCGATACGGCTGGACAGCGGCCCCGAGTCGGGGAAGCTGGTGCAGGTCCAGCTGTCGGCCGGGAACGGCCTCGATCCGGACGTGGATCCCGGTGACGGCGTGCAGGTGGTCAAGCAGCCGGAGCCCCCGCCCGGCGCCGAGCCGGTGACCGGCACCGCCTACTCGATCTCGGACTTCGAGCGGCGCCGGCCGATGCTCATCCTGGCGGCGCTGTTCGTGCTCGCGGTGCTGGCGTTCGCCCGCTGGCGTGGGCTGCTGTCGCTCGTCGGCCTGGCCTTCAGCCTGGCCCTCGTCCTCCTGTTCGTGGTCCCCTCGATCCTGGACGGCAATTCCCCGCTGGCGGTGGCGGTGGCCGGCTCGCTGGCCATCGCGCTGATCACGATCCCGCTCGCCCACGGCGGTGGGCCGAAGAGCATCTCGGCCCTGCTCGGCACCGCGGTCAGCCTGCTCCTCACCGCCGGCCTGGCGGTGCTGTTCACGGAGCTCACCCATCTCACCGGACTCGGCAGCGAGGAGGCGACCTTCCTGCAGCTCGGCCAGGCCGACCTCTCGCTCCAGGGACTGCTCCTCGCCGGGATGGTGATCGGCGCCCTCGGCGTGCTCGACGACGTGACCATCAGCCAGGCGTCGACGGTGATGGCGTTGAGGAGGGCCGACCCGGACCTCGGCTTCCGGGCGCTGTTCGCCCGCGCGCTCGACGTGGGGCGCGACCACGTGAGCGCGACCGTCAACACGCTGGTGCTCGCCTACGTGGGGGCCTCCCTCCCGATTCTCCTGATCTTCAGCTCGGCCGACCTCGGTCTCGGCGAGGCCGCCAACCTCGAGATCGTGGCGAAGGAGATCGTGGCCACGCTGGTGGGCTCGATCGGGCTGATCGCGGCGGTGCCGGTCACCACGGCGCTGGCGGCGCTGCTGGCGCTGAGCGAAGACCCCGGACGGCTGGGCGACGAGGCCCACGCGCACGCAGCACTAGGCCTGCCGTCGGCTGAGGACCCGGCTGCGCTCCGCTCGGGCCTGCGCCGCGCGATGTTGCGCCCACGACTGGCTGGGGAAGCGTGTGTCTCGCCGTGGTGGGTGCCATTCGGGGTGTTCGACGAGTTTGTTGACTCATGCGGGCAGAACTCGTCAGACGCCTTCGCGACGACGCGTACCGACTCATCCAGGGGTGTGACGACTTGTTCGTCTAGAGGGCGAACAGAGCGTCAAACCCCACCCCGATTTCCGGGCGCAGCGGCAACCGCGCGAGGCCCGAGCGGCGCGCTGCCGCAAACCGGGCCGCGAGCCGCCAGGGCTAGGGCCGGTAGCGCCCCAGCCGCTTGATGCCGCAGTTGGCGTTGCGGTCGCAGGCCGTGGCCACCAGCACGTTGGCTCGGGGTCCGCGCAGCTCGACCGTGGCCGAGATCGGGCGGCGCCGCCCGCGCGCCAGCTCCGAGAAGGTGCGCCCGCCGTTGCGCGAGGCCAGCAGGCCGTAGCGCACGCCCCCGGCCAGCTTGTTGCCCTTCGCCGTCCGGTCCTTCGAGCGCCTCTCCCTCACGCGCACGAAGCCGCCGATCCTGCGCGCCGAGCCCCGGGCGCGCGGGGCGGTCACGTCGTAGACCCGAGCCAGAGCCGCCGCGGCGGCGCCGTCGACGATGCCCGAGCCGGTGAACTCGTTCCAGCCCCTCCCGATCGTCTGGCGTGCCGAGCGGGCCAGGACGTCGGCCACCTGCTCTGAGGCCAGGCGGCGCTCCACCTGCCACACCACCGCGGCGATCCCCGCGGCGATCGGCGCGGCGAAGCTGGTGCCCTCGGCGTAGCCGTAGCGCGCGCCACCCAGCGAGAAGAGGGCCGAGCACGAACCGTCCCAGATCCGTGCCGAGGCTGGCCGGCAGGGTCGAGAAGACACCGAAGCGGCAGCCACTCGGCCCGGCGCCCGGAGCGGCCAGGGACACGAAGCGGTTGTGGTTCGAGAAGGGCGCCACGCCGCCGCTGGGGGTGGTGGCGGCCACCGACAGGCCGATGCCCCGCCCGCCGCGCACGCCGCCGAGCGCCGCCGCCGGGAACTCGATCGGATTGCCCGCCTGGCCGTTGTTGCCCGACGCCGCCACGGGGAGGACGTCGTTGTAGAAGACGGCCTCGAGGGCGCGGGCCTGGCTGATCGAGAAGCCGCGTCCCGCCAGGCTCATGTTGAGGACGTCCGCGCCACTGCGGATCGAGAAGGCGATCCCGCGGATGAGGTCGCTAGCCGTGAAGAAGCCGTCGAGCGACGCCCGCACCGCCACCAGCCGGGTGTTGCCGGCCACGCCCTTGAAGCCCACGCCGTTGCCGTCGATGGCCGCGATCAGCCCGCCGACGAACGTGCCGTGGCCGATCGAGTCACGGACGTCGGTGCCGCCGGTGCCGGTGTCGAAGGTGCGGGCGATGCGAGCGGACCCGCCGAACTCGGGATGGGTCACGTCGAGCCCGGTGTCGATCACGGACACGGTGCGCGACGAGCCGCCACCCGCCGCGGCGATGGCCTCGCCGGCGCGGACCTGGTCGAAGTACCACGTGTACTTGATCCCGGTGGAGGGATCGACGCTGTCGAACGGGTCCGTGGCCACGGGCACCCTGCGGTCGCGCTCGACGTAGGCCACTCGCGGATCGCCGCGCAGGACGCCCACGGCGGTTGCGGCGGAGGGCACGCGGGCGGCGAGCACGCCGATCAGCGGAAGGGCCTCGACCTCGGCGCCCAGGGCCCGCAGCCGTGCGGCCACGCCCACGCGGTCGGAGTGCGCGCGCAGACCCACGAGCAGGCGCGCGGGACCCCGGTCGCGGGCCACCTCGGCCGCGGCGGTCTCCGATGCTTCAGCGCGCTGGGGGAGCGGAAGCGGCAGCGGCGCAGCCGACGAGGCGCGCGCCTCCCCGCGCAACGCCTCGCGGACGGCCGCGCGGTCGACCGTGTCGGCCCGGGCGAGCGGCGCGATGAGCAGCGAAGCGGCAAGCAGAAGGGTCGCTGGCAGCGCTCGGCGCATCGGGGTGATGGTAGGGGAGGCCCGGGCGGGGCCCCCCGCTAGCCTGCCGCAGCGGTGCTGCCGGAAATCCACATCGGGCCGCTCGACCTGCAGACCTTCGGCCTGGCCCTCGCGCTCGCCTTCTTCGCCTCCGGGATCACGATGAGCCGGCGGCTGCGCGAGCTCGGCAAGCCCGCCGACTGGGTCTACGAGATGGTCTTCGCCGCCCTGGTCGGCGGGCTCATCGGATCGAGGCTCGACTACCTGATCCAGAACTGGTCCGACGTCTCCGACGACCTCCTGGGCAACATCCTCTCCGGCTCCGGGCTGGTCTTCTTCGGTGGGCTGATCGGTGGGGCCATCGGCGTGCTGCTGTGGGCGGCCTGGCGGGGCTGGCTCAGCTGGCAGATGTGCGACGCGTGCTCGGTGCCGCTGATCATGGGCTACGTGGTGGGCCGGATCGGCTGCCAGCTGTCCGGCGACGGCGACTACGGCATCGAATCCGACCTCCCCTGGGCGATGGCGTATCCGGACGGGACGGTGCCCACCACCGATGAGGTGCATCCCACGCCGATCTACGACACGCTGACGATGGGGATCGGCGCGCTCGTGCTGTGGCACCTGCGCGATCGCTTTCCCGAGGGTGTGGTGTTCGGCCTCTACCTGATCCTCACCGGGGGCCAGCGCTTCCTGATCGAGCTCATCCGCCGCAACGACTCGGTGGTCGCCGGGCTCACCCAGCCGCAGCTGATCAGCCTCGTGCTGCTGGCGCTCGGCGGGGCCATCGTGATCGTGCGCCGGAACGCCCCCCGTCCCGCGCTCGCCTAGGCAACACCACCCCCAGAGCGGCGGCGGCACAGAGCGCGAGGGCCACCGACGCTCCCATGGCGCTGCCCGCGTGGAAGGAGAGCTCGAGCCCGGCGAAGCCGGCGAACACCGCCACCAGCGCAGCACCGACCATGGCCCGCGCGGGGGTACGGGCGTGGCGGCGCACCGCCACCGGGGGTCCCACCAGCACGGCGAGCACGAGCAGGGCGCCGAGGCCCTGAACGGCGACGGCGATCGCGATGGCCAGCAGCACGAGCAGCGCCAGGCGGACCAGCGACGGACGGAGCCCCAGCGCCGCGGCACCCTCGGCGTCGAACGACAGAGCCACGAGCGGCCGGTGGAGAATCCCCAGGAGGAGGCCGCCGGCGACGGCGAGCGCGGCGGCGGCCGCGAGGTCGGCGTCGGTCACGCCCAGGGGATCGCCGAACAGGAGCTCGGTCAGGCGCTGGGGCGAGTCCGGCGCGAGCGCGAGCAGGGCGCCGAGGCCCACCAGTCCGGTGACCGCCACCGCCGTGCCCGTGTCGGCGCCGATGCGCGGGTCGCGTGCGGCCAGCGCGATCACCAGCGCGGCGACGAGCGCCCCGCCCGCCGCGCCGACGATGAGCGAGCTGCCGGCCAGTGCCGCGAGCACGAGTCCGGGAAGCAGCCCGTGGGCCAGTGACTCGGCGGGATAGGCCAGGCGCTCCGAGACCACCCAGAAGCCGAGCGCGCCGCAGAACGCGCCCGCCAGGGCGATCTCGGCCAGCGCGCGGCGGTCGATGCCGGAGCGCAGCGGATCCAGCAGGAAGTCCACGACCTCCATCAGGCCTCGTGCCCGTGCGTGTGATGCTGGACGGTGACGGCGCGACCGTCGCCGAGCAGGATGATCTCGCTGCCGTAGGTGGCCTCGAGCGTGGCACGGTCCAGCACCTCGGCGGGAGGGCCGAAGGCCACCTGACGACCGTTCAGGCACAGCACCAGGTCGAACTCCCGCGCGCTCTCCACGTCGTGGCTGGAGACGAGCAGGGTGTGACCGGAGGCCCTCAGCTCGCCGAACACTCCGGTGATCAGCCCCGCGCTGGCGGGATCGACACCGGACAGCGGCTCGTCGAGCAGCAGCACGCGGGCCTCCTGGACGAGTGCCCGGGCCAGCAGCGTGCGCTGGCGCTGGCCGCCGGACAGCTCCCCGAAGGCGGTGTCGGCGCTGTCGCCGAGACCAACGCGCTCCAGTGCGGCCCGGGCGGCGGCCCGCTGCGGACGCCGGGCCGGGAGCCACCAGCGACCGTGGGCGAGCGTGCCCATGAGCGCCACGTCGAGCGCGGTGACCGGGAAGTCCAACCGGGTTCGCTCGGTCTGGGCCACGTACGCCGGGCGCCCGTGGAGCTCCACCCGGCCCGCGCTGGGCTCGAGCTCGGCCAGCAGCACGCGGAACAGGGTGGTCTTGCCGCCGCCGTTGGGCCCGAGCACGCACACCGACCGGCCGGCGTCGACGTCGAAGGACACGTCGTGCAGCACCGGCGCGGTCGTCCCGTAGGAGGCCGCCACGCCGTGAACGCTCAGGACGCTCACCGGGGCATCACCGCGGCCAGCAGCAGATAGGTGGCCGTCCCGAGCACGGCCACCGGCGGGCCCGGAGGCAGGTCCAGCCAGTAGGCGAGGTAGAGGCCGACGAGACCCTGGACCAGGGCGAGGCCGAGCGCCCAGGCCACAAGGCCCGAGATCGAGCGGGCCAGCAGTCGCGCGGCGGCCGCCGGCAGCACGTAGATCGCGGTCACCAGCAGAGCGCCGACCGCGGGGATCGCGGCGACCGCGGCTACGGCCACCAGAGCGAGCAGCAGGCCGTCCGCCAGGCCCGCCGGCACGCCGAGGGACCGGGCTCCCTCGGGGTCGAAGGCCACGGCGGCCCAGCTGCGCCCCAGCGCGACGGTGGCCAGCACGGCCAGGGCTGCGGCGGCCGCGGACAGCACGAGGTCCGCGGTGTCGAGTCCAAGCAGGGTGCCGAACAGCAGCCGGTCGACCTGGGCGCCCGACTCGAAGACGTCGCTGGCCAGCACGATCCCGCCCGCCAGGGCCGCAACCAGCAGGAGCGCGGTGGCCTCGCCCGGCTCGCGCCCTGCCCGGCCGGCCCGCTCGACCCCACCCGCGTAGCCGAGGGCGACGGCCACCCCGGCGAGCGTGGGGCTCACCCCCGTGGCGTCGGCGGCCACCAGGCCAGGGAAGGTGGCCGAGCCGACGGCGTGCGAGAAGAAGGCCAGGCGCCGCAGCACGATCCACGCGCCCAGCACGCCGCCCGCCACGCCCAGGAGAACGAGCTCGAGCAGCGCGTCGCGCAGGAACGGGAGCTCGGCCAGGTCGAGGGGCGAGGGCACCCGCGAAGCCTAAACGAGAATGATTCTCACTCGATGGGCCGGGCCGCCTTGACGATGTAGAGCCGCGAGGCGGCCTGCAGCTCGAGGTCGTGCTGCAGGGAGCGGTGGTGGCCGCCGGGGAGCAGCAGCAGCCGCTTGGGCTCGTGGGCGGCAGCGTGGAGGTCCTGGCTGACCGTATACGGAATCTGCTCGTCGCCGCGCGCGTGGAGGAGGAGCAGCGCCGTCTCCGGCCCGAGCTCCGCCACCGCCTCGCTCAGGTCGAGCGACTCCAGCCATAGCTCGGTGGCGGGCGCGTCGCATTCGAAGCGCAATGGCTCGTCGGAACGCAGCATGCGCAGGAGGCTCTCCTCGGGCGCCGGGCAGATCGCCACCACCGCCACCGGCGCAGCCACGGCACGCCGGGCAGCGTGGATCGCGGTGAAGCCGCCCATGCTCGAGCCGCGTAGAGCCACCCGCCGGGCGTACTCGCCCATCAGACCGATCATGGCCACGGCGTCATCGATCGCCCCCGGTCCGAAGACGCCCTCGGAGCGGCCGTGGCCGCGGGCGTCGTAGGCCAGGGCGGCCATGCCCTCGTCACGGCAGCCGCGGGCAAAGTCGAAGTGGCTCTCCTTGGCCGAGCCGGCGCCGTGCATGATCACCACTCCCAGGTCGGGCTCGCCCTCGGGCAGGAAGAGGGCGTACGAGATCCCGTCCCGGGTGCCCAGCTCGGGCGCCGCCGGTGAGGCGTGCTTCATGGCCCCGAGTCTGCCAGTGCCGGGGCGCTAGGGGGAGCTGTAGGTGGCGGTGTACTCCCGGTCGCCTTCCACGGTGACGGTGTGCGACTGGGCTCCGCCGTCCGACCAGAATCCGAACACGAACGGCGTCCCGGCCAGGTTCTGCGGCGACGGCGCGGCGATCGTGGTGGTCGAGCCCTCGATCAGCGAGCGCGTGAAGGGCGCCGGTCCGGCGCTCGGCCCGAGCGCCAGCGACAGCCCGGCGGGGTGCTCGGGAGCTGTCAACCGAAGTCAGGCGCGTTGTGCGACGAATCGGGCCAGCTCGTCGAAGGCGGCGCTCCATCCGGCCTCGGCGCGACCGCGGCCCTCGGCCGGGTAGGGCCCATCGCTCAGGGTCATGCGGGTCTTGGCGCCGTGGTCGTGGAACTCGATGCGCAGGACGGTGGGCTCGTTCATGCCCGCTCCGGGCATCGGGTCCGAGCGCAGGACGAGCAGCTCGGGCTCCACCAGTTCGACGATGTCGTATCCGACCGAGAACTCGCGGTCGTCGCCCCGGCCGACCATCGTCAGCTCCCAGCGGCCGCCGACCCGCAGGTCGATGCGGATCCGCTCCCGCGGTGCGTCCATGTGCTCTGGGCCGTACCACGCCGCCAGCTCGTCGGGCTCGGTCCATGCTCTGAACACCTGCTCGCGCGGCGCCTCGAAGATGCGCGTGATCAGGACCTCCCGATCGGCGGCCGGCGTGGGCGTCGGGTCACTCATCTGGCTCTCCCTTCCGGCGCAGGTGCGCGTCGAGCCGGTCCATCCGGCGCTCCCACGTGCGCTTGCGCGATTGCATCCACTCCACGGCCTCGTCGAGCGGCTCGGCCTGCATGCGGCTGGGGCGCCACTGAGCCTCCCGGCTGCGGACGATCAGCCCCGCGCGCTCGAGCACCTTCAGGTGACGCGACACCGCGGGCAGGCTCACGGGGAACGGCTCCGCGAGCTCGTTGACCGTCGCCTCGCCCTCGGCGAGGCGGGTGAGGATCGAGCGCCGTGTGGGATCGGCCAGGGCGGCGAACGTGAGGTTGAGCTGATCGGTCTGCATCTAACAGTTCAGTTAAATAACCTGCCTATTAAATACGATCGAGCCGGGAAAGGCAAGCACCCCGTCCTTCATACTGGCCGCCGGTCATGGCAGCGGTGGGCGTCTCACACGTATATCCCTTCGGTTCGCGTCTCAACGAACGCGGAGCGCTGGAGGTCGGCGGCTGCGACGTCCTCGAACTCGCCCGCGACTTCGGCACTCCGGCGTACGTGTACGCCGAGGACGACATGCGTGCGCGGGCGCGCGCCTTCAGCGAGGCCTTCGCGGCCCGCACCGAGCGCTTCGAGGTCATCTACGCGAGCAAGGCCTTCCCCTGCACGGCGGCGTACCGGCTGTTCGCCGAGGAGGGCCTGTCCGCCGACGTGGCCTCGGCCGGGGAGCTGCACCTGGCGCTCGCCGGCGGCTTCGACGGCTCTCGGCTCTACCTGCACGGCAACAACAAGTCTCCGGCTGAGCTCGACTACGCCATCGAGAGCGGCGTCGGGCACATCGTGGTCGACTCCTTCGACGAGATCGAGCGTCTGCGCGGGCGGGGGGTGCGGGTGCTCGTGCGGGTCACTCCCGGCATTCAGCCCTCCACCCACTCCTACATCCAGACCGGCCAGGTGGACTCGAAGTTCGGCTTTCCGCTCACCGAGGTCCCGCGGGCTCTGGAGGCCTGCCGGGCGGCGGGTCTCGAGGTGCGCGGGCTGCACGCGCACATCGGCTCACAGGTGTTCGAGCTGGAGGCCTTCGAGCGCCTGACGGAGGTGCTGACTGAGCTGGGCGAGGGGCCGCTGCTCAACCTCGGCGGCGGGGTGGGGGTGGCCTACACGGCCGAGGATCAGCCCCCCTCGGCCGACGACTACGCCGAGGCGCTGCTGCGCCACGCTCCCGACGGCGTGACGGTGCTCACCGAGCCGGGCCGGGCGCTGGTGGCCAACGCCGGCGTCACGCTGTACACGGTCGGCACGGTCAAGCGGATCCCGGACGTGCGCACCTACGTGGCCGTGGACGGCGGCATGTCGGACAACCTGCGCCCCATGCTCTACGGCGCCCGCTACGAGGCCGAGATCGCCGATCGCTTCACCGACGCGGGCGAGCTCTGCACGGTTGTCGGTATGCACTGCGAGTCCGGCGACGTGCTGGTGCGCGACGTCGAGCTGGCCGCCCCGCGCGTGGGCGACGTGCTGGTCACGCCCGCCACCGGCGCATACGGTCATGCCATGGCCATGAACTACAACGCCGTACGGCGCCCGCCGGTGATCTTCTGCCGCGACGGGGATGCCCGCGTGGTGGTGCGCCGTGAGACCTACTCGGATCTGACCGCGCGCGATGTCTGAGGCGTTCCGGATCGGGCTGCTCGGCCACGGCACGGTGGGCGCGGCGTTCGCGGAGCTCCTCGAGCAGCGCACCGACGCCATCGAGGCCGAGGTGGGCCTGCGGCCCGAGCTCTCCGGCGTGCTCACTCGCAGCCGCGGCGACTTCGACGACATCCTGGAGCGCAGCGACCTCATCGTCGAGCTGATGGGCGGCATCGAGCCCGCCCGGGACTACGTGCTGCGCGCCCTGGGTGCCGGCCGGCACGTGGTCTCGGCCAACAAGCAGCTGCTTTCCCAGCACGGCGAGGAGGTGTTCGAGGCGGCCCGCAGCGGCGGGGTGCAGCTGCGCTTCGAGGGCGCGGTGGCGGGTGTGGTGCCGGCCATCCGGGTGATGGCGGAGAGCCTGGCCGCGGCTCACATCGAGCGTGTGCACGGAATCGTCAACGGCACCACCAACTACATCCTCACCGAGATGGCGCGCACCGGCGCCTCCTATACCGAGGCCCTTGCCGGCGCGCAGGAGCTCGGTTACGCCGAGGCCGATCCCACCGACGACGTGACCGGCAAGGACGCCGCGGCCAAGATGGCCATCCTCGCCCGGCTCGCCTTCAATGCCGCGGTGAACCTCGACCAGGTGAGCTACGAGGGGATCGAGCTGCTCACCGCCGACGACATCGCCTACGCGAGCGAGCTCGGCCTGTCGCTCAAGCTGATCGGCTCGGCCGAGCGGATCGACGGCGGGGTGGCGGTGCACGTGTACCCGGCCTTCCTCTACGCCGATCATCCGCTGGCCTCGGTCAACGGCGCGTTCAACGCGGTGACGATCGAGTCGCCCGCCATCACCGAGATCACCCTGAGCGGCCCGGGTGCCGGCGGCGTCCAGACGGCCAGCGCGGTTCTGGGCGACGTGGTGTCGGCCATGATCCCGCCGCCCTCGTTGCCCGGTCCGGCCGAGGACATCCCGATCGTCACCGACACGGAGTTCTCCTTCTACCTG
Organism: uncultured Thermoleophilaceae bacterium; assembly: GCA_963808545.1. Lineage (GTDB taxonomy): Bacteria > Actinomycetota > Thermoleophilia > Solirubrobacterales > Thermoleophilaceae > JACVRW01. The sequence goes on along the minus strand of CAWEGB010000007.1, from coordinate 62,050 downwards.
CACCTGGAGGTGGACGACCGGCCGGGCGTGCTCGCCCAGGTGGCCGAGCTGCTGGGGCTTCAGGGCGTGTCGATCCGATCGGTGGTGCAGAAGGGCCTGGGGGCCGAGGCGCGCCTGGTGATGGTCATGCACCCGGTGCTCGAGTCGCGCTTCCGGGCGGCGGTCGGACTGATCTCGCGCCTCGACTTCGTGCGCGAGCCGCCGCGCGTGATCAGGGTGATCGAGGAGACGTTCTAGGTGTCTCTGTGGCGCTACCGGGAGCGGCTACCGGTGGAGCCCCTGGTGACGCTCGGCGAGGGGGACACCCCGCTCATCCGGGCGCCCCACCTGTCCAAGCTCACCGGGGCGGACGTGTGGCTCAAGCTCGAGGGGGCCAACCCCACGGGCTCGTTCAAGGATCGCGGGATGACCGTCGCGGTCAGCGCGGCCGTGGCCGAGGGGGCGGAGGCGGTGGTGTGTGCCTCCACCGGCAACACCGCGGCCAGCGCGGCCGCCTACGCCGCCCGCGCCGGGCTGCGCGGAGCGGTGATCGTGCCCGAGGGGAAGATCGCCACCGGCAAGCTGGCCCAGGCGCTGATGCACGGCGCCCGAGTGATCGCTCTGCGCGGCAACTTCGACCAGGCGCTCGCCCTGGTTCGCCGACTGGTGGATCAGCACCCGATCGCGCTCGTCAACTCGGTCAACGACTTTCGCGTCGAGGGCCAGAAGACAGCCGCCTTCGAGGTGTGTGACGACCTCGGCGAGGCGCCCGACGTGCTCTCGATCCCGGTGGGCAACGCGGGCAACGTCACCGCTTGGTGGAAGGGCTTCCAGGAGTACGACGCCGCGCCGCGCATGCACGGCTACCAGGCCGAGGGCGCCGCGCCGCTCGTGAACGGCGCTCCGGTGGAGGCGCCCGAGACCGTGGCCTCGGCCATCAGGATCGGCAACCCGGCGCGCTGGGAGAACGCCATGAACGTGTTCACCTCGTCTCGAGGCGAGGTGCGGGCGGTCTCGGACGACGAGATCCTGGACGCCTACTCGCTGCTCGGCCGGCGCGAGGGCGTGTTCTGCGAGCCCGCCTCGGCCGCATCGGTCGCGGGCCTGCTGCGCTATGGAGCGGAGGGCCGGGTGGTGTGCGTGCTCACCGGCCACGGCCTCAAGGACCCGCAGACGGCCATGAACCGGGCGGCGTCGGTCGTCCCCTGTGAGCCGGACCTCGAGAGCGTGGAACGCGCGGTGCTCGGGTGAGGCGACGGCGCCTCGTCCGGGTGCCGTCCTCCACCGCCAACCTCGGCCCGGGCTACGACGTGCTGGCGGCGGCTCTCTCGCCCTCGCTCGAGCTGGAGGTGGAGGAGACCGGGGAGTTCGCGGTGCAGTGCGACGTGCCCGGCGTCTCCCTGGATCGCGACAACCTGTGCGTGCGCGCCTTCGAGCTGCTGCATCCGGCGGACGGGTTCAGCTTCCGCATCAGGTCGGCCGTCCCGGTGGCGGCCGGGCTGGGCTCGAGCGCCGCCGCGATCGTCGCCGGCCTCACCGCCGCCGATCACCTGTTCGAGCTGGACGCGCCGCTGCTCGAGCATGCCCTGTCGCTCGAGGGCCACCCGGACAACGTGGCCGCCGCCCTCTACGGCGGCTTCGTGATCTGCGTCGGGGCCGAGGAGCCGGGTCGCCTGGAGCCGCCTCCCGAGCTCGAGGGCGTGGTGGCCATCCCGCCGCACGAGGTGCTCACCGCCGAGGCCCGGGCGGCGATGCCGACGGAGGTGCCGCTGGGCGACGCCGTGCACAACGTGGCCCACGCCTCACTGCTCGTGCTCGGGCTGGCTCGCGGCGACCTGTCGCTGATCGGCCGGGGGCTGGCCGACGCCCTTCACCAGCCGCACCGGCGCAAGCTCTACCCGGAATCGATGGCGCTCGTGGAGCGGGCCGGCGAGTTGGGGGCGCTGGGCGCCTCCATCTCGGGCGCGGGTCCGACCGTGTTGTTCTGGTGCCAGTGGGAGCAGACCGGTGCCGTGATCGACAGCGTGCGCGCCGCCGCGCCCGGCGCGGAGGTGCGGCGAGTGACCTTCGCGGCCGCGGGAGCGGACGTGCGCGAGCTGTGAGCGAGCGGGTCCAGGCGGCCGGGGGAGTGGTGCTCGACTCCGAGGGCCGGGTGGCTCTCGTGCACCGGCCGCGCTACGACGACTGGTCGCTGCCCAAGGGCAAGCTCGACCCCGGGGAGTCGTTCGAGCAGGCCGCGCTGCGTGAGGTGGAGGAGGAGACCGGGCTGCGCGCGCGGCTGGTGCGCGAGCTGCCCTCGATCCGCTACTCGGACAACAAGGGCCGGCCGAAGGTCGTGCGCTACTGGCTGATGGAGGTCGCCGAGGATCCCGGCTTCCAGCCCAACGACGAGGTCGACGAGCTGCGCTGGCTCGAGCCCGTGGCGGCGCTGGGTCTGCTCAGCTACGAGCGTGACCACCAGGTGCTGGCGGCCGTCTGACTCAGGCCGTGGCGAGCGCGGCGCGCCGGCCGGCCCACGGCCGTGCCTGTTCGAGCTGGGTACCGAGGGCGAGCAGGGTGGACTCCTCGGCGGGCGCGCCGGCCAACTGGACCGCCGCCGGCAGCCCGTCCTCGCCGTGGAACAGGGGCAGCGACAGCGCCGGCTGGCCGGTGACGTTGAAGATGGCCGTGTAGGGCGTGAACCGGCCGGAGCGCCGGAAGTCCTCCCACGGCTCTTCGCTGCAGGCGTCGATCTCGCCGATGCGGACGGGCCGCTGGGCCAGCGCCGGAGTCATCACCACGTCGTAGGTGTCCCACAGCGCGACGATGCCGCGGGCGTAGGCGTTCAGGCGGGTGCGGGCGAGGTAGTAATCGAGCGCGCTGCGCTGCCCGATCTCCTTCCAGATCGTCCACGAGAGCGGCTCGAGCAGCTCCTCGGTCGGCTCGCGGCCGGTGACCATGCCGCCGTAGAACGCGCCGGCCGCGACCGGGGTGCAGAAGACCAGGGTGAACACCTCGAGCAGCTCCTGGCCGCTCCAGGGCGCTGACGGGATCTCCTCCACCTCGTGTCCCAGCTCCTCGAGCAGAGCCGCGGCATCGGCCACCGCCTGCGCGCAGACCGGATCGAGCTCGGACTCGATCGGCGACTCCCTGGTGACGCCGATGCGCAGGCGGCCCGGTTCGCGCGCCGCGGCCGCCGCAAAGGGCTCGGACGGGGGTGGCGCCCAGGTGGAGTCGCCGGTCTCGTATCCGGCCAGCACGTCGAGCAGCGCAGCGGTCTCGGCCACAGTCCGGGTGAGCACGCCGTCGGTCACCAGCAGGTCGTCGCCCTGCTCGGGACCGCGGGAGATCCGGCCGCGTGCCGGCTTGAGCCCCACCAGCCCGGTGCACGCGGCGGGGATCCGGATCGAGCCGCCGCCGTCGCTGCCGTGCGCCAGAGGCACCATGCCGGCAGCCACGGCCGCGGCGGCGCCGCCGGACGAGCCGCCCGGCGTGCGCTCGGGGTCCCAGGGGTTGCGAGCCGGGCCGAAGCGCCGCGACTCGCTCACCGGGAGGATCCCGAACTCGGGCATGTTGGTCTTGCCCACGATCACGAAGCCGGCGTCGCGCAGCCGTCTGGTCACGAAGGAGTCGTGCTGAGGCACGAAGTCGCCGAACATCTCCGACCCCATTGCGAACGGCATCCCCGCCACCGCGGAGGTGTCCTTCACGGCCACCGGCACGCCGGCGAAGGGGCGCTCGTCACCGGCGCCGATCGCCTCGGCCGCCTCGAGGGCGCCATCGCGATCGATGTGGACGAAGGCGTTGAGCTCCGGCTGAAGCGCCTCGATGCGCTGGAGGCTCGCCTCGGTCAGCTCACGCGAGCTCAGCTCACCGCCGCGAATCAGGGCGGCGAGCTCGCCGGCGGGCTTGAACAGGAGCTCGGACACGTGGGCGGCGAGCCTACCGGTCGGCTGTCGGCGCGCTCCGCCCGGGCCGGCGGGGCGGCCGGAACCCGGGTTCGTCGGCGTTCGTCCTGACTTCACCCCCTCCTGGGGGGTCAACCCAGGACGAACCACCCGAAGCGCCGCGCAACGCTGGAGCGGAGCGCCGCCTACGCCGGCGCCAGCTCCGAGCGCAGCGCGGCCAGGCGCTCGCGCGGCTCCTCGAAGCGGCCCAGGCGCTCGAGCATCTCGCCCGCCAGGGCGACGTAGTCGGCGCCCAGGTCTGGGGCGTAGTCGAGGATCGACACGCCGCGCTCCGCCGACTCGGCGTAGCGGACGCTTCGCCGGATCACGCTCTCGAACAGCTTCTCCCCGAAGCGCTCGCGCAGCTGGGCCTGTGCCTCGCGGAAGTGGACGAGCCGGGTGTCGGCGATGTTGAGGAACACCCCCAGCCAGTCGAGCTCGGGATGCAGCGACTCCTTGGCCAGCTCCACCACCTCGAGCGCCTGCTCAACCCCCTGCAGCGAGAAGTACTCGGCTTCGCTGGAGATCAGGGCGTGCTCGGCCGCCACCAGGGCGTTGACGGTGAGCAGGCCGAGAGCCGGCGGGCAGTCCACGAGCAGCAGGTCGTAGTCCTTGCGGACCTCGCGCAGGGCGCGCTTGAGGGTGAGCTCGCGGCCCATCTTGCCGCTGAGCACGACCTCGGCCTCGGCCAGGCCGAGGTTGGCGGGGAGCACGCCATCGTGGATGGCGTCCGCGGCCTTGGCCTGGCCGGCCAGGACGTCGGCCACGGTGGGCGAGGCGTCCGCGGGCACGTCGAAGTAGTCGGACAGGTTTCCCTGCGGATCGAGGTCCACCACCAGCACCGCCACACCGACCCGCCGCAGCACGTCCGCGAGGGTGCGGACGGTGGTGGTCTTGCCTGTGCCGCCCTTCTGGGAGAGGACCGTGATCGTGTCGCCCACGGCCCCGACCTTACCCAGCGCCGAGGCGAGTGGCCGGCCAAGCGCAAACAGGGTCGTGCCGGGCTCCCGGACCGGTATCGTTTTGCGACCGATCCCCCGTCGCGCGCCCGCTCGGAGATGGCGCGAAAAACCGAGGAGGCGAACCCCCTGCAGGCAGCGCGCGGCCTGTACGACCGAAGCTACGAGCACGACGCCTGCGGCGTCGCGTTCGTCGCACGCCTGCGCTCGCCCGCCTCGCACGAGGTGGTGAGCCACGCGATCACCGCACTCGAGCACCTCGAGCACCGGGGCGCCGAGGGGGCCGATCCCGACACCGGCGACGGCGCCGGGATCCTGCTTCAGCTGCCCCACGACCTCCTGAGCGCCGATGTCGACTTCGAGCTGCCGCCGCAGGGACGCTACGGCGTGGCCATGTGCTTCCTCGCCCCCGACGACGGGGGCGAGGCCGTGCGCGTGCTGGAGGAGACCGCGGAGGCGGAGGGCCAGCGAGTCCTCGGCTGGCGCGAGGTTCCGGTGGTCGAGGACGCCTGCGGCATCACGGCGCGCGCGTTGGCCCCGCGCATAGTCCAGCTCTTCATCGGCGCTTCCGACGAGCTGACCGACCAGGACGCCTTCGAGCGAAAGCTCTATGTGATCCGCCGGGTGGTGGAGCGGGAGAACCCTCCGGGCCTGACCATCTCGAGCTTCTCGTCGCGCACCGTCGTCTACAAGGGGATGCTCACTGCCCCGCAGCTCCCGCGCTATTACCCCGACCTGCGCGACGAGCGGGCCACCAGCCGCCTCGCGCTCGTGCACTCGCGCTTCTCCACCAACACCTTCCCCAGCTGGGAGCTGGCCCACCCGTACCGCATGCTCGCCCACAACGGCGAGATCAACACGCTGCGCGGCAACCGCAACTGGATGCGGGCCCGCGAGCTGCAGCTGTCCTCGCCGCTCTTCGGCGAGGACGTGGAGAAGATCCGCCCGCTGCTGCGCGACGACATCTCCGACTCGGCCTCGCTCGACGGGCTGCTCGAGCTGCTGGTGCACGGCGGGCGCACGTCGGCCCACGCGATCTCGATGCTGATCCCGGAAGCGTTCCGTGGCCGGCCCGAGCTGTCCGACGAGGTGGGCGACTTCTACGAGTACCACTCCTCTCTGGTCGAGCCGTGGGACGGGCCGGCGGCGGTGGCCTTCTCCGACGGCCGCGTGATCGGCGCCACCCTCGACCGCAACGGCCTGCGGCCCGGACGCTGGCTCACCACCAAGGACGGCTGGGTGGTGTTCGCCTCCGAGGCGGGCGTGCTCGACATCCCGCCGGGCAACATCGAGGCCAAGGGCCGCCTGCTGCCGGGGAAGCTCTTCCTGGTCGACCTCGAGCGCGAGCGCGTGGTGCCCGACGACGAGATCAAGCGCGAGCTCGCCGCCCGGCGACCCTACGGCCAGTGGCTGGCCGACCGCGTCGTCCATATCGAGGACCTGCCCGAGAAGAGCCCGCGCGTGCCGCGCGTGGAGCCGCTACGGGCCAAGCAGCTGGCCTTCGGCTGGAACGAGGAGGACCTGCGCGTGACGCTCGCGCCCATGGCGCGCGACGCCGCGGAGCCCACCGGCTCGATGGGCAACGACACGGCGCTGGCCGTCATGTCCGACATGCGCCCGCCGCTGTTCTCCTACTTCAAGCAGCTGTTCGCCCAGGTCACCAACCCGGCCATCGATCCGATCCGCGAGTCGATCGTGATGAGCCTCGAGGCCGTGATCGGGCCGGAGATCAACCTCCTCGGCGAGACTCCTGACCACTGCCACCAGCTCGTGATGTCCCAGCCGCTGCTGCGCAGCCCCCAGCTGGAGAAGCTGCGCCAGGTCGACCACAGCGTCTTCGAGGCGCGCACGATCGACATGACCTGGCCGGTGTCCCGGGGCGCGATGGGCATGGAGAACCGTCTCGACGAGATCTGCGCCGAGGCGTCGGAGCTGGTCTCGCGGGGCGTGAACATCATCATCCTCTCGGACCGCAACCTCGGTCCGGACCGGGCCGCCATGCCGTCGCTCCTGGCGGTGGGGGCCGTGCACCAGCACCTCGTGCGCGAGGGCACCCGCCTCAAGATCGGACTGGTGGTGGAGACCGGCCAGGCCAAGGAGATCCACCACGTGGCCTGTCTGATCGGATACGGCGCCTCGGCCATCAACCCCTACGTGATGTTCGAGTCGCTCTACGCCCTTCACCGCGAGGGCCGGCTGCCCGAGGGCATGGATCCCGACGAGGCGGTGCAGCGCACGATCAAGGCCGTGGGCAAGGGGCTGCTGAAGATCCTGTCGAAGATGGGCATCTCGACCATCCGCTCGTACACCGGCGCTCAGATCTTCGAGGCGATCGGGCTCGAGAAGGAGCTCGTGGACCGCTACTTCACCGGCACCTCGTCGCGCGTGGGCGGCGTGGGCGTGAACGTGCTGGCCTGGGAGGCCCTCGACCGCCACCGGCGCGCCTACCCGGACGCCAGCTCCGAGCTGCTGCCGGCCGGCGGCGTGTACTCCTGGCGGCGCGACGGCGAGTTTCACGGCTGGAACCCCGAGACCATCGCCACGCTGCAGCAGGCCTCCCGGACCGAGGGAGGCGCCGAGGCCTACGAGCGCTTCGCCACCTACGTGAACGAGGTGGCCGTGCCGCGCTCGTCGCTGCGAGGGCTGCTGCGCTTCCGCGACACCGGTGCCGAGATCCCGCTGGCCGAGGTGGAGCCGGCCATGGAGATAGTCCGGCGCTTCAAGTCGGGCGGCATGTCGCTCGGCGCGCTGTCGCCCGAGGCCCACGAGACGCTGGCCGCGGGGATGAACCGGCTGGGCGGCAAGTCGAACACCGGCGAGGGGGGAGAGGACCCCGCTCGCTTCACCGACGAGCGCCGGTCGGCCATCAAGCAGGTGGCCTCCGGGCGCTTCGGCGTGACCGTCAACTACCTCGTCAACGCCGACGAGCTGCAGATCAAGGTCGCCCAGGGCGCCAAGCCGGGCGAGGGCGGCCAGCTGCCCGGCCACAAGGTCGACCGCTACATCGGCGGGCTGCGCCACTCCACGCCGGGGGTCGGGCTGATCTCGCCGCCGCCCCACCACGACATCTATTCGATCGAGGACCTCAAGCAGCTGATCTACGACCTGCGCTGCGCGAACCCGCGCGCGCGGGTCTCGGTCAAGCTCGTGTCCGAGGTGGGCGTGGGCACCGTGGCCGCGGGCGTGGCCAAGGCCAACGCCGACCACGTGGTGATCGCCGGCCACGACGGCGGCACCGGAGCCTCTCCCCAGGCGTCGATCCACCACGCCGGCGTGCCCTGGGAGATCGGCATCGCGGAGACCCAGCAGACCCTTCTGAAGAACGACCTGCGCTCTCGCATCCTGGTCGAGGCCGACGGGCAGATGCGGACGGGGCGCGACGTGGCGATCGCCGCGATCCTGGGAGCCGACGAGTTCGGCTTCTCCACCGCGCCGCTCATCGCCCTCGGCTGCGTGATGATGCGGGTCTGCCACCTCAACACCTGCCCGGTGGGGGTGGCCACCCAGGATCCCGAGCTGCGGGCGCGCTTCGAGGGTCAGCCCGAGCACGTCGTGAACTACCTCTTCCTGGTGGCCGAGGAGGTCCGCCGCATCATGGCCGGCCTGGGCGTGCGCAGCATGGACGATCTGATCGGCCACACGGAGCTGCTCGAACCCGCGCCGGCGGTGGACCACTGGAAGGCGAGCAGCGTCGACCTCTCCGCGCTGCTGGAGCGGCCGGAGGGGCTCGACCCCGACGCGTCGCTCAACTGCGTGCGCCGGCCCGACCCGGTGCTTTACGACTCGATCGACGTCGATCTGCTCCAGCGCTGCCGCCCGGCCATAGAAGCGGGCATCCCGGTGCGCCTCGAACGCCGCGTGGAGAACAAGAACCGCGCCGTGGGCGGACTGCTGTCGGGGGAGATCGCGCGGGTGCACGGCGAGGAGGGCCTGCCCCCGGGCAGCGTCGACCTGCAGCTTCAGGGCTCGGCCGGCCAGAGCTTCGGCGCCTGGCTGGCCAACGGCGTGGAGCTGCACCTCGAGGGCGACGCCAACGACTACTGCGGCAAGGGGCTGTCGGGCGGCACGGTGACCGTCCGGCCTCCCGCCGACGCCGGCTTCCACGCCGAGGACAACGTGATCGTCGGCAACACGGTCCTCTACGGCGCCACCTCGGGCCGGGCGTTCTTCCGCGGCATGGCGGGCGAACGCTTCGCCGTCCGCAACTCCGGGGCGCTGGCCGTGGTGGAGGGCATCGGCGACCACGGCTGCGAGTACATGACCGGCGGCCGCGTGGTGATCCTCGGCCGCACCGGGCTCAACTTCGCCGCCGGCATGAGCGGCGGGATCGCCTACGTGCTCGACGACGACGGCGGCTTCCGCGATCGCTGCAACACGGAGCTGGTGGGCTTCGACGCCATCACGCCCGACGAGGCTGAGGAGCTCATGGGCTGGATCGAAGAGCACCGCGACCGCACCGGGTCCACGGTGGCCGAGCGGGTGCTCCAGGAATGGCAGGGCTCGCTCAACCGCATGGTCAAGGTCATGCCGCACGACTACAAGCGCGCGCTGCTCGAGCTGGCGGCCGAGGGCGAGGCCGAGGTGGCCGCCGCGGCGGCCGGACCGGCGGCCAGCCCGGGCTACGCGGCGGGCGCCGCGGTGGGCTCGGCGCCTCCCGGGAACCCGGGCTGATGGGCGAGCTCGGCGGCTTCCTGCGCCTCGAGCGCGTGGGCTTCGACAAGCGCGACCCCAAGGAGCGCGTCGCCGACTACCGCCAGTACTTCGAGCTGCCCGAGGATCGGGTGCTGCGCGATCAGGGAGCACGCTGCATGGACTGCGGCGTCCCCTTCTGCCACGAGGGCTGCCCGCTGGGCAACCTGATCCCGGACTGGAACGACCTCGTCTACCGCGACCACTGGCGCGACGCGCTGGTCAAGCTCCATCAGACGAACAACTTCCCCGAGTTCACCGGGCTGATCTGTCCCGCCCCATGCGAGTCGGCGTGCGTGCTCGACATCAACGACGACGCCGTGACGATCGAGCAGATCGAGCTCGCCATCGTGTCGCGCGGCTTCGACGAGGGCTGGATCGTGCCCGATCCGCCCGAGTCCCGCACCGGCCGCACGATCGCCGTGGTGGGCTCGGGTCCCGCCGGGCTGGCCGTGGCCGCCGAGCTCAACAAGCTCGGCCACTCGGTCACGGTCTACGAGCGCGATGAGGGGGCCGGCGGGATGCTCCGCTTCGGCGTGCCCGACGCGAAGCTCGAGAAGTGGATCATCGACCGCCGCGTCCGGCTGCTCGAGCAGGAGGGCATCGAGTTCTGCTGCCGCACCGAGGTGGGCGTGGACGTGAGCGCCGACGAGCTGCACCGCACGCACGACGCGGTGATCATCGCCATCGGCTCGCGGGTCCACCGGACCCTCGAGGTGCCGGGAGGCGAGCTTTCCGGCGTGCATTTCGCCATGGACTACCTGTACCAGCGCAACCGGGCCGTGGCCGCGATGGAGGGCCGCAGCGCGCGGCCGACCATGCCCGATCGCGTGATCAGCGCCGCCGGCAAGCGGGTCGTGGTGGTGGGCGGCGGAGACACCGGCATGGACTGCATCTCCAACGCGCTGCGCGAGGGCGCTTCGGACGTCCTGCTGCTCGACGTCTATCCGGAGCTCCCGACCAATGGGCGCCCCGCCGGCACCCCGTGGCCGCTGCCGCCCAAGCGCACGACCACCACCTACGCGCTCGACGAGGGCGGAAAGCGCCGCTTCGGTACCCAGGTCACGGAGCTGACGGGACAGGACGGGCGGGTCACCGGAGTGCGCGGGCGCCACGTGCAGGGCAGCTCCTCGCGGGACCTGCAGGCCATCCCGGGGAGCGAGTTCGAGGAAGCCGCGGACCTGGTGCTGGTCGCGATCGGATTCGACCATCCGGACCACGACGGCGCCGTGGGCGAGCTGCGGCTCGATCTCGACCGCCGCGGCAACGTCAAGGCCCCCGTGTACGGCACCAAGGTGGATGGTGTGTTCGCCTGTGGCGACGCGCGCATCGGCCAGTCGCTCGTGGTCACCGCGATCGCAGAGGGCAGGCGCTGCGCGCGTGTGGTGGACCAGTACCTGGGCGGCTCGGGGGAGACGAGGCGCGTGCCGTCGGAGGCGATGTTCGCCTTCGAGGACGGCGACCCCTATTCGCTGCGCCACCAGGCCGAGATCGCGCGCACGGTGACGGTCGGCGAGGCCTTCTGGAGCGGTCCGCGCGACGAGTCCTGACCGAGTAGCCGGCGGTTCCGTGTAGCGCGATTCGGGGTATGCCCTGCTTCAGAGGTCACCCCGAGGGAGGTCCAATGGCAAGGTTCGTGCTCGTCGTGCTCGTCTCGGCCGCGCTGGCGGCGCTGCCCGCCGCGGCACTTGCCGCCGAGCCACCGCCCGGCGCCGCGATCTCGGACAGCCTCGAGTACGTCCAGCAGGTGCCGAACTCGGACATGATCGTGGAGGGCAAGTTCGACCGGGTGAGGGGCGACAAGGTGCTCGTGACCACCGGCCGTTACGGCTTTCGCACGTACGACGTGAGCGACCCGGCCGATCCCCGGCCGCTCGACAGCTTCCAGCCGCCCGGCATCCTCGGCCCGAACGGCTATTGGCAGGACGAGGACATGGAGCTCGACACGCGCCGCAAGCTGATCATCGGCGCGCTCGATCCCCGCCACGACGACGTGGACCAGACGAGCTGCCCCGGGATCGGGACCCTGGCGGCCAAGAACAGGAATCCGGGCTGTCGCAGCGGCTTCTACGTGATCTCCTACGCCAACCCCGAGAACCTGCGCCAGATCGGCGACTTCGTGAACCTGCCCGCGGGCCACACGGCCAGCTGCATCGACAAGTGCCGCTACATCTGGACCGGCGGTCCGGCGCGGCGCGATGACCTGCCCACCCTGTTCCCGGACGTCTGGACGGCGTTCACGCCCGGCGCACGCGGCGACGGTCGCCCGATCTGGGTGACCGACCTGCGCAACCCGCGCAAGCCGAAGGTCTTCGACGACCCGATCGATCTCTGGCGCAACGACGGGGCCACCGACTACTCGCACGACGTGAACGTCGACGGGCACGGGATCGCCTGGACCAGCGGCCGCGGCGGCATCCTCGGCTACGCCACGAAGGGCCGCTGGCGCGACCCCTACACCGACCGGCGGCGTCACGCGCGCCCGTGGAACCCGGTTCTGGTGGCCGGCGGCGGGCTGTCCGGGGTCAACCAGCCCCAGACCGACTTCATGCACAACTCGCTCCGGCCCGTGGACGGCTCGAGCCGCGCCTCCGGTGTCCGGCGCGGCGGCGTGCTGATCGGCACCGAGGAGGACTTCACGGACCCGTGCGAGGAGAGCGGCCGCGTCGTGCTCTCCGACATAACCGACTCGGTGGGGGGTGAGGCGGCCGCCAACTCGACGCCGGAGAGCCCCTACCGGATGCAGACGCTCGACACCTTCCATCCCGCCCAGGACACGCCGGAGTCCACCGACGACAGTCTGGGCTGCTCGGCCCACTACTTCGAGCTGTCCGGGTCGACGCTGGGCGTGGCCTGGTACGGCCAGGGCCTGCGGCTGCTCGACGTGTCGAACGCTCGTGACGTGCGCCAGATCGGCTACTACCGCGTGACCGCCACCGACCCGGTGGCCAACCAGAGCTCGAACTCTTGGGATCTGGCCTGGAACGGTCGCTACGTCTACCTGTTCGACATGAACCGCGGGATCGAGGTGCTGAAGCTGCGGCGCGGCACGGACGCCACGGGTGTCGGCGGGCTGGCCAGCGTGACCGCTCCGAGCGTGGGCAGCGACCCGTACGCGTCGGTGCCGGTCACGAGCGACACCCTCGTGTGTCCCGCGTTCAAGGCCTCGAAGGCGGCGCGCGCGGCGGGAGCAAGCTAGCCGGGCGGGCTCGAGCCCGCTTCGAGCAGGAACGCCACCAGGGCATCCAGCTCGGCGGCGGTCATCCGGCGCCCGAAGTCATCGGGCATCGGGCTGAACCCGCCGCCGGGCGGCGCGGGCGGATCCAGGATCACGGCCTCGAGCGAAGCGGCGTCGTACGAGTCGAGGCGCCCGTCCAGGTCGGGCCCTATGACCCCGCTCGACCCGGCGGCGGCCAGCGTGTGGCAGCTGCCGCAGCCCATGCGGGCGAACAGTTCGGCGCCCTGGCCGGCTGTGGGGGGCGTCTCGGGCGGCGGAGGATCCGCCTCGTCCTCGCCCGTCAGGGCCAGCACAGTGAACGTTGCCGCCGCCACCACGAGGCCCGCTGCCACGGGCGCCCTCCAGCTCACGACACGGGAGCCGTGCCGGACCGGAGCGTCCGGCGCCGGCCGAGCCACGCCACCAGCAACGCGCACAGCAGCCCGGCCGCGACTGAGAGCGCGAGAGCACCTGCGAGTGGCGGCGAGTTGGCTGTGTCAGTGGCCGCGCCGTCGCCCACGGTGACGGTCGAGAAGCTGTGGCGCTGCGTGTAGCCGTCGTCGATCAGCACGCGAAAGCGCCCGGAGTCCGGGAAGTCCACGTCGGCGCGATAGCTCCCCGGGTCGTTGCCGGCCACAGCGGCGAAGCGGCCGGCGGCCGCGCCGTCGGCGCCCTCCAGGATCACTTCGGGCCGCAGATCGTCGAGCGGCGTGCGCCCGTGGGCCAGCACCGTGAACTCGGCCGTCCAGGGCTCGCCGGCGGACGTGCGCTCGGGCGGCGGCGACTCGAGGCCCACCGTGGCGAAGCCGCCCGCCGTGGCCGCGGCCGGCACCAGCGCCAGCATCAGAATCGCCAGCAGTCCTGTCCACATCCTCATCGGCGTCTCCTTCGGAACGGGGCTTCGCTCCTGTTACAACCGTCGCGCCGAAAGGGTTCCGCTAGCTTCTCGGCGGATGCCCACGGCCTTCGTCACCGGCGGCTCCGGCTTCATCGGCGGCGCCCTGATCCGGAGGCTCCGAGGTGAGGGCTGGGACGTGCGCGCCCTCGCCCGCTCGAAGGGCTCGGCCGATGCGGTCGGCGCCCTTGGCGCCGAACCGGTGAGCGGAGATCTCGACGACGACGCGGCGCTGCGGCACGGCGCCGAAGGCAGCGAGATCACGTTTCATTCCGCGGCCAAGGTGGAGGACTGGGGCGATCCCGACGACTTCGAGCGCCTCAACGTGATCGGCACCCAGCGGGTGATCGACGCCAGCCGCGCGGCGGGCGTGCGCCGTCTGGTGCACGTGGGCACCGAGGCGGCGCTCACCGCCGGCCAGCCCCTGGTCAACGTGAACGAGGACGCCCCGTTGCGACCCGACTCGCCCTTTCTCTACTCGGCGTCCAAGGCGCGGGCCGAGCAACGCGTGCGCGCCGCCAACGGCGACGGTCTCGAGACGGTGGTCATACGCCCGCGCTTCGTGTGGGGGCCGGGCGACGCCACCGTCCTGCCGACCCTCGCCGGAATGGTCCGCGAGGGCCGCTTTCGCTGGGTGGGCGGCGGCCTGCAGCTGACCGACACCACCCACATCGACAACACGGTCGAGGGCCTCTGGCTCGGGGCCACCAGGGCGCCGGCGGGCGGCGTCTACTTCGTGACCGACGGCGAGCCGGTGGTGTTCAAGGACCTCGTCACGCGGATGCTGGCCACGCAGGGCCTCACGCCGGACGACAAGTCGGTGCCCGCCGGGCTCGCTGCCGCGAGCGCGTCGGCGATCGAGCGGGTCTGGCGACTGACGCGCCGCTCCGGCCCGCCCCCGCTCACGCGCTTCGCCGTGTGGGTCTCCTCGCAGGAGTGCACGATCGACGACTCACGGGCGCGGGCCGAACTGGGCTACAGCCCCGTGATGACACGGGAGCAGGGCCTCTCCGCGCTCAGCGCGCGCTCGTAGCGGCCGTGCCCTCGCGCTCGCCGGCCAGGCTCATGAAGAACAGCCGGAATCGCCCTACGGCGATCTCGTCACCGTCGTCGAGCTCCGCCAGCTCGATCCGGTCGCCGTTCCGGAACACGCCGTTCAGGCTGCGGTCGTCCAGCACCCGGGCCCCGGCCTCGTCGCGGTAGATCAGGGCGTGCCGGCGCGACACGGTGGGATCGTCGAAGCGGACGTGGGCCGACAGGCTGCGTCCGACACGGGTCCAGCCGTCCTGCAGCGGCACGACGCGGACGCGGTCGGCGTCCTCGAAGGCCAGGTAGTCGCCGCCCGAGATCAGCGCGCCGCGCGCCTCGCCCAGCCAGTCGGGCGTTGCTTCGAGCTCCAGGTGACGGGGCAAGGGGGCCTCCTCGCCGAACAGCGAGGAACGCCGGAAGCGCTCGCCGCCGCATTCGGGGCAGTGGGGAACTTCGTCTCTCTCGTGAAGCGCCACGGCAAAGCCGCACGCGTCGCATCGAAAGGAGCCGGCACCCGCGAGGGTTCCGGCCGCAAATGCTTTCATCGATTCGTCTCTCCTCAGGGGGTGGAGTTGTACGCATGGTAACGAGACGAACCGGGCTGCCAAGTTAAACACCCGCTATTTGCGGGTTTTGTACCGGCAGGAGAGGCGTCCATGGCAACGAAAGGGGGTGGATGCCCGATCTCAACGCCCTGATCATGCACACCTCCCTGGGCGCCCTCGCCTCGGCGACCGTGTGCTGCGAGGGCTGCCGGCGCACCCCCCTCGCCGGCGAGTGCACGCACGAGCTCGAGAGTGGTCGGCTGCTCTGCGAGCTCTGCTTCAGAGAGCTTCCGGCGGACCGCCGGCACGCCGTGCGCAGCAGGCGAGTGCACGCCAGCGATCGGCCGCTGGCGGTCGTGCCCAGGGCCGCCTGAGTCCCTCTGTAGGATCACCCGCGCCATGCGCGAGGTCACCGTCCAGACGGTCATATCCGCTCCTCGCGAGCAGGTGTTCGACTTCGTCTCCGATCTCGCCGGTCGGCCGGCCTGGACCGACCACTACATGCACGACTACCGGCTCGCCCGTGTCAACGCCACCGGCGAGGGGGCGGCCGCCCGCTTCCGGCTGAGGCTGCCGTTCGGCCGCCAGTACGCCGAGTTGTCGGTCACCGAGTTCGAGCCGCCCCGGCGAATCGTGGAGCGGCTGGCTGTGGGCCGGCGCGGCCGTAATCGCTCACTAGCGGTGTTCGACTTCACCCAGGAGGCTCCCGGCGTGACCCGCGTGGAGCTCACCACCTACAGCGAGCCCGCGACGTTCATCGACCGGATCAAGGAATTCGGGGCGGCCGCGTACATGCGCAGGCAGACCAAGAAGCAGCTCGAGCGGCTTCGGATGATCTTCGAGGAGCCACCGAAAGAGCCGCTCAGCCGGGCGTCGATCGCCGGTTATGACCCTGCAAAGGCGCCCAGGTTCGGCGTGGCGGCCGGAACGGACCCTGCGCGCTCAACGCGTCAATAGACTGCCGGACCGCATGCTGTCCACCCGGCTCCTGACGCTGCTCGCGTGCCTGGTCGCGCTCGCCGCGACTCTCGCCGCGTGCGGGGACGAGGAACCGGGCGTGGACGAGCCCGCCCGGGAGGGCCTGGCGCTGCCGCTCGGGGGCGTGGACTACAACGTCTTCATCACCCGCCAGCTCAACCCCGAGATCCCCGCCGACGACGCGTTCTACCAGGGTCCCGAGCCCGGTCCCGACGAGAACCTCTACGGCGTCTTCGTGCAGGCCTGCAACAACTCGGACGACGAGACCCACGAGACCATCGACGACTTCACCGTGGTCGACAACCAGGGCAACGAGTTCCTTCCCGAGGAGCTCCCCGAGGAGAACCAGTTCGCCTACGCGCCGAAGGAGCTCGCTCCGAAGGAGTGCATCCCCGAGGCCGGCAGCGTGGCTCAGCTCGGCCCCACGGGAGGCGCCATGCTGCTGTTCCGGCTACCGCTCCAGGCGACCGAGAACCGCCCACTCGAGCTCGAGCTGGAGGGCGAAGGCGACGAGAGTCTCACCTTCGAGCTCGACATCTGAGCGCCGGCGGCGCTCAGAGCCCTGCTTCCAGGACCACGCGCGCGGCGGGTGCGGCGGTCGTGCCTCCAGCCCCGGCCCGCACGAACATCACGCCCACGGCGATCTTCGGCCTCGCGGCTGGTGCGTAGGCCGTGAACCAGGCGTCGGTGTTCGACGGATCGGGCCCCGTGTTCTCGGCCTCGGGCCCGCGGGTGTCCTCCAGCTCTGCCGTGCCCGTCTTGCCCGCCACCTTCACGCCCTCGATCCCCGCCAGCGTGCCCGTGCCGTAGGCCACCACGTCCACCATCAGGGACTCGATCGTGCGAGCCACCTGACGCGTGGTCACCCGCACGCGCTCCGTGCCCTCGCCCGCCGCCAGCGTCGGCACGTACCGGACTCCGTCGGCGGCGATCACCTGGGCCACCGACGCCAGCTGCAGCGGCGTGGCCAGCACCTTGAACTGGCCGATCGCGGTTGAGCCGACCTCGAGCGGGGTCTTGATCTCGGAGGCCGGAGGGAGGGTGCTCGCCACCTCGCCGGGGATGATGGGGTCGGCGTTCCAGCCGTAGCGCTCCGCGGCGTCGACGAGCCTCTCGGCCCCAACCTTCACGCCCAGCGGGGCGAACACCGAGTTGCATGACTCCGCGAAGCTCTCCTGGAAGCTGCCGCCGCAGAACTCGCCGTTGGCGTTCTCGAGCTCCACTCCGTCGATGATGGCCGCGCTCTCCACGGGGAACTCGTCGGAGGGCTTGACCAGCCGCTGCTCCAGCGCCGCGGTGGTGGTGATGATCTTGAAGGTGGAGCCTGGAGGCTGGGGCGCGGAGAAAGCGATCCCGGCCAGGGCCAGCACCTCGCCGTTCCTGGGATCGAGCGCGGCGATGCCGCCGAAGCGGCCGGCGAGGCCCACCACGGCGGCCTCCTGGATGCGGGTGTCGATGGTGGTGCGCACGGGAGCCACGGGCCGCGGCCTGGCCCGGGCGAGCGCCCGCCGCCCGGCGCGCAGCTCGCCGCCGGGACGCCCTCGCAGGCGCTCCTCGAAGGCCTCCTCGAGACCGCTCTGGCCCACCGGCCAGTCGCGCGGAAAACCGCGCGCGTAGAGCGCCTCCCGCTCGCCCGCCGTCTCCTCGGGCTCCATGCTGCCCGCGATCGAATCCGCTATCCCGGTCAGCGGCGCGGTCCGTTCTCCCGCGGGTCCACGGGCCAGCACCCTGCGGTTTCGCGACAGCAGAGTTGCGCGCTCGGGCGGCACGCTCGTGCGGGTCAGGCGCTCGCCGTCGCGGAGCTCGGGGAACACGAGGCGCGGCGCCCACTCCACGCGCTCCTCGGACACCGGGACGAGCAGCTCGCCCCTGAGCGCGCCGAACACCCGCGTGGCCACCACCACCGGGACCACCACCTCACCGTCGCGCTCGCTGTCGGCCCCGTCCGCCTCGAGGCCCGTCTGGGTGGCCGTGTCGGCGGCCCTGCGGTAGAGGACCCGGAAGCGCTCGAGCGGCCAGCGCTCCTGAGCGGTGTCGCTGAGCAGCGCGTGCATGTCGCGCAGGTCCCCGCGCTCCCACGCCTCGGCGAAGTCGGCCGCGGTGCGCTCGGAGCCCGAGGTGGCCCGCGACCCGACGAACGCGCCGGCCACGAGAGCCAGGCCGGCGAGCATGGTCAGCACGGGTATGGCGCGATGGGTGAGGCGCCTGCGGCGCTCGTCGTTGATCTCTTTCACGGGAGGCCAGCAGCGATGGTAAAGCGCGGCCCAGGCGCCACAAGGGGGCGTGGCGCCAGACCACTACGCTCAGCCCGGCCGTGACTCCTCTGGACTGGATCATCGTCGCCTTCACGGTCCTCATGGCGGCCTGGGGCTACGCCCAGGGCCTGATCGTCGGGGCGCTCTCGCTCGCCGGCTTCGGGGCGGGCGCGTTCCTCGGCTCGAGGCTGGGGCCGCTGGTCCTCGAGGAGGGCGCCGAATCGCCCTACGCGCCGCTGTCCGCCCTCGTGGGCGCCGTCCTCGTGGGTGGCGTCCTCGCCTCGATGTTCGAGTTGCTGGGCTTCCGCCTCCGGGGTGGGCTGGGCCAGCGCCTCGGTGTGCTCGACGGGGTGGCGGGCGCGCTGCTGGTGGGCTGCCTCGGGCTGTTCCTCGCCTGGGTCGGCGGCGCGGTGGCGCTCAACACCCCGGGGGCCACCGATCTGAGGGAGCCGATCCAGCGCTCGGCGATCCTCGGTGAGCTCAACGAAAGCCTGCCGCCGTCCGGCCCGCTCATCCAGGCCCTGGCCCGCTTCGACCCCTTCCCCGAGATCGAGGGCCCGGAGGCGGACGTGCCCCCGCCCGACTCGAAGATCGCCCGCGATCCCGACGTTCGGCGCGCCGCCAGGAGCGTGGTCAAGGTGCTGGGCACGGCGTGCGGCCTCGGCGTGCAGGGAAGCGGCTGGGTGGCGGCGCCGGGCACGGTCGTGACCAACGCGCACGTGGTGGCCGGCCAGGACGACACCACGGTCCAGGTCGCCGGCGAGGGTGAATCCGAGGACGCCCAGGCCATCTGGTTCGATCCGCGCAACGACCTGGCCATTCTCAGGGTGGACGACCTGGGCGATGCGCCCGTGCTCGCTCGCGACGAGGGAGCGGAGCGGGGGACCGCCGGCGCGATCCTGGGTTTCCCCCAGAATGGTCCCTACGACGTCAGGCCGGCGCGTCTCGGGCAGACCACGACCGTGGTCACACGGGACGCATACGGGCGGGGGCCGGTGGAGCGCCGCATCACCTCGGTCCGCGGGCGGGTGCGCTCGGGGAACTCGGGCGGACCGGTGGTGGACGCCGCCGGGCGCGTGCTCACCACGATCTTCGCCGCATCGGTGTCCGACCGGGGCGGCTCGGGCTTCGGAGTGCCCGACTCGATCGTGCGCGAGGCGCTCGACCGGGCCGGACCGGCCGTGGACACGGGGCCGTGCACCTAGCGCGGGACTAAGCGTCCGCGGGACCCAGCAGGCCGATGACGGTGTCGAGCTCCGTGCTGCGCTCGCGGATCAGCTCCTCGGCCAGCCGGCGCAACGCGGCCAGGTTGTCCGCGCTCGCGTTGTCCAGGTCGTCGCTCGCGTTCACCAGCTCGGTCTGGAGGCGCCAGTAGCGGCCCTCGGGCAGGGCGTGCCGCAACTGGTAGTCCACGGCATCGGAGATGCCGTCGAAGACGACGTCGAGGATCGGGCGCGCCCACTCCACGAGCCCCCAGTCCTTGATCTCGCTGAAAGATCTCTTGCGCGTGCGCTGTCCTGTGCCGAGCGAGAGGAGCACGATGTCGGCCTCCGCCTGCGGGTCGTGGCGGGCCACCTCGGCGTAGGCGCTCATCGCCGGGTTGACCGCGAACACGCCGCCGTCCACGAGCGATCGCGGCCCGGCCTCGAGCGGCTCGAAGTAGGTGGGGGCGGCCGACGTGGCCCGCGCGACCACCGAGAGGGGAAAGTCATCGGTGTCCGGCGTCTCCCGTGCCTTGCGGGTCTTGAAGAAGTAGGGGCCGGGCTCGGCCGTGTCGTAGGCGGGCACCAGCAGCTCCGGCCGGGCCGCGCTGAGCCGCTTGTCGGCCAGAAAACGCTCGAGTGCGCGGTCGAGCGCGGCGTCGTCGTACTTCTCGTCGAGCAGCCCGCCGCCGGAGCGGATTCGCTGGCCGACCGAGATGGAGAAGATGTCCGGTCCCTCCTCCTCGTAGAGCTTCACGACCTCGGTGGCCGGGAGGGCGTCCGGCGCGCACAGGGCGCAGGCGAGGATCCCGCCCGTGGAGGTCCCGGCGATGAGGTCGAAGAGCTCGAAGATCCGCCGCTGCGAGCGGCGTTCGATCTCAGCCAGGACGAGGGCGGGGATGAGCCCGCGGATGCCGCCGCCGTCTATGGCCAACACGCGCATGTCTTCGAACTTAGCCGCTACAACTAATCGGGGTGCGTGCCGCAGTCACAGCTCTGCTTGCCCTGGGCCTGGCCGCCCCGGCCGAGCCGCCTCCCGGGAGTGCTCCCCAGAGAGCCCAGGTGGACGACAACCCCTGCATCGGGGTGGACGCCGCGCGGCTGCGCTGCCCCGATCTCGTGATGCGCCGTCCCTACGGCCTCTACACCGACCGGCTGACCAAGGCCGGCAGCACCGTCCTGCGCGCCGGCAACGTCCTCGACAGCGTCGGTACCGGCCCGGTGGAGCTGCGTGGCACCCGCGCGTCCCGGCGCTGGATGGACGCTCGCCAGCGCATCCTCACCACCGGCGGCAAGCGCGTGGTGGTGGACACGGGCGCCCGCCTGCAGTTCAAGTTCGCCCACCAGCAGCGCTACTGGTGGAAGTTCCACGAGGCCGCGCGCTTCGAGCTGTGGCGCGTGGATTCCCGCGGCCGGCGCACCACGCGGGTCCGCACCGGCCCCAAGGTGGCCTATTGCCTGCGCGATCTCAGCCTCACCCGTCCGCGGCTGGCCCGCTCGCGCAAGCGGGTCTATCCGGCCTGCAGCACCGACCCCGACCGCCGCAACGTCACGCTCGGGACCTCCGTGGGCTGGGCCGACATCTACCCGCCCGCCTATCCGGAGCAGTGGATCGACGTGACCGGCCTGAGGGGCTGTTTCGCCTACGTCCACCTCGCCGATCCCGAGAACGGCATCTTCGAATCGAACGAGGACAACAACGAGGCTCAGACCATCGTGCGGCTGCCGTTTCGCAAGAGCGAGCGCCGGGGCGAGTGCCGCGGCGAGGACGTCGGTCGGGCCTACGACCCGCTCCGCGCCTACACGCCGGCCGGCTGAGGGCTCATTGGGGGCGTCCAGCGGGGGCGTCTCCCGTTTGACGCGGGGTCTCGTGCCGCCGATTGATACTCATGCCCACGTTTCGCTGCACCAGCTGCCACCGGCGGGTCGACAGCCCTGTCGTGATCGGCGCGGGCGATTGCCCGGTCTGTGGCGGAGATGTGGTGTTCGACCTCCGCGGTGACCCGCCGAGGCGCGCCGAGGGCCTGCCGCCGGTCGAGGGACGCCGGCGCTCACTGCTCGACCGGCTGCTGCGGCGCTAGGCGGTGGGACCGCGCAGGACCGAGTCGGTCGAGTGCGATGGGTCGCCGTCCGCGGGCTCGCGGGAAACGTCCAGGTAGCGGAAGCTCTCCGGGTCGACCGGCACCGGCACGTCGATCTCGGCCACTCCCGAGTCGGGCACGTTGAACGACCCGAGCGACACCAGCTCGCCCCTCTCGCCCAGCAGCCACAGCTCGTAGAAGTCGCCGTCCGTGTTCGGGCGCAGGCCGCTCACCCGCACGGTGGCATCCTCGCCCGGCGCTGAGCGGAGCTCGGCCACTCCGGCGGCGCCGGCGTTCGGCCCGCCCACCGGCTTCAGCTCCACCCTCTGGGGCGTGCCCGTGGGTCCGCCGGCGTCATCGCCGCCACCCCAGAGCGCCAGGCCGGCCAGCAGTCCGGCGGCCAGCAGAGCGGCCGAGCCGGCCAGGGCCGCCACCGGGCGCAACACGAACCTGCGGCCCTGGGTGGAGCGCTTCTCCTCGGCCGGCCAGGGGGCGGGAGGAGGGACGGGACGGTCCCACGCCTCGCGGGGGAGCTCCTCGAGCCGACGGGCGAGGTCGTCGAGCGACTGATCGGTCACGAGCTCGTCTCCTCCTGCTCGATCAGGTCGCGCAGCCGGCGCAGCGCGCCGACCATGCGCATCTTGACGGTGCCGAGGGGGATCTCGGTGCGATCGGCGATCTCGGACTGGCTCAGCTCCTCGTAGAAGCGCATCCGAAGGAGCTCCGCCTCCTCGGGACGCAGGCGCGAGAGCAGGTGGGCGATCCTCCAGCGTTCGACGAGCGCGTCGGGCGATCGCTCCGGATCGGCGTCCTCGGCGATGTCGAAGCCGTGAGTGGGGTCCTGCGGCTCCGGCCGGCGGCGGCGCAGCTCGTCGATCGCGCGGCTGCGGGCGATGGTCATGATCCAGGTGAGGATGCTCGCGCGCTCGGGGTCGTAGCTCGGCGCGCGCTGCCAGACCTCCAGGAAAACCTGCTGGTGCACGTCCTCGGCGGCGCCTCGGTCTCCCAGCGTGTTGATCAGGTACCCGAGGACCGTGGGGGCGAACTCGCCGTATACCCCTTCCAGAGCCTGGTGGTCGCGCTTGCGCAGCCGCTTGGCCAGGCTGTGGTCGCCGTGCGCCACCCCGCCGCCCCGCCGCAGGAACGAGCCCGTGCGCGCCTGCACGAGCGCGCCGGCGCGCGTCTGCAGGGGAAGTAGGAGTGTCGACGCGCCCATCCGAGGTGGTACGGACTCGCGCGACCCGGCGGTTGCCCAACCGAAAGCGGGGCCGTGGCCGTAGGAGCCCCGGAAGGCAAACCACCGACGGAGGTATGACGTGAGACGTTCCATCCTTGTGCTGACGGCGATCGTAGCCGCGTTCCTCGTGGCCGCGCCCGTCGCCGGCGCAGCGAAGGTCAAGCTGGCCGGGGGTGCAACCACCCTCAAGCTCAACCCGGGCACCGCTGCGGCGCTGGCCGACGCAGGCGCCAGCGTGGCGCCGATCAAGCCGGCCAAGGTGCGGGGCGGCGGAGTCGCCTTCCCGATCACCGGCGGCGCAATCGATCCCAGCACCGCCCGCGGGCGCATCGACCACTCGGGTGGTCTTGCATTTCGTGCCGGCGGCGTGAGGGTGCCGCTCAGGAATTTCCGTGTGCACGTGGGCGCGAAGCGAGCGATCCTCACCGCGGCTGTGGGCGGCGACCGGCTCACGGTCCTGTCGCTGAACCTGTCCAAGGCGAAGATCAAGCGACCCGGTCTCGGCACGACCGTCACCGGCATCCGCGCAGTGCTCTCCGGTCAGGCCGCCAGGGCGCTCAACGCGGCCTTCGACGTGCAGCTGTTCTCGAAGGGCCTGCCGATCGGCAAGGTGTCGGTCAAGGCCAACCCGGCCGAGGTGGCCATCGCGGGCGGCTCGACCGCTCTGCAGCTGGACCCGGGAGCGGCCTCGGCCCTCCAGTCGCTCGGCGTGACCGCCGGTGTGGTGGAGCCCGCCAGCGCCGAGTCCGACGGGCTCAACTTCCCGATCACGGGCGGCAAGGTGAACGCCGAGACGTTCGCCGGCTCGATCCGCCACAGCGGCGGCATCAGCCTCACCGCCGGATCGACGAGGGTTGAGCTGACGGAGTTCACGATCAACGTGGACGCCGAGCCGGACCTGACCGCCCTCGTCGGCGGCCAGCGGGTGTCGATCCTGACGCTCGACCTGGCGAACCTGCAGGCGAGCGTGAAGGGTCGTCGCATCACGCTCGGCGGCGTGGTCGCCAAGCTGACCGCCGATGCGGCCGCAGCGCTCAACACGGCGTTCGGCGTGACGGCGTTCACCGAGGGCCTGACCCTCGGCACCGCGACCGTCAAGGCTCGCGCCCAGTAGCACTCTCGGGGGAGATGGCCGAACCGGCCGGGCCAGCGCGCCCGGCCGGGCGGCCGTCTTCGTTCAGGGCTGGCGCAGCGGCGGCAGCGGAGTTATGCGCCGCGGCGGTCGCGTGGGCGGCTGGCAGGCAGGCGTCCCCGGAATGCCGCAGGTGGGTGTGCGCGGCGGATCGACCACCACCGGCGGATCGGCGGGCGGATCGGCCGGAGGGTCGTTCGGCGGGTCGGTCACGACCGGCGGATCGGCGGGCGGATCCGCCACCGCCGGAGGGTCGTTGCCGGTGAGGTTCTCGCCCCCGCCTCCCGAGCCCTGCCGGCGAGTGTTGCCGTCCTGCCCGGTCTGAGGTTCGCGACCGGGATTCCGGGCCACCGGTCCCCGCCCGCCCGCGGAGGCGGCGGGCTCGTCGCCACCGCTTGCCTCCGGGCCGGAGGGACCCGCCGGAGTTCCCGCGCCCTGCTGCTGGCCGTCCTTCTTCTTGCTGTCGCCGGGCTTCTTCTTCTCGGCGCCGGGTTCCCTGGGAGCCGGATCGTCGCCGGCCGCCTGGGTCTCCTCGGCCGCCGGCTGGGCCTGCTCGACCCGGGAGCCCTCCTGAACGGAGGCCGACAGCAGCACCAGCAGGATCACCACGGCCAGCCCGCCGATCAGGGCGAGGTCCAGGCGGCGGTGGCGCAGGACCGACGCCACTGCGGTGCCCGGTCCTCCTCCCGCGCCGCCGGCCGCTCCACCGGCGGCGGCCAGGCGCCCGCCCGGCTCGCCGGGCATGCCGTTTCCCGTGCGGGCCTCGTGGCGGGCGACCACGTCGCTCCAGTCCTCGCCGACCACGCCGGCCGCTCTCGCCATGGTCTCGCGGAAGAGCACCGGCGCCGCCGCCACCGGCAGCCAGGCGCGGTAGGAGACCCCGGCCTCTTCCATGGCCTCCCGGCTCAGGCGGCAGGTCTCGCATATCCCGATGTGGGCTCGGAGCCAGTCCGAGTCGCCGGCGGGCTGACGATCCTGCTCGGCGGCCAGCAGTGCGATGGCCCGTTCGCAGTCCGCCGACGACGTGGCGATCGAGGCCAGTGCGGTACCGCGCAGCGCGTCGCGCAGGTTGATGCGCGCGCGGGAGATCAGCTGCGCGACCGAGTTGCGGTTCATCTCCATGATGTCCGCGATCTCGTCGTAGGAGAGGTTCTCCAGCTCGCACAGCACGAGCGCTTCGCGCTGGCGCGCCGGCAGCTTGTCGTTGGCCTCGCGGATCTCGTCCTGGCGGGCCTCGAGCAGGACGTTGCGCTCCGGGTCGTCCTCGGGATCCCCCGGATCGAAGCCGATGCCTCCGCCGCCCACTCCGCCGCCCACGGGCACGGCGCCCTCCGCGATGTCGTCGCTCGGCTGGGCCCGCTTGCGCCGCTCGATCAGGTCGTAGCAGGCGTGGCGCGCGGCCGTGAACAGGTAGGAGCCGAAGGCGAGGTCGCGGCCATCGAGCTTCGGGAGGCGCTTGAGGACGCTGACGAACGCTTCCTGGGTGGCGTCCGCGGCGTCGTCCTCGGAGCCGACGATGCGCAGGCACAGGTTGTAGGCCCGCTTCTCGTAGCGGGTGTACAGCTCGGCGAAGGCGTCACCGTCCCCCGCTACGGCGCGCTGGGCGAGCCCGGCCTCGTCCGCGGCGAGATCCTGGCTTACGGCCACGGCGTCCAAGGTACTCCTATGTGTGCGACTGGGAAACGGCAGGACGAAGCTCTGTGCGGTGATGGCCATCGCTGTTCCAACCGGCCACTCAGCGAGGAATTACGGCGCATCCGCATTGAGCCTCCATCATCCAGGATGAAGTGGATGTGAGCTACGACACGATCGGCCTCGGATACGTCGCCACCAGGCGCGAGGACCCGCGCATAGCCGCCGCGATCGTGAGCGCGCTCGGGGACGCCCGATCGGTGGTCAACGTGGGAGCGGGCGCGGGCTCGTACGAGCCCGGCGACCGAGAGGTGATCCCCGTCGAGCCCTCGGAGGTGATGATCGCCCAGCGCCCGCCGGAACGCGTGCGCGCGCTCCGCGGCCGGGCCGAGGAGCTGCCGCTGCCGGACGACGCCTGCGACGCGGCGATGGCCGTCCTGAGCGATCACCACTGGGAGGACCGGCCGGCGGGACTGCGGGAGCTGCGGCGGGTGGCGCGCAGGCGCGTGGTCCTCTTCAACGCCGATCCCGCGGAGGCCGGCCGCCTGTGGATGACGCGCGAGTACCTGCCCGGGTTCGAGGCGCTGATCGCCGGCCGCTACCGCAGCGCCGGTGACTGGCGCCGGGAGCTCGCGGAGCTGTTGCCGGGACGGCTGCACGAGGACCGTGTGCCGATCCCCCATGACTGCCGCGACGGCTTCTACGGCGCCTGGTGGCGTCGCCCCGCCGCCTACCTCGACGAGCGGGTCCGGGCCGGGATCTCCTTCTTCTCCCAGCTGCCGCCCGCCGACATCGACGCGGCGGTCGACCAGCTCCGCGCCGACCTCGCCTCCGGTGCCTGGGAGCGCCGCCACGCCGACCTCCTCGGGCTCGAAGAGCTCGATCTCGGCTACAAGGTGATCACGATCGAGCTGGACTGAGGGCCCGCTCCCGACGCCGGTGCGCTCCGTCCGGGCGCTGCGCGGCGCTTCGGGGCGCCCACGATTCGCTGGGGACAGGGATCGGGCCGGCGGGGGGTTTGACGCTTTGTTCGTCTATAGGGCAAAGAAGTCGTCAGACCCCCCAAGTACGGGCACCCCTTCCCCAGCCAAGCGGACCACGCCCGACCCGTCGCGGACGCCCGAGCGGAGCGCAGCAGCCGCCCGACGTCCGCCCGCACCCTCAGCGTCCGAGATGCATCCCCAGCGCCCGCGGAGCGGCGCACACCACGCGAGACAGCGGGTCGGCGCCGCGGCCGTTCTCCGCTGCCTTCTCGACCCTCAGCAACGCCGAGCGCACCACCGAGCCCCCGAGGAAGGCCAGCGGCTCGGGTGGGACCCAGGCCCCGGCGCCGGACTCGACGATGGCGAGGCGCGAGTACTCGTCGCGGCGGTCGAGCGCCAGGGCGGACAGCGCGCGGGCGGCCAGCCGGGTCGGGCCGACCCCGTTTCCCGTGAACCCGAAGGCGAAGTGCACCGGCGCGCCCGGCAGGGAGCCCACCTGGGGCAGATGGCTCGGCGAGACGTCGATCGGCCCGCCCCACGCGTGGGTGATGCGCCGGCCGCGCACGCCCGGGAACATGCGCTCCAGCGCCCCGATCACCTCGGCCGACACCTCAGGATCAACCTCCACGCGCCCGTTCAGCCTGCCGCCGCAGGCCAGCCGGCCGCCGCCCCAGCCGATCAGGATGCGGCCGTCGCGGGTGGTGCGGAAGTAGTGCAGGAGCGTGCGGCCGTCGGTTATGCACTCGCCACCCGTCCAGCCCACGTCCTCCAGCACGTCCGGCACCGGCTCGGTGAGCACGATGTGCGATGAGGTCACCGTGAGGCGCGAGCGCAGCGGCGCCACGGAGCGCGTGGCGCCTCCCATGGCGATGACCACAGCTCCCGCGCGCACCGAGCCACCGGTGTGGGCTTCCGCCACCACAGCGCGCGGCAGGGAGGATCCGTTCGAGCCGATCGCGCCCGGCTCGTGGCGCAGCGCGCGGACCCGCGAGTGCTCGAACACCTCGACCCCGCGCTCGATCAGCCGTCTCCTCAACCCGAGGGCCAGCCGCGCAGGCTGCACGGTGGCGAAGTCCGGCACGAAGACCCCGCGTCCGAAGACCGGTGAGGTCACGCGCTCGGCCACCTGCGCGGCGGACAGGTCCTGCACCGCGTCGGGGTGGCCCAGCGCCGCGGCGGCCTGCACCGCCTTCAGGCCGACTTCTCGGTAGGCCTCGGCGGTCGAGACGCACAGGTAGCCCGACTGGTCGAACCAGGCGTCGACCTCGTTCGCCTCACACCATGCGCCGATATCGGACACGGTGCGGCTGGCCGCCTCGAGGACGTCCCGGGCGGGAGCATCGCCGAAGCGGTCGCGCAGGTTGGCGGCGCTGAACCAGAGCGATTCGCAGAAGCCCCCGTTGCGCCCGCTGGGACCGTGCCCACACACGTCGCCCTCCAACAGCACCACCCGTGCGCCGGGCTCGGCCTCGAGCAGCTGCCATGCGGTCCACATCCCGGTGTAGCCGCCTCCGATCACCAGCACGTCGGCGTCGATCGAGTCGCGCAGCGGGGGGCGAGGCTCCACGCCGCCCGCCTCCTCGAGCCACCAGCCCGTGGCGTTATGGCGGCCGATGTGCGTATGGTGATTGGGGAGTTCGATGAGCAAGACCCTAGTAATCGCAGAGAAGCCGTCGGTCGCTCGCGACCTGGGCTCGGCCCTGCCCGGATCCTTCAAGAACGGCAAGGACAAGACCCACCTGGTGGGCGACGACTACGTGGTCACGTGGGCCGTCGGGCACCTCGTGGGCCTGGCCGAGCCCGAGGCCTACGACCCGAAGCTGAAGAAGTGGCGCTACGCCGACCTGCCGATCGTGCCCGAGAAGTTCAAGCTCGTGCCCAACGACGACCGTGCGGCCAAGCAGCTCAAGGCGATTCACAGGCTGATGGCCGACGACGAGATCGAGGACATCGTCAACGCCTGCGACGCCGGCCGCGAGGGCGAGCTCATCTTCGCCTACCTCTACGAGATCGCTCCGGTGCACAAGCCGGTCAGGCGGCTGTGGCTGTCCTCGATGACCAAGAGCGCCATCTCCGAGGCCTTCGATCAGCTGCGTCCGGGCGAGGAGATGAAGCCGCTGGAGGAGGCGGCCCGCTCGCGTTCCGAGGCGGAC
This sequence comes from uncultured Thermoleophilaceae bacterium, assembly GCA_963808545.1. GTDB lineage: Bacteria > Actinomycetota > Thermoleophilia > Solirubrobacterales > Thermoleophilaceae > JACVRW01. Next base: position 33,158 of record CAWEGB010000007.1, on the reverse strand, counting down.
TGGATCGTCGGCATGAACGCCACCCGCGCCGCCAGCATCCGCCTGCGGGCCGCGTTCGACGGTGCCGTGTCGCTCGGCCGGGTCCAGACGCCCACGCTGGCACTCGTCGCGCGCCGCGAGGAGGAGATCCGAGCCTTCAAGCCCGAGCCCTACTGGCTCGTGGAGGCGCGCTTCGCGGCCACCGGCGAGCGCCTGTACACCGGGCGCTACCTCGGCGGCCGGCGCCTGCCCTCCGAGGACGAGGCCAAGGCGATCGTCGATGCGGCCAGCGGTCAGCCCGGCGAGATCACGAAGCTCGAGAAGAAGGAGGAGCGCGAGAAGGCGCAGCTCCTGTACGACCTCACCTCGCTGCAGCGCCACGCCAACACGCTGCTCGGGTTCTCGGCGCGCCGGACGCTCGCCGCCGCCCAGCGGCTGTACGAGGAGCACAAGGCGCTCACCTACCCGCGCACCAACTCTCGCTACCTGACCGGCGACATGGTGGCTGAGATCAAGCCCACGGCCGAGCTCGTGGGCCACAACCCGGGCTACCGGCGCGGGGCCGAGTACGTGACCTCGCTGGACAAGCTGCCGCTGCACCGCGTGGTCAACGACGCCAAGGTCGAGGACCACCACGCGATCATCCCCACCAAATCCGAGCACGATCTGTCGAAGATGGGCCAGGACGAGCTCAAGGTCTACGACCTGGTGACCAAGCGCTTCCTCGCCGTCTTCCATCCCGACGCCGTGTTCGAGCGCACGCGGGTGGAGACCACGGTGGCCGAGCAGGTGTTCAGGACGAGCGGAAGGCGCCTGGTGGAGCCCGGCTGGCGCGCCGTCTACGGTGACCAGGCCGAGGGCGAGCCCGGCGAGGACGACTCCGGCGGCGATCAGCTGCTGCCCAAGCTCGACCAGGGCGAGACCGTGGAGACGCGCTCGGTCGAGTTCCTGCGCAAGGAGACCCAGCCGCCGCGGCGCTACAGCGACGCGTCGCTGCTGGGAGCGATGGAGACGGCCGGCAAGGAGATCGAGGACGCCGAGCTGCGCGAGGCCATGAAGGACTCCGGCATCGGCACGCCCGCCACCCGCGCCGGGATCATCGAGCTGCTGATCGGACGTGAGTACATCGAGCGCGAGGGCCGCGCCCTCGTGGCCACCGAGAAGGGGATCCAGGTCATCCGGCTCCTCAACGGCCATCCGCTCACGTCGTCCGAGCTCACGGGCAACTGGGAGAAGCGCCTGGGCCTGATCGAGCGCGGCGAGGACAGCCACGACGCGTTCATGGTCGACATCACCAAGTTCACCACCGAGACCGTGGAGGAGCTCGACAAGCTCAAGGGCGTTCGCATCGAGCGGGCCAAGCTCGGGCCCTGCCCGGTCTGCGGTCGCGAGATCGCCGAGAACCGCAAGGGCTACTCGTGCTGGTCGCGCGAGGATCCGGGCTGCGGCTTCGTGATCTGGAAGAAGAAGGCGGGCAAGTCGCTGCCGGTGGCGGTGGCCAAGGAGCTGATCGCCTCCCTCAAGGCCTCGCGTGAACGCGGCGAGGACCCGGGAGTGGGGCGGACCGAGAAGCCGGTCACCGGCTTCCGCAGCCGCGCCGGACGCACCTTCCGCGCCAAGCTGCGCCTCGAGCAGGTCGAGGAGGGCAAGTGGCGCGTGGAGTTCGACGAGGAATGGGCCAAGGAGCCGCCCAAGGGCGACTCCGAGGAGGAGCGTGCCGAGGCGGAGGCCGCCGCTCCCACCAAGCCGGAGGCTGAGCCGGCCGAGCCGGAGGCCGAGCCGGCCCGAGCTTGACGGCAACCGGCTACCGGCAGTAACCTACCGTCGGTAGGTGATGGTGACCGGCTCTCGCATAGAGGACTTCCAGCACGGCCGGGTGCCCCGGCGCGTGCGTGAGCGCCAACTGGTGGAGCTCGCCGAGGAGCTGTTCGCCGAGCGCGGCTACCAGGGCGCGTCGATGGAGGAGCTGGCCCGCCGCGCGGGCGTGACCAAGCCGATCGTCTACGAGCTGTTCGGCAACAAGGACGGCCTGTTTCGCGCCTGCCTGCAGCGCTCGGCCGACCACCTGGCCGAGCTGGTGGCCGACGCCGTGCGCGCCGAGCACGAGCCCGAGGCGCGGCTGCGGGCCGGCGGGCTCGCCTTCCTGCGCTTCGCCGCCGACCACCGGGTGGCCTGGGAGCTGATGATGGAGGGCCGCTTCTCCGACACGGCGGTCGAGGTGCGCCGACGTCAGGCCGCGCTGGTGCTCGAGCTGCTGCAGGAGATGGCGCCCGGCACGGTGGACGAGGGCGAGCTGGAAGTGGTGGCCCACGCCGTCAACTCCGCCTACGAGGGCGTGGCCCACTGGATGTGGGAGCACCCCGACGAGCCGATCGAACGGCTGGCCGACTGGACGGTGGAGCTGCTGCTGCCTGGATTGAGGCGGTTCACGTGAGCGGCGCGCATCACCACGTCGTCATCGTCGGAACCGGCTTCTCCGGCCTCGGCATGGCGATCAGGCTCAAGCAGGAGGGTCACGACGACTTCGTGCTGCTGGAGCGCGCCGGTGACATCGGGGGCACGTGGCGCGACAACACCTACCCCGGCTGCCGCTGCGACGTGCCGTCGCACCTCTACTCCTTCTCGTTCGCGCCCAACCCCGGCTGGTCGGCCACCTTCTCTCCACAGCCGGAGATCCTCCGCTACCTGCACGACTGCGCCGAGCGCTACGGCGTGACACCGCACGTGCGCTTCGATCACGAGCTGCTGGGGGCTGACTGGGACGAGAGCCAGGGGCGGTGGCGCCTCGAGACCTCGCAGGGCGAGTTGACCGCGGACGTGCTGATCGCAGGCCAGGGACCACTGTCGGACCCGCACGTGCCCGCGTTACCCGGCCTTGCGAGCTTCGAGGGGACCACCTTCCACTCCGCCCGCTGGGATCACGAGCACGAGCTCGCCGGCGAGCGGGTGGCCGTGGTCGGCACCGGGGCCTCGGCGATCCAGTTCGTGCCCAAGATCCAGCCCGAGGTCCGGCAGCTCCACGTGTTCCAGCGCACGCCGCCGTGGGTCGTGCCGCACAACAACCGACCGATGCGCGGGTTCGAGCGGGCGCTCTACCGCGCCCTCCCCGCCGCGCAGAGGGCGATGCGCGCGGCGATCTACTGGGCCCGGGAGAGCTTCGTGCTGCAGTTTCGCCGCCCGCGAACCGGCCATCTCGTGGAGCGAATGGCTCTCTCGCACCTGCGCGGTCAGGTCGCCGACCCCGAGTTGCGGGAGAAGCTCACCCCGCGCTACGCGCTCGGCTGCAAGCGCATCCTCCCCACCGACGAGTGGTATCCCGCGCTCGTCCAGCCGAACGTCGAGGTGGTCACGGAGGGCATACGCGAGGTGCGAGCCCGCTCGATCGTGCTCGCCGACGGCACGGAGCGCGAGGTGGACACGATCATCTTCGGCACCGGCTTCCACGTGACCGACATCCCGATCGCCGGGATGATCCGTGGTCGCGACGGCCGAGCGCTGGCCGACGTCTGGGACGGCTCTCCCGCCGCCTACAAGGGCACCGCGGTCGCCGGCTACCCGAACCTGTTCTTCATGGTCGGGCCCAACACCGGCCTCGGCCACAACTCGATCGTGTTCATGATCGAGTCGCAGATCGAGTACGTGCTGGACGCCCTGCGCACGCTGCGGCGCCGCGAGGCCCGGACCGTCGAGGTCCGCCCCGAGGCCGAGGCCGCCTGGGGCGCCCGCCTCGAGCGCATGACCGAGGGCACGGTCTGGGTCTCGGGCGGGTGCCAGAGCTACTACATCGACCGCAACGGGCATAACTCGACGCTGTGGCCGAGCTACACGTGGCCCTTCCGGCGCCACCTGCGTGAGTTCGACGAGGGGGCCTACGTGCTGGGCTCGCCCGTCCGCGAGCCGCTGCCCGCTCCGGCCTGAGCGCGGGCGTCGCTGCGTTCCGCTCTCGCCCTGCGCCTTCCAGGTGTGGTCGCTGGGCTGCGCAGGGGGTGGGCCGTCTTGATGCCGCATACGAGAACTGAAACGGCCCACCCCCTTCTCGGGCCCGGCCTAGGCCACCACGCGCAGCCCGCCCGGCCGGCGGCCGCGCAGCTCGCGCACCACGGCGTCAACGACCCGCTCGTCGTCGCGCACCTGGCCGTCGGTCACGGCGTTGATGACGCTGCGCTTGCGCTGGAGGAGCTCGGCCATTGTCTCGTCGATCGTGTCGGGCGCCAGCAGGTACCAGGCGGTGACGGCGCTGTCCTGGCCGATCCGGTGCAGGCGGTCCTCGGCCTGGTCGTGCCGGGCGGGGGTCCAGTCGAGCTCCAGGAAGGCCACGTTGGACGCGCGCGTGAGGGTGATGCCCTGCGAGGCGGCCTTCAGCGAGCAGACGATCAGCTGGGGCCCGTGTTCATCCTGGAAGGCGTCCACCGCGCGCTGCCGGTTCGTCGAGTTGTCGCTGCCCAGGATGTGGGGCGCGTCGGGGAAGCGCTCGAGCAGAGCGCGCTGAATGGCCACGTGGTCGGCAAAGACCACGAGCGGCTCCCCGGACTCGAGGAAGTCCGCGATCCAGGCCAGCGCGGTGGGCAGCTTGCCCGCCGCGGCGAGCTGGCGCAGGTGGTTGAGCCGCACGAGCTGCTCGGCGCGCAGCGCAGAGGCGATCTTGGCGTCGAGCGTGCGCAGGTCGAGGGGAAGCGTCTGCAGCCAGGCGATCACGTCCTGCTCGGCCAGCCGGTACTCCTGCTCGTTGGAGAGAGCGACGGGCACGCCGTCGTGGCGCTTGGCCGGCAGCTGGGGGAGCACCTGACGCTTCGTGCGCCGTACGTAGCAGCGGGCGCGAAGGTTCCAGTGCAGCCGGTCGTCGCTGCCCGCGTCGCGGAAGCGGCGCATCAGGCGGGCGCCGCTGCCGAATTCACGCAGGCGACCCAGCACGCGCAGCTGCGAGACGAGCTCCTCGGGCCGGTTGAGGATGGGCGTGCCGGTGAGCGCCAGGCGCAGCGCGTCGTCGTCGAGGTGAGCCGCGAGCGCCAGCGCCGCCTTGGTGCGCTGGGCGCCGGGGTTCTTCACGTAGTGGGACTCGTCGAGCACGAGCGCCTGCAGCCCGCGTCTCGCGATCCGGTCGGCGTGGGCTTCGAGGATGTCGTAGTTGAGGACGAGGATGTCGGCGCTCTCGGCCTCCTCGCTCCAGCCGGAGCCCGCGCGTCCCTCGAGCACGGTCACGGTGCGCTCGGGGAGCCAGTGCGAGCTTTCGCGCTCCCACGTGAGCTTCATGCTCGCCGGGCAGATCACCACGGCCGGGAAGGCCTCGTCGTGCTCGAGCGCCGCGAGCGCCTGCACCGTCTTGCCGAGACCCTGTTCGTCGGCGATGAAGGTACGCCGGCGCTCGAGCGCGTAGCGGACGCCCGCCCGCTGGAAGGGGTGCAGCTCGCCCCCGAGCGTCAGCCCGTTGAGCTCGGCGTCCTCGGCGTAGGACAGCGCCACCGTCGCGGAGGCGCGCTCGTGTTCCTCCCGCAGCTCGTCGAGCAGCTCGCGCACCGCGTCGTCGATGCGAACCCTGGGATGGTCGTCCACGAAGCCGGTGAGCTCGAGCGCCAGCGCCGGGTCGGCCGGCACGCCGACGCCCCACGATCCGCTGCGGGTGTAGAAGCGGCCGGCGCGCGCCACCGGGTGGGCTTCGGGAATCGCCTTGAAGGCGCGCGCGGGTGCGGGGTCCCAGCCGGAGAACAGGGTGACCTCGGGCTCTCCGTCGTCGCCGATGCCGAGGGTGAGCTCCGCCGGCGCCGGCCGGCCCCCGGCCCGCAGCTCGCGGGCGGAGGTCCGTGCCAGGTCGTCGAGTTGCAGCCCCTCGAGGTGCAGCACCAGCTCGCCGCTGTCTTCGCTGAAGGGAATCACCAGCCGGTCCTGAGCCACCTCCACCGCGTCCTCGAGCTCCTCCGGCGCCTCGCCCGACAGAACGCGCAGCACGAAAGCGCCCGCGCCCTCGTGCACCAACACCGAGGCGACCGCGCGAAAGCGGTCGGAGTCACTCAGCCAGGCGAGGACCTCCGGGGCGGGAACCAGATCGGGAAAGCGCTCCAGCAGCCGCTCGATCGCCTTCGACACCCGTGGATCGGCGGGCACGCGCCAGTGCTTGCGTCGCCAGTCGAACCAGCGCTTGGGCAGGCTCTTGACCGCCTCGTTCAGCTCTTCGTCAAAGGGGAACGAGAACACCAGCTCCGGCTCGCGGGGCTTCTCGGCGAGCATCCAGACGCGGCCGGAATGGCTCGGAGTCTCGTTCGCGGGGCCGTCGAACATCAAACGGATGACTCTAGCCGCCGGACACGGCCAATCGCGTCAGATGGCTAGATCTCCCGCTCCTGCGCCGTCAGCTCCCCGCCCGCGTTGCCCGTGTTCGGGGTTCCTCTCGGCTCGATCAGCAGTACGTGGGCCTCCTCGTCGGCCACCGGGCAGTGCTCGACTCCCCGGGGCACCACGAACAGCTCTCCCTCGCTCAGCTCGACGTCGCGGTCGCGCAGGCGGATCGTGAGCCGCCCTGACAGCACGAGGAAGAAGTCGTCGGTCTCGTCGTGCCTGTGCCAGGTGAACTCGCCGTGGGCCTTGACCACCGCGAGCTTGTAGTCGTTGAGGTAGCCGACGATGCCCGGGCTGAACGGCTTGTCGAGCAGCGCGAGCTTGCCGGCGAGATTGACCTTGTCGTCCATATCCTCCGAGACTCGCAGGCAACCAGCCACGACCGGAGGTCGATCGATGACGAGCAAAGCGGCATTCAACGCGGAGGAGTGGTCGACGATCACGGAGGCGCCCGCCCTGGCGGCGATGCTCGTGATCGCGGCCGACCGCGGCGGGACCATTCGCGAGAGCCTGTCCCTCGGGCGCGCGTACAAGGAAGCCCGTAAGGAGGGCGCGGGCGTGGAGCTGATCGACCAGCTCGTGGCCACGCCGCCTCAGGTCGACCCGAAGCAGTTCGGATCGCTGGAGGGCCTCAGGGAGAAGGCCCCGCAGCGGCTGGGCGAGGCCACGGACCTGGTGGCGGACAAGGCCACCCCGGAGGAAGCCGCGGCCTACCGGCAGTTCCTTCTCGGCCTGGCCGACACGGTGGCCCACGCCCACAAGGAGGGTGGCTTCCTCGGCATCGGCGGCAAGGAGGTCTCCGACGAGGAGCAGAGGGTGCTCGACGAGCTCGCCGCGATGCTCGGTGGGGACGCGAAGTAGGCCAATGCGGATCGCCACCTGGAACGTCAACTCGGTCAAGCAGCGGCTGCCGCGCCTGCTGCCCTGGTTGGACGAGCGGCGCCCGGACGTGGTCTGCCTGCAGGAGACCAAGCTCACCGACGACGCGTTCAACGAGCTGCTCGGCGGCGAACTCGATGAGCGCGGCTATGCGGTGGCCGCGCACGGCGAGGCGGCGTGGAACGGCGTCGCGATCCTCTCGCGCGTGGGGCTGGAGGACGTGGTGGCCGGGCTGCCGGGCGGTCCCGGGTTCCCGGAGCCCGAGGCGCGGGCTGTGTCGGCCACGTGCGACGGCATCCGGGTGGTCTCGGTCTACGTGCCCAACGGGCGTGAGCCCGACTCGGAGCACTATCGCTACAAGCTCGCCTGGCTCGCTTCCCTGCGCGAGCAGGTGGCCGCCGGCCCGGACGATGTCGTCGTCTGCGGCGACATGAACATCGCGCCCACCGACGACGACGTCTTCGATCCCGAGGCCTACGCCGGCCAGACCCACGTCACGCAGCCCGAGCGCGACGCGCTCGCGCAGCTACAGGGGGTCGGCCTCCACGACGTCGTCCGGGACCGCTGGCCGGGCGAGCGGGTGTTCTCCTACTGGGACTACCGCGCGGGCATGTTCCACCAGGACCTGGGCATGCGGATCGATCTGGTCCTGGCGAGCGAGACGGTGGCCGCTCGAGTGGAGGCGGCCTGGATCGACCGGCAGGCCCGCAAGGGCAAGGGTCCCAGCGACCACGCCCCGGTGATGGTCGACCTGGACGAGGCGCCGGACGGGGACATCGGGCCGGTGGTGCCGCCGCCCTCGGCTCCGGTGACCAAGCGGGGCGCGAAGAAGCTGCCGCAGTCGCCCTAGCCGGCTCAGTCGCGCTTGCGGTCGCGGTCGCGCGACGGCTGGACCCGCTTGGGCTCTCCCGGCATCTTCGGATAGTCGGGCGGGTAGGGCATGTCCCCGCGACCCTCGGCCTCGTCGCGCTCGTACAGGTCGAGCAGCGGCTCGAGCGAGTGCGACACGTCGTCGATCGCGTCGTGCCGGTCGCCCACCTCGGCGAACCGCGCCGGCATGGTGGCGACGGTGAAGTCCTCGGGTTGGACCTCGGTCAGCTCGTCCCACGTGACCGGGGCCGAGACCGGCGCTCCCGGCCTGGGCCGGACGCTGTAGGCCGAGGCGATGGTGCGGTCGCGCGCGTTCTGGTTGTAGTCGACGAAGATGCGCTCGCCGCGCTCCTCCTTCCACCAGTTGGTCGTGACCTCACCGGGCAGGCGCCGCTCGAGCTCTCGCCCGAAGGCGATTGCGGCGTGACGGACGTCCGTGAACGTCCAGCGCGGCTCGATGCGCACGTAGATGTGGACTCCCCGGCCTCCCGAGGTCTTCGGGAAGCCGGCGTAGCCGAGCTCGTCGAGGAGCCCGCGAGCCTCGCCCGCGGCGCGGACCGCGTCGGCGAAGTCCGTGCCGGGCTGCGGGTCGAGATCGAGGCGCAACTCGTCCGGGTGGTCGACGTCCTCGCGCCGTACCGGCCAGGGATGGAAGGTGATCGTGCCCATCTGGGCCGCCCAGCCGACCACGGCGATCTCGGTGGGGCAGATCTCGTCCGCATGACGCCCCGAGGGGAACTCGATCCGGGCCGTCTCGAGGTAGTCCGGAGCCCCCTTCGGGACACGCTTCTGGAAGAAGGCGTCGCCCCCGCCCTTCTCACGCGTCGAGACCACGATGCCCGGGTGCACGCCCTTGGGCCAGCGCTCGAGCGTCGTCGGCCGCCGTCCGAGCGCCCGCATGATCCCCTCCTCGACGGCGAGGTAGTACTCGACCACGTCGAGCTTTGTGACCGCGGCGGAGCGCTCGGTCTCAGGGAAGATCACGCGATCGTGGCTGGACACGCGCAGCTCGCGCCCGCCGGCGTCGAGGGTCGTTGCCTCAGAGGTGGGCATGCGTGAGTTCTACCGGCAGCTCGTCGATCACGTTCTCGAGCCGGGGAGCGCCGCCGTCCACGAGCCGCAGGACGGTCCCCGGCCAGTACGGGTTGCGCCGGTCGGGCCGGGACATGAACGAGGCTTCGTGGAGCCAGGCTCCCGTGTTCCAGAGGCGTGCACCGGCAGGCGTGCGCCACTCGGCCGGATGGTCGCCGGCAAGCGGGCCGGGACGGTGCGTGTGGCCGAAGATCACGTGCTCCGCCTCCGGGGCCAGCCTGTCGGCCACCAGCCCCATCGCCTCCAGGCCCGCGCGGCGCAGCTCCTCGCCGGTCAGCTCCGCGCTCAGCGGCCCGAGGCCGGCGCGGTTGAGCGCGGCCACCGCCGCCGGGATGGCCACCCGCCCGAGCAGCACCCGTCCCGCGCGCCCGTGCCCGTTCACGCTCTCCCAGACCCCTCGTGAGAGCGTGCCGCCGCGCCTCAGCGCCGACGGCGGCGCCGCCTCGGCCAGCCGGTCGTAGAACGCGTACATCGGGGCGAGCACGGCCTCGTAGTCGGCTGCCGAGGCCACGCTGTGGCCGCGCCGGGTCATGCGTCCCATGGCCGCCGCGGCGATCGACTCGAGACGGGGCACGGTGAGGTGGAGGTCGAGGTAGTGGCCGTGGGTGGCGAACACGCCCGGCCTGAGGAACAGGCCGGGGTACGCGAGCCGGACCTCGACGCCGGGCATCAGGGCGGCCATGCGGCCGGCCAGCCCGTCCACGGCCTCCACCGGCCACTCGTTCTCCGTGGCCAGCGTGCCGCCGTCCACCCGCATCCGCGACAGCCAGGGCTCGGTGAACGCATGGTCGTGGTTGCCGGGGACCAGCACGAGCCGGCGCCCGGCCAGGGCTTCGCCGAGGGCCTCGAAGAAGGGCCGCGCGTAGGCGAGCGAGTCCGCCAGGCGCCGTTCACGCAGCTCGAGCACGTCACCCAGCAGAACCAGGCGGTCCGCCCCGTCGAGGGCCTCGATCAGGCGCGCACGCGCTCGCGCACCGGCGGCCAGGTCCGCCCCGGCCAGCGAGCCCAGGTGAAGGTCGGAGATCACGACCGTGTGCATGGCCACGATGGTGGCAGGAGGCCTGATTCGATGGGCCCGGCGGCCAAGCTAGATTTGCCGGCGTGCCCGTCTTCTGCCGCCACAATCGCTACACGGCCGACTGCCCGATCTGCGCCAAGGGGACGGTCCTCGATCCCAATCTCAAGCCGAGCCGCTCCCGCTCTGCCGGCAGCGGCACGCGGCGCAAGGCCGGCGGCGGCGCTCGCAGCAGCCCGGCGGCACCACAGATCTCTCGCGGCGTGTTCGCCGCGGCCGGTCCCTACGACGACGGCCGCGAGGTGCGGCTCGAGAAGGTGCCGGGCGGGCTGCGCCTGGCCTCCTGGCATGCCGGGACACTCGTGCGCGGGGCGCCGGTGGTCGCGGTGGACGACCTGCCGACCCTGCTGGCCGAGGCGGCCGAGCGCGAGCTCATCGATCTGCCCGTCCTGGACGGGGCGCCGGCCACGACTGCGGGCGCGTACGGTGTCAGTCCCGGTCGCTCGGGCGATCTGCGCGACGAGTTGCGCGTGGAGCGCCTGGACGGCGATCGCCTGCGCATCGCGCGCTGGGTGATGCGCCCGAACCGTGGCTGGGAGCTTCAGGAGGCGCCGGTGCTGCTGCCGGCTGCCCGCTTCGTGCAGGCACTCGAGGCGGCCGCCGCCCAGGGTGTCCTCGCGTCAGAGAGCGAGGGCTGATTCGGACTCCCTTCGGGTGATCGCATGCCGCTGACGCTCGTCACCGGTCCGGCCAATGCCGCCAAGGCAGGAGCCGTGCTGGGTGGACTGAGGGCTCGTCTCGACGACGAGCCGATACTGGTGGTTCCCGCGTTCGGCGACGTCGAGCACGCCCAGCGCGAGCTGGCCGAGCGCGGTGCGGTGTTCGGCACGCGGGTGCTGCGCTTTCGCTGGCTGTTCGAGGAGATCGCGCGCCGGGCGGGCTACAGCGCTCGCGTGGCCTCTGAGCTCCAGCGCGAGCTGATCGTCGAGGAGGCCGTGCGTCGCACCGAGCTGACCGTCATGGCGGAGTCGGCGGGCCAGCCCGGCTTCGTGCGCGCGGCGGCCCGCTTCGTGGCCGAGCTGCAGCGCTCCATGGTCGATCCCGCCCGGCTCACTCGTGCGCTGCGGGACTGGAGCGGCGACGGTCCTCGCCGCCCCTATGCGGAGGAGGTGGCCGCCGTCTACCGCGGCTACCGCGGCGGCCTCGACGCGGCCGGGCTGGCGGATCCCGAGCTTTATGCCTGGCGGGCGCTCGACGCTCTGAGGGAGGCGCCGGCGGCGTGGGGCTCGACGCCCTTGTTCGTGTACGGCTTCGACGACTTCACGCTGCTGGAGCTCGACGCCCTTGAGACGATCGCGGCCCGCTGCGGCGCCGACGTGACGGTCTCGCTGCCCTTCGAGCCCGGGCGCGAGGCCTTCAGGGCCACGGCGGGCATCCGCCAGGAGCTGCTGGCTCGTGGCGCGCAGGAGCAGGTGCTGCCCCCGGTCGACGAGCACTACGCGAGCGGCTCGCGCGACGCTCTTCACCATCTCGAGCGGCTGCTGTTCGAGGAACCGGGCACGGGAGTCGAGCCGGGCACGGCGATCTCCCTGCATTCCGCCGGCGGCGAGCGCGCGGAGGTGGAGCTCGCCGGGGTGCGCGTCCTCGGCCTCCTGCGTGAGGGAGTGCGCCCGGGTGACCTGGCCGTGGTCTTTCGCGAGCCGGGCCGCTACGCGTCCCTGCTCGAGCAGGTCTTCGGGGCCTACGGCATTCCCTACTCGATCGATCGCTCGGTGCCGTTCGGGCACACGGGCGTCGGCCGCGGCCTGCTGGCGCTGATCCGCTGTGCCCTGCTCGGCGGCGGCGCGCAGGACCTGCTGGCCTACCTGCGCACGCCCGGGCTGCTGCGGCTGCCCGGCTTGGCCGACCGTCTCGAGGCGGACGTGCGCAAGCAGGGAGCGCACACGGCCGACCAGGCGCGCCGCCTGTGGGAGGAGGAGCGCTGGCCGCTCGACGAACTCGACCGGCTCCGGGACGCGCGCGACGGCGCCGCCCTTGTGCGCGAGCTGGAAGGCCGCCTGGGCCGGCTGTTCGCCGTGGCCCACGAGCGCAGGGCGGCCGTGCTCACCGGCCCCGAGCTCGACGAGGCCCGGGCCCTCCGCGCAGGCCAGTCGGCCCTCGGGGAGCTGCGTGCCCTCCTCGAGCGGGGCGGCCCGCGCCCACCCGACGCCGCCCGTGTGCACCGGGTGCTCGAGCAGCTCGAGGTCCACGTGGGTGATGTCCCTCAGCCCGACCGCGTGCAGGTGGCCTCGCCGGAGTCGATCCGCGCCCGGCGCTTCGAGGCCGTATTCGTCTGCGGTCTCCAGGAGGGCGAATTCCCGCGCGGAGCGGCGCCCGAGCCGTTCCTGTCCGACGAGGACCGCCGGGCGATCGCCACCGCCAGCGGACTGCTGCTCCCCGTCCGCGAGGACCGTCTCGACCGCGAGCGCTACCTGTTCTACGTCTGCGCCTCGCGGGCGGAGCGGCTGCTGGTGCTCTCGTCGCGGTCGAGCGACGAAGAGGGCAACCCGGAGGCGAGATCGTTCTTCGTCGACGACGTGAGCGACCTGCTCGCCGGCGAACCGGAGCTGCGCGAGCGCTCGCTGGCCGACGTGACCTGGACACCCGAGTCGGCGCCCACCGCCGCCGAATGGGACCGGGCGCTCGCCGCGAGCGGGCCGAGCCGGCCCGAGCCTGAGCCCGGGCCCCTCACCGAAGCTCCGCTGCTGGCCCGTCTGGCGGCGCGCGAAGCGGTGTCGGCCGGTGCCCTCGAGCGGTTCGCGGACTGTCCGGTGAAGTGGCTGGTGGAGAGCCTGCTGAGGCCCGACGAGCTCGCGCCCGACCCCGAGGCGATGGTCCGCGGCGACTATGCGCACTCGGTGCTCGAGCACACCTTCCGCCGGCTGGCCGAGGAGACCGGCGAGCGCCGGGTGACCCCCGCCAACCTCGCTCAGGCCGAGCGCATCCTCCTCACGGAGCTGCACCAGCGGAGGGGCGAGTTCCAGCTGTCCCCGAAGCAGACGCGCGTGAAGGCCGCCGCCCGGCGGCTCGAATTCGACCTGCTGCGCTACCTGCGCGCCGAGGCCGACTCCGACAGCCGGTTCGAGCCCGACCGGTTCGAGCTGACCTTCGGCATGGCCGAGGGCGACGAGCCGGTGGAGATCGCGGACGGGCTGCGGGTGCGCGGGCGCATCGACCGGGTGGACGTGAGCGACGGCATGGCGCTCGTGCTCGACTACAAGGGCAGCAAGCGAGTCGACCGCTACAAGGTCGCGAGCTGGGAGAAGGAGAACCGCTTCCAGGCGGCGCTGTACATGCTGGTGGTGGAGCGGCTGCTCGGGCTGCGCGCAGCGGGCGGGGTCTACGTCGCGCTCGGCAACAAGGATCCCCGGCCCAGGGGGATGGTGGCCGCCGATGTCGAGGAGCTCGGCTCGGGCTTCTTCGACACCGACCGGCGCGACTCCGAGGAGTTCCGCGAGACACTCGACTGGGCGCTCGCGCGCATCCGTGACACCGACGCGCTGATGCGCGCCGGGCAGCTGTGCGCCAAGCCCGACAGCTGCGACTGGAACGGGGGCTGTCGCTACCCCTCGATCTGCCGGAGCGAGCAATGAGCGACCTCACCCCCGAACAGGCCGAGGCCGTGGAGCGCCGCTCGGGCTCGCTGCTGGTGCGGGCCGGCGCCGGCACGGGCAAGACCACCGTGCTGGTCGAGCGCTTCGTGCGGGCGGTCCTGGACGACGGCGTGGCCGTGGAGTCGATCCTCGCCATCACCTTCACCGAGAAGGCAGCACAGGAGATGAAGGGCCGGGTGCGCCGCCGCTTCCTGGATCTCGGTTGCCGCGAGGAGGCACGGGCCGCCGAGAGCGCCTGGATCTCGACCATCCACGGCCTCTGCTCACGCATGCTGCGCGCCCATGCGCTCAGCGCGGGCATCGACCCCGGCTTCCGGGTGCTCGACCAGATCGAGGCCGAACGGCTGGCTCTCGACGCCTTCGACGGCGCACTCGAAGCCTTCATGGGCGAGGGCGAGGACCCCGAGAGAATCGAGATGGTGGCCGCGCACACACCCGACCGCCTGCGCGACATGGTGCGCACCGTCCACTCCCACCTGCGCAGCCGCGGGCAGCGCCGGCCGGCCCTCGAGAACACGCACCCCCCGGCCCCGGCGGGCGAGCACGAGCGGCTCGAGGCCGCAGCCCGCGAAGCACTCGCCGAGCTCGGGCTGGCGTCGCCGTCCGCGTCGGTGACCACGGCCATCGGCTGCCTGGAGGCAGCCCTCGAGCTGCTCGGCTCGCTGCCCGCGGGCACGGCCCCCGAGGCCACGAGCCTCGACGACATCAAGCTCAAGGGCAGCGCCAAGGCCGTCTCCACCGAGGCATGCGAGGAGTACCGGTCCGCCCACGGCGCCCTGCGCTCGCTCGCCCTGGCGCAGCGTGAAGCCCGCGACCACGCGTTGCTGCGCTCGCTGCTCGACCTCTACGGCGAGCGCTACGAACAGGCCAAGCGCGAGCGCTCGGGGCTCGACTTCGAGGACCTCGAGCTGGTGGCCCGCGACCTGCTCGCCGGCGACGAGGGACTGCGCGAGGCCTACGCCGGTCGCTTCAGCCACGTGCTGGTGGACGAGTTCCAGGACACCAACCGGCTCCAGAACGACCTGCTCGAGCTGCTGTCGCGAGACAACCTCTTCCGGGTCGGGGACGAGAACCAGTCGATCTACCGCTTCCGCAACGCCGATGTGGGCGTCTTTCGTGAGCACCACGAGCGAGCACGGGAGCGGGGCGAGGCGCGCGGCATCACCGTCAACTTCCGGTCCCGTGGTGAGGTCATCGACGCCGTCGACCTCACCTTCGAGCGCACCTGGGGCGCTGATTACGAGCCGCTGCACGAGGGCCCCGCCGCTCGGGCGACCAAGCCTCGCCTCGAGCCCTGCGTGGAGCTGCTGGTGGTGGACAAGCCGAAGCCGCACTGGGAGCGAGTGCTCGACGCGGCGGCCGATCCGTTCGGCGTCTCCCTGCGCGGCGCGCCGGTCTGGCGGGCAGCCGAGGCCCGGCTGATGGCCAAGCGGGTGGACGAGCTCACCAGCGCCGGCCCATGGTCGTACGGCGACGTGGTCATGCTGTTTCGGGCCACCACCGCGATGGGCTTCTTCGAGCGCGCGCTCGAAGAGCGCGGCATCCCGGCGCACGTGGTCGGCGGCCGCGGCTACTTCGCCCAGCAGCAGGTTTCGGATATTCGTCACTGGCTCGCCGCGTTGGCCAACCCGCTCGACGAGCTCGCCGTCTACTCGGTGCTCGTCTCTCCGCTCGGGGGCCTCTCCCTCGACGCGGTGGCGCTGATCGGCCTGCGGGCTCGAGACTCGGGTCGCGACGCGTGGTGGACCGTCAGCGAGCCGGACGCCGAGCTGCTGGACGTCCTGCCCGAGCAGGACCGCCGGCGGCTCGCCACCCTGGTCGAGCGCCTCGATGAGGAGCGACGCAAGGCGGGACAGGTGTCGCTCGAGACCCTGATCGACCGCGCCGTCACGGCCACCGGCTACGACCGGCATCTGCTCGGGCTCCCCGGGGGCGTCCGGCGGATGGCCAACGTGCGCAAGCTGATGAGGATGGCCCGCGAGTTCGAAGCCGACGAGGGCCGCGACCTGCGTGGCTTCGTCGACGCCGTGGCCGAGCGCGACGTGCTCCAGGCCCGAGAGGGGGAGGCGCCGCTCGAGGCGGAGGCGCTCGACGCCGTGCGCATGATGACCGTGCACCGGGCCAAGGGGCTCGAGTTCCCGGTGGTGTGCGTTTGCGACCTGGGCAAGGAGGGGCGCGACGACGAGGGCACGCTGCGCATCTCCGACGACGGCACGGTCGGCCTGCGCCTGGCCGGGTTGGGTGGCGCCGTGGACTCGGAGCGCCTCGAGCAGATGAAGGCGGAGGGCAAGCTGGTGGCCGAGGAGGAGGAGCGACGCATCTTCTACGTGGCCGCCACCCGTGCCCAGGAGCACCTGATCCTCAGCGGAGCCACCGACCTGGAGAAGCGCCATCCGGCGTCCGATCTCTCTGAGCCGATGCGCTGGATCTGGCGCGGCCTGTGCCCCGGCCTTCCTGACGATGCCGCGGAGGGCGTGCACGTCGACGAGCGCGAGGGCCGCGAGGTCCGGGTCCGGTTCACCCGCCTCACCCCGGAGACGCTCGACGAGCTCCTGCCGCCGGCGGACCGGGCCCCTGTCCGAGAGCAGCCCACAGCCGAGCCCGGTCACCAGCAGCCGGTGCTCGAGCTGGGTGTGCTGCCCGCCCCGCGGGCGCTGCCCGTGAGCCGCCTCAGCTACTCGGGCCTCGAGGACTACCGCCGCTGTGGCTACCGCTTCTACCTGCAGCGCGCGCTCCGGCTCGCCCCCGTCGATCCCCCGCAGCCGGTTGGCAACGGCGAGCCGGTGTCGGGGATGAGCCCGCTGCTGCGGGGTACGCTCGTCCACGAGCTGCTCGAGCGACTCGACTTCGACCGGCCGGCCGTGCCCGGCGAGACCGACGTCGCCGGCCTGCTGGAGGGTCACGGGGCCACCGCGGCGACGGAGGTGGTGGCCGATCTGCGCGACATGGTCGAGCGAGTGGCGGGCTCGCGCCTGCGCGAGCGAATCGCCGCCGCGCAGCGGGTGCGCACCGAGCTGCCCTTCGCCTTCACCCTCACGCCACGTGGCGCGGGCGGACGCAGCCTGCTGATCAACGGGGTCGTGGACGTCCACGCCGTCGAGGACGACGGCGTCCTCGTGGTCGACTGGAAGAGCGATCCGCTGGCCGAACGCGAGCCCGAGGAGGTGGTGGCCGGCTCCTACTCCACCCAGCGCATCGTCTACGCCCTCGCCGTGCTGCGCTCCGGCGCCGAGCGCGTGGAGGTGGCCCACTGCTTCCTCGAGCGCCCGGATGAGCTCGCCACGGTCACGTATACACGCGCGGACGCCGAGCGGCTCGAGCGCGACCTGCTCGAGCTGGCCCGCGGAGTGGTGGAGGCGAGCTTCGCTCCCACCGCAGAGCCGCACCTGGGGCTCTGCGGCGATTGTCCCGGGCGCGACGCGCTCTGCTCCCACGGACCGGAGATGACGCTGCGAACGGAGGTCTGAAGGCCTTTCCGTCAGGACCGGGTCCTACTCTCCGACCAGTCCGTCATGCCAACCGGAGGAGAGCGAAGGCTGATGCCTCTCTGCTTCATCGAGCCACAGGAAGCGATCAGGGTCGTCGCCGAGAGCGTAGGGCGCGAAGCGCGCCGTCAGCTGCTCGGTGAGGTCGTGCGCGCCTGGGTCGACGAGATCCCGGAGGACGAGCTGCAGGTCCACTACGCCAAGGCGGTCGACGAGCTCGACGACGACGACCTGTCGATGCTCGCCGCGTGGCACGCCTCGCTCGAGGTCGGACAGCCCATCGCCAACAAGGAGTTCCTCGTCGGAGCCTTCGCCCGCCTCGGCGAGCACCGTCGGGAGGCGCTGCGGATCGCGGCCGGCTTCAAGGGCGAGGACGCCTTCGAGGCGGGCGTCAGCGAGGAGCAGGCGCTGGACACCGTGCTGCCGTGGCTGTCGGAGCAGCGGCTTATGGAGCTGGCGGGGGAGGCCGTTGAGCTCTATTGCTGGGACAGACTCGGTAGCGACAATTAGCCGGCTGCAAAGCTTCGCCTGGCTGCGTCATCGGGGGAAGGCCGTGCGGAGCACTGTCCTTCCCCCTCTTCCTTGCCATGCTCGCTTTTCGCTCGGCTAAGTGTCGCTACGCGTCCCGACTGCTCCTGGTTCTCGGGCTCTTCTCGTCCCTCTTGCTCGTTGCGTGCTCCGAAGAGGACCTGTACGACAGTCCCGCCCCGGGCAGGACCGCTGACGCGCGCGTCACCCGCCACACCGACGGCGACACGCTGTGGCTGTCCGGCATCGGCAAAGTGCGGCTGATCGGGGTGGATACCCCAGAGGTCTTTGGCGAGAACGAGTGCTTCGGGAGCCGGGCGTCGGCGTTCGTCGAGCGGGTGGCGCCGATCGGGTCGCGCGTGCGCTACCGGCTCGGGGTCGAGGAGCGCGACCGCTACGGGCGGGCGTTGGCCTACGTGTGGCTGCCCGGCGGGCGATTCCTCAACCGCCTCCTACTGGCGCGCGGTTTTGCCCAGGTTCTGACCGTCCCGCCCAATGTGGATTACGCGGACCGCTTCACCGAGGTGGCGCAGCGGGCGCGCGAGGCGGGTAGGGGGCTGTGGGGGCGGCCGGGCTGCGCGGACGGGCCTGGGTAGGCTGCGCCCGTGCTCCGACACGTCGACACTCCATCCGGCGTGCGGATCGCCTGCGAGGTGTCCGGTCACGGCCCGCCGCTGGTGTTGGTGCACGGCGCGGGCTCGGCGCGCTGGGGCTTCACGCTCCTGCGCCCGCTGCTCGAGGACCGCTTCTCCGTCATCGCGATCGACCGCCGCGGCCGCGGTGACTCCAGCGACGGTGATGGTCCCTACGCGATCGAGAGCGAGTTCGAGGATGTGGCGGCGGTGGTCCGGGGCGCCGGCGAGGGCGCCCTGCTGTTCGGCCACTCCTACGGCGCACTGGTGGCCGCCGGGGCGGCCCTCCTGATCGAGAGGATGCCGAGGCTCGTTCTCTACGAGCCGCCCATGGGAGGCGTCCTGGCCGGTCCGGAGCGAATCGACCGCTGGGAGTCGCTGATCGAGACGGGCGACCGCGAGCTCGCCGTGCGCGAGTTCCTCGAGACGATCGGCGGCTATTCGCTGGACGAGATCGAGGAGATGCGGTCCACGCCGGCCTGGGAGCTGCGCATGCGGGCCGCCCCTACCCTGCCACGCGAGTTGCGCGCCGAGAGCGCACTGCGACTGCAGCAGCTCGGCCTCGGGCTGCTCGGCATCCCGGTGCTGATGCTCGTCGGCTCAGACAGCCCCGAGTGGGGCCGCGCGTCCACGGAGGCATTCGCCGAGGCCCTGCCAAACGCGGAGGTGCGTGTCCTCGCGGGGCACGGGCACGGCGGCACGGTCAGTGCTCCCGAGCTGGTGGCCGGCGAGATCGCGAACTTCCTGGCGCAGCCCGCCGCTTAGTCGGGAGCCACGGCCGGCAGCGATCCACCCCCCGAGACGCCTCCGTTGAGCCGCGCGGCGTCGGCACTGGACGCCCCGGCCATGATTGACTTGCACCCAGCCATGACCGCGTCGCTTCCGCAGGACATCCAGCGGGTCTTCAGCTCGTTCATCACGACCGAGTACACGACGGTGGACCGGCGCGGCCAGCCGATCTCCTGGCCGGTGACGCCCTACTACCGCGCCGGCGATCCCTGCATCGACCTGACCACCGGGCTCGGCTACCCGAAGAAGGCGAAGGACGCTCGAGCGAACCCGAAGGTCGCGCTGCTGTTCTCGGATCCCACGGGCAGCGGCCTCTCCTCTGCGCCGCAGGTGCTCGTTCAGGGGACGGCGGAAGTGGACGACGCCGACCTGGACGCCAACCGCGAGCGCTACCTGCGCGAGTCGGCCGAGAAGCTGCCGGAGACGGTCAAGCTGGCGCCGCCGAAGGCGCTTGCCCGCATGTTCGACTGGTACTACACGCGCATCTACGTGCACGCCCGTCCCGAGCGCATCTACGTGTGGGCGGACGGAGACCCCACCAACGAGCCACGACTCTTCGACGCGCACATGGAGGAGGTCCGCTCGGGTCACGACGAGGAGCCCCCGGCGCCACACGCTCCCACCGAGGGCGGTGAAGCGGTGTGGGACGAGCGCATGGACGAACTGGGCAAGCTCTATCCCAGCGCGGTGTTGTCCCTGGTCGCGCCCGACGGATTCCCCTTCGCCGTGCGCCTGCCCATCAGCGTCGACCGCGAGGCCCGCCGGATCGAGCTCGGCAGCGGCGTGACCGGGCTCCCGGTTCAGCCGGGCCTCGCGTGCCTGACGGCGCACGAGCACCATCCCGACTTCATCTGGCAGCGCAACTTCCAGGTGCGCGGCGACCTGATCGAGGACGAGCGCGGCTGGGCCGTGATCCCGCACAGGCTGGTGGGCGGCTTCGAGCTCCCGCCGGGCTCGACCTTCGCGCGCTACCGCCAGAATCTGGGCCGGATCATCCGCTTTCGCCGGAAGGCAAAGCAGGAGCTGCGCGAGCGCGCCGGCCGCTGAGAGAAATAAAACGAGACGCAGACTTCGCGCTTGGGGTGCGCTCCCCGGTGGCCGAGCTGACAAGCAAGAAGCTGAAGGCCCTCCGCCGCGAGTACCACCGCCTGAACCGCCGGATCCGCGCCGCGCCGTCTGACGCCGACGGGGGTCAGGTCTTCAATTGACGCATCGCCGCGTCCAGGACCTGGAATGGGCCGGCGCCGCTCACTCCTCGCCGCACAGGCAGTGGCGTAGATCCCGCGCGGGTCGTTCCAGCGCGCGACCTCCGCGAGCTCGCGCTGGATCTCGAGGATCTGTCCGGCGACCGAGAAGCGTGATGCCGAGGATCCCTCCGCCGCGCCCTCGCCCTCGCCCGAGCCCGAGCCGGAGCCGGAGCCGACGATGGACGAGGCGCCCGTCGTCAGCATCTCGGCGACCTGCTCGCGGAAGGTCTTCTCCTTCTCCAGGTACCAGACGCGGTAGCCCTTCTCGAGCTTGGCGCGCTTGGCGGCCGACTCGATCGCCGCGGGCAGGCCGCCCAGCTGGTCGACGAGCCCGAGGCCCTTCGCGTCCTCGCCGCTCCAGATCCGCCCGCGCGCGATCTTGTCCACCTGCTCGGTCGTCATGTGGCGCGCCTCGGCGACCCGCGACAGGAAGTCGTGGTAGCCGTTGTTGATCGACTGCTGGATCACGTCGCCCACCGCCGGGTCGAGCGCGCGGTCGAGCCGGATCGCGTCGCTGAATCGCGTGGTGCCGACGCCGTCGGTGTGGATCCCGAGGTACTTTGCGAGCGGCTTCTGGATGGTGGGGAAGACGCCGAAGATCCCGATCGAGCCCGTGATCGTCTCGGGCTGCGCCCAGATCTCGTCGGACGCGGTCGAGATCCAGTAGCCGCCCGAGGCCGCCAGGCTGCTCATCGAGACGACGAGGGGCTTGCCGGCCTTGCGCACGAGCTCGCACTCGCGGCGGATGATCTCGGAGGCGAAGGCGCTGCCGCCCGGGCTGTCGACGCGCAGCACCACGGCCTTCACGTCGTCGTTCTCCCTCGCGCGCCGCAAGCAACCGCGCCGTCGAGTCGCCGCCGATCGTCCCCGCGGGCTGCGTGCCGTCGAGGATCGTGCCCTTGGCGACGACCACGGCGATGGCCTTGCCTCGGCCCGTGGCGCCCATCCGGTCGCCGCCCTTCGACTTCAGGTAGTCGCCGTAGCCGATCTGCTTGAAGGAGTGCTTCTCCTTGTCCTCGCCGGTGAGCGCGATCAGGCGCTTCCTGACCTCGTCGCGCGGCGCGAGCGTGTCGACGAGCTTCGACTCCTTGGCGAGCAACGCCATGTCGCCGTGGGCCGCGCGCAGCCGATCCGGCAGCGCCTCGATGCCCGCCGCGATGTCGGCGGGCGCGATCTTGCGCGCCTCGCCCACGTCGGCGAGCCAGTCGCGCCAGAGGTCGCCGTAGGTGTCGAGCGCCATCTCCTTGGCTTCCTTCGACATGTCGTCGCGCAGGTAGGGCTCGACCGCCGACTTGTACTCGCCCACGCGGAAGACGTGCACCTCGATCCCGAACTTGTCGAGGCCCTCCTTGTAGTAGTTGCGCGCGCGGCCGAAGCCCTCGATCAGCACCATGCCCTCGGGGTGCAGGAAGACCTCGTCGGCCTGCGCCGCGAGGTAGTACTGCGGCTGGCCGAAGTCGTCGCCGTAGGCGATCACCTTCTTGCCGCTCTTCCTGAAGTCGAGGAGCGCCTCACGCAGGTCCCGGAGCTTCGTGAAGCCGGCGCTGTACATCTCGTTCGTGTCGAGGTAGACGGCCTTGATGCGCGCGTCGTCCTTGGCGAGCTTCAAAGCGTCGACGAGGTCCTTGAGCAGCGTTTCGGCCGCGACCGACCCCGCGCCCGTGGCGTTCGAGAGCGCGCGCTCCACCGGGTCGACGGCCGAGAGCTGCTCGACGATCGTTCCGCGCGGGTTCAGCACCAGCGCGGCGCCGTCGGGCACCTTGATGCGCCCGCTCAGGCTCGCGATCACCAGGGCGGCGAACAGGCCGAAGAAGAGGACGTTGATCAGCAAGCGCCGCAGCCCGTCGATCAGGCGGCCGAGCCGGACGAAGGCGGAAGGACGTTCCTCGTTCATGGGGTCACCTCGGGCGATGGCGGCGCGGAGCGCCTAGGCTTCGATCTTATCCGCGGTCGGGGGCGGGGGAGGCGGCCTTGGTGGGCTCGGCCTCCGGCTTCGGGCGGGCGTCGGGCGACGCCGGGGAGGCGGGCGCCTCGGGAGACGCCGGCGCCTCGGCCGGCTTGTCGGCGGGGCGGACCTCGAGTGCGATCGCGCTGAAGACCGTCTCGAGCTGGATCTCGTACCCGGCGCGCCCCGGATCGCCCTTGATGTTGCTCTTGACGATGTTGAAGGGGAAGCGGTTGCCCCTCACCGTGACCGGCGTGCCTTTCGGCACGTTCAGGCGCAGCGCGCAGAAAGCGCCCCGGTGCACGAGCTTCACGGTCTCCTCGACCGGAGGCAGCACGAGCTCCGTGGCGAGGAAGGCGCCCTTGATCTCGCCGCCCTCGAAGCGGCCCTGCGCCAGCTCGAGCTTGGTCCGGCTCATGGCACCCTGCAGGTGAAGCGCCACGGGCAGGTCGCGCGGGACGCCGAGGTCGAAGCGCTGCTTGCGCCCCGGCAGGAACGCGACGCCGCCGCTCTTGCCGGTATCGAGCCGCAGGCGGGCCGTGTCGTCCTGGCGGTCGATCTGGAGCTGGGTCTTCTCGTTGCGCTCGATCGAGCGTGCGTCGGCGAGGGCGCCGGCTTCGACGTCCCGCGCCTCGACGGCGAGCCGCGTGCCGAGGAGCTCGAGATCGAGCGTGACGTGCCTGGCGCCCTCGGGCAGGGGCAGCGGCCCCTCGCTCTTCCAATTGCCGGAGGCCAGATCGGGACTCGCGCCGGTCGCCACCCACGTCAATCCCGCGAGCACCACCGCGGGCCCGAGCAGCACCAGCCACGGCGCCCGCGTCTTTTCGAAGGTGATCTGGATCCCCGCCGACAGGATCAGGAGCGGCCAGAGCGAGATCGCCTCCATCCAGAACGACCACGGCAGCACGCCGGTGGTGGTGAGCAGCAGGAAGAGGGCCCAGACGCAGAGGCCGATCCCGTCGGACGCGCGCTTCCAGTCCACCTTCGGGGGAGCGCCAAGTACCGTCGTGGTGCGCGAGCAACCCATGCTTCTCGCACGAGTCTACGGCACAAGGGTTTGCGCCGTTCCCCTGCGGGCCGTCACTCGCCGACGACTGCCGGTCACCCGCCGATTTGGGTTGGGGGACAGGTCTATTTGGGGTCTGGTCTTGCGTCGTGCCCGGTCTGGCGATGCACGATGCAAGACCTGACCCCTCCGTTACGTTAAAGCCCCCGGATCTCCCGAAGCGTCGTCTCGACCTCGGCCGGCGTGTTCATGACCCCGGCCGCGACGCGCACGTAGCTCACGGCGTAGGGCGACGAGAGGCGACGATCCGCCGGGCCTTGAGACGGGCAACCGTCTCCTCCACCTTCTG
This sequence comes from uncultured Thermoleophilaceae bacterium, assembly GCA_963808545.1. Lineage (GTDB taxonomy): Bacteria > Actinomycetota > Thermoleophilia > Solirubrobacterales > Thermoleophilaceae > JACVRW01. The sequence continues at coordinate 9,359 of CAWEGB010000007.1, read as the reverse complement.
GCCCTTCACCTCGAAGCAGACGATGCCGGCCCTGAGCTTCGGGTCGAGCGGCGTGTGCAGCGTGACGTTCTTCATGGCCGCGAGCTCCGCGCAGAAGCGGCCGTTGAGCTCGGAGACGCGCGCGGTCACGCGCTCGCGTCCCAGCTGCTCGTGCAGCTCGAAGGCCGCCTCGACGCCCCAGCAGTGCTCGAACGCGCAGAAGCCGCCGGGCGAGACGAACGCGGCCTGCGTGCGCGGGTCGGGCGGCTGGCCCGCCATCCAACGGTCGATCGGCACGTTTGAGTCGAAGGTCGGGACCGTGGGGCGGATGTGCGGCCACGCGTCCGCTCGCCCCCAGACGAGCCCGGTGCCGCGCGGCCCGAAGATCCACTTGTGCGTCGACACGGCCACGAAGTCGGCGCCCAGCGACGCGACGTACTCGTCGCTGCAGCCGAATCCGTGGACCCCGTCCAGGATCAGCAGGCAGCGGTCGGCCTCGGATCGGCCCTTGTTCGCCTCCCGAACCACCTCGGCCAAAGACCGGACCGGCAGCCGCAGCCCGGTGCTCGAGTGGACCCAGGTGAGCCCCACCACGCGCGTCTTCGGCGTGATCGCCCGGCGCAGCCGCTCGACCATCTCGGCCTCGCTCGCCTGCGCGGAGCGCTCGTGGAGCGCGATCTTCCGGAAGCTGGCGCCGTTCTTCTCCGTCGCGAGCCGGATCGCCTCGTGGTGCACGTAGTGGTCGTGCTCGGTCGCCAGGATCTCCTGGCCGGGCGTGATCCGCACGCCGTTGTAGAGCAGCGACAGGCCCATCGTCGTGCTCGGGACGAGTGCGATCTCCTCGGCCTTCCCGCCGCAGTAGCGCGCGATCGTGGCCTTCACCTTCTCCTGGAGATGCTCGCCATCGGGCTCGAAGAGCGCCTCGTCCACCCAGAACGGGTTCGCATCGATCTTGCGGCGGTACGCGTCGATCGCGTCCCGCACGGGCTTCGGATGGGAGGAGATGAAGAAGCTCGAGAGGTGGATGAGGTCGGGCGAGAGGTTGAAGAGCGCGCGCACCGCGGCCCAGTCGGGCTCGCCCGCGGCCGAGATGACTGAAAGGGGAGTGAAGCGCGCGGCGAGGCCCGCGGCCGTGGCGGTGAGCCCGGCGCGGGCGAGGAAGGTGCGGCGATCGAGAGCCATGAGGCCTCCAGAGAGCTGGAGAGATTGTACCGGCGCTCGATCGACGGTCGACGGCTAGCGCTTCTCGGAAGCGGGAGCGGCCTCGGCCGGCGGGCGCTCCGCTGCGTTCGAAGACAGCCCGCGGTCGACATTCACCGACCCGTTGACCGAGCGCAGCTCGAAGCGCGCCCCGCCCGCTCCGATACGCCCCTCGAGCCGCCGGCGCGACCGGCTCTCCTGCGCCAGGTCGAAATCGCAGCCGACGCCGCCGTTCACGGTGCGAGCGTCGATCTCGGCGTTGGCGTCGGCCGGCAGCGTCAGCCGCACCGAGCCGTTGGTCGTGTGGAGCTCGCTCTTGCTCTGAGCGTCCACGCGGGCCATCACGACCTCCACGCTGCCGTTCACGTTCGAGGCCTCCACCGTGCCCCCGGCGTCGTGCACGTCGACCGACCCGTTCACGTTCGAGGCCTCGACCGCCCCGGCGACCCCATCGATCTCGACCCGCCCGTTGACGTTCGAGACGTGGACCCGCGCCCCGCGCGGCACGCGCACCACGTAGTCCACCCGGCCCCCGCCGCCGAAGAAGTGCGAGCGGCGATGCCGCGTCCGCACGCTCAGGCTGTCGCCCTCGCCCGTGATCTCGACCTGGACATCCCGAAGCGCCCGGTCGCTGACCGCGCGCTTGGTGGCCTCGATCGAGACCTTCGCCTCGTCCCAGCCCGTCACCTCGACCCGCCCGTTGGTGTTCTCGATCGAGAAGGCCCCGTCCTTCGCCAGCGCCCGCGTCTCGTTGACGGTCGCCCGCGCATGCATACCCCAGTCGCCGTGCATGCACCCGCCCAGCGCCAGGCTCGACACGACCGCCAGGGACAGCACCCCTCGCCGCATCCCACACCTCCGCTATGTCCACCATTACGCACGCCGGGCCGTAGGGGTTCTGGGAATCTGGGGCGGTCTAGCTAGGCCTCGAGCACGAGGAGATCGGGGGGGCGTGCGCCGCGGACCGCCTTCAGTGGGATAGACCGATCGAACGTGGCGAGGAACCCGTCGTGCGCCACCGCCAGTCCGAGGAGATAGACGTCTGTGAGGTGCCGGTGACCCACCACCAGGTCGAAGACGCCGGTGTCGCACAGCGAGACGTCGTCCGGCCAGAACGTGTGATGACCGCTGTCGCGGAAGGCGGCCAGGCGCCGAGCCAGCTCGATCGGTTGTGCCGCGGAGGCGCCGTACGCGGGATTCGAGAGTATTCGCACGGCGGCGTTTTCTGTCAGCGGGCAAGTGGCCCAACCCGAGGCGCGGTGATTTCCAAACCACGCGTGAGCGGCGTCGTGGTGGACATGGTCCGGATCGAAGAGCGCGATCAGGACGTTGACGTCGAGAAGGGCGGGCCGCCTCACGCTTCGTCGCGCAGTCGGTTGACGAGCTCCATGCTCGGCTTTGGACTGCCGCGGCGCCGGCGAGGCAGGACGGGTACGCCGTTTCGGAGCGTGGTGCGGCGGCCACCCGGCTCGAGCGCTTTGCGAGCGAGGTCGGACAACACCTTGCCGGCAGTGGTCCTCCGGCTGTTCGCCAGCTCCTTCGCGGCCTGCAGCACGTCGTCGTCGATGTCGAGCGTGGTCCTCATGGAGTGAGCATCACGCATCACGCATCAGATGTCAAGACGCACCGGTCCTTTGTCGTCATCGCCGAAGCACCAGCCGGTCGCTCGCGACCACCCGCAGGTGGAGCGTCTTGACGGACACCGGGGCCGACTCGGCCGTCACCGCGATCTCGCCCGATTCCTCCTTCCAGCGCGCCGCGACCTCGTGAAGCCGGTCGTCCGGCCCGGTCACCATCAGCCGGGCCGAGCCGTCGGGATAGAACGACACCCGCTGGCGAGGGCGGCGGGAGAGCGGCAGCGTACTCTCGTCGGGACGGTAGACGGCGCCCTCGCTCCCGTCCTCCTCGAAGACGTGCACCCACGTCGTCTCGAAGAGCGAGGCGGCCGCGCTCACTTCAGCCCCGGCCGAGCCGAGTCGAGCGTCGTGCGCATCCGCACCACCTGCTGCGACGTGAACAGGAACATGGCCGCGTCGTCCACGTAGTCCATGTAGTTCATGAACATGTCCCCGTTTGGCCCGTTGCTGCACGTCACCGTCGGGAAGGAAGGCTTGCCGAAGTTGGGTCCCGCGGCGTTCGGCGTGTCGGCCACGAGGTCGCTGCCCGAGCAGTCCTCGGTGTCGCCCCAGATGTGCCGCAGGTTGAAGTAGTGGCCGACCTCGTGCGTGGCCGTGCGGCCGAGGTTGAAGGGCGCCTGTGCGCTGCCCTGCGTGCCGAACGCGCGGTAGTCGATCACGACGCCGTCGGTCGCTTCCGGCCCGCCGGGGAACTGCGCGTAGCCCAGGACACCCCCGGACAGCGCGCACACCCAGAGGTTGAGGTGAGTCGAAGGCCGATAGGGCGCGATCCCGCCGGAGGCGCGCCGCTTGACGGAGTCGTCGGTCGTGAAGGAAGCCCGTGTCGTCCGCCTGCGGGTGGTCCGGGTGAGCCGGAAGCGCAGCCGCGCGTCGCTCACGAGCCCCTTCCACACCTCGGGCACCTTGCTCTTGTCGGGATTCGTCGCCGCATAGTCGCGATTGAGCACGGCGATCTGGCTCTTGATCTGCGCGCTCGAGACGTTCTGCGCGTCGGTCTGGTAGACCACGTTCACGACCACGTCCACGGTCACGCGCTTCGGGACAGCCGCCGCCAGCTCGCGCCGCGCCACGGTCAGCTGCTCGAGCTCCGCCTGCCGCGCACGGTAAGGCGAATACGACTCGAGCAGCGCCATGTGCGCCGCCATCGTTCCGCACCGCCGCCGCGGACGCCTGCTCGACGCTCTCTTTGCCTTCCTGGCCATGAGACCTCCTGTCTTGCGCTAAGAGAACCGCGCGGGCGCCTCAGGAAGGCGCTCAGCGAACGTCAGCAAGTCGTGCAGACCCGGGCCTACTTGGCGTCGGGAGCGGGTGCGGTGTCCGCCCAGAGCCGCCCCAACTCGAGCTCGATGGCCTCGAACGGCTCGATCCGAACGGGGGCCGAGTCCTCCCACACGCCCACGATCGACCAGGCGCCGTCCCGGAAGCGGAGCACCTCGAGCGTGCGGTCGGTCGGCTTGACGAGCCACAGATGCAGAACCCCGGCCTCGCCGTAGATCCTGAGCTTCCGGGTACGATCGATGCGCTCGGTGGAAGGCGAGAGCACCTCGCACACCCAGTCCGGTGCGAGCGAGAAGTAGGCCTCGCTAGGAATCGTCGGCATCCGTTCGCGGCGCCAGCCACCGATGTCCGGTACCACGACCTGCTCACCGAAGTGGAGCTCCGGCTCGTCGAGGATCCACCAACCACCGGGCCCGCGGCCGCCCTCGTCGAACGCGCCGCCGATGATGTACCCGAGTCGCGAGGACGCAACCGCGTGCTTCGGGGCAGGCCGCGGACTCAGGAACAGCTCGCCGTCCAGGATCTCGGCGACCTTGTTCTCCGGCGCGTTCAACACGTCCTCGTACGTCGCGCGCTTCATCGATTCAGGCTCCGCAGGGTGCGACTCGGACCAGTCTACGTCTCCGCTCGAAGCCCCCGCAACGTTGCCTCCACCCACGCCTCACCTCCAGTGAACCGGATGCTCGCATGGCGAATGGACAGCGAAGGCCCGTTTATTGAAACACGACTGGGCGACAAAGCCCGCGAGTTGCCAGCGACAATTCCTGGAGGCGCCGAGGTCTGGCTAGAGCTGGCGAAAGAGGCCATCGCGCGGCGGTAGAAGGCTATTCGAAGAGCTCGTCGACCCTCATCCGCCAGCCAGGCAGGGCAGGCTCGGCTTCCGCGATCTCACCCCGGCGGTAGATCACGGGCTCCGGACTCGTGGCGCGGAAGACGCGCACGACGTTCTCGCCCACGAGGTCCACGTCCCAGACCACCAGGGTCCCCGCAGCAAAGTAGTCGGCACGCTTGCGGGTGATCTCGTCCTCGGCCCGCGGCCCGTAGTCGCCCTCGCTCCGCACCTCCGCGGCGAAGCAGGGCGCGCCCTTCACGAAGCTCATGGTCGGTGTGGTGGCAGGGTGGAACGCCGCGTCCGGGCTGAAGGACTTCCGGTGGGGAAGGTCGACGACGAAGCCCGTGTTGTCGGGATAGGCCAGGCCGCCTCCCGACTCCTTTTCGTGACGACGCAGGCTCGCGTAGATCGCCGCACTCGCGCGGCCCGTAAGGCCTCCGGTGGGGCTCATCCGCACGATCTCCCCGCCGACGAGCTCGGCCTTGCCGTTCTCGGGCACGCGCGTGAGGTCATCGATAGTGGCTCGACTGACGGTCTTCATCGGCTCACCCATCCGTCATTGTAGCCGCTGGCGCGGAGCCTACTGCCGCCGGATGCCACAGCGGGTCCGCCCACGGAAAGGGCCCGCTCGGAGAGTCCGGAATCGTGAGGCTGAGCACAGCAGCGACGCCCCGCTTGCCACGAGAATCCGTTCGCGGCATCGGGCGTGACTCCCGTCCGGTGTGCCGCTCGACCCCAGGAGGCCGATTGATCACGCTTCGCGCCGACCGTTCCCTCATCCGCTCCGATGCCCGGACCTGCCGCCATCTCTGCGTCGAGCTTCGGGCACCCGAAGCCCCGCCGCGGAAGGGCCGCCTTCCCGTAAACCTCGCGTTCGTCATCGACCGCTCGGGATCGATGCACGGCGAGAAGCTGGCGTACGCCCGTCAGGCCGTGCTGACGGGCATCCGATCGCTGCGGGAAGACGACCGCTTCGCCGTCGTGACCTACGACGACTGCGTGGACGTCGTCATCCCAGGGACGGAGGCCACAGCCAGAGCACAGGAGACGGCAGCCCAGGCCGTCGAACGAGTCAAGGCGGGCGGGAACACCAACCTGCACGGCGGCTGGTTGAAGGGCTGTAAGGAAATCGCCGAGCATCTCGCCCAGAACGCCGTCGGCCGCTGCCTCCTGCTGACCGACGGTCTCGCGAACACCGGCGAGACCGACCACGACGAGATCGTCCGCCAGGGCGCCAACTGGCGGGACCGCCGCGTCGTCACGACCACCTTCGGCGTCGGCGAGGACTTCGACGAGACGCTGCTGCGCCGCCTGGCCGACGCCGGCGGCGGCAACTTCCAGTTCATCGAGTCCGCGGTGCAGATCGCCGACTTCGTCGCGAGCGAGGTCGGGGAGGCTCTCGCCACCACCGTCCGCGAGGCCGTTCTCGTGGTCGACGCGGGCCCCGGAGCAACAGTCGAGTCGATCAACGATTTCCCGTGCCGCCAAGCCGAGGGCACGTGGCGGATCGCGATCGGCTCGCTCTACAGCCGCCAGGCGCTCACCCCCGTCCTGCGCATCACCTTCCCCAAAGGCGAAGCGGGGAACTCACGCGACGTGACCATCCGAGTCGAAGACCAGGACCACGCCCTCGCCGACGCGAAAGCCACCGCGACATTCAGGTGGGCAACCGAGAAGGAGAACGACGAGCAGCCGAGGGACGTCGGCGTCGACCGTCTGGCGGCTGCGCTAGACGCCGCCCGCGCGGAACGCGACGCCCTCGAACGAAACAAGAGAGGCGACTACGCCGGCGCTCGGCAGGTGATGGCGGCCGCCGTCGACCGCATTCGCCAGTACGCCGGCGACGACGGCGAGATCGGAAAGCTGCTAGACGATCTCCGCCAGAAGGCTCACCTCTACGAGTCCGCCCTGGACTCGATCTCCAGCAAGACCCTTTACTCGACCTCCAGCGGGACTCTCCGTGGCCGCTGGCCGCGCCCGGCCCAGACCTCCCCGAGCGCCTCCAACAGCCTCATCGTTCCTTCGGAGTGGGACATCCAGACCGCGGTCGCCGAGGCCTTGAGGAAGATCGCCTCCGCCAACGCGTCTTTGTCCTCGCTGGATGTATCCGCGCTGGCGCCGCCCCTCTCACACCTCGCGAAGCGCGGTTGCCTCCTCGACCCCTCGGTCACCCCAGACGGCTACGTCGAGCTCCACTTCCAGTCCCCAGACCTCTGCCGCAACTGCCGCAGAGCCCTCGAGGCAGCAGGCCTCCCATCAACCCGGATCGCCCAGATCGCCGAAGCTCTCCGCCTCCTCGGCACTCCAAGCGGGGTTGTGCACTAGAGCGGCTCTTCTCGCTCATCGCTGCTTCACCTGGTAGCGGAGGTCCACGATCGTGAGGCGGGAGGACTCGCGCTCAAGCGCTCCGGGAGCGAGCGCGCCGAGGTCGAGGTCGGCTGGAGCGACCACGAGCCGCAGCCGCTGCGTTCCGGGCGCCTGCGGAGACTCCACGGCTGCCGACACGATGGCCGGACCGCCTTTCGCTTGAGCCGGGACGAGCGCCGGCGCCTGACCCAGCGCGGGCCAGGCCTGCGACGGCGCGCCCGCTCGCCGGCGCCAGAAGCAGCACGACTCGCGCTGGCGCCCGCAGGCTGATGCGCACCGGAAGCATCTCGCCCGCGGCGACAGGCGCGTCGGCTCGTCCCTCGATCTCGATCCCGGCCGGCACCGTCTGCTTCTCGGGCAGGCGAGCAGCGCCTCGACGTGCGCCGGGGACAAGATGGCGCCGGTCGGCCGAGCCGCTGTCGAGTCGGACGACGGCCGCAGCGTGACGAGCGCCAGGCCGACGACCGCAGCGGCCGCGAGCCCACCGATCGCCGCCAGGTCGACGAGCGTCGCCGGCCGCTCGAACCACGCGCGGACCCGCTCCCAGCCGGTCGGCTGCTCGAGGACGGCCAGCACCTCCTGCCGCGCCGCTGGGTCGTGCAGCAGCTCGCGGAGGCCCTCTTCCTCGACGAGCGCGTCGAAGAGCTCCTGGTCATCGAGCGCCGCGCGCAGCAGCTCGTTCCGCTCGGCCTCGCCGAGCGAGTCGGTGGCGTAGCCGCCCAGCAGCTGCTTCGGATCGCGCGCCGTCACGACGCATCTCCCGACACGAACGCCCAGCGCTCCGCGAGCAGGTCCTTCAGCCGCTGGAGGCAGCGGTAGTCCCAGCTGTAGACCGTGTTCACGGGGCGACCGAACTCGGCTGCCATCTCCACGAAGCTCGCGCCCTCGAGCTTGCGGCGCAGGATGTCGCGGCAGCGCCCGTCGAGCCGCGCCGCGGCCTCGACCAGCATCGCGAGCCGCTGCCGAGCCCGGGCGATCGCCTCGGGATCGGGTGTTCCGCTCGGCGCCAGCTCGAACGCGTCTGCGGCTCCGTCGTCGGTCGAGGGCGCCTCGGCTTCGCCGAGAGCGCGGCGTCGCGCGGCCTTGCGCCAATACGCCGCACGCTTGAAGCGGACGATCTTCGCGCCGAGCGCAACGAGCTCCTCGGGAGCGGCGACGTTCGCGTATTTCGTGGTCAGCAGGACCAGCGCCTCCTGGGTCAGGTCCTCGGCCTCGGCGGGGGAGAGCCGCCGCGCGAAGGCGAGGATGCGCGACCGAACCCGCGCGAGCACGTCTTCCCGGCTGAGCCCCGCCACCGCCTCGTAGGCCATCGGGTGGCGACTATAGCCCGACCCCGGCAGGGCGAGGACGTGGCGCCCACATGCTTCCGATCGAACGACATAGGAGTCCGAGACCGTGACACCTCGATCGCCTGAGCCATTTGACTCATGGCGGCGCAACATTTGAAGGCACACCAGCTTAGGGGGATCGCTCGGGGCACGGCACTTGGCACGCGATTGGCTAATTGCTACACGGACGACGTGCCGTGGCCGCTAGGAGCGCGGCGAGGGCGAGACGCTCCATCGGTCTATCGCACGAAGGGAGAACTCATACATGAACGCCGGACAATCGAACGGGTCGCTGACGGTTGAGGAGTTGGAGTGAGTACTGGCAGCCGTCGGTGAGGTGAGGCGCGAGTTGGCGCTGGCAGAAGACGAGCAGCAGCGTCGAGCGGAGCGTCCCGCGAAGCGTCCGGCGCAGCACCAGACCAGTAGCCAAGCGGTCCTGGCGTACATCGGCGGCGTGGTCTATTACCTCATCGGTTCATTCTTCGGTGGATTCTTCGGGAGTCTGACTACTCTGGGCGCGATCGGGGCTTGCCCAATACTCAAGCTCGGAGGATGCGATGAAGCGCCGGATGCTGCTTGGGATGATGGTTGCAGCGTTGGGCATAGCGGTGGCCGGCGATGGCTGGGTCCACGCGGCGACATGTACGCCGTTGCGCGAAGGGTCGTGTCGCGCTTGCTCGAACTGCAAGTACTGCAAGCACTGCTCGAAGAACGGCGGGCGCTGCTCAGTTTGCAAGT
>CAWEGB010000006.1:0-569167 GCA_963808545.1 uncultured Thermoleophilaceae bacterium | reverse complement strand
CGGACGGCCGAGCGCTCCTCTTCGACCTCGTCCCGGATCCAGCACGCGGCCAGGTGATCGTTCACGAGGCCGCAGGCCTGCATCGCCGCGTAGGCGGTGGTGGGGCCGACGAAGCGGAAGCCGCGGCGCTTGAGCTCCTTGGAGAGCGCCGTGGACTCGGGGGTGATCGCCGGCACCTCCTCGAAGCTGCTCGGCGCCGGCCGTCCGGGGGCCGGCGCATACGACCACACCAGCTCGGCCAGCGGCAGCTCCAGCGCCGCCGCGGCCCTCGCGTTGGCAATGGCGGCCTCGATCTTGCCTCGGTGACGGACGATCCCGGCGTCGGCGAGCAGCCGCGCCACGTCGTGGTCGCTGAAGCCGGCCACCTTCTCGATCTCGAAGTCCGCGAACGCCGCCCGGAAGTGCTCCCGCTTGCGCAGGATGGTCAGCCAGGACAGACCGGACTGGAAGCCCTCGAGCACGAGCCGCTCGTAGAGCCCCCGGTCGTCGGTGACCGGCCGGCCCCACTCCCTGTCGTGGTAGGCGGCGTAGTCGGGCGATGGGTCGCCGAAGCAGCGAATCGGCTCAGACATCTTCGCGGGGCGCGCGAGCGCACGCTCTCGGGGGTACTCTGGCGCCGTGCGCACGCGGGTGGTCTCACGCCGGGCGTCGGTCGACCTGCGGGGCCGCCTCGCGGGCCTGTCGCGCTCCGACACGGGCCGGGCGGCCGGAATGGGCGCCGCCGTGATCGCCCAGAACGTGCTGGCACTCGTGTTCACGATCATCTTCGCGCGCCTGCTGGGAGCCACCGGATACGGCTCGCTAGCGGTGCTGGTGTCGGCGTACATCATTCTCATGGTCCCAGGCTCGGCGCTGCAGATCGCCGTGGCTCGAGAGGTCAGCGGCGAGCTCGCCGACGGCGTCCCCAACGTCGGCGCCGGCGTGCGGCGCTGGCTGGTGCGGCTGGTCATAGCCACCGTGGTGGTGAGCCTCTTGGCCATCCCGCTGCGGTCGGTGATCGGGGCGATCATCAACGTCGACGACCTCTGGGGCGCCGCGGCGGTTCCGCTCACGGCGATGCTGTGGGTGATCCTCTGCGTCGAGCGGGGGGTGCTGCAGGGCTTCCAGCGTTACCGGGCGGTGGCGTTCTCGATCGTCGGCGACGCCACCTCGCGGATCATCTTCGGCCTGCTGCTCGTGGCCGTGGGGCTCGACGTGACCGGCGCCTTCCTCGGCGCGGCGCTGGGGTTCCTGGCGATGGCCCTCGTGCTGCTCGTGCCGCTGAACCAGGAGCTGCCCGCTCCCGACCCGGCCCAGGCCGCCGAGTCGCCGCTGCGCGAGCTGCTGGTGGGAGCCCGGGCGCCGGTGATCGCTCTGACCCTGCTGCTGGCGATCCAGGAGCTCCATGTGATCGTGGTCAAGCACGAGGCCTCAGGGGACGCCGCCGGCTCCTACGCGGTGGCCGCGGTCGCCGCCAAGGCGATCATCTGGATCGCGGTGGGGCTGGGCATGTACCTGGTGCCCGAGGTGGCGCGGCGTGCGAAGACCGGCGAGGACGCTCGGGCCATCCTGGTGCGCTGCCTGGGCCTCATCCTCGGCGCGGGCGTGCCCATGGTCCTGATCTTCGTGGCCGCCGGAAAGCCGCTGCTCGAGGCCGTGTTCGGGGAGGACCTCACGCTGGCGTCCGACGCGCTCCCGTGGCTGGGCGTAGCGATGGTCCTGCTCGCGTGCACGTACCTGTCCGTGCAGTACCTGCTCGCGCTGCACCGCTATCGCTTCATCTGGATCCTGGCCGCGGGTGTGGTGGTGGAGGTCGTCGCGCTGTTGGCGATCGGCGACGACCTCACGCGCGTGGCTATGGCCCTGCTCGCGGTGCAGGCGGCGTGCGCGGTCCCGGTGCTGTTCCTGGCTTTGGGGCGCAGGCCGGCGGCGCCCGAGGCGGCCACGACGCCCGTTGCGGCCGCGATGGCCGAGCCGTCGGGCTGACGCGTTAGTCCCAGATCTTCCAGGGCGCGGCGCCGCGCGACCACAGGTCATTGAGCAGGACTGCGTCCTTGTAGGTGTCCATGCAGTCCCAGAAGCCCTCGTGGCGGTAGGCGTGGAGCCGGCCGGCCGCGGCCAGCTGCTCGAGCGGCTCCCGCTCGAGCACGGAGTCCTCCGCCAGGTACTCCATCACCTCCGGCTGGAAGCAGAAGAAGCCCCCGTTTATCCAATGTTCGGAGCGCGGCTTCTCCTGAAAGCCCTCGACGCGGCCGTCGCCGTTGAGCTCCGCGACGCCGAACGGGAGCACCGGGCGTACAACCGTCATGGTCGCGAGGTCGCCGTGCGAGCGGTGGAAAAGAACGAGCCGCGTCAGATCGATGTCGGCCACTCCGTCGGCGTAGGCGGCGAAGAACGGCCGTCCCTCCAGCGCCGGGCCGAGCCGGGCGATCCGCCCGCCCGTGGGCGTGTCGAGGCCGGTGTCGACGGTGCGGACCTCGACGCCCTCGGGCCAGCTCTGGCTGTCGGCCGCCGCCGCAACGAGGTCGCCCTTGTACCCCGTGCACAGGGTGAACCGGCGCAGGCCCTGTGCAGCGAAGATGCGGACCACGTGGGAGAAGATGGGCTCGCCGCCGATCTCGACCAGCGGCTTGGGAATCGACGGCGTGTGCTCCTGAAGGCGAGTGCCTCGCCCGCCGCAGAGGATCACGACGTCTTCGGGTGCGGGCACGCCGCAGGACCCTATCGGCGGGTAGTGGCGATCGCGATCAGGCGTTGCAGAGGCGCACTGCGCTGCCTGAGACAGTCGCCTGCCAGAGACGGTCCGGCGCGCGGTCCGGCGGCACGCGGAACACGAACGGGACACCCGGCGTCGCTACGGCCACCTGCGTTGTGGACGCAGCGGCGAAACGACGCACCGTCACAGGCCCCGCAGCCCCGGCCACAAGCACGGCATCGCCCGGGGCCAGCGAAAAGGAGAAAGAGCCGGCTGTACCGGGCTGAAGTCGCCGGCACCCGGTGGGCCCGGCATCGCCGGGCCTCGGCTCGATCCCGAGGTCGAGTGACGCCACGAGGACTGAGTCCGCGATCGCAGCGGCACGGGCCTGACTCGCCGGTCCGCCCTCGGGCAGATCCGGCAATGTATAGCCGGGTGAGCCGTAGCGCTCGATCGCGATCCGATAGTCGTCGGTGGGGCGCGCGCCAACGCCTCTGAAGGCCATGTAGAGACCGGGGTTGAGCGCCAGGCCTTCGAAGGCAAAGGTCGGATCGGCGCTGGGTCCCGCGACATCCAGGCCGGTGAACGCGGCTCGAGCCTGCGGGCTGTAGTCGTAGCGGAACTCCGCCGCCCTCTGTCGCAGTACGGAGGCGTTGGTGGCCAGAGCGACGGCCGCGACCGCGAAAACCACGAGGAGAAGGGCCCCCGTCCAGCGAACCCCACGCGCCGCTTGCACGACGGCGAGCAGCGCGACGAGCGTAACGGGGAACAGATAGTGCGGACTCGACGGATAGTTGTCGGCGCCGTCAGCGGCAAGCGCCTGCAGCGTCCACAGCGCGAGGATTGCTGCGAGCGCGGGCCAGAACGCTTCTGGCAACGGTCCCTTCCAGAAGCGCCATCCGAGCCCCACCAAGGCCACGAGGGCGAGTGGGGCGCCGGCCTGGATGGGCTCCGGAGCGCCGGAGAACCTGTAGTTGAGCCCGACCATCGAACTGGCGATCGCCCCGAGAGATTCGAAACCCCAAGCGGGGATGAGTAGGGCATTCGAAACGACGACGCCGCTGCCGGCCTCGGTGGACGTGCGCGCCCAGAGCCACCACGCGACGTAGATCCCGATCGGTACGAGCACGATCCACGCCCGGCGCCAGCGGTCGGCGCGCCACAGGATCGCGACGGCCACGCCGACGGTGACGGCGAGCCCTGTGGAGTAGGTGACCACCGCGAGGCAGAGGAGTACGCACGCGGCGACATCGCCTCGGCGGTCGCCCCGGTCCACAGCAAGGAGCGCGCAGATGCCGCACGCGATGGGCAGCAGGACGGTGAATGTGTTGCCGGCCAGGACGTGCAGAGCGTCCGGTCCGAAAAACAGCAGCACCAGGCTGGGGGCCAGTGCGGCTACGCGCCCGATGGCCTTGCTCGCATACGCGTAGAACACGCCGACGGTAAGGAGCACAGTGGCGGCGGCCAGGATCCGGAAGGGCAAGTAGCCAGCGCCGAAGACCTCGAACAGCGCCCAATAAACCACGCGCGTCGTCGCCAGCAGAGCGCCTCCGTACGGCTCGAGTGCCTCCCTGGGTGACAGCTGAGGGGTGGTAAGAAACCAGGAGACCTCGTCCGGGCTGAGCGCCATCCCCCTACTGAGGTAGAGGATGACGGCAAAGGCGGCGACCATCGCGCCTCCGAGAACGAGCAGAGGCCAGCGAGGCGGCGGCTCGGCGAGATCACCGTCCTCCGGGTGGTCGCCCGGACGAGCGCGAAGAGACTGGAGCCTCTCCACGAGCAGCGGAACGGCACTTGCACTGGGTGTCCGGGACACGGAGCCCGGACCCTACCCTCGCGGGGACGACGGCGCCCTGGAGCCGTGCCGGGGAGCCGCGGACGCGGGCTGCTCAGGCAGGCGGTTCCGGGGCCTCTTCGGTGTCGATCTCGCGCTCCACAAGCTGGGCGGTGGCCGGGCGGATGTCCTGCCGTGCGGCGGCGATCATCTCACCGACCAAGCCGAGGGTGAACAGCTGGATGCCCGCTATCACGAGGAGCACGCCCAGCATCAGGAGAGGCCGATCGCCGATCGCTGCGCCGCCGATCTTCTCGATGGTGAGGTAGAGGCAGATGAGGAAGCCCACTAGAAACAGGATGAGGCCGAGTCCGCCGAACAGGTGCAGCGGGCGGTAGCCGTAGCGCCCGAGAAACAGCACGCCGAACAAGTCGAGCAGTCCGCGCGCGTACCGCTCGGGGCCGAACTTCGACCTGCCCTGCTCGCGCGGACGGTGGTGGACGGGCAGCTCGGTCACCCGCCATCCTCGATGGAAGCCGATCACCGGAATCAGGCGGTGTTGCTCGCCGTAGATCTCAAGCGAACGGATCGCCGCTCCCCGGTACGACTTGAGCCCACAGTTCACGTCGTGAAGAGGGACGCCGGACAGCCTGGCGGTAAGCCGGTTGAACAGGCGCGAGCCCCAGCGCTTGAAGGGAGGATCGCGGCGCTCGCGCTTCCAGCCGGAGACCACATCGTACCCTTCGTCGAGCTTTGCCACGAGGGCGGGAATCTCGGCCGGGTCGTCCTGACCGTCGCCGTCGAGAGTGACCACCACCCTCCCGCGGCTGGCGTCGAAGCCTGCGCGGAGGGCTGCTGACTTGCCGAAGTTGCGACGCAGCTGCAAGAAGCGCACCGGGTCTCGCTCGCGGGCCAGCCTCTCGAGCAAGTCGGCGGAACCATCCGTGGAACCGTCGTCGACCACCACGACCTCCCAGCTTCGGCCGCTCGCAGTGCAGGCCTGCTCCACCTCGTCCAGTAGCGGCTCGAGCGCGGGGCCCTCGTTGTAGGCCGGGATCACCACGGAGATATCGACCGGTCGGCCGCCGGGGTCCACGGGCGCACCGGCCGACGGCTCGCGGCTCAGAAGCCTTGGCGACGAAGCCATTCCGGCACTATATGCGGCCGTTGCGCGCCGCGACCGCTCTCCCCGCTGGGCTAGCATGCGGCTGGTGCAGCGGGACTCGTCCTCTGTCCCGATCCCCGAAAGCTTCGGACAGCAGACCGACAACGCGGCCAAGTACGAGGGCGCTGGTGGGCTTGAGCGGCTCCTCGTGTCCCGCTTTCGCGACCGCCTACTCGCGGAGATCGGCCCGCTCGGGCCACGAACCGTTCTCGACGCCGGATGTGGCGAGGGTCACGTGACCGAGTGGCTGTCCCACGCCCTTCCGGGCACGGCCATCACCGGACTCGACGGTCGGGGGCCCGCCATGGCCGACTTCCGCGCGCGAAACCCCTCGGCTATCGCCGTGGAGGGTGACCTCACGGCGTCGCCCTTCGGTAACGGCGAGTTCGACCTCGTGGTCTGCACCGAGGTACTCGAGCACCTGCCCGACCCGCGCACGGCGGTGCACGAGCTGGCCCGGGTGTGCGGCGGGCACCTGCTTCTCACCGTGCCCCATGAGCCGTTCTTCCGAGCGGGGAACGTGGTGCGGGGGCGTTACCTGACGCGACTCGGATCGACCCCCGGGCACCGCTGGACCTGGGGCCGGCGCGGCTTCTTGCACACAATCGAGGCGGCGGCCAATCCGATTCGGTGGTTCTCGGCCTTCCCCTGGCAGGGCGCCCTCGCCGCGCCGCGGCGGACGCGCTAGCCCGCTGCCCGCACGCGCACAGCGCCCACGACGGCGGCTGGGGGGATCGGCGGGCTTCACGACCGCCCCGCGCCAAGCGATGCGCGAAGAGGAACCACCACGGGAGCATGAGGTACGCGTTCGAATGCGGGGCACCAGCCAGTCGACCAGATAGGTTCCGAAGCCGAACGAGATTCCGGCGATCAGTGCCGCGGGAAGACCAAGTCCGAGAGCCCGCGCGAGCAGGATCGTGCCGAAGGCGGGCAGCGTAAGCTGGAGGACGAGCATCCAGGCCTTCGCCTCCCAGTAGGAGGAGATCGGGTTTGGTCGGCACAAGCCACGCTCGCCCGGGCGTTGGTAGTCTCGCGCGCCGTGAGCAGAGCCATCAAGACTCTGATCAGGAAGGTTCTTCATGGCCTCGGCCTTCCGCGAGGACAGGATCTGGCTCTGCGCCTGGCCAAGGGATGGGCCACGGTCACCTGGCCGGCGAGCGTGCTCTTCCTGCTCTGGAACCCCCGTATTCACCCGGCCTACGGGCTCACCTGGCGACGTAGGGTCCAGTTGGCCTACCGCATGCGGCGCACCACCAAGGGGGTGACAACCGGCACCTCGTACAAGGGTCACCTGGCGATGGCTTCGAAGCTTCTCGAGATCCCTCCCGAGGTGAAGGGAGTCGTCGTCGAGTGCGGATGCTGGCTCGGCGGCTCGACCGCAAACCTGTCACTCGTCTGCGACATCGTCGACCGCGAGCTCATCGTCTACGACTCGTTCGAAGGCCTGCCTCCTCCCGAGGACAACGACCTCTACGCCAAGGACGAAGCCACCGGGATGCTCAAGGGCGAGCTGGAGCTCGTGCGGGACAACGTACGGCGCTTCGGTGCGGTGGATCGCTGTCAATTCCGGAAGGGCTGGTTCAGCGACACGCTACCGAATCACACCGACCCGGTCGTGCTCGCGTTCCTCGATGTCGACTGGCAGGCGAGCCTCGACGACTGCATCACCAACCTGTGGCCCCACCTGACCGATGCCGGCTACGTGTTCATCGACGAGTTCGTCCTGACCGACTACTGCGCGTTGTTCTGGTCGGAGCGCTACTGGAAGACTCGTTTCGACACCACCCCGCCCGGCCTCATCGGTTCCGGAAGCGGAGTCGGCACCGGCGGCTACTACCTCGGTCCATTCGACGAGTGGAACTGGATCCAGGACCCCACGAGCGTCGCCTACACCCGTAAGGACTTCTCGGGTTACTGGGGCTTCTACCCCGAGGACGCGGCCAAGGATCCGGCAGCCTCGGGCGCCCCTGCGCAGCCCGAATAGACCGGATTCGGGGGCGCGTCGAGGCGCTCTGCTGCTTGCTATGGTGCGCGCCCATGCGGATCCTCAAGCGACTCGGCGCAAAGCAAGGCAACGGCAACACGGCGGTCGCGGAGCGCCCGGAGCGCACCCCCGTGGTCGACGATTTCGAGGGTTCGGATACCGAGCTCCAAGCGGAGATCGACCGCTTGGCGGATGCCAACCGGTCGAACCCCGACCGTGACACCGAGCGCCGCCTGATGGCGCTTCGTCACATCGCCGGCATGCGCGCGCTCGGCGGCAACGGGGCGACTCCCCAGCATCCGGAACCCGACTCGGCGCGCCTCCCCGCCGAGGGCGAGTTGCCCGAGTTTCCCGCGGACGAGCTCACGCCGGAGCTCGTCAGGGCAGCCATTCTTCGCGAAGGATTCATTCTCGTCCGCGGTCTGATCGACCGCGATGAGGCGCTCCGCTTCGCCGACCAGATCGACCGTGCATTCGTGGAGCGCGAGAAGTTCGTTGCCGGCCAGCCGGCGGCAGAGGGCTACTACGAAGAGTTCCTTCCCGGCACAGAGAAGTACGAGGAGGCACTGTCGGTCCGCCCGTGGATCCGTGAGGGCGGCGGCGTGCTGGCCGTCGACTCGCCGACGCTCTCCGCCGAGATGGTCGAACTGTTCAAGAAGGCCGGCTTGCCGCGGCTGGTAGAGCGCTACCTGGGTGAGAAGCCGCTGATCTCGCTCCAGAAGACCACCCTCCGCAAGGCGGAGCCATCGGTGGCGGGCGCCTGGCATCAGGACGGCAGCTTCATGGGTGACGTTCGCGCGCTCAACCTGTGGCTCTCGCTCTCCCGCTGCGGCGACGAGTCCCCGGGCCTCGACATGGTGCCGCGACGCCTCGACTACCTCGTCACCCAGCAGACCGAAGAAGCGGTGCTCTCGATTCAGGTCTCGCAGGCTATGGCCGAGGAGGCTGCGGGCGACAGGGGGATCATCCGCCCGATCTTCGAGCCCGGTGACGCGCTGCTTTTCGACGACATGTTCCTGCACCAGACCGGGTCGGACCCTTCGATGCCGAAGCCCCGCTACGCGGTCGAGAACTGGTTCTTCGGGGCGTCGGGGTTCCCAGTCGAGTACGGGCCGATAGCGGTCTGACCCGGGAGGGGGCCCCGTCCTGGCTCCCCAGGACAGCCCGGGACACCCGCTCGCTCACCGGCTCCAGCAGTGGAGAGCGCGACTGGCTGGGGAGCGCCGCGCGAGGGCGGTGGCGCGCGGCGGAAAGGCTCCGCCGCGCAGGAGCCGAGCGATCATCACCATCGTTCACAACGAGGCGGTCTTCCTCCCGATCTGGCTGCGCTACTACTCGCGGTTCTTCGGTGCCGACGACATCTATGTGCTCGACAACGGGACCACCGACGGGTCGACGACTCGCGACGGTTTCGTCCGCATCCCCGTGGAGCACGACAAGGTGGACCACGGCTGGATGCTGGGCACGATCGAGGAGCTCCAGCACGAGCTGATCGAGCGCTACGACGTGGTCGTGGTCGTGGACGTGGACGAGATCGTCTCGCCGGTGCCCGAGCTCGGAATGCTCGGCGAGTACCTCGACCACTTCGACGACGAGTACGTGAACTGCCTCGGGTACGAGGTGCTGCACATGCGGGACAAAGAGCCGGCCCTCGACCTGGAGAAGCCGATCCTCGGCCAGCGGCGCTTCTGGTTCTCCAACGACGCCTACGACAAGCCGGCGGTGGCCACGGTGCCGATGGAATGGATACCGGGCCTTCACGAGCGCGCCGACCTGCAGACGAGGATCGATCCGGACCTCAGGCTCATCCACCTCCATCGGATGGACTACGAGATATGCAGGGAGCGACATCGCGCCCGCCGGAGCAGGGAGTGGGCGGACGAGGACAGGCGGCGTGCATGGGCCATCCACAACCGGATCGTCGATCCCGCTGAGTTCGAGGACTGGTTCTACACCGAGAACGTCTTCAAGGGGTTCGCGCCGAAGCCTGAGGAGATGCGGCCGAACTGGTGGGGAGTGGTGTGACGCGCACGTCAGCCACGCGCCTCGAGCTCTGCGACCACGAGGGTCTCTCTGTCGCCGGCGATGCGACGGAGCCGGAAGCGCTGGTCGATGTCCTCTAGCGCGAGGTCCTGTACCGGCGCCGTCAGCGAGGACTGCAGCGCCGTGTCCTCTCCCGAGTGGGCCAGGGCGTCGAATGCCGGATCGGTCCTGATCTCGTCCAGGGCCTCGAGCGCGCCTTCGTCCAGCAATAGACGATCGCCTGGCCCCAGCTCCGCCACCGCATCACGGAGACCGGGTATGCGTTCGCTAGCCACGAACGTGTCCCCCCAGGGATAGGCGATGGGAAGCCGGTTCGCCCGCCCGCTACGGACCAGGATCTCCGTGGCGACGTCCGGCTCGGCGATCACGATCGACTGCCGCTCTCCAGGCATGTAGCGCTCGAGCAGGCGCTCCCCCACCGGCGCCGTGCGCTTGAAGGCCGGGAAGTGCCAGAGGCGGTGGAGGGCCGCCCTGGTCGAGTCGCCACCGGGCACGACATGCGCGAGCGCCGAGTGCTCGAGCCGTGGGCCGAGCGCCGACCAGGCCACGGCGACCAGCACCAACGCCACCGAGAGGGCGAAGGCGAGCACTGCGGCGCGACCGCCCGTGGTCAGGGCCTGTGGCGCTCGCAGGACGAGGCTGAGCCAGAGCGTGCCGAGCACGAGGGCCGGCAGGCTCACATAGGGGACGACGTGGTCCATCGAGCGGTCGACGAGATAGCCGAAGATGACGACGCCGTAGGCGGTGGCTCCGGTCAGGACGAACACCGCGACACGCTCCCGCCTGACCACGTTCGGCCGCCGGCGGACCAGCAGGAAGACTGCCGCGGCCGAGGCGAGATAGCCCGCGCCGAGCGCGACTCCGGGAGACCAGCGGGTGAAGTCGTACGTGACCTCTCCCAGCCGACCGAAGAGGAAGACGTCGAGGTAGGCCAGATATTGGCCCCAGTCGGGCAGCTGTCCGGCCGCCGCGAGTGTGGCGCCGGCAAAGAGAAGGTGCGCAGCCAGACAGGCGGCGAACGCGAGAGCGGCCTGCCCGGCCAGCCATCGAAGCCGCCCGACCCCGGGCCGTAGGTAGGCCTCGAGCGCCACCAGCGCGGCGAATGTCACGAGCGTGAAGCCGAGCGCCTCGACGGACCAGATCGAGGACAGGCCGAGGAGGACGAAGGCCGTCCCCCGCGCTGGGCGCGAGCGGCGTGGCCAGCGGACACCGGCCACCATCACGAAGATCAGCGCCATCGGCAGCCCGAAGCGCAGCGGCCCTTCCTGAGGAAGGGCTCCGACCGGATAGACCCGGTTGAGCACTAGCGCGAGGACCCCCACGCCGAGGGCGGAGGCCGAGAGCAGGCGGGAGACGCCCGCCATCCGGAGCAGGCAGTACCCCGCTGCCATGA
This sequence comes from uncultured Thermoleophilaceae bacterium, assembly GCA_963808545.1. Lineage (GTDB taxonomy): Bacteria > Actinomycetota > Thermoleophilia > Solirubrobacterales > Thermoleophilaceae > JACVRW01. The sequence continues at coordinate 558,134 of CAWEGB010000006.1, read as the reverse complement.
AGAGCGCGGTCAAGACCCCGTCGAGAAAGCCGAAGGTGCCGTATCCGATCGGCGCGATCTCGAACCACCCGGCGAGCATCAGGATCGACCCGACCCCGTACTGCGAGGCGGTATCGACCAGCATCGGGTGACCCCCGAGCACCTGGTTCGCGGGGCCCAGGAGGAAGTCGTGGTGGAACTGCACGATTCCGTTGTTCACTGCCGCGTATAGGGACCCGGGGTCCTCCGGGGTGACGATCACCAGGTCGACCGTGGCGAGGAGGATCACGCCGACGATCGCAGCATCCGCGACGACGCCCCATGGCCGGCGTAGACCGGGAAGGGGGTGACGCCGCGAGAGAAGGACGACGGCGGGTATCAGGGCAACGCCGATGGACAGGGGAATCGGGTCGAGGGACTCGAGATGGACGACCGTCAGGAGGGTGCCCAGCACGAGCAGCGCCCCCACCGCCCACACGTAGGGTGCAAGTCCCGCAGTCCTCAGGAGCGGAGCCCACGGGCGCTGCTGGGCCGCGCGCGCGAGTGCGGCCGCCGCGACGATCGACCAGAGTGCGATCGCGACGAGCATGGTGCGCATCCCGCCGCCGCGCGGCAGGAGGTCGCTCAGGCGCACCGCCACGATGACCGCCGCGAGTGTCGCCGTGAGGAGCGCGGCAAGCATCGGCAGGGCCGCGGCGTTGGGGCCCGCGGCGATGGCATTCGCGAGCCGCGGCACGGATAGAGCCGCAAGCGGCAGGATGACCGCGAACGCGGCAAAGGAGAGCAGGGTTTCTGCCCCCTGCCTTTGGGTCGCATAGAGCCCGAGGGTGGCGTTCAGCTCGTTGATCGGCTGCGGATCCGCAACGAGCATCACGACCGACATCGTCAACCCGATCGCGGCGAACGCCAGGCTGACCGTGAGGGCCAGGGTCGGCGCGAATGCAGCCTGGCGAGCCGCCCCGTTCTCGGCCGACACGGTGGGACCCTCAGCCCGCCGGGGGGCCCTGTTCGCTGCCGCGAGCGCCGCCGGGGAGGTCGGGGTTCCAGTTGGGCGTTCGCTTGGCAGGCGCTCGATCCTACCTACATCACCTCCCGCGCCTCATCTACAGTGGCGGCCGATGCCGAGCACCGGCAATCCAGTTGCGGTCGCCGACGCGCGGTCGGAGCGCCCTCCTCCGGCGGGCTGCGCGTGGTGCGGCGCCCCGCTCGAACCGCGCTCGCAGCACCTGGGCGGCCGCGCGCGCTGCGGCTCCTGCCGAGCGGCCACCACGTACCCTTGGCCGACGGCCGAGGAGCTGGAGCGGGCCTACGCGCGCTATCGACCCGAGGCCGGCCGCTTCGCCGGCATCGGGGACCCCCTGCTGCGCCGTACGCGTGCCCTGCTCGCCGCCCGCATCGATCGGCTGGCCCCGCCTGGGCCCGTGCTGGATGTCGGCGCCGGCGATGGGACCCTGCTCGACGCGCTCCGGGGCCGCGGACGCATGGGGCTCGGTTTGGAGCGAGACTCGCGGCGCGGGGATATGCGCGAGGCGGACGTCACCGAGCTCCACGACGACTGGGCCGGCATCGTCTTCTGGCACTCACTCGAGCACCTGCCCGCGCCGGGCCGGGCGATCGACCACGCCGCCCGCCACCTGCGCCCGGGTGGTGTTCTGCTGGTCGCCGTGCCGAACACCGCGAGCCTGCAGGCGCAGGTGTTCGGCGACCGCTGGTTCCACCTCGATCTGCCCCGGCACCTGGTGCACCTGCCGGCTGATGCGCTGACCGAGCGCCTGGAGTCGCTCGGCCTGGAGGTCACGCGGGTCAGCCACTGGCGCGGCGGGCAGCTCCTTTTCGGTTGGCTCCACGGACTCGTCGGTACCCTGCCAGGCCGCCCCGACCTCTATGACGCGATCCGCCGCGAGGAGGCCCGCAGCAATCCGCTGCCGAGGCGCCGCCGCGCGCTCGTCGTCAGCGCCGGGGTCGTCCTCCTCCCGCTCGCGGCGCTCGCGACCGCCGTCGAAGTGGCCGTGCGGCGCGGAGGTAGCGTTTACGTCGAGGCGCGGCGTGGCTGACCGGCCCGAAGGGAAGGTCATCGTGGTGATGCCCGCCATGAACGCCGCCCGCACGCTCGAGCGCACGGTGGAGGCGATCCCGAGGGACTGGGTCGACGAGGTCGTCCTGGTCGACGACGCCTCGAGCGACGAGACGGTCGAGCTCGCCCGCCGGCTGCCCCTTCACGTCGTATGGCATCCGCACAATGCGGGCTACGGTGCCAACCAGAAGACCTGCTATCTCGAGGCCCTGCAGCGCGAGGCCGACGCCATCGTCATGCTGCACCCCGACGGGCAGTACGAGCCCGAGCTGATCGGAAGCATGGTCGAGCCGATCCTCACCGGGCAGGCCGACCTGGTGCTGGGATCCCGCCTCGCGGTGCCAGGGATGGCGCTGGAGAACGGCATGCCCCGCTGGAAGTTCGCGGTCAACAGAGCGCTCACGATCATCGAGAACCGGCTCATGGGGACGGAGCTCTCGGAAGCGCACACCGGTTATCGGGCTTACTCGCGCCGGCTGCTCTTGACCGTGCCCTTCCTGCGCAATTCGAACGACTTCAGCTTCGACTCGGAGCTCCTCATGCAGGCCGTCCATTTCGGCATGCGCATCAAAGAGGTGCCCGCGCGGGGACGCTATTTCGAGGACGCGTCGTCCGTGGGGTTGCGCAGCGGCGTCGTGTACGGGCTGAAGACGCTGTGGATCGGTGCTCGACTGGTCCTCCACCGGTCCAAGATCCTTCCATCGAACAAGTTCAAGTCTCCGGCGGCGAGGATGGACGGGAATTGAGCCCGGCCGTCACCGGCGAGCGCGTGGTCACGGCCCAGGGAGGCTTCAACCCGACCTGGCAGCGGCACGTCGCCGCCTACGCGCTCTGCGAGCGATACCTCCCCCAAGGCCGGGTCGCGGACGTGGGCTGCGGAATTGGCCACAGCTACCGGCTGCTGGCACCGCGAACGACGGTCGGCATCGACGTGGAGCCCGCGGTGCTCGAGGATCAACGGCGGGAGACCGTCGCCGCCGACATGCGGAAACTGCCTTTCCCAGCGGCGGAGTTCGACGGCGTGATCGCCGTCCACTCAATCGAGCACGTGCCCGATCCCGATCGCGCGCTGATGGAGATCGCGAGGGTGCTCAAGCGGGGCGGCGTCGCGGTCATCGTGACCCCCAACCGGCTGACGTTCGCGCGGCCCGACGAGATCATCGACCCCTACCACCATGTGGAGTACGACCCCCGCGAGCTCGCGTTTCTCGTCCGCCGCTTCTTCGACTCGGTGGAGATGGCGGGTATCTTCGGCTCGGAGCGATATCGGGCCATCGTCGCACGCGAGCATTCGAGGCTGGACAGCCTGCTGCGTCGGGATCCCCTGCGCCTGCGGCGCCTGCTGCCGCGAAGGGCCCAACAGCGTCTTTACGACTGGCGCCTCAGCCGCGAGCGCGCGGACCCCGACCCGGAAGGCGAGGCCATCACGGTCGAGGACTTCACCCTGGAAGAGCACGGACTCGATGCCGCGCTCGATCTGGTTGCGGTCTGCCGGCACCATGGGTCCGGCCCGGAGCTAGACTGCTCGCCCTCGTGACACGGACCCGCCGGGAATTCGACCCTTACCGCAACGACCCGACCCGGTGGGCGACGTCGATGAGGAACCACGCGGAGATCATGCTCCCGTGCCTGGACGCAGTCGGCGCCCGCTCGATCGTGGAGGTGGGCGCATTCGCCGGTGACCTGACCATGCTGCTCGTGGACTGGGCGGCGGAATCCGGCGCGCGAGTCGCGGCGATCGATCCCTCGCCTCGGGACCAGCTGGTGCAGCTCGACCGCGACACGCCAGAGCTGGAGCTGATCCGCGAGACGAGCCTTGACGCACTCCCGCGCATCCCGATTCCCGACGTGGTGATCATCGACGGCGATCACAACTACTACACCGTCAGCGAGGAGCTTCGCCTGATCGGCGAGCGGGCGGAGGGCGCCGAGCTGCCGCTCCTGCTGTTCCACGACGTGGGCTGGCCGCACGGACGGCGCGACGACTACTTCGCGCCGGAGCTCATCCCGGAGGAGTATCGCCAGCCGATCGCCGGAAACGGCCACGGCATCTTCCCCGGAGAGGCCGGATTGCGTCCCGGCGGGGTTCCCTATCCACGCTCGGCGGCGCGCGAGGGAGGCGAACGCAACGGCGTCCTCACCGCGATCGAGGACTTCGTGGCCAAGCGGGAGGGCGTTCGGCTCGTGGTCGTCCCGGCGTTCTTCGGCTTCGGCGTGGCCTGGCATCGCGATGCTCCGTGGGCCGGTCAACTCGCGGAGATCCTCGACCCCTGGAATCGCAATCCGTGGCTCGAGCGGTTGGAGCGCAACCGCGTCTATCACCTTGCCGAGAGCCACATCCGGCAGACCGAGATCTGGAGGCTCCAGGAACGCCAGAAGTGTCAGGAGGCCGTTCTCAGGCGCATGCTCGAGTCGAGCGCGTTCGCCGTCGCCGAACGCCTCTCCCGACTTCGCAAGCGAGCCGGCATCGGCCCGACCCAGGCGGTCGTGTCGAAAGAGGAGATCCGGCGCGCCCTGGCGGACTGACAGGGCCCCTCGGCCCTACTTGTGCTCGGGCAGGGCGTACTCGGCGACGAGGACGTCGAGCCAGGCGCTGTAACGGGCTTCGTCGACCTTGACGAAGCGGCCCCCCGGACCCGCGCGAGGCTCGGCGTGCTGGACCGACGCGAGTATTCCCCCGAGCGGCCAGACCACGAACACGTGCTCGCCGCCGCGGGCGCGCTCCCACACGCGGTTCTCTCGGTCGGCGGGCGGTGTGCTGATGAACGGATGCTCATGCTCGAAGTAGCTCGTGAGGACGCGGCGCGGAGGCGCGGTCTGTCTCAGGATGAAGTGCTGAAGCACAGGGTCTCCGGGCCGGGCGCGCTCGTCGATGAACTCGGCCACGTCTTTCCAGGGGGTGCGTCGCTTTTCCTTGTCGATGGACTGGACGGCGCCGATCGAGAGGATTGCAAACATCACTGCCACAGCGGGGACAGCGGCACGGCGCCCGAGCGATACGAGCAACCACGCGACAAGCAGCACGGCGGGCACCAGCGAGGCGCTGAGGTTGCGGACCAACATGAAGCTCATGTCGGGCCGCACGCTGAGAAGCGCCACGCCGATCGGCGACGCCAGCGCCGCCAGCACGAGCAGCACGATCGGCGAGGACAAGTCGAGCCCGCTCGCTCGCCTCCGCCAGACTCGCACAGCCGCTGCCACGGCCGCCGCGAGAATCAGCGCAATCCCGAGGAGCGCGGCGGCCCTTCCTGGGACCTCGGAGAGCGGGAAGCCGGGATGTCCGAAGAGCATTCGCACGTTGATGTTTCCGAGGTACTCGGCTGAGGGTGGCGCCAAGAGCGCGATCCGTCGCGCCTCCGCGCCGCTGTGGTCCTGCTGGACCAGGTACGAGGGCAGCCAGGGCAGGAACGCGAGCACGATCAGGGCGTGGGCTACCAGCAACTCCCGGAGGCGTTCTCGCTGTGTCCAGAAGGCCCACGCCGCCTGGGCGAGGAGCACGAAAGCCCCCACGTAGTGGGTGTAGACGACCGCCACCACGGCGAGGACATAAGCCGCCCACCAGCCCCGATTCCGGGTGTCGAGGGCCCGCAGCAGGAAGAACATCGAGAGCCCGACGAGGAACGCCACGCCCGCGTAGGCCCTGTTCTCGGTCGCGAAGAAGATGGCGAACGGCTCGAGCGCCAGCATGCCCGCGCCGACGACCCCCGCCATCTTCCCGGCGGTCCGCAAGCCCAGCAGGTACGCCAACGGCACCAGAGCCGTGCCGAACAGCAGCGACGGGAGGCGCGACCACACCAAGGGGTCACCCAGCTTGGACGACACCCACGCCAGGAAGAAGTACAACGGCGGCGTCTTCTCCGTCTCGCGAACGATGCTCATCGCATCGCCCAGACTGCGGTCCTGAACGATGTTGAGCATGAACAGCTCGTCGCCGTTCAAACTGTCGCGCACGAGCACGAGGCGCAACCCGAGCGCCAGCAGCGTCAGCGCGGCCACGACAGGCGGCGCCCAGTGCGCCCTCAGCAGTTCGAGTGCACGGGAGCTTTCCGCGCGCACCGGAGCGAAGGTGTCGCCGCTTGCGGGGGCTGCGTGGGTCCGCGCCATGGGCGCCGGCCTAGGGGCCGGCTCCGTTCCGGCTCAGGCGCTCGCGGCGCCAGTGGTTGACCCGGCGCAGCGGCTCCGTGATCCGCCAGGAAAGCGTATGCAGCGTCCACCGCATCTCCCGTTCCAGCACAAGGACACGGGCGTCCGAGTTCAGGGCGCTGCCGTACGCGATCGAGCGGGCGAGCTCGCGCTCGGCCTCGGCGCGCCGGGCTCTGCGCTTCCACTCCTCCTCGCTCGGGTTCTCGTGACCTGGCTTGTCTCCCGGTGTTCGCCCCTGCCACTTGTCGGCCATGTGGATGTGGGCCTCCACCCACGTCGCATCGTCCTCGAGGGCGTCCAAACCCCCGTGGTGGATCAGTTCGAGATCGGCCGTGACGACCTGGCGCCCGGCGGCCCGCGCCTGAAAGCAGTAGTCGACGTCGTAGCCGTGACCCAGCGCGAGTGCCTCGTCGAAGCGGAGGTTGCGCACGGCCCAGGGTGAGAGCGCCATCAGGAGACCGTCGACCACGTCCACCTCGCGTGGCGCCGACGCCCTCTCTTTCCAGCAGAAGGCGGGCAACTCGCCGCCACCGAAGTCGTAGTAGCGATGCGTCACCGGGCCGCAGCTGATCGGCCCCTCCCACCAGGCGATGGTCCGCACGCCCGAGGCACCCACGGCCCCCACCACCGCGACCTCGGGATCACTGAGGGCGGCTCTGATCTTCTCACAGAAGCCCGGGTCCGTGATCTCGGTATGCGGATGCACGAGCACCATGGCCTCGAGGTCCTCGTGATGCGCGGCGATGTCGAGCATCAGGTTGTAAGTGCGGGCGATCTGCCCGACGGCCGCGAACACGTACACCTCAGAATCAGGCTCCTTCGCCAGCTCAATGCCCGGCTCCGTGTAGCGGCGATACGGCTCGCCCTCGGCGACCGAGACCCCGAACGCGATCATCGCTCCTCGCTGTGGGGCTCGAGATGACGGAGCCGCAAGCGCGGAAGAGCCCGGCGCCGCACGTGGTTCAGCCGGCGGAGCGGCGCGGTGATGCGCCACGAGATGCTGTCCGTGGCGCTCGTGAGCGACCGGACGAGCTCCTGAATCTGAGCATCGGACCGCATCGTCGTGCGGTAGTACTTGATCCAGGCGGCCTCCGCCTCGGCCTCGGCCCTTTGGGCGCGTTGCTTCCAGGTGCCCGCCCCCGAGCCGATGCCGTCGATGCGGCCCTCCCACTTGTCTGCGACCTTGATGTGGGCCTCGATCCAGCCCTCCGGGTCGGTCACCAGATCCAACGAGTGGTGGTGGATCGCCCGGAAGTCCGCGGTCCTGACCTTCCGCCCTGCCTCGCGGACCTGGAGGCAGTAGTCCAAGTCGTACCCGTGGAGCCTGCCTAGGGACTCGTCGAAGCGAATGTTCCTGACGACCCAGGGCGACACCGCGAGCAGGAAGCCGTCCAGCGTGTCGACCTCGCCGATGCGGGCGTAGGGCGGAGCGTCGGCCCACGCCCAGGAGAAGGCGGGCAGATCTCCACCCCCGTGCTCCTCGTACCGGTGGATGAACGAGGCGAGCGTGACCGAACCCTCCCACCAGGCGATGCTGCGTACGCCGATCGACCCGACGCAGCCCACGACCCCGACCTCCGGATCCTTCAGGGCCTCCCTGACCTTGGCGCAGAAGTCGCTGTCCACGAGCTCGGTGTCCTGGTGCAGCAGGACCATGGCCTCGAGGTCGTCGAGCTCCGCCGCCTTGTCCAGCAGATGGTTGTAGCTCTTGAAGAGGGACCCGACGGATGGCTCGGCCGAGACGACCGAGTCGGGCTCGACCGCGCGCCGGATGCCGGGCTCCGCGCAGCGGGCGTACTCGTCGGGATTGGTGATGGGGCAGCCGAAGGCGATCATGGACATCGCAGCGGAGCAGTGAAGCCACGCCGCGGCGCGACAGTGTATTAGCGCGCGGTTCCCTCCGTGCCGCACTTCGAAGTTTCCCGAAGGCCGGCTCAGGTCTAGTATCTGCGCCTTTCCGATGGGGAACGACTGAGAGACAAGTCCGATGTGGAACGGCAAGACGGTCTCGGTCGTGCTCATGACCTACGCCGAGCGCGACTCGATCCGGGAGGTCATCGAGGGGTTCCTCGGGACAGGGTTCGTGGATGAGGTGCTCGTCGTCGACAACAACGCCCAGGCGGGGACACGCGAGGAGGTGGCCAGGCACGGACGCCCGGCTGGTCCACGAGCCGCGCCAGGGCTACGGGGCAGCCACCCGCCGCGGCCTCGTGGAGGCGGATGGTGACCTGGTAGTGCTCGCGGAGCCCGACGGGACGTTCATGCCCGAGGACCTCACGAAACTGCTCGTCTACAGCAACGAGTGCGACGTGGTGTTCGGTACCCGGACGACGCGTGAGCTGATCTGGGCCGGGGCCAACATGGACTGGTTCCTGCGCTGGGGCAACTGGGCCGTGGCAAAGCTGATCGAGATGCTCTTCAACACGAGCCACCTCAGCGACGTGGGCTGCACATATCGCCTGCTGCGCAGAGAGATGGCGGACCACGTCGCGAGCAGCATAACCGTGGACGGGAACCACGCGGGGGCCGAGATCATGCTGCTGACGATCGTCTCGGGGGCACGCTTCGTCGAAGTACCCGTCAACTACCTGCCCGGGTGGGAGCCTCGTCCGTCACCGGGGACCGGGCGGCGGCCGTGCAGGTGGGCCTTCGGATGATCCAGCTGGTCCTGCGCTTCAGGCTCACGAGCCCGCGACGGCTGCCGCGGGCGCCGGCTTTCGCTACACGCCCGCGTCGGCGGCCACCGGACGAGGCACATGAGCGACTCCCACTTTGACGAGATCGCGAGCGTCTACGACGACTCGCTTCCCGCCCACGTCGTCGAGCACTACCTGGAGAAGCGCACGAGATTCGTGCTCGAGCACTGCCCCCGCGGGCGAGGACTCGACGTGGGCTGCGGGACGGGGGCGCTCGCGGGGCGACTGGCCGAGGCCGGCTACGAGATGGCCGGCATCGATCCCTCGGCAGGGCATGCTCGACGTCCTGCGCGAGCGCGCGCCGGCGATTCGAGGCGCGTGCAGGCCTCGGGAACCGACCTCCCCTTCGCCGACGACAGCTTCGACCTCGTCTTCACCGTCGCCGTCATGCATCACATCGCCGACCCGGGCGCCGTCAGCCGCACGCTCGCCGAGATGGTCAGGGTCGCGAAGCCATCGGGCCGCGATCCTCGTCTGGGACCACAATCCGCGCAACCCCTACTGGGGCCTCCTGATGGCGCGGGTCCCGCAGGACACCGGCGAGGAGAGGCTTATCCCGGAGCAGGAGGTGGTTGGCGGCCTGCGCGCCGCGGGGGCGCAGATCCTGCTCTCGAAGCAGCTCGGCATGGTACCGGACTTCACACCCCGTGCAGCGGTGCGGGCCGCGGCGGCCGCGGAGCGGGCGGTGGAGCGCACGCCGCTGGCGCGGCGCCTCGGCGCCCACAACGTCATCCTCGCTACGAAGTAGCCGAGAGCCCGGCGGCGGCGCCCGCGGTCGGCACGACAGCCACGAGGGCTAGGCAGGTAAGCACCGTGGAAGGCTGCACGCCGCCCGCTCACGACGTCATCCAGCTATGAAGTGGGAGGGCGCGATCCCGGCGGGGGCGCTTTGCGGAGCCGACGATATTTCAGGCGGAGCAGCGGTCGCTCGACGACGTAGTAGCTCAGGGCGGCGACCGGGATCGAGATCGCAAGCGTGGCGAGCAGGACGAGCGGGAACGAAGCGGCCTCGCCGTAGATCCCGAGTTCGATCGTAACCACGTAGTGCCAGAGGAAGATGCCGTACGACACGAGGCCCAGCCAGGCGACCACCGGCTGCGCCAGCACCCGTCCCGGAAGCCCCGCCGAGCGGCCGGAGAAGACGGCCGGCGCAAGCAGCAGCGCCGCGACGATCCCGAACCCGACGTGGGCCACGAGCATGTCGCGCTCCTCGTAGAGGAACGTGTCCGCGGGCAACCAGGCGCAGAGCAATCCGTAGAGCGCGAGCGCCATCAGCCAGGGAACCTCGGGTCGGGCGCGGACTGACCGAATCGGTCGCGGAGTGGCCCCGGCGGAGCCGCATCGGACCGAGATCACGGCCATGCCCATCCCCAGCGCGAACCAGAAGAGGTAGCCCAAGGCGCTCGCGCCCAGCCACTCCGGCACGGACTCGTAGACGAGGAACTGAAGCGCTATCGACAGGACCGACAGGCCCGCGAGCAGACCAAGCTCCGCGCGGACCCAGCCGCGGATATCGAGGGCGCGAGTGACTCGCGCGGCGGTCATCGCGTAGAGCGGGAGTGCCGCGTAGAACGTGACCTCGACCACCAGGCTCCACGTGTGCGCCAGCCCGCAATCGAAGATCGCCTCGACGCAGCCGCCGTCGCCGTTCAGCCTGTGGACCAGGGCGTACATCGGCAACCAGGCTCCGTCCACGACTCCGGTCAGGCCGGGGATGATCACCAGCACGCTCAGCGCCACCCAGTACGCCGGGTAGATCCGAAGGAAGCGGCGCTTGGCGTAATCGCGGATTCGCGGGGTCTCCGCTCCGCCGGACCGGTGCGCGATGAAGGGCCGGTAGAGGAGGAAGCCGGATATCAGGAAGAAAATCGTGACGCCGATGTTGAGGTGGGCGAGCGCCCGACCGACGACCGACTCGGACACCCCCTGACCCATCACGGCGGCGTGCACCACCAGGACGGACAGAACCGCGATCGCGCGCATGCCGTCGACCAGCGGGAAGCGAGGATGCCTCGGCGGCGGCGCCACCACATCCGGAACCGAGCGTGGGTTCGGGCCCAGGTCGTCGCCCGCTCGAGTCGCTGTGATCGCCATCTACGTCAAGAGGCGGCGCGAGGAGTTCGGCGGAAACATCATTGCTGTGGCGATTCCTTGTCTGCCCAGACCTGGAGTATCAGGTTCACGCTCCCGGTGAACCTGTGGCTCTCGACGACCCGGTAGCGTGCGCGGAACGCGTTTCGCAGCCGCCCACTGCCGCGCAGGCCGGGCTGGAAGCCAGGGATGGAGACCACGTAGATTCGGTTCCCGTCGGCGGCCGCGATCGACTTGGTTACCGCATCGCGGGTCGGGACGCGCCGGTCGAACAGGCCGAACGGCCGCTCTCGCTGCTCGGGCGTCCCGCTTCGGATCACGGTATGGGAGCGCTCGAGGGCGAGGTCGAGCGGGCTGTAGGGACCGGGGGTGAGCGCGGCTCCGTCGACGACCACGTCGCCCGGCGCGGCCTGGTCGTCGATGATCTCGGCTACGGCTCGGTATTGAGGGCGCTGGTGGCCCAGCATCATCGCCGCGCCTACCGCGAAACATGCGAGGGCCAGTCCGACGGCAAAGAGGCGGAGTCTCGGGCCGGGCGCCACCAACAGCGCCCCGAGACAGAGCATGAACGCCGGCAAGCCGGGGATCAGGTTGCGGCCTCCGAAGACGTTGGTCCCGAGCGTGGTGGCGATCGCTTCGCCGGCCGGCACCGCGACAGCGATGGCGATGACAAGCACCAGCCGTGGGTGGGGACGCCCGAGGCCCGCCTCCCGACGTTTCCCGAGGGCCCTGACCGCGACACCCGCGATCGCAATGAGCAGCGCCAGCACGAACAGGATCGACCCCGGCGTCCCGGGCAGCTCGCTCAAGCCCGTGGTCCTGTAGGGGTATCCGATCGCCGCGTGCGAGAAAGAGATCCAGACGGACTCCCAATTGAAGGGGTTCAGCTGGTCCAGGATCTTGGTTGTCCAGGAGTCGAAGTCCGCCTGCACCCCGGAGAGCCAGGGCGCGAAGGCGAGGGCCGCCGCGACATTCGCGAGGAGGGCGGGCCTGCGGGCCTCCTGATGGGCCCACAGAAGCCACAGGAGCTGCGGCGCAAGCGCGAAGGCGCTGGTGTAGTGCGTGTACATCGCCAAGCAGGAGCAGACGGCGTAGAGCACCCACCAACGCGCCCGCCGACTGTCCACCGCCTCGAGCATGGCCAGCGTGGACAGGACCACCAGGAACATCATCAGCGCGTAGCCGCGCGCCTCAGCGGCGTAATAGATCAGGAACGGGGAGAGCGTCGTCAGCGCAGTGGCAACGAGCGCCGCAGGACGGCCAACTGTCCGGAGGCCGAGCAGGTAGGTCAGTGGGATGCATGCCGTTCCGGCCACGAGCGACGGCGCCCGCGCAAGCTCCGGCGTGAAGTCGATCTGCGTCGTCAGCCATGACAGGACGAAGAAGAAGGGTGGGGTGATCTCGGCGTCCGTGTGCACGGTCGACACCACCCCGCCGAGCCCGTTCGCGCCGATGATCCACCAGGTTGAGAGCTCGTCGCCGTACATCGCCTCTTGGGCCACCACGAGGCGGATCGAGAGGCCGATCACGGTGAGCATCCCCACCACGAGGACGGGAAGCGCCCGCCGGTCGGCCAAGCGGCGACTCAACCAGGGCCTCCCACGCTGGCGCCGCGCCGTCGCGACCCCGGTCCCGTGGGGCTCCGAGAGCTGCATGGGGTCCCACACTAGTGCTGTTAGCCTGCTGGTGAAGTCGCTCGAGATCCTCGCGGAGGCCGACGACCTTCGACATGCATCCCCCAACCACGGTTGACAGCGCCAGTCGGGTGCCGATGGCCACGCCCGCCGGCGACGTCGGCGGGCGGGGACCCGTCGTGATCGAGGTGCGCGGCCTCGACAAGACGTTCCGCATCCCGGAAAACCGGGTCGATTCCCTTAAGGAGCGGGCCGCCCATCCCTTCACGCGGTCCCAGTACCGGGAGCTGCGCGCGCTGCAGGGGGTCTCCTTCGACGTTCACAAGGGCGAGTTCTTCGGGATCGTCGGTCGCAACGGCTCCGGAAAGAGCACTCTGCTGAAGATCCTGGCGAGCATCTACCGACCCGATGCCGGGACGGTCCGAATGGCAGGCCGCTTGGCCCCGTTCATCGAGCTGGGCGTCGGCTTCAACCCCGAGCTCACGGCACGCGAGAACGGGTTGCTCAACGGCGTGCTCCTCGGTCTCACGAAGAAGGAAGCCCGTCAGCGGCTGGACGCCATGCTGGCGTTCGCCGAGCTCGAGGAGTTCGCGGAGCTCAAGCTGAAGAATTACTCGTCAGGAATGATGCTGCGCCTGGCCTTCGCCGTGATGGTCCAGGCGGACGCGGACATCATGCTCGTCGATGAGGTCCTCGCAGTGGGTGACGCCGCCTTCGCCCAGAAGTGCCTGGACGTGTTCCGCGAGCGCCACGATGCCGGCAAGACCATCGTGCTCGTGACCCACGACATGACGATGGTCCAGAGCCTCTGCGATCGCGCGATGCTCATGCACGACGGGGACTTGAAGTTCAGCGGCGATTCAGAGGAGACCGCCTCGAAGTACTTACGGTTGAACTTCGGCGTGGACAGGCACGCCGAAGGCGAGGAGTTCGAGCGCCAGCTGAACGCCGTGGTCGACGACGACGCAACCCGGGTGGTGGATGCCCGCCTGCTCGACGAGGACGGCAGGACCATCCGCAACCTCGAGCGCGGCGAGCCCATGCGGTTGGACATAGTGCTCGAGGCACGGCGGGAGCTCGTGAGGCCGACGTTCATGTTCCACGTGCAGACGGAGGAAGGCTTCGTGGTGTTCGAGTTCGTCCTGGGGCTCAACGGGAAGAACGAGGACCGCATCCGCAAAGGCGATCGCGTGCGCTTCGTCGGGCAGGTCGAGAACCCGCTTGTTTCCGGGCGGTACATGCTGAACTGCTGGGCCCGCCGCGACGAGACCGGCGCCATGGCCGTGCAGCCACTGTGGCTGCTCAAGTTCATGGTCTACGGCACGACTTCGCAGCACCACGGGATGGTGTCCGTGCAGACCGAATTCGACGTGGAGCCACAGCCGGGGCCCGGGAAGTGAGCAATCCATCGCAGAACCCCGCTCTCGGCTCTCCGGAGGCGGGACTTCCCCCAGAGCTGGTCCTGCGTCCCATCAGCGGTCCGAGGGCGCTCGGGGGAGGCAGGCGGCGGTCGTGGGAGCTCCTGACGTTGCTCGCGGTCATGGACTTCAAGAAGTCCTACTTCGGAACCGCCCTCGGCTATGTCTGGTCGCTCGCGAGGCCGCTCATCTTGTTCGGGGTGCTGCTGGCCGTGTTCACCCAGATCTTCCGCATCGGCTCCCAGGTCCCGAACTATCCGGTTCTGCTGCTCTTCAACATTGTTCTGTTCGGGTTCTTCCAGGAGGCGACGCTCGCCTCGGTCGGCTCGCTCGTCAGCCAGGAGGCGGTGATCCGGAAAACCCAGTTTCCGCGCCTGGTGATCCCGTTGGCCGTCGTCCTGACGACCATGTTCCACCTGGGCCTCAACCTCATCGTGGTCTTCGTCTTCATCCTCGCCTGGGGTATCGACCCGACCTGGACCTGGCTCCTGTTCCCCGTCGTGATGGCGGTGCTCTTCATCTTCACCACGGCGGTCTCCATGATCGTTTCCGCGCTGTACCCCCGGTTCCGCGACACCCTGATCATCTGGTCGGTCGCGGTAACCGTCCTCTTCTACGGTTCTCCGGTGCTGTATCCGATGGAAGTGGTGCAGCAGCAGTCGGCCACGCTGGCCGACATCCTCCAGCTCAATCCCCTCGCCCCGCTCTTGGAGGCGGCGCGGAAGTGGATCATCGATCCCACGGCGCCAGGTCCGGTGGAAATTGCGGGAGGCGTCGAGCGGCTGCTCCCCGCGATCGCGATCTACATCGCCGTCTGCGCGTTCGCGATGTGGAGCTTCAGGCGCGAGGCGCCCCGGATCGCCGAGCAGCTCTGACCCTGGCGCCCAACCGGCGCAATGGGCTCGTGACCCTCCAGCTGAGCGACTCCTCGTAATGGCGGCGCAGGAGCTCGGCGTCGAGAGCCTGCTCGCGCCGCAGCTGCTTCAGGTTGTGCCGCAGCGCTTCGTATTCGCGCGGATCGTCCCCCGGCGCAGCCAACTCCTCGGCCGTGATCTGAACGTCGCGCTTGCGCAGCAGCGCCCAGCTCTGTCCGTGCACGAGCGGCTCGACCTCGAGCACGTCGAAGGCGCGCCCCCAGTGCTCGCGGACCCACCAGTCGGACATCAGCACAATCGGGCCGCCGTCGTCCCATGCCTGGTCGTGATGCAACACGTTCATGCCGATGCGGTCCTCGTCCCACGGCTCTCCCGCCAGAAGCTCGGAGCTCCAGCGGCCGGTATAGGACGCCATGAGCATCCCGCCTCACTTGAGCAACCGGTGCAGCTCGAGCAGCCAGGGTAAGGACTGGTCGGTCAGGTGAGTGAATACCGAGATGGCCCAGGCGAAGTCGACCGATCCCGCCTCCAGGTCCAGCGGCGGCGTCTCTCGGCAGAGCAGCGCATGGAGAGGCGGGCACAGGTTCTCGCGCAGCCATGCGATGCTGCGGGCGTCGATGTCGGCGCCCCAGAACTCGCCGGTCTCGGCTTCGGCAAGGAAGTGCCGCAGTGTGCGGCACGGCGCCACAACCGAAGTCGAGCACGCGCTTACCCTCAGGACTCCAGCTGGCGGGCAGGTAGGTCGAGCAGCGCTTGCTTTGTCTCGGCGCCCAGCTTCTCGTAGGCCGTGAAGGGCTCCCCCCACCCGTCCAGGGACAGGACTCGGTTCGCCAGCTCGAACGGCGGGTAGGGGCGCTGGGCGCTTCCAATCACGACGTTGATCGGAGGATGGCGATGAACTCGTGTTGGTTGGGCACAAGGCTCAGCAGGTCGAGGGACAGGCCGTACGCCACGCCTGCGGCCCGGACCATCTGGGCGAATTCAACCGGACTCCAGGCATGGAAATGAATGCTGTACGACTGTTCATCCATGTGGGCCGCGTGCTGCTCCATCTGGTCCAGGGCAATCGTCCCCATCCGTGCGTCAACGTCTCTTGCCCACTCGCGGTAGTGGGTCAGCCGCGACCAGCCAGGACCCTCGTCGTGGTCTCTCCGGAGGTGCCAGAACGGCGTGCCCGGCCGGTCCCGATCGACGCCTTGGTGCCGGTCCGGGACGGCCATGAAGACGACGCCGCCGGGCCTGAGCACCCTTGCGAAGGCGGACAGGGTGCCGATCGGGTTCTCGCAGTGCTCGATGAAGTGGTTGGCAATCACGAAGTCCAGTGTCGAGTCCGAGAACCTCAGCAGACGCTCGCCATCGTCCACCACATCGGGCTCAACCAGGCTCTCGTCGCCGAGCTCCGGGTAGTGGGCGCGCAAACCGGGGAGGCCCAGCCGATCCACGTACGTGACGGACGCACGCTTGGGGAGTCGAAGCGGCTCGTGCAGGGCCCCGATCTCGATACCTACGCCCTGCAGATGGCGGGCCGCGAGCCTGCGTCGCGTACGGGCACGCTGTCGGGCGCGTGGCGACAGCCGGCGAGCGCCTCGTGGCAACGCGATGTCCATGGTGCTCACGTGCCGAGGAGCGACTCGATCCGCTCCATCAGGTCGTCGCCGAACGTGGTCTCCCAGTCTCGGCTCCAGCGCACAGCGCTACCTTGCGCGCGTCGGTCGTAGTCCTCCACACCGGCGGCGGCCGTGCTGAGCCCGGCGGCGATCCCTTCGATACTTGGCTGGGCGGTGATCAGGTTCGAGGAGATCGCCCGCATGGCGTCGGCGGTCTTGTTCTCGAAGCTGTTGGTCACGGTCAGCATCCCCGCAGAGGCCATTTCGATCGGAACAAGGCTCGGGTGGGGCGTGTACATCAGCGCGAGACCAACGTCGTGTTCCCGCAGCACTTCGGCGTAGCCCCCCTGGTCGCGCCGGGGAGTGAGGTTGAGGACCGCGCCTCCGCCCAGCTCCAGGCGCTGCGCGGCATCGATCGTTCCGATGCCCGACAGCTCCCAAGAGGGGCCAAAGGCGCCGTTCTCCACCGCCCGGCTGAGGGCGAGAACGCCCAGCTCGAACATGTTCCGCGCGGCGTGAGGCTCTGGCCGTGCATAGAACAGCAGCTTGCGGGTATGGCGACGCGCGAGGTCGGCGGCGTGAGGCGGCTCGATCGCGGTGATCGCGTTCTCGAACGCTGCCGACAGCTCCTCGCCCGAACCGGGGCCCTCGGCGTAGACGCCGATCCCATGGCGGCGGAAGTAGTCCCGCAACAGCTCGCTCGAGAAGAGGCCGACATGCGGCAGCCGGTAGGAGTCGGTCGCCAGCGCCGCGAACGTCCCCATCGGGAACGTAAACGGTTCGTACTCCTGGATGAGATAGAGGAAGCGATCGCCCCGAAGCGCCCGGAGCGCGTCATGAGCGATGTGCGCGGTCCACCAGGTTGTGGCGACGAAACGGTCCGACCGGCTCAACCCCAGCGAAGGTGATTCCCGCCCGAACGCCACCTCCACGTGATCGAACAGCCCCTGGAGGCCGCTGTAGGCCTCGAGGCGCTGCGGCCAGGTGGCCGGCAGCGTCGGCACCGGATCGACAGTGACGATGCGGACTCGGGCCCCGCGCTCGGCGAGTCGCCGCGCGAGGTTCAGCTTGGCGATGTACCCGCCGAAGAAGTGGTCCAGGTCGATCGTCGGAATGAGGATGTTGACCCGTTCGGGCGCGTCGTCCTGGACCGCCCACGCGAGCGGAGCGATCTTTGCGCCCACCTCCCCCACCGCGGCGTTGTTCGGGTCCCGGCGCCCGGGAGTGGGCAGCAGCGTCATGGGTGGCCGGGCATCGATTCGCAGCCGACGCCTGGGTCGTTTCAGCCCTCTGGTACCGACAACCACGAGCCTCCGCCACGCGAACGCGAAAAACAGGGCGATCTCTGCGCCCAAGGTCTGGGATTCTCCGAAAAGCTCGCGTACCGCGCGCCGTCCGAGATTCGCAAGCGCCAGCGGAGAGTGCTCCGCTCGAGCGAAACCGTTGAGCGTCCTGCGTCTCCTTCGGCTGATCCGCGGGGCGCAGCGCATGTCGAGGACCGTGGTGAACTGCATGAGCCGCCAGCAGTCCACGAAGTAGTGCAAGCGCCAGCTCCTGACGCGCGCCTTCGGATCCTTCTTCAGCCACCCCAGCCTGTCCCGCAGCGGGGGCTTCCAGTTGGCTCCGGCGTGCCCCAGGACCGCTCCGCCGTGTTGCACGTAGTCGTACAGGGGGCGGTCGACGAAGGCGACGTCGCCCAGCACCCTGGCCGTTAGCCCAATCCAATGGTCGTGAAAATGCGAGAACTGCCTGGGCGGGAAGGGCAACGCATAGTCGAGCAGCCCTCGGCGAAACAGAGAGGCTGCGCCGGTGATCGAATTGGCCATCAGCAGCGAGGGCAGATTGGCGTGGTTGGGCCGGCGGATACTCCAGTAGGTGTCGGAGAGGACCTCCCCCCGCGATCGATAATTCGGGCATCGCTGTAGACGAGTTGAGCGCTGCCGATCTCGGCGAGCAACGTCTCGACCTTGTCGGGATGCCAGCAATCGTCCTGGTCCGCCATCGCCACATAGTCCGCGGCAAGGGGCGCGAGCTCGAGCGCCCGCTCGAAGTTCCGGTAGAAGTGCAGTCGTCTCGGTGAGCGTGAGACCACGAATCGGGGGTCGTCGCGCACCGCGGTCAAGATCGACTGGAACCGGTCGGGGCTGGAGCAGTCGTCGCTTATAACACAGATCCAGTTGCGGTGCGTCTGGGCGCGGATCGAGTCGAGCTGACGCTCTAGAAGACCGGGGGGCGGATCGAACGTCGCCATGCAGATGGCCACGAGTGGTCCGGCACCCGGCTCCGGCATAGCCGCGGCAATGGGTTCGGCCGAGGGTCCGCTGGCGAGGATCTGTCCAAGGCTCGCGTCGAGCTGACCGCCAGTGTCGAGGGTGGCGCGAAGCCTCAGCTCGATCTCCCGGTCTTCGAGGCCCGGCGTGAGGCGGATCAGGCCCCAGAAGCCGCTACGAAAGCTGCGCAAGGCTGGATCCTCCGCGGAGTCGGCATCAGTCGGCATCCCCGCCGTCGCGTAGGGGTCGAGCGAAGGATGAAGAGCCTTGAATACGTCACTCCGGGGCATCCCGGCGACGGCGGCCGGCTGGAGCTGACCCTCCACCACGAAGGCGACGGCGGTGAGCTCGGCGCCGGGGCAGAAGCACCAGCCGCAGACGAAAACGGCCGTGCCGGCGCCGACCGTGACCTCTGCGGGCAGGGGATAGTCGAGCTGCACGTGGAGGCCGCCGGTTCCAGGTTCGGGGTTCACCGCAGGCGCAGCGGACGCGCTTTCCGCGGTGACGGTCAACGTTCCGAGGCTCGGTCGAAGCGCTCGAGCGTCCGCGCCCTCAGAGGGTCGAGCTCACGGAGCTGAGCGATCACTCGTGCCGCTCGCTGGCGGTCGCCGGCCTGGAGCGAGATGGCCCAGAGCGCAAACCAGCCTTCCACGCTGAGCGGCTCATCGGCGACGACCCGTTCCCCGAGCGCGGTCGCCTGCTCGAGGCGTCCGCCCTGCCATAGCAGCAGGGCTCGGTTCACGTCCGGGGTCTTGTCGGCGTTGTATCGGCGGGCGTCGCGGAGGTTGTCGATGGCGCGTTCGATGTCAGCCTGTGGGGGCCTCTCGCTCACCCGGTCGAGCACCGTCTGGGCCTCGCTCTCCAACTCGATTGCGCGCAGGCCCGCGGCGAGCCAGGCGGATGCCAGAAGTGCAACTACCACCAGCGCGACACGAACGAGTACGGGAGCGGCCGTCATCGGCGGCGTCAGTCTAGGGCGGACCGGGGTCCGGGCGAGGGCTGACCAGGGTCCGGGCGACGTCCAGGCGTGGCTGTTCTTTCTGCTAGGAATTCTTCGATGCGCACGATCAGGGGGCTGCTCGCCCTCGCGCTCGTCGCCGTAGTCGCAGTCGCGCTTCCCGCGACCGTGCTGGCACAGAGCGCCGGGGACGAGCAATACACCGACCCTTTCCAGGGTCAGAACGATTCAGGGGGCGGCGGAGGCGGCGCCAACGATCAGTCGAGCGGCTCGGGCCAGACGCAGAGTGGCGGCGACGCCGAGCTCGGGTGGCGAGATCGACTCTGGTGGCCGACGACTGGGAGCGGCACTACGGGCTCGACCACGACGGGGCCACTGATGCGGGCTCGCGCGACGCTGCCGGTCACCGGCGGCCCCGGCCACGCTGCTGGCCGCCATCGGCGCCGCGTTCCTGCTCTCCGGGCTCGCGCTGCGGCGACGTGCGTGAATGCGGGCCGCGTCCGCGGCCCGCGAACCCGGTGAGGAACACTGAGAGTCGGGGTCGACGGACGTAGCCTTCGTGACCCGGCCCGCAGCCGCGGCATCGCGCGCTACCTGCGCAACCTCCTGACCGCGCTCGCCCACGGCTTCCCCGGCGACGAGTACGCCGTGCTCGTGCCGGGAGCGGCCGATGCTGAGCAACCACGGCTCGACGGCGGCGGCATCGAGGTCCACGCCCCACGGATCGGCAGCCGTCCGCTGTTCGCGGCCGCCGCGCTCAGCGGCCGCCCGCGCCTGGACCGCCTGGTTGGCGGCTGCGACGTCGTGCTGCTGCCGGCGGTCGCTCCGGTCGCCGTCTCCCGCGACGTGCCGGTGGTGCTCACCGTGCACGACCTCAGCTTCGAGCACCGCCCGCAGGACTTCAGCGCCTACGAACGGGTCTGGCACCGCCTGGCTCGGCCGCGGCGCCAGGCGCGGCGCGCGGCTCGCGCTGATCGCCGACTCCGAGCCAGGTCGCCCGCGAGCTCGTGGAGGAATGGGGCGTGCCCGCAGGACCGGATTCGGACGATCTCTGCCGGGACCGGGACGAACGCCGGGCCGGTCGGGACCGCTGCCGCCGGGACTGCCCGATTCCTACGTGCTCGCGGTCGGCGCCCTCGAGCCGCGCAAGCGGCCCGGACCTCGTGGTCGAGGCTCACACCCGGGCCCGCGCCGGCGGGCTCGCCGCGGGGCTCGTGTTGGCCGGCGACGGCCCGCTGCGGGCGCAGCTCGAAGGCGCCACCGACGCCAGGCTGCTCGGCTTCGTGCCCGATCCGGTGCTGGAGGCGCTCTACCTGAACGCCCTTGCGCTCGTCTGCGTCTCGGAGGAGGAGGGCTTCGGCTTCACGCCTCTCGAGGCGCTGGCGCGCGGCACGCCGGCGGTGGTCTCCGACCTGCCGGTGTTCGGCGAGACGCTCGCCGAGGGCGCGCTGCGCGTGCCGCGCGGCGACGCCGTGGCGCTGGCCGAGGCGCTGCTGCGCCTCGAGAGCGAGCCCGGCCTGCGCGAGCGCCTCGTCGCGGCGGGCGCCGACGCGCTCGCTGCGTGTCCTGGGACCGCGCGGCCGCCGAGACGCGCGCCGTGCTCGCCGAGGCCGCGCCGGTGACCGACTTCGCGGTCGTCACGGTCATCCACGACTCGGCGCCCGAGCTCGAGCGCCTGCTGGCCAGCGTCGAGCGCCTCCTGCACCCGCCGCCTCGGCTGGTCGTCGTCGACAGCGGCTCGCACCGACGCCGGCGCCGATCTCGCCCGGGCTGCCGGCGCCGAGGTCGTGGCGCTGGACGGCAACCTGCGGCTTCGGCGCGGCCAACAACGCCGGCCTGGAGCGCGTGTCCGCGCCCGTCGACCGTCCTCCTCAACCCCGACATCGGAGCTGCTCGACGACGGACTCGAGCGGCTGGTGGCCGAGGCCGCCACCCGCGACGCGCTGCTCGTACCGCGGCTGCTCAACGCCGACGGCAGCGTCCAGGACAGCGCCCATCCGCTGCCGGGACGGTCGAGGCGCTGATTCCGGCGGCGCTGCCGCGGCCCCTGCTGCCCGGGCCGCTGCGGCGCCGCTACGAGCCCTGGCGCAGCAGCCGGCCGCGGCCCGTGGGCTGGGCGATCGCCGCCTGCGTGGTGGCGCGCACCGACCTGCTTCGCCACGCCGGGCCGTTCGATCCCGACAGCCTTCCTCTTCTACGAGGACCTCGAGCTGTGCCTGCGCGCGGCCGAGCTCGGCGCGCCCGACGCTGCTGCGGCCCGGAGTGAGCGTGCGCCATCTCGGAGGCGCCTCGGTGGCGCGCGCGCTCGGTGACGACGCGCTGGCCTTGGCGGCCAGGCGGCGGCGGGAGGTGGTGGCCGGCGATCGGGCGACCGGGCTCTCGCGCTCGATGACGTCGCCCAGGCCGTGACCTACGGCACGCGGGCGCTGGCGCGGACCGTGCTGCGCCGCGACCCGGGCTACGACCGGGCTCAGCTGCGGGCCCTCGGGAGTGCCGTGCGTAAGGGCAGAAGCCACTAACCTGGCGCGCCTTATGCGGAGATGGGTTCTCGCGGCCGGCGCGACGGCCCTGATCGTCCTCCCGACGGTGCTGGCGTTCTTCTCGGGGGGCTTCTTCGACGAGCCGCGCATCATCGCGGCGCTCGTCGCCTGGGCGCTCGTGGTGCTCGCCGCGCTGTTCTCCCCCCGGCCCTTGCCGGTCTCGACCGCCGGCCGCCTGGCGCTGCTGGGGCTGGCCCTGCTCTGCGGCTGGACGGCCCTCTCGCTCACCTGGGCTCCCATCGGCGGGCGCGCCCAGGACGACCTGCAGCGGCTGCTGCTCTACCTCGGCGTCTTCACCGCTGCGCTGGCGCTCGCTGCGCGAGACCCGCGCGTGAGGCGCGCGCTCGAGCCCGCTCTCGCCCTGGGCGCCTTCGTGGTCGATCGCCTACGGGCTGTCCGAGCGCCTGCTGCCGGCGCTGATCGACCTCGAGCAGAGCGGCACTCGGCGGGCCGCCTGGAGCAGCCGCTCACGTACTGGAACGCCTACGGGATCCTCGCCGCGCTGGGCTTCGTGCTCGCTGTGCGGGTGGCGGGCGACCCCGATCGCGCAGCCGGCGCTGCGGTCGGTGCTCGCCGCAGCCGGCGTGGTCCTCGGCCTGGGCGTGTACCTCAGCTTCGCGCGCGGCGCCCTGGCCGCCGTGGCCGTCGGGCGTGCTCGTGCTCCTGGCTCTCGCGCCCGAGTCGCGTCCCCAGCTGCGAAGCATCGTTCACGGTCGGCATGGCCGCGGCAGCGGCCTCGCTGGTGGCGCAGCGCGCTGACCACGGTCACCTCGCTGGAGGACGCGCGACGCGGCGAGGGTCTGCTGATGCTCGCCGGTGCTCGTGGCGGCCGCCGCCGCCGCCGCGCTCTTGCGCGCCCCGCGCGGCGCGGCGGCCGCATGCAGGCGCCGTCGCTGCCCGGCTCGCGGCCGGCGACCGTGGCCGGCGTCGCGTTGCTGGTGCTTGTGGTGGGCGGCCTTGTCCTGGCGGCCTTCGAGGGCAAGCCCGAGGGCGCCTCTCCCGCCGCGGGCGCCGATCCTGCCCGGCTCGGGCTCGATCGACACCAACCGCTACCGCTACTGGGAGGTGGCCGCCCAGAACTTCGCCGACAACCCGGTGAAGGCCTCGGGCTCCGGCGGCTTCCAGGTCGAGTGGCTCAAGAACGAGGACCGCGTGGACGCCTCCGGGGACGCCCACTCGCTCTACCTCGAGACCGCCGCGGAGCTGGGAGTCGTGGGTCTGGCTGCCTCCTGCTCTTCCTCGGCGGCGTAGCCGCCGCGCTGGTCCGCCTGTACCGGCGCGACGCCGGTCGCGGCCACAGGCGTGGCCGCCGGGCTGGCCACCTGGGCCTTCCACGCCGGGCTCGACTGGGACTGGGAGATGCCCGCCGTGACCCTGCCGGCGCTGCTGCTCGCCGCCGCGGCGGTGGCGTGGAGCGAGGAGTCCTCGGGCCGGGAAAGCGTGCTAGGAATGGACCGCGATGAGAGTCCTGCCGTCGTGACCGCCGACCGATCCGGAGCGCGCGCGTGAGCGAGATCCTGTCGCGCGATCCGGAGGTTTCGGCGAGCGCGCCGAGGGCGGACCCTGCCGGCGGCTCGAACGGGTCCCGCCGGGTGGCCACCCGCAGGGACGCCCCGGTGCTGATCAACGCGCGCGCCGCCGCACGGCGGGAGATCGGCGGCGTGGAGCGGGTCACGATCGAGATGGCGGCCCGCCTGCCGCGGCTCAACCCCTCGCGGTACGCGATGGCCCGGCCGCCGACGGCGCTGGCCTACCGCGCGGGGCACCTGTGGGAGCAGGCGCTCCTGCCCGCCGCCTCGCGCGAGGCCCGCGTGCTCTACTGCCCCGCCAACCTCGCGCCCGTGGCCTCACGGCGCACCGTGGTCGTGATCAACGACCTGGCCGCCCTGAGGCATCCCGGCTGGTACTCGGCGGTCTACGCCTCCTACCAGAAGCGGATCGTCCCCCTGCTGGCCCAGCGCGCCCGGCGGGTGATCGCTCCGTCGGAGTTCTCCCGCCGCGAGCTCGCCGAGGGGCTCGACCTCGATCCCGACCGGATCGTGGTGGTGCCCCACGGCGTGGATGCGCGCTTCTCGCCCCACGCCGACGTCGAGCCCGTGCGGCAGGCCTACGGTCTCGAACGGCCGTACATCCTCGTGGTCGGCACGCGCATCGCGCGCAAGAACCTTGCCTCGCTGGCCGAGGCCCGGGACCGCCTGGAGCGCGAGGGAATCGAGCTGGTGTCCGCGGGCTCGGGGCGGGCCTACATGCGACCCGGCGAGACGCCGCCCCTGCGCGCCCTCGGCTACGTGGACGACGGTGCGCTTCCCGGTCTCTACACCGGAGCGCTGGCCCTGGCCATGCCGTCGCTCTACGAGGGCTTCGGCCTGCCCGTGCTGGAGGCGATGGCCAGCGGCGTGCCCGTGGTGGCGGCCGACCGCACCGCGCTGCCGGAGACCTGCGGCGACGCCGCGCTGCTCGTGGATCCCGACGACGGCGCCGCGCTGGGCGACGCGCTGCTCACCGCCGCCGGGGACGCGCCGTTGCGCGAGCGCCTCGTTCAGAGCGGCCTCGAGCGTGCCGCGTACTTCAACTGGGACCGCAGTGCCCGGCTGACCGACGCGGCGATCGGCGAGGTGCTGGCCGAGGACGAGCCGATCCTCACCCAGCCTCGGCCCGCTCCCGGCAACGGCGCCAAGCCCGCCACCGGCACGGCCGTCTCGGCCATCATCGTCAACCACGAGCGCCGCAATCTCCTGCGGATGTGCCTGCAGTCGCTCGAGCGAGCACTCGAGGCCGTGGACGAGGACACCGAGGTCATCGTGGTCGACAACGGCTCGCAGGACGGCTCGGTCGAGCTGGTACGCGAGCACTTCCCGGACGTGCGCGTGATCTCGTTGGCGCGCAACGAGGGCTTCGCCGGCGGCGTCGCCCGAGGGATCGCCGAGAGCGGCGGAGAGTGGATCGCCGTGTTCAACAACGACACCACCGTCGAGCCGGACGCCGTCTCCACCATGCTCGAGGCCGGGCGCCTCGACCCGCGCATCGGCTCGGTGGCGGCTCAGATGCGCTTCGCAGACCGGCGCGCCGTGCTCAACTCCGCCGGCCTCGAGCTCGACCGCCTGGGCATCGCGGCGGACCGGCTGGTGGGCGAGCGCGTGAGCGACCACCCCGGGGGCGAGCCCTACGAGGTGTTCGGGGCCACCGGCGGCGCCGCCATCTTCCGGCGCGCGATGCTCGACCAGGCTGGGGCCTTCGACGAGACGTTCTTCGCCTTCTTCGAGGACGCCGACCTGGCCTGGCGCGCCCAGGCCCACGGCTGGCGGGCGCTCTACGCCCCGCGCGCCGTGGTCTATCACCATCACTCCGCCACGGCCCAGCACGGCTCCCCGGCCAAGCTCTACCTCGTCGGACGCAACCGCGTTCGGACGCTGGCCAAGAACGCCTCCACCGAGATGCTGTGGCTCAACGGGCCGTGGATGGTGGCCTACGACACGGCCTACGTCATCTTCACCTCGGTGGCCGGACGCACGCTGGCCCCCCTCCGTGGCCGCCTGGCGGGCCTGCGCGAGTGGCGCAGCTACCGGCGCCGGGGGCGTCCCTACCGCCGTTCGGTGCGGCTTCGCAAGCCGCTCGGCTTCAGACGGGCGTTGCAGCGCCACAAGGGCTACACCGAGTACCAGGCGTCAGAGTTGGAAGCTGGGTGACGAGCCGGCCCGCAGCGCCCCCCGCCATTCCGAGCAGCGCCGAGGCCACCGAGCCGCTCAACATGCGCACGGCGCTCGTTCACGACTGGTTTCAGGGCTACCACGGGGCCGAGCGCACCGTGGCGGCCATGCTGGACATGTTCGCGCGGGACCCGGAGATCTTCACCTTCCACGCCGCCCGTGAGCTGCTCCCGCCGCGGCTCGGCTCGGCGATCGTCCGTGAGTCGCGAGCCGGCACCGTGCCGGGGGTGCGCCAGCGCGGGCATGACCCGGGCCGCTGGCGCTGGCTGCTGCCGTACATGCCGCGCTGGTTCGAGCGCCTCGACCTGTCGGGCTACGAGCTCGTGCTCAGCTCCTCGCACGCCTGTGCCGCGGGTGTGAAGACCCCCGAGAGCACGCTGCACGTCTGCTACTGCCACACCCCCATGCGCTACGTGTGGATGCCCGCCGCCGAGCAGAACCGCGTCCACGGGGTGAAGGGCGCGGCGCTGTGGGCGATGCGAGGGCGCCTGCGCTCCTGGGACCGCCAGGCGTCACAGAGGCCCGACGTCTACGTGGCCAACTCAACGGCGGTGGCGGAGCGGATACGCACCTTCTACGAGCGCGACGCCGTGGTGGTGGCCCCGCCCGTGGCCACCGGCGACTTCCCCCGCGACGTGCTCCGCGACCCCGCGCACTTCCTCTGGGTGCATCGCCTGGTCTCCTACAAGCGCCCACTGGAGGTGGCCGACGCCTTCCGCGAGCTGCCCGATCTGCGCCTGACCATGGTGGGCGTGGGACCGCTCGAGCCGGAGCTCAGAGCCGCGCTGCCCCCCAACGTCGAGCTGCTGGGCTGGCTGCCGCGTGCGCGCCTGGCCGAGCTGTTCGCCGGAGCCGGCGGGTTCGTCCACGTGGGCGAGGAGGACTTCGGCATCTCGATGGTCGAGGCCCTCGCGGCGGGCGCCCCGGTGCTCGCTGCCGACCGCGGCGGGGCGCGCGACATCGTGCGCCCGGGCGAGGACGGCGTGCTGGTTGCGGACGGCTCGGATCCGGAGCAGATCCGGGCCGGAGCGCGCGAGCTGGCCGGGCGCTCCTGGGACTCGGAGGCGCTGCGCCGGAGCGCCGAGCGCTTCTCCGAGGAGAGCTTCCGCGAGCGCCTCGCGAAGGTGCTGCGGACTCACGGCGCGCGCTGAGCCCGGCTCAGTGACGGCGCGCAGCGAGCCACACGTGATACGTGGGAGCGAAGGCCACGTTTGCGCTCACCAGGCGCACGGCCTCCCAGGCGAACTGACGCACTCGGTCGCGGTAGGGCCTGGTGGGCTCGAAGAAGCGCATGGTCTCGGGCATACCCGCCGCTTGGCACCACCGGCGCAGCGCACGGGCCGAGATCCCGTTCTCAATCCAACCCTTGTCCCGCGTCACCGCTCGCGCGCCGGGCGATACGAGGTGCAGCAGCGACGGCTCACCGAACAATGCCCAGCCGCCCGGCTTGAGGTGCCTGCCCACCCGCTCGACCACGGCGGCGGGATCGCTCACGTGGTGCAGCGCATCGAACATCAGGACAGCGTCGAAGCTGCGACCCAGGTCCACCGAGTCCATGTCCGCGACCTCGAATTCGGCGGCACTGCTCCAGCGCCGTGCGTGCCGCCGGCCGATCTCGACGTTCGCTGGCGCGAGGTCCACGCCGAGCGGTCGATAGCCGGCCTCTGCGAGCAGCAACGTCGCCCAGCCCGTGCCCGATCCAAGCTCGAGCACCGTGGCCCCGTCGGGCACGTCAAGCGTGAACAGCATGTGGTGGATCGTGGCCCATTTCAGCCACCAGACAGCCGGCCATTCTCGGCCGAACGGCTTGACGCGAGCAATCGAGCCCTCACCCGACAGATCGGCCAGCGAGCGCTCCGCGCTGGCGATCTCGCCGAGCTTGTTGGCGTCCATCACCTGGCCGGACATGCCGCGCAGCGTACCGGCAAGCGACGGACGGTCACGTAAGCTCAGGCCGGGTGAGCGCCGACGCCGGCCGCCGCGTGGGGCGCAGCACGGCGGTCAACTGGACGGCGTGGATTCTGGCCCGGGCACTGGCCTTGGCCACGCTGCTGCTGCTCGTGCGCAGCCTGGCGCCGGCGAGCTCGGAGCGCTGCTCGCCGCGCTGGCGGCGGGCTGCTCGGCGCCGCGCTGGCCACCGGCGGGCTGGCCGACGCCACCGCCCGCCAGGCCGCAGCCGCCGAGACGCCGCCGGGTTCGGCCGCGGCGACCTGAGGCGAGCGATGCGCCGCTTCGCCGCCGTCCTGCCGCTGGTGCTCGCCGCGGTGATCATCATCTCCACCGGCAGCGCAGACGGACTCGGGGCCTCGGGCGTCACGGCGGCCCTGCGTGCTGGCAGTGACCCAGGGCGCCACCACGATCGCGGCCTCGGTGTTCAGGGCGCGCAACCAGCCCGGCCGCTTCGCGCTCGCCACCAACCTTGCCGCCTCGACCGGCCGCGCGGTCGATCGCGCCGCTGGCGCTGCGCGCCGACCTGTCCGGCGACGCGGTTCTCTGGGCCTTCGCCACCCTCAACCTGGCGGTGGCCGCTGTGACCTGGCGCCAAGCCACGCGAGGGTCTCGCCGACGTCACCTCCGGCGGCCAGCGGCACCGGAGCGCTGCAGCTCGGCGGCGTGCTCTGGAGCCTGCTCGGCAACCTCGACGTGGTGATCGTCGGCGCTGCTGCTGGGCGCCGCGCCGGCCGGGCACCTACTCGGTGTCCCTGCGCGTGGCCGAGTTCGGCGCACAGTTCCTCGTCGCCATCAGCCTGTTCTTCCTGCCGGAGGCCACCGGTTGGTCGTGGGCGGCGCGCGCGAAGCGGTGCTCGCGCTGTACCGCACCGCCTGTCGCTGGTCGGCCTTCACCACGTTGCTGGTGGTCGGCATCGGATTCATCGACCGCGCCGAGCTGGCGCGGATCGTCTACCCGGACGAGCAAGAGACGACCACCACGCTGCTGCGCATCCTGCTGGCCGGCTACGGCGTCCAGGGCGCGCTCGGCGTCGGCTACGCGACGCTCAGCGCGCTCGGCGCCTTCACCGCGATCTGGCGCTCGTCGGTGGTCGGGCTGCCGCTGCTCGTGCTGGGCACGCTCGTGCTCACCGGCGTCTGGGAGCTGACCGGCGCCGCGGCCGCGACGGTGGCGGCGTACGCCCTGCTGAACGCCTGGTGGACGCGCAGCACCGTGGCCGAGCTGGGCGCCTCTCCCTTCGACGCCCGCTATGTCCGCTTCGTGGCCGCGGCTGTGGGAGGCTGGCTGGCGGCCGGGCTGGCCGACCTCGCGCTGGCTGAGGCGGGAGCGGGCGCCGTCCTCACGGTGGCGGTGGCGGGACTGGCCGGTCTCGCGGTGGGCGGCGCGGGCCTGCTGGTGCCCGGAACGCTCAGCCCGGGCGAGCGCGGGCTGGCGGCTCGGGCTCTTCACGTCCGAGCGCGCGGCGGTAGACCCGGTCGAGCCCGTCGGCCTGCGTCTCGAGGCTGAACAGGCTCCGGGCCCGTACCCGGCCGGCCGCGCCGAGACGATCGCGCAGCTCGGGAGAGGCGGCCAGCTCGAGCACGGCGGCGGCCAGCCCGTCCACGTCCTCCGGCGTCACCAGCACACCGGCGTCGGTACCCACCTGCTCGGGGATGCCGCCCACGCTGGTGGCCACCACGGGGACGCCGACCGCCATCGCCTCGAGCAGCGCCAGCGGACACGGGTCCATCCGGGAGGGCAGCACGAAGACGTGCCAGCTCGGCAGCTCGGCGAAGGTGTCGATCGCAGGCTGGTGGCGGATGCCCGCCGCGGAGGCCTCGGCCAGGATGTTCTCGGCCCAGGGTCGCTCGCCTCCCACCACGGGCTCGCCGGCCATCCGGAACTCGATCCCGTTGCGCCGCTCGGCGACGCGCCGCGCCGTGGCCACGAACAGGTCGCTGCCCTTACGGCGGGAGACCGTGCCGAGCGTTCCCACCACCAGCGGCCCGACCCCGGAATCGGCCGGCGACACCGGCCCGGGATCGGGCACGGCCTCGTAGACCACGGTCGACTCGATGCCGAAGCTCCGCAGCGCCCGGGCCGCCGCGGCCGATACCGAGACCACGGCGTCCGCCCGGCGCACCAGCAGCGCGGCGGCGGCCCCCTTGGCTCCCCTGGGCAGCACCTCGTGGGTGTGGAGCACGAGCGGCGGCCCGTGATTCGGCCGCGCGGCCACCTCGGGCAGGGCGAGGAGGGAGTTGGCGTGAATCAATGCGGGCTGCTGCGCCCGCAGCCAGGCGCGCCAGCCGCGCAGGTAGGCGGGCACGCTCGCGAGCCGCCTCGCCGGGCCGGGCGGCGTGCGCAGGCTGGCCCCGCTGAAGCGCATCAGCCGTTCGGCGCCCGCCACCTCCAGGCCGCGACGGCGCAGCTCCTGCTCGGCCGGCCCCCGACCGGGCACCCAGAAGGAGAAGCGCCAGCCCCGCGCCTCGAGCAGGGGCAGCGCCCGCAGCAGCGACATCGTGGCGCCGCCCAGTTGCGGCTCGTGGAGCACCACGGCCACGTGGCGGCTCATGGCGCAGTCTCCTCGGCCTGGTCGCGCAGGGCCTCGGCCAGCGCCTCCTGGTCGCGCACCGCGCGCTCCAGATAGCGATTGTCGGCCAGTCGCCACCCGCCATCCTCGCGTCGCAGCGCGAAGCTGCGGGGCACGCGCAGCACGTCCACCCGGCCGTTGGGGCTCTTCGTCCGGCTCTCGAGCAACACCAGTACCGCGGCCCGCCCGCCGCCGTCGTCCCTCGTCTCCATCAGCCGTGGCCGCGCCCTGAAGGCGTCGGTGGCCACCGCCAGCTGATCGTCGAGCTCGCCGGCGCTAATAGCGAGCGCGGCGGCGTAGTAGCGGGCAGCAGCCCGGGTGTCGGCGTACTGCATGGCGCGCCACCAGGCGAACAGGGCCCGCGAGGGCGAGCCGGCCGGCTGCTTCGCCACGGCCGCCGCGCTCAGGAGCGTGGGCTGCCTCACGCGCTCGGCCACCTCGTCGCCTCCGAAGCTGCAGCCGGCCACCAGGAGGGCGCACAGCATGAGCGCGCCGGCGAGGACGCCCCTCACGAGCGCAGCCGGGCCGGTGCCGGCAGCCAGCGGTCGGGGAGGCGTCCGAACAGGTGCACGGCCACCAGGAAGGGCAGCGCGAGCGTGAACACGTAGCCGAGGGCCAGGGAGAAGGTGTCGGCCACCAGCGTGTAGAGGATCACCAGCCCGATCGCGTAGAGGGCCACCCGGTACTCGCGACCAGCGGCCCGCCCGGCGGTCAGGCCGAGCAGGGTCCGGGCCAGCAGGCCGATCAGCAGGCCGCCCACGGCCACGCCGGGGAAGCCGAAGTCGATCCACAGGTCACCCACCGCCGTCGGCGGGCGCCCGCCGGTGAAGCTTCCGCCCCACACCGCCTCGCGCAGGGCGATGTCACCGCCCTCGGGCTTGTCCGAGTCGATGGCCCGCGGCACGAACGAGCGCGCCCCGTCCAGCAGGAAGCCGCCGTTCTCGTGATCGCGCTCGCGACCGTAGATCGTGGTGGCGTAGACCACCTGGTCGAAGGAGGTGATGTCGTTCAAGATCACCCGGGCGTCGAGCAGGTGGCGCGGCGCGGTCTCGGCGGCCTCGCTCAGGGAGCGCCGGTCGGCCGTCTCGCGGAATACCAGGAAGGAGCTCACGAAGGTCAGCGCCAGGATCAGCGCCACGAGCAACTCGCGACGGCGCCACGGCCGCCACAGGTAGTGGACGATCACGGCCAGCGCAAGCAGCGCCACGGCCACCCGGCTGCGCGAGCCGATCGCGACGGCGAAGCCGCACACCGCCAGCACGCCGACGATGAGGGCGGCCCATGCGGCGGGAGTGCGCGGGCGCATCCACACCGCCCAGACGATCAGGCCGGCGGTGGCGAGCCCGCCGATCATGAACAGGACGAAGCTCTGTTGCAGCGCGGGCTGCGCGGCGGCGTTCTCGAAGGTCTGGGCGGGACCATCCGAACGCACCACGATCAGCGCCTGCGCCGCGAGCCCGATCGCGATCGACCCACCGATCGCCGCCGTGAGGTTCAGCGGCCGTCCCGGGCCGCGCAGCTGCGCGACCCGCCGCGCGAGCGCCGCCCCCGCACCCAGGCGATATCCCACGAGCAGCGCGATCAGGAAGAGGGCACACGCGCCGGTGGCGCGCGCGAAGGCGTCGTCGAGGGGCTCCCGCAGCCGGTCGCTCACGAAGAAGGCCATCTCGTGGCTGTCGAGCAGCACCAGCCTGTCCACCGGGTCCGAGGGCGAGAAGGCGCTGTACAGGTCGCGCCAGCCGATGAACAGCTGGAGCGGGCGCACGACGAAGAACAGAGCGCAGGAGGCGGCCAACAGCGGGAGCGGCTCGAAGAAACGGCCGCTCACGAAGCCCCAGACGGCCACCGGCACCGTGGCGGCGGCGCAGACCGCCAGCAGGCCCCAGGCGGCCGGCACGTCGAGCAGGGGCAGCAGCGCCGCCACCACGAGCGCGGCGAGGATCAGGGCTCCGACGGCCGCGGTCGGAAGGATCTGCCCACCGCGATCGTCGCCAACCGGGCGGATCGTGCTGTTCGCGGCGGCCTGCGTCCGGGCAGACTAGATAATGGCGAGCCGACACGCTTCGGGAACCTGGATTAGAGTGAGCTGCCCGAGGTGCAGCCCGTCGGTACCACCCAGGCACGAGCTGCTTCCGCGCTTCACGAGGCACCCGGCCCAGCGCGCCGGGCGCCGGCCGCGCGGAAGGACGCGCTCAGGCGACGACTGCTATTTGCAGCCGACGTCGCATGCTTCCTTGTCGCCATAGGCGCAATGACGCTGGTAGAGCGCACCACCGACCCGCTCTGGGGGCTCGTAACGCTGCCGCTGTGGCTCGTGGTGGCGAAGATGGAGGGTCTCTACGACGCCGACCACCCCAAGATCTGGCACCTCACGGTCGACGAGGCGCAGCCGATCTTCCACTGGGTGACCCTGTCGGTGGCGGGCACGTTGTTCTTCATCCGGGCCCTGCCCGACGAGACCCTGACCGTGGAGAGCGCGGTCGCCCTCTACGTCACGGCGCTCGTCTCGGCCTTCGCTCTCCGGGCCGCCGCGCGCGCCATCTGGCGCCGGCGCGTGCCCCCGGAGCGCGCGCTGGTGCTCGGCAGCGGTGCCCTGGCCGACGCCGTGGCCCGCAAGCTGGCGCTCGAGCCCGGCCACCACCTGTCGGTGATGGAGCTCTCCTCTCCGAACAACGGCGCCAACGGCGAGAGCGCATCCCACGTCGTGGACGTCGAGCGCCTGGGCGAGCTCTCCAAGGAGGATCTCCAGTGGCTGCTGGCCGAGGCCCAGGTGGAGCGGGTGGTGCTGGCCGTGCCCGAGCTCGACGAGAGCACGCTCGCTCACGTGGTCTCCGCCTGTCGCGCCGGCGGGATCAAGCTGAGCGTGGTCCCTCCCATGCGGGCCATGCTCGGCACTGCCGTGGACCTCAACCACATCGCCGAAATGCCGGTGATCGAGTACCGCACCTGGGGCACCTCCCCGTCCACGATGGCCATCAAGCGCGCGCTCGACGTGGTCATCTCCGCCGCCGCCCTCATTGTGCTGGTCCCGCTCCTGGTGCTGATCGCGATCGCCGTCCGGCTCGACTCGCGCGGCCCGGCGCTGTTCACCCAACTGCGCGCGGGGCGCCACGGGAAGCCCTTCCGGATCCTCAAGTTCCGGACGATGTGCCACGACGCCGAGGAACGAATTTCGGAGGTAATTGCGGTCGACGAGCTCGACGAGCCGATGTTCAAGCTGCGCGAGGACCCGCGGGTGACCCGCGTGGGCCGCTTCCTGCGGCGCACGAGCCTCGACGAGCTGCCCCAGCTCTTCAACGTCCTGCGCGGCGACATGAGCCTCGTGGGCCCGCGGCCGGAGGAGGTCTGGCTGGTGGAGCGCTACGGCGAGACCCAGCGCTTCCGCCTCCAGATGCGCCCCGGCCTGACCGGGCCCATGCAGGTCCACGGCCGCGGCCAGCTGAACTTCCAGGAGCGCATGGCGGTGGAGCGCGAGTACGTCGAGAACTACAGCCTGCGCAAGGACATCAAGATCCTGTTCAGGACGGGATCGGCGATCCTCGGTGCACGAGGGGCGTACTGAGCGGGTAGGACGATGGGGAATGCCTGACATCAGTGTCACCGGCCGGCCCGTCTCCGACCGTGAGCTGCTCGGCTCTCTTGCCGGGTCGGACCTCGCCTTGGAGGAGGTTCACCTTCCGCTGCGCGCGCGGCGACGGGAAACCGTCGGACGCTGGGCGCTGGTGGCCGCGGACATCAGCGCGGTCACGCTGTCGCTGTTGCTCACCTCCGCACTGAGCGGCGCGCGCCTGACCCTTTGGCTCGTTGCCCTGCTGCCCTTCTACCTGCTGCTCAGCAAGGCGGCCGGACTGTACGACCGCGACCAGTTCGTGCTGCACAAGACGACACTCGACGAGATGCCGCGCCTGGTGGCCGTGGCGGCGATGTTCGTGCTGCTCGTGGAGGCCGTTCAGGGACTGGAGTTCACCGGCCGTTCGCACCCGCTGCTTCTCTGGGGAGCGCTGACCGGCGCGCTCGTAGCGTTCCGGGCCGGGGCGCGCTTCACCGTCGTGCGCAGCTCCCAACCTGAGCGCGTGCTGGTGGTCGGCGAAGCCGCGGCGGCGACGCTGGTGCGGCGAAAGCTCGCGGAGGACCCCCGGCTGGAGGCCACCGTCGTGGGGCGGGCCTCGGTCGCCGCAGACGCATCCCCGCCCCCCGACAAGCTGCTGGGCACGATCGACGAGCTTCCCTCCCTGCTCGCCGAGCACCTGGTCGACCGAGTCATCGTCGCCCCGAGGCAGGAGGGCGGCGAGGACGTGGTGGACGCCGTCAGGCTGGCCACCGCGTGCGGCGTGCGAGTGGCCGTCCTGCCCCGCATGCTCGAGGTGGTCGGGACGTCGGTCGAGTTCGACGACCTCGGAGGCCAGGTGCTGCTCGGGGTGCGCGGCTTCGGTCTCTCGCCCTCGTCGAGACTGCTCAAACGGGCCTTCGACCTGGCCGTAGGGGCCGATGCTCATCCTCCTGCTCACTCCTACGCTCGTGGTCATCGCGCTTGCGGTCAAGCTGAGCTCCCCCGGCAGCGTGCTCTACCGCCAGACACGCGTGGGCCGCCACGGCAGCGAGTTCCAGCTGCTCAAGTTCCGCACGATGGTGAGTGACGCCGACGAACGCAAGCAGGAGCTGCTGGACCGCAACGAGGCCCCCGCGCCGCTGTTCAAGATCGCCAACGATCCCCGGACTACCCGAGTAGGCCGGTTGCTGCGAAGGCTGTCGCTCGACGAGCTGCCGCAGCTGCTGAACGTCCTCTGGGGCGATATGAGCCTGGTTGGCCCGAGACCACTCGTCGTGGACGAGGATCGGCTGTTCTCGGGCTGGCAGCGGCGGCGACACCACGTGGCGCCCGGCATGACCGGTCCCTGGCAGATCCTGGGCTCGAGCCGCGTGCCCATGAGCGACATGGTCAAGATCGACTACCTGTACTGCGCGAACTGGTCCCTGTGGCTGGACGCGAAGATCCTCGCCCGGACGATCCCCTACGTGCTCAGCCGGCGCAGTGGCGAGTACCCCACCTCGCGAGTCCGCTAGCGGGAGTCTGGAACCTGAGCGGTGACCGGCGCCGTCGACGAGGCCGGAGCATAGGCGTACCCGGAGGCGGCCGACCCGCCATTGGCCACCACGCCGACGACACGGGCGTCGAGCGTTTCCAGCTGGTGACGCAGGCGGTCCGCCTCCGGCCCGCTGGTCGAGTTGACCGAGGCGCATACGAGCACGCCGTCGACGCGGCGCAGAAGCGCGATCGCGTCGGCCACATGGGGGATCGGCGGTGTGTCGATCACAACTAGGTCGCCGGACACGAGCTCGAGCACGCGGACCATCGCGGGCGACTGCATGAGCGCCCAGGGGTCGGGTGGGAGCTTGCCCGCCACCAGCACCTGCATCGGACGCAGGTGACCGTTGGCGCCGGAGGTGTCGGGCAGCGTGGGGACGCTCTGGAGTGCGTCGGCTATCAGCACCTCTCCCCGTAGGAGCTCGGACAGGCCCGGGCCGGGCCTGAGTCCGTAGCGCTCGGCCATGCTCGGGCGCCTCAGGTCCGCCTCTACGAGCGTCACGGAGAGACCGGACGAAGCCGCGGCGCAGGCGAGGTTCCAGGCCACCGTGGTCTTCCCCTCGCGGCTGCGGGCCGAGGTCACGAGAACGCTGCGGACCGGCGGCTCGACTCCGAAGCGCAGGTTCATGTCCAGCATCCGAAACGATTCGGCGACCTCGTCGGGGAGCTCGCCGAAGGCCACGCCCCGCTTGAGCTTGCGATTGCGCGGCACCGTCGTGAGCACCGGAGCATCAAAGGCGGCCGACACCTCCGCGGCGTGATGCAGCCGACGGTCCATCTGATCACGCAGGAGTGCGATGCCCACCCCGAGAATCAGCCCGAAGAGCGTGCCGAGCAGGATGGTCTCGACCGGGCTGCCGCTCTTGGCTTCCGGCACGAAGCCCGGCTGAATCACCTGAGGGCTACCGGTTCCGACGTCGGCGAGCGTCCTCAGCGTCTCTTGTCGCTCGCGCAGTGAAGCGCCTCCGTCTCCGTTGCGCTGCTCCGGCGGGAGCTCACGGAGCTGCCGGGTGACGCTTTGCAGTGCAGCCAGCGTCACGGCCTCCTGGTCGGCCTGCGCTTGTTGCTGGGCGGCCTCGACGTACGTATTGGCCAGCTCCGCGGCCCGCTCCGGCGAGCCGGCGGTGGCGACGACGTTGACGACGTCGCTGTCCTTCTGGCCGGCGACCTCGACGTCGCGCTCCACGTCCTCAGGGGAGATGTCGCCGAGCTCTTGTGCGGTCGCCTCGGCGACCCGCCGGGAATTCACGAACGCGACGTTGTTCTGGGCCAGGTTGTCGGCGTCGGGGGCCCCGGGTTGCAGCCCCTGGGCGTTCTGCTCAGGCCCGATGGTCTGGCGGAAGACCAGCTGGGCGGTGGATTCGTATTCGTCCCGGCCGGCGAAGGCGAAGGCGGCCGCCGCACCCGCCGACAGGAGCGTGACCAGGATGATGATCGGCGCACGGCGCAGCAAGACGGACAGCAGCGACGTCTGCTCGCGCGAGCTGGAATCGCCGCCGTACACGTTGGTTGGCCGGTCTTCGGAAGACACCGAAGAGGTCAGGCTAGCGAAGGTTTAGCGCCTCGCGGCCAGTGCAGGGGGATGGTGTTTGGACCATGATCTGAGCAGTGCCGCTGCGGCTCCTGCTCATCGCCCCCTCCGCTCTCGTGACCGATCATCGTCCCCACGGCGATGGGCTCGTGGCCTTCGGCTTCATCCGCGAGCTGGGCGCCCGCGGGCATGAGATCCACGTCGCGGCGGGTCACGTGGACCTTCGCTCCCGGCCTGCGCCGAACGTCCACGTTCATCCTCTTGCCGGCTCCGACGCCGGCCCGGCGCGCACACGGCTGCGATTCATGCGGGAACTGCGTCGTCTGCATGCCCGGCTTTCCGCAGGGGCGCCATTCGACGTGATCCACCAGCTCACGCCGGCCGAGGTCGGCGTCACCCTCGCGCTGGCAGACGTGACCACCCCGCTCGTGCTCGGCCCTTACGTGCCCGACTGGGAGCCCGGGGAGGACGCCGCCACCCGGCAGAATCCGCTCGCTCGACTCATGCGTCACGGTCTGCGTGCGGCTCAGCAGCTGACGGCCACGAGCGTGCTGCTCTCGAATCCCGCCGCCGAGGAAAAGGTGGCCGCTCCGTCAAGGAGCGGGCTCAAGGTACGCGAGCTGCCGCTGGGGGTAGACGCCGCAACCTGGCGACCGACGTACAACGGTGCGGACGCGGACGTTCTGTTCTTGGCCAACCTCGATGCGCGGAAGGGGATCCACGTCCTCCTCGACGCGTTCTCGCGGCTGTCCTCCGAGCTGCCGGCCGCGCGGCTGCTGGTGGCCGGGGGAGGTCCCGAGAGCGCCTCGGTGCATCGACGCGTTGAGCGCACTCCAGGTCTCGCGCAGGTGGAGCTGCTGGGCCACCTCGACCGCGCCGGTGCCGTTGCGGCCATGCAGCGCTGCGCCGTCTACTGCCTGCCCGCCTATGGCGATCCCAACCCACTGTCGGTGCTCGAGGCGATGGCCTGCGGCAAGCCGGTCGTGGTCACCGAGGCCGGCGGCCTGCGTCACGTCGTGTCCGAGGAGGGCGGTCGCAAGGTCGCGCCCGGCGAAGTCGGTGCGCTGGCCTCGGCGCTGTCCGATCTGCTCACCAGCCCTGATCTGCGCCGGAGCATGGGCGCGCACAATCGGCGGGTGGTCGAGGAAAGCTACGCCTGGGAGCGGGTGATCGACCGTCTGGAGGAGCTCTACGCGGAGGCGGTCGACGAGCCGCGCTCACGGCGAGGCCGCCGGAGTGGTCGCGATGTGTGAGCATCGGCGGCGATGACCCGAGTCGCGCGATTCCTGGGCCAGGCCGTGTTCAACCTGGTGATCACCCACCTTCCCGGCCACTGGCTGAGGCTCGCCTGGCTGCGGGCCCTCGGTGCGGAGCTGGGACGCGGCGTGTGCGTATTTCGCGGCACGACGGTGATCGGTGCTCAGGAGCTCGTGCTCGGCGACCGCGCGCAGGTGGGATTCCGGGTGGTGCTCGACGCTCGCGGAGGGCTGACCGTGGGTGAGGACGTGCTCGTTTCCTCCGACACCCAGCTCCTCACCGCGAACCACAACCTGTCCTCTCCCGACTTCGAGCGCCAAGTGGCTCCGATCGAGATCGCCGATCACGCATGGATAGCAACTCGGGCCGTGGTTCTTGCGGGGGTGAAGGTGGGACGCGGCGGAGTCGTCGCCGCCGGCGGCGTGGCCACTCGGGACGTCTCGCCGCGAACCGTCGTCGGGGGCGTACCGGCACGTCCGGTGGGCGAGCGCAGCGGCGGCCTCGACTACCGCCTAGACGTGCGCCGCCCGCCCCTCTACTGAGCGCCGGCGAAAACGCCGGCCGGCGCTCCGGGCCTCGCCGTGGGAGTGGAAGTACTCGTAGGCGAGCACCTGGCCGCCGATGAACCAGAAGATGACGGCGCTGACGCCGTAGAGCTGGTCACCCGATCCGAGCTGCACGACCGTGTACACGAACATCGCGAACAGGAGAAGCCTCAGCTCCTGTCCCGGCGCCCGGTCCCGGGCACCTCGCCAGGCGGCTCTGAGCATCAGGCCGATCGCAGTGATGACCATTAGGAAACCGATCGGGCCGATTTGGTACAGGAGCGCCAGGTAGCCGTTGTCGGGTGTGCGCAACCCTGGATCGCCGCTGAGCTTGGACTGCTCACCCGCAGTGCCGAGGCCGTGGCCGAGCGGGGCGCCGAGCGCCTCCGGCAGAGTGCCGGAGACGGTCGCGGAACGCTCGTTGGCCGAGCGATCGCCGCCCAGGTTGCGGATCGTGTCGAAACGGTCGACCACGTCCTGAGCGGCGGGAAGGACCGGAGCGAGCGCCAGCGTGACGACCGTGACCGCGACAGCCGATCCGAGCAGGAGCTTGGCGCTCTGCCCTCGCGAAGCCACGATGTGTGCCAGCGCCGCGACCATGAGAGCGATCCAGGCGCTGCGAACGTAGGTCAGGGCAAGAGCCACCGAGAGCAGACCGGCGCCTGCGACGGCGATCGAGGGGTGCCGCGGCCTGACCGTCAGGTAACAGAGCAGCGACAGCGCGAGCAGCGGGGCGAACGCACCAGGGCTGTTCAGCGTCGCGAACACCCGCACCTCCCCTTCGGCCGGTGCGCCGATGCTGTTGAAGTCCGTCGCGTCGATCCAGGCCTGGTCCCAGTCCGGAAGCGGCAACACCCGCTGCAGGATCGCGTAGACGGCGATTGGCGGGATACCGAACAACAGGACGTTGCGCAGGGTGCTGTCGCCGGCCGAGACTCCGCGCTCGTTGAACCCCAGAAGCGACGCGGAGAGGGCGGCCATGTAGGCGCAGAACGTGAAGACAGCCGCTTCGGGCCCCGCCACGAGACCTGCTGGAAGCCCGATCGCGAACCCCGCGGCCGCCAGCAGCACGATCCGCCGCACCCGGGAAGGCACGTGGACCCGAACGAGCTCGGCGCCGACGATGGCAGCGGTGGCCGCGAAGGGGGCGAGCGAGAGCGGATCATTCTCTACGAAGCCGGTGAGCAGTCCCAACAGCCGCCGGATTCCGGGCGCCAGGAACCAGAGGCCCAGCATCGCGGCGATTCCCCAGCGCCGGTCGTACTGATGAAGAGCGACGACCAGCACCACGAACACGAAGGCGGCGCCCGCCTGGATGTTCACCGTGAGCAGCCACCCCAGCAGCAGAATGCCGGGCGCACCGAGGAGGAGGGGCCAGCCGAGATCGGCGAAGCGGCCACCCCCCAGGCGCGGAGCCGAGCTGCGGCGTCGTACGATCAGCCCGGCCACGCCGCCGCCCGTCCCCGCTCGTCGCTCTCACTGCGCGCGGGGCTGCCGTTGAGGACTCTTCGGTAGACCGCCAGCATGTCCCGCGCGTGCGCGACGTCGTCGAATCCCGCGGTCGCCTCCCGCGCTCGGGCGCCCATCGCGGCAAGAGCCGAGGCGTCGTCCACGAGGCCGAGGATCGCCTCGGCCCAGAGGTCCGGCCGCTTCGGCGGGAGGAGGCGTCCTGAGACCCGGTCCTCGACCAACTCCGGCCCTCCGCCCACCTCACTCACGAGCAGCGGCGTGCCCATGGCCATGCTCTCGAGCATGACGTTGGCGAACGGCTCGTCCCACGACGGCAGAAGGGAGAGGTCGAGCGCTCGCATGAGCTCCGGCACGTCGGTGCGTCGCCCGAGGAAGTGAACCGCACGCTCGACGCCGAGGTCGCCCGCCAGGGCGTGCAGATCACGCAGGAAGCCTTGGTTGTCGTAGCGGACGGTCTTGCCCGCGAAGGCAACCTCGCCCACGAGCAGCAGGTGAGCGTCGATCCCGCCGTTCCGCAGTTGGGCCACGGCACGAATCGCCGTGTCCTGTCCCTTCCAGGGCGTGATCTGGGCGATCTGGCCCAGGAGTGGCCCCGCCTTGCCGATGCCGAGCTGCTCCCGGATCGGCGCCGGCCGAACACGGTCGGGATCGAAGCGCTGGCGGTCGAAGCTGTTGTAGACGTGGGTGGCCAAAGGGCGGCGCAGACCCTCGTTGAATCTCGCCGCCGTGTTCTTCGAGACGGTGGTCACGGCTGCGGCGCAACGGGAGAGCACGAAGCGCACCCCCCGCCCCAACGGGGTCAGCGGCAGCTGCTCGTG
Organism: uncultured Thermoleophilaceae bacterium; assembly: GCA_963808545.1. GTDB lineage: Bacteria > Actinomycetota > Thermoleophilia > Solirubrobacterales > Thermoleophilaceae > JACVRW01. The sequence goes on along the minus strand of CAWEGB010000006.1, from coordinate 516,915 downwards.
GGCCCGAACCACAAGGGGTGGGCCGCCGGCCGCGCTGATCGCGGCGGCCATGAGACCGGCGCGGGGGGTATTGGCATGGACCAGGTCGGGCTGGTGGCGACGGACGACCCGCGCCGTGGCTGCGCCGCCGGCTCCCAGGCGCGCCAGGCCAACGGGGGTCTGCACGGGATCGAGCCGCAGGCTGGCCTCGAAAGCAGGGACGGCGAAGTGTTCGACCCCGGCCGCCCGGACGAGCTCGGCCAGCGCTCCGTCACCGGGGCAGGCGACGGCCACGGAGTGCTCGGCCTTGAGACCCTCGACGAGGCGCATCAGGGCCAGCTCGGCCCCGCTGGAGGCGCCGGTGTGGTTCACGAACAGGATCCTCATGGGCGAACGGCGCAGACTAGGGCCGAACGCCAGCTTAGACCGGGTTCGCCTATCCCGCTGCGTTGAGACGGTCGGCCATGAAACGCGCGACCGCGGCCTCTGAGCAGCGGTCACGCCACCAGGCCAGCGCGGCTTCGTGAAGACGGCGCTGCTCGCCGGGCGCGTCGAGCAGTGGATCAAGCAACTGGGGCAGCGCGCGCCAGCGGTCGAGCCGGAGCACCGGCGCACCCTCGTAGAAGCGGTGTCGAGGCAAACCCCCGCTGACCACCAGGCAGCCTGCGCGCAAGCCTTCGAAGAAGCGGAAGGTTTCGACCGAGGTGCCCCGCGGCGCGAGACACACCTTGGCGTTCATCAGTGCCTCGGAGTAGGTCACGGGCGAGGACGACGCCGAGGTCTCGAAGTTCGGCGTGGTGCGCACGTCCACGGTCATACCCGGCCGCCCCTCGGCCGTACGCCGGACGGCACTCAGCATCTCGCGGCGCGCCCGCCCCTTGGGAGAGAGCAGCCGGTCGCGCGCCGAGCCCAGATGCTCAACGCTCCCGGCGAAGAAGACATCGGTGGGGCGCTGATCGATCGGCCTGAGCGGCAGGTCGATCTGGTTGTAGGTCCCGAGTGGGATCGCCTCGACAGGAGGGGGAGCGCGCCGGCGGCGCAGCCGCCTCCCCGCGAGCAGTCGTGCGTAGGCGGCACCGTCGGGCAACCATCGCAGCCACCGGACTCCGTACTGACCGAGGTTGGCCCAGCCGGTGAGGCTTCGATCGCCGAGCGGGCCGGTTCCCAAAGCCGGACGCGTGCCGTAGCACTTGAAGACCGAGCGCACCTGACCCACGTAACGCGGGATGTGTCCCACCTCGTCGGACAACACCACGGCCACCACCTGGTCGCCGTACGCGGGTAGCCGCTCCCAGCTCCAGGTCAGATAGACGTCGAGCTCGGCCTCATCGAGGATGTCCTCGAGCGCCCGGAAGACCGCTCCGAAGTACCGGGTGTCGCCGCTCGCGGGGTGGGTCCCTTCGCTCGGATTCCAGCGAAGGGGAGCCGACTCACCTCTCAGGTCGAGGTAGTAGCGGGCCACGGGCTCCCTAGGCGCTTCTTCAGGTGGTCGCCGAGCCGGATCGCGAGGGCGGCGATCAGCAACGTGGGATTGGCAAAGCCGGCGATCGGAAACACAGAGGCGCCGGTGACGTACAGGCCGCTCACGCGGTGTAGCTGACCGTCGCGATCGACAACGCTGTCGAGTGGGCTGGATCCGAGCCGCGTGGTGCCCATGTGGTGGTAGGCGTCATGCAGGTGGCCGGCCCAGCTGCCGCCCTTCAGCCACTGCTCGGCCCGAATCTCGCCCAGACCCAGACGGCGAAACTCGGCAGCCACGGTGTCCACCATCGCCTCTGTGGTGCGGCGGTCCTGTTCGGTCAGGCGCCAGTCAACCCTCGGTAGGGGAACTCCGAGCGCGTCGCGACGTTCCGACAACGTCACCCGGCTGTCCGGGTTCGGAGCCTGCTCGGTGTAGGTCTGGAGGGTGATCCGGGCGGGTTCGAGATCGGCGGAACGGCCGTGCGCCAACCGGCGACGGGCCACGTGGCCGACACTCCGGGCGTCCCGGACCATCCGTCCCAGTTCGAGGCGCAGTCTGTCCGGTACGCGCCCCGCCCGGGCGGCCCGGTAGATGCGCCGCGCGGCCTCGATGCCCGATTCTTCCTCGAAGTGGAACACCGGGTGGGCCGCGCAGGCGAGCACCTCACGGGAGCGCTGCTCGCTGAAGCTCAGCGTGAGCCGCGGTAGGTACCGGACGCGACCCCGGTAGAACAGGCCATAGAGCTCTTGGAGGCGCCTGACGTCGCCGTCCGCGATGACGGCCGTGCTGCCGTTGGGGTGCTCCTGAAAGAAGCGTCCGACGAGATCGTGCTCGTTCCCGATGCCGCCGGGCGAGTGCCGGTCCGAGGCCAACAGGAGCCGGCTGTTCTCGATGGCTCCGCCGCAGAGCACGCAGGCGCGCGCCCGCACCACCGCGGCGCGGCCCTCCGGAGTGGCCACGCGGACGCTGTCGAAGCGCCGGCCGTCGGATGTCGTGACGATCTCGGTGGCGGTGGCGTTGAGCAGGACCTTCACGTTCGCCGCGGCCTCGAGACGCTTGCGGTAGAGCCGGCCGAGGTGCGGCTCGGGGCACCAGACCGTGAACCGGTGCTCCAGCCGGTCGGGGTCGGTTGGCACCCGCCGGACGGCGAACGAATCCCAAGTCCGCTCGTCGTAGACCTCGCCCTGGATCTGAAACAGGGCCTCGGCCCTGCGGATGTAGGGCTCGAGGTCGCTCACGGCGAACGGCCATCCGCTGTGGGAGACCCAGGGCCGTTCGCGGAAGGTCTCGGGCTCGGGTGGGATGCATTGACCCGCCCACAGGGCGGTGGCGCCCCCGAAGAGCCGTCCACGGCCTTCGGTCAGCGATGCCGGGGGGAGGCCTTGCGAGTCTCCGTCGTTGAGCCCGTCCGTGGCGGCGTGGCGCTTCAGGCCTCCGCTCTCGAGCACCACTACATCGCTGTGGTGCTCGGCCGCCAACTCTCTTGCCAGGGCGATTCCCGCAGCGCCCGCGCCGACTATGCATAGGTCGGCCTCAAGCAGGGCACCCTCAGGTCGGTGACGCAGATCCTCTATCATCGCGCGCCCCCCCGGCCCGTTACGCGATGCGAACGATAACGCTGCCTGGGACAGACCTCGAGACCACCCACCTGGGCTTCGGCTCGGCAGCGCTGATGGCACGACTGGGCAGACGCGAATCCGTCAGGTTGCTCGAGCTGGCGTACGAGGCCGGGATCAGGCACTTCGACACCGCCCGAGCATACGGCTACGGCGAGGCCGAAAGCGCGGTGGGAGAGTTCCTGAAGCGGCATGAGGACGCTGTGACCGTCACCACCAAGTTCGGCCTCGTACCGCCCCGCCGGTCGAGGACGCTGCGGGCGGTCAAGTCGGTGGCCCGCGTGGCCGCGCGCCGCACTCCGGCCCTGCGCCGGCGGCTGAGGCTCCGCGCACACGCCATGGTGCAGACCGGACGGTTTGGCCCCGACGAAGCGCGTGCGAGCTTCGACACGAGCCTCTCCGAGCTCGGTGTCGAGTCCGTGGATGTGCTCCTGCTCCACGAATGCAGGCCCGCCGACCTTCGGACGGAAGGCCTGATGGACTTCCTCGAGAGCCTCGTGCGGGCGGGGAGGATCCGCTATTTCGGCACGGCGACCGACGAGGACTCCACCCGGACGATCCTGGACGAGAGCCCGGGATTCGGCCGCATCACGCAGCTTCGCCACAACGCGCTCGAGCCCGCGCTCACCCGGCTGCCCGGCCTCGCCGGACGTGCGACCATCACGCACTCCTCGATGAGGGTGCTGATGGCCCGTCTGACGGAGGCCATGCGCGACGAGGGTAGGCGGCAGCACTGGTCGGAGGAGCTTGAAGTAGATTGCTCACGCCGGGAGGTACTGGGCGGGCTGTTGATGAGCTATTCGCTGCAGTCGAACCCCGACGGAGTCGTGCTGTTTTCGTCCACCGACGAAACGAGGATCCGATCCAACGCCGCTCTGGTGGATGGGGATCGCTTCTCGCCACAACAGGTGGAGCGATTCGCCCGGCTGAGCAGAGAAACGGTTCCCCACCCCGCAGCCGCCGTGGCGGCCTGACACCACCCAATGGCAAATCCAATACTCGCCCAGGACTATCTGCTCGTGATGCGAGGCGCAGAGCGCACCTTCGCCACGATCGCCGACATCTGGCCCCGAGCGCCGATCGCCACCCTTCTCTACGACGAGAAGGCAACGCATTCCCGCTTTGCCGGCCGGCGTTTGCGCACGTCCGCCCTGCAGCGGCTGGGGATGCGACAACGCACGTTCCGGGCTGCGTTGCCCCTGTACCAGAACGCCGTCAGGCATCTCGATCTCTCGGGTTACGACTGCGTGGTTTCGAGCAGCAGCGCGTTCGCCCACGGGATCCGACCGCCCAGGGGTGCCGCCCACGTCTGCTACTGCCATGCGCCGTTCCGCTACGCCTGGCACGAGCAGGCGCTGGCGCTGAGCGAGGTGCCGGGCGCATTGCGTCCGGCGCTCAGCCTCCTGCTCCGCCGGCACCGCAGGTTCGACCGCCGGGCGGCCACCCGGGTCGACCAGTACATAGCCAACGGAAAGCTGACCCGCGAGCGCATCAGGCGATACTGGGGCCGCGACGCGCCCATCGTCCACCCCCCGGTCGACGTCGAGCGCTTCTCCATCAGCGACCATGACGACCACGTGCTCTTCGTGGGGGAGCTCGTCCGGCACAAGCGCCCGGAGTTGGCCATCGAAGCCGCCACCGCAGCCGGCCGTCGCATCAAGGTGGTCGGCTCGGGGCCAGAGCTCGGCTATCTGCAGGCTCGGTACGGCCGTGAGGCGGAGTTCCTGGGACGCGTCGACGACGACCAGCTTCCGGGCCTCTACGCCTCCGCGGCGGCACTCGTCGTGCCGGGGGTCGAGGAGTTCGGGATCTCGGCCGTGGAAGCGCAGGCCGCCGGCCGGCCGGTGATCGCCATCGACGCCGGCGGAGTGCGCGAGACCGTCAGGTCGGGCGAGACCGGCCTGCTCGTTGAGAACGGTGATGCGCGCGCGCTCACCCGCGCGCTGTCGCAGGATCTGAGCCAGTTCGACTCGCAGGAGATCCGAAACAACGCGCAGAGGTTCCGGCCCGCGGTATTCCGGGAGCGTATCCGGGAGATCGTGGAGGCGACATGCCCGTAGAGAACCCGCGGTAGCCGTTCAGCTCGGCTCGGGTAAGGCCTTGGTCCGGCGACTGGCCGCGGTGCTGGCGGCTCTGCTGGTCGTTGCCGGCGCAATCGCCCTGTTCTCGGATCCCGGCGAGAACCCACCGCAGACGACTGATGAGGTCCTCTCGGCGGAGGGACTGGTGAACTCGATCGGGGTGAACGTCCACCTCGGATACGCCGACACCGCGTACGCCGACCATCCCACCATCTTCGGCAGACTGCGGGAGCTGGGGGCTGGGCACATCCGTGACGCCACCGCGCACGCCAACCCGCTGCTCACGGCGGGCCTGCGTGCCGCCGCTCGTGTCGGTCTCCGGGGCACGCTGATTGCCGACCCCGCGACCGATGCCAGAGTCCAGGTGGACGAATCGCTGCAAGCGATGGGTACCGGCGTGGAGGCCTTCGAAGGACCGAATGAGCTGGACGACGGAACGACGCTGGGCTGGGCAGGAACGCTCTCTCAGTTCATGCCGCGGCTGGCGGCCGAGGTCTCGCGAGTCGCGCCCGGCACGAGTCTGATCGGGCCGAGCTTCATCGACAGCTCTAGCCGAACCGAGATCCAGGACGATCTGCCGGGCCTGTTCAACGGCCATCCCTACGCCGGAGGCGACCCGCCGGAGCCCGCACTCGGCCGCGCCATGGGCGACTGGGTGGGAGCGGACACGTCGCGGGGGCCGGTGTTCACCGAGACGGGCTACCACAACGCCCTGGCCGCCCCCTCGTACCACACGCCGGTCTCCGAGGAGGCGGCCGCGATCTACATCCCTCGCACCCTGGTCACCGCCTTCGGGGCGGGATCGCAGCGGACCTTCCTGTACGAGCTCGCCGACTCCAAGCCAGACCCGTCCCTGACCGATCCACAGCAACACTTCGGCCTCCTTCGCAACGACCTGACTCCCAAGCCGGCGTTCACCGCCGTCCAGACGCTGATTCGCGCGCTTCGCCGCTCCCCGGGCGCGCCGAAATCCCCCGTGCCCCTTCCAGAGATCGGGATCCCCGGAGATGAGGATGTTCGAAAGCTGCGCCTGATGCGGAGCGACGGCTCGCCCGTCGTGGCGCTGTGGCGGCCGGTGTCGGTGTGGGACGACAGCACGCGACGCCCTGCCGATCCCGGCGTGGTGACCGTCGACCTGTCGTTCTCAGGCCGTGAAGCCCATGATGTGGAGGTGTGGCGCCCGTCCGTGTCCGGACTGCCCGTCGAGCAGCGGCCGGCCGCGGACTCGATTTCGCTCGGACTGGCCGGAGACCTCGTCCTGGTCAGCTGGCGATGAGATGACAAGCGCCCCGCCCTCGTCCTCCGAGTCGTTCGGCCCGGAAGAGGTGCCGCGCCGCTTCGTGGCGGGCGGGCTGGTGCGGGCCGGGCTCATCACCTACCTGTTCTCGGGCCTGACCCTCATTGCGAACCTGGTGACAGGTGTGGTCACCGCACGGGCGCTGGGACCGGGCGGCCGGGGAATCACCGTTTCGCTCACCACCGTCAGCCAGCTGACCGGCTTCGTGTTCGCCTTGGGGGCGGCCCAGAGCCTCAGCTACTTCATCGCCCGCCGGCCGCAGGACGGGCCGAGCCTGCTGGCAACCTGGATGCTCATGCTGCTTCCCGTCGCGGCGCTGGCGGTCGGTCTGGCGCAGCTGCTCCTGCCCGTGATCTTCCCGGACGACCCCGAGGCCGTGACCATCGGCCGCTGGTTCATGTTCACCATCGTCGTTGTGATCGGACAGGAGCTCAACTACGGGCTGTTGCTGGGTATTCAGGACTTCGTCGTCTACAACGTCCTTCGCTTCGCCCAACCGCTGCTGGTGGCCGTCGTGTTCGTGGCCCTCTGGGCTGTGGGAGATCTGACCGTGGAATCCGCACTGCTCGTGTCCACCCTGGCAGCGGCGGTCATCCTGATAGCCGGAATGATGCGAAGCGTGGGAAGCATGGGCGTCGGTCGCGTCGACCTCAGGCTCGGCCTCCGCACCGCCTGGTTCGGTATCCGTGGCCAGGGCTCGCTCGTGGCCTCGAACGTCACCGCGCGGCTCGACGTGGCCGTCCTCCCGGCCTTCGTGAGCTCGGCCAGCGTCGGCCTCTACTCGGTGGCCACCAACATCTCGCTGATCGTCTACCAATTGTCGAACACCTTCGCGGGGCTGGTGCTGCCGTCGGCCGCCCGAGACCCGGAGCGCGGGCGTCACAAGGTGGTGGGCTCCCTATGGGCCTCACTGGCCGTGGCCGGGCTTCTGGCCCTCGTGCTTGCGGTGTTCGCCGAGCCTCTGCTCGGCCTCGTCTACGGGGACGACTTCCGCGAGGCGGCCGAGTCGCTGCGGCTTCTGCTGCCGGGCGCCGTCCTGTTCGCCGGCTCCTCGATCCTGAACGCCGGTATCTACGCCGCCGGCCGTCCCTTCACCGCTACGGTCACCCAGTTCGTGGGCATGCTCGCCACGGTCGTCGGCCTGGCGCTGTTCCTCTCGGGCGGCGGCATCACCGCCGCCGCTCTGGTGTCCTCGGGCTCCTACGCGACGATCTTCGCGGTCAGCCTCGTGGCCTACCAGCGGGTCTCTGGCCTGAGCTGGGGAGAGCTGCTGCCCACCCCACGCGCTCTCCGGGCCCTCAGGGGCTGAGCCTGGGGCCGGATGGCCCTAGCGGCAGCGCCTGGCGTTCGCCGACTTGCGACAGCCCTCGAAGCGAGCCGCCGTACCGGCAAAGGTCCGGAGAATGGGCAACGGCTGGAAACCGTCGCCGCTGCCGTCCCACCGGTTCAGGCCGGCGTACTGGAAGGTCGGCGTGCCCGGTCCAAACGGGGTGAGCTGAGGCACGTACTCCGATCCCCAGTTGTACCAGTAGACCCTGCCGATCCCGAGTCGCTTGCGCCCTCTGGCGAGCGCCGGGAAAACGGTCCGCAGCCGAGCGGCCTGACCCTTGGGCGTAGTCTCGAAACCCAGCTGCGCGCTCTTGGGGATCTTGCCCTGGGCCGCCGTCCAAGTGAGCTCGGTGAACCAGATCTTTCGCATTCGGTCCCGGCCCCGCCTCATCTCGCGGCGCAGCAGCGCGGCGACCTTGAGCGTCTGCTTAGACGTAACACGGACGGAGGGCGCCGCCGAGAAGAAATGCACCGACACCGCGTCGAAAAGACCCCTCACCCCCGCTCGGTAGAGCTGACGCAGTTGGCTCCATGGGGTCGAGCCGCCCACGCCGGTGAGGCTGCCCAGCACGACCGTCGCCTTACGATCGGCCCGATGAACGGCCCGATACCCGGCCCGCAGGAGGCGCCTGTAGCTGGAGGGCCACGGACGGGTGGCCCAGAAGAAATCGGCGGCCGGCTCGTTCCAGATCTGCCAGTTGCGAACCGGCACCCGCGGGGTACCGGAGCTACCCCAGAAGGAACCCCTGGGGCCGTAGCGGCGGACGAGGGCCGTTAGGAAGTTGGCGTACAGCTGCGGATCGGTGGGGGCGTACAGGAGCGCCTCCCGCGGATCGGTCGGATTCGTCGACGCCCACACCGGTGTGCCCAGCACGATCGGCAGAACGTCCAGGCGGTGCGCAGCCGCCGCGCGTATAACGCGATCGGTCTGGCGGAAATCGAACACGCCGGGGGAACGCTCTACTGCAGCCCAGGTGACCGAGATGCGCACGGACTCCACACCCGAGCGGGCCATGCTCGCCATTTGGGCGTCGAGAGCGGCGTCCGACATACGGTCGCTCTGCGAGTTGTTGAGCACGGTGCCGAAGAAGCCGAACGGCACTTTTCGCTTGGCGGCCTCGGCCGGCACCGCCGCCGCGAGGACGAGAAGCATCGAGATGGCCAGGGACAGGGCGAGGCGAGGCGTCCTAGTCACCGGCGGCAACCTAGCAGTCCCGGCGCTACCGGCCTGCGCGCGCTCACTCGCAGATCCCCAGCACCGTCTTGAGGCACCCCTGCAGCTGCCGCGCCTTGCGCTGGAACGCTCCCAGAGCCGGCTGGGCGGTCCACTGGCCGTCCCTGAAGGCCTGCAGGCCCGAGTAGTTGAACACGCTGCCGCCACGTCCGTAGGACGAGGCCCAGGTGAACCAGTAGACGCGAGCGAGCCCGAGTGAGCGACGCTGCTTGGCCAGCGCGTCGTAGGCGCGCGCAAGCTTGAAGGCCATGCTGCGCGGCGTCTCGTGGGCGAGGTACCGAATTCGGCGGGTCTTGCCCTTGGAGGCGGGCCAGGAGAGCTCGGTCAGGTAGATCGGCTTGCTGCCGTCGCCGCGGCGCTTGAGGGCCCGGCGAAACAGCTTCGTGGCCAGCACGGAGCGCTTGACGGTCTGGGGGAAGATCTGCAGGGCCGCCACGTCGAAGTTGCCCTTGATACCCCCGCGGGCGTACATGTCGTCGAGCTCCTCCCACGCCTGCTGGGTGATGCCGGCCAGCACCACGCGAGCGCCGGGGTCTCGGGACTTGACCGCCCTGTAGGACGCCTGGAGCAGCCGCCCGTACCCGCCGGGATGACCCCAGCGGCTGTTCACCGGGGCGTTCCAGTACAGGCGCAGGTGGGGCTCGTTCCAGATCTGCCAGTCGCGCACCGGGCGCTTGGGCAGGTCGGGGTGCGTCGTCCAGAACGTGCCCTTGGACCCGTAGCGGTCGACGAGCTCGCCCAGGTATCGCGCGAAGGTGGCGGGATCGCGAGGCGGGGACTTGAAGCGCGAGCGGTAGGCGCGCGCCCATCTCGGAGCGTCGGTGACCACCGGCAGCAGGTCGATCCCCCGCAGCGCGGAGCGCCGGACCAACCCATCGGTCTTCGAGAAGTCGATCGGCCGGCCGCGCCTGGGCTGGGCGGTGATCCAGGTGAAGTCGGCGCGCACGGACTCCACCCCCGACGTGGCCATCAGGTCCCACTGGTAGTCCTGAGCGTCGTCGGCCACCGCCGTGAAGAACGGGGTCATGTGCACTCCGAAGAAGCCCTGAGGCACGCTGCGCGGCGCCGCCAGCGCGGCCGGGACGGCCACGAGCAGCGCGGCGAGCACGGCCAGGACAACCTTGTTGAGCATCTTCACGTCCAAGGGGAACCCGGGAGCATAGGGAGCGTTGCGGAGTCCCCCGGCCGCTCATGCCCGGCGCCCGATGAGGCAGACTTAGGGGTCATGCTCACCTCCGGCACCACGCACGAGGTAACCAATCAGGCCCCGCCCGTCGTCCCATACAACGTGTTCGAGGCCGACTTTCCTCTGCGCGAGGCGCTCGAGCGCGAAGGTGGCGGCTGGGGCGTCGACCGCCTGCGCGACACCGGGCAGCTGGCCGGAACGCGCGAGGCGCTCGAGCACTCCGAGCGGGCGGAGCGCAACGAGCCGGTGCTGCGCACACACGACCGCTACGGCAAGCGCATCGACGAGGTGGAGCTCGACCCGTCCTGGCACTGGTGCCTGCGGCAGGCGATCGAGCGGGAGATCCATTCGCTGCCGTGGCGAGACCCACAGCCGGGGGCTCATGTGGTGCGAGCCGCCCTCATGTACACCTGGAGCCAGGTCAACGCCGGGGTGATGTGCCCGGTGTCGATGACCTACTCGGCGATTCCCGCCCTGCGTGCGGAGCCCGAGCTGGCTGCCGAGTGGGAGCCGCGCATCACGAAGCCCTCCTACGAGGACGGGGCCCTGGCCGGCATGGCCATGACCGAGAAGCAGGGCGGGTCCGACGTGCGCGCCAACACCACCCGCGCCGAGCCTGCCGGCAACGGCGACTGGGAGCTCACCGGCCACAAGTGGTTCTGCTCCTACCCCTCCTGCGACGTGTTCCTCACGCTCGCCCAGACGCCGGCCGGGCTGTCCTGCTTCCTGTTCGAGTCGAGCGATCCCGGCTTTCGCATCCAGCGCCTCAAGGACAAGCTGGGGACCCGGTCCCTGCCTTCGAGCGAGGTCGAGTTCGAGCGGGTGCGAGCGCGTCTCGTGGGCGAGGAGGGCCGCGGCGTGCCGACCATCATCCGCATGGTCAACCACACGCGGCTCGACTGCCTGATCGGGTCGGCGGCCTCCATGCGCTGGGGGCTCGTGCAGGCCGTCCACCACACCCGTCATCGCTCCGCCTTCGGCAAGCTCTTGGCCGACCAGCCCCTGATGCAGAACGTGCTGGCCGACCTGGCCGTCGAGTCCGAGGCGGCCACCTCGGTGGCCCTGCGCGTGGCCCGGGCCTACGACGAGGACGACGAGCAGTTCCGGCGCATCGCCACGGCGGTGATGAAGCACTGGGTCTGCAAGCGGGCTCCGTGGCACGCCACGGAGGCGCTCGAGTGCCTGGGTGGCAACGGCTACGTGGAGGAGTCCGGGCTGCCGCGGCTGCTGCGTGACTCGCCCCTGAACTCGATCTGGGAGGGGTCGGGCAACGTCTCCGCTCTCGATGTGCTGCGTGCCCTGACCAGGGAGCCCGAAGCGCTGCCCGCGTTCATGGCCGAGTGCGAGCTGGGGCGCGGCGCAGACCGCCGCCTCGACGCGCTGCTCGACCGGCTCGGCGCCCTCAGCTCCGAGGATCCCGAGTTCGAGGCACGCCGCGTGGTGTCCGAGCTGGCTCTCGCCCTCCAGGCGAGCCTGCTCGTACGCACCGCTCCGCCGGCCGTGGCCGACGCGTTCTGTGCCGGTCGCCTCCAGGACGGCGGCGGCCGCGTGTTCGGGACGCTGCCCGCCGGGGTGGACACGGCCGCGATCACGGAGCGGGCGCTCGCTCCAACTCGCGACAACGCTCCCCGAAAGTCGGTCACGTGCTCGAGCGTTCTCGCTGCACAGCGCCACGTCGAACTCCGAGTCCTCGAACGGCAGCTCGTGCAGGTCCGCCAGCCCGCGCCTCGAGCCCGAAGATCTCGCGGGCGCGCGCGCAGGCATTCTCGGAGAGGTCGCTGGCCACGACGCGCGCGCCGAACAACCGCCGGATCAACTCGGCCTTGTAGCCCTCCGCCGCTCCGGCGTCGAGGCACGACTCAAAGCGCAGCCGTGCGAGCGTGCGCAGGATCGCGAGGGTCCGCACGTAGCGGGGCAGGAGCGAGGGCTCGCAGTGGCCCGCCTCGAAGCCGTAGATCGGCTGATGCGCCAGGTACACACCGTCACCCGACGTCTCGTCGAAGCGTTCGTCGAGCCACACCCGGGTCTCCTCGGTGTAACGTCCATGCGGGTCATCGAGGGCGCCCGCACTCTACGTGGTTAGGTTGTGGCATGCCGGAATCTGCCTGACGCGCTCACCTACGAGGTCACGGGCCGCATCGCCCGGATCACGCTCGACCGCCCCGAGCGCGGCAACGGCATAACGATGGCGATGCCGGGAGAGCTGGCGGCCCGGGTGGAGGAGGCGAACCTCGATCCTGCCGTGCACGTGATCGCCCTGGCGGGCAACGGGAAGGGCTTCTGCGGCGGCTACGACCTGGTCGACTACGCGGAGAGCCGGCCTCCCAACCACGATCCCTCCGAACCGTGGGACCCGGTGACCGACTGGCAGATGATGAGCCGCAACCTGCGCGGCTTCATGAGCCTGTTCCACTCCGACAAGCCCGTCGTCTGCAAGGTGCACGGCTTCTGCGTCGCCGGCGGCACCGACATGGCGCTGTGCTCGGATCTGCTCGTGATCGCCGACGACGCCCGCATCGGCTACCCGCCCGCCCGCGTGTGGGGTGTTCCCACCTCCGCCCTGTGGGCCTTCCGGGTCGGCGACCAAAGGGCCAAGCGGCTGCTCTTCACCGGCGACCTGATCGACGGGGCCACCGCGGCCGAGTGGGGCCTGGCCATCGAGGCCCACCCGGCCGATGAGCTCGACGAGCGCTTCGAGGCCCTGATCGACCGAATCGCGCTCACGCCGGTGAACCAGCTGGTGATGATGAAGCTCATGGTCAACCAGGCGCTGTACGCACAGGGTCTCCAGGCCACCCAGGCGCTCGGGGTGTTCTTCGACGGAATCGCCCGGCACACACCCGAGGGCTATGCCTTCCAGCAGCGCGCCCAGGAGCTGGGCTTCAAGGCGGCGGTGCGCGAGCGCGACGCGCCCTACGACGCGTGATGCGGATTCTCGCGGGTCTGCTCTGCCTCGCCCTGCTGGCCGGCGGCTGTGGCGGGGACGACGAGTCGCCCGAGTCCGTGGCGGGCGGCGACGCCGCCGAGCGGTCCCCGGGTGAAACGCCGGACCCGGGCTCGACTCCTCAACCGGACCCGGCCCCGGGCGAGAGCGGGCCGGACGGCGGCGATCAGGAGCCACCCCAGGACAACCCGCCGGATTCGCCCGACGCCGATCCGCCGGACGCGTCCGAGGCGGCTCCCCGTGACCGCGGTTTCCGCGCCGGTGGCGACGCCCGGCGGGTGCGCGCGACGATCAGCCGCTTCCTGGCCGCGCTGCGAGCCAAGGACGCTGCCGCCAGCTGCGCCGCCTTCACGCGCGAGGTGCGCAACCTGGCCGGTAGCACCCTGGGCGGCGACTGCCCCAGGGGCATGCAGTTCATTCTTCAGGTGGTCGCCCCTGACGCGCGGGCCTTCGAGCGGGTGCGGGTCAGATCGGTGCGGGTCGACGGCGACCGCGCCCTCGCCCGCGTGCGACTGCCACAAGAGCTGCGCACGTTGCCCCTGCTCGCGCTGATCGCCCCGCGGCAGCGCCTGACGCTCGAGCGGGAGCGCGGGAGCTGGCGGCTCGGACTGCCGCTGCCCTGAGCTCCTAGGGCTCGGTCTCGCCGTCGAACAGGCCGAGCGGCGCGCCTTGAGGATCGGCCGCCACGGCCACGCCGCCCACCGGGGTCTCCGTGCGGGGCATGATCGTCGACCCCCCCAGCTCCTCGGCGCGCCCGCAGGCCGCGGCTGCGTCCTCGACGCTGAAGCTCACCTGCCAGGTGGGCGTGACCCCCGGCACCGGCAGCTGCATGGCACCGGCCGTCAGCCAACCCTCGGAGTTGCGGGCGTTGGCGTACCCGCCGCCCCCTTCGAGCTCCTCCCAGGTCCAGCCGAAGAGCGCGGAGTACCAGTCCTTGGCGGCGGGCAGGTCGGAGGTTGAGAGCTGCTGCCACACCATCGTGCCCTCGTCGTTGACCAGGCCGGCGCCAACCACATTGCCGGGCTCCCAGAGAGCAAAGGGACCCCCCTGGGGATCGCTCAGCGTGGCGGTGCGACCGGCGGGCAGAGCGTCGTACGAGCCCTCGACCGTCGCGCCCGCCTCCCGGGCGCGCTCGGTGGTGGCGTCCACGTCCTCGACCGAGACGTAGGAGAGCCAGAGCGGCTCGCCCTCGCGCAGGCCCGCCACGAGAGCCCCGTCCTTGGAGAAGAAGGTATAGAGGCCACCCGAACCGCTCTGGTCCTCGGCCTGCCAGCCGAAGAGCTCTCCGTAGAACGCCTTGGCGGTATCGCGATCGGACACCCCGAGGTCGGCCCAGCAGAACGTGCCGGGCGCGTAGCGCTCGCGCCGTCCCATCAGTCGTCAAACCGGCCGGCGAACAGGGCGAAGATCGCTCCCTGAGGATCCTGGGCGACGACGATCTCGCCCCCCGGCACCTCGGTGCGGGGCATGATCACCACGCCTCCCTGCTCCGCGATCGTGGCGGTGGCATCGTCGAGGTCGTCGGCGCCGAAGTAAACGAGCCAGTGGGCGGGCGCGGGCGACTCGTCGGGCAGCTTCATCATCCCGCCGTTGAGGGTCTCGCCCTGCCAGATGCCCCAGTAGGGCACCTCTTCGCCGGCGGGCGGCTCGCCGATGGCGGGCTCGATGCGCCAGCCGAACAGCTCCGAGTAGAACTCGGTGGCCCGCTCGGGGTCGCGCGTATTGAGCTGGTTGAGCGTCAGCGCTCCGTGGGCGTTCACGTGCTCCGCACCGATGCTCTCGCCCGCCTGCCAGACGGCGAAGAAGGCTCCGGTGGGATCCTGGATCAGGGCCATGCGGCCCGCCTCCATCACGTCGAACGGGCCGGCTATCACGCTGGCGCCCAACCCGGAGGCCTTGGCTGCCACCGCGTCGGCGTCGTCGACCGTCACGTAGGAGGTCCACGCGGGCGGCATGCCCGGTGGCCCGGTGGAAAGCCCGGCCACGGTGCGCCCGCCGAGGCTCGCCATCGTGTACGTGCCCCCGTCGGGAATCGGCTCGTCACGGGTGTCCCAGCCGAACAGCCCGCTGTAGAAGCTCGCGGCCGCCTCCTGGTCGGTGGTGCCCAGGTCGGCCCAGGAGAAGGTCCCGTGAGTGTGGTGCTCTCGCTCGCCCATGGCGGTAGCTATACCGCAGCGGGGGCGGGCTTGACCTTGTCCTTGTGCAGGGCGAGGTACACCAGCCCGGCAAGCATCACCCCGAAGGCGAGCAGCGCGAGGACCACCGACAGCGCGTCCTCATGGATGGTCTCGTCGAAGGCGAGCACGCCCAACAGCACGCTGACGATCGGGTCGAACGACATCTGCGTGGCCACGGCCGGAGCCAGCGCGCCGGTCTGGAGCGCGGCCATGCTCAGCATCATGCTGACGTAGCCCACCACCACCAAGGCGTACAGCTGCCAGTGGACGAACGGCCCGAACAGGCCGTCGTCGAACTGGTCGACGGCTGCCTTGGTCAGCGCGGCGCTGAGCGCGAACAGGATGCCGGCGGCTATCCCAAGCAGCGCGGCGCGCCGGGTGGCGTCCCGGCCTCGGGCCGCCACCACCAGCGCCACGCAGGCCACGCCGCAGAGGACGAAGGAGATGATCCAGGCTCGGGCGGAGGCGTTGTCCACCCCGCCCTCCGGATCGGAGACCCACAGGAACGCCGCGAGGCCCACCGTCACGGCCACAGCCGCCACGAGATCGTTGCGGGAGGGCTTGCGCCCGCCCAGCCTTGCGTTCAGGGGCAGCGCGAACACCACCGCGGTGGCCAGCAGCGGCTGGACCACCACCAGGCGCCCGACGGCCAGCGCGCCCGCCTGGGCGGCGAACCCCAGGCCGGCGGCTGCGATGCCGGCCAGCCAGCGGGGCTTGCGGGCGAGCTCGAGCAGGAAGCCGGCCTTGGCCGCCTCCTCCTCGGAGGACTTCGAGGCCACCTGCGCCTGGAGGACGGTGCCGAGCGAGAACAGCAACGCGGCGACTAGGGCCAGAACCACTTCCATCAAAGCCGGACCCTACATGTGACTTCGTCACCCCTCCAGGCGTTCGGCGTCCACGTTCTCGGGCGGCCCGTCCACCAGCCGGTTGATCGCCCACAGCACGACGCCGACGGCCAGCAGGATGAGCGCGCGCAGCACGAGCGAGAAATCGTCGAGAGCGGTGTCCACCAGCAGCCACGCTGCCACCAGCGCACCCAGGATCGGGAAGATCGCAGGGCCCTGGAAATGGTCGTGGTCGACCTGGTCCCTGCGCAGGGTGCTCGCGGAGGCGATACCCGAGGACATGACCGCGAAGGCGACCATGAAGGTGAAGAACGGCATCCGAAACGCGCGCTGCGTGTAGAGAGCGGCGCCGGCGGCCTGCGGGTACTTCGAAACGAGCTCGGCGTACGCGAAGGCGGTGAACAGAGCCAGCACGAAGGCGGCCATGAACGCGGTCCAGATCGCACCGCCCGTCTCGGCTCCCACCTCGCCCACCAGCGCGTAGATCCCGGCGCCGAGGATGTCACCGATCACGAACACCGTGAGGAGGCCCGGCCCTATCGCGCGCTTCAGGTTGGTGTCGAGCTCATCCGTGCCGTCCGCCCCGGCGCGCACCGCGCTTTCGTCCATGCGAGCACACCTGCCCGAGATCAGCGGGCCGGCAAACCTGCTGCTACTCGGAGCCGACCCAGGTGATGCCGTACCGCTCCGACGCGGCAGCGTAGGCGTCGGGACCCAACCGCCCGGCCGCGTCAGCGTCGGCAAGCTCGCGGAAGAAGCCCTCGAGACCCGCTGGAGCGGTCACGACGAGCACCCGCCCGGTCCGCTGCACCACGCGTCTCTGCGAGTGGGGCACGCCCCGAGGAGCGAACACGAGCTCGCCGGGACCCGTCCGGAACTCCTGCTCGCCGACCCGGAACACGTGCTCGCCCTCCAGCACGTAGAAGAGCTCGTCCTCGTGCTGGTGGACGTGCAGCGGCGTGTCGACCGGCTCGTTCTCCTCGAACAGCGCAAATGCGCCGGCGGTGGTCTCGGCTGAGGCCTTGATCAGGACCTCGACCTCGCCGAAGGCCAGGCGCTCACCCTCCTCTGCCGCTAGACCGTACACTGAATGTAGTGTGCCATATTCGATATAGCTAACTATACCGAGGTGTCGGGGAACATCAAGAACCGCGCGTACGAGATGACCAACCGCGAGCGGGCGGCTCGCGCCACGCGCCGCCGGATCGTGGACGCGGCGGCGCGGCTGTTCGTACGCGACGGTTACTCCGAAACGTCCATCGCGGACATCGCCGCGGCGGCGGACGTGGCGGTTCCCACGGTCTACGCGGGCCTGCGGAGCAAGGCCAACATCCTGCGGGCGGTGGTCGAGTCGACGTTGCGCGGCGACCACGAGGGGGTTCCCTTGGGCAAGCGTGCGGCGTGGAAGGAGATGGAGGCCGAGGAGGACGCACACGAGAAGCTGGCCGCCTTCGCCCGGATCCACACCGGCGTGTGCGAGCGCGAAGCTCCAGTGTTCGCGCAGCTCGAGGCCGCGGCGGGAAGCGACGCCGAAGCCACCGAGCTGCTCGCGGAGCACGACCGCAAGCGCTACGAGACCCAGAGCAAGCTGGCGCGCAACCTGCAGCGGGCCAAGCAGCTCAAGGCTGGGCTGACCGCCCGCAGGGCCGCCGACTGCATCTGGACGATCGCCAGCGAACGCACCTACCTCGCGCTGGTGGCGCAGCGCGGATGGAAGCCGGCACAGTACGAGCGCTGGGTGGCCCAGCAGCTGGAGGCCGCTCTACTGCCCAGCTGAGCCCGCCGAGCCCGGACCGGTACCGGCTACGAGCCGCCGCCCACCTCGAGAAAGGCCTCGTAGCGCTGGATCTCGCGCTCGGCGCGTGCCCGCTCCTCCGACTCCTCCTCCGCGCGCTCCAGGGTGTCCCGGGCCTCCTTGAGACGCGTCTCGATGGCCGAGCGGTCGATGTCGTCGGGCGCGATCGCGTCCTCCACCAGCACGAGCGCGCGGTTGTCCACCACCTGCAGGTAGCCCTCGCCCTGGGCGAAACGGACCACGTCGGAGTCGGACTTGTAGAGCCGCAGCTCGGTGGGTTCCAGGATCGCCATCAGCGGAGCGTGATGGGCGAGGATGCCGATCGAGCCGGTGGTGGTGCGGGTGGAGACCATCTCCACCTCGTCGGCGAAGACCTGACCCTCGGGGGTCAGGACCTCTACTTCGAAGCTGCTACGAGCCATCGCTCTCCTCGGAGGAGCGCGTGCCGGAGTCCTCTCCGGCCTCCTCGTCGGCCTCGGCCTCGCCCTCGCGCGACTCCTCGTCCTCGGCCTCCTGCTCCTCCTGCTCCTTCTCGTCCTTCGCGCCATCCGATCCGCGCGTGGCCTCGACCACCTCGTCGATCGAGCCCTTCATCAGGAAGGCCCGCTCCGGGATGTCGTCGTGCTTGCCCTCGATGATCTCGGCGAAGGAGCGCACCGTCTCGTCGATCGGCACATACTTGCCCTCGAGGCCGGTGAACGCCGTGGCCACGAAGAACGGCTGAGACAGGAAACGCTCCACCTTGCGGGCGCGCTGCACCGTCTGCTTGTCCTCGTCGGAGAGCTCGTCGATGCCGAGGATGGCGATGATGTCCTGCAGCTCGCGGTAGCGCTGGAGGATCTCGCGGACCTCGTTGGCCACCCGGTAGTGCTCCTCGCCCACGATCTCCGGCTTGAGGATGGTGGAGGTCGAGTCGAGCGGGTCGACGGCCGGGTAGATGCCCTTCTCCGAGATCGCGCGCGACAGCGACGTGGTGGAGTTGAGGTGCGCGAACACCGATGCGGGTGCCGGGTCGGTCAGGTCGTCGGCCGGCACGTAGATGGCCTGGATCGAGGTGACCGAGCCCTGGCGGGTCGACGTGATCCGCTCCTGCAACTGGCCCATCTCCGTCTCGAGCGTGGGCTGGTAGCCCACCTGCGAAGGCATCCGGCCGAGCAGCGCCGACACCTCGGAGCCCGCCTGCACGAAACGGAAGATGTTGTCGATGAACAGCAGCACGTCCTGGCCGCCCTGCTCACGGAAGTACTCCGCCATGGTCAGGCCCGACAGGGCCACGCGCATGCGCGCCCCGGGCGGCTCGTTCATCTGGCCGAACACGAGCATGGTCTTGTCGATCACGCCCGACTCGGTCATCTCGAGCCAGAGGTCGTTGCCCTCGCGGGAGCGCTCGCCCACGCCGCAGAAGGCCGAGAGGCCGCCGTGCTCCTGGGCGATGTTGTTGATCAGCTCCTGGATGAGCACGGTCTTGCCCACGCCCGCGCCGCCGAACAGGCCAACCTTGCCGCCCTTGGCGTAGGGCGCGAGCAGGTCCACGACCTTGATGCCGGTCTCGAAGAGCTCACGCGTGGGGGTCAGGTCCTCCACGCTCGGCGCGGGTCGGTGGATCGGCCAGCGCTCCTCGATGTCCACGTCGCCCTTCTCGTCGATCGGATCACCGAGGAGATTGAAGATGCGGCCCAGCACGCCCTCGCCCACGGGCACCGTGATCGGCCCGCCGGTGTCGATCACCTTCGTGCCGCGCGCCAGGCCGTCGGTGGCGTCCATGGCCACCGCCCGGATGCGGTCGTCGCCGAGGTGCTGCTGCACCTCGAGCACGAGCCGGGTGGCGTTGTCCTCCTCCTGCGCCTCGTCGAGCTCGATCTCGAGCGCGTTGTAGATCTCGGGCAGGTGGCCGGCCGGGAAGGCGACCTCCACGACGACTCCCTGGACCTCCTCGACGGTGCCGGAGTTCTGGTCGCCGTCGCTCTTCTGCTCCGACGTCTGTGTTGCTGCTTCCACTGGGTTCGTTTCTCCTTGAACTGCGGTCGTGTCGGGCTAGCGAAGTCCCTCGGCGCCGGCCACCACTTCCATGATCTCCTGGGTGATCTCGGCCTGGCGCTGGCGGTTGGCGGCCAGGGTCAGGTCGTCGATCAGGTCCCCGGCGTTGTCCGATGCGTTGCGCATGGCGCTCATGCGAGCGCCGTGCTCGGAGGCGGTGGATTCGAGCATCGCGCGATAGATCGAGATCTCCACGTAGTCGTGCACCAGCCGCACGAGGATCTCCTCGGGACCGGGCTCGTAGATCCACAGGGCGCGCGTGTGCTCGCGCTCCTCGCCATCTCCGCCGTCTTCAGCGTCCTCGTCCTCGTCCTGCTCGATAACGTCGGCGCGCTGGAGCGGCAGCAGCGTCTCCTGCCGCACCTCCTGGTTGACCGGCGAGATGTATCCGTTGTAGATGACCTCGACCTGGTCGACCTTCTCGTCGACGTAGGCCGAGGTGAGGCCGCCGGCCACCGTGCGGGCGTCGGCGAATGCCGGTCGGTCGGTGAAACCCGTCCAGGACCCGCCCAGCTCGAGCTGGCGGAACTCCAGCGAGGAGACGCCCCGCCGCCCCACCGCGTACCAGAGCACCCGCTTGCCGTCGTTGCGCAGCTCGGCCGCGCGCCGGTTGCCGGCGCGCACGATCTGGGAGTTGAAGGGACCGGCCAGGCCGCGGTCGCCGGTGACGAGCAGGATGCCCACCGTCGAGATCTCCTCGCGTTCCTCGAGCACAGGCAGGTTCGGGATGCTGTCCGCCGCCTGGGAGGCGCGCGCGGTCATGCGTCGGATGGCGTCGGCGTACGGCCGCAGGTGCTCGATCCGCTGCTCGGCCTTGCGCAGGCGCGCCGCCGAGATCATCTCCATCGCGCGCGTGATCTTGCGGATGTTCTTGACCGAGCTGATGCGGCCGCGGATGTCCTTCAGGTTGGCCACTAAGCCGGCGCGCGCTCCTGCTCCGCCGCCTCCTGAGCGCCCTTGTCCTCATCGGACTCGGACTCCTCGCCGCCGTCCTCGTCCTCGCCGGCGCCGTCGTCGGACTGACCGCTCGTGCGGCCCTCCTTCTGGCGCTTCTCCTCGGACAGGATGCGGTCGGACTCGCCCTCTTCGATCGGGTTGCCCTCGGCGTCGAAGTCCGGCCCGAAGTCGTCGATCGCCTCGGCGATGGCGTCGCCGAGCTTGGACTCGATCTCGTCACCCCACTCGCCCTCGTGGATCTTGCCCATGAGGTCGTCGTTCTCGGCGTGCAGCCGCGCGAGCAGGTTGTCGAGAAACTCCTTCACGCGCTCGACCTTGATGCGGTCGAGGTAGCCGCCGGTGCCGGCGTAGATCGCCGCCACCTGGTCCTCGATCGACCAGGGACTGCGCTCGTCCTGATTGAGCGACTCCACCAGCCGCGCGCCGCGGTTGAGCGTGGCCTGCGTGTCGGCGTCGAGGTCCGATCCGAACTGCGCGAAGGCCTCGAGCTCGCGGTACTGGGACAGCTCGAGCCGCAGGCGGCCCGCCACCTTGCGCATCGGCGTGGTCTGGGCCGAGCCACCCACGCGCGACACCGAGATGCCCACGTTGATGGCCGGGCGCACGCCCGAGCGGAACAGGTCGGCCTCGAGGAAGATCTGGCCGTCGGTGATCGAGATGACGTTGGTGGGGATGTAGGCCGACACGTCGCCCGCCTGCGTCTCGATGATCGGCAGGGCGGTGAAGGACCCGCCGCCGAGGTCGTCGTTCAGCTTGACCGAGCGCTCGAGCAGGCGCGAGTGCAGGTAGAAGACGTCGCCCGGGTAGGCCTCGCGGCCGGGCGGGCGGCGCAGCAGCAGCGACATCTGGCGGTATGCGTACGCGTGCTTGGTCAGGTCGTCGTAGACCGCCAGCGCGTGACCGCCGTTGTAGAGGAAGTGCTCGGCCATCGCCGCCCCGGCGTAGGGGGCGAGGTACTTGATCGGCGCCGCCTCGTCAGCCGGCGCGGCCACGATGATGGTGTGGTCGAGCGCGCCGTACTCGTCGAGCTGCTGGGCCACCTCGACCACCGTGGACATGCGCTGCCCGATGGCCACGTAGATGCAGCGGACGTCGGTTTCCTTCTGGTTGATGATGGTGTCGATGCAGATCGAGCTCTTGCCGGTCTGGCGGTCGCCGATGATCAGCTCGCGCTGGCCGCGCCCGACGTTGGTCATGGCGTCGATCGGCTTGATCCCGGTGGCCAGCGGCTCCTTCACCGGCTGGCGCTGCACCACGCCCGGCGCCTTGAACTCCACCGGGCGGGTGTCGGAGGTGTTGATCTCACCCTTGCCGTCGAGCGGCAGGCCGAGCGGCGAGACGATGCGTCCGAGCATCTCGTCACCCACCGGCACCTCCATCAGGCGCCCGGTGCGCTTGACCTGATCGCCCTCCTCGATCTGATCCCACTCGCCGAACAGCACGGCGCCGACGTTGTCGGACTCGAGGTTGAGCGCGAGGCCGGTCACGTCGTGGGGAAGCTCGAGCAGCTCGGTCGACATGCAGTTGTCGAGCCCGTGAACGCGGGAGATGCCGTCTGCGATCGAGAGGACCGTGCCCACCTCGGACAGGTCGGCGCCGCCGTCCTCGAGCCCCTCGATGCGCTGCTTGAGGATGCTGGTGATCTCGTCTGGCTTGATCTGCACTGGGAAGAACTCCTTCGCGGCCTAGGCGGCCTTGGCCACTTGCTTTCTCAACGTTTCAAGTCTCTGGCGGATGGTGGCGTCGAGCACCATGTTGCCCACCTGCAGCTTCAGGCCGCCGAGCACGTCGGGATCGACGGTGCTCGCCAGCTCGACCTTTCGGCCGGTCTGCTTCTCGATCTGCTTTCCGATGTCCTCGACCACAGCCGGGTCGAGCTCGGTCGCGCTCGTGACCGACACCTCCAGCAGCTGGTTCTCCTCCGCCCACATGGCGTCGAACTGCCGGCGGATGCGAAACAGCGCGGGCATGCGATGGCGCTCCGCCAGCAGCTCGAGGAAGTTGACCAGGCGCTCGTCCGCGTCGCTGACGATGCGGGCCACGCCGTCCTTCTTCTCCTCGGACGAGAAGTAGGGCGAGAACAGGAAGATCTGCAGGTTGCTATCGCTGTCGAGGGCATCCGCGAACTCGCCGAGCTCGTCGTGCACGCGGTCGAGCGCGTCGTTCTCCTGGGCGGCGTCGAACAGCGCCCGCGCGTAGACCTCGGCGATCTCTTCCATCAGTGGTCTCCTCCGAGAGCACGGTCGTGGCTCGGCGAGCGAGAACCGAGCCTGGCGACGCGCGCGAGCGCAGTCAATGCAGCGCATTGGCGAGCATCGCGGGTGGCGTCAGGCGAAGGTTCGCAGCCGCCGAACGCGGGCGTGATCGAGGAGGCGACCACCATTATTGGCCGCGGCTCCCCTGCGTGCCGGCGAGGGCGGAGAAGTCCACCTCGTCGAGGGCGTCGTCGATCAGGCGGCGGTGGTCCTCGGGGGTCAGGGACTTGCGCGTGACCTTCTCGGTGGCCGTCACGGTGAGGTCGGCCACCTCGCGCCGGATCTCCTCGAGCGCGCGGCGGGTCTCGGTCTCGATGTCGCGCCGGGCCTGGGCCATCAGCTGCTCGCGCTGCTTGGTGGCATCCACCTTGGCCTGGTCCTCCACGGCCTCGCCGGCCTTGCGGGCGCGCACCACGATGTCGTCAGCCTGCTCGCGTGCCTCGCGCAGCCGGGCGCGGTATTCCTCGAGCAGCTCGTCGGCCTCGGCCCGGGAGCGCTCCGCGGACGCGATCGAGTCCTCGATGGCCTGGCGGCGCCGGTCGAGGGCCTCCGCGATACGCGGGAAGGCGAGCTTGTTCAGCAGGAACAGCGTCGCGCCGAACGCGAGCAGCGTCCAGATCATCAGCCCCACGTTGGGGCTGACCAGGAAGCTGCCGCCGCCCTCCTCCTCGGTGGCCGCCAGCAGCAGGATGTTGCGCAGGCCGTCCACCTAGAGGAAGAAGGCGATCAGGCCGAAGATGAAGGCGTAGAACACGATCGCCTCGGTGAGGGCGAAGCCGAGCCACTGAATGCTCGTGATCTCCTCACGCATCTCGGGCTGGCGGGTGACCGACTCGATCACCTTGCCGAAGATGTAGCCCACGCCGATGCCCGGGCCGATCGTGCCGAGCCCGGCGCCGACGCCGAGTGCGATCGCCTTGAGACCGTCCGTGGGGTCGGCCGCCTGGGCGATTGGAATCAACACTGCGAGATCCATGGATCCTCCTTAGTGACCACCGGCGCTTGCCTCGCCGAAGTAGATGGATGTGAGCGTGGCGAAGATGAAGGCCTGCAGGGTGGCCACCAGCCCCACCTCGAAGATGAAGAAGGCGACCGCCATCGGCAGGGTGATCCAGCCGAGCGCGGTGATGCCGAGCAGCACCGCCAGCCCTCCGCCCATGAACAGGATGAGCAGGTGGCCGGCGAGGATGTTGGCGAACAGACGAACGGAGAGCGAGATGATCCGCACGAACTGTGAGATCACCTCGATGATGAAGATCGGTACGGCGGCGGCGCCGGTGACCCCGGCGGGGAGCCAGCCCTTCAGGTACTTGACGAAGCCGTGGCGGCGCACGCCCTCCACCTGGTAGATGAAGAACACGGTGAGGGTCAGCACGAGCGGGATCGACAGGTTGGCCGTGGCGGCGTAGAGGGCGAAGGCGGGGAAGTCGAGCCCGAAGACGTCGATCGTCTCGTGGTCGTTCACCGGCAGCGGGATGTAGCCGAGCATGTTCGAGAACCAGATGAAGAAGAACAGAGAGGCCACGAACGGAAACCACTTGGCCGCGGCCTCCTCGGGCATGTTGTTCCTGGTGATCTGGGTGTGGGTGAGGTCGTAGGCGCCCTCGATGATCGTCTGCGTGCGGTTGGGCTTGTCCTGCATCCGGCGCGCGATGTAGGTCATCGTGCCCACGGTGAGGATGCAGGTGAGCAGCAGGTAGAGCACGGCCTTGTTGAACGAGAGGTCGAGCCCGCCGACCTTCAGCTCGATCCAGGGCTCGAGGCGAAACTCCTCCTGAGGCTGGAACTCGGTGTTCTCGCCGTCGCTGCCGAACACGAGGTAGAGCAGCACGGCCACGCCCAGATAGATGCCGATGCCGATGAAGACCTTGGCCTTGGTGCTCAGTCCCTTGCGCCCCTCGGTCTGGCGCTCCGGCGAGCCGGACGTGGCGGGCGCGCTGGCCTCGGCGGTGGTCACCGGCTCGGCTCGCTCTCGAACGGGCGGGTGAGCATCTGGCTGGTGAAGTAGCAGGTGAAGAGCGTGATGGCGAGAATCGCTGCGGCCAGGCCCGCCTCGCGCTCGGTGAGACCGACGACGAAGATCGAGCCGGCGACGATCCAGCCGCGGGCGATCATGCTGCCGGTGAGCAGCCCGGCCACGGTGCGCGGGTCGTCGGACTCCCGGGCGCGCTTCTCGATGAAGTGCTGGATCAGCCGCTGCAACAACCAGCCTCCGGCCGCCCCGGCCCAGCCCAGCAGCGGCAGCCCCGCAGCAAGGAAGATCGGCAGCGCGAGGGCGAGGACCACGAGATCGAGGTACCGCAATACGCGCAGCGGCATGGGGTCAGGGGCTTTCAGGGCGTGGCTCGTCAAAGGGGATTCCGGGTGGAGCGAGGCGGCGGGCTTGCGATGAGGCTATTGGTGCTCCTTACCCGGGGCTGGAAAGCTACATGACCCGAGGACTTTGTGACTACTTTGTGACACTTGTGGCGGGTGCATCGATATGAGCCCCGAGTCGGCTCAGGCGCGTCTCCTCGGCTACCCGAGACGGTCCCGGCCAAGCCGATCGTCAGGTACCGCGAAGACGCCGTGTCAGGACAGCGCGCCGGCCCGGAGTGCTCCGGCGGGAGGCGCGGCCGCCTCCAACCGCACGCGTGCCACCTCGGCCCCGTAGATGAGGGCGCGCTGGCCGCCGCGAACGCGGGCCGCGTTCATCGCCTGCTCGGCCGCGGTGCGCAGAGCCCACGCGTCGGCTCCGTGCCACGGGTGACTCGCCACGCCGAAGCTCATCGAGATCTGCACGGGCAGATCTCCGAGGTTGAGCTGGGCGGCGCGGCGCAGCCGCTCGGCCAGGATCAGCGCCCCTCCCTCGTCGGTGTCCGGGAGGACCAGCGCGATCACGCCGTCGCCGATGCGCGCGGCGTGGTCGCTGCGCCGCTTCCACTTGATCAGTTCGCCGGCGAGGCTCTGGAGTGCTGGACGGGCGGAGACCGAATCCGGGTCCCGACTCGGCCCGTCGAGTCCGGCGATGCTTCCGAGCACCACGGACAGCGGGCGTCCGCTGTCTCGCGCGCGCGTCAGCTCCAGCTCCAGCAGTTCCTCGAAGGCCCGCAGGTTGAGCAGGCCGGTGAGGGAATCCGTGCGCGCGGTCTCCGAGACGTCGGCGCGGAACTCGATGAGATGGCCGTGCAGGCGCACGACTAGCGCCGCCAGAATCACGGCGAACGCAGGGGGCGTGGTGAACACGAGGACCTCGGCCATCCTCATCTCGATCCTGTATCGGCCGAACCGGCCACTCCTTGAAGGCTGGGTGCGACTTCTCTTGGTCGCGGCGCCACAATGCGATGCGTGTGGATGCAGAAGCAGATCTCGCTACGGGCCCGGCCGCGCGGCTTTCACCTCGTCACCTCCGAGATCGTGGAAGAGACGCCGGAGCTCAGCGCCCTGAGCGTTGGCATCGCCACTTTGTTCATGCAGCACACGTCGGCGTCGCTGACCCTGAACGAGAACGCCTCACCGGACGTGCGGCGCGACTTCGGCGCGTGGTTCGACGACGCGGTTCCCGACGGCTGGCCCGAGTTCGCCCACACACTCGAAGGGCCGGATGACATGCCCGCGCACATCAAAGCCTCGCTGCTCGGCTCGTCGCTCACCATCCCGGTATCGCGCGGGCGCCTCGCCCTCGGCACGTGGCAGGGCATCTACCTGTGCGAGCACCGCGACCAGGGCGGCTCGCGCAGCGTGGTGGTCACGGCGTTCGGCGAGGAGTCGGATTGAGCGCGCCGTCCGCGTCGTGTGCGAACATGCGTTCGTATGCGCTGGGACAACCTGAGCGTCGAAGCGGAGGAGGGGCGGGCCCTGCCGGGCTACCGCGAGCCGGCGACCGTCCGCACCTTCGACGCACCCGAGGCGCTCGACACTCGCTTCTACGAGGTGCGCTCGAAATCGGCGCTCAACCGGGTGCCCAAGGCGTCGAGGATGCCGTTCCGGTGGACGATCAATCCGTACAGGGGTTGCGCCCATGCGTGTGCCTACTGCGCCGCGGGCGACACCCCCATTCTGATGGCCGACGGAACCCACCGACCGCTCGCCGAGTTGCGTGTCGGCGACGAGATCTACGGCACAGTCCGCGACCCATCCGGCAGGTACCGGCGCTATGCGACTACGGTCGTCCTCAACCGCTGGGCCTCCATCAAGCCGGCGTGGCGGGTCGCGCTCGACGATGGGCGCGAGCTGATCGCCAGCGCCGATCACCGCTTCCTCTCCCGGCGCGGCTGGAAGCACGTTTTCGGCACCGAGCACGGCGGTCCGCTACAGCGTCCCCACCTCACTGTCGGAGCGCAAATGGTCGCCACGGGCGGGTTTGTCCAGGGTCCTGACTTCTCGCCCGACTATCGCCGCGGCTACCTGTGCAGCATGGTGCGCGGGGACGGCCTCCTCCGGGCCTACCTCTACGACCGGCCGGGTGGTGGGAGGTCGCGGATCAATCACTTTCGCCTCGCGCTGACCGATCAGGAGGCACTGACACGCTCGCAGGACTACCTCGCACAGGAGGGGCTGCAGCTTCGGCAGGTGGGCTTCGCGGCGGCGACGGAAAACCACCGGGCGATGCTCGCGATCCGCTCGGGCGCCCGGCCGGCGTTCGACTTGGTGACGAGGCTCGTCGACTGGCCGATGTCGCCCAGCGACGAGTGGAGGAAGGGCTTCCTGGCGGGCATCTTCGACGCCGAGGGCTCCTGCTCTCGCGGCGTACTGCGAATAGCGAACTGTGATCCCGCCCTCCTCGCCTGGACGGAGGACTGCCTCCGGCACTTCAGCTTCCGTACGAGAAGCGACATCCGGAGCACCAATGACTGCGAAACGATCCGCTTCCTCGGCGGCCTCCCTGAGCGGCTGCGCTTCTTCCACCTAACCGAGCCCGCGATCACGCGCAAGCGCTCGATCGAAGGTGTGGCCCTCAAGAACCCCAACCCGCCGAGGGTCGCTTCGATCGAGCGGCTCGGGGTGGTGATGAAGCTCTACGACATCACCACCGGCACCGGCGACTTCATCGCGAACGGGGTGGTCAGCCACAACTGCTTCGCCCGTCCCACCCACACCTACCTCGACTTCAACGCCGGCCGGGACTTCGAGAAGGAGATCGTCGTCAAGGTCAACGTGCCCGAGGTGGCGCGGGCCGAGCTGATGCGACCGCGCTGGAAGCGGGAGCACGTCGCCCTTGGCACGAACACCGATCCGTACCAGTGGGTCGAGGGGCGCTACAGGCTGATGCCGGGGATCTGGGAGGCGATGCGCGACTCGCGCACGCCGTCGTCGGTCCTCACCAAATCACCGCTGCTGTTGCGCGACCTCGACCTGATGAAGCAGATCCACGAGGTGGCCGGGTTTGCGGCCAACCTCTCCATCCCGACGCTCGACGAGAAGGCCTGGCGCTCCAGCGAGCCGCACACCCCGCACCCGCGCAAGCGCATCGAGGCGGTGGCCGAGCTCAACCGGCAGGGGATCCCGTGCGGGGTGCTGATCGCGCCGCTCATGCCCGGGATCAACGACTCGCCCGAGCAGGTCGAGAAGATCCTCGATCTGTGCGCGCAGGCGGGGGCGGTGAACGTCGGCGGAATCTGCCTGCACCTCCGCGGGGAGGTCCGCGACGTGTTCATGGACTGGCTTCGCTCGTACCGGCCCGACCTGGTGCCGCGCTACGAGCATCTCTATGCGCGCGGGGCATACGCGCCCAAGGCGGAGCGGGACCGCCTGTCGTCCCTGGCCCGGCCGAAGCGCCCGTTGCCCTCGGGCCCCGGCGAGGCGGTTTCCCGCTTCCGCGGGGCAGCCGCGGACTCCACCCGACGCGATCCCGCCGCCGACGTCGACCCGGTCACCTTGCCTGGGCCACCACGCGAGGAGGTGGAACCCGCGCAGGGCAGCCTGTTCTGAGAGGCCTACACCGCCTCGAACTCGCCGGTCTCCACCTCGCGCTCGATCTCGTCCTCGATCTGGTCCTCGCTGAGCGCCGGCATCTCCCCGGTCTCCACAGCGCGGCGGATCTCCCGCTCGCGGAAACGGCGGAACTTGAGGATCTCGAGCACGAGCACCAGGTAGACGCTGGCGGCGAGGGCAAGCGCACCGAAGGCCAGGATCACCAGCGTCCAGCCCGCGCGCAGCGTGCCGTCGTCGTCGGAGTAG
Organism: uncultured Thermoleophilaceae bacterium; assembly: GCA_963808545.1. Classification (GTDB taxonomy): domain Bacteria; phylum Actinomycetota; class Thermoleophilia; order Solirubrobacterales; family Thermoleophilaceae; genus JACVRW01. Next base: position 487,562 of record CAWEGB010000006.1, on the reverse strand, counting down.
GGAATGAAGCGCATGGCCAGCGCCAGGGCGGCCAGCGACAGGGTCCAGCCGTAGAGGTAGAGCACCGTCCGGCGCTGCGAGAAGCCGATGTTCGCGAAGCGGTGGTGGAAGTGCCAGCTGTCGGCGGCGTAGACCGGCCGACGGTACTTGATGCGCTTGGCCACCACGAAGGTGGCGTCGAGAGCGGGCACGGCGAGGATGAGCAGCGGGAAGAACAGGGCCACCACGGCGGCCGTCTTCAGCACCCCTTGGATGGCCACGCAGGCCAAGAGCAGGCCGAGCAGGTTCGATCCGGCGTCCCCCATGAAGATCGAGGCGGGGTGGAAGTTGTGCCACAGGAAGCCCACCGCGGCGCCGGCGGTGAGGGCCGCCAGGATGCCGGCCGAGTCGCGCTCGAGCGACAGGGCGATGATCGCGAAGGTGGCCGCGGCGATGGTGCACACCCCTGCCGCCAGGCCGTCGGCGCCGTCGGTGAAGTTGACCACGTTCATCACCGCCACGATCCCCACGAGGGTGAGCGGGTAGCCCCAGTCGCCGAGCTGGAAGGGCTCGATGAAGGGCAGGGTCATCTCGTCGACCCGGACCTCGCAGAACACCGGGATCGCGGCCGCGGCGAACTGCCCCGCCAGCTTGACGGCGGGATGCAGTCCGCCGGGCTTCCAGTCGTCGATGGCTCCGATGAGGGCGATGGCGATCGCCCCGGCCACGATGCCTCGCGTCTCCCGCCCGCCGGGCATGAACAGCAGCGCGGCCACCACGACCGCGACCAGGATCGCCAGGCCACCGAGGCCCGGAACCGGGCGCTCGTGGAGATCTCGGTCCCGAGGCTGGTGGATCACCCCCAGCCGGCGCGCCAGACGCGCGACCGGCGGTGTGGCTGCGAACGCGATCAGCGCGGCGACGAGAAACGCCCACAGGGCATCGAGCTCGTCCATCTCACAGCCAGCCTAATGACGCCTCGGAGGGAAACGAGGTGCCGAACGGTGAACGAGCCGCGCCTCCCGGGTAAGCGTACCCCTGACGATGTCCGACCCCGAAGCCATCCCGGACCTCGAGCGCGCGATCCTCGAACTGCTGGCCCAGCGCGACGCCGGAGCCACGATCTGTCCCTCCGAGGCGGCACGCGCCGTGGCCCGGGACGGCTGGCGGCCGCTCATGCAACCCGCCCGTGAAGCGGCCTCGAACCTTGCGGAAAGGGGGCGACTGGAGGTGGTGCAGGGCGGGCGGCGCGTGGATCCCGCCGCCGCGCGAGGGCCGATCCGGCTGAGGCTCGTCGACTGAGCCAGTACCCGCGGTCAGGCCCCCGGCAGCACGTAGAAGGCCACCACCGCGTACTGCAGCGCGGCGGCCACGATCACCAGCAGATGGAAGATCTCGTGGTAGCCGAACACGGTCGGCGCCGGGTCGGGCCGCTTGATCGCATAGATCACGGCGCCCGCCGTGTAGAGGGCTCCGCCGGCGACGATGAGGCCGGTGCCGGTCAGACCGAGCTCGCGGATCAGATCCGGGAAGGCCGCCACGGCCACCCAGCCGAGCATGACGTAGGCGAGGGCCACCACGGGCTTGGGCGCGTCGATCCAGACGAGCTTCATCACTATCCCGCTCAGCGCCCCCGCCCAGACCACCACCAGAATCACGGTGGCCAGAGGACCGTCCAGCACGAGCAGGGCGAAAGGCGTATAGGTCCCGGCGATCAGCAGGAAGATGGCCGAGTGATCGAGTCGCCGCATCCAGCGCCTGGTGCCGACGGAGGCCCAGTCGATCCGGTGATAGAGGGCGCTGGTGCCGAACAGCGCGGCCACGGTGAAGGCGTAGATGGCCGCCGCCAGCCGGGGTGTGCCGGCCGGCGCGAACAGCACGAGCGCCGCTCCCAGCACGCAGGCCACATAGAACGCCCACTTGTGCGACACCCCGCGCAGCCGGGGCTTGGCCAGCTGGGGCGCTGAAGGCAGGACACGGTGAGGAGCGGCCTCGGTCATACCCGGGCTCAGGCCGGGACGGGCTCGGCCAGCTGCGGGTAGAGCGGGAAGCGATCGGCCAGCGCCGCGGTGCGCTCGCTCAGCTCGCTGCGCTTGGCGTCAGAGAAGTCGCCGCCCAGGGCCTCGCCGATCACGCGGCCGACCTCGCGGAACTCGTCGGCGCCGAAGCCGCGCGTGGCCAGCGCGGGTGTGCCGATCCTCAGGCCCGACGAGACGGCGGGCGGGCGCGGATCGAAGGGCACGGCGTTGCGGTTGACCGTGATGCCCACCTCGTGGAGCCGATCCTCGGCCTGCTGGCCGTCGAGTTCGGACTCGCGCAGGTCGGCCAGCACGAGGTGAACGTCGGTGCCGCCGGTGAGCACGTTCACGCCGGCCGCAACCATCTCCTCGCCCACCAGCGCCGCGCCCTCACGGGTGCGCCGCTGGCGCTCGCGGAACAGCTCGGACTGGGCCACCTTGAAGGCCACGGCCTTGCCGGCGATCGCGTGCATCAACGGTCCGCCCTGGTTTCCGGGGAAGACACGAGAGTTGATCTTCTTGGCGTGCTCCTCCTTGCTGAGGATCATGCCGCCGCGCGGGCCGCACAGGGTCTTGTGCGTGGTGGTGGTGACCACGTCGCAGTGGGGCACGGGGCTGGGGTGCTCGCCCGCCGCGACGAGGCCGGCGAAGTGGGCCATGTCGGCCACGAGGTAGGCCCCCACCGAATCGGCGATCTCGCGGAAGCGGGCGAAGTCGAGCTGACGGGGATAGGCCGACCAGCCGGCGATGATCAGCTTCGGCTTGGTCTCCTCGGCCATGCGCGCGAGCTCGTCCATGTCGAGCCACGAGTCCTCCTCGCGCACCCCGTAGGCCACGATGTCGAAGTAGAGCCCGGAGAAGTTGATCTTCATCCCGTGGGTGAGATGGCCGCCGTGGTCGAGCTTCATGCCGAGGATCCGGTCGCCCGGATCGAGCAGGGACATGTAGACGGCGGCGTTGGCCTGGGCGCCGGCGTGCGGCTGAACGTTGGCGTGCTCGGCCCCGAACAGCTCCTTGGCGCGATCGATGGCCAGCTGCTCGGCCACGTCCACGTACTCGCAGCCGCCGTAGTAGCGCTTGCCGGGATAACCCTCCGCGTACTTGTTGGTGAGCACCGATCCCTGGCAGTCGAGAATCGCCTGAGGCACGAAGTTCTCGGAGGCGATCATCTCGAGCGTCCGCTCCTGGCGGCCCGCCTCGTCCTTGAGGACCTGCGCGATCTCCGGATCGACGTCGGCCACCGGCTTGGTGAAGAAATCAGGGGTGAGCTCACTCATCTGGTTCACCGTACCATCGGTTTCCGCGGTATCCGTGCCCTTCTCACGTCGCTCGCCACCCACCGGGCGTTGCGCTCCGGAGCGCCGCGCAGCTCCTCGGCGCCGGCCAGAGCCAGGTCCCGCAGGGACGGGTCGCGCCTACCCAGGTTGCGCAACGCCCAGCTGGCCCCTTGACCACCTCGCCTTGCGCCCAGCGTGAGCCGTGTGGCGAAACAGGTCCATGCAGACCCCATCGCACACGTCCCAGGAGTCGAACGCGCGAGCCCAGCGGTCCATCTGCGTGAGCGTGACCCGTTCCGGATCGTCCACCATGGCCGCCAGCAGGCGGGTCTCCCGGCGGTTCGCGTCCCAGAGCGTGCCCGCGAGCTCGCGGTCCGTCCCGACGGTCACCCGCCGCCGAGCGCGTCGGCCACCGCGGCCGCCGGCACCGCTCCCTCGCGCCGGACCTCCCAGCGTCCGTGTTCCTCGTAGGCCCCGAGATCGACCACCGTGGACGCGGTGCCCGGCAGCTCGCCGCCGTCGAGGATCAGGTCCACCCCCGCGCGAATCTCCTGCTCCACGTCGCCGATCCGCCGCACGTCGGCCGCACCCGACCGGTTGGCGCTCGACTGGAGCACCGGCCGGGCCGCGGCGGCGAGGGGCGCGAGCGCTCCCGTCAGTGCTGGGACCCTCAGGCCGAGCCGCTCCGGCTCGGGACCACAGGCCAGTGGGAAGCGGCGCGCCGGGTTGGGTAGCACCAGCGTCACCGCGCCCGGGAGCAGCCGCTCCATCGCCGCCGCCGTGGCGGGGCCCAGCCCGGGGAGCGCCTCGAGCGCAGGCTCGAGGCCGAAGAACATCACCGCCGCGGGCCGGTCGGGAGCTCGCCCCTTGAGCTCGTAGAGTCGCCGCACCCCGTCCCTCGAATCGGGGTCGGTGGCCAGGCCGTAGACCGTGTCGGCCGGGAACAGCGCCACCCCACCCACCGACACACAGCGCTCGAAGGCGGCCACCTCGTCGGCGGTCAGGGCACGCGTCCCACGGTGATGCGGTCCCAGCGCGCGAGGTCCGGGTAGGTCTCGGCGTCGACGAGCAGCTCGCGCACAGCTGGTCCCTGCTCGCCGCCGTGCTCGAGCCCCACACGCGTGCCGGGCTCGGCCTGCTCGATCAGCTCGCGGATGGCGTCGAGGCCGTCCGGCCCCGAGACGAAGGCTTCGCGTGGCTCGTAGCGGCGGATCTCGACCTGCATGCCCTCCCAGTCGCCCTCGGGCACGTAGGGCAGGTTGGCCAGCACGAGGTCGTATTCGCCGGCCGGCAACCCGAAGTCGGAGCTGATCTCGAGCGGCAGGCCGAGCCGCACCGCGTTCTCACGGGCCACGGCGGCCGCGGGCTCGTACGGCTCGGAGGCCGTGACTCTCAGGTCCGGTCGCTCGTGGAGCAGGGCCAGCGCGATCGCCCCCGCGCCGGTGCCCACATCGTGTACCCGCGCGCCCTCGGGCAGATCGAGGGCCAGCTCCACCAGGAGCTCCGTCTCGGGCCGCGGGATGATCGCCCGCGGATCCACCCAGAGCTCCAGGTAGCGGAAGCCGCGGCGCCCGAGGATGTAGGCCACCGGCTCCCGCTGTACGCGCCGGCGCACGTTCGCGCCGAGAACCCGGGCCGAGCCGGGCGGCACCTCGAGCTCGGGGTCCATGAACAGCTTCGCCGGGTCCACGCCCACGGCGTCGGCCACGAGCAGCTCGGCGTCCAGTCGCGGCGTACTCGCTCCCGCGGCCTCGATGGCGGTGGAGGCGGCGTCCAGGGCGTCGCGCACCGTCATGCCGGTGGCTCGGCCTCCGCTCGAGGCCGTCATCCGCCCACCGGCTCGGCGGCCTCGAGCGCGCGGCGCTTCTCCTCGCCCTGGAGCGTGGCGGTGAACTCGTCGAGGTCGCCGGCCAGGATGGCCGGGAGGTTGTTCTTGGTGAGCGACACGCGATGGTCGGTCACCCGATCCTGCGGGAAGTTGTAGGTGCGGATCTTCTCGGCGCGCTCACCGGTGCCCACCTGGGCGAGCCGGGCCGCGGCCTGCTCGGCCTGCTGGGTCGCGATCTCGCGCTCGAGCAGGCGGGCACGGAGAACGCGCATGGCCTTCTCGCGGTTCTGGAGCTGCGACTTCTCGTCCTGCATCGACACCACGACCCCGGTGGGCTTGTGGGTGATGCGAACGGCCGAGTCGGTGGTGTTCACCGATTGCCCGCCCGGCCCCGAAGAGCGGTAGACGTCGACCTGGAGATCACCCGGCTCCAGGTGCACGTCCACGTCCTCGGCCTCGGGCAGGACCGCGACCGTGGCCGTGGACGTGTGGATGCGTCCCTGCGACTCCGTCTCGGGCACGCGCTGCACCCGGTGGGTGCCGCCCTCGTACTTGAACACGCTGTAGGCGCCTCGGCCCTTGACGGCAAAGGTGAAGTGCCCCTGACCCACCTCGATCGGCTCCTGCCTGAAACCGCGCCGCTCGGCGTAGCGGCCGAGCATCCGGAACAGGTCCGCCGCGAACAGGCCGGCCTCCTCGCCGCCGGCGCCGGGCCGGATCTCGACGATCACGTCCTTGTCGTCGTTGGGATCCGGCTCGACCATGGCCAGCCGGATCTCCTCCTCGAGCTCGCTCAGGCGCACCTCGGAGCTGCGCAGCATCTCCCGCATCTCGGGATCCTCGCCCTCGTCGAGCAGCTCGCGGGCGCCCGCTGCGTCGTCGGCCGCTCGCCGCCACTCGACCGCCAGCGCATGGGCCGGCTCGAGCTGGCGGTAGGCCCGGCCCACGTCGGCGTAGCGGCTCTGGTCCGCGATCACGTCGGGGTCGGCCATCTGCTCGGAGAGCTCGCCGAAGCGATCCTCGACCTGCTGAACGAGGCGTTCGATCATCGCCGACCCAGGTTAGCCCCGAGGCGCGGGCAACCTCAGAGCAGGCTGCCTCCGGGCGGCACGATCCAGAGCTTCTGAGCCCGCCCCACGAGCTCCTCGGAGCTCACCTCGCCCACCGACTCGGCCCCCTGCTCGGCCATCAGGCGGGCGAGGGCGCCCCACTCGCGGGCCACCGAGCCGACGCGGGCCGTGGGCCCCCAGCCCGATGCGTCGCGCAGCTCCTGGGCGCGGGCCTCGACCTCCGCGCGCGTGAGCTCGCCGAACGGCTTCGTCTCTCCGCCGGCGAAGACCTTCTCGGCGAGGATCGCCGTCACGTCCATCCGGCCTCCCGCGCCGCCGCCACCGCCAGCTGGCCGTAGGCGATGCCGCCGTCATTGGGAGGCAGCCGTTCCGGCACCAGGACCCTCAGCCCGGCTGCATCGAGCAACGCCGATGTCTGCTCGAGCAGCCGCCGGTTCTGGAACACGCCTCCGGAGAGCACCACGACCTCCGTGGCGCCGCGCTCGGCGGCCAGCACGCAGCCCCGGGCGGTGACCTCGGCGACCGTGTTGTGGAAGCGAGCGGCCACCAGCGGGATGGCCACCCCCTCCCTCAGCTCCCGCGCGATCTCGGCCACCGCGGGACGCGCGTCCATCACGAGCGGCCCGCCGTCCTCCTTCACCAGCGGGAACGGGTAGGCGCCCCGCTCGCCCGGATCGCAGCCCGCCTCGAGCTCCACCGCGGCCTGGCCCTCGTAGTTGACCTCGGGGCGAATGCCGCACAGGGCGGCCACGGCGTCGAACAGCCTGCCCATGCTGGTGGTGGGCGGCGACGCGACCTCGGTGCGCACCAGCTCCCACACCTGCCGCCAGGCTCGCGCCGTCACGCGTCCGCTGAGCGCACGCGGCATGGGTGCGGCCTCTCCGCGCGCCTCACCAAGCCACGCGCAGGCCATCCGCCACGGCTGCCTGACCGCCGCGGCGCCTCCCGGCAGCCGAACGGGCCAGAGCATGCCGGCACGCTCGAAGCTTCTGAGGTCTCCCAGCAGCAGCTCGCCGCCCCAGACGGTGCCGTCGCTGCCGTAGCCGGTGCCGTCGAAGATCGCTCCCACCGCCGGGCCGGTCTCGCCGTGCTCCGCCAGGCACGCGGCCAGGTGAGCGTGGTGGTGCTGCACGCCGGCCAGGCGCACCCCGTCGAGCTCCATCGCGTACTTCGTGGACAGATACTCGGGGTGCAGGTCGTGGGCCACGACCTCGGGCTCCACGGCGAACAGCCGCCTGAAGTGGGCGATGCCCTCGGTGAAGGAGCTGAGCGTCTCGTAGTTCTCCAGATCGCCGATGTGATGGCTCACCCAGCCGCGACCGCCCTTGGCGACGCCGAAGGTGTTCTTCAGCTCGGCGCCACAGGCGAGCAGCTGTGCCCCGCTCTCCACGGGCAGGGCCGAAGCGTCGGGCACGTAGCCCCGCGAGCGGCGCAGCAGCTGCGGCCGGCCCGCCGCCACGCGCACGACCGAGTCGTCGGTCCGTGTCTCGATCGGCCGGTCGTGCAGGAGGAACAGGTCGGCGATCTCGTTCAGCCGCTCGCGGGCGTCCTCGTCGCGATAGGCGATCGGCTCGTCCGAGACGTTGCCGCTCGTCATCACGAGCGGCGCCCCCACGTCGGCCAGCAGCAGATGATGAAGCGGTGAGTAGGGCAGCATCACGCCCAGCTCCCTCGACGCCGGCGCCACCGCCGCCGCCACGGGCGCGTCCGGCCGCCGGGGCGCGAGCACGATCGGCCGCTGCCGCGAGACGAGCAGCTCGGTCTCGAGAGGCTCCAGCCGCACGAGCCGGGCCGCGCTCTCGAGGTCGGGGCACATGAGGGCGAAGGGCTTGTCCTCGCGGTGCTTGCGCGCCCGCAGCTCGGCAACGACGGATTCGTCGTCGGCGCGGCAGGCGAGATGGAACCCGCCGATTCCCTTCACCGCGACGATCGCGCCCTCCAGCAGGGCCCGGGCGGTAGTGGCGATCGGGTCGACCCCGGTCGCGTCGGCGCCGACGAGCTCCACGCGCGGCCCGCACTCCGGGCACGCGTTCGGCTGAGCGTGAAAACGGCGATCGCCCGGATCCTCGTACTCGCGCAGGCATGCCGCGCACATCTCGAAGCCGGCCATGGTCGTGAGCGGCCGGTCATACGGGACCCCGCGGACGATGGTGAAGCGCGGGCCGCAGTTGGTGCAGTTCGTGAACGGGTAGCGAAAGCGGCGGTCCTCGGGATCGAACAGCTCCGCGAGACAGTCGGCGCAGGTGGCGCTGTCGGCGGTGACCGCCGCGCGCGGCTCACCGTCATCCGTGCTCTCACGGATGACGAACCCGATCTTCCCCGTCTCCGCCACCGGCTCGGCGGTAACGCTCTCGACGTGGGCCAGCGGCGGCGCCTCTGCCTCCAGCCGGGAGAGGAAACGCTCGACCGTCTCCGACTCCGCCTCCACCTCCACGATCACGCCGCGCGAGTCGTTCAGGACGTGCCCGGCCACTCCGAGCTCACCGGCCAGCCGGTAGACGTAGGGTCGGAAGCCCACCCCCTGCACCGTGCCCTCCACGCGCGCGCGTACGCGACTCACCCGGTCACCCCACCAGCTCCCGCAGCACGTGGTACGCGCTGGCCTGCGCCTCCTGGATGCGCGGGATGTGCTCCGAGCGCGTGATCACCACGTGGTCCGCCAGCCGCTCGGCCGCCACGCTGCCGCCGTCGTAGCCCACCATCGCGATCGAGCTCAGGCCGCGCCGGCGGGCCTCCGCCAGGGCGGCGATCACGTTGGCCGAGTTCCCGCTCGTGGAGATCGCGAGCACGGTGTCGCCCGCTCGGCCGTGGGCGATCAGCTGGCGGGCGAAGATCGCCTCGGTCCCGATGTCGTTGGCGATCGCCGTGAGGATCCCGGCGTCCTCGGTCAGGTCGATGGCCCGCCGTGGCCGCCAGCGCGGGTCGGGCGGGCGGCAGAAGTCGGCCACCACGTCCATCGCGTCGGTCGCCGATCCGCCGTTGCCGAGCGCGAGCAGACGGCCGCCCCGGTCGAGGTCCGAGCGCAATGCGGCCGCCGCCGCGGCCAGCTCCTCGCGGTTCTCGGTCAGCGTCTGCGCCCGGAGCTCCGCGACCTCCTGCGCCTTGGCCAGGACCGACCGCCGCACGTCATCGACCACGGCGTCGAGGTCGTGCTCGGCCTCGGCGAGGAAGGGATAGAGAAAGCTCGAGGCGCCGGTGTCGTGCACCTCCCGCGCCTGGCGTCCCTCGAGCAGGCCGCGATGGTCGAAGAACACGTGCACCAGCTCCCAGAGCACGTGGTAGAGCGTCTCCACCACCTCTTGCCGGATCGAGGGGTCCGAGCCCGGCGGCTCGAACTCCCATTCGGCTCCCGCCGGTTCGAAGGCGAGCGTCAGGCAGCCACGCCCGCGGGCCACGGCCAGCGCGGCGGCGGCCTCCCCGTCATCGTCGCCGGCGCCGAAGCCGATCGCGATGTCGTCCGGCTCGGCGGCGAGCTCCATCTGATCGGCGAGCGACCCACCCTCGCCGGCCAGCGCGAGCGCGGGCAGAGCGCGCTTGCCCACGATCACGGGGTGCACGAACTCCACGGCCACGTGCCGGGCGTCCGAGCGCGCCGCCGGCGAGCGGCCGGCGGCGATCAGCCGGCCGCCGCGCGCGAAGCGCTCAGCCATCCGGTGGCACAGCTGCGCGAGCCGCTCCGATTCCGCTTCGAAGAACGTCGTGTTGGCCTGCGTGCGCTCGGCCAGCGCCCGGTCGAGGACGTCGCGACCGAGCGTTCGGGTCACGCGGGAGCCTCCGCCGCCGCGGCGGGCGCGCCCGCCCGCGCGAGCCAGTCTCGCCACTCGTCGATTCCCTCGCCCGTCTTCGCGCTGACCAGGATGTGCTCCACGCCGGGGTGGACGGCCTCGAGGTGATAGAGGAACTTGTCGAGGTCGAAGTCGAGGTGCGGGAGCAGGTCGATCTTGTTGATCAGCACCAGCTCGCAGGCGCGGAACATGAGCGGGTACTTGGCCGGCTTCTCCTCGCCCTCGGTGACCGCCGAGACCATGATGCGCGCGTCCTCACCCACCCTGAACTCGGCGGGACAGACGAGGTTGCCGACGTTCTCGATCACCAGCAGGTCGATGTCGTCCAGTGGCAGATCGCCGAGCGCCGAGCGCACCATGTTCGCGTCCAGGTGGCACTCCCCCCCAAAGCTCGGGGCCGTATTGAGCTGCGTCACCGGCACGTGCAGCGCAGACAGGCGGTCCGCGTCCATCGAGCCCTGCACGTCCCCCTCGAGCACGCCGACGCGCACTCCCGGCAGGTCGGCGATGGTCCGCTCGAGCAGCGAGGTCTTTCCGGCCCCCGGCGCGCTCATGAAGTTCACGACCTTCACCCCGGCGCGGTCGAAGTCCGCCCGGTTGGCCTGAGCGATCGTGTTGTTGGCGTCGAGTGCCTCCTCGACGATCTTCACCTTGGTGCGATGCAAGCTGCCTCCTCGACCTCGATCGACTCCACCTCGAATTCGTTCCCGCTGGCCACCTCCACCTCGCCCGCATCACCGCAGCCGGCGCAGCGGAAGATCGGCAGGTCCATCTCCCACTGCTGCTCACAGCGCGTGCAGTGCAGGCGCGCGGGCACCAGCTCCTGCTCGAGCCGGGCGCCCTCGCAGACCGTTCCCTTGGCGACGAAGCCGAAGTAGAACTCGAGGGTGTCGGGCACGACCTGCCTCAGCGCGCCCACCCGCAGGTTGACGACGCTCACCGCGCGCTCCTGAGCGTGCTTGACGACCGTGTTGACGATCGCACCGGAGAGCGACAGCTCGTGCATACGTCAGTCGGCGGCCTCGGCGGCATAGGCAGCGTCGGTGCGCAGCTCCTCGATCGTCCGCAGCACCAGATCCACGGCGCCGTCCACCGCCCGCTCGACCTCGGCACCGAGCCCCAGCCCCATCTCCTCGACCTCGGCGGGCTCGCAGGCCACCACAACGACCTTGCCGGGCCAGGCGCCCAGCGTCTTGACGAACCGGAGGACGGTCTGCGGGTCCATCGCGTGCGGGTTGATGATCTGCCCGTCCTCGATGCCCGCCTCGACCTCCTCCTCGAGCGCCTCCATCACGTAGAGCGTGCCGGGCTCCCCGCCCTGGCGGCTGACGTCGATCAGCACCAGCGCGTCGTACCCGCGCATGACCTCGTAGGCGAGGTCGAGGCCACCGGTGCCGAAGTCGAACACGGCCGCGCCCTCGGGGAGCTCGCGCTGGTGGAGGCGCTTGACCACCTCACCGCCGAACCCGTCGTCCCTCAGCCAGGCGTTGCCGATTCCGGCAACCAGAATCTGTCTCATGGAAGCACCTCCACCTCCGGGGGAAAGAACCACAGAAAGCGGCCGGTCTCGCGCATGATCTCCTGACCGGGCTGGTCGACGCTCACGCCGAGATGGATCTTGCCGTCGTAATCGCGGTAGATCCGCTCGAGGGTCACGGTGCGGCCCTCCAGCATGCGGGCCTGCAGGTCCGCCTCGAGCCCGGGCCGCACCACGACCTTCGCGCCGCGGCGGAACACCACGCCGTCGACCTCGGCCTCGGGCAGCCCGCGCGTGGGATCGCGCACGTCGGCGGACGGTTGGGGCGGCTCGAGGGTCACGGGGTCGCGGACCTCGACCCGGCCGTGCAGGTTCATGAGCTCCTCCGGGGTCACCGCGCTCGCCCGGTCGATCATCTCCCTGACCGCGGGGTCCTGGTGCCGTAGCTCGGCGCGCTCCTCGTCGCTGAGCACCTGCACGTGGAGGACGAGCGCCTCCTCGATCTCGGTGTTGTCGAACAGGTTGCCGCGGCTCTCGGGCGCGATCTGCGGATGGTCCGGGAGCACGATGGCGGCGCCGAGCATCACGTCGTCCTGGGGCGAGGCGAGCACGGGCCAGGTGTTGACGCTGTCGCAGGGCGCCTCGAGCTGCGAGATGAAGCGCCCGCCGGCCACCCGGACGCTGGGATGGGCCGAGATCAGGGAGCGCCCGATGGCGGCCGCGCGGTCCATGCCCTCGGGCGCGGCCGTGTGGTTCTCGACCCGATAGGAAACGAGCCGGCGGCCGTCGCCGAGATCGCTCACCTCGAGCCGCGTCCGCACCGACAGCCCGCCCGCCTCGACCTCGCCGGTGCCGGCGATCCGCTGCTCCTCGGCTCGATGACGCTCGCCGCTCGGGGCCAGGAAGCGAACCTCCGCGCTCACCTCACCGTCACCCTCCACCACGCACTGGAGCTCGAGATGGTCGTAGGCGGTGTCCAGCGTGCCCGCGTAGGCCGGCGGATACACGATCCCGAACGGAGTGGGCGTGGCGTTCTTGGTCGCGCCGGGCGTGTACGGGTAGAGGGCATAGCCCTCGTAGAGCAGGGTGTCGACGAGATCCTCGACGCTCACGGCGAGAGATCCTCCTCCTCCTCGAGCAGCTCCGCCACACAGGCGTCGAGCGTCGGCAGCCCTCGCCTGGCCTTCTCGCGCTGCAGCGCCCGCAGCGTCGCCTCCTGCACGGGGACCCAGCCCGTCCGCGGGTAGTAGTGCTCGATCAGCTCGCGCCAGACGCTCACCGGGAAGCGGAACTCTGCCGAGCAGGACCAGGGAATGAGCGACAGCTGCAGCCGCCCGTCGTCGCCGCGGTAGTGAACCGTGCCGTTGAAGTTGAAGGCCAGCGGCACCTCGCCGTCCGGCAGGCCGTAGAGGTACTTGGCCGACGCCACCTCCATGTCGAAGCTCGCCGGCACGGCCACGCGAAAGGTCGTCGATCCGGTGAAGGCCGGCACCAGCACGTCGGCCTGGTGCCAGACGAGGCTGCGCGTGGTGGTGGCCCAGCGCTCCGGCGCGCCGAACAGCTCCACCAGCTTCTCCCGCGTCTCGGCGTCGTAGGACCGGCGTGCAGGCTCGATCATGATCATCGCGCTCAGCGCGATGACGTAGACCGCGCGGCCGCCCGGCTCCGACACGTGGACGTCGAACTCCACGGCCGGGACGGCGGCGTGCCGACGGCCGTGCGCGCTCAGGATCTGGAACTCGGGCTCCGGGGCAACCGGTGCTTGAACCGCCTGGGGTTGATTCATTGCGAGGCCGCCCGCAGCTCGTCGAAGTAGTCAGCGATCGCCCGCTCCATCGCGGCCCCGCCCGAGATGCCCTCCCATGATGCCTTGATCAGGCCGACAAGCATGTAGCAGCGGTCGATCGGCGCGATGGCGAAGGCGTGCGGGTCCGCCGTCCGGTTGACGATCAGCGCCTCCGCGTCGGGCTCGAGCCGCTCGAGGACCGGGTTCATCTTGACCAGCCGGTTCCAGGTCTCGAAGTGGAGCTCGGACTCGGTGGCGCCGGCGGGGCTGGGATACATCGCGACGACGCAGTCCGTGACGCTCGAGTACATGAAGAAGGCGAGTCCGATCGGGATCCGGAACTGTGCCCAGATCTCCTCGGGCAGCTGGAAGTCCTCGAGCCAGAGCGTGCGGTGGCCGACCGGGCGAAACTCCGTGTCGCCCGAGCGCAGCGCCCAGCAGGCCTCGCACACGCAGATGATCTGCCGCTCGTAGAGGTTGAGCATGTGCCGGTGGTCCGCCGGCACGGTGGTCTGGCAGAGATCGCACCGCTCCCGGTCATCCTCCACCACGTCAGCCGGAGCCGACTCCGGCGCCTTCGGCCGGCCGAGTCCCCGTAGGCCCGAGACCATCATCGCCTTGCGGCGACTTGCCACTGCGTCGTCGATGTTCTTCACAGAGCGACCTTTATCGCTGCCTCCTCCCGCAGCAGCGGGACCGGCTGCAGCTGCAGGTGGTCGTCGTCCATCGAGCGTCCGGCCTGCGGCAGGAAGTAGCTGCGCCCGCAGCCGGGACAGCCGAGCGCCCCCTGCTCGAGCGCTCCCCCGTCCAGCGTGCCCCCGCAGCCGGCGCAACTGTTGCGGTAGGCCAGCAGCGTCCCGTCCACGTTGGCCACCACCAGCGGCACGCCCTCGACGTCGGTGGCCACGAGCTGGTCGGAGCCGTCGATCCCGAGGGTGTGCCATGACGGCGCCCCGTTCATCTGCACGATCGGCAGCGGGATGCCCGAGATCTCCGGCTCTTCCTCTTCCTCCACGATGCCCTCGACGTCCATCCCGTCGAGGTCGGGGGCCGCCTCCTCGAGGGCCTGGCGCACGGCCAGCTCGAGGGTGGAGGACGACGCCCGGCACGACTTGCAGCTTCCCTCCAGGCGCAGCTTCGCGATGCCGTCCTCGATCCCCAGCAGCTCGACGTTCCCGCCGTGGGACTCCATGTAGGGCCTCACGGTGTCGAGTGCTTCCGCCACCCGTTCCTCGATCGGGACCGGGTAGAGGTCGTGGATCATCAGCAGCCCCGCGACGAGATCGTCCTTGGCCATCTCGTCGCGGGTCGTGTCGTCAGCCAGCTCGACGATGCGCTCGAGCCCCGCGCCATACATCTGCACGACGGCCGCGGTCAGCTCCTCGGCCAGGTCGCGCGAGTCAGGGTCGTCGAGGTCCTCGAGTCGTCCCGTGAGCTCCTGGACACGGGCGATCAGCTGCTCGGACTCCATCGGTCAGCAGAGGGCCGTCGGTGTGTGGACCACCTTGCGCACCGGCCCCTTCCCGCCGTACATGTGCACGCCGCACGGCAGACACGGGTCGAACGAGCGAACCGCCCGCATGATGTCGATGCCCTTGAAGTTCTCCGGGCCGTTCTCCTCGAAGATCGGGGTGTTCTGCACCGCGTCCTCGTAGGGGCCGGGAGTCCCGTAGACGTCACGCGGACTCGCGTTCCACGGCGTCGGGGGATAGGGCTGGTAGTTCGCGATCTTGCCGTCCTCGATCACCATGTGGTGCGACAGCACGCCGCGCGCCGCCTCGTGGAAGCCGACGCTCACCGCGGACTCCGGAACGGTGAAGTCGTTCCAGCTCTTCGTCCGTCCGGCCTGCACCTCCTTCATCGCCCGCTCCAGGTTGTGCAGCGCGATCAGCGCCGAGTAGGCCTGGTGGTACGTGCGGGCGCGGTCACGCTCGATCGCGTTCGACTTCTCCGGCACGTGCCACTCCATCTCCATCTCCGGGAAGCTCGCCGAGCGCGGGAGAGCCATCTGGATGCTGTGGCCGGTGGCCCTGGCGTAGCCGAAGTCCACGAGGCCGGCCTTGGCCGTGCACCACTGACGGGCGAACGGGCCGCCGCCGGTATCGCAGCACACGTGCGTGTCGGTGCGCTTGTCGTAGATGCGCGGCGACACGACCCAGGTGTACTTGTCGGCGAAGTCACGCTTCTGCGGCTTGGGCAGCGTGACCTTGTTCCACGGGTGGTTCTTGTCCACCGGGTTGCCGAGCGGGTCCTTGGTCACGAACGTCCGCTCGTTCTCCCAGCTGTCGAAGTACGAGCTGCCGAGCAGGATCCGGATGGCGAGGTTGATCTCCACCAGGTCCGTGGTGATCAGCTCGCCGTTGATCGCGATCCCGGGGGTGATGTAGCGCTTGCGCCCCCACTCGGTCATGTTCTCGTACTTGTAGTCGACGTAGTCGGGGTCGTCGAACGAGCCCCAGTTCACGAGGTTCGTCTCCCGGAAGCCCACCATGTCGTACCCCGGCAACTCCGTGAGGAAGAAGTCGTAGAGGTCGTCGTGCATCGGCACGCTGCGCTTCACGTAGTCGAAGTACTTCATGAGGCGCACGTAGTAGTCC
This sequence comes from uncultured Thermoleophilaceae bacterium, assembly GCA_963808545.1. Taxonomy (GTDB): domain Bacteria; phylum Actinomycetota; class Thermoleophilia; order Solirubrobacterales; family Thermoleophilaceae; genus JACVRW01. Next base: position 471,745 of record CAWEGB010000006.1, on the reverse strand, counting down.
GTGCACGTCTGGTGGGTGATGTCGGCGCTGACCCCGCCGGGCATGATCGTCGACGGGTGGGTGTGGCGTCCGCCGAACAGGCAGTACATCTCACGCGTGTAGCGGGCCACGTGCAGCGTCTCGAGATAGAACTCGCCCGTGAACGGGTTGAGCGCCCGCATGATGTCCGCGACCGTCTTGTAGCCGTGGATGTCCGAGTGCGGCGCCGAGGTGCTCTCCGCCTTCGCGAGCAGGCTCGGATTGGTCTCCTTGACCATCTGCTCGCAGAAGTCCACGTTCGCCATGCAGTCGTTGTAGATCGCGTGGTCGAAGATGTAGTCCGCCGTCTCGGCCAGGTTGTAGGCCATGTCCCCCAGCGGGGGCGGCTTGACGCCGTAGGCCATGTTCTGGTTCAGGCACGAGCAGGTGCAGTGGTTGTCGCCGCAGATGCCGCAGATGCGGCTGGTGATGAAGTGGGCGTCGCGCGGGTCGATTCCCTTCATGAAGATGTCGAAGCCACGGAACACCATCGACGTCGAGTAGCACTTCAGGACCTGCTGGTTCGAGAAGTCGATCTCCGTGTGGATCCCGAGCGACCCGACGATGCGGGTGATCGGGTCCCAGGACATCTCCTTGACGACGACCTTCTGTTCACGGGGTTGCTCAACGGTTGACATGCGCGCCTCCCTCTACCAGCGCTTGGAGTAGCCGGTGGTGAGCTCGGAGCGATTGTGTCTCCACTCGGGCTCTTTGTCGTATTCCCTCTTGATGTTGCGCTTGCGGAAGTAGCGGACCATCGGGCCGTAGGCGACCTTCGAGAAGTTCGAGGCCATGTTGCCCCACTTGTCCGGCTCCATGAACGGCATGTACTTGTCGGGGAAGCCGGGCATCGTGCAGGCCATGCAGATGCCGCCCACGTTCGGGCAGCCGCCGATCCCGTTGACCCAGCCGCGCACCGGCACGTTGCACTTGACCACCGGTCCCTTGCAGCCCAGCTTCACCAGGCAGCGGTGGTCCGAGCCGTACTCGGTCGCGAAGTCACCCTGCTCGGCGAAGCCGGCGCGGTTGCAGCCCTCGCGCACCGTGCGCCCGAACAGCCACTTGGGGCGCAGCTGCTCGTCGAGCTCGGGAGCGGGGGCGAGCCCGGCGAGGTGGAGCGCCAGGTAGAGCAGCGTCTCCGTCATGTTGTCCGGCTGGGCGGGACAGCCCGGGATGCAGACCACGGGCAGGCCGGCCTTCGACTTCCATTTCCAGCCGAGGTAGTCCGGCACGCCCATCGCGCCGGTGGGGTTGTTCTTCATCGCCGGAATGCCGCCGTAGGTGGCGCAGGTGCCGATGGCGACCACCGCGGCGGACTTCGGCGCCAGCCGGTCGATCCACTCGTTGGTCGTGATCGGCTGGCCGTTCTCGGGGTTCACGCCGAACCCGGTCCAGTGCCCCTCGCCGTTGATCTTCTCGTTGCCGAGCGACCCTTCGATCACCAGCACGAACGGGTCGAGCTCACCCTTCTCGGCGTCGTACCAGGCCTGGATGTACTCGTCGCCCACCTCGTAGGCGATCACCTGGTTGTGCACCACGACCTTCGGCATTCCTGGGATCGCCTGGGTGATGATGTCCTCGAGGCTCGGATTGGTGGCCGAGGTCATCGCGACCGAATCGCCCTCACAGGAGAGGCCCGTGGTCATCCACAGGACATGCGCGGTGACCTCCTCGGTCTTCTTCTGTTCCGCGTATGCGTCGATAGTCGCCATGCGTCTCCTTCCTCGCTCAACAGATCCGCGGCAGCGGATCCCCAACCAGCTGGTCCATCACTCGCTTGCCGCCGAAGCCCGTCTCCACGAGCACCATCGCCGGCGGCTCCGTGCGTACCTCGCCGATCTCCGCCGCGCGCTCGCAGCCCGGAACGGACTGCATCGCCGCCAACGCCCGGTCGGCGGCCTCCGGCGCCACGAAGGCCACGAGCTTGCCCTCGTTGGCCACGTACATCGGGTCGATTCCCAGGATCTCCGACGCGCCGGCCACGGCAGGCTCGATCGGCACCGCTGCCTCGCGCACGAGCATCGCCACCTGCGACGAGCGGGCGAGCTCGTTCAGAGCCGAGGCCACACCTCCGCGAGTGGCGTCGCGCGCGCAGCGCAGCGCCGGGCCGGTCTCCTCGAGGAGCGCATCCATCAGCGGCCAGAGCGAGCGCGTGTCCGACTCGATCGGCGCGTCGAGCTCGAATTCCCCTCGCGCCAGCATGATCGCCGTGCCGTGCTCGCCGATCGTGCCCGAGAGCAGGATGCGGTCGCCCGGACGCAGCGCGTCCGCGGCGGTGCGCGCGCGCGGATCGCGCTGCCCGATGCCCGCGGTGCTGATGTACATCTGGTCGGCGGCGCCCCGCTCGACCACCTTCGTATCCCCGGTGACGATCTGAACCCCTGCCGCCTCAGCCGCGCTCGCGATCGCCTCGACCTCCGCCTTGAGCTCGTCTGCCCCCAAGCCCTCTTCGAGGATGAGCGAGAGGCTAAGAGCCAAGGGACGCGCACCCGAAACGGCGAGGTCGTTGACCGTCCCGTTGACAGCCAGATCACCGATGGAGCCGCCCGGGAAGCGCAGCGGCTTGACCACGAAAGAGTCCGTCGTAAAAGCCAGCGCGGCCCCCTCGACCTCGAGCGAAGCGGCGTCCTCGGTCGCCTGAGCGCCGAATGAGGGGGCGAACAGGCCTTCGATCATGCTCTGGGTGGCCTTGCCGCCCGCGCCGTGGGCCATGTTGATGCGCTCGTCGCGGAACTTCGCGCGCTTCCCGCGGGCGGTCTCGATGATGCCGAGGATGCTTCTCCTCCCGACCGGTGACGGGGAGCTGCGGTGCTCGCCCGACCAGCGCTCGGGCTGCGCTCCTCGCCGGGTGGCGCCGTGCTCACACGACCTCCCTTTCGCGGGCGAAGCGGCCGTAGTTGTAGTAGGCGGCGCAGGCGCCCTCGGAGGACACCATGCAGGTTCCGATCGGGCGCTCGGGCGTGCAGGCGGTGCCGAACACCTTGCACTCCCAGGGCTTGATCACGCCCTTGAGGACCTCGCCGCACTGGCACGCCTTCGGGTCGGCCACGCGTACGCCGGGCACGCTGAAGCGCAGCTCGGCGTCCAGGTCGGCGTAGGCCTCGGACAGCTTCAGCCCGCTCTGCGAGATGAAGCCCAGCCCGCGCCACTCGAAGTGAGGCCGAAGCTCGAACACCTCGGCCATCACCTCGAGCGCCCGCGGGTTCCCCTCCTCCGGCACCACTCGCGCGTACTGGTTCTCGACCTCGCAGCGGCCCTCGGCGAGCTGCGCGAGGATCATGCGGATCGCCTGAAGGATGTCCAGCGGCTCGAAGCCGGCGACGACGATCGGCTTGCCGTAGTCGGCCGGGATGAACCGGAACGGCCGCGACCCCACCACCGTCGAGACGTGGCCTGGGCCAACGAAGCCGTCGAGCCGCAGATCCGGCGAGTCGAGCAGCGCGCGCAGCGGCGGAACGATCGTCACGTGGCTGCACATGCAGGAGAAGTTCTCGAGGCCCTCTGCCTTCGCCCGCTTGAGGGTGAGGGCGGTGGACGGCGCCGTTGTCTCGAAGCCGATGGCGAAGAAGACGACCTCGCGGTCGGGGTTCTGCTTGGCGATCCGCAGCGCGTCGAGCGGCGAGTAGACCATGCGGATGTCGGCGCCCTCGGCCTTGGCCTCGAGCAGGCTGCCCTTCGAGCCGGGCACGCGCATCATGTCGCCGAAGCAGGTGAAGATCACCTCGGGCCGCCGGGCGATGGCGATGCCGTCGTCCACGCGTCCCATCGGGATCACGCACACCGGGCAGCCCGGCCCGTGCACCAGCTCGACGTTGGCGGGCAGCAGGTCGTCGACGCCGTACTTGTAGATCGAGTGCGTGTGGCCGCCGCAGACCTCCATGAACTTGTAGTGGCGACCGGGCTCGACCGCGCCCAGGATCTCGGTCGCGAGCACGCGGCCGAGCTCGGGATCGCGGAACTCGTCGACGTACTTCATGCGCCGAGACCCACCAGCGCGACCCCTGCGTGAACCAGCAGCCGGTCGCCGGGCGCCACCGGCTCGACCAGGGTTATCTCGACCGTGCTCTTCGACCCGTCCTCGGCCGCGCAGAGTGCCAGGCTCCGATCCTCGTCGATCCGCTCGACCTGCATCGGGATGCCCTCGTCCGAGCAGGTGATGCAGTGGTCTCCACAGGAGTTGACTGACTCAGTCGGCTCGGTCATTCGATCACGCTCGCCTTGAGCTCCTCGAGCTCGGCCTCGTAGTCCTCGCCCATGCGCTCCAGCTGCCGCCGGGTGGCGATCGCCTCCTCCTCGTCGACTCGCGACATAGCGAAGCCGACGTGGATGAGCACCCAGTCACCCGAGTCGACGCCCTGGCCGTCGTCGTCGAGCAGACCGATGTTGATCGTGCGCTGCACCCCGGCGACGTCGACCTGAGCGAGACGATTCTCGCTGTCGACGATCTGCACGATCTGGCCGGGAATGGCCAGGCACATAGGCGCTCCTCCCACGGTGGCTCGCGCCGCGACCCTACGATGCCCGGCCTGGTCCCGCAAAGCCCAGGTGTTGCGGTTCAACGTTGCTTTTCAACACCGCCCGGGTTAGGCTCGCGCCCGCGGGGAGGGAGGACGGTCTGTCTATGGCCAGCGACCGCGATCTTCAGGAGCAGGTTGACGAGCGGCCCATCCGCCTGCTCGAGCTCGACCCCGAGCTCGGCCTGCGGGTGCCGGCGGAGCAGATCCGGGAAGCCCGGCTCGAGCTCGTGGCCCGCGTGCGGACGCTCCCCTGCGGACGCTGGGAGGTGCCGCACGAGGAAGGCGACCGCGGACGGCTCGGCTTCCTGATGCTGGAGGGCGTGCTCGCCCGAGACGTGATCCTGGCCGGCTCGACCTGCACGGAGCTGCTCGGCGAGGGCGACGTGCTCCAGCCGTGGGTGCCGATCCGGGAAGGCGGGCTGCTTCGCTATCACGTGCGCTGGCACGTGCTCTCACCGGTGCGTCTGGCGATCCTCGACGAGCAGCTCGCGCGCACGCTCGCTCGCTGGCCGCAGGTCCTGCGCGCGCTGCTCGAGCGGGCCGTCAGGCGGACGCTGCGGATGTCGGTTCATCAGGCGCTGCTGCAGCTGTCGCCGATCGAGACCCGCCTGCTCGTCCTGTTCTGGCACCTGGCCGAGCGCTGGGGTCACGTCACGCCCGACGGCATCAGCATTCGGCTGCGGATGTCCCACGAGCTGCTCGGCCAGCTGGTGGGGAGCCGGCGGGCATCGGTGACGACCGGGCTCCGCCGGATCGACGAGAGCGGGCTGCTCATGCGCAGGGCCGACGGCACCTGGCTCCTGCGCGGAGACCCACCCGCCGAGCTCGCGGAGATCCACTGGGACCGGCGCGCCGCCTCGGACGAGGTCAGCCCGGACAGACTGAGCATGGGGTAGCTTGAGGGCGTGCCCGTCGCGGTCGTCTTCAGGTGCGAGATCTGCGGGAGCAGACCTGGCCCGGAGACCCAGTCCAACCTCGAGCACCAGCTTCTCGACCTGCGCCACGGCGAGTACGTGGACGCGGAGCCGGAACGCTGGCTCGTTTGGCACGGGCGCGGCATCTACGGAGCTAACCGCTACGCCTGCGGAGATCACCGCGGCGACCTGAAGGCGCGCGTGCGCGAGCAGTACGGAATGCTCGGCTGGCACCCTTGGGCCATGGGTCCTCACCCGTGGCGAGGGCGGCGGGGCACCGACCGGGCGCGCGCGCTGCGACGCCGGACCAGCTCGGCCTTCGGGCCCTAGGCGGCCAGCTCGCGTTCCAGGAGCAGCGCGCCCACGTCCTGGGCTCGCCGCGCGGCGGCGCGATCGCCCTCGCCCGCCGCGACTATCGAGCCCTTCATGAGGATGTGCCACTGACAGGCCAGGCCCTCGGGGTCCTTTGCCCCGGCCTCCGCGGCGAGTCCGCGCACGAAGGCCCGGATGTTGGCCAGATGCTTCACGCTGGCTACCCGGACCTGGTCCTCCCGGTCCGAGGTCTCCAGCAGGATGTTCACGAACGAGCAGCCCTCGAACGTCTCGAGGGCAAACCACTCGTCGAACACGTCGAAGATGGCCAGCAACCGCTCCGGCGCGGTGGAGCCGCGACGAACGGCCTCAGCCTGTAGCCACTCCCGCGTCCAGAGCTCCTCCCGCCTCTCCAGGAAGGCGAGCGCGAGGTCCGCCTTGGAGGGAAAGTGGCGGTATAGGGTCATCTTCGCCACCCCGGCCTCGGCGACGATCGTGTCGACCCCCACGGCGGCGATTCCCCGGCGGCTGAACAGCTCGTAGGCCGCCTCGAGAATTCGTTCGCGGGCGCCTCCTGCCGGAGTCATGCCTACCGGCTGTGCGACTGCCATGCGAAGGACTCTACGCGCTTAACGCGCCAACCCCGAATCGCCGCGCTCCGCACGCCCCCAGCGAGCGGCCTGCGCGTAGTCCAGCAGGCGGCCGAAGTAGCCCTCCACTCGTGGGGCGGGACCCAGTCGCCGGTCGTCGAAGCGCACATCCATCGCGAAGTAGGGGAAGTAGACCTCCATCTTGCGAAGCGCCGGCTTGCGCCGGCGCAGGATGGGGTGGAGCAGGCGCCGGTAGGCCAACGGCGGCAGCACGGTCGGCGGGCTGCGGTCGAAATGCGCGGAGGCTAGGTCGAGCAGACGGCCCACACTCGTGGCGTTGCGCCCGGCCACCAGGTGGAAGGTCTCGTCCGGGCCGTCCGTGGCCAGCTCGTACGCGCGGTCGGCGACGTAATCCACCGGCACCACGTCCACCGGCGAGGACCGGCGGGCGGGGATCGCCCGCATCGTGCCTCGCGCTATGGCCTTGAGCGGCCCGTAGAGGACGTTGAACGAGGAGGTGCGCCCCGTGCGGCTGTCGCCCACGACGATGCTGGGCCGCAGGACCTGGACCGGGAGGTCGGCGCCCCGGTCGCGCAGCATGACCTCGGCCTCGAACTTGGAGCGCTCGTAGGCGTTGCGAAAGCGCTGGCCGACATCGAGCTGGTCCTCCCGAAACAGGCCGGGCGGCTCACCCGATACGTAGGCGGTGGAGATGTAGCTGAGCCGCTCGAGGCCCTGGCAGCGCTCGGCGAGGTCGACCACGCGACGGGTGCCCTCGACGTTGATGGCACGCGACTCGGCCAGCGACAGGTCGAACGACACCGACGCGGCGCAGTGCACGACGGTGCTCACCTCGTCGGTGATCCGGTCGGCGGCGGCGGACGTGAGCCCGAGGCCCGGGCGCTCGATGTCGCCGGCCACCGCGTGCAGACGTGGGTGAGCCGGCAGCCGTTCGGCGGCGGCACGGTCGTCGGCGGCACGCACGAGCGCGTAGACCTGGCGCTCACCCCGCGAAAGGAAGCGGTCGAGCAACTCCATCCCCACGAAACCCGTGCCGCCGGTGAGAAGCACGGCACCCATCGGAACGACTCTAGCGAGACCGCTCTGGGCCAAATCCGGGCGGCTATCTAGTCTCAGGCCTATGCCCTACTCCGCCGCCGAGGCGCATCAAGAGCTGCTGGACACCGTGGCCGAGGCCACCGAGGAGCTCGGTCTGGCGCTCGCCTGCCTGACCGAGGCCTACGAACGGCTCGACGACCACAACGCCGAGCGCCTCGAGGAGACATTCTTCCGCCCGGTGCAGCTGGCCTACGGCCGGGCGCGGCGAACCCACGCGGGCTTCGCCGAACGCCACGGGCTGCCCGGACGCAGCTTCGAGCAGCCGTCGGCGGGCGTGTCCTCGAACGGCGCTCCGGGCTACATCGACCGCGCCGTGGGCGCGGTGGCCGAGGCAGACCTCACGCTGGTCTCACTCCAGGACTCGATGCTGCCCGTCGAGGCCGGCGACGGCGAGTTGCGAAGCGGCCTGGCTGCCGTCCGCGACCTGCTCGAGGGCCTGGCGGGCCAGGCGCGCGAGCTGGGCCGCACGCGCGGCCGCTAGACGGCCCTCAGGTCACTAGGCCACGACCTCCATGCCCACCTTGTCCTCGTCCGAGGCCGCGAGCGGGTTCTCGACCGCGAGCACGGCCTGGAGCGCCGCGATGGCCACGGCCAGCTGAGCCAGGTCCGGCTCGCGCGTGGTCAGCCGCTGCAGCTGGATCCCGGGCCACATGAGAATTCGGGCCCAGCGCTTGGTGCGGTTCTTGCCGAACCACTTGATCAGCTCGAAGGCGAGGCCGGCGACGATCGGGATGCCGACGATCCGCGAGATGAACAGCCAGTGCCAGTCGAGCTTGCCCAGCGGAGCGAAGACGACGATGGCCACGATCATCACCAGCAACAGGAAGCTCGTGCCGCAGCGCGGATGGAAGCGCGAATAGCGCTGCGCGTTCTCCGGAGTGAGCTCCTCGCCGGCCTCGTAGCAGGAGATCGTCTTGTGCTCCGCGCCGTGGTACTGGAACACGCGCTGGAGGTCGGGCATGCGCGAGATCAGGGTGAGATAGGCCAGGAAGATCGTGATCCGCACCAGCTTCTCGATCACCACGAAGAGGAGCGAGTTGGGGATCTCGTCCTTGAAGATGTTGGTCAGGCCGGCAGGCAGCAGGAAGAAGAGACCGACCGCGAACAGCAGGGCGAAGGCGATGGTCCCCGCCCAGGCGCCGCCTCCGATCTCCTGCTTGTCGCCCTCCTCGCCCGGTGGCACCTGCGCGTTGGCCGAGATGCCGAGCGCGCGGAAGCCGATCTTGAGCGACTCGCCCAGCGCGGCCACGCCGCGGATCACCGGCAGGCGCAGGATGCGGTGGCGCTTCGTCCAGGAGACGAGCGGCTCGGAGACCACCTCGATCTCGCCCTTGGCCCCCTCCTTGGAGTCCGCGCCGCCGGCCGCGATCTGCTCCTCCGAGGGCTTTCGCACCGCCACCGCCCAGGTGGAGATGCCGCGCATCATCACGCCTTCGAGCACCGCCTGGCCGCCGATCGGAGCGTCTCTCGTGGCCTCCCGCTTGTGGTCGGGAGCGCTCCCGTTGGTCGACGGGCCGCTGTCGATGGAGGACGCGCTCACCTCGCTCATCGTAACGGCGGGTTCGCGCTGTTTCGCGAGAACCGGTTCAGAGCGGGGCGATGTCGGCGCAACGTAGCTCCTCGAGATTGTCCTGCTCGGAGCTCTCGACGATCACGCCGTCCGGATCCACCTGGGCTCTTACCGAGCCGGCGCAGGACGGGCCCGCGAAAGCCGATCACCCGCTGCTGTGCGATCGCCAGCGGGCCGACGGTCACGGTGTCGATCACGCCGCCGTCCACCCAGAAGCGCACCGAAGCCGAGGCCACCGGCGCAAGCCCGGGGTTGGCGACCCGCGCGCGGTAGCGCCGGACTCCCGCGACCTTGGTGCTGGCCGAGTCCACCAGGCCGACCGTCAGGTTGGGCAGGGCCACGTACTGCCGACACGGGCGAGACGTGCGGCGGGCCTTCTCGATCACGTCTCCGTCCGCGCCGTACCAGCGGAAGTCGACCCGCATGCGATGAACCGCGTTGGCGGGCAACCCCTTCACCGCCTGGCGGTAGCCGAAGGTGCCCACCCCGGGCCGGGAGCGCCGCCAGCGACCGAGGCCGGGCGCCTTCACCGGCTGGAAGCCGGTGGCGTCCGTCCGCTCGAGCAGCGTGAAGCGCAGCCCCATCCGCTGCGTGCCGGCGATCTGCTGCATGCGTGCCTTGAAGGCAGCTTCGTGGGTGTCCACCGAGCAGGTCACCACCCGCACCGAGACCTTCGCCGTCTCGGCGGCGCCCGGGGGCGGCGCCGCCGCGGCAGGCGCACTCAGCGCCGCCAGGACGGCGGCGCCGAGAGCGATCGATATTGGCGCACGAGGCATGCTCCGTGAGAACAGAGACGAGCCGGAAGAGTTGCGGCGGCGGTGCGCGCAGCGCCGCAAGATCTGCCTGCTATCGGCGGGAGCGTGCAGCCCGGCGGCGGAAGCGCTCGACGCGGCCTCCGGTGTCCACGAGCTTCTGCCGGCCGGTGTAGAACGGGTGGCAGTTCGAGCAGATCTCGACGTTCAGCTCGGGCTTGGTGGAGCGCGTCCAGAACTCGTTGCCGCAGCTGCAGCGAACGTGCGCGGGGACGTACTCGGGATGTATATCCGCCTTCATTACTCGTTCGAGTCTAGCGGTGGGTCGCGAGTGCCGATTCGAACTCCCGCGCCGTTCTCGTGAGGCCCAGCGCCCTGACGTCTGCGGCTGCCTGGGCGATCAGCTGCTCGCCCTGAGCCGTGTCCTCGGCGCGACCGCGGCGCAGCAGCATCTCGCCGTAGCGGGCCCGCGCGTGAGCCAGCCAGGGCGCCGCGCCGATGCGCTCGTTGTGGCGCAGAGCGAGGCCGAAATGGGCCTCGGCCTCCTCGTATCGCCCGAGCACTGTGGCGAGCATCCCCAGGAACAGGTCGAGCGAGCCGTAGCAGTAGAAAGCACGCCCGTCGATGGCGAGGCGGCCCGACCAGTGCCTGGCGCGCTCGTAGATCCCGGCCGCCGTGGCGCGGTCGTCCAGGTGCCAGGCGGCCACGGCCAGATCCGCGGTCGAGGCGAGCCGGTTCATGTCGGGCCTGATTGCCGCGAAGTCGTTCTCGGCCAGCAGCGCGAGCTGGCGCCGGGCTTCGTCGCGCCGGCCCTGCCAGACGAACACGCAGGCGAGCGCGCCGCGGTAGGCGTAGCTCGCCGGCGAGCTCTCTGCCTGCTCGATCCCGAAGGCGAGCATCTCGTCGCTGAGCTCCTGATCCTCGAACTCCAGGTGAAAGAGCCCGAGCCGGTGGAAGAGCTCGGCATTGTGGTCGCCGATCCGCTCCGCGATCGCGCGCAGCCGCTCGAGCTCCTCGCGCGCGCCCTGATACCGGCCCTCCAGCATGGCTCGCATCGCGGCCCAGGTGTGGCTCCACCATTGGAAGCCGGGCAATCGCAGCTCGTCCGCCAGCCGAGCGTGCTCCGCCCGGTGCGCGTCGACGCGTTCGATGTTGCCGGCCTCCAGCAAGTCGAGCACGCACCAGTTGTGGCCCTGGAGCTCGCGCTCCCGGTCGCCCACGCGGCGCGCCACGGTGACCTGCTCCGCGGACACCTCGAGACGCTCGTCCAAGCCGTCCGGGTACCAGAGCGCGACGTGCAGGGCGCCGAGCGCGTCGGCGAGGGCAGCATCGTCGCCGGCCAGGGTCGCCTCCTCGACGGCGGCCCGGCCCAGCTCATGTCGCTGCCCCGGAGTCGAGCCGTAGTAGAGCTCGATCGTGAGCCGCGACAGGAGCTGCGCCCGGCGGGTGTGCTCGTCCGGCCGCAGGGCGTGCAGAGCCTCGCGCAGCAAGCCCACCACCTCGGGATCCACGGCCAGGATGGTCACCCCGAGCCCCGAGAAGCCAAGCGCTGCCCGGGCGAGCGCGTCGCTACCGGGAGCCTCGGCGCCACCCGTGCGAGCAAGCTCGGCGGCCTCGAGGAAGCACGCGCGAGCTGTCTCGAGATCACCGGCGCGCGACAGGGCGTCGCCCCGTACCAGCAGGCACTGGCATTGGTGGTCGCTTCGGTCCGCCACCTCGAGCGCCCGCTTGCAGATGTCCGCAGCCTCCTCGTAGGCGAGCCGGCCGAGATCGTGGCGGGCGGCGGCGAGCGCAGCCTCGGCGGCCCGGCCTCGGCCGCCTTCTCCCGCCGCCTCGATGCGATGACGGGCGACGCTCACCAGGAGCTCGGGATCGCCCGCGTCGAGAGCTTCGGCCAACGCGGCGTGCAGGCGCACGCGGCGCGCCATGCTGAGCTCGCCGTACAGCGTCTCGTGGATCAGCGGATGGGCGAACGAGTAGCTGCCGGGGCGGTCCTCCTCGCGTACGAGCTGCGCCGCCGTGGCCTCCTCCACGGCCTCGATGACGTTCTCCCCCGCCAGCGGCTCCACGCGTTCGAGCACGGGGACGCTGAAGGCGCGTCCGGCAACCGCCGCAGCGCCCAGAACCCGGTTGGCCGCAGCCGACAGCCGCGACAGACGGCGTCCGATCACTTCCTTGACCCCCTCGGGTATGCCCAGCTCGGCGACGCCGGCGCCGGTCACCCACCCCCCGTCCTCTCCGAGCAGCCCGCCCGACTCGCTGAGATGGCGCAGCACCTCCTCGACGAAGAACGGGTTGCCCCCGGTCTCCTCGTGCACCGCGGCGCTCAGCTCGCCCGGCGCCTCCGGTCCCACCCAGGAGGTGACCAGGCCGGCGACCTCGCCGCGGTCCAGGCCGGTGAGCGCGATGCGCTCCACCATCCGGTCGCGGCGGAGGTCGGCAAGGGTGGCCGCCAGCGGGTGGGTGCGTGACAGCTCACTCTCGCGGTAGGCGCCCGCCAGGGCGAGCCCATCGAGCGAGGAGCGAACGAGGTGGGCCAGAAGTAGAAGCGTTGCCGTATCGGCCCAGTGGAGGTCGTCCAGCGCGATCAGCACCGGGCCGCGGCGGACGCTGTGCTCGAGCAGCGACACGACCGCCTCGAACAGCCTGAAGCGCGCGCCCTCGGAGGCGTCGGCCTCCGGGCCGGCCGCTGCCCCGAGGCGGTCGGCGATTCGAGGTGACAGCCGGGCCAGCTCGCCGGCTGCCGCTCCCAGCTCCGCCGCTTGTAGCGGGCTGCCATGGAGGTACTCGGACAGCGCCTCGGCGAAGGGCTGGTACGGGCCGAGCGGCTCCTCGTAGCAGCGGCCGTACAGCACCGTCATGTCAGCGGCGTGCGCCGCTCGACACAGCTCGCCGAGCAGGCGAGACTTTCCGATTCCCGGCTCGCCCGAGATCAGCGTGAGCTGAAGGTCACCTTCAAGCGAACGCTTCATGAGCTCTCTCGCGCGCTCGAGCTCCGCCTCGCGGCCCATAAGGACACTGCGCTCACGCCGGCGCAGCGGGGGCGGGAGCGGCGGGGTGGCCACCGCCCCCTCCGCAGGCTCCTCCGGCTCGCGCAGCGTCTCGGCCAGCTCGCGGGTCGCCCGGGAGGGCGCCATCGAGAGCTCGCGGCGCAGGCGCTCCCGCAGTCGCTCGTAGGCGGCGAGCGCCGCCGGCCGGTCCCCTGACGCCGCCAGCCGGACCATCAGCCGGCGCCCCGCGTCCTCCGACACCGGGTCCAGGCGCACCAGGTCACGGCTGAAGCGCACGGCGGATTCGAGATCCCCGCCCGACTCGGCCGTCTGCGCCAGCGCTTCGAGCACCTCGGCAAGGATGTGGCGATGGTCGTCCCGCACGGCCAGCACCCATTCCTCGTCGAGCCCGGCGAGCGGCTCGCCGCGCGCCAGGGCGAGGGCCTCCTCCGCGCGCCCGTCGTCCGCGAGCCTCCGGAACACGAGAGCGTCGACCCAGAGCTCGCCCTCGAGGCCCGACCCTCTCGCGGGTGGCCGTGAGCTGACCCGCAGCCGGCCCCAGGTCTCGCCGCAACTCGTGCAGGGCCGTGCGCAGGCTTGCTCGAGCGCTTTGGTCGAGCACGTCGGGCCAGAAGCGCGAGGCCAGCTCCGAGCGCGCATGCGTCCCCGGGTTCAGCGCCAGCCAGCCGATCAGCTCACGTGCCCGGCGCCCGGCCGGAGGATCGATGGTCACGCCGTCCAGCTCGAGGGCCAGGTCTCCGAGCATGTGCACACGCAGCACGGCGAGAGCGTATCCGCGCATCGGGGCCTGATCGTCTGCTGACGGGCGGATGACGGTGGGCTGACGGCACGAGTGGACACTCGTGCCGATCCCGACTTCCGGAGAGACATGTCTGCCGTAGCCCAGACCCAGAGCCCGCCCTTCGCCGACCGTTGCTCGAGCGCTACATCGCCGCTATGGAGGTGCTCGAGGTACACATCGGCGACCGGCTCGGCCTCTACGTGACGCTGGCCGACCTCGGTGCGCTCAACTCGCGCGCGCTGGCGTCCGCGACCAGCACGAACGAACGCTACGTGCGGGAGTGGCTCGAGGCCCAGGCCGCGGGCGGAATCCTCGACGTCGAGAACCCTGAGGCCGACGCGCTGGAGCGCCGCTTCTCGATCTCCGACGACCACGCCGAGGTGCTCGTGAAGCGCGACAGCCTCGACTACATGGCGCCCATCGCGCGCGTCATCGCGGCCACCGGCCAGGCACTGCCGCAGGTCCTGGACGCCTTCCGTACCGGTGCGGGCGTGCCCTGGACGGCCTACGGCGCCGACGGACGCGAGGCCCAGGCCGACCAGAATCGCGCCCTGTTCCTCAATGAGCTCGGCCGCGAGTGGCTGCCCTCGCTTCCCGACATCCATGCGCGGCTGAGCGAAGGGGGCCGCGTGGCCGACGTGGCCTCTGGCGGTGGCTGGTCAAGCATCGCGATCGCGCAGCGCCTATCCGAACGTCGAGGTGGACGGATACGACCTCGACGAGGCCTCGGTGGAGCTCGCGCGCGCCAATGCCGCCGACCACGGACTGAGCGAGCGCGTTCGCTTCCACGTGGCCGACGCCGCCGATCCCGGGCTGTCCGGCAGCTACGACCTGGTCACGATCTTCGAGGCGCTGCACGACGTGCCCCGCCCCGTCGAGCTGCTCGAGACGCTGCACCGCCTCGCGGGCTCCGACGGTGCCGTGCTCGTGATGGACGAGCGCGTGTCCGACTCGTTCTCGGCGCCCGCCGGTCGACGTCGATCGGCTGATGTACGGCTTCAGCGTGCTCTGCTGTCTGCCGACCGGGATGGATCACGACCACCCGGTGGGCACCGGCACGGTGATGCGGGCCGACACCGATGCGTGACTACGCCGAGCGCCGCCGGCTTCTGCAACGTCGAGGTGCTCCCGATCGAGAACGACTTCTTCCGCGTCTACCGGCTGCATCGCTGAGCCATGTCTTCGTCTCGCGATCTCCGCCTGCTCATCGGCGCCGTCGGCCTGTCGGCCGCCGGCGACTTCGTGGCGTTGATCGCGTCTCGTGCTGCAGGTGCACGCCCTCACCGGTTCCGGCCTGGCCGTGTCGGCGCTGTTCGCCGCCACCATGGTCCCGGTGGTGGCGCTGGCCCCGCTGGCCGGGCCTGCTGGCGGACAGGGTGGAGAGCGCGCGCCTGCTCGTACTCGCGTCGCTGGTGCAGGCGCCTGGTAGCCGCGGGCCTTGCCTTCACCGACTCCCTCGCCTCGATACTCGCTGCTGTCCGTCGCTGCTCGGGCGTGGGCTCGGCGGTCAGCCAGCCGGCCGAGTTCGCGCTGGTTCCCGGCGGTGGCCGGCCGAGACCGGCCTTATGCAGGCCAACGGCTGGGTCGAGACGGCGCGCTACGCCGGCTTCGCCATCGGTCCGCTGGCTGGCCGGCGTCGCTCACCGCCGGTGGCGGTTCGCGGCTCGCCCTGCTCGTCAACGCCGCTAGCTTCGTGGCCATCGCGCTCGCCGCAGCCTGCATGCGTACGCGCCGCGCACCCGCCGGCGTCATGCACACGAAGCCCGGCGACCGGGCCCGGGACGGCTTCCGCTTCCTCTGGCGCGACGACCTGCTCCGCGTGCTAGTCGGCAGCCGCGTGCTGGGCCTCCTGTTCATCTCCGCCTCCCTGACGGTCGAGGTCTTCTACATCAAGGACGTGGTGGGTGGCGGGACGCGGGCTACGCGCTCACCGGGGCCGCCTGGATGATCGGCATGGTGGCAGGCGCCACCGGGCTCGCCGCGCCGCGTGGCCCAGCGGCGAAAGCCGCAGCGATGGCCGCGCTCGCCCTGTCCGCGCTCGCGATCCAGGGCGCCGGGATGGCCTTCGCGGCGTCCTGGGCGATCCTGCCCGTGGTGATCGGCGGTTTCGTCGGCGGCGGGCTGGCCCACGGGCTCAAGAACGTGCTGGTCCGAACCGTGATCCAAGAACGCGTCCCCGAGCGTGCTCCACGGTCGCGCCTTCGCCGCCTACAACGGTCTCCGCAACACCGCCGAGCTCGGGGCCCTCGGCGCCGGCGGCGTGCTCGGTCTCCGTGCTCGGCGCCCAGCTGGCCTGCTCGGAGCCGGCCTCGGCTGCGTGTCGTCCGGCGTGCTGGGCCTCGGGCCTCATGCGCGCCGCGGCGCGCCGGCGAGCCGCAGCTGCTGCGGGCGCAGCGGCTGACCCCGTCCGCCGCGGGCTCTCAAATACGGCGGGTGACCGACCTCGACGCCTACGAGCGTCGCTTTCGCCGTGACGGCCTCCCCCTGTTCGTAGAGGATCGCTCCGCCCGGGAGGATGTCTGGACCCGTGCGGCCCCTCTGCTGGCGCTGGTGTTCATCGCCGAGACGCTTGGAGCAATCCAGCTCGACTGGCCGCTGCTCACGAACGTCGGCGCCGTGCTGGGCGGCCTGGCCATCCTGCTCGGCGCCTTCGGCCTGCTCAACCTCGCGCGCGGGCGGCGCTTCTGGTCGCTGCCCGAGCACGTGGGCAACCTCGAGCTCGGACTGTTCCTGCTCGTCCCCGCCGCCCTCCCGCTCATCTTCGGCGGCCAGGTGGGCAGCGCGGCAGCCACGCTCGCCGTCAACGCCCTGATCTTGCTGCTGACCTACGCGGTGATTGCCGGCGGGCTCGTCTGGATCGTGCGCTGGGCGGGGACCCGTCTGGTGGCACAGCTCGACGTGGCTGTGACCGTGCTGTCCAAGGCGGTGCCGCTCCTGCTCGTGTTCGCGCTCGTCCTGTTCATCAATACCGAGATGTGGCAGGTGTTCTCGCGCATGCCCGACGTGTTCCTCGCGCTGGTCGCCGCCCTGCTCGTGGGAGCCGGATCGCTGTTCGTGATCGTGCGGCTGCCCCGCGAGGTGAGGGAGCTGGAGAACGACGCGGGCGACGGCCCGGCGCTCGAGCGCCGCGAGCGCTTCAACGTCGGTCTGGTGCTGTTCGTCAGCCAGGCGCTCCAGACCATCGTGGTGAGCCTGGCCGTGGCCGCCTTCTTCGTCGTGCTGGGCGCCCTGGCGGTGGGCCCCTCCATCCGCGAATCGTGGGAGGTGGCCGAGGGCTCCGTGGTGCTCGGCTTCGGCCTGTTCGGCGAGCGCGTCGAGATCACCGAGGCGCTGCTGCGCGTGTCGGGGGGCATCGGAGCGTTCGCCGGCCTCTACTACGCGATCGCCGTGCTCACCGACTCCACCTACCGCGAGGAGTTCCTGGACGAGCTGACCGACGAGATGCGTTCGAGCTTCGCGGCGAGGGCGGAGTACCGGGCCGCCCGGGCCCTCCCGTGAGGTGGCCCTCGGGTGACCTGGCTCGCCAGGTCAGCTGAGATGCCTGAGAAGCGCGCCCTCAAGGACGCAGCGCCCGACGCGTGCTCTGCACGCGAGGGGGCGAGGACGCCGAGGGCGAGGTCCTCAGGCCCTCAGGTGACCTGGTAGTTGGGGCCGTCGCCGCCTTCGGGGGGCGTCAGGCGCCCGCCCTTCGCGGTGATCGCCCCGCACTGCACGCAGTTCGAGGGGGTGATCTGCAGCTTGACCTCGTGCTTGCCGTCGAGCTTGCCGTTGCCGTTGCCCGCGCCGTTTCCGGAGCGAGCGGCCTCGAGCTCGTCCTCGGGCACCTCGTAGACGGCGGCCGGGCACATGTTCTGCCACATCAGAGCGACGTCGAGCGGCACCTTGTCCTGGATGCGGATGTGGTTGGGCGCGTCGTCGCGCGTGGCGTTGCCGGTGAGGAAGACCGACGACAGCTTGTCGAAGGTGGTCTTGCCGTCGGGCTTCGGGTAGTCCTTGTCGCGGTCCCCGATGAAGACGTCGACGGTGGCGTCGTCGTGGGTGGCCCAGCGGCCGCCGGGGAAGCGTCCGCCCGAGATCTCCATCATGTTCGCGATCGCTCCGCCCACCAGGAAGCCGCGTGAGAAGGGCTGGCGCATGTTGCGCGAGCGGCGGATGTCGGTCTCGATCTCCGAGCCGCGCACCTTGGCCTCGTAGTTGGACAGGTCGGCGGTGCCCTCCTCGCCGCCCTTGAGCCGCTCGTAGATCGCCTCCGCCGCGAACATGCCGGCGTGCATCGCGTAGTGCACGCCCTTGAGGGTGGGGATGTTGACCATCCCGGCGCCGTCGCCGCAGATGGCCATGCCGGGCGCCCAGTACCGCCGCGGCTGGGCCCAGTAGCCGCCGGAGGGAATCGTCTTCGCCCCCCAGCCCACGCGCTTGCCGCCCTCGATGATCTTGGCCACCAGCGGATGGCCCTTGAGCTCCTGGAGGGCGTCGTGAACCGAGAACGAGGCGTCGCGGTAGTCGAGCCCCACCACGAGGCCCATCGACACCCTGTCCTCGCCCATCGGGTAGATGAACGAGCCGCCGAACTCGCGGTACTTGGGACCGAAGCGCAGCGGCCAGGCCATCGTGTGAACGACCCGGTCGAGCGGCTGCTGGACCTCCCAGACCTCCTTCACGCCGAGCTCCCACTGCTGCGGGTCCTCGGAGCCGAGGTCGAAGTGGCGGATCGCGGCGCCGGTGAGGTGTCCCTGGGTGCCCTCGGCCAGCACGGTGGCCTTGGCGATCAGGTCGGACCCGGGCTCGAAGTTGCCGAGCTCCTCCCCGTCCTTGCCCCGTCCCTTGTCACCGGAGCGCACGCCGACCACGCGGTCGTCGTCGACCAGCAGGCGCGCGGCCGCGGTCTCGCCCAGGATGTAGACGCCGGCCTCCTCGGCCTGATTGGACAGCCAGCGCCCGAGCTGGGCCACCGAGGTCACGTGATTGCCGTGGTTGCGAAACGGCGGCGGCGTGGGCTTGAGCGGGATCGCGCGCTTGCTGTTGGGCAGCAGATAGACCGCGTCCTTCTCCACCGCGCCGTAGGTCGGCCACTCGCTCTCGTCCAGGTCCGGGAACAGCTTGCGCATCGCGGACGGGTTCATCATTGCCCCCGACAGCAGGTGAGAGCCGGGGTTCTTGCCCTTCTCCACCAGCGCCACCGGCACCTCGCCGAGCGACTCCATGAGCGCCTCGTCCTCGGCCAGCAGCTGGGTCAGGCGGATTGCGCACGACAGCCCGCCCGGCCCACCGCCGACGATCACGACGCCGACCTCGATGCGCTCGTCCTCCGGGTCGGTGGGTGCGCCGACGAACTCCCTGGCGGAGTCGACCGGCGGCGGAAACTCGATCGGAGCGGTGGCCATCCGGGCGTCAGCCCCTCTTTTCCTTCAGGGCCTCGGTGAGCTTGGGCATGATCTTGTTCAGGTCGCCCACCACGCCGAGGTCGGAGAACTCGAAGATCGGCGCGTTCGGGTCCTTGTTGATGGCGACGATGTTCTCCGAGGACTGCATGCCGACCTTGTGCTGGATCGCGCCGGAGATGCCCGCCGCGAGATAGAGCTTCGGGGCGACCGTCTTGCCCGTCTGCCCGATCTGGGCGGCGTACGGATACCAGCCGGCGTCGACCACCGCGCGGGTGGCGGCCACCGCGCCCCCGAGGGCGCCGGCCAGCGACTCGCACAGCTCGAAGCCCTCGGCCTTGCCGAGACCACGGCCGCCGGCGACGAGAATGTCGGCGTCCTCGATGTTCACGTCGGCGCCGCGCTGCTCGCCGCGCTGCACCATCACGGCCTTGGTCGAGTGGTCCTCGAAGGTGACGTCGACGTCCACCACCTCGGCTGCGCCGTCACCCGCCTCCTTGACGTCGAAGGCGTTGAGGCGGCCGATGATGATGCCCGGCTCGCTCACGTAGCCCACGTCGACGATGGCCGAGTCCTGGAGAATCGGCCGCTCGGCCACGAGCTTGCCGTCCTGAGCCTTGACCGCCGTGACCTCCATGGTCACCCCGGCGTCGAGACGAGCGGTCAGCCCAGCGCCGATCTCGAAGCCGAGCAGGCCGCCGCCGAAGAGGGCGTACTTGTAGCCGTCGTCGGTGATGACCTTGGCCATCGCGTCGACCACCGGCGCCCCCAGGCCCTCCGGGCCCTTGACCCGATAGACCTTGGTGGCGCCGTAGCGGCCGAGCGAGGCACAGAAGTCGTCGGTCAGGTCGTCGCCGCCGACGACCACCACGCCCGCCTCGCCGCCCAGGTCGCCGGCCAGCTTGGCGCCCTCGGACACCGCGCCCAGCGAGTTCTTGTTGAACTCGCCCTCGTAGTGAAGTGCGTAGGTGAGGATGCTCATGCGAGGAGTTTCCTTTCCTCGAGCCAGCCGACGATGCGTTCGACGGTCTCGTTCGTGTCCTCGTCCTCGATGATCTCGCCCGCCGCCTTCTCGGCCGGGGGATTGATGGCGAGGACCGCCGTCCGGGAGCCCTGCTCGCCCACGCGGTCGGCGTCGATGCCGGCGTCGCTGGCGGACTTCGTGTCGCGCGGCTTCTTCTTGGCCCCCATGATCGCCTTGAGCGACGGGTAGCGCGGCTCGTTGATCGCGTCGCCCACCGAGATCACGGCGGGCAGCTCGATCTCCACCGTGTCGTAGCCGTACTCGGCCTGGCGCTCGCAACGCAGCTTGTCGCCGTCCACGTCGAGCTTGATGACCTGGGTCAGCGAGGGCATGCGCAGATGGTCGGCCACCACGGCGCCGATCGTGTAGCACTCGCCGTCGGCCGACTGCTGGCCGAGCAGGACGAGGTCGGGCGACTCGGTCTCGAGCACCTTGGCCAGCGCGTAGCCGGTGGCGCACACGTCCGAGCCGGCGAGCGCCTCGTCGGTGAGGTGCACCGAGCGGTCGGCGCCCAGCGCCACCGCCTTGTTGAGGGTGCGGCCCGCCTCCGACGGGGCCATCGTCACGGCGACGATCTCGTCGACGTCGGCGCCTCCGCCCTCGCGGATCTGCATCGCAGCCTCGATGGCGTGGGTGTCGAACTGGTTGAGCGTGGTCTCGCCCGAGCGGTCGATGCGCTTGGACCCCTGGTCCATGCGCTTCTCGACCGCCGCGTCGGGCACCTCTTTGACGAGGACGCAGATCTTCACGGGAGCTTCTCCTTGGCTTGATCTTCGCGCTCGGACGGCGGGCTGCCGACCGGAGGCGGAGCCGATCTTACTTCATTGACTGACGAGTCAATCGCGTACCGGCGCCAACGGCTCTGACGTCATGCCGTCCGTCTACGCCGGGACGGACTCGCGGATGAAGTCGATGATCCCCTGAACCGGCGCTCCGGGGGTGAACACCTCGGCCACGCCCAGTTCCTTGAGCTCGGGGATGTCCTCGCTGGGGATCGTTCCGCCCACCACCAGCACCACGTCCTCGGCGCCCTCTCCCTCGAGCAGGGAGGCGATCCGCGGCACCAGCGTCATGTGCGCTCCCGACAGGATCGACAGCCCGACCGCGTCGGCGTCCTCCTGGAGCACCGTCTCGACGATCTGCTCCGGCGTCTGATGCAGGCCGGTGTAGATCACCTCCATGCCCGCGTCGCGCAACGCCCGGGCGATGATCTTGGCCCCCCGGTCGTGCCCGTCCAGACCCGGCTTGGCCACCACGACGCGGATCTTCCTGGTGGACATGAGGGCCAGCAGGCTATCCGGTCGGCTCGCTCAGCTCTGGCGGCGGGTGCGCAGCGAGAGGACGCTGCCGATGGCGATCATGACCAGGCCGAGGATGATCATCGTGCGCTCGTCGCGGCCCGTGTTCGGCAGGCCGCCGCTGTCGAAGTCGGCCTCGAGATCCTCGTCGAGCGCCTCCTCGTCGTTCTCGAGCTGTGCCTCCTCCTCCTCACCCGCGGGGTCGGACCCCGCCGCCTCCACCACCACGGTCCCCTCCATGTTCGGATGGGGCGTGCAGATGTAGGCGTAGGTGCCGGGCGTGTCGAAGGTCTCGGAGCGGCTCTGCCCGGCCGGGAAGATGCCCGTGTCGAACTCGCCGTTGCTTGCGGTGGCCGAGTGCCCGGTTGGCCCGTCGTTCGTCCACGTGACGGTGTCGCCCTTCACCACCGTGACGGTGGCCGGAGTGAAGCGGAAGTCGGAGATGGTGACGTTGGCGGTGGCCGCCGCCTTGGCCTTCTTGCTCTCTCCCGCCTTGTCGAGCTTGGCGGCCTTCGCGGCCTGATCCTTCTCCGCCTGGTCGGCCGCCGGCTTGGCGGGGGCGGGCTCGGCCGGTGCCGGCTCCACGGGCGGCGCCGCCTTGGCCGCGGGCTTCTTCTCGGCCTCGGGCTCGACCTCGGGCTCGGCCGGCGCAGTGCTCTCGGCCTCGGGCGGGGCGGTCTCGGCGGGGGGCTCGGCGTCGCCGCCGGCGTCCTGATCCTCGACGGCCTGGTCGAGCTGCTCGGGCGTGGGCGCCGGCTCGGTGGTCTCCTCCGCGGTGGCGGTGGGCGTTGCCTGATCCTGCGAGGCCAGCAGCGAGCCGGGAAGGACCAGCGCGGCCACGACGGCGTAAACCGCGACGAGGACGAGCCAGTGCTTCATCGCCGTCAGACTAGCCCTTCTTGCAGCCGGGGTGCGTCTTTACTCGGCTCAATGCGTCCAAACACCCCACCAGTGCAGGCGGGTGAAGCGGAACTCGGCGCGGTGCAGCGAGCCGTCGTCCAGCTTGAGGAGGAACTGACGGCAGCTGCCGCGCCAGTCGCGG
This sequence comes from uncultured Thermoleophilaceae bacterium, assembly GCA_963808545.1. Taxonomy (GTDB): domain Bacteria; phylum Actinomycetota; class Thermoleophilia; order Solirubrobacterales; family Thermoleophilaceae; genus JACVRW01. The sequence continues at coordinate 449,416 of CAWEGB010000006.1, read as the reverse complement.
CTGGTCTTCCACCAGAACACGTAGCGGTCCCGGCGCGGCTTGTAGCGCAGTCCCTTGCCCCACGGGCTGCGAGCGGGGTGGCCGTCCGCCGGCGTCTCGCCGGCGCCGCATTCCACCTCGGCCACCCGGGGCCAGCCCTCGAGCACGTCCCTGCCCTGGTAGCCGCCGAGCGAGAAGCGAATCGGCACCGGCAGCCCCGCCGGCCAGCGGTTGACCGCCGGGAAGTCGCGGACCGGCCAGAGGAAGCCGCCGAAGTCGTACCCGCCGTCGGAGATCGTGTAGGAGGCCGTGGTGGAGCCCGAGTTGCCCGCAGCGTCGGTGGCGGTGACCGTGAACGTGTAGGCGCCTGGGCTCGAGGTGTCGAGGGCCGCGCCGTCGGCCAGGTCGCCCGTGCAGGAGGCCACGGCCGACCCGCCGGGCTCGTCCAGGCACTCGTAGTCGGCAATCAGCTCGTCGCCCACGGAGTACTCGGCGCCGTCGGCCGGCGTCCGCAGCGAGATGGTCGGTGCCCCCGCGTCGACGACCTCCACGGTCGCAGTCTCGGTGGTCTCGTTCCCGGCCCCGTCGCGGGCCGTGACCGTCACCGATTGCGGACCGATGCTCGAGGTGTCGAGCGGCTCGCCATCGGGCGTGCTGCCGACGCACGACGCCACGCCCGAGCCGCCCGCGTCGGCGCAGGAGAAGTCCACCTCCACCCCGGCGCCGAGCGGCACCTGGGCGCCGTCGGCCGGGCTGCGCAGGTCGATCGTGGGGGGCACGGACTCACAGGCCCTCGTGCCGGTCAGCGAGACGGTGTAGGCGCCCGATGCCCTCAGCCCGCCCCACCAGCGCTCCACCGGCGCGGCCGCGCCGCGGCCGTCGGCGCCGACGAGGTAGGGCACGTTGTTGAAGATCGCGCCGGCGGCGCTCTGAGGGTCGCGGTCGTAGGGCGAGACGCCCAGGAGGTACTCGCCGGCCGCCGCAGGGGTCAGCGGATGGCCGGCCGGGAGCGTGGACTGCTCGGTGCCCGCCGCGTCGTCATCCGCGTAGATGCCCATGCCGGCGGCGTCGAAGAGAAAGAGCTGTGTGTTGGTGCCGGGGTCGGTGACGCCGACGGTGGAGGCCGAGAAGGAGCCGCCGCCGCTCAGGCACACCCGGAACAGGTCCGAGTCCGCGCCGGCGAACGTGCCGGAGATCGAGTCGACGACCTGGGTGGTGAGGTCCTGGGCGGTCGACGGAGTGTCGCCCGCGTCGCCCTGCTCCGGCACGGCGAGCGCGCTCGGGGCGAGGGCCAGCCCCGCGGAGAGGACAGCGACGAGAATCGCGGCGCGCGACTTCACGCCGTTCGCATCGGCACGACGAATGGTTTCCATTAGCGCTTGCAGGCCCAGCATGGACATTCGTCCGGACGACTCGCATGAGGCGCCGGTAAGGTCGGGCGCGATGACCGGCGCGCTGAGCGTGGACAACAACCGTCGGCTGCTGCGGGCCCGGGACGCCATGGACCGCAGCTACGCCGACGCGCTGGACATCGAGGCGCTGGCGGACTCCGTGCACCTGTCGCGCGCGCACTTCATTCGCAGCTTCAAGGACACCTTCGGAGAGACGCCCCACCGCTACCTGCAGCGGCGACGCCTCGAGCGGGCCATGGCGCTGCTGCGTGACACCGACCGGTCCGTGACCGAGATCTGCCTCGACGTGGGATTCACCAGCCTGGGCAGCTTCAGCCGCACCTTCAACGAGATCGTCGGTACATCGCCTCGCGCCTATCGCGAGCGCGAGCAGAAGGCTCCGCACGCCGCCGTGCGGGCAGGTGTGCCGGGCTGCGTGGTGGCAGCCTGGGACCGGCCCTCATCGAGCACTTTTGGAGAAGACCGGCGCGCTGATCGGGACTAGCTTGATCGGCATGTTCAACGCCATCACACACTCAAGCGTTTGGGTCCTCGACCAGGACAAGGCTCTCGACTTCTATGTCGGCAAGCTCGGGATGGAGGTCCGCGCGGACGCGGACCTCGAGTTCATGCGCTGGCTCACCGTCGGCGTGCCCGGCCAGCCCGACCGCGAGCTGCTGCTCGAGGTGCCCGGAGCGTTCATCGACGAGGACAGTGCCGATCAGATCCGCGGCCTGCTCAGCAAGGGCGCCATTGGGCTCGGCTTCATCCTCACCACCGACGACTGCCGAGCGACCTTCGAGAAGCTCCGGGACGACGGCGTCGACATCATCCAGGAGCCCGAGGAGCGCTTCTACGGCACCGACTGCGCCGTGCGTGACCCGTTCGGCAACCACATCCGGATCACCCAGCCGGCGCCGGCCCCGATCGAGGCCCCGGCGAGCTCGGGCACCGCTCAGTAGGCGCTCCGCGAGCCCAGCTCGTGCGGGACCAGGGCGTCGTTGTGGCGCAGCACCGCCTCGGCGGCGCGGCGCAGGTCGACGTCAGCCGCCGTTGACCTCCACGATCATGGCGTCGCCCTGGCCCCCGCCCGAGCAGATCGCGGCCACGCCGCGCCCGCCGCCGCGGCGGCGAAGCTCGTTGACCAGCGTCATCAGGATGCGCGCTCCCGAGGCGCCGATCGGATGGCCGAGCGCGATCGCGCCGCCGTTGACGTTGACCTTGTCCTCGTCGAGCTCCAGCATGCGCATCGAGTTGAGGGCGACCGAGGCGAACGCCTCGTTGATCTCGAACAGGTCGATGTCGTCCACGGACAGGCCGGCCTTCTCGAGCGCCTTGATCGTCGCGTTGGCGGGCGTCCGGGCGAGGTACGGGAATTCGTCGGCCACCGCGGCCTGGGCCACGATCGTGGCCAGGGGCGTGCGCCCGTTGGCCCTCGCCCATTCCTCGCTCGACAGCACCATGGCCCCCGCGCCGTCGTTGACGCCGGGTGCGTTGCCGGCGGTGTGCGCGCCCTCCTTGTGAAACGCGCCGCGCAGCTTGGACAGGGCCTCGAGCGACGACTCACGCCGCGGCGCCTCGTCGATCTCCACGGTGGTGTCGCCCTTGCGCGAGGCTGATCGTGACGGGAACGATCTCCTCCGGCAGCCGGCCCTCGTCGGTGGCCTGCACCGCCAGCTCGTGCGAGCGCAGCGCGAAGCGGTCCATGTCCGCGCGAGTGATCTCGAGCTCCTCGCCGACCTCGTCTGCCTCCTCTCCCATGTGCTTGCCCGTGAACGGGTTGGTCAGCCCGTCGGTGACCATCGCGTCCAGCGCCTTGGCCTCGCCCATGCGAAAGCCGAAGCGCGCCTGCTTGAGGAGATACGGCGCGGTGGACATCGACTCCATCCCGCCGGCCATCGCCACGTCGAGATCGCCCGCTCGCACCGCCTGGTCGATGATGCCCGCCGAGCGCAGGCCCGAGGCGCACACCTTGTTGATGGTCTCCGAGCCCACCTCCTTGGGAATCCCGGCCTTGATCTGGGCCTGACGGCTCGGAATCTGGCCCTGGCCGGCCTGCAGCACCTGCCCGAACACCACGTGCTCGACCTGCTCGGGCGCGACCTCGGCCCGTTCGAGCGCGGCGGCCATGGCAGTGCCGCCGAGATCGGTCGCGTCGAGCGAGGCGAGCGCCCCGCCCATCTTTCCGAACGGCGTGCGGGCCGCGCCGAGGATCACGGTCTTGGGCATCTGGGCTGGGTCTCCTTGCGGGTTTGGAGCGAGTTCCGGGGGGGCTCGAACCATATCGCCGGGCTATGCTCCCGCGCCCATGCCAGGACCCAGCGTCAGCGCCCGCCGAGGCGCGCCCGAGGAGACGGCCGCCGACACGCGCGTGGTGGGGCTGTTCGAGGACGAGGAGCTGGCCGACCCTGCCCTCCAGCGGCTGGTCGAGCTCGGGGAGGCCAAGGCCGCGCTCAAGCGGGTGGCGGTCACGCATGAGGACGCTCCGGGCGGCGGGCAGCGGCGCGTGCTGATCAGCGGCCTGGGCAAGCGCGGCGAGTTCGGTGCCGAGCGTGCCCGCATGGCGGCGGCAGCCGCCGCAGCCCGGGCCAAGGAGCTGGGCGCGGTCTCGCTGTCCTGGGCGGCCCCTTCGGGTGACGGGGTGGCCGGCGCGCTGGTGGAGGGCACGCTTCTCCGGCTGTACGCCTTCGACCGCTTCAAGTCCAAGCCGAACGAGGACGCGGAGGTCGAGTCGCTCGAGATCGCGGGCGAGGACCTGGATGCCGATGCCGTCGAGCGCGCCCGCGTGGCCGCCACCGCGGCGAACGCGGCCCGCGACCTGCAGAACCTCCCCGCCAATGTCGCCACCCCCACGTTCCTGGCCGAGCGGGCCGGCGAGATCGCCGACGAGCACGAGGCGATGGAGGTCGAGCTGATTGACGGGGACGGCATCGTGGCGCGCGGCATGGGCGCCTTCGCCGCGGTTGCCCGGGGCAGCCACGTGGAGCCCCGCCTGATCGTGCTCCGCTGGCGCCCGCCGGCCGCGACCGGCCCGCACCTCGCCTACGTCGGCAAGGCCGTGACGTTCGACACCGGCGGCATCTCGATCAAGCCCTCGGCCAAGATGCAGGAGATGAAGTTCGACATGTCCGGCGGCGCCGCCGTGATCGAGGCAATGACGGGCATCGCCGAGCTGGGGCTGCCGGCCACGGTCACCGCCGTGATTCCCTCCACCGAGAACATGCCGAGCGGGCACGCGGTCAAGCCCGGCGACATCGTGACCGCCATGAACGGCACCACGATCGAGGTCAACAACACCGACGCCGAGGGGCGCCTGATCCTCGCCGACGCCCTGTGCTACGCCGTCGAACAGGGAGCCGAGCGCATCGTCGACCTGGCCACGCTCACGGGCGCGATCCTGGTGGCGCTCGGGCACACCTACGCCGGCCTGTTCGCCAACGACGACGCCTGGTTCGCAGAGGTCGAGGCCGCCGGCGAGGCCACCGGCGAGGTGGGCTGGCGAATGCCGCTCCACCCGGAGTACCTCGAGCTCACCAAGGGCCAGTACGCGGATCTGACCAACGCGGCCGAGCAGCGGGTGGCCATGTCGAGCTACGCGGCGGAGTTCCTGCGCCAGTTCGTGGACGGGCGCCCGTGGGTGCACATGGACATCGCCGGGACGGCCTGGGGAATGAGCCGCAACTACGTCGGCAAGGGTGCGAGCGGGTTCGGGACCCGCCTGCTGATCGAGTTGGCGCGCTCGCGCTCCTAGACGGCCTACACCGCCTGGGAAAGGGGCCGGCGGCTGTTTCACGCCGTTTCATGTTGTGTGACATCACTCACACTTTGCCGTGACCGCCATTTCGGCCACTACGTTCGCCCGGTAAGCCGAAACCGGCCCTGTCCGTGTGCGGGAGAAGACGCACGGACACGGCAAGTCCTGGCAGGGGCACTCATTCGGTCCGTGACGTAGCCGGCACATGCCGGCCGTGGCGGCCGTTGCGCCTCCGAGCCGGGCAGGCCTTACCCGGAGGGATCTCCGTTGAAGAAGCAGGGAACGATCCTGCTGGCGTGCGTGTGCGCTCTCGTGCTCGCGGCGTCCGTGGGAATACCGGCGGCGGCTCAGCAAGAGTCGAACGGCGGCACCGATACGACAACGACCATCGACACCGACCCGGGCGCCTTCGAGCGTCCGCAGGCCGAGGCGGCCAGCACTCGCCTGCAGCGCACCTACGAGCGCTGGCGCTTGAAGCTCGACCGCCACGACGTCTGGCGCGGGCGCAACCTGGTGGTGGCCGCGCGCAATGAGGCTCGCGAGCCCACGACCCCCGAGCTGCGTGACTCGATCGAGCGCATGCAGACCCGGTTCCGGAACTTCCTCCGCTCCCCGCGCGGGCGGGCTGTGGTGTTCCGGTTCAAGGTCGAGAGGATTCCGGCCTGGGGCCGCAGGCAACTGGCATCGATCGCCGCTTGCGAGTCGCACGGCGACCCCCGGGCGGTCGGGGGCGGAGGGACCTACCGCGGCATGTACCAGTTCAGCTTCGGCACCTGGCAGGTGGTGGGCGGAAGCGGCGATCCGGCTGCGGCGTCGCGCCACGAGCAGACCTGGCGCGCGTGGCTGCTGCTGAGCCGCCACGGCGCGGGCCACTGGCCCGTCTGCGGCTAGGTCCGCAAGCTCCGCGGGGCGGTGGGCCGCAAGCCGGCGGCCCGCCGCCTCGTTGTTCTTCCCACCTATGCGAAAGCACCTCGAGTCGGAGCTGGAACGGGCCAGGGCTGAGTTGAAGGCCCATCTGGCCAGCTGGGAGTACGCGTACTCGATGGCCGGGGGCTGCCACGGCGGCCGCGAGCACCCGGTGCACTGGCTGACCCGCGCGCGCACCGACGAGCTCCGCAAGCGCTGCGACGCCCTTCGGGCCCGGCTGGCCGAGCACACGTCCTGAGCGCAAATTGCGCGGTTGGCATGGCCGCGCTCCGGATACACGAATAGTGAACCCGAGCCAGCGGGATTTCGAGAAGGGGAGGGCAGTCATGGCCGACAACAGAGGCGTCGCCTACATGGGGACGGGCAAGGTCGAGGTCCAGAACATCGACTTCCCGACGTTCGAGCTGAAGGACGGGCCGGGGGTCAACCCCGACAACGTCGGGCGCCAGCTCCCGCACGCGGCCATCCTCAAGATCGTCTCCACCAACATCTGCGGCTCGGACCAGCACATGGTGCGCGGCCGCACCACGGCGCCGGAGGGCCTCATCCTGGGCCACGAGATCACCGGTGAGGTGATCGAGACCGGTCCGGGCGTGGAATTCATCGAGGAGGGTGACCTCTGCTCGGTCCCCTTCAACATCGCCTGTGGGCGCTGCCGCATGTGCAAGACACAGAACACGGGTGTCTGCCTGAACGTCAACCCCGACCGTCCCGGCTCAGCCTACGGCTACGTGGACATGGGCGGCTGGGTCGGCGGCCAGGCGGAGTACGTGGTCGTCCCCTACGCGGACTGGAACCTGCTCAAGTTCCCCGACAAGGATCAGGCGATGGACAAGATCCTCGACCTGACGATGCTGTCGGACATCTTCCCGACCGGATTCCACGGGGCCTATACGGCCGGCGTCGGCCCGGGTTCCACGGTCTACGTGGCCGGAGGCGGCCCCGTGGGGCTGGCCGCCGCGCACTCGGCCCAGCTGCTCGGCGCCGCGGTGGTGATCGTCGGTGACCTGATCCCCGAGCGCCTCGAGCAGGCGCGCAGCTTCGGCTGCGAGACGGTCGACGTCTCGAAGGGCGACCCGAAGGATCAGATCGAGCAGCTCCTCGGCGTGCCCGAGGTCGACGCCGCGGTCGACGCGGTCGGCTTCGAGGCCCGCGGCCACGGGTCGGACTCCGACACCGAGGCTCCGGCGACCGTGCTCAACTCGATCATGGACGTGACCCGGGTGGCGGGCAAGCTCGGCATCCCGGGCCTGTACGTGACCGGTGACCCGGGTGGCATCGACGACGCGGCCAAGGTGGGCTCGCTCTCCATCAGCATCGGGCTCGGCTGGGCGAAGTCACACAGCTTCACCACGGGCCAGTGCCCGGTGATGAAGTACCACTACGGCCTGATGCAGATGATCCTCAGCGGCCGGGCGCAGATCGCGAATGCGGTAAACGCGACGGTCATCACCCTGGACGAGGCACAGCAGGGCTACGAGGACTTCGACAAGGGCGCGGCCAAGAAGTACGTCTTCGACCCGCACGGGCTGATCAAGGCCGCCTGAGCTCCGGAGCCGCCTGACGCGACGGCAATCGGGCGGGGCTGCGCCACGACGGCGGCGCGGCCCCGCCTCTGCCGTCCTATCGGTCCAGCCGGTCCTCCCGAACGCGCTCCTCGCGCACCACGTCCGGGTCGTCGGGGTCGCCCTCGCGCACCACGCGGCGCTCCTCGTACTGGTCCCCCGCCCCCGGCTCCGAGGACTCGACCGCGCGCTCGTCGTGACGGTCGCTGGTGCGGTCGCGCTCCGCAACGTCGCCCTCGTTGTAGCCCGTGTCGCGCTCGCGCGTGGTCCCGGCGACCTCCTGCCGCGGAACGTCGATCTCCGACTCGCGCTCGCGGTGTGACCCCGGCTCGTAGTCACCCTTGACATCCGGGTCGACGTCGTGCGCGCGGGCGTGTTCGGCTTCCGCCTCCTGCTCAGCGTCCTGCGCCTGCGCCACCTGCTGGCGAGCGGCCGCGTCCTCGCGGCGGGCACGGGCGGCGCGCTCTTCCGCCTCGGCCTTCATCTCGTCGGCCTCTGCCGTGCGAACGTCGGCCTCGCGCCTGATCTCCCGCGCCTCCTGGCGACGCTCCTGATTACGCCGGTCGCGACTGCGCCTGCTCAGCAGGTAGGCCAGCACCAGCAGGATGAGCACCACCACGACGATCGCGATGATTAGTCCTGTATCCACTGCAACTCCTCTCCTCGCCCTTGGGAGGAGTCAATACCCCGTTGAGGCCGGCTCTACCCTGCTATCTGTCCACCGTGTCCGGCGCCTCCATCTCGCGCAGCTCCCGCTTGAGCACCTTGCCGGTGGCGTTGCGCGGCAGTTCCTCGATGAACCAGATCTCGCGCGGGACCTTGTAGCGGGCGAGGTTCTTCTTGACGTGGTCCTTCAGTTCCTGCTCGCTCGCGCTCGAATCCCCCTCCAGAACGACGAAGGCCCGCAGCCGCTGCCCGAAGTCGTCGTCCTCCACTCCAAGCGCCGCCGCCTCGGCCACCTCCGGATGCCGGGCGAGCGTGTCCTCGATCTCCTTGGGGAAGACGTTCTCCCCTCCGGACACGATCATCTCGTCGTCCCGGCCCTCCACGAACAGGCGCCCGCCGGAGTCGAAGCGCCCGACGTCGCCGGTGGCCATCAGAGCGTCGATCACGTCCTTCGAACCGCCGCCCGTGTAGCCCTCGAACAGCATCTCGTTGCCCACGAAGATCCGCCCGGTCAGCCCCTCCGGGACCTCACGTCCGCTCTCGTCGTAGAGCTTGACCACGGTGCCGCGCGGCGGCCTGCCGGCGGTGCCGGGTGCGGCGCGCATGTCCTCGGGCGTCGCGATCGACGCCCACGCCACCTCGGTCGAGCCGTAGAGGTTGTAGAGCGTGTCCCCCACCTCGTCCATCCAGGTGGTGGCCAGGTCCCCGGGCAGCGCCGAGCCGCTCGCCGCCACGACCTTGAGCGAGGAGAGGTCGTAGCGCGCACGGGTTTCCGCCGGCAGCTCGAGGATCCGCTGCATCATCACCGGCACCACCACCAGGGAGTCGCAGCGGAAGCGGGCCAGCGCGTCGAGGCAGGCCTCGGGCTCGAACTTGCGGCGCAGCACGTAGGTGGTGCCGAGGATGAGGCCGATGGTGAAGTGCGCGAAACCCCAGGAATGAAACAGCGGCGCGGCGATGTGGGACACCTGGCGCGTCCTGAGGGGAATCTTCGACAGCAGCGACACCGCCGGGTCGAGCGACTGGGGATTCGCCCGTGACGCACCCTTCGGAGTACCGGTGGTCCCGCTCGTGAGGATCACGGCACGGCCCTCACGGTCGGGCGGCACGACCGCACTCCGGTCGCCGGCGGCGATCAGCTCGTCGAGGGTCGGGTCGGCGCAGCTATCCGAGTCGTGCCACGCCACGAAGCGCTTGCGCCGCTCGCCGGCACCCTCGAGCAGCCCGGCGAACTCCTCGTCGTAGATCAGGGCACGCGGCTTCTCGCGCTTGGTCACCTCGGTGAGCTGAGGGCCCGCGAACGCGGTGTTGAGATAGAGGGCGTCCGCGCCCAGCTTGGAGACCGCCGCGGTGGCCTCGATGAAGCCGCGGTGGTTGCGGCACATGATCCCCACCCCGTCGCCCTCCACCACGCCGGCGTCGGCCAGCGAGTGCGCCAGCGCGTTGGTCCGCTGGTCGACCTCCGAGTACGTGAGCGACCCGAGCTCGTCCACGATCATCGTCTCGTGGGGGTAGCGGGCGGCGAGGGCGATCGCCCCCGCGGCGGGGCTGCGACCCCAGCGCTGAAGGGTGCGCACCACGGCCCACAGCCGATCCGGGCGCATTGGGCGCACGACGCCGGCGTCGGCCAGCACCTTGACGTTGCCCAGCTGATAGGTCACCTGCTGGGGCAGGCTCTTGCCGTCGCTCACCGCGGTCGATCCCCCATCTCGTCGAAAGCTCCTGCGCGGATTGTGAACGTGTGGCGCGCGTGCTGCAGCCCGCGCCGGCGTCAGGCCGCCCGCGGCCGTATCGCGGGCCGCAGCTCGGGCCAGCTCGAGACCGGACCGGACGGTCGCCTGATCTTGTGCGGCTCGCCCTCCGGCAGGTCGCCGAGCAGATCGCGGACGCCGGGCTGCTCGAGCCGTCGCGCCACGGTCGTCTCGGCGGTCTCGATCACCTGCTGGCGGCGCTCGCCGCTCATCCAGTTGCGCCCCATCGCCGCGGCGTCCTCGGCGGTCGGCTCGAGCACCAGGACCTCGGTTCCGAAGCGACTCAGTTTCGCGCGCTCGCGCTCGAGGCGGCGCCTGGCGGAGCCACGGCTGAGCCCGGCGAGCCAGTCGACGGGGCCCGATCCGGGGTCGGCGCCGGTGAGCGGGTTGAGGCAGATCACGAGATCGAGGCCCCGACCCGCCACCAGATCGAGGTTCGACGGGGAGCACACACCCCCGTCCACGTAGCGGCGCGAGCCGATCCGCACCGGCCGGTAGAAGCCGGGAATGGCGCAGGACGCCGCCACGGCGTCGGCCATCGTGGCGCGCGGAGCGCCGAGGCGGCCGAACGGCACGCGCCTGCCCGACTCGTAGTCGCAGGCCACCGCCCAGTAGTTGGGATGGTCGACCCAGCGCCCGTCCACCGCCCGGCGCACGATCTCCTTGAGCGGGTCGGTGGAGAACAACCCGCCCGGCAACCAGCCGGCGAGCAGCTGAAGCGGTGTGTGGCGCATCGGATTGGCCAGCGCTGTGAAGGCCATGCGCAACGACCCTGGCCCGATCCAGGGCAGGCCGCGGTGGAGGCGAAAGGCTGCGCCGGCGGAGCGATCGGCATCGGCGGCGGGGCTGCCGTCGGCACCGCGCAGACCGTCGAAGACCTCACCGCGCGAGTGGGCCACCATGAACCAGGGCGGGATCCCGGCGGCGACCAGGCCGCCGATCATCGAGCCGGCCGACGTCCCGACCACATACTCGGCGCTGCCCGGATCCCACTCCGTCTCGCGCGCGAGAGCGTGCAGGGCGCCCGTGAGCCAGGCGCCGCCGAGCACCCCTCCGGCGCCGAGCACGAGGCCCAACCGCCTGGGCCGATCCGGAGGCGAGCTCGCCGTCACGGCGTCCAGCGTAGTGGCGCGCGGGGGCGGGCGGGCTCGGCCCGCCATCATGACCCGCCGTCCCCGGGATCGTCGTAGACGCCCTTGTCCCAGGGCGGTGCGATTCCCTCGTCGAGGCGCCGGTAGTCGCGGTGATCGTGAGTCTCGAGCGGGACGAGGCGCAGACCCTCGGAGGTGGTGGTCCGCTCGCGGTTGCCCGGCCCGGGATAGAGGGGCAGCCGGCGCCGCCTGGCGCGGATCGGCACCCGCAGGCCGGGGGTCTTGCCGCGCGGCACGGCCGGTGCGCCCGACGGGACCGGCGCCTCCGGTCGGGACGGGATGTGCCCCGCGTGGCTGCCGCGCGACACCCGAGTCCAGCCCGTGGAGTCCGCCCACTGTCCTCGGCACTCGTTCTCCTTGCACCCCTGGTAGTGCCCGTGCGAGCTGGCCCGGACCCAGGCGCTGCCGTCGGGATCCAGACGCACGTGAAAGGACTCCCAGTCGTCGCGATGGTGGCCGGGGTACGCCGGCGCGTCACGCACGATCCCTCGCAGCTTGGGCAGCAGCCAGAACGCCTCCCACACCCTGTCCGAGCCCGCGACGACGCTCTTGGAGTCCGGGTAGTAGAGCCAGTACTGGATGAAGGTGCGCCCCGAGCGCCGCAGCACGCGCGTGAAGACGGTGGCCCGAGCACCGGCACGGGTGCGGTGGACGTCGAGGTCGCGATCCGTGTCGGCCGCGGCGCAGTCGGGGCGGCGACAGCGGCGCCAGTCCACCGGCAGCGCGGGCTCACCCGGCTCGTACACGAGGTTCGGAGCGTGGGCGCGGACCAGCGCGGCCGTGGACGACCCGTACGCCCGGCGAAGCTCGGCGTCGCCGTCCGGGCAGCTGCCTCTCACCGCGCAAGCGATCCGGTGAGCCATGAACCCGCCCAGCGAGCGCCCGTCGACGAGCGGCGCGATCGTCACGAGGGCACCGAGGCCGAGCGCCAGGACCAGCAGGACGCCGAGCCACTCCACCGCTGCCTGTCCGCTCTGCCCGTCGCGCACTCAACCCTCCTCGCCGACGAAATCCGCGGGGTTCAGGCAGGAGTTGGCGATCCGCAGCGCCTCGCGGACCGGCATGCGCCCGGTGACCCTCATCTCCGGGTGTCGCCGCTCGTACTGGAAGCGCTTGTAGCCGAGGCAGACGATCCACGCCTTCGCGGCGACCGCCTTCAGCCCGCGCAGCACACGAAAGGCCGTGGCGGCCCGCGCCGGCGAGACCCGGGGTCGCACGCCGGCGGGCGGAGGGGCTCGGGGCGGTCGTACCGGCGGCGCGGCCCGGCGCGGCCGTGCCGGCGGAGCCACCGCCCACGGCCGGCCGCTCACCCGCTGATCGCAGTGGCCGCCCGCCCCGCAGGTGATGGCTCGCGCCACCGCGGCGCCGAGGCTTCGGCCCTCGACCCTCGGAGTCAGCGCCAGCAGGGCGGCGAGACCGAGCGAGACGAACAGCAGCAGACCCACCCACTCCACCGCCGCCTGGCCGTCCTCGGTTTCCACGCGCGCGACGCTACGCCGGGGCGACGCACGGGAAAAGACGCCGGTGAACCAGAAGGGCAGCTGAAGAGAACGCGGTCCGTCACGGCCCATTTGGCCTTAACCCGAACTTAATACGACCCAACACGCCCTTAATTGATCCGAGCCTTGACATAACTATCGAGCCCTGAGAGGGTCCGCCCCCAATGACGTCGGGCACCGGCTCCCTGCGTTCGCTTCGCGAGTTGAACCGCCTGCGGCTCGTCGATTTCCTGCGCACCAACGGCACCGCGAGCCGCGCTGAGCTGGCCCGGCGAACCGGTCTCTCGCGCTCGACCGTCTCCACGCTGGTCTCGGATCTGCAACGCCGCGGAGCTGGTGGTCGAGCGCTCTGGCCAGTTCGCGGGCGAGGGGCAGCCTGGCCGTCCCGCCGTGCTGCTGGCGCTCGACCCGTCGGCCGGCGCGGCCATCGGGGTGGACTTCGACCACGACCGCATCCGCGTCGCCGTGTCGGACCTGTCACGCATCGTCCTGGCCGAGGCCACCGCGCCGTGCGACGTGGATCGCGACGCGGAGGGGGCGCTCGACACCGCGGCCGGGCTCGGCCTGCGCCTGCTCGAGGAGGCGGGGGTCGATCAGGAGCGTGTTCTGGGTACCGGAGTGGCACTTGCCGGTCCGGTGGACCACAAGAGGGGCGCGCTGCACGAATCCGCGGTGCTGCCCGGTTGGAAGGAGGTCGACGCGGCCGCCGAGCTGGAGGATCGATTGGGCACATCGGTGTATGTCGACAACGACGCCAATCTCGGCGCCCTCGCCGAGGTCACGCTGGGAGCGGGCCGCAACGCGCGCTTCGCCGCCTACGTCCAGATCGGATCGGGGGTGGGCGCCGGCATGGTCGTCGACGGCCGGCCCTACCGCGGGGCTCGCGGCACGGCGGGTGAGATCGGCCACGTCGTGGTGGACGATCAGGGCCTGCTCTGCCGCTGCGGCAACCGCGGCTGTCTCGAGACCGTCGCCTCAACGCAGGCTCTGCTCGCCCTCATGCGCGCGAGCCGTGGTGAGGAGATGACGGTGCCCGAGATGATCGACGCGGCCGAGGCCGGCGACGCCGGCTGTCGCCGGGCGATCGGCGACGCGGGCCAGGCCGTGGGCCGAGCCCTGGCCGGCCTCATCAACTTGTTCGGCCCCGAGATGGTCGTCGTCGGAGGCGACCTCGGGGAGGCAGGCGAGCTCCTGCTCGAGCCGCTGCGTGAGGCGGTGGCGCGTGACGCGCTGCCGGCGGCGGGCGACGGGCTGGAGATCGTGGCGGGAGAACTCGGCGAGCGCGCCAACCTGCTTGGCGCCCTGTCACTCGTGCTCATGCAGTCCGAGCACGAGGTGGCCGCACGCGTGGCCGGGAGCGCGGCGGCGTGAGTAAGAAGCAGAACAAGCAACCCCAACAGGAGGAGGGAACGTGTCCAAGAGGAGCACGTTGTGGGCGCTGGTAGCAGCCGGGGCCCTTGCCATGAGCGGGCTGGCTGCCTGCGGAGACGATGACGACGACGGTGGAGGCGGCGGAGACAGCGGCGGCGGCGCGACGCGCCGAGGGTGGGTGTTCTCCTGCCCGACTCGAAGTCCTCGGTGCGCTGGGAGACCGTCGACCGGCCCGCCCTGCAGAAGGCCTTCGAGGCCGCCGGCGTGGAAGCGGACATCACGAACGCCGAGGCGAGCAAGTCAACCCAGCAGCAGCAGGCCGAGCAGGCCATCACGAACGGAGCGAAGGTTCTTCTGCTCGTGAACCTGGACTCGGGCTCGGGCGCGGCCATTGCGGCCAACGCCCAGGCACAGGGCGTGAAGGTGATCGACTACGACCGCCTGACGCTCGACACGCAGGACACCGACTACTACGTCTCGTTCGACAACGAGAAGGTCGGAGAGCTCCAGGGACAGGGTCTCGTGGACTGTCTCGGGGACAAGCAGGGCGCACAGGTGGCGGTGCTCAACGGCTCGCCGACGGACAACAACGCGACCCTGTTCAAGAACGGCTACGACTCGGTTATCGATCCGAAGTTCAAGTCCGGTGACTGGACGGAGATCGACGATCAGTCCGTGCCCGACTGGGACAACCAGCAGGCGCTGACGATCTTCGAGCAGATGCTGCAGGCCAACGACAACAAGGTCGACGGCGTGCTGGCGGCCAACGACGGCCTGGCCAACGCGGCCATCTCGGCCATCAAGCAGCGCAAGCTGCCGCAGGTGCCGGTGACGGGTCAGGACGCCACGCTCGAGGGCATCCAGAACATCGTCAACGGCGATCAGTGCATGACCGTCTACAAGGCGATCGAGAAGGAGGCCAATGCGGCCGCCGACCTGGCGATCGCGCTGGCCAAGGGCCAGAAGCCGAAGGCCGACACCACGCCCATCGACAACGGCAGCGAAGAGGTTCCGAGCGTGCTGCTGGAGCCGGTCCCGGTGACCTCGGACAACATCTCCGAGTACATCGGCAACCCGGACTTCCCGACCAAGGAGGACATCTGCGCCGGGAAGCTCGCGTCGAAGTGCGAGGAGTTGGGGCTCTAGCCCGAGACGGATCAAGAAGTACCACCGCTGCAAGCTCCGGGGCGTCGCTGGCGCCCCGGAGCGCCGCGGCGTAGAGTCCGCCGCGGCCCGGGTGAGGGCCGGGAGCCCAGGAGGAGAGAGGGACTGAATGACGGAGGAGAATGCAGGTCGTGCGCAGCCGGCCGAGCCGGCTGCTTCGCAGGAAGCGCTGCTCGAGCTGCGCGGGGTGAGCAAGCACTTCGGTGCCGTCATCGCGCTGCACGAGGTGGACTTCAAGGTGCCGACGGGCTGCGTCACCGCGCTGGTGGGCGACAACGGGGCCGGCAAATCGACCCTGATCAAGTGCGTGGCGGGGATCTACCGCATCGACGGCGGCGAGGTCATATACGACGGCAAGCCGGTGAACATCACCCACCCGCGCGAAGCCTCGGACCTCGGCATCGAGGTCGTCTACCAGGACCTCGCGCTGGCCGACAACCTCGACGTGGTTCAGAACATGTTCCTCGGCCGTGAGGAGCTCGAGGCCTCCCACACTCTCGACGAGACCAAGATGGAGGCCCGCGCACGCGACACCCTGAAGGGGCTGTCGGTGACCACGATCCGCAGCGTGCGCCAGACGGTGGCCGGGCTCTCCGGCGGCCAGCGCCAGTCGGTGGCGGTGGCGAAGGCCGTGATGTGGAACTCCAAGCTGGTGATCCTCGACGAGCCCACCGCGGCGCTTGGCGTGGCCCAGACGCGTCAGGTCCTCGACCTGGTCAGGCGGCTCGCCGACCAGGGCCTAGGGGTGATCCTCATCTCGCACAACCTGCACGACATCTTCGAGGTGGCGGACAACATCATGGTGCTCCGCCTGGGCCAGAACGTGGCCGAGTTCAAGCGCACCGAGACCAACGAGCAGGAGGTGGTGCACGCCATCACCGCGGGCAAGCTCTCCAAGGTGCCCGGACTCACCGACGAGAGCGAGGTGGTGGCATGAGCACCGCAGCGCCTCCCGCTCCCGGGGCGCCCGTCCCCGGCGCCGAGGGCGGCGGCCTGGCCGGAGCGGCCCGCGAATGGTGGACCGACGTTCGCTCGGGCCAGCTCGGATCGCTGCCCATCATCGTCGGCCTGATCATCATCGCGATCGTCTTCCAGACCCAGAACGACCAGTTCCTCACCGCGGGCAACTTCGTCAACCTGATCGTCCAGTCGGCGGCGATCACCACCATCGCCATGGGCGTGGTCTTTGTGCTGCTGCTCGGCGAGATCGACCTGTCAGTGGGCTACGTGTCGGGCGTTGCCGGCGTGATCGCGGCCATCCTGCTGATCCCCGACGGCAGCGAGGTGGCCACCCCGATCGCCGTCGGACTCGCCCTGCTTTCGGGCATCGCCATCGGCACCTTCCACGGGCTGATCATCACCAAGATCGGCATCCCCTCGTTCGTGGTCACCCTCGCCGGCCTGATCGCCTGGAACGGGGTGGTGCTGCTCTTGATCGGCGAGCGCGGCACGGTGGTGCTCCAGAACGACTTCATGATCGGTCTGGCCAACGACTTCCTGCCCGAGTCCACCTCGTGGATCCTCTGGCTGGTGGCCGTGCTCATCTTCGCCGGAATCCAGCTGAACGAGGTGCGCGTCCGTCGCAAGGCCGAGCTCGATCACGATCCCATGACCCTGATCGCGCTGCGCGTCGGCTTCCTGGCCCTCGCCCTCGGGATAGTGGTCTGGGTGGCCAACGACGACCGCGGCATCCCGTACGTGTTCCTGCTCGTGGGCTTCTTCCTGCTGTTCTGGGGCTTCGTGCTCACGCGCACCCGGTTCGGGCGCTACGTCTACGCCGTGGGCGGCAACGCGGAGGCCGCGCGCCGCGCCGGGATCAACGTCGACCGCATCAGGATCCAGGTGTTCGCCATCTGCTCGTTCATGGCCGCGGTGGGTGGACTCGTGCTGGCCTCGCGCCTGCGCTCGGTGGACACGAACTCGGGCGGTGGCGAGATCCTGCTCTACTCGATCGCCGCCGCGGTGATCGGCGGGACGTCGCTGTTCGGCGGCATCGGCCACATCAAGAGCGCGCTCCTGGGAGCGCTCGTGATCGCCTCGATCGACAACGGCCTCGGCCTGCTGGGGCTGGGTTCCGGCGAGAAGTTCGTGATCACGGGCGGCGTCCTGCTGCTGGCGGTCACGGTGGACTCGCTGTCGCGGAGAGCCCAGGCGCAGTCCGGACGTGCCTGACGCGGCACCGCTGCGGCTCGGGCTGCTCTCGACCGCGCGGATCAACGAGAAGCTGGTGGCCGGAGCGAACGAGGTCGACGAGGTCGAGGTCGTGGTGGTGGCCTCGCGCGACCTCGGGCGGGCCGAGCGGCACGCGTCCGGACTGGGCATCGACCGTGCTCACGGCTCGTACGAGGCCCTGCTCGAGGACCCGGACGTGGACGCCGTGTACGTGTCCCTGCCCAACTCGCTGCACGTGGAGTGGTCGATCCGCGCGCTCGAGGCGGGCAAGCACGTGCTCTGCGAGAAGCCGATGGCGCGCTCGCCCGAGCCGGTCGAGCGCGCCTTCGACGCGGCTGAACGCGCCGGCCGGGTGCTGGCGGAGGCGTTCATGTGGCGCCACCACCCGCAGGCCCGGAAGCTGGTGGAGCTGTTGCCGCGCGTCGGCCGGCTGCGCCTGGTGCGCACGGCCTTCTCCTTTCGCCTCGACCAGGCAGAGGACGTGAGGCTGTCGGCCGAGCTCGAGGGCGGCGGTCTCATGGACGTGGGCTGCTACTGCGTGAGCGGCGCCCGGCTGGTGGCGGGCGAGCCGCTAGAGGTGATGGGCCGCGAGGTGGTGGGCGGCGACGGCGTCGACCTGCGCTTCACCGGCGCGCTGCGCTTCTCCGGCGAAGTGCTCGGGCAGTTCGACTGCGGCATCGACATGGCGGCCAGGAGCGAGCTCGAGGTGGTGGGCTCGGACGGCTCCCTCGTCCTGCACGACCCCTGGCACTCACGTGAACCGGTGATCGAGGTGCGAGACGCAGACGGCTCCACCGAGCGGGTGGAGGCCCAGCGGGCGGATCCCTACGCGTGCGAGCTGGAGGACTTCGCCGCCGCCGTGGCCGGCGAGCGCGAGCCGCTGCTCGGGCGAGCCGACGCGCTCGGCCAGGCACGCACCATCGCGGCCCTCTACCAGAGCGCCGAGAGCGGCGAGTTGATCGCCGTATGACCGGTCGCTCGTAGCCTTCCACGGCGAACATGGCCGTGAAGAGCGCCGACACGCAAGCGCCGCCGGCGGGCATCGTCGCCCTGGCGGAGCGCTATGACCCCGAGGTCATCGACCTGCCGGGCGGCCGCGCGCTGCTCCGGCTGGCGGTGACCGGGTCGGGCGAGTGGGACGTGCGCCTCACCGGGCGACGGCTGCGTCTGCTGCCCTCCCCCGACGCGAGGGCAGCCCGACGCCGTGATCAGCGCCGACGCCGCCACCTGGCGGCGGGTGGCCGACGACGTGCGCGGCGGCATGAGCGCTTTCCAGCGCGGCCGGCTCACCCTGCGGGGCAGCCTCCATCTCGGGGTGGGCTTCCTGGCCGCCACGAGCGGCTCGGACGACCCCGGCCGGCTGCGCTTCGAGACCCTGCGCAGCCGGAGCGGGCGGGTCTCGATCCTCTCGGCCGGGCGCGGGCGCCGCACGCTGCTGTGCCTGCACGGCCTGGGCGGGACGAAGGCGTCGTTTCTCCCGACGGTCGCGGCTCTGGCCGACGAGTTCCAGGTCGTGGCCATGGACCTGCCCGGCTTCGGAGAATCGGACAAGCCGATCGGCGCCCCCTACAACTCGGCGTGGTTCGCCCGAACAGTCTTCGACACGCTCGACTCGCTGGGTCTCGACCGGGCGGACCTGGTGGGCAACAGCATGGGTGGGCGCATAGCGCTCGAGGCCGGGATGACCGAGCCCGAGCGGGTGCGCAGCCTGACCCTCCTCAGCCCGGCGCTGGCCTGGCTGCGCGATCGGCGCTGGGCGCTGCTGGTGCGCGTGCTGCGCCCCGAGCTCGGGCTGGTCCAGCCCGCCCCGCGCTGGGCGGTTGAGGGGCTGGTCCGGCGCTTCGTTCCGGGCGGCGACGACGGCTGGTCGGCCGCGGGCGTGGACGAGTTCCTGCGCGCTTACCTGAGCCCGCGCGGACGGGCCGCGTTCTACGCCTCGGCGCGCAACATCTACCTCGACGAGCCTCGCGGCGACACGGGTTTCTGGACCCGCCTGGGCGAGCTCCAGCCCAGGTCGCTGTTCATCTGGGGCCGCAACGACACGCTGGTGCCGATCGGCTTCCGCAGGCACGTGGAGAAGGCGCTCCCGGCGGCCCGTCACCGCGAGCTTCGCTGCGGGCACGTGCCCCAGCTCGAGCGGCCGGGCGAGACGCACGCGGCGATGCGCGAGTTCCTGAGGGACAGGAAGGCCGGGAGGGGCTAGAAGCCCCCGCCGCCGAAGTCTCCGCCGCCGCCGAAGTCGCCGCCGCCGAAGTCGCCCCCTCCGAAGTCTCCGCCACCGAAGTCGCCTCCGTCGGCGGCCTGGGCGTCGGCGATGCCGTAGGCACCCCCGCCGGCGAGCATCGAGCCGTAGAACAGGCTGGGCACCACCGCCGCGGCGAAGAACCCGGCCGCCCAGGGCGAGAAGGCGGGACCGGCCTGCCAGTAGGGCACCCGCCGGCCGTTGTAGTCGACCTCGCGCATGGACGGCTCTTCCCCGTCCTCCAGCCGTGCGGCGTCGGCCGCGCACACGGGCACCTCGCGCACCTCGCCCCCCTCCGGCGCCCACTCCATGTCCTTGACCGAGGGGCCGTGGCGCGGGTCGAAGAAGCAGGGCGCGCGGTGCTCGGGCTCGGCTTCGCCCGCGAAGCGGGCCTTGGCCGCGCTCATGGCCCAGCGCCCCTCTTCGAGCAGCGAGGTGACCTTCTCCATGTCCGACAGCCGGCGCGCGGCCGTTAGCGCCTGGTCCGCCTCCCCGTAGCGCTCGACCGCCAGGTCGTAGCGGGAGCGCGCCTCCGGATTGGCGTCGGGCATCTGGACGTCCACGTCGAGCGCCCGGATGTCGTCGCCCAAGGCCACGAGATCATCGCGGGCGGCCGTCTTGACCTGGGCCAGGTCGGCCTGCTCGCGCTTCTGGCGGTTGCGGCGGCTGAAGCCGAACAGCGCAAGCGGCACCGCGAGCAAAGCGACCAGGATCCAGGGGAAGCCGCCGCCCCCGCCGCCCTCGCCGGACGCGCCGCCGTCAGAGGCGAAGTCCGCCCGAGCCTCCCCCACCCGGTCCACGAAGTCCTCGAGCACCGCCGCCGTGCCGTTGCCGCGTTCGTCTTGAACGGTCTCCTCGGCCAGGCGCCCGGCCTCGCCCGCTTCGAGCACACTGCTCCCCGAACGCAGCTGGTTGCCGATCACCACCGCGTAGGTTCCTGGCTCCCGCACCGCGTTGCCCAGCTCGCCCACGACAGCCCCCGGATCGCCACCCGCCTCGTCCTGTGCGGCCTCGGGCAGGACCGCGACGTACATCGGTCCCGCGCCCTCCTCGGAGATCGAGCGCTTGAGCTGCGCCACCTCGTCGTCGGAGAGGGGGTTCTCGGCGTCGGGGTCGACGTAGACGGAGCTGTTCTCGAGCGCTCGCGCGGCGTCGTCGAGCGTGCCCTGGGCCATGGCCACCGGGCAGAGCACCAGCACCAGCAGGACGGTCAGCAGAGTGGTGCGCATACCCGAATGATGGCAGTCGCGGAGACCAGTTCTCAGCGCTTGCTCAACCGCGCGAGCAGGTCGGCCGCCGGGCGCTCCGGATCGTGCACCAGGCCGGACAGCCAGGGGCCGGCCAGATCGTCGACCTTGGCGGCGAGCCGGTCGTCGTCCATGGGCTGTCCGGGCGAGCCCAGGGACGCCTCGACCCGGGCCAGCTCGCGGCCGTCGGCGGCGATGACGCACTCCGACTCGAGCAGGTTGGCGTCGGTCTGGACCTCGATCCGCTCCGCGAGCCGGCAGGTGTCCTCGTCGACGTTTTCGAAGCTGTCCACCGAGGGCGGCCCGTGGGCGAGGGTCCACGCGGCGCAGTAGGGAATGGAGAACTTGGCCTCGAGACCGTCGGCCGGACGAGGTCCGTAACCCGCGGCCTGGAGCGAGACAGGATGCACGGTGACCTCTACGGCGCGCGGCTCCCCTACCGCCGCGGCAGCCTCGATCGCGCCGTGCGTCTGCAGGCAACAGGGCCAGGCCTTGATCCAGTTCTCCGCAATCGCGGGGGAGCCCGGGGCTGGCCGCTCGTAGGCCCCGCCCGTGGCGTCGGCGAAGCCCTGAGCGGCCTTGGCCAGCGGCACCCGCGCGCCCGCGGCGGCCAGCCGCGCCGCCCTCACGCCGGACGCCGAAGCCAGGCCCACCTGGAGCGACTTGCCGTGCGAGCCGAACGCCGCCCGCAGCCCGGCCGCCCCCAGCAGGGCGATCGCCACCGCGTGGTCGCGCTGATCGCCGGTCAGGCCCATCAGCGCGGCGGCGGCCACCGCCGCGCCGATGCCGCCGCACACAGCCGTCGGGTGGTGATGCCCGTCGTACAGCGCCGGGTGGCTGGCGCGAGCCACGGCGCCCATGGCCTCGAAGCCCTCCGCGTACGCGGCGAGCACGTCACCCAGCGTCGCGTCCCACTCCGCGCCCGTCACCAGCGCCGCCGGGGCGCTGGGGGCGGTGAGGTGAGCCAGACCGGGCAGGTAGGTGTCGTCGAAGTCGAGCACGTGCCCGGCCGTGGCCGTCGCCACCAGCGGCTCGCCCACGGCCGCGGCGGCCCGGGCGGCGGGCTCGCTCGCCCCCCTGAACGCGCACGCGGCCCAGTCGAGGAAGGCGGTGCGGTAGCGGACGTCGGTCACGAGTCCAGCCGCCTGCGGAACTCTCCCGCTCCCAGCACGTGAGCGCCGGCCCGGATGACCCGTTCCCCGAGGGCGCCGTCGGAGGTCACCACGGTGAGGCTCCCCGGATCGTCGTCGCCCTCCACCAGCGCCACGATGTCGTCGTCGGCGGCGTCGCGGCCGCGCCGGCGGGCAAACGCGACCTCCACGCCGGCCTCCGATTCGATCTCGAAGGGCGCACCGTCGAAGACGACGGTGACCTCGTCTCCCGTCGAGCGCGCGAGCCCAGCCAGTTCGTCCGACAGCGAGCGCATGGCTCCGGGCCGGTCGCGCCACCAGCCGGTGGGCCGCGACCCGATCACGTTCATGCCGTCCACCAGCCAGCGCGTCATACGGGCATCCGCACGCCGGTGAGCTCTTCGCTGAGCGTCCACAGCCGCCGGCGCGCCTCGGCGTCGTAGGCCTGCGGCTGGGCCCGGCTTTCGGAGGTCCCGTCGAAGAAGCTGCCACTGACGCCGTCGAGCTCCGGGTCGGCGGCCAGGCGCAGGGTGGCCTCGACTCCCTCCTCGACCCTGCTATGCGAGCGCCCGAAGGCCTCGCGCACCATCTTCGTGTCCATCAGCGTGGCCGGGTGGAGGGCGTTCACGGCGGGACCCGAGCCGCCGAGGCGTTCCGCGAGCTCGACCGTGAACAGCACCTGGGCGAGCTTGGAGCGAGCGTAGGCCGTGTAGGCGTCGTAGCCGTGCTCGAAGCCGATGTCGTCGAAGTCCACCGGCGCCTGTCCGATCGAGGAGACGTTCACGATGCGCGCGCCGTCACCGAGCTGCTCGAGCAACAGCCCTGCGAGAGCGAAGTGGGCGAGGTGATTGACGGCGAAGGTGAGCTCGTAGCCGTCGGCGCTCTCGCGGCGTTGTGGCTCGATGACGCCGGCGTTGTTGATCAGCGTGTCGAGATCGCCGACCTGTCCGGCGAGATCGCGCACCTCGGCCAGCGAGGCCAGGTCGGCCACCAGGCCGCGGGCTCCGCCGGTCTCGGCCACCGCCTCCCTCACCTTGGCGGGATCGCGTCCGTGCACGAGCACGGTGGCGCCTCGTCCGGCCAGCTCCGCCGCCACCCGCCGGCCGAGCCCGTCGGTGGAGCCGGTCACGAGCACCGTCTGCTCGGCCACCGGCTTCATCCGCGGCGCTTGACGAACAGGATGATCAACACCACCAGCAGCACCCCGGCCACCGCCTGCGCGGCCAGCGCCGTGCCGATCCCCTCGTCCCGGGTGGCATCCCGGATGCCGCCGAACATCACCGACGCCCCGAAGAAGAGCACGAGCGTCCACAGGACGGTGTTGCGCGACATCGGTCGCGGACGATACTCAGAGCCCCTTCGGGTGCGGGCTAGTCTCGGCGGCCGTGCGCGATCGTCCCGTACTGGCAGGCGCTCTGGGCGCGTTCGTGATCGCGTTCTCGGGGATCTTCGTCGCCCTCGCCGACGTTGCGCCCGCCACCGCCGCCTTCTTTCGCTGCGCCTACGCGCTGCCGCTGCTCGCCGTGCTGGCCCTGATCGAACGGCGCCGCTACGGCTCGCGCCCGCTGCGCGAGCGGCTGCCCCTGTTCGGGGCCGGTGTGCTGTTCGCCTTCGACCTGATCTTCTGGCACTACTCGATCGATGCCGTCGGGGCCGGGCTGGCCACCGTGCTCGGCAACATCCAGGTCATCCTCGTCGGCCTGATCGCCTGGGCCGCTCTCGGCGAGCGGCCCGCCAACCGTGAGCTGGCCGCGATCCCGGTTGTGTTCTTCGGGGTGGTGCTGATCTCGGGAGTGATCGGGGCCGGCGCCTACGGCGACGACCCGCTGCTGGGAGTGATCTTCGGAGTGCTCACGGCGATCAGCTACGCGTTGTTCATCCTGATACTGCGCCAGGGCAACACGGACGAGCGCCGGCCCGCCGGCCCGCTGTTCGACGCCACCCTGTCGGGCGCCGTCTTCTCCGCGCTCGGCGGCATAGTCATCGGCGATATCGACTGGACGCCGGGTGGAGACGCTCAGCTCTGGCTGGTGATGCTGGCCCTGTCCTCGC
Source organism: uncultured Thermoleophilaceae bacterium (assembly GCA_963808545.1). GTDB lineage: Bacteria > Actinomycetota > Thermoleophilia > Solirubrobacterales > Thermoleophilaceae > JACVRW01. Next base: position 425,355 of record CAWEGB010000006.1, on the reverse strand, counting down.
AGGTGCTCGGCTGGCTGCTGATCTCCGTATCGCTGCCGCGGCTGCCCGCGGTGGTCACCTCGATCATCCTGATGCTCCAGCCGGTCTGCTCGGTCTTCCTCGCCGCGCTGATCCTGTCCGAGTCACCGTCGATCGTCCAGCTGACCGGGGTGGCGGTGGTGCTGGCCGGCGTTGGAGTGGCCACGATCAAGCCGCGCACCCCGGCACCGGCCTAGGTGACCTCGCGCAGCCGGCCCGTCTCCACCTCGTAGACAAAGCCGCGCACGCTGTCCTTGTTGGGGATGAACGGACTCGCCCGGATCCGCCCGACGGAGACCCGCACGTTCTCCTCGAGATCGGTGAAGGTGTGAACCGGCCACCGAGGCCGCTCACCGGTCTCGCTCTCGAGCCGGTCGGCGAACTCGTCGTCGGTGAAGGTCGACAATCCGCAATCGGTGTGCTGGATGAGGATGATCTCGTCGGTGCCCAGCAGGTGCTGCGAGATGGCCAGCGACCGAATCGCGTCGTCCGAGACCGCACCGCCCGCGTTGCGGATCACGTGCGCGTCGCCCTCCTTCAGACCGAGCGCGCGAGCCGGATCGAGGCGAGCGTCCATGCAGGCGAGCACGGCCAGCCTGCGTCCGGGAGGGGAGGGCAGGTCGCCCTTCTCGAACGAAGCGGCGTAGCTCCGGTTGTGGTCGAGCAGTGAGTCGGTCTCGGGCATGCCGGGCTCCGGTGTCGGTGGTTCAGGCGGCGGCCGCGGGCACCAGGGTCACGTCGGACGGCCGGGGATGGCGCAGCAGGGCGCCGTCCTCGGCCACCTCGTATGTCCCCACGCGCTGCAGGGGCGGAGAGTACGCGTGCAGGGTCACGGCCGGCTCGCCACCGGTACAGCGCACACGGTGGATGGCCTCGCGCGCGATGGTCACGCTGTCGCCCGCGGCCAGCGTGACCTCCACCGCGCCCCCCAGCGACAGTCGTTCCTCGCTGACCGTCCCGGCGAGCACGGTGATCGCCGCCGCGCTCTCGTCATGGTCGTGAAAGCCGGTGTCGTGGCCGTCCATCCAGGAGACGACGTAGACCTCCACGTCGTCGTCGCGGTGGAGCAGGACGTGCACGCGCTCGTCGTGGTCGTGGCGCACCAGCGCACTCCAGGCTTCCTCGCGCGCCGCCCAGCGAAGGAGCGCGTCGCGCAGGGCGTGGCGGGCGAGCTCGCTCACGCTGGCACCCAGGTGTAGCCGAGCGCGCGCGAGGCGTTGCCGCGGCGCACGATCTCGGCGAAGCCTTCGCCGAACGCGCCCGTCACCGGGTCGGCGCCGCCGTCCGCCACCGGATGGTCGGTGCCGTGCACGAGCTGACCGATGCCCACCACGCCGGCCATGGCCCCGACCGCCCGCGGACCGTAGGAGGAGGTGTCGTAGAAGCAGAGCTCATCGTGGACCGCGGCCTCGCGCGCGGGCCCGCCGCGAGATGCGGTGCGCTCGGCCTGGAGCGGAGCCAGACCGGCGAGCAGGGCGAAGATCGCGCGCAGACGAGGGAGCTCCGGCCGAACGGCGGCCTGGAAGCCGAGCCAGGCGGCCTGCTGCTGGGCGACATACGAGGTCGAGGGGTGCCACCACGCCGGGTCGGTGACCCGCCCGTGACCGGGGGCCGGGCCCGGGTGGACGAACAGCGGAGCGTCGCGGCTCTCGAGCAACTCGAGCAGCTCGCGCACGTCCGGGCTCAGCCGCGGGTGGGCCAGCTCGCCTGCCGCGAGGCACACGCCGGCGGCCCCGGCGCCCAGCGCTTCACGGGCGAGCTCGGTCCGGCCGGCGACGGGAGGATGGGGTACCGCCGCCCACCAGCCGAGCTCGCCCGGAAGCTGTTTCCCGGACTCGTTCCAGGCCGACACGGCAGATAGGAGGCCCTCCGCCCCGACCGGGGACGACAGCGCGACGAGCGCCCGGTCGACGCCGTGCCGGGCCAGTCGCTCCACGCGCCGTGCGGGATCGTGGTCGGCGGGGTCGATCTCGAACGCGGGCTCCGCCTCGAGTCGTATCTCCCAGCGACCGTCGCGTCGCCACAGGGCACGCGGCGCGCTCGCCCGTGTCTCCAGCACTCTCAGGACCGGGTCGGGCCAGAGGTGCTGATGGACGTCGTATGAGCTCGCCACGCGACCCACGATAGCAATTCCCTATAAACTCGGTAGGGATAGAAGGGTTTAGGCGTCCGGGTGCTCGAACGGCAGGTCCTGGAAGCGCACTCGCTCGGGCTCGATCAGCGAGACGATCGCCGTCCGCACCGGGAAGTCGCTGCCCACGTAGCGGTTGCTCATCCGGTCCATGATCGCCACCGCCTCCTCCCCCTCGAGCTCCTCCACCACCCGCCCGCGGATGACCGCCGAGCGGTAGGGGTTGTCCTCGTCGCAGATCGACACGGCCACCCGGCCGTCACGGCGCATGTTGGCGACCTTCAGGTTCGGTGCGGCGGAGAAGATGGCCAGGCGGTCACCCTCCAGCGCGATCCACACCGGAGAGACATGTGGCGCGCCGTCGGCCATCAGCGTGCCCACGTGAGCCATGTTGCGCGCGGTCAGCAGTTCACGGACTTCGGGAGAAAGGTCGGTCACCGGCCGAGCGTAGCCCGCACGCGCTCGCCGAGCAGAGCAAGCCGCTCGACGGGCTCGTTGCTGAACACGAAGCGCAGATGGCGGGCGGCCACCTCGCCACCCCAGCCGCCCATCGGGGTGGCCGCGACCTTGTGCTCCAGCAGTCGCGCGGACAACTCGGCGGGCGCGACGCCGAGCCTCTGCGTGTCGAGCAGAGCGGCCCAGGCCCCGTGGGGCGCCACCACCGGCAGGCCCTGGAGCTGGCGCAGCGTCTCGTCCCGGCGCCGCTCCCACTCGACCACGGCCGCGCCGACGTCGTCGTTACCGGGCTCGAGCGCCACCCTGGTGCCGATCTGGGCGAAGCCGCTCGCCACCAGGCCGTTGTAGATCTGCGCCCGCGACACGAGGTCGGTCAGCTCCGCCGGCATCACCACCCAGCCGATCCGCCAGGCGATCATGCGCTGCTCGCTGGACGGCGCGCTGACGATCACCGTGCGGTCGCGCATGCCGGGGAGCGCCGCCGGGTGCAGCACCGCCCGGCCGTCGTAGAGCACGCTCTCGAAGCCGGGCCAGTAGAGCAGCCAGAGGTGGTGTTCGCGACACAGCCCGGCGATCGCCTCCCACTCCTGCGCAGTCGCCACCCAGCCCGTAGGAAACGACGCGTTGTTGACGAAGACGACGCGCGAGCGGGGCGTGACCGCGGCCCGCAGCGCGTCCAGATCCAGGCGCCACTCCCCCGTGTCCGAGTGCAGGGGCACGAGCCGCGGCGCCGCGCCCACCAGCCGGACGCGGTTGAGCATGCCGGCGTAGGTGGGATCGGTGAGGATCACCTCGTCGCCCGGATCGGTCAGACACAGCAGGGCGTCGAGCATCGCCTCGCCCTCGCCGCAGGTGATCACCACCTCGCGTAGCGGGTCGTAGCGCGGGCCGCCGCGGCGCTCGATGTACCCGGTCACAGCCTCCTTCAGGTCCTCCCGGCCGTTGAACGGCAGCCAGCTGTTGGCCTCGTCCTCGCCGGCGGCGGCCCGCGTGGCCTCCACGGCGGCGGCGGGCGGCGGGATGTCGGTGTCGAGGTTCTCCAGCCGCAGCACGTCGGGGTCGTCGCCGGCCGCCGCGGCGATGCGATCGATGTTGAAGCCTGGGATGTGGTCGAGCCGGGAGGACGCGCGCATCGGCCGGGCTACTTCCGCAGCAGCGCGCCGCTGAAGCAGAACTCGCGGCCGACGGGCAGCTCCTCGTCCAGCGCGGCGCGGTACGAGCGAGCGCTCACCAGGCGCGCCTCGTCGCGCTCCCAGCAATCGGGCGCGATGCGGGCCACCCAGCCGCTCCCGTACGGCTGGGCCAGCAGGGCCTGCGGAGCACGTTCGAGCAGCGGGTTGAGAGCGATCACCGACCCGGCCAGCGGGGAGCCGATCGTGACGGTCCGGCCCGAGCGGCCCTGGACCGTGGCCAGCGTGTCCTCCACCCCCACCGTCTCAACCGCCCAGAAGCTCAGCTCGGGAGCGAACCAGAGCATCTCGCCGAGCGGAGCGCTGACGCCCACCGTGGCGATGCCCTCGTCGATCGTCGCCCACACGTGCCGGGCGGCGAGGTAGCGGCGGTCGGAGGGCAGGACGAAGCGGGCCGAGGGCGCCGCGCGGGTGATCGAGATCTCGGCCACCTCTCCGAGCCTGCCGCCGCAACCGGACGGAAAACGTGCCTCCGGCCGCCCGGTTTGTCAGGGTGACCAGGCGAACCCCGACCTTCCTCCAGTGGCCGACTTTCGAGAGCTTCCCGAGCACGAGCTGAGCGCCCTCGGTGACGATCAGCTCATCGCCTATCTGCAGGCCGCCCGGGACGCGGGGCGCCACGACGCCATGAAGCCCGCCGTCGCGGTGCTCGTCTACGGCTACCACGCCACCCTGCTCAACCGGGCGCGCCTCAAGCTGCCCGAGGCCGACGTGGAGGACGTGGTGGCCGAGACGATCTTCAGCGCGATCGCCTCCGCGTTCGACGGCAGCTCGGTAGGTGAGTTCAGGAGCTGGCTGCACACCATCCTGTCCCGCCGGATCGCCGACTTCCACGACGCCCGCAGCCGGCGGCCGAAGACCGCGCCCCTGCCCGGGGACGACGAGGAGACCTGGGGGCCCGAGCCGGAGGTGGCGTTCGAGGGTGACGCCCTGCACGCCCGCGACTGCATCCGGCGCGCACTCGACGAGCTGCGCGACGAGCGCCACCGCCGGGTGATCGACCTCTACGTGCTGGGACCACATTCGGCGGGCGCCGCCGCCGGCATGGTGGGCGACGGGATGACCGAGGCCAACGTCCATCAGATCGCGTCGCGCTTCGAGCGGCGGGTGAAGGAGCTCCTGGAGGAGCGATGACCGACGTCCACCAACTTCTCGACCGCTACAAGCAGGCGCACCGCGAGGACGCCGGCGCCGACCCGCGCCCCTACCTGGCCGAGGTGTCCGGCAGCGACCGCGAGCTGCTCGCGGGGCTGATCGACGCCTACCTCGAGGCCGCTCCGCGGCGGCCCCTCGACCCGGAGTCGCTGCGCGCGTCCGCGGCCGGCCCGCTGGCCGAGGGCGTTCAGCGCTCGCTGGAGGGCCAGAGCGGCATGTGGCCGTCGCTGCTGCCCCGCCTGCGCGCCCGGGCGCGCCTGAGGCGTGCCGAGCTGGTGTCGCAGCTGGCGGCCCGGCTCGGCGCCCAGGCACAGGAGGAGAAGGTCGCCCTCTACTACCACCAGATGGAGCAGGGCCTCCTGCCCGAGGAGGGCGTCTCGGAGACCGTGCTGGATGCGCTGGGACAGGTGGTGGGCTGGAGCGGCGACGCTCTGCGCCGGGCGGGCCGGCTGCCCAGGCCCGGCCCGGCCCGCGGCGACGCCGGGGCGGTGTTCGCGCGCACGACCATGGGCCGGGTGGACCCGCCCGCACCCGGGCGCGCGCCGGCAGACGCGCCCGGCGGGCAGGCGCCGGACGAGTGGGACGAGGTCGACCGCCTGTTTCGCGGCGGCTCCACGTCAGCTTGAACCGCGCGTTGCGACCTCTCTCCCATGCACCCACTGCTCGCGCTCTACCGCCACGCCCTGCGCGTCGCCAACCGCTCGCTCGCGGCCGCGCTCACGAACGCGCTGCGCGCCGACCCTCACCTGAGCGAACGGGCCGATCGAGAGCTGCGATCCGCGCCCCGCGCTCCGGCACGGTGGTCCGCCGCCGCCGAGCGCGTGGTCGACGCCGTGGTGCTCCGCCTGCGCCGGGGTGGCTGAGCACGCCCTACGATCGGGGCGGCTATGGCGTCTGAGATCGAGCAGCAGGCCGAGCGCGTGCTGGCGGAGGTGCCCGGCTGGCTGTGGAACGGCAACAGCCTCCCGGTACCGGTCGATCACATCGCCGATTCCTGCTTCGGTCTGCACGTTCGCGACGTCGACGACCTGAGCGCCGCGCCCGGCGTGCCGGCCCTCGGCGCGGCCGAGGGACTGTCCGGCCTGCTGCTGCCGTCGCTGGGTGAGATCTGGGTCAACGCCGGCGAGGCGCGCGAGTGGCCTCCGCGCCGCCGCTTCACCATCGGCCACGAGCTGGGGCACTGGTGCCTGCACCGGCACGAGGGAGCCGTGTGGTGCCGAAAGCACGCTGTGGATCCTCCCGCCGAGGAGACGCCCCCGGCCAACCCGGAGCCGCGCCGCGCGTATCCGCCCGAGGAGTCCGAGGCCAACGAGTTCGCTGCCGCGCTGCTGATGCCGGCCGATCTGCTGCGCACGCACTACGAGCGCCTGCGCCGGAGCGAGCCCGACGACGCGTTCCGCTCGCTGTGCCTGCTCTTCGGCGCGTCCGGCGCGGCAATGAGCCGCCGCCTGCGTCGCGTGGTCTGACGCGGACCGGATCAGACGTGGATGGCCACCGGGCGACCACCGATCCGCTCCGGCCGCTCGGGCACGGTGTGGTGGCGGCCGGCCGCGATCCGGCGCGCGGTCCAGGCGGCGGCCGCTGCGTCGAGGACGTCGTCCGCCGCGGTCGTCCCGATCCCCGGCAGCTCGGCGGCGAGGCGGATCCCCTTCTGCTCGAGCAGCCGGCGCCGCTCCATCGTCCCGTTCCAGGAGCGCTTGGGCCAGCCGGCGGGCGACCCCTTCATCGCCGCGAACGACAGCTCGGGATGCACCTCGAAGACCGCGGCCGGCGCGCTCTCGAGGCATGCCTCCACCTGGAAGATCTTCTCCCGAAGGCCATGGGTCTGCCGCGATATCCCCTGACCGGTGAGGCGCCGGGCGATCTCCACCGCCTCGGCGTGGTCCTCCGCCTCGAGCACAGCACGCGGCGGCGTGATGAACACGCTGCGCCCGCGGGGGCCGGCCTGCCGGCGCGCCTCCAGATCGAGCTCGCGGAAGCCGGTCTGCGGCAGGCCGATCGGAATGTCCACGCCGATCACCTCCACCGGGCCGATCCGGTCGAGCAGGGTCGCGAAGTCACCGGCCACCTCCACGCGGGGAGCTGCTCCGGCTCCGGCTTCGTCGAGCAGCACGAACACCCAGCCGTCCCTGCAGGCGTCGACGCCGGTCACCATCACGCGAGGAATAGCATCCGCGGCCGCGTGAACTTCGACCTCTCCGAGGAGCAGGAGCAGATCCGCCGTCTGGTGCGCGACTTCGCCGAGGGCGAGGTGGCCCCGGCGGCCGAGGAGCTCGACCGCCTCAAGGCCTTCCCCTACGAGATCGTGGCCAAGCTCGGAGAGCTGGGCCTGATGGGCATCCCCTACCCGGAGGAGGTGGGCGGTGGAGGGGCCGACACCCTCAGCTACGCCCTCGCCGTGGAGGAGCTCGCACGGGCCGACTCCAGCGTCGCGATCACCGTGGCCGCGCACACCAGCCTGGGCACGTGGCCGGTATACGCCTTCGGCTCGGCGGACCAGAAGGAGGAGTGGCTTCCGCGCCTGTGCTCGGGTGAGCGGCTCGGCGCGTTCGGCCTGACCGAGCCCGAGGCCGGCTCGGACGCCGGCAACACCCGCACGCGCGCCGCCCTCGAGGACGGCGACTGGGTCGTGAACGGGGCCAAGCAGTTCATCACGAACTCGGGCACCGACATCTCGGCCTTCGTGACCATCACCGCGCGCACCGGTGACGACGAGATCTCGAACATCCTCGTCCCCAACGGCACGCCGGGCTACGAGGTGGGCGAGCCCTACCGCAAGATGGGCTGGAACGCCTCCGACACGCGCCCGCTCGCGTTCGACGACTGCCGGGTACCGGAGGAGAACCTGGTGGGGCGGCGCGGTCAGGGCTTCACCCAGTTCCTGCAGACGCTCGACGGCGGCCGGATCAGCGTAAGCGCCATGGGGGTCGGGCTGGCGCAGGGCGCCCTCGATCAAGCGCTCGCCTACGCCAAGGAACGCGTGGCCTTCGGCAAGTCGATCTCCAAGTACCAGGCCATCCAGGCCAAGCTGGCCGATCTCTCGACCGAGATCGAGGCCGCCCGGCTGCTCACCTACCGGGCCGCGCTCGAGAAGGACGCGGGCAAGAACTTCAGCCTGACCGCTGCCCAGGCCAAGCTGAAGACCGGTCGGCTCGCCGTGCGCGCCTCCGAGGAGGCCGTGCAGATCCACGGCGGCTACGGCTACATCGAGGAGTACCCGGTGTGCCGCTTCTACCGGGACGCCAAGGTGCTGACCATCGGCGAGGGGACCGACGAGGTCCAGCAGATGGTGATTGCCCGCGCGCTCGGATGCTGAGCGGCTCGGGGTAGCCTGCCCGGATTGTGGGTAGCCCGGTCTCAATGGAGTCTGTCCAGAGGCTGACCGGGCGCCAATGGGCCATCGCGGCGCTCGTGCTCATGGCCGTGGCCGCGGCCGGCCTGCTGGTGGTGATGATCGACGGCGGCGAGCTGGCCAACCCGCTCCTGATCGCGGTGCTGGCCCTGTCCGCGCTGGCCGGCCTCGCGGCATGGGTCAACGAACGGGCCGCGGCGAGGCGCCACGCGGCGCTCGACGAGCGCCGGCGCGGCGCCATGGCGGCTCGGGCCAAGGAGCTCGAGACCGATGCCGGCCAGAGCGAGGGCGAGCTCGAGAAGCTCAGGCACCAGCTCGAGGCCCAGCGCACCGAGACCATGCGCGAGCGCCGGCTGCGTCTGCGCACCGAGCGAGCGCGTCACGCCGAGCGCGAATGGAACCGTGAGCTGCGCGGCCAGGTCCTCCACATGTATCGGACGCGCGGCCCGAGCGGCGACCTGCACGAGCTGATCCTCGAGATCGCCATCGGGTTGTCCGGCGCCAGCAAGGGCGTGCTGCTCTCGCAGAAGGACGTAGACGGCGACGGTCAGCTCGACCTGGTTCGGCACACCGGCTTCGACAACGACCCGGGCGCCAGCTCGCTGGCCCAGCGCTTTGCCGACCGGGTGATTGAACGCGACGAGATCGTCCGAGAGGACTCGCCGGGAGACGGCGACTCCGGCGCCGACGACGAGATCGAGAGCCTGGTGGCCATCCCGGTGTACATGCGCGACGACTTCGCCGGCGTGGTGATCTGCGCGAACCGGCCCGACGGCTTCGAGGAGTTGGACGACGACGTGTTGCTGGCGCTCGGCGACCACGCCGGCGCCGTGCTCGAGAACCACCACCTCCACGGGAAGCTGCGATCGTCCTACCTGACGGTGGTGCGGATGCTGGCCGACGCCATCGAGGCCAAGGACCCGTTCGTGCGCGCCGCATCCGATGAGGTCTCGGCCTGTCTCGAGGCGGTGGCGCGGCGGCTCGAGCTCGAGCCCGAGGCGTCCGAGCGGCTGGTGTTCGCGGGCCTGTTGCGAGACGTGGGCAAGCTCGGGATCAGCGATCGCGTGCTGCTCAAGCCCGGTCCGCTCAACACGGACGAGCGCCGTACCGTGGAGCTTCACCCGCTCATCGGCGCGCGCATCGTCGAGCGCGTTCCCGGGCTGGCCGGGCTGGCGCCCGCCATCCGCCATCATCACGAGCGCTGGGACGGGGCCGGCTACCCCAGCGGCCTGAGCGGCGAAGAGATCCCGATCGAGGCCCGGGTGCTCGCGGTGGCCGACGTCTACTCGGCGCTCACCTCAACGCGCCCCTACCGCCAGCCGGTGAGCACCGAACTGGCCTGCGAAGAGATCGTGCGCTCCTCCGGCAGCCAGTTCGACCCGCGGGTGGCGAAGCTGTTCGTGGAGGAGATCCGCCGGCGCGAGCCCGACGAGTCCGACCGCGGGACGCTCGCGGAGAGCGTCGACGTCCCCGCGGTCCAGGCCCGGCGCGACCCGGGCGAGCCGCTGCTCGGCCACGGCTTGGTCGGCTCCACCGACCACGTGACCCTGCTGTTCTCGCACCGGTTCCTGCAGGAGGCGGCCGACTCCGAGGCCAAACGCGCTCAGCGGCGCCGGAGCCCGTTCGCCGTCCTCATGGTCGAGCTCACGGGCCTCTCGCAGATCAACCTCCGGGAGGGCTACGCCGCGGGGGACCGCGCGCTCCACGACGTGGGCCGTGCCTTGGACCAGACCCTCAACGGCATCAGGGCCACCGCCGGGCGCTTCAGTGGACGACGCCTGGCCGTGGTGCTGCCGGACACCGGACACAGTGAGGCCAGCCGGTCTCGCCGCCGATGTGGCCGGCTCACTGGACGGGAGTGGACCGGCCATTCGGACCGGCGTCGCCGTGTGGCAGGAGGGAGATCACGGCGTGGACGTCCTGGCCCGCGCTCGGCTGGCGCTCGAAACCGGCGCCTAGGGCGGGGCTAGTGTGCGCCGCCGATGCGGCGCACCTTCGCCCTGTGGATCCTGCTGTTCGCCGCCTACGCGGCCACCCTGGGCCTGCACGCCTTCGGTGACTCGGAGTACGGCGGCGATGAGCCCCGCTATCTCCTGGCCGCGCGGTCGATCGTCGAGGACGGAGACGTCGACGTGCGCGACGAGTACGCGGAACGGGCCTACGCCGGCTTCTATCCCTACGAGCTCGAGCGCCGTGGCACCCCCACCGAGGGCCGCCTGAACGAGCCGGTCGGCGCCGGCTTCCCGTTGCTGATCGCCCCCGCCTACGCAGTGGGTGGAGCGCTCGGGGTGGAGCTCTTCCTCGCCGGTGTCGTGGCCCTTGGCCTGGCCCTCGCCTACCGGCTCGCCCTGAGGGTCGTCCCCGATCCCTGGGCGCTCGGGGCGGCGGCGACCGTGGGCCTGTCGCCGCCTCTGCTCGCCTACAGCACTGCCGTCTATCCGGAGGCCGCCGCCGGCGCCGCTCTCGCCGGCGCCGCTCTGCTCGCGGTGCGCTTGGATTCGCGGCCCGGCCGCCGCACCGCGGTGGCGGCCTTTGCCCTCCTGGCGCTGCTGCCATGGCTCGGGGTGCGATTCGTGCCCGCCGGCATCGTGGTGGGCTTCTTCGCCGTGCGACCGCTGTGGCGGGCCCGCCGGCGCACGCTCGCCGTCGGCTGCGTCGAGCTGGCGCTGTTCAGCCTGGCGGTCTACGTCGGTATCAACGAGGCCTTCTACGGCGGGCCCACGCCCTACGCGGCCGCCGCCCCCGGCGAGCCCATTACCGGAACCTCGTCGCCCGGCGGATACGCCGAGCGCGTCTACCGGCTGGTGGCCCTGTTCGTCGATCGCGAGTTCGGGCTGTTGCGCTGGGCGCCGGTGTTCCTGCTGACCTTCGTGGGCTTGTGGTGGTTGTGGCGCTCGCACCGCGACCGGCTCGCGCGCGCCGTGCCGCAGCTGCGAGAGATCGAGCTGACCGGCGACCTCTGCGCCGGAGTGCTCGCCGTGCAGCTGGTGGTGGCCGCGTTCCTCGCACCGACGATGTTCGGCTTCTGGTTTCCGGCCCGGCATCTGATCGCCGCCCTCCCGCTCGCGATCCCGCTGGTGGGTTGGGGGCTCCGGCACGCGCCCCGGCTCGGCACCCTCCTGTGCCTCCTGACGTTCGCGGCGTCGGCGGGCCTCTACGCGAGCGTGCGCTGGGGGGACGGTGCGCTCGTGACCGATCGTCCCGAGGCCCCGTTCGGCCCGCTGACCGGCCTGCTGCCGGCGTTCGCGAGCGGCGACGCGTGGCCCTTCTGGCTGGCCGCTGCCCTCGCGTCCGGGCTGGCTGTCCTGGTGCTGCTCGAACTGCGCGGGCGGCTGCCAGACTGACGCCATGTCCGACGCGCGAACCGTCCGCCGGATGATCAAGGGCCTTCCCGAGGTGGAGGAGGGCACTTCCTACGGAACTCCCTCGTGGAAGGTCCGGGGCAAGTTCTTCGCCCGGCTGCGCGATGGGGACACCGTGCTGGTGGCCAAGGTGGACAAGGGCGAGAAGCAGCTGCTGATGGAGGCCGAGCCGGAGGTCTTCTTCGAGACGCCCCACTACGAGGGTTACGGCTACTTCCTCGTGCGCCTCGAGAACATCGATGAGGACGAGCTCGCCGAGGTGCTCGAGGACGCGTGGCGCCTGGCGGCGCCGAAGCGGCTGGTGGCCGAACGGGACGAAGCGGCCTGAGCCAGGGCGCTCGCGCTAGGCGGCGCTCCCGATTATCACGCCCACGGTCGCGACGGTCACGCCGCCGAGGGTTACCTGGATGAGCGAGCGGGTGAGCGACACCTGCATGAAGCGCCGCCGGATCCAGGCGATCAGGAGCAGCTCCACCGCCACCACCGCGTAGGCCAGGGTCAGCGCCCGGTCGACGTCGCCGATGAGGAAGGGCAGGGCGTGCAGCGAGCCGCCGACGAACGTGGCGCCACCGGTGATCAGCCCGCGCGACAGCGAGCTGCCGCGCCCGGTGAGCGAGCCGTCGTCGGACAGCCCCTCGGACAGGCCCATGCTGATGGCCGCGCCGAGAGCGGCGGCCACACCCACCAGCAGCGCCTCGCGCGATCCGGCGAGGTAGGCCGTGGCGAAGATCGGCGCCAGCGTGGAGATCGTGCCGTCGATGAGCCCGATCAGGCCGGGCTGGACCACCTGCAGCGCCAGCCGGCGCTCGTCCGTGGCCCGGAGCCTGTCGAGCAGCTGGGCGGCGGTCGACATGGTCGGATTATGCCTTATCGCAAATGAGTTACAGTAAGGGTCACCTAATGGGAAGCGGCCAGGACACCCTTCGCGTGGCTCTTCACGAGCGAGGCATGCGCGTGACCCCCCAGCGGGTGCTGATCCACCGGACGCTGATGGACCTGGATCGTCACGTGACCGCCGAGCAGGTGCTCGACGGGGTCTCCGACCGCCTGCCCAACGCGTCGCTTCCCACCGTCTACGCCGCCCTCGAGCTGTTCGAGGAGCTGGGCATGGTGCGGCGGCTGGCCGCGCAGAGCGGCGCGACGCTCTGGGACCCGAGAACCGACGACCACCACCACCTGGTCTGCTCTGGCTGCGGGTCCGTGGAGGACGTGGAGGCCCCGCTCGACGTGGCCGCGGTCCTGCGCGCCGCTCGCCGCAGTGGGGCTCAGCCGGCCGGCGCCGAGCTCGTGCTGACCGGGCTCTGCGCCGCCTGCTCGGCCGCCGCCGCTTCCCACCAGCGCTCCAGCCGGTCGATGAAGACGCGCGGCCGGTCGGCGTAGAGGCGCGCACCCAGCTCGAAGGCCTCGGCCTGCAGCGCGGCGCGGCGCCCGGCCACGGCCTCCGCCAGCTCGGGGGCAACCTCGGCGTGCTCCCCGGCCCACTCGAGCAGCAGAGCGAGATCGTGGTCGTCGCCGAGCCGGTCGGACAGCTCGTGGGCCTCGTCGGCCACGCTGTCCATCACCGGCTTCCACATGAAGGCGAGCAGCTGATGGTCGTACCAGAGCTCCTTGGCCCGCTTGCGCCACTCGTGAAGACCCTCGGTGTCCGCCGACTTGCGCAGCGCGCGGTACTCACGCCGGCCACGGCGGTACATGCGACGCAGACCAGGCTCCAGCGCCTCGAAGCCCTCGGATTCGAGCGGCCAGCCCGCCACGCGTGCCCGCACCTCGCCGAGGATCTCGACCGCCCGGGCGGAGGCCTGGGCGCGACCGCCCCCGGTGGTCAGCAGCCGGCGGGCCTCGACCGCTTGGCGCAGCGGCCCGCTCACGCCCTCGTCCAGCTCGAGGCCGTCGAGAGTCACCACCAGCACGTCGGCATCGCGGGAACCCGCCAGCTCCGCGGCCGCCGAGCGCAACGCATCGTTCTCCTCGCGGTAGACGCTCTTGCCGATCTCGCCACGGACGAGGCGCAGCAGAGCGCGCAGCTTCTTGATGTCCTTGCGCGCGTTGTGGACGGACTCCTCCGGGGCGCTGTCGCTCGCGCCGTCCAGCTCGTCGATCGCGTGGTCGATGCGACCCCGGGCCACGCGGGCGATGCCCTCGGGCAGGGCCTCGCCGGCCTGCAAGCGATAGGAGCGAGACGCGTCCACCATGGCGAGGCTATCCCGCCGCGGGCGTCGGGTCGTCGTCGAGCAGCTTCGCGGCGGCGCTGGCGGGATCGAGGCGGCGGGCCACCACCTCGTCGAGCAGCTCGTGGATGGAATCGTCTTCGCGCACGCGGGCCTCGATCTTGCGTCTCTGCCGCGCCGCGGCCAGGGCGATCACCTCGTTGAGCAGGTTGCGCCGGCGGCGCTCCGCGAGCGTGCCCTCCTGCTCGATGAACTCGCGATGCTCGGCGATCCGCTCTGCCAGCTCCTCCATGCCCTCGTTGCGGGTGGCCTCGGCCTTGACGATGGGCACCCTCCAGCCCTCCTGGGGACCGAGGGAGAGCACGCCGCGGATCTCGCGCACCATCGTGTCGGTCAACGGGTGGTCGGCCTTGTTGACCACGATCACGTCTGGGATCTCCATGACGCCCGCCTTGAGGGCCTGGATCGAATCGCCCGACCCCGGCATGAGCGCCAGCACGATCGTGTCGGCGTGGTCGATGATGTCCACCTCGGCCTGCCCCACCCCAACGGTCTCGAGGAAGACGTCGTCCTTGCCGGAGGCGTCCATGAGCAGAGCCGCCTGCAGGGTGGCCTCGGACAAGCCACCGAGCGAGCCCCGGCTTGCCATGGAGCGGATGTACACGCCCGGGTCGAGAAAGTGATCGGCCAGCCGGATCCGGTCGCCCAGCAGGGCGCCCTGGGTGAACGGCGAGCTGGGGTCGATAGACAGCACGGCCACCTGGCGGTCGGCCGCCCGCGCCCCCTCCACCAGCCGGGCGATGATGGTCGACTTGCCCACGCCCGGCGGACCGGTGAAGCCGACCACTGCCGCGCGACCGGTGCTCGGGTAGACCTCACGGACCAGCTGCCAGCCCTCGGGATCGTCGTTCTCGACCAACGAGATCGCCCGCGCCAGGGCGCGCTTGTCGCCCGCCAGCAGGCGCTCGGCGAGGTCGGCTGCGGTGCGTCCGGGGGCCGGCATGCAGCGGCCATGCTAGTCGGGGCGCAGGTGCTCTCCCACGTCCCAGGTCCACAGCTCGACAACGTTGCCGTCGGGGTCGTTCACGTAGGCGGCGCGGCCGTGGCTGTCCCCGAAACGCAGCACCTCGACCTCCTGACCGCGCTCGCGCAGCAGGTCGACGGCGGCGTCGAAGTCGGAGTCGGCGATCTTCATCGCATAGTGCACGTGCACACCGCCGCGCCCCCCGGCCAGGCCGACCTGCGGGCGCCAGAGCCCGATCCTCGTGCGGTCTCCGGCCATCACCCACACCGCCTCGCGGTCCGGCCAGCGCTCCACCACGGGCAGGCCCAGGACCTCGGAATAGAAGCGCACGGAGGCCTCGAGATCCACCACCTCGAGGACCAGCTCGGACACCCCCGAGACCGGAATGTCGCGCTCGCCGCTCATCGAGGCCGCGAGGCTACTCGTAGGCCACGGCCCGGAGCACGTCCAGACGGGCCGCGCGCCGCGCCGGGCCGATCGCCGCCAGCACTCCGGCCAGGGCGGCCAGGATCAGCAGCACCAGAAGCGTGCCGATCGGATAGGCCAGCTCGAAGCCCTCGTCGGAGAGTGGCACCGACATCAGGGTGGCGAAGATCACGCCCAGCACCGTGCCCAGGATGGCCCCGATCAGCGCCGTGATCACCGACTCGTAGCGCACGAGGCGCCGCACCTGCTTGCGCGACATGCCCACCGCGCGGAGCATGCCCAGCTCACGTGTGCGCTCGTGGATGGAGAGCGCGAGCGTGGTGACGATGCCCAGCAGCGAGATCACGATGGCCAGCGCGAGCAGCACGTAGAAGAAGTTCACCAGCTGGTTGATCTGCGCCTGCTGGTTGTCCTTGAGCTCCTGCTGGTTCAGCGTGTCGACCGTGGGGAAGCGCCGGTCCACGGCCGCGGCGACACGCTTCTGCACCGTGTCGGGATCGGCGCCCGGGGCCAGGTTCACGAAGGTGAAGCTCGGCTCGCGGACCGCGAAGCGCTGGGCCAGCTGCTGCTCGGTGACCACCACGTTGCCGAGCAGGTCGGCGTTGTCCTTGATGGTGCCCTCGACCGTGTAGGTGGCCGTCTCCTCCAGCGGAGTCCGGAGCCTGATCTCGTCGCCCACCGAGAGATCGTTGGAGGAGGCCCACGCGTCGTCCACCACGGCGCCGGTGGAGCTGAGCTCGCGGATCGTCGCGGGCGAGCCCTCCTCCCAGTCGAGGGAGAGAACGTCGTCCACCCGGGCCGGGTCGACGCCGGACAGGCGCACGTCCTTGCCGTCGCGCACGCCGCCGGCGAAGCTGAGCGAGGACACCGTCTCCACGCCCTCCACGCGTTCGGCGATACGGGCCGCGCCGGGGCTGAAGGGGGAGAAGCCGTCGGTGTTCTGCAGGACGATGTCGCCCTGGAAGTTGCGGTCGATCGCGTTGCTCACCGAGGCGTTCAGACCGGCCGCGAACACGGTGACGAACACCACCACCGCGAGGCCGATCATGAGCGCGCCGGCGGTGACCGCGGTACGGCCGGGCTTGCGCACGGCGTTCTCGCGCGCCAGCCGGCCGGTGATGCCGCGCAGGCGCTCGAGCGGCCAGCCGATGAGCGAGGCGAGCGGCCGCACCAGCCGGGGACTGAACATCGCGACGCCGAACAGGGTGGCCACGGCGCCTCCGCCCACCAGGCCGGCCGCGGCGTTGGAGTCCTCGATCCCTCCGAACAGCCCGGCGCAGACCAGGCCGATTCCGCCGAGCATGAGCAGCACGGCGACCACCGTGAAGATCCGCCCGCGCGTTCGGGTCTCGGGCAGCTCGGCCTCGAGCAGCGCAGCCATCGGCGACACGCGCGTGGCGCGCAGGGCCGGGACGAGGGCAGCGGCAAGGGTCACCAGCAGGCCCACCACCAGGGCGAGTATCACCGTTCGGGTCGCGATCACCGTGCCCGTATTGGGCAGGTCAGCGCCGATGCTCTTCAGCAGGGCGTTGAGCAGGCGGGCCAGGCCGATTCCCGCCACCACGCCCAGCACCGATCCCACCAGGCCGACGATCGCGGCCTCGAGCACCATGCCGCGCAGGATCTGCGAGCGGGTGGCGCCGAGCGTGCGCAGCATCCCCAGCTCGCGGATGCGCTGGGCCACGGTGATCGAGAAGGTGTTGAAGATCAGGAAGCTGCCCACCAGCAGGGCCACTCCTCCGAACACGAGCAGGATCACCCGCAGGAAGCTGAGGTCGTCCTTGATGTCCTGCGACTGGCGCTCGGCCGCCTGATTGCCGGTCTCGACCGTGAGACGGGCCGGCAGCACCTCGTTGATGCGCCGCGACAGCTCGCCCGGCTCCACCCCGTCCGCCGCCTGCACCGATATCGCGTCGAGCTCGCCCTCCTTGCCGGTCAGGCGCTGTGCCTCGGGCAGGGTGAGGACCGAGGTCCCGGAGCCGCCAGAGGCCGTATCGCCCAGTCGCTGGATGCCGGAGATCTCGTACTCCTTGACCCCGGCCTCGCCGGCGATGCGCAGCGTGTCGCCGGGCTCGAATCCCTCACGGTCGGCGGTCGACTGGTCGATCGAGGCCTCGTCGGCGGTCTGCGGCGGCCGGCCCTCCGTGTAGGTCAGCGTTTCGAACGGCTCAGGAGCCACGGAGCTGATGAACTCCGGGGCGAACCCGGCCGAGAGGGGTTCGCCCTCGGCGTCGACGAAGCGACCCGTGGTGAAGATGCCGCCCGCCGCCGTCTCCACGCCGTCCACCTGCTCGACGGCCTCGAGGTAGCGGGCCGGGAAGGCCGGCGGCTCGGCGGCGTCCGTCTGGCCCGTGGTGCTGGAGGAGATGGCCACGTCGGTGCCGGCGTAGGCCGTCTCGAAGATCTCGTCGAACGACCGGTTGATCGTGTCGGTGAGCACGTAGCTGCCGGCGATGAAGGCCACGCCGAGCAGCACGGCGAGCATGGTCACGAAGCCGCGCA
This sequence comes from uncultured Thermoleophilaceae bacterium, assembly GCA_963808545.1. Classification (GTDB taxonomy): domain Bacteria; phylum Actinomycetota; class Thermoleophilia; order Solirubrobacterales; family Thermoleophilaceae; genus JACVRW01. The sequence goes on along the minus strand of CAWEGB010000006.1, from coordinate 407,571 downwards.
GCTTGCGCTGCGCGAGGCCGCGAAGCGAGACCTTCGTCACTAGGCCACGGCCTTCATCAACTCGATCACCTCGTCGGCGTTGCCCGCCTCGGCGTCGTGCACCACGAGGCCGTCGCGCAGCACCAGCAGCCGGTCGGCGTGAGCGGCCGCCTCGGGATCGTGGGTGACCATGACCACGGTCTGACCCAGCTCGTCCACCGAACGTCGCAGCAGGCTCAGCACCTCCTCGCTCGACTTGGAGTCGAGGTTGCCCGTGGGCTCGTCGGCGAAGACCACGGCGGGCTTGGAGGCCAGCGCCCGGGCCACCGCCACGCGTTGCTGCTGGCCGCCCGAGAGCTCGGCGGGGCGGTGGGTGCGCCGGTCGCCCAGACCGACGGTGTCGATCAGCCGCTCAATCCACTCGGCATCCGGCTTCTCGCCCGCGATCGAGAGCGGCAGCACCACGTTCTCCTCGGCCGTGAGGACGGGAAGCAGGTTGAAGAACTGGAAGATGAAGCCGAGCTTGTCCCTGCGCAGGCGGGTCAGGTCGGCGTCGTCGAGATCGGTGATCTCGACCTCGTCGAGCGTCACCGAGCCCGACGTGGGCCGGTCGAGCCCGGCGAGGATGTGCATGAGCGTCGACTTGCCCGAGCCCGAGGGCCCCATGATGGCGCTGAAGCGGCCGCGCTCGAAGCCGACCGTCACCCCGGCGAGCGCGTTCACGGCGGCGTCGCCCTCTCCGTAGCGGCGGCGGACGTCGGTGGCGCTGACGATCGAATCCATGCGCGCAGGGTGACAAAAGGACCGGTTGCGCGCAGTACGGGTAACCCGACATAGTCGGCAGATGGATCCGAAGACGATGTGGGGCTCGGGCAACTACGCGGCGGTGGCGGAGAAGATCACCGACGCCGCGGACCGGCTGGTGGAGGCGGCGGGGGTCGAGCCGGGCATGGACGTGCTCGACGTGGCCTGCGGCACCGGGAACGTCGCGATCCCGGCGGTGAAGGCCGGCGCACGGGTCACCGGCGTGGACTTCTCCCCGGCCCTGCTGGCCATCGCGCGCGAGCGGGCGGCGGACGCCATGGTGGAGATCGAGTGGGTGGAGGGCGACGCTCAGCAGCACCCGTTCGACGAGGCGAGCTTCGATCGCGTTCTCTCCGCCTTCGGTCACATGTTCGCTCCCGACCACGAGCGGACCGCGGCGGAGATGATCCGCGTGTGCCGGCCGGGAGGGGCCCTCGGCATCGCCTGCTGGTCGCCCACGGGGGCGATCGGGAGGATGTTCGGCGTCACGAGCCGGCTGGTGCCTCCGCCGCCGGGCGCGGCGTCGCCGCTGTTGTGGGGCACCGAGGAGCACGTGCGCGACCTGCTCGGCGACGCCCGCTTCGAGCGCCACGAGATCGAGTGGCGCGACGCCTCGGTGGAGAGCTACGCCGACTTCATGCTCGCGAGCTTCGGGCCGCTCCTGAACGCCCAGGAGGCGCTGGCCGACCGGGCGGGCGAGCTGCGCAGCGCCTACATCGACTACCTGCACGAGGAGAACCTCGCCGACGACGGCACTCTCCGCTTCCGCGGCGACTACCTGATCTCGGTGGTGCCTAGGCCCTGAGGAAGGCGAGCACCGCGAGCACGCGGCGGTGGTCCTCGGGCGCGGGCGGCAGGTCGAGCTTGCCGAAGATGCTGGTCACGTGCTTCTCCACCGCGCGCTCGGTCACGATCATCTGCTCGGCGATCGCGTGGTTGGAGCGGCCCTCGGCCATCAGGGCCAGGGCCTCACCCTCGCGCGGGGTCAGCTGCTCGAGCGGGTCGTCGCGCCGCGCGCGCCCCACGAGCTGGGCCACCACCTCCGGGTCGAGCGCCGAGCCGCCCTCGGACACGCGCTTGACCGAGTCGATGAAGCGCTCCACGTCGGCCACGCGGTCCTTGAGCAGATAGCCCACGCCGCCCGCGCTGTCGCCCACCAGCTCGAGCGCGTAGCTCTCCTCCACGTACTGCGATAGCACGAGCACGCCGGTGTCCGGCTGCCGTGCGCGGATCTCCAGGGCCGCGCGCAGGCCGTCGTCGGTGTTGGTGGGCGGCATGCGGATGTCCACCACGGCCACGTCGGGCTTGTGGGCGCCGACCTTGCGCAGCAGGTCGTCCGCGTCGCCGGCCTGGGCCACCACGTCGAAGCCCCATTCCTCGAGCAGCCGCACCACGCCCTCGCGCAGCAGCACCGAGTCGTCGGCCACCACGACGCGGGTGGCGGTGTCGGCCTTGCCCGTCACCGGACCGGGATCCTCGCCGTCACGGTGGTGCCCTCACCCGGCGGGGAGTCCACGACGAGCCGTCCCTCGAGGACGCCGATGCGGTCGGCCAGGCCGCGCAACCCGGTGCCCTGGTCGGGGTCGGCTCCGCCCACGCCGTCGTCGGCCACCGCCACCAGCAGGCGTCCGTTGGCCCGCTCGACGCGCACCGTGGCTCTGCTGGCCTCGGCGTACTTGGCCACGTTGGTCAGCGCCTCGGCCACGACGAAGTAGGCGGCCAGCTCCACGGCCTCGGGAAGGCGCTCGCCCGGCAGCTCGCCCACGTCCACCGGCAGCGGCGCTCGGTGGGCCAGGGTCTCCAGCGCGGTGTCCAGGCCCCGGTCCGAAAGAACGGCGGGATGGATGCCGCGGGCCAGCTCGCGCAGCTCCCCGAGGGCGGAGTCGAGCTCGTCGGAGGCCTCGGCCAAGAGCGTTGAGGCGGCGGCGGGATCGCTCTCCAGCTTCGCTCGCGCCAGCCGCAGCTCGAGCGCCATCGACACCAGCCGCTGCTGAGCGCCGTCGTGCAGGTCTCGCTCGAGCCGCCGTCGTTCCTCCAGGCCGATCTCGAGCATCCGCTCGCGCGAGTCGCGCAGCTCCTCCAGCTTGCAGCGCAGCTCGGCGTCCAGACGTTCGTTCTCCAGCGCCAGCGAGGCTGCGGCGCCGATGGCGTCCACGTTCCCGGCGCGGCGGTCGAGCAGGAGGGGGTCGTGCAGGATGGCGGCCACGGGGTGCCCGTCGCGCTCCACCGTCGTCACGGCGCGGCCTTCGCCGGGACGCGGGAGCTCGTGGCCGTGCCCGTTGCCGTCCACGAAGCGCTCGTCCTCCGGTATCCAATAGAGGACCTCGAGCGAGGGATCGCCCAGCGCGTCGGCCAGGGCGTCGCGCAGCTGGCCGCTCGCCGGCACCTCGTTCAGGCGGGCGATCAGCGATCCCACCGCGCCGCGCTGGATCATGCGGGCGCGGATCAGCGTCCACAGGAACAGGTAGGGCACGAGGCCGAAGGGCAACATCGCGCCGATCCAGGCCACCTCGGTCACGACCGTGTCGAAGCCGCTCACCTGCAGCACCACGGTCAGGCTCAGCACGAGCATCAGGGCCACGCCGCCGGCGTAGACGGGCACCAGCAGCCGGCGCTGGCCCGGGCCGGCCCGCCGCCAGCGGGCGACGAGCACCAGGAGCGTGGCGAAGATGAGGACGACCGCCACCACGTTGACCACCGCGCTGATCACCTGGACCGCGGTCTTGCTGCGCTCCACCATCAGCACGTTGTCGGGGCAGTTGCTGCAGTCGAGATCGGCCTGCGAGTCCAGGAACAGCCAGGCCGGGAAGAGCGCAACCGTGGTGAGCAGGTAGGCGACGCGGACGATGACGCGCTCGGCCCGGCTCTTCAGGCGGCCGTCGGGAAAGGCGAGCAGCAGATGGATGGCCACCGCGAAGTAGAGCGAGCCCAGCAGCTGCCCGACGGTGAAGGCCAGCGGCAGATCGGACACGCCGAAGCCGGCTATGAGCCAGGCGAAACCGGTGGCCGCCATCAGCACGCCCACGCGGTTGTCGGGGCCGCGCGACCAGGCGTACAGGCCGATGCCGATGAAGCTCCAGCCGATGAAGAGCGTTGGGGCGATCCACGCGCCGGGCGGTCCTTCGAGCGTGTCGCTGGTGAGCATCAGCGCCGTGACGGCCAGGCCGAGGGCCAGGCCGGCCGCCGCCAGCGCCCAGAGAGCGATCCGCAGGGAGGTCAGAGGAGCGCCTCCAGGGCCGCGCCGGACAGCTCCGACTTGGGCACGAAGCCGCGGGCCCCGCCGAGGCTGCCGAGATCAGCGAGGTCCCGGCTCGAGGTGAGGACGATCGCCGGCGCGTCGCCGTTGCGGGTCAGGCGCGAGGCCACCTCGATGCCGTCGATGTCGGGCAGTTGCACGTCGAGCAGCACCACGTCGGGGTTCAGCTCGTGCACCGCCTCGATCGCGCTGAGGCCGTTCTCGGCCTCCCCGATCACGTCGAAGCCCTCGGACTCGAGCAGCATGCGGGCGGTGGCCCGGAAGCTCGGGTGATCGTCGACGATGAGGACGGTTCTCGCCATTTCCCCACGGATTGTGAAGCCCTGCGGCCCTCAGGCCAATACGGATAGCCACACCTATCATCCAGCCCCGCGATGGAGAGCGCCACCGAGCCTGTTGCCGCGCCCCCGGCCGATGTGCCGCCCGAGCTGCGCGGCGAGCCGCCGCCGCGAAGCGGGGGGCTCCTGGTGCTGCTGCGCTTCATGCGGCGCAAGGGGATGCTGAATTTCAAGTATCTGCGGCTCTTGGCGCGGCTGGGGCTCTGGAAACTGCGGCTGGGTAAGGGGTTGTTCGTTGACGGCTTGGCCTTCGTGGGGCCGGGCTGCTCCCTGGAGGTGGGCGAGCGCGCCTCGCTCGAACTCGGGCGCTGGTGCTGGGTCGGGCACGGCTGCAAGCTGCGTTCGCACGAGGGAGCGATCTCGATCGGGGCCAAGACCGTGCTCGGCCAGGAGTGCACGATCTCTTCCTTCCAGCACGTCTCGATCGGGCGCGAGTGCGTGATCGCCGACCGCGTGATGCTTATCGACTTCGACCACGGCATGGTCGAGGTCGAGCGCCCGATCCGGCTGCAGGGCATCTACAAGCGCGACGTGCGCGTGGGCAACAACGTCTGGATCGGCTACGGCGCCTGCATCCTGCGGGGCGTGACCGTGGGCGACAACGCCGTGATCGGCACCAACGCCGTGGTGACCCGCGACGTCCCGGCCAACGCGGTGGTGGGCGGCGTGCCGGCCCGCGTGATCCGGATGCGCGAGGCGCCCCGCGCGATGCGTTACTCGTAACGCTTCGGTAGCGCAAGCGTCTCACCGCGGCATTGAAGGGTGCGAATCCGGGCGCCACGCTGGTCCCATGGACGGTGAGAACGTAATTGCGGCAAGAGGAGTGCCGGAACTACGTTCTCACCCGCTTGACGTGCTGATCGCGGAACTCGCCGACCGGCAACACGGGGTGGTGGCGCTCGCTCAGCTCCTCGAGCTGGGGCTGAGTGAACGAGCAGTGCGAGCCCGGGTGGCATCGGGGCGCCTGCATCGGATTCACCGAGGCGTCTATGCGGTAGGGCGCCCCTCTCTCACTGCCCATGGGCGCTGGATGGGCGCCGTGCTCGCATGCGGGCGGGGCGCGCTGCTCTCGCACAGCTCCGCAGCGGCCCTGTACGGCATCCGGCCGAGCGCGTCCGCCCGGATTGAGGTCACTGTCGCGCGCCGGGTGCCCGGGCAGCTACAGGGAATCATCGTTCGCGGGCGCAGCGTGCTCAGCTCGGCGGACGTCACAGCCTGCGACGCGATTCCCTGCGTCTCCGTGGCCCGAGCACTCCTCGACCTCGCCGAGCGCCTCGACGACGACGCCGTCGCCAAGTCCTGCACCCGCGCCGAGCAGCTGCAGATCTACGATGGCCGGGCGGTCGAGGACGTCCTCGAGCGAAACCCGGGCGCCCGCGGCACGGGACGGCTGAGGAGGGTGACAACCGGGCTGGACCCGCAGGCGGGCCGGACCAAACGCGAGCTCGAGCGGAGATTCCTCCTTCTCTGCCGCAGTTCCGGCCTACCCGTGCCGCAGGTCAACAGCTCGATCCAGCTGGAAGACGACACCTTCGAACCCGACTTCCTCTGGCCCGCCCAGCGCATCATCGCCGAAACCGACGGGTACGAGACCCACGGCACTCGCGCCGCCTTCGAGAGCGATCGCCGCCGCGATCAGGTGCTCGACGCCGCCGGCTACCGAACGCTGCGCTTCACCTGGCGTCAGCTGCGGGACGAGCCCGCGCGGGTGGCCGAGACGCTGCGACGCCGCTTGGGCGGTTCGGCTAACCGCACCGTCCTTGGCGGGTAAGCCGCATTGGACCGGCATGGACGGAGGCGGATGCTGGCTCCATGAACGAGAACCGCACAAAGAACATCGCTGCGCGCGCCGGTCGCTGGAGCGCTCAGCACCGCAAGAAGGCCATCGTCGGATGGCTCGCCTTCGTGATCCTCGCCGTGTTCATCGGCGGTTCCGTAGGCACGAAGACGCTGTCCGACAGCGACTACGGCATCGGCGAATCAGGTAAAGCCGACAAGGCCGTATCCGACCATTTTCCCGAGAAGTCGGGCGAGAGCGTCCTGATCCAGAGCCAGAACGGAGCTCGCAACGGTGATGCGCAGTTCCGTGAGGTCGTGGATACGACCGTAGCCCGGCTCGAGAACACCAAGAACGTCCAGAACGTCCAGAATCCGTACGCGAAGGGCAACCAGGGCTCTCTGTCAGAGGACGGCAAGTCCGCACTGGTGACCTTCGAGCTGCCCGGCGACGAGGCCGAGGACAAGGTCGACCCGGCCCTGGCCACGGTGGCGAAGCTCGACCGCCAACAGGCCGGCTTCCGCATCGAGGAGTTCGGCGATGCCAGCGCGGAGAAAGCGCTGAGCCAGGCCTTCGAGGACGACTTCCAGAAGGCAGAGGTCACCTCCCTGCCGATCACCCTGATCATCCTCATCCTTGCTTTTGGTGCACTCCTGGCCGCCTTCGTCCCTCTGCTGCTGGCCGTTACCGCCGTCGCGGCCGCCATCAGCCTGATCGGGCCGATCAGCCAGATCGCGCCGGTCGACGAGTCCATCAACTCGGTGGTGCTCCTGATCGGTCTGGCCGTCGGCGTCGACTACGCGCTCTTCTACATCCGCCGCGAACGCGAAGAGCGCGCCCGCGGCCGGAGCGAGGAAGCCGCGCTGGAGGCAGCGGCGGCCACGTCGGGACGGGCGGTCCTCGTCTCCGGCATCACCGTGATGGCCGCTATGGCCGGCATGTACCTGGGTGGGGCGGCAACGTTCGTGTCGTTCGCCACGGGAACGATCATCGTGGTGGCGATCGCGATGCTCGGCTCGCTCACGGTCCTGCCGGCGGTCCTGTCCAAGCTCGGCGACCGGGTGAACAAGGGACGCGTGCCCTTCCTGAAGCCGGAGAAGCGCACGGGCGAGCCGCGCGTGTGGTCGTGGCTGATCGACCGCGTGCTCAAGCGGCCGCTCGTGTCAGCGATCGCCGCCGGAGCCGTGCTGGTCGTGCTCGCCATCCCCGTGTTCCACATCCATACCGCGGACTCGGGCGTCGACGGGCTGCCGCGCTCCATCGAGATCATGCAGACCTACGACCGCATGCAGGCCGCCTTCCCGGGCGAGCAGTTCACGGCCGACATCGTGGTCGAGGGCAAGGACCTCGACCCGGCGGAGGTCCAGGCCGCGGCCGAGGAGATGCGCCAGATCGCGCGTGACTCCGACCAGTTCAACGAGCCGGTCACGATCGACACGAGCCCCGACGGCGAGATCGCCGTGATCGAGGTTCCGCTGGCCGGTACCGGTACCGACGACACGTCGCTGGCCGCGGTCGAGTCACTCCGCGAGGACGTGGTGCCGCAGGTCACGTCCGGGCTGAGCGCCGGCGAGGTGGTCGGCGTGACCGGCTTCACCGCCGGCTCCGTGGACTTCAACGAGCTGATGGCGGAGCGCATCTGGTACGTGTTCGCCTTCGTCTTCGCGATGGCGTTCCTGCTGCTGCTGGTGACCTTCCGCTCGATCGTCATCCCGATCAAGGCGATCGCGCTGAACGTCCTGTCGGTGGCCGCGGCGCTGGGAATCGTGACCTGGGTGTTCCAGGACGGAAACCTCGAAGGGTTGCTGAATTTCGACTCCACGGGCGCGATCAGCGCCTGGTTCCCGCTGATGCTGTTCGTGATCCTGTTCGGCCTGTCGATGGACTACCACGTGTTCATCCTCAGCCGGATCAAGGAGGCGGTGGATCGAGGCGAGTCGACCTCGGACGCCATCTCGCACGGCATCAAGTCGACGGCCGGTGTGGTCACCGCGGCAGCGATCGTGATGGTCGCCGTGTTCGGCATCTTCGCGACGCTCCAGTTCATCGACATGAAGCAGTTCGGCGTGGGCCTCGCGACGGCCATCCTGATCGACGCCACGATCGTGCGCGGTGTGCTGCTGCCGGCCACGATGAAGCTGCTCGGCGACTGGAACTGGTACCTGCCCCGCTGGCTCGAATGGCTCCCCAAGGGCCCCGCGCTCGAGGGCGGCGTGGCCCCGGTGGCCCCGCAGCCCGAACGGCGTGGGCCTCAGCCCACGGGCGAGGCACGTCCGGCCGAGGGCTGAGCCGGCCGTCCGCAGCAGAACACCGACCATCCGGAGCCCGCCCGCGTGGCGGGCTCCGGTCCGTTCAGCGCATCACGACCACGCGCGGCAGCAGCCGGCGGTTGCCGCCGAAGCGCACGGCCACGGCCAGTCCGGGCGCCGGGACGGGTCCGGCCAGCCGGGCTCTGACCTTGAAGCGGCAGCGCCGGTCGAGCTGCACCCGGCGGGTCACGAGCCAGTCGTGGGTGGACACCCGAACCGTCACCGTGCCGCGACACGCCAGGCGACGGGCCAGGTCCGCCGGAGGACCCAGCACGCCGGTGGCCCGGAAGGCCGTGCCATCGGCGAAGTAGCCCGCCCTCAGTCTCCGAGCGCGCTGCCGGCCCAGCGTGGCGGCGGCCGCCAGCGGGTCGTCGCTGACGATCGCGTCGACACCCGCCCGGGCAGCGGCCCGGACCTCGGCGGCCCGATTGAGCGTGTAGGGCGCCACGTCCACACCCGCGCGCTGCGCGCGCCGCACGTAGGCCCGCGACACCGGCCACTCGGGAGAGATCCAGCCGTAGCGGTTCCGGACGGCCAGGTCGAGGAAGGCGTCCACCGTCGCTCCGAGGCTGAGCAGGCTCGTGTCCACTCCCGGCAGGCGCCGGCGGGCGACGTCCAGGTGGGCCGGGAGGAAGCTCTGGATCAGCAGCTGCTCGCGCGCAATCCCGCTGCCCAGCACCACGTCCATCACGCGTTCGGCGTAGGCCGGCGTGGGGTCGAAGTCCGGGTCGGTGGGCACGTTCTTGATCTCGAGGTTGACCTCGGCGCCCGCCGCGCGCGCGTATCGCAGCACCCGGTCGATCGTCGGGATCGAGCCGCGCGGGGTCACGCGCCGCGTGGGCAGCCCGCTTCCCGGGCTGCCGAGCACGTCGGGCCGGCAGCCGCTGAGCTCGTCCAGCGTCCGCGCGCGGACGAGCCCACGGCAGTCGGTGGTGCGCTCGAGCGTGGCGTCGTGGATCGCCACCGGAACGCCGTCCCTGGTCAGCTTGGCGTCGACCTCGAGCACGAACCCGTCGCGTGCTGCCAGCGAGTAGGCCCGGAGCGTCTCCTCGGCGGCCACCGGGCGTCCGGCGTGCACCGTGCCGCCGCGATGAGCGTGCAGCGAAGGGGCGGCCGCTGCGGCGGGAGCGGTCACGAGGAGGCAGACACAGGCCAGCACGGCACGGCGAACGGTCATCTCGTCACCCTTACCACGACAATTGCATCGCTGCGCGCCGGCCCGGCGCTTGCGCCCGACGCGTGATAGTTTGCCGCGTGTTGACTTTGTGGTCAGCCGCACAAGATCCGCGCAAAGCCTGGATTGCGGGATGCTCGCCCTCGCTCGCGCTCGTGCTTGCGCTCGCGCCGGCCGCCCGCGCCCAGGCTCAGGGCCCCACGCGAGATCACCGTCATGACCTTCAACGTCTGGTACGGCCCGAACGGCGGCGTGACCTTCACGCAGGACGACCTCGGCAAGCTGGCCCCCGGCCGCTACCGCGCGACCCTGATGCTCGACGACGGCTACAGCGTCCTCGCGCACACGACGTTCCGCGTGCGATGAGCGCCGCTGTCGGGGTGAGCGCCAGCGGCGCCGTCCTCGAGATCGTCATCGACCGGCCCAAGGCCAACGCGATCGACCGCGCCACCAGCCTCGAGCTCCATGACGCCTTTGCCCGCCTGCGCGACGATCCGGACCTGCGGGTCGGGATCCTGACCGGAGGCGGCGAGCGCTTCTTCTCGGCTGGCTGGGACCTCAAGGCGGCCGCGTCGGGCGAGGAGGATCCATCGAGCGACTTCGGCCCGGGCGGCTTCGCCGGGTTCACCGAGATGTTCGACCTCGACAAGCCCGTGATCGCGGCCGTGAATGGGCTGGCCGCGGGCGGCGGCTTCGAGATGGTGCTCGCCTGCGACCTGATCCTGGCCGCCGAGCACGCTGAGTTCTTCCTGCCCGAGCTCGGGCTGGGCATCGTGCCCGACGCGGGCGGAGCCCAGCGGCTGCCGCGGCGGCTGCCCTGGTTCGTGGCCATGGACCTGCTGCTCACGAGCCGGCGTCTGGGCGCGCAGGAGGCCGCCCGCTGGGGCCTCGTCCGCTCGGTGCTGCCCGGGGACGAGCTGACGACCGAGGCGCGCCGGCTGGCCGAGCAGATCGCCGCCTGCCCGCCGGCCGCCGTTCAGGCCACAAAGGAGATCGCGCGGCGGGGAGAGGGCCTCAGCGTTCAAGACCAGTTCGAGGCGATGGCCGGCGGCCGCTGGCCCGCCTACTCCCGGGCGCTCGCCGCCGACGACTTCCTCGACGGGGCGAAGGCCTTCGCCGAGGCCCGCGACTCGCGCGCCACGTGAGCTCCGGCCCGAGCTCGCCGCTGACCGAGAACGCCAACGCCGGCGCCGTGGCCCTGATCAGCGGCGGCGGCACCGGGATCGGGCGGGCCACCGCCCTCGAGCTGGCCCGCACCGGTGCGGCGGTGGCGATCTGCGGCCGGCGCGAGGAGCCGCTCGCCGAGACCCGGCGGCTGGTGGAGGGCTCCGGCGGCCGCTGCCTGGTCCATGCGGCAGACATCCGCGAGGAGGATCAGGTCGAGCGCCTCGTGGGCACGGTGCTGGACGAGCTCGGTCCGATCGGCGTGCTCGTGAACAACGCCGGCGGCCAGTTCACCGCGCCCGCCGAGGAGATCACGCCCCGAGGCTGGCGGGCGGTGCAGCGCCTGTCGGTGGACGCCGCGTGGAGCCTCAGTCGCGAGGTGGCGCGGCGCTCGATGATCCCCGGCGACGGCGGGGTGATCTTCTTCAGCACCTTCAGCCCGCGACGGGGGATGCCCGGCTTCGCTCACGCCTGCGCCGCCCGGGCGGCCCTCGAGAACCTCGCCGCCGGCCTCGCGGGAGAGTGGAGCCGTCACGGGATCCGGGTGATCGCGTTGGCCCTCGGCAGCATCCATACCGAGGGCCTCGAGTCCTACGGCGAGGATCTGGAGGCCATGGCGCGGCTGGTGCCGCTCGGCCGCCTGGGCAGCGCCGAGGAGGTCGCGACGGCCACGGCCTTCCTGGCCTCGCCGGCCGCCGGCTACGTGACCGGCACGACGATCACGATCGACGGCGGCGTCGACGCCTGGGGCCTGGGCGAGCCACCGCCGCCCGTCAGCTCACGCTGACCGGCAGCACGAACTCGCGCGGCCCGCGCCCGAGAGCGTGGGAGGCCGCGTCGCGGCCGGTGCGCACGGCGCCCTCCATGTAGCCCGCCACCCACTGATCGGAGCCGCACACGTAGAAGGGCGGCTCGTGGGTGCCGTGCAGAGGTCCGACCGCCGTCACGTCACCCGGTCGCCAGCCGGTCACGTAGCCCTGGGTCAGCGGATCGATGCCCCACAGGCGCGTGGCGTAGAGAATGGGATCGAGCGCCTCCTCCCCCATGAGGGCCGCCAGGCACTCGAGGTACTCGCGCCGCCGCTCAGGCTCGGGGGTGGCGAGGAAGGGGCCGAGGCGGTCGGGAGGGGTGAGTGAGGACAGAATGCCGTCGCGCTGGATCCAGACCGAGGACCAGACGCCGTCGCTGGTGGCGCCGCCCACCTTCCAGAACGACGACGGATAGGCAACCACGGTCTTGAAGGCAAGAGCGGCGCGCTGGCGATGGAGCGAGCCCAGGCGCTCTTGGGAGACTCCGCTCACGGACACGTCACGGAGCGGCCCCACGGGCAGGGCGCAGACCACAGCCCCCGCGTCCAGGCGCTCACCGTCCGCGAGCGTGACCCGGCAACCCGCAGGGCTGACGTCGATCGCCTGCACGAGGCAGCCGAGCCGCAGGCGCTCACCCAGCGCCTCGGCCATCCGCAGCGCGACCGTGGCCGAGCCCTCGGCGACCCTGAGGCTCTCCCAGTGACTCTCGTGGTAGAAGCCGTGCGCCCCGGAGGCCGCCTCCTTGCGCAGCTGGGCCAGCAGGGAGGTGCGCTCCACCGAGTCGATCGAGAGCGAGAGATGCATGTGGTCGAGCAGCCGGATCACGCCGGGCCTGGCGCCCTGGGCCCGCAGCCAGTCGCCGACGCTCGCGCGGTCGAGGAGCGCGGCGTCCGGATGGCTCCACGGATCGGCGGGATCGACCTCGGCGGCCAGCCCGGCGAAGGCTCGCTCCACCCGCTCGAGGTCGGCCTCGTCGGCGTCGTCCATCCAGGGCGCCCGCTCGGAGACGGCCACGCCCTCGTCCGCGCCCCACGCGTAGGGCAGGTCGAGCGCGGTGTAGCTGGGCTCGAGCGTGAGGCCGAGCTCCGAGACGAGCTCCAGGTAGCCGGCCATCCAGTCCCCTACCACCTCGCCTCCGAGCTGCACGGGGCGGCCGTCTGCGAGCAGCTCCTGCTCGACCCTCCCGCCGGGCCGGTCCCGCGCCTCGACGACCAGCACGTCGGCTCCGCCGGCCGCCAGATCGCGCGCAGCGGAGAGGCCCGCCAGCCCTGCCCCCACAACGATCACGTCATGCAAGCCGCGCTCCTCCGAGCATCGGCGGAGCATATCCGATTCTTTGACTTTGTAGTCAGTCGCACGATATTCTCTCCCCCAATGGATGAAGCCGCCCGGCTGCAGAGTTCAGCCCTCGATCACCTCTGGATGCACTTCACCGACATGGGGTCCTACGACGACCCGTCGCAGGTGCAGGTGATCGTCCGGGGCGACGGCTGCTACATCGAGGACGCCTCGGGCAAGCGCTACCTGGACGCTCTGGCCGGCCTGTTCTGCGTCAACGCCGGCTACGGCTACGGCGCGGAGATGGGCGAGGCCGCCGCCGCGCAGATGCGCGAGCTGCCCTTCGCCATCAACTGGACCTACGCCCACCCGCGCTCGATCGAGCTGGCGGCCGAGCTGGCCGGGCTCGCTCCCGGTGATCTCAACCGGGCGTTCTTCGTCTCGGGTGGCTCCGAGGCGGTGGAGGCGGCCTGGAAGCTCGCCCGTCAGTACCACTCCGCGCGGGGCGAGCGCCGCTGGAAGGTCATCGCCCGCGACGTGGCCTACCACGGCACCACCCTGGGCGCTCTCTCGATCACCGGCACCACCGAGCTGCGCACGCCCTTCGAGCCGCTCGTGCCCGGCGTGCACCACGTGTCCAACACCAATCGCTATCACCGCCCGCCGGAGGAGACAGAGGAGCAGTTCACCGCTCACCTCCTGGACGAGCTCGAGACCACCGTCATGCGGGCCGGTCCCGGCACCGTGGCCATGGTGATCATGGAGCCGGTGCAGAACGCCGGCGGCTCGTTCACGCCCCCGGCCGGCTATTTCGAGGGCGTCCGCGCGCTGTGCGACGAGCACGGCATCCTGCTCTGTGCCGACGAGGTGATCACCGGCTTCGGGCGGCTCGGGCACTGGTTCGCGTCGGAGCGCTACGGCATCCGGCCCGATCTGCTCACGTGCGCCAAGGGCCTGTCCTCGGCCTACGCCTCGATCGGCGCCCTGCTCGCGAGCGAGCGGGTGATGGAGCCGTTCACGAAGCCGGGCTCGATGTACATGCACGGCATGACCTTCGGCGGGCATCCGGTGCAGGCCGCGGTGGCGCTGAAGAACATCGAGATCATGAAGCGGGACCGCATCCTCGAGCACGTGCTCCACTGCGAGCCCCGTTTTCGCGAGACCCTCGAGCAGCTGCTCGAGCTTCCGATCGTCGGTGACCTGCGCGGCGCGGGCTACTTCTACGCGCTGGAGCTGGTCAAGGACAAGGAGACGCGAACGGGCTTCACCGACGAGGAGTGCGAAGAGCTGCTGCGCGGCTTCGTCTCGCCCCAGCTCCTGGAGCGTGGGCTGATCTGCCGCGCCGACGACCGCGGCGATCCGGTGGTCCAGATCTCTCCGCCGCTCGTGGCGGGGCAGCGGGAGTTCGACACGATCGCCGGCACGCTCGGAGCGGTGCTGGAGGAGGCCGGCGATCGCATGCAGGTGACCGCTTGAGCGGCAACGGCGGATCCCCCACCGACTTCGACGCCCTCGTCGTCGGCGCCGGCCACAACGGGCTCACCTGTGCGGCCTACCTCGCGCGGGCCGGCCTGCGCGTGTGCGTGCTCGAGCGCCGTGACGTGATCGGGGGCGCCTGCGTGACCGAGGAGCTGTGGCCCGGCCGCCGGGTATCGCGGGCGTCGTACGTCGTCTCGATGCTCCAGCCCAAGGTGGTGAAGGAGCTAGAGCTGCATCGGTTCGGCTACGAGGCAATCCCGCTCGATCCGGCCTTCGGGACGATCGCCGGCGACGGCAGGGCCCTGTTCACCTTCACCGACAGCGCCGCCACCCAGGCCTCGCTACGAGCCCACTCGCCCCACGACGCCGCCGCCTATCCCGCCTTCGAGGAGCTGCTCGAGCGCTGCGCCGGGTTCCTGCGCCCGCTGATGCTGCGGCCGCCGCCGGCGCTCGGCTCCAAGCGGCCCGGCGACCTCTTCTCGCTGCTGCGCGAGGCGGGGCGCGCCGCGGGCATGAGCCGGCGCGACCTGCTCGCGCTGTTCCGGGTCATGACGATGTCGGTGGGCGACCTGCTGGACGAGCACTTCGAGTCCGACGTGCTCAAGGGCGCGTTCGCGAGCACCGGCGTGGTGGGTGTGTGGGCCGGGCCGCGCACGCCGGGCACGGCCTACAACCTGCTCCACCACGCGCTGGGCGAGCTGAACGGAATCGGCGGGCTCTGGGGCCACGTGAAGGGCGGGATGGGCGGCATCAGCAACGCGATCGCCCGCAGCGGCGAGGCCTCGGGGGCCGTGATCCGCACCGGCGCCGGCGTGGCCTCGGTGGACGTGACCGGCGGACGCGTGACCGGGGTGACCCTCTCGAGCGGTGAGCAGCTGCGCGCCCCGCTCGTCGTGTCGGGGGCTCACCCGCGGACGACGGTGCTCGACATGGTCGGTCCCGAGCACTTCCCGGAGGAGGTGGTAACGGACATGCGCCGCTTCCGCAGCCGCGGCGGGTCGGTGAAGGTCAACTGGATCCTGTCCGAGCCGCCGAGCTTCGAGGGGGTCTCGGAGGAGGACGGCCGTCAACTGCTCCACACCAGCCTGGCGCTCTGCCCCTCGATCGACTACCTCGAGCGCGCCTGGCAGGACGCCGTGCGCGGCGTGCCCGCCGAGGGCCCCTACGTGGAGGTGGAGGTCCCGACCAGCGTCGACCCCTCGCTGACCGACGACGGCACGACGGTGATGACGATGTTCACCCAGTACGGGCCGTGGCGAGAGGAGGACTGGGGCGAGGGCGAGCGCGAGGCCTACGCGCAACGCTGCCTCGACATCGTGGCCCGCCACGCGCCCAACGTGCGCGACGCGGTGATCGACCACGAGGTGCTGGCCCCGCCCGACCTCGAGCGCATCTTCGGCCTCCAGGGCGGCTCGATCTTCCAGGGCGAGCAGGGCCTCGAGCAGATGGCCTTCATGCGACCGGCGCCGATGCTGGCGCAGTACGCCACTCCCGTCGACGGCCTCTATCTGTGCGGCGCCGGGACCCACCCCGGCGGCGGGGTGATGGCGGCCTGCGGGCACAACGCCGCGCAGCGGATCCTCAAGGACCGGCGCCGCGCTGAGCGCCGGCCGCGGGTCGCGCAGCGCAGGCGCTCGGCCTCCGCCGCCGTCCACTAGACGCAGATCGGCCTGATCTAGCGCAGCACCAGCGCGTGCTCGGGATACCAGCCGAGCTTCACCTGGTCGCCGATCTCCCAGCGGTCGTCCGAGCGGGCCCGGTCGAAGTTCTGCCCGAGCGCGACCAGGCGCACGCCGCCGGCAATCTCAACGATCACCTGGGTCGAGGTTCCGACGTACACCCGCTCGACGATCCTCCCGGGCACGGAGACCATGCCCTCCTCGTGCTCGTCGATGGAGATCTTCTCCGGCCGTACCGAGAGCTGGATGTCGGTTCCCTGGGTGCACTCGGCCGGTATCTCGGCCTTGCACATCGCGCCGCCGGCCAGGCGCACGCCGCCGTTCTCACACACGCCGGGCAGCAGGTTGGAGACGCCTATGAACCCGGCCACGAACGGCTCCACCGGGTGCTCGTAGATGTCCTCGGGTGAGCCGCATTGGCGGATCATGCCGCCGTCCATGACGGCGATGCGGTCGGACATCGCCAGCGCCTCTTCCTGGTCGTGGGTCACGTAGAGGAACGTGATGCCCACCTCGCGCTGGATGCCCTTGAGCTCCACCTGCATCTGCTTGCGCAGCTTGAGGTCGAGCGCTCCCAGCGGCTCGTCGAGCAGCAGCACCGAGGGCCGGTTGACCAGCGCCCGGGCGAGCGCCACACGCTGCTTCTGGCCGCCCGAGAGCTCGCGCGGACGGGCCGTCTCGCGTCCGCGCAGCTCCACCAGCTCGAGTGCCTCGGCCACCCGCGTTCGGATCTCGTCCTTGGCCACCTTCCGGCGCTTGAGCCCGAAGGCCACGTTGTCCTCCACGTTCAGATGCTCGAACAGCGCGTAGCTCTGAAAGACGGTGTTGACGTTGCGCTGGTAGGGCGGAACCGTCTCCACGGGCTCGTCGTCCAGATAGATGCTGCCCTCGCTCGGTTGCTCGAACCCGGCCACCATTCGCAGAGTGGTGGTCTTGCCGCAGCCCGAGGGGCCGAGCAGCGAGAAGAACTCTCCCTTCTCGATCTCGAGCTCCATCCCGTCGACGGCGACCGCGTCGCCGAACCGCTTGGTCACGCCTTCAAAGCGGATGGCACTCACGCGGCCTCCCTCCCCAGCAGCACCTTGAGCCCGCTCTCGCGCCGCCCGAAGACGCGCGGCAGGAGCAGCGCGAGCCCGATCGACAGGGTCGAGACGACGAGCATGAAGGTGCCGATCGCGTTGATCGTCGGCCTCACGCCGAAGCGAATCTGTGTCCAGATGCGCACCGGGAGCGGCTGCGGCGACTCGCCGGTGGTGAAGAACGAGAGCACGAAATCATCGAACGAGAGCGCGAACACCAGCAGCCCCGCAGCGATCACCGCCGGCCAGAGCGCCGGGAGCGTGACGAGCCGGAAGGTCTGCCAGCGTGTGGCGCCGAGATCCATCGACGCGTCCTCGACCTGGCGGTTGAGCGACGCAAGCCGGGCCCTCACCACCACCGTCACGTACGAGATCGAGAAGGTGATGTGCGCCAGCACGATCGTGGTCAGGGACAACTCGAGACCGACCTGCGTGAACAGCAACAGCGCGGAGGCGCCGGCCACGATCTCGGGGGTGACCAGGGGCACCAGCATCATGACGTTGGCCGCATCGGACCAACGTGTCCGCGCTCGCACCAGCCCGTAGGCCAGGGCCGTCCCGAGCACCGTGGCGATGACCATGGTGAGCAGGGCGATCTGGATGCTGGCGATCAGCGAGTCGCGCAACGACTCCGTCTCGAAGAACGTCTCGTACCAGCGCAGGCTGAAGCCCTCGAAGTCCTGGAGCGAGCGGCTCGAGTTGAAGGAGAACAGGATCACCAGTGCGATCGGCGCGAAGAGGACCAGGAAGAACAGCCCGGTGAAGAACCGGAGAAAGCGCGGCCGATCGAAGTCCTTGGGCGGCTTGCGCCGCCGCTCCGGGCGGGCCGGCTCGGCGCCGGCCGTTCGGCGGTCGCTGGTGCGGGCCTCCACCGTGCTCACGCCGTGGCCTCCCTCGCCTCGCGGGCGGCCGAGCGCAGGTAGAGCGACATCCAGATCAGCAGGAACAGCATCATCACGACGGTCAGCGCGGCTCCGAAGGGCCAGTTGTCGGACGCCTGGAACTGCTGCTGGATGAGATTGCCGACCATCACCTCGTCCGGGCCTCCGAGGAGTGCCGCGGACACGAAGTCGCCGACCGCCGGCAGGAACACCAGCACGGACCCCGCCAGGACTCCCTGCATGGTGTGCGGCCAGGTGACGTTGCGGAAGGTCTGCCAGGGTCCGCCGTAGAGATCCTTGCCCGCCTCGATCAGCGACGGGTCCATGCGGTCGAGCGAGGCGTAGACCGGGAGGATCATGAAGGCCAGGAAGCCGTACACCAGGCCGCCGATCACCGCGTAGGGGGTGTTGAGGAAGCGGAGGTCCCCGCCGAGCAGGCCGTTCACGAGGCCGTCGTCGCCCAGCATGGCGATCCAGGCGTAGGTGCGCACGAGGTAGTTGACGAAGAACGGGAGCACCACCAGTGCGAGCAGGACGTTCTTCCAGCGCCCGCCGAAGATGGCGATGTAGTACGCCACCGGGTAGCCGATCAACAGGCACAGCACGACCGCCGCGAGGGCGAACCCCACCGAACGCAGCAGAACCGGCACGAAGGCGGGATCGAAGACCCGGCTGTAGTTCTCGGGGTTCCAGCCGTAGACCGCCTCCCCCAGGTCGTCGGTGGTGCCGAACGAGATTGCGAGCAGCAGCACCAACGGCACCACGAACAGCAGCAGCAGCCACAGCCCCGGGGCGACGAGGAAGGCCGAGGCGAAGCGGTTCTCGTTCATGGACGCGACACGCTGCGTTCTAGGAGACCCGGAACTCCGTCCACACCTTGTCCCACTCCAGGCGGCCCTCTCCCTTCAGGTTCTCGAACTGCTGGCCGTTCTCGAGGTCGTCCACGGTCACGTTGATCTCCGGGTCGTCCTTGACCAGCCCTTGGAACGCCTCCGTGGCCGCACCGTCGTAGGGCATCGGGTAGCCGATCCACTCCACGTTCTGCGCCGCGTGCTCGGGCTCGAGCATCCACTCGATGAACAGCAGCGCGGTGCCGGGATGCTTCGCGTTCACCGGAATGCAGAACGCGTCGTTGCCGACCGGGATCCCCTCCTCGCACTTCTGAAAGCGGAAGTCCTCGGGATTGTCGACCTGATTGCGGATGTTGACGATGTCGCCGTTCCAGAGATGCTGGATCCAGGCGTTGCCGCTCGTCATGTTGGTGATCGTGTCGGTGGAGATGCCGCGCAGCTTCGGCTTGAGGGCCACGAGATATTCCTGCGACTTCTCGAGCTTGGCCGGGTCGGTCTCATTGAGCTCGAAGCCGTTGACCAGGTTGGCCATGCCGATGCCCTCCTGGTAGTCGTCGAGCAGGAAGCTGCGGTCCTCGGTGTCCACCGTGCCGAGGTCACGCCAGGAGCCGGTCATCTCGACCTTGTCGGCCCGGTAGCCGAGCCCGGTGGCATAGAGCCCGTACGGCGTCGAGTGCTCAGAGCCCTTGTCGTACCAGGGACTGTCGAACTGCGAGTACACCGTGTCGGCGTTCTTGAGGCGGTCGCGGTCGATCTTGCGAAGCTGGTTTCCGGACAGCAGACGCTGCACGTACTCCGCGCTCGGGAAGATGACGTCGTACTGGATGCCCGCCCGTAGCTTGGCGGTCATCGCCGACATCGAGTCGTAGTACGACTCGCGCACCTTCACGCCGTACTGCTTCTCGAACCCCTTCACGAGCGCGGGATCGACGTACTCGGAGTAGTTGAAGTAGACGAGGTCGCCGTCGACCTTCTTCTTGATCGGTTTCTCGGTCTCCTCCTTGCTGCCGCCGCCCGAGTTCCCGACTCCGCAGCCGGCGAGGCCGAGCCCCACCGCGAGGCCGGCACCGCCGTGGAGCAGTTCTCGCCGGCTGACGTTCCGTTTCAAGATGTTCTCCCTTTCATGCCGCTGTTCTCGACTCCCGCAGTTCGCATCCAAGTTCTCTCTCGGCGAGCTTGAGCGCCAGCTCGCGCACACGCGCGCTCGTCACCTGGGCGTCGCCGAGCGCGATCTGCACCGCCAGTCCGTCGAGCAGGCCTGCCATCAGCACGCTGAACTCGTCGGCGTCCACGGAGCCGAACTCTCCGCCGGCCTGGCCCTCGCGGACCACCGTGGCGATGGTGTCGCGCCAGCGACCGTCGAGCTCTTCGCGCGTCGCCGCCAGCTCGGGATCGCGAAGGGCCTTGGCCCAGAGCTCCATCCACAGCGCGGCGTCGTAGTCGCCGTCCCCGGTGCCGCTCTCCACGATTCGCACGAGGCGCTCGCGAGCGCTCTCGATCCCGTCGAGATCGTTCGCCAACGCTTCGTAGAAGCGCTCCTCGGCCGAGGTGAGCGCCTCCTTGAGCAGCTCGGCCTTCGAGGCGAACCAGTAGAGCACGGACGGCGCGCTGGTCCCGGCCGCGTCGGCCACGTCGGCCACCCGGGCGTTCTCCAGGCCACGCTCGCGGATCACGGTCGCCGCGGCCGCGAGGATCTCGGGCCGGCGCACGTGGTCGAGCCGCGGCCGCGGGCTCATCGCGTCAGGTCCCGCCCTCAGTAACTTGAACGACGATTCAGCAAACGTAGCCGAGGCTTGGTATGGCGTCAAGCTCGCGGCGGGGGCTCGTCAGGGAGGCCCAGCTCGTGAGCCAGCCCGGCCCACAGCTCGCGTCGTGCCGTGTCGAGGTCGAGAGCGCCGATCAGAACGCGGATCCCGTAGCCGTCGCCGAGCGCCATGAGCCGGTCGGCCACCCGCTCCGGGTCGGCCTCCGCCCGGAGCGCTCCGCCCTTCTGGCCGTCGGCGATCGCCGCCGCCAGCCACTCCCGCATGCGCGCGTACAGCCCCGCGGCGGTGGGGCGAAGCTCCGGATGGCGCACCGCCCGCAGCCAGAGCTCGACCCAGAGGATCCAGTCGCGCTCGAGCACCCCGGTGTGAGGCAGGAACTGGTCGGCCATGAGCGCCAGGCGCTCCACGTGCCCGCGCGCATCCACCCCCTCCTCGATGCGCACGTCCCCGGCCAGCTCGTACGAGTACTCGAGCGCCTCGGCCAGCAGCGCCTCCCGGGTCTCGAAGTGGTAGTGCACGAGCGAGGTGGAGACACCGGCGTCGGTGGCCACGCGCGCGATGCGCATGTCGTCGATCCCGTCGGTGGCGATGCGGTCGACCGCGGCCGCCAGGATGCGCTCGCGGGCGCCCCGGGTCCCCGATTCGGCCGAGGGCTCGGGCGCAGCCACGGCCGTCCCTGTAACCGGCCCGGTCATCCCGCTTCGGCGAGGTCGGTCCGGATGCGGTCCGCGAACCAGGCGATCGCGGCCTCGCGCCCCGACAGCGGGCCCGGCTCCCACCCGCGCGTCTCGATCCCGGCCTGCACGTTGGCCACGAGATCCACGTCCTCGTGGGCCACCAGCTCATTGACCTTGCGGTTGGCGTAGCGGGCGGCGCGGCTGCGCGCATCGCTGTCCGCCGGCAGCAGGGTGAGCGCCTCGTCGGCCGTCCTGAACACGCCGTCCGGGTTGATCCGCCAGATGCCGATCTGGTCCGGGTAGAGGTCGATCGTCGTGTTGGGGTAGATCAGGATGAAGCGCCAGGTCCGGTGGTCCTCCTCGGCCAACCCGGCCATGGGCGTGACGAGGCGCTGATAGGTGCGCTCCATGAAGTTCCCGGAGGGCTTGTCCCGCAGCGGCGCGTTGAACCAGGCCCAGTGGTCGTGGATCTCCACGTCGTAGCGCTTGTAGTCGAGCAGCCGCATCAGGCCCGGGTGGGCGATCGGCACGTGGTAGCCCTCGAGGTAGTTGTCCACCACGATCTTCCAGTTGGCGGGCTGGGAGCTCGGCTTCTCCTGCTGCGGACGCAGCTGCTCGAAGCGGTAGCGCTCGAGGCGCTGCGGCAGGCCGTCCACCTGCTCGGCCAGCGGCTCGGCCTCCATGTCGAGGTTGACGAACAGCAGGCCGCTCATCTCCTCCACGCGAGCGGGGAACAGGCCGAGCTGCGACTTGTCGAGACCGGGGATCGAGCGGCCCTCGGGCACGCCGATGAGCTCACCGTCGAGGCGATAGGTCCAGCCGTGGTAGAGGCAGCGGATCGCCTTGGGACACTCGCCGGTGCCACTCAGCAGGCGCGAGCCGCGGTGGCGGCAGACGTTGCGAAAGGCGCGCAGCTCGCCGTCGTCGTCGCGCAGCACGAGCACCGGCTCCACGCCGGCGGTGGCCGTCATGTAGCGGCCCGGCGCGGGCAGCTGGGAGACGTGGCCCACGAACTGCCACGTACGCGCGAAGATGCGCTCCTGCTCGAGCTCGAGTACGGCCGGATCGCGGTAGAAGTGCGGCGAAAGGGCCCGGGAAGCGGTGGTCTGGACAGGTGCGACTGACGCCATGAGGGAGATCCTTCGTGCGCAGCCGGCCGAGCCGGCTGCTTCGACGGGACATCCTGACTTTGTGATCAGTCGCATGATACCATAGCCCTGTGCGTCTCCTCGGCGCCCGTCACGCATGGCTTTCCATCACTCCAGAACCCGAGCGGGAGCTCCCCGGGGCGGTCGCCACGTTGCGCGCGGGGCGGCGTCCTGCGCCGGATCTGGTGGAGCGAGAGCGGGCGCAGGTCGAACGGCTCGTGACCCACGGCAGCCGGCGGGAATGGCGGGCCTATCTCGACGAGGCCTCCGCCCTGGCGGACGGTGCCCCGGCCACGGACGACACGGCTGAGGCGCGCGCCCTGGTGGACGAAGTGATCCGCAACCACGACAACCTGGCCCTTGGCCTGGCGAGCCGACGCTCACCGGGCCGCCTGACCCGTAACGGAGGAAGCGCATGACCATCACCCCCGCCGCCCCGGACCTCGCGGCCGGCTTCACGCCCGAGGAGCTGGAGCTTCAGGAGCGCGCACGGCGCTTCGTGGACGAGATCCTCATCCCCAACGAGGAGCAGGCCGAGCTGAGCGGAGGGCAGATCTCCGACGAGTTGAAGCAGCGCATCAAGTCCGAGGCCGTTGCGGCCGGACTGTCCGGAGGCCTGCATTCACCCGAGTACGGCGGCCAGGGCTGGACCAAGACCGAATGGTTTCTCGTGGAGGAGCAGCTCGGGCGCTCCACCAACGCACTGTCGTGGCACATGCCGGGCGCCTACAACGTCCTGGCCAACGGCACGCCGGAGCAGATCGACCGCTACCTGCGTCCTGCGCTGCGGGGCGAGCTCCACGACGCCTATGCGGTGACCGAGGGAGAGGCCGGTTCCGACCCCTCGAGGATCGAGACGACCGCCCGGCGCACCGACAGCGGCTGGGTGATCGACGGCGAGAAGTGGTTCGTCACCTACGGCGACATCGCGGCGGTCTACATCGTGATGGCCAACGCACTGGTCGACGACCAGAGCCTGCCCACGCTGTTCCTGGTCGACAGGGACCGCCCGGGCATCGAGGTGGCGGACGATCCGCCCTTCACCCACACCTACCCCCACGGTCACCCCACCATCCGCTTCACCGGAGTCGAGGTGGGCGAGGATGCCGTGGTCGGCGAGCTCGGCGGCGGGGAGGAGCTCCAGCGCGCCTGGTTCACCGAGGAGCGGCTGGGCATCGCCGCCCGCGGCGTCGGCTCGATGTGGCGCCTGATCGAGGAGACCACCGCCTGGGCGCTCGAGCGCGAGCAGGGCGGCAGCCGGATCATGGACTACCAGGGCGTCTCGTTCCCGCTGGTCGACTCGGCGGCGGACGCCGCGGCGGGCCGGCTGCTCACGCTCGAGGTCGCGCGGCTGGTGGACTCGGGTGCCGATCCGAAGCTGGTCCACGCCAAGGCGTCGATGGCCAAGCTGTTCGTGAGCGAGGCCGCCTGCCGCTGCGCCGACCGCTGCGTGCAGATCTTCGGCGGGCGCGGCTACATGCGCACCAACGTGGCCGAGCGCTTCCTCCGCGAGCTGCGGGTGGACCGCATCTGGGAGGGCACGAGCGAGATCCAACGGCTGATCATCGCCCGGGCGCTCGAGCGGCGCGGCGTCGAACGCGTCCTGCACTAGCCGAGCCGAACCGGTGGACCTCTCCCGCCTTCTCCATCCGCGCTCCGTCGCGGTGGTCGGCGCGACGGAGCGATCCGGCGCGTACGCCGCTGAGACCGTGATCAACCTGAACGCGGCCGGCTTCCCGGGCGAGGTCTGGGGCGTCAACCCGGGCCGCGAGAGCGTCTTCGGTCGCCCCTGCTTCCCCGAGCTGAGCGCGTGTCCGGAGCCGCCCGACGCGGTGGTGGTGGCGATCCCCGCCGCCGGCGTCCCGGCGGTGGTCGAGGAGGCCGGCGCGCTCGGGTGCGGCGGAGCCGTGATCTTCGGCGCCGGCTTCGGCGAGATGCGGGCCGGCGCGAGCGCGCCGGGAGCGCTTCCGGGAGCGGGCTCCGACGAGGCCGCCGCCCTGGGCGCCCGGTACGACCAGGCGCTGCGGAACGCAGCGCTGCGCTACGACCTGCCGATCTGCGGGCCGAACGCCAACGGGATCGTCGCGCTCCACGAACGCGCCCCGCTGTGGGGCGACGCTCTGCGGCCATTCGAGCCCGGACGGGTGGCCATCGTCTCCCAGAGCGGGAACGTCTCGGTCAACGCCCTCAACGCCAGCCGCGGGCTGCGCCTGCACACCGTGATCTCATGCGGAAACTCCGTCGCCGTCGATCCCGCCGCCTGGGTGGCCCAGCTGGCCACCGAGGAGGGCGTCGGCGCCGTGGCGCTCTATCTGGAGGCGGACGGGGACGGCGCGCTGCTGGCGGAGGCGCTCGCCTCCTGCGCCGAGCACGGAGTGGGCGTGGCCGTGCTGAAGGTCGGCGTCTCGAAGGCCGGGTCGGCCGCTGCCGCGGCCCATACCGGCGCGGTGGCGGGCGATCAGCGGGTGTTCCGGGCCCTGGTCGAGGAGGCCGGCGGCGCCTGGGCGGGGGATGCGCACCAGCTGCTCGAGCTGGCCAAGGCGCTGGCGGTGCCCGGGGCCCGCCGCCGGTCGGCCGGGCTTGCCGTGCTCACCTGCTCGGGCGGCGACTCGGCCCTCGCCGCCGACGAGAGCGAGCGGCTCGGGTTGGGCCTGCCGTCCCTGGGTGCCGACACGGTCGCGCGCCTGCGCACGCTCCTGCCGGGCGCGGCCACCGTGGGCAACCCGCTCGACTACACGGCCCTGATCTGGGGCGAGATCGAGACCCTGCGCGACATCATCGTCGCCACCGGTGAGGACCCGGCGATCGGGCGCGAGCTCGTGCTCTACGACCAGCCGGTGGGCATCGACGGGGCGGCGGAGGAGTCGTGGCGCGACGTGCGCGAGGGCATCCACCAGGGCGCCGCCGGCAGTCCGGTGCCGGTGATGGTGGCCTCGACGCTGCCGGAGCTGCTCGACGACGTGGCGGCGGCGCGCTTCATCGAAGCGGGCATCCCGGCGGTCTCCGGCCTGAGGACGGGGCTGGCCTGCGCAGCGGCGCTCGACCAGCCGGCGGGCGACCCCGGCCGGCTGCGCGAGATAGCGGCCGCGGCGGGCCGCGGTGCGGGCAACGGCCACCTCGAATGGCTCTCGGAGCATGAGGCCAAGGAGCTGCTGCGCGGGGCGCGAGTCGCCGTGCCCGACGGACGGCTCGTGCTCGGAGAGGACGACGCCGCAACGGCGCTGGTCGAACTCGGCGGCCCGGTGGTGGTCAAGCTGAGCTCGCCCTCCCTGCGGCACAAGAGCGAGGTCGGCGCGGTGGTCCTCGGCCTCCACGAGGACAAGGAGCTGCGCCGGGCCCACCGCCAGGTGAGCGCTCTGGCCGAGCGCTTCGAGCCGGCCTCCGTGCTGGTGGAGCGCATGGCCGAGCCGGGAGCCGAGCTGCTCGTGGCCGCTCGCGCGGACGGTGTGGTGCCGAGCCTCGTGCTGGGCGCGGGCGGGATGTGGACCGAGCTGCTCCAGGACGCCGCCGTGGTGCCGCTGCCCGCCTCGCCCGACCGGGTCGAGAGCGCGATTCGGAGCCTGCGCGCAGCTCCCCTGTTCACCGGCGCACGCGGCGGCGCCCCGCTGGACATCGCCTCGGCGGCGGCGCTGGCCGCGGCCACCGGCGACCTGCTGCTCGAGTCGGGGCTCGAGCTGATCGAGCTCAACCCGGTGCTCGTGCACGAGCGAGGCGCCACGGTCGTGGACGCGCTGGCGGTGCGCACCGGGACCGGCCCGTGAAGGTCGCCGTGGTCGGAGCCGGGCTCGCGGGTCTGACCGCGGCCGACGAGCTGCGCCGCGCCGGCCACGAGGTGACTGTGCTCGAGGCTCGCGACCGCGTCGGCGGGCGCGTCTGGTCGCGGCGCCTCGACAACGGCGCCCTGGTGGAGATGGGCGCGGAGTACCTCCTGCCCGGCAACACCGCCGTCCGGGAGCTGGCGGCGCGCTTCGGCCTGGGCCTGTGGGACAAGGGCATGCGCTACGGCACACGCGAGCCGCGCGGCGTGGCCACCAGCCACGACGAGCTGGTGACCGCGGCGGCGGTGGTGGAAGCGGGCCTGCCCGAGGCGCCGCCCGGCGTCAGCGCGCGGGACTTCGTGAACGGCATCGATCTGCCGCTGTCGGCGCGCGAGGCGCTGATCGCCCGCGTCGAGATCTCGAGCGCCGACTCGGCCGACCACGTCTCGGCGCGCGACCTGGCCGGCATCGCCCACATCGGCGACGAGCCGGCCCCCAGCATCGCCGGAGGAAACGACAGCCTGGCCAGAGCGCTCGCCGCGGAGCTCGGGAGCGCGATCCGGCTCCGGGCGCCGGTCGAGCGCGTCGTCTGGAGTAGCGGCGACGAGCGTCCCGCTGTGCGCGTGTCCGCGGGCGACGCCGAGCTGGAGGCGGACGCCTCCGTGATCGCGGTTCCCGCCAGCGTGCTGTCGCGCATCGCCTTCGACCCACCCATCCCCGAGCCCCTGGGCGGAGCGCTCGCCGCCGTCCGCTACGGCCACGCCGCGAAGCTCTTCGTCCCGCTCAAGCGAGAGGCCGCGCCCAGCGCGGTGATGTCGGTGCCCGAGCGCTACTGGTGCTGGACCGCCACCGGCGACGACGATGCCGTCCAGCCCGTGGTCAGCGCGTTCGCCGGCTCACCCGGGGGCCTCGACGGACTGCGAGTGAGCGACGGTCCGGAGACCTGGCTGGATTCGCTGGCGCGCCTGCGCGACGACCTCGAGCTGGACCGCGCGGGCGTCCTGCTGTCCACCTGGTCCGACGATCCCTGGGTCGAGGCTGCCTACTCGACCTCGCCGCCGCTCGAGCTCGAGCGGATGGCCGCGGAGCCGCTGGGGCCGCTGGCCTTTGCCGGCGAGCACCTGGGCGGTGAGTTCGCTGCCCTGATGGAGGGCGCCATCCGCAGCGGCCGCCAGGCAGCGGCCGCCCTTGCCCGCTGAGCCTGATCCATCCGGGCGCCGGGGTTTGATGGCGGACGATGGAGCGCACCGACCTCGGTCGCATCATGGCGTTCACGGACGGCGTCATGGCTGTCGCCATAACCCTGCTGGTGCTGAACATCGAGGTGCCCGACGTCAGCAACGACGATCTCAAGGACGCCCTCTACGACCTCGTTCCGTCGCTCTACGCGTACCTCCTGTCCTTCGCCCTGATCGGGCGCTTCTGGGTGCTGCATCACAACCGCTTCGAGAGCTTCGTGCGCTTCGACGGCCGTTTGATAGTGCTCAACCTTCTGTTCCTGGCGTTGATCGGCTTGATCCCGTTCTCCACCGATCTCCTCGACCGCTACTCCGACTCGGCGCTTGCCACGGCCACCTTCTCGGTGTCCATCGCGCTCGCGTCCTTCTCTCACTCGGCGATGGCGGCCTACGCGGTGAAGAAGGACTTCGTCCACCGGGACCGCATCGGGGACTACGCGTGGGCGCGCATGGCGAGCGGGCTCACCTTCGCCACGATGTTCCTCGCCGCCGCCCCGGTCGCCTTCGTGGCGGTCGAGTTGGCGCACGTCCTCTGGATCGCGACGTTCTTCGTCCGCTACCCGCTGCGCAAGCTCGGTACCCGGGTCTCGCGGTAGAGCGCCGCCACCTGGCGGGCCACGTCGGCCCAGTCGAACGAGAGGACGTGCTCCTGCGCCTCGGCCACGAGGCGCTCGCGCAGCCCGGCGTCGGTGAGCAGCCGCTCCGCCATCGTGGCCAGCGACTCGGGGTCGCGCGAGCGGAAGCGCAGCCCCACGTCCTCGTTGGGGACCACCTCGCGCAGGCCGCCGGTGTCGGCCACCAGGCAGGGACAGCCGCTGGCCATGGCCTCCAGGGCCACGAGGCCGAAGGGCTCGTAGATCGACGGCACAACCGTCAGGTCAGCGATCCGGTAGAGCGAGTGCAGCACGTCGTCGCCGATCCAGCCCAGGAACGTGCCGTGCTCGTCGAGTCCGAGCTCGTGCGCCTGCTGGCGCAGCTCGGCCTCGGCGGTGCCCGAGCCCGCGACGATGAAGCGCACGTTGCCCAGGCGCTCGATCAGCCCGGGCAGCGCCTCGAGAGCAAGCTGGAAGCCCTTCTCGTAGACGAGCCGGCCCACCAGCAGCACCAGCCGCTCGTCGGGGGCGGCGAAGCGGGCGCGCAGCGAATCGAGGTCGTCGACCGGCACGAGCTCGGAGGGGTCGATGCCGTTGGGGATCACGGCCACGTTCTCCTCCTCGAGGCCGTAGATGTCGGCCACGTGCTCACGCATGTAGGAGGAGCAGGTGATCAATCGCTCGGCCCGGTTGGCCATCCACGTCTCCACGCCGTGGATGTAGGACTGAGGATGCTTGTCGACCCAGCCCTGGTGGCGCCCGTACTCGGTGGCGTGGATGGTGACCACGAGCGGCGCCCTGAAGCGCTTCGCCAGGTGATCGCCGGCCGAGGCCACCAGCCAGTCGTGGCCGTGAACCACGTCGAAGTCGAAGCGGTCCCCCACCTCCACTCCGGCGGCGAGCATGTCCGCGTTCATGTGCTCGATCCAGGCCACGAACTGGCCGAGGTCGCGAGGACGCTCCGGTTCGCGCACGCGGTGGACGAGCACGCCACCCATCTCCTCCTCCACCGGATCCTCCTCCCGGCCGCGAGCCAGGACGTGTACGTCGAGGCCCTGTGCGCCGAGGTTCTCGGCCAGCTTGCGCACATGGCGGGCGAGCCCGCCCTCGATCAGCGGCGGGTACTCCCAGGAGAGGATCAGGATGCGCATTCAGGCATTCAGGGCGTGGTGAGCGAGGCTAGGTCCAGGTGGGGCGCGAGGTTCCTGAGGGTGACCTCGGGATCAGACTCGGTGGACAATACCTCCGCGGAGGCCGTGGCCAGCGCCCGCGCGTGGGCAGCCGCGTGGCCCGCCAGACGCTCCGCGGGGTAGTCGGCGGCCAGCCGCCGGGTGGCCATGAAGGCCCAGTCGCTCGCCTGGAGCGCGAGCAGCTCGCGGGCGGCGCGCTCGAGGGCGGGCCGGCGTCGCACGTCGCGCGCGGCAAGCGCGACCGTGCGCAGCTCGGCGTCCCGGGCCGCGAAGGCCAGCTCGGCCACCGCCGGCGAGTCCCAGGTCGAGAGGTCCTTGTCCTCGCCCCAGCTCGAGGCCGTGAGCGGCCGCTCGACCGGGCTCACGCGGTCCAGGCCGTCGGCGACGGTCACCAGGTCGAGCCCGCGCCGCGGCGCCTCCTCCAGCACCGCGGCGAGCCAGGCCGGTCCCTCGTACCACCAGTGCCCGAGCAGCTCGGTGTCGAGCGCACAGCACAGGAGCCCGCCGTCGCGCACACGCGCCAGCGCGCGCTCGACGAAATCGCGGGCGTGCTCGGCAGCGAGGTCGAGAGCCGCCAGGCGGTCGTAGGGCCGGCCGGCGTTGTCCCACGGCTTGAGGTCGTGGAGGGTGCGGCGGTGGTAGTCGCGGTAGGCGCCATTGGCCGGGTAGCCGCGGGCGTCGTGCCACACCAGCTCCACCGTGGGCCAGTCGATCGGCACGGCCACCGGGCCGGCCTGCGTGGCCACCGGCGTGAGCGGGTCGAAGTCCGTCTGCTTCGTCTGGTCCACGCAGAAGGCGCGAGTGCCTTGGTCGGCGAGCTCTCGCTCGAGCCCCGGCGCGTAGGCGCACTCCGGCAGCCAGAAGCCGCCTCCCCAGCTCCCGAAGCGCTCGATGTGAGAGGCCGTGCCGGTGGCCAGCTGAAGCCGCAGCGCAGCGTCGGTGGCGAGGAGGGGCAGCAGCGCGTGCGTGGCCGCCGAGGTCCACAGCTCCACGCCCTCGAGACCGCGAAACGCCGCGACCAGATCGCGGCCCCTTTCTTCGAAGGCCCGCTCGGCGAAGGTGTAGTCGCCGGCCGCCCTGCGCACCTCGGTGGCCAGCTCGCCTTCGCCGGCGCGCTCCAGCCCGGCGGCGTCGTCGGCGTGGATCGGCGCCCGCACGTCGCGCAGGAAGCTCAGGTAGCGATCGCCCGCCTCGCCGGTCATCGCCTCCAGCTGGTCGCACAGCACGGGCGTGAGGCCGATCGTCACCGGAGCGCCGTCGAGCAGCTCGAGCAGGGGCAGGTACACGCACGCCACCGCCTCCCACAGCCACTCCTCGCCGAACGGCCAGGTGCCGAAGCCCTCCACGTAGGGCATGTGCGAGTGGAGGACCAGCGCCAGCGCGCCGGGGCGATGCGTGCTCATGCCGGCAGCGGGCTCGGGTGTGCGCCGGCCAGACGCGGCAGGACCGCACACGCCGCGATCATCGCCGCGCCGACGACGAGCGCGGGCAACGGCTCGACCGCGAGCATGGCCACGGTGTTGAAGGCGGCGTGGATGGCGATCACGGCGAACAGCGAGCCGGTGCGCTCGTACACGAGACACTGGCCCACTCCGAAAACGGCGATCACCGGCAGGATGATGGCGCTGGCGGCACCCTGGAAGTGAAGCGCGCCGAACACGAGCCCGTCGATCAGCGCCGCCGCCCACACGGCCATGCGCGTGCGCAGGGCGCGGTAGAAGAAGGCGCGGAAGAAGAACTCCTCGGTCACGGGGGCCACCACGATCACCGCCAGCGAGACCAGGAACGCGGCCACGAGGCTCCCCTCGCCCAGGTCGTCGACGTTGGTCTCGTCCACGCTCAGCAGCTCGATGTAGCCGAGCTCGAAGCCGAGCATCAGGCTGAAACCCAGCACGACCCAGCCGAGCGTCGGCCACAGGCGCGTGGCCCGGATCCCGAACTGCCAGGCGCGCGGAGCTCCCCGCAGCTTCGCGAACAGGAGCGCGGCCAGCACGAGCGCCCCGTCCTGGACCAACAGCAGCGCCAGCAGCGCGAACGCCGCGGGGACATCCGAGAAGCCGAGCAGCAGGACGGCGGGCAGAAGCGGCAGCCCGGCCGCCACGGTCGCCGCGAGCGCGGCGAGCAGGGCCACCGGCGCGTTCCAGGCGGGCCAGGCCGGGCGTACCGCGGCCGGCAGCTCGGGCGGCGCCGGCAGCTTGGCCCGTCTCACGGCCGCAACACGGCCACGAAATCGAGTGCGTGCTCCAGGGGACGGTCGCGCAGGGCGAAGTCACGGGCCGACAACGCCGGTGTGAAGCGGTCGTAGAAGCCCCGCGTGATGCCCAGGGCGGCGTGTACCCGGTCCCAGCCGGCGCGCAGCGCCAGCTCGTGTGCCTTCAGCACACGGGCGTGAAAGAGGCCCACCAGCTCCACTCGGCCGAACACGCTCTCGCACAGCGAGCGAAACTCCTCGGCCCGGTACTCCTTCACGTGCCAGGGGTTGTCCGATTTCGCGGCGCCGGGCGGGGCGAGGGTCAGCAGGTTGGGGGTCGACACGTACGCGCTGCCACCGGGGCGAAGCATCCCCTTGAAGTGACGCAGGATGGACTCGGGATCCTCGACGTGCTCGATCGTCTGGAGGAACACCACGGCGTCGCACGGCTCCTCGAAGCGCTCCACCAGGTCGCGCACGAAGCGCACACCGGGGCGCGAGTACCTCAGCCGGGCGTGCTCGTGGGCCTCGGGATTGGCGTCCACCCCCGTGACCCGTCGCGCGTGGCGGGCCAGCACCTCCACCCCGTAGCCCTCGCCACAGGCCATGTCGACCACCTCGAGGCCGGCGCATCGCCGGGCCACCCATTCGTAGACCGCGAGGTGCCGGCGAAACCAGTAGTTCTCGGCGGGCACGTCGGGCAGGGTCCGCTCGCCCGTCAGCTCGAGCGGCGGCACCCCCTCGGGCTGGTCTCTCTGAACGGTCTCCCGCATCGGCGGCGGGAGTCTAGGGGCCTGTCCCGTTTGGATCGTGGGCCCGGGGCGTTCCAGGACCAAGCTGGGCGGCGCGCGCGGCGAAGCCGATAGCAGCGCTATCGGCGAGTCCGTGGGTGGCGTCCAGCGCAGGGTCCTGGGACGCATCCGGGCGTGCGAGCCAAGCGGGACAGGCCCATAGGGGCCTGGGTACTACTGTTCTCCGGCCCATGCCGACGGCCGAGAGCATCCGCGACGCCAACGTGCGCTATCACGACATCGCCGCGTCCCACTACGACTCCAAATGGGGCATCAACTACGACGAGGTCGGCCAGGCGCAGGTCACGGGCAAGCTGCGGAAGGCGCTTGGACACGAGCCCCGGCGCTACGGCCGCGCGCTCGAGATCGGTGCGGGCACCGGCTACTTCTCCCTGAATCTGCTGCGCGCGGGGGTGATCGGGGAGGCGGTGGCCACCGACATCTCACCGGGCATGCTGCGCACGCTCGAGCGCTCGGCTCGCGAGCTGGGAGAGCCGGTGGAGACGGCCGTCTGCGAGGCCGCCGAGCTCCCGTTCGCCGACGAGGAGTTCGACCTCGTCTTCGGTCACGCCGTGCTACACCACCTGCCCGATCTCGCTGCGGCGTTTCGCGAGTTTCGCCGAGTGCTGCGCCCCGGCGGTGTGGTGGCCTTCTGCGGCGAGCCGTCGCGCTACGGCGACCGGCTGGCCGCGGTTCCCAAGCGGGGCGCCGTGGCGCTCGCCCCGCTGTGGCGGGCGTTGATGGGGGCCTCGCCGCGGGGCGGGGCCAACGGCAACGGCGCCGGCCTATGGAGCGAGGAGGAGGTGCTGGAGGGCGTGGTCGACGTGCACGCCTTCACTCCCGCCGGCCTGTCGGCGCACGCCGAGACGGCGGGCTTCAGCGAGGTGCGCGTCCGGGGCGAGGAGCTGGCCGCCTCGCTGTTCGGCTGGGCCAACCGGACCCTAGAGGCCTCGGCCGAGCCGGACGACATCCCGTGGGCCTGGCGGGTCTACGCCTACCGCGGCTACCTGCTGCTTCAGAGTGTCGACCGCTCGCTGCTCGAGACGCGCCTGCCCGCTGCGCTGTTCTACAACCTGCTGGTCTCCGGCCGGGCGGTTTAACCGAGCGCCACCGCCAAGGCGGGCGCTGCCGCCGCCAGCAGCACCAGCGCGACGTCGACCGCCCTCAGGGTGAGTACCGGAGGCGCCGCCAGCGGTAGCGGGCGGAAGGCATGAGCCTCCCCCACCACCCACTCGAGCACGGCGTCGACCAAGGGCAGGGGACGAAGGTCCACCCCGCGCAGGCGATCGGCCAGCGACCGGGCCGCCGCCACCAGCCGGCCCTCGGCCGCGATGCCGTCGAGGACCTCCGTCGCCTCGGGCAGCGACGGAATCGCCCGCAGCCGCCCGAGCACCCGCCGGAACACCTCACGCAGACCGTCCGCGCCCGCCGCGGCGCGCAGCCAGGTGGCCACCAGGACGATCAGCGCGGCCCGCAGAGCCCGGCGCAGGGCGAGGTCGAGGCCCAGCCCGCCGCCGAGCGTGAACACCAGCGCCCCGAGGCCCAGGATGGCCGCGAAGAGGAGGCCGATCGGCACGGGCTCCCGGTCGCCGCGTGCCGTCGCCCACGCAAGCGCCAGCCAGGCCCCGACGGCGCCCAGCACGATCCACTCGGTGCTCGCCAGCAGCAGCCCGAAGGCCACGGCTGAGGCGAGGGCGATCGCCCTCGGATCGAAGCGCCCGCGGTGAACGGGCGCGGGCTCGACCTCCGCATTGCCGGCGGCCGGCTCGCCGGGGCCCTCGGCGGCGTCCGCCAGCTCGTCCCAGCGGCGCAGCCCGCGCCGGTAGACCAGCACCTGGACCACGCTCGCGAACACCGCCCACACCACCAGCCCCGCCGCCGTGAGCGCGAGCGCGTCGGCGGTACCCACCTCGATCCCCAGGCGCCGCCCGAGCGCGTCGTAGGTACCGGCGTAGGCGTCGAGGCCTCCGGTGATCACCCAGATGAAGAAGGCGGTGGTGGCGGTGTTCTGGAGCAGGCGCAGCGTGGCGCAGATCAGCAGCTGCGGAAAGAGGCTCCAGCCGCGCGCCTCCAGCCGGCCGAGCAGCGGTGCGGTGACCGCCTGGGTGAGCGGGATCCCGAAGCGAGCGGGACCGATGATGGCGACGGTCTCGAGCATGGCGGCCACGCTGGCGCCGAAGCCCGCTCGCGCTCCTCGGCGCTCGGCCACACGGGCCAGCGCCACGCCCCCGGCGAGAGCGATCCAGAAGCCGCCGGTGGGCGCCGCCCGAGCGGCGAGGAAGGAGACCACCGCCACGTGAGCCGGGCCCGTCGGGGCGGGCGGAGCGGCGGTGGCCATGAGGCGAAACTAGCGGGCGGTCCGAAGCCGCCTCGGCCTGCGCCTAGCCCGAGGTGAAGCGGCGGATGGGCGACTCCGCGATGCGACAGCCGAGCTCGGCCACCTGGTCGTCGCTCAGATTCTCGGTGGGAAAGCCGGCCGACTCGAGCTCTTCGCGCACCTGCTGCACGCCCTGCACGAAATCGAGCTGAGCGCCGAGCTTGACCATCACGGACTTCGCGTTCTCGTCGTCGATCGCCGCGCTGCCGTCGGCCGACGGCTTGAGCAGCCAGGCCTTGACCGCCTCCGCCTCCGCGAGGCTCAGATCGAGGCTCACGCCGCCGTCGGCGGGGGCCTCCGGAACGCCGTTGGACACTTGGGTCGCCATGGCGTTTGTATCGACGAACGCAGACCTGGGCTTGACGAGCGACGGCGATGAATGGACGCCCGTAACGCGGGCGTGGCTCCCTAACCGACGCTGTAGCGCTCGAAGGCCGCCTCGCGCGCCTCGCGGTGATCCACGATCGGCTCCGGGTAGTCCTCGCCGATCACGCAGCCCGCCTCGCGCTGGACGTCGTCGGGCATGGTCCAGGGCTCGCGGAGATACTCGTCGGGAACGTCGCGCAGCTCCTCCACGTAGCGGCGCACGTAGCGGCCCTCCGGGTCGTAGCGCTCCATGTGCAGCGTCGGGTTGTAGAGGCGGCGGAAGAAGGGCTGGGGATCCACGCCCACCGAGGCGATCCACTGCCAGTTGCCGTTGTTGTTGGCCTCGTCGCCGTCGATCAGCAGGCGCATGAACCAGCGCTCGCCCCAGCGCCAGTCGATCCCCAGGTGCTTGGTCAGAAACGAGCCCACCACCAGCCGCGCGCGGTTGTGCATCCAGCCCTCACGCAGCAGCTGTCGCATCGCCGCGTCGACCAACGGGTAGCCGGTGCGGCCGTCGCGCCAGGCGTCGAACCGCTTCTCGGCGTAGCTCCAGGAGATCGTGCCGCGGTAGCGCTCCTGGAACTCCGAGCGCGCGTTGCGGGGGAACTCGCGCAGCACGTGGTGGTAGAAGTCGCGCCAGCACACCTGCCGGCGGAAGGCCTCGGCTGCCTTTCCGCCCGGCAGCCTCTCCTCGATCTCACGGGGTGAGAGACAGCCGAAGTGCAGGTAGGGCGAGAGCCGCGAGGTCTTGTCCCGCCCAAGGGCGTCGTGGTTGTCGGTGTAGCTCTTCACGTCGCCCGTCAGGAATGCGGCCAGCCGCTCACGCGCGGCGCGCTCGCCGCCCGGCAGCGGATCGCTCACCTCCTGCTCGAGCCCGAGATCGGCCAGCGTCGGGATGCGGCCCTTGTCCAGGCCGCTCGGGAGCGTGGGCAGCGTGCGTGGCCGGCCGATGAGCTCGCGGCGCGGCGTCTGGAGCCAGTTGCGGTGAAAGGGGCTGAAGACGGTGTACGGCTTGCCGTTCTTGGTGCGCAGCCTGGTCAGGTCGTCCACGGCGTGGAGGCCCGGATGGGCGTGCGGTTCGACGCCCCCCTTCTGCAGCACGCGCCACACGCGCTCCATGCGGCGCCGGGCAAACGGTCCCGAGTCGGCCGTGAAGTGGACCTCGCCGGCGCCGATCTCGCCGGCGAGGTCGATCAGCTCACGCTCTGGCTCGCCGTGACGAATCACCAGGTTCCCGTCGAGCCCCTCCTTCAGGTCCTCCAGCGACTCGAGCATGAACTGCGTGCGCGGGCCCGACGCGTGGCGGCCCTTGAGGAGCCGGTCGTCGAAGCAGAAGACCGGCACGACGACGTCGTCGGCGTCGAGCGCGGCGCGCAGGGCGGGATGATCGTGAAGACGCAGGTCGCGAGTGAGCCACAGGACGGCGGGCACATCGGTAATACGAGCAGGCCCGCCGCGCGGATGGCGCCCAACACCAAACGGGCTCGCCACTAGCCTGTGGTCTGAGATGGCGCAGACGATCGAGCGCTTCCCGCTGTTCCCGCTCGGCCTCGTGCTGCTTCCGCAGGAGCTCGTGCCGCTCCACATCTTCGAGGACCGCTACAAGACGATGGTCGGCGAGTGCCTCGACGACGAGCGCGAGTTCGGGATCATCTGGCTCTCGGACGACGGCCTGAAGGAGGTGGGCTGCTCGGCCCGCATCACGCGGGTGCTCGAGCGCTTCGAGGACGGGCGGCTCAACATCCTGGTCGAGGGCACCGATCCGTTCCGGCTGCTCAGGCGCATCGAGGACCTCCCCTACCCGGCCGGCGACATCGAGGTGCTCCCGTCCGAGGACGAGGGCGACGAGGACGCCGCCGGCCAGGCGCGCGAGCGCTACGCCGACCTGGTCGAGCAGGTCACGGAATCGCGCCCCGAGCAGGACGACCTCGATCGGCTCGACGCCTACGGGATGGCCGCCACGCTCGACGTCGAGCCGGCGGCCAAGCAGGAGCTCCTCGAGCAGCGTTCCGAGCTGACTCGCCTGGAGCAGCTCGGCACCCTGTTCAGTGACGCGCTCGACCGGCTGAAGCTGGCCCAGCAGGCGGCCGAGCGGGCCAGCGGCAACGGGCACCTGCGCGGGCGCTAGCCGATCGACAGCGTCGTCTCGCCCGAGCTCTCCCATCCAGGGCAGCGGATAGGCCAGCCGGCGCCGGAAGCGCGGTATGTCGTCGAGCCGGCCCGCGATGTGCCGCCGCAGGCGGGCCAGCGTCGGCCTGGGCCGCTCGGGCGTGACGCGAAACGCCGCGCTCCAGGCCACGTGCATGTGGGCGTTGCCGCTTCCCGGCCCCGGGATCCATCCGCCCGCTGTCGGAAATTCCGGGCCCGCTTTCGACAGAGGGTCCAGCGCCCGCTAGGCGGACACCGCCTCCACCACCCCACCCCGGCGCGGATCGCCGCCGCCGGTGAGCTCTCCGCTGTCGGCCTGGCGGGCCACCGCCTGCACGCCGCCGAAGAACAGGTTCTCCTCGCTCCAGCGCCGGACCGACCAGCCGCCGCTCTCCAGGCGGTCGAGCGCCGCCGGGTCGACCCCCGGCTCCGCGTCCACCTCGCGCCCCTCCACGTGAATGCGCGGGCGCGAGACTGCCTCCTGTGCCGGCAGGCCGCGGTCGACCA
Source organism: uncultured Thermoleophilaceae bacterium (assembly GCA_963808545.1). GTDB lineage: Bacteria > Actinomycetota > Thermoleophilia > Solirubrobacterales > Thermoleophilaceae > JACVRW01. The sequence goes on along the minus strand of CAWEGB010000006.1, from coordinate 369,964 downwards.
CCGCGAGCACCGTCTGCAGGATCGCCGAGCGGATGCGGTTGGAGCCCGCGCTCCCGATGGCGATCTCCGGGCGGCCGCCGGCCAGCACCACGGTCGGCGCCATCATGCTCGGCACCCGGGCGCCGGGATCGTGGAGGTGAAAGCCCAGCGGATTGAGATCCTGCTCGCCGAGCATGTTGTTGAGGTGCAGGCCCGTGCCGGGCACAACCACCCCGGAGCAGGATCCGTTCGAGCAGGTGACCGACGCGCAGGCCCCGTCTCCGTCCATCACCGACACGTGGGTGGTGTTCCCGAGCTGCGAGCGCACCTCCCCGGCCGCGGCGTCGAGGGCGTCATCGTCGAGGAAGCGCTCTAGGTAGCCCTCGGTGCCCAGCCCCTCCAGGAATTCCTCGTCGCGCGCGCGGTTGGTGGAGGCGATCACCTCGGCGATCACGTCGGCGTCGTGGGGGCGGTCGATGCGTTCGAGGATCCCCAGGGCGTCGGCGATCAGGATGCCCCCGGAGGAGGGCGGCGGGTTGGTCAGCACCTCGCGGCCCTGGTAGAGCACTCGGGCGGGCGGCCGCTCGATCACCTCGTAGCGGGCCAGATCCTCGGTGGTGAGCAGGCCGCCGCGCTCGAGCACCCAGTCGCACGCCGCGGCCGCCACGTCGCCGCGATAGAGGAAATCCGGGCCCTCCCCGCCGAGCCGGTCGAGCAGGTCGCCGAGCTCGGGCAGCCGGATCGTCTCGCCCTCGCCCAGGATCCGGCCCTCCGGGGCGTACAGAGCCTCGCTTTCCGGCGTGGAGCGCAGGATCGGCTCGAGGATGGTGAACAGGAAGGCCTGCATCGGCACCACCTCCACCCCCTCGCGGGCCGCTCGCACCGCGGGAGCACACAGCTCGCCGAGCGCCATCGTGCCGAAGCGCCCGAGCGCCTCCGTCAGCCCGAGCGTCGTGCCGTAGGCGCCGCAGGAGGACGCACCCACGTTGAAGCGTTGGATGGCGTCGGCTGAGAAGTGGACATCGATCGGCTCGAGCGGCGCCGGATCGGGCTGGTCGAGGCCGTGACCGGGTGCGGCGACGAAGAAGTCGAGCAGGTGGCTGCCCCCGTCCGGGGTGTGTACGAGCATGAACCCACCCGCGCCGGGGCCGGTGAGGGGCGACTCGGCCACGAACGACATGAGCACGCAGGCCACCGCCGCGTCGACGGCGTTGCCGCCGGCGCGCAGGACATCGGCTCCGGTCCGCGCGGTGAGCGGATGGCCGGCCGCAACGACCCCTCTCATGCGGCCAGCGTATCCCCGCCGCCGCCCAACTCCGCGTCGTCCGGGATCAGCACGAAGGCCACGGCCGAGCCCAGCATGATCAGGAACAGCTCGGGATACACGGACTCCGAGCCGTAGGCCACGAAGAACTCGGTCACCAGCACGAAGAGGATCGACACGAGCAGGCCACCGCAGAGCGCCGCCCACACCGCGGACAGGCCGCGGCCTCCCCGGGCGAACGCGAGCAGCGCCCGCCAGAACAGCGCCGCGGCGATCGCCTCGATCAGGAAGGCGCCCGCCAGCAGCACCGCCGTGATGGCCGACCCGGCTTCGTACACCTCCAGGACCGAGCGCAGGTACTCGTAGTTGCCGGAGTCGAGGAAGCTCCACTCGAACGCCCCGAGCTCGTCCAGCAGGTTGACCAGGCTGGTCAGGGCGACCGACGTGAAGTAGACCGTCCAGAACACGAGGACCAGCCTCTTGAAGACCAGGCCCAGGTCCTGCATGGGAGTTGAGGCCCCGCGCCGCCGCCCGGCGGCCCGGAATCAGCCTCGAGGGATGAACTCCGGCACGTCGATGTCGCTGAGCCGGCCGGCCGTCTGGCGCTCACGCTCGCGTGACCGCCTGACCCGCGGCTCGGCGTCTGCCGGGATCCGGCCGGACTCGAGCCGAGGCGCGGCGCGCTGCAGCGGGCGGTCGCCGTAGCCCGTGGCCACCACGGTGACCCAGACCTGATCCTCGATCTTCTCGTCGACCATCGCCCCGAAGATGATGTTCGCGTCCGGGTGCGCGGCCTCGGACACCGCCTTGGCGGCCTCGTTGACCTCCCACAGGGAGAGGTCGCGGCCACCGGTGACCGAGAGCAGGATCGAGCGGGCCCCCTCGAGCGAGGTCTCCAGCAGCGGCGACTCGATGGCGTGCTCCACCGCGTCCATGCCGCGCCGCTCGCCGGTGCCCATCCCGATGCCGAGCAGCGCCTGACCGGCCTCGGCCATGATCGTGCGCACGTCGGCGAAGTCGAGGTTGATCAGGCCCGGCAGGGTGATCAGGTCGGAGATGCCCTGGACGCCTTGGCGCAGCACGTCGTCGGCCACGCGGAAGGCCTCCACCATCGAGGTCGACTTGTCGAGCACGGAGAGCAGCCGCGAGTTGGGGATCACGATCAGCGTGTCGACCTCACGGGCGAGCTCCTCGACGCCTCGGTCGGCCTGCTCGCCGCGGCGCACGCCCTCAAACGAGAACGGCTTGGTGACGACGCCCACGGTGAGGGCGCCGATCTCGCGCGAGATGCGGGCCACCACGGGCGCGGCCCCGGTGCCGGTGCCGCCGCCGGAGCCGGCAGTGATGAAGACCATGTCCGAGCCCTTGAGCAGGCCCTTGAGCTCGTCGTAGCTCTCCACGGCAGCGGCGCGTCCGAGCTCGGGATCTGATCCGGAGCCCAGCCCACGGGTGAGGTCGCTGCCGATGTGGACGCGGGTCTTGGCGCCCGAGCCCTCGAGCGACTGCATGTCGGTGTTGACGGCGACGAACTCCACGCCCTCCACCTCGGCCTCGATCATGCGGTTGACGGCGTTGACGCCGGCTCCGCCCACGCCCACCACGCGCAGGAGCGGCTCGGTGACGCCGCTCGACATCGCGCTGATCATCGGCAGCGGCTCGCGGTCGGCCGGGTCGGGGCCGCGGCGAGAGGGCTCGTCGCGGTCGAGGATGTTCTCCGGGATGTCCGCCGAGAAGACGGAGCGCAGGCGCTCCTCGGGAGTGGGCACGCCCTGGTAGCGGCCCGTCTGCTCGCGCCGCTCGCGACGGCGCTCCTCGCGCTCCTCGGCGCGGCGGGCGGCCTCGGTCATGCGGCCGCCGACGGGGTCAGGCGCGGGCGCGCTGCGCTCGACGTGGTCGGGCGGAGCTGCGCCCTCGCGATTCGCCTGAGGTTCGGGAGCCTGACGGGTGGCCTGCGGAGCCGGCCCGCCCTCGGGCAGCGGCTTGCCGGCCTTCGGCTCGGCCGGCTTCGCACCGGACTCGTTCTCTTCCGTCTTGCGGAAGAGCTGGGCGAGGGGACCCTCGCGCATGCTCGCCCGGTTACCGCTTGCCATTCGCCAGGACCTCCTCAGCTAGCTGACGGTAGGCGTAGGCCGCCTTGCCGTCCGGGTCGTACTTGAGCACCGACATTCCCTTCACCGGCGCCTCGGCGAACCGCACCGTCTTGTTGATGCGCGACGCGAAGACGCGATCGCCGAAGTTCTCCTCGAGGATCTCGATCGCCTCCTTGGCGTGCACCGTGCGGTTGTCGACGAGCGTGGGCAGGATCCCCTCGATCTCGATGTCCGGGTTGAGCTCCTCACGCACCATCGACAGCGTGTTCTGGAGCTGGATCAGCCCGCGCATGGACAGATACTCGCACTGCACGGGGACGATCACCTTCTGGGACGCCGTCAGCGCGTTGATCGTGAGCAGCCCGAGGCTGGGCGGCGTGTCGATGAAGATGTAGTCGTAGTCCTCGAGAACGGGCGCGAACGCCTTCTTCAGCGCGCGCTCTCGGCCGATCATCGTGGACATCGCGATCTCGGCGCCGGCGAGGTCGATCGACGCGCAGGCCACGTCCACCTCGCGCTTGCGGATCACCTCTCGGATCGAGAGCCCGTGGACGAGCACGTCGTACATCGACGCCTCGAGGGTGTCGGGGTCGATCCCCTGGCTCATCGTGAGATTGCCCTGCGGGTCGAGGTCGACGCAGAGCACTCGGTGCCCCCGTTCGACGAACGCCGCCGCGAGGTTGAGGGTGGTGGTCGTCTTGGCGACGCCGCCCTTCTGGTTGGTGAAGGCGATGACCTTGGCCGGGGGAGTCATACGCAGTGCCTATTCGCACGTGCGGAGAGGATTCCTTCCACGGGAGCCCCTGGCGAAGCAGCCGGCCTGGCCGGCTGCGCACGATGCGATCTCGCACGTGCGGAGGCGATTCCTTCCGGCGGATGCGCTACTGGGGCCCGCTCGGAGCACCCGTGGCCCACAGGCGCTCGTCGTCCCAGGCGCCCGTGATCACGAGATCCGGATCGTGCCCGCCGGCCCGGGCGCGCTCGGCCGCGAGCAGCTGCAGGCGTGCCGTGAGGGGGATCTGAGCCATCAGCTCGTCGGCGGGCGTGGCCTGGTCGAGCTCGGCGGTGGGCACGTCCTCGGCGCGGGAAGCATTGGCCAGCTGCCCCAGGAAGTCGTCCCCGTCGCGTCCGCCGCCGAGCACGATGATTGCGTCCTGCGGCCCGAGGGGCACGGCTGAGCCGTGCAGCAGCATCTCGGCGTCGTAGCCCTCCGCCGTCACTCGAGCCGCCTCGCGCAGCTTGAGCGCCCCCTCGCGCGCGGTCACCGCGCCCGGCCCCGAGCCGGTGAGCACGAGCAGACGGGCGGGCTCGGGCAACCCTTCGATGCCGGGATCGGCGATCGCCTTCTCCGTGGCGTCGGCCGCGGCCACCACCGCATCGGGGCCGAGCCCGTCGGCGCCGAGCTCGGCCGCGATCAGTGCCAGCACCGCGAGCGCGCCGCTGTAGCTACGGGTGTAGGTGTGCGAGCGCTCCTTCGGGCCGGTGGTGATCGCCTCCGGCCAGTCCACCACGCCGTCGGCCGTGATGGTGAGTGTCTCCGCGCCCGCGTCCAGGGCCCGCCGGCGCGAGGCCTGGGCGTAGGCGGTCTCGCCCGTGTGCGTGAGCACCACCACGGCGTCGCCGGCGCGCAGCGGCGCCCAGCGGGCGAACTCCATCGAGGACGCGAAGCGCGCGTCCACACCGGCGCGGGCGAACATCGCGGCGCCGAGCTCCGCCGCGTGCAGGCTGGTGCCCGTGCCCACCAGCCACACCCGCTCGCCGCCGGCCAGCCGCCGTATGCCGGCCGGCAGCTCCAATGACGCCAGCCGCCTCAGCTCGTCCGGCTGGGCGTGAATGGCTCGTTCAAGCTCGTTCATGGGTGCCAAGCTAGCGTGAGACCACTGGTCCGGGCATGACAACGGTTCTCGACAGACGGCTGCTCCTCGTCATGGGGAAGGGCGGCACAGGCAAGACCACGATCGCCGCTGCGCTCGGGATGGCCGCCGCGCGCCGTGGGCGCCGCACTGTGGTGGTCGAGGTGGCTGAGCAGCAGCGCCTGCTCGGGTTGTTCGGGCGAGGGGCTCGCGGCCACAAGGAGGTCAAGCTCGACGAGAACCTGTTCGGCCTCTCGATCGATCCCAAGCTGGCCATGGAGGAGTGGCTGCGCCATCAGCTGCGCTCGGGCACGCTGGCCGGGCTGCTGGGCGGCAGCCGCATCTTCCAGCTGCTCACGGCGGCCGCGCCCGGTGTGAGCGAGCTGGTGACGATGGGCAAGATCTGGGACCTGGCCCAGCTCGAGCGCCGCACCGGTGGATCGGTGTTCGACCTGGCGATCGTCGACGCGCCCGCCACCGGCCACGGGCTCGCGCTGCTGCGGGCCCCCGGGACCTACGCGCGCATCGCCCGGGCGGGGCCGATCGGCCGTCAGGCCGGGCGCATCGACGAGTTCACCCGCGATCCCCGCAGCACCGGGATCGTCTCGGCGGCCCTGCCGGAGGAGATGCCGGTGGCGGAGACGCTCGAGCTCGAGGACCGGCTGGCCGAGGACGACATGGCGCTGGACGCCATCGTGGTCAACGGGCTCTATCCGGAGCGCTACGAGGCGAGCGACGTCAAGGCGCTCCAGAGCATCGACGGGCGCGGCGGCGACGCGGCCCGGGCGGCGCTTGCCACCGCGCTGCGCGAGCACCGGCGCGCGGCCGGCCAGCGCGAGCAGCTGGCCCGTCTGCGCATGGAGGCGGGCGCCACCGTGAGCACCCTGCCCTTCCTGTTCGCCCCCTCGCTCGGTCGCGCCGAGCTGCGGGAGCTGTCGCTGCTGCTCGAGGAGTCGCTGTGATCGAGAACTGGCTCGAGCGCAAGAGCATCTGCATCTGCGCGGGCTCGGGCGGGGTGGGCAAGACCACCACCTCCGCCGCCATCGCGCTGGGGATGGCCGCCCGCGGCAAGAAGGTCGCGGTGCTGACCATCGACCCCGCCAAGCGGCTGGCCGGCTCGCTCGGGCTCGCCGAGCTCGGCAACGAGGAGAGTCGGGTGGACGCCGACGTGGACGGCGAGCTGTGGGCGATGATGCTGGACGCCAAGCGGACCTTCGACGACCTGATCGAATGGCACGCGCCCGACGCGAAGACCCGGGACGCCGTCCTCTCTAACCGGATCTATCAGGAGCTCTCGAACGCCGTGGCCGGGTCGCAGGAGTACATGGCCATGGAGAAGCTGCACGAGCTCCATCAGCAGGGGCGCTACGACCTGCTCGTCCTCGACACGCCCCCCACCCGCAACGCGCTCGACTTCATCGACGCGCCCAAGAAGCTGGCCGCGTTCATCGACTCGCGCTCGCTGCAGTTCTTCACCGCTCCCGGGTTCCTCGGCCTCAAGGTGTTCGGTCGCGGGACGGGGATGCTGTTCTCGGTGATGAAGCGGGCCACCGGGATCGACCTGCTCGAGGACCTGTCGGGCTTCTTCCAGAGCTTCGGAGACATGGCCGCGGGCTTTCGCGAGCGCTCCGAGGGCGTCAACCGGTTGCTGGCCGACAGCCGAACCGCCTTCGTCCTCGTCACGTCACCCAGCACGGACGCGATGGAGGACGCCGCGTTCTTTCACCACCGCCTGCTCGACGCCGGCCTCCCCTTTGCCGGGATCGTGGCCAACCGTGTGCGCCGCGAGCTGCCGGCCGACGATGTGTCCGACGAGGTCGAGGAGCTAGTGGGCGAGCCGCTGGCGGCCAAGGTGCTGGCCACCTGGGAGGACGAACGCCGCCTGGCCGCCCGCGACCGGGCCAACCTCGACCGCCTCCGCAAACGCCTGCGCCGCAGCCCGATGATCGAGATACCGCAGCTCGACGAGGACGTGCACGACCTCGCCGGACTGGAGCGGGTGGACGAGTACCTGTTCGGCTGAGGCCCGCGGCGCGGTGGTCAGACGGGAGCGCCGTCTCCCCCGGCCGATCGGTGATCAGACGGGGGCAGCCTTTAGCCCCTGGCTGATCGTTGATCAGACAGGGGCGGAATAATCCTCGGGTTCGTCCGGCGCCCAGTCGTCTGACGCCGTGACGCCGTCGAGCTCGGGTTGCTCGGGCGGCGGCTCGAGCTCGAGCTCGGACTCGGTCGCGACGGCGATCGGCTCGAGCTCCGAGGTGTCGTAGTCGTTCTCCCCGTCCTCCTCCGGCTCGTAGTCGAGGAAGGGCTCCGTCTCGTAGAGCACCGTGTCGTCCGGCTCCTCGCCGTAGTCCGGCTCCTCCTCGATCAGCGGCGCCGGGGCCGCCGCCTCGCGCTCCTTGCGCAGGTCGCGCGCGCGGATCTCGCCCAGCGGCTCCGGCTCCGGCGGCGGTGCCGGGGGTTCCAGCTCGACCAGGATGTCGTCGGCCACGCTCTTGAGGTCGGCGTCGAGGTAGCCGCACAGGACGTCGCGCAGCAGCGCGCGCACGTGGCCCTCCAGCTCGGCGACGAGCTCGCTCGGCGAGTCCTCCGGCACGGGTCCCCCACCGCCCATCACGATCCTCTCGAGCGACACCGCAGCCTCGATGCGGCTCTGCACGTGGCGACGCTGGGCTTCCTCGGCGCACAGGGCCGCGGCCCGCCGGGCGAGGCTCACCTCGCCGGCGTCGCTGCTCGCGTCGAGCAGGGCGCGCAGGGCGAGCAGGTGGTCCGAGAGCGCCTCGGAGTCGCGGCCGCGGTCGCAGCCCATCTCGAACCGCTCGAGCGCCCAGGCGATCGTCGGGGGTGGCGATGACAGGTCGAGCGCGGCCACGAACTCGCGCAGGGCCCGCTCGTGACCCTCGGGCAGCATCCAGCCGGAGCCGCGCCCACGTCCGCTGGCTCCGATCGGTAGAGCCACCCAGCGCCCGCCGTCGCTGCGACGCCAGCCGGGCGTTCCCAGGCTCACGGCGCCCGGGCTCCAGAGCCGGAGGGCGGTCACCAGGCGGGCGAAGCGCTCGCGAGCCTCCACCGCGCCGAGGCGCTCGTGCGCGGCGGTATCGCGATCGAGCACGCAGAGGAGCGCGGGAGCTCCGTCGCCGCCTTCGGGATAGACCGCCTCCGCCGGAGCGTCGGCATGGTCGCCGCGGACCAGCGACAACCCGCCGCCCAGATCCAGCCGCTCGGCGTCCATCCACGCGCCGTCCAGGGGGGCGACCACCCGGTCGCGCACCGCGTCCTGGTATAGCGTGGCCTCGACCTCGAGGTACACGCGCTCGAAGCGCTCCTCGGGGAAGCCGAAGCTGGTGGCGTCCTCGTAAAGTCGCTCGAGCATCGCCCGGAGCGCGGGCTCGGCCTGCTCACCGCGGAGGCCATTGACCCTCAGCCAGGTGGCGGCGCCCTCCCCGAGCTCCCGGCAGGCGGGCGGGCAGGCTTGGAGCTCACGCAGGCGAGGCCAGCGCTCGGCGATGAACGGTCCGATGCGCGGTTGGTAGCGATAGAGGACCGCGCCGCGGCGGTCGCCCTCGTCGACCACGTCGAACTCGAGCTCGGAGCCGCTCTTCAGGTCGTCGGTGAGCAACGCGGCGGCCTCCAGCGCGAAGTCCCGCAGCGCGACGTGGAGAGCAGGGTTGCGCATAGCCGCGGATTCGCCCCGCGCGGCCGGGATCCTGCCCCCGGTACGTTGTCCCATCGTGGTAGTGATGCGTAGAACAGGTATGCCCGACCGGATCGATCCCGCTCTGCGCGAGTGCTACGACTGCTGCCGCAAGCTGCAACGCCGGCGCGACCCCACCTACTACTGGGCCACCCGCAGGCTGCCGCCCGACGTCCGCCCTGCGGTGCACGCCCTGTACGCGTTCGTCCGAGAGGTGGACGACGTGGTCGACGTGCCCGCCACCGACACGGCCGCTGCCACGCGCCGCAGCGAGGTCGGCCTGTGGGAGGAGCGGCTGCGCCGGGCCCGGGCCGGAGGGGCGCCCGGTCATCCCGTGGTGGCCGCCCTGGCCGACGCCGGCCGGCGGCACGACCTTCCGCTCGACGAGCTCGATCTGTACTTCGACTCGATGCGGGTCGACTGCGCCCCGGTACGGGTGCAGACCTGGCCGGAGCTCGAGCTCTACATGCGCGGGAGCGCGGGCTCGGTGGGGAGCATCCTCGGCGCGCTGCTCGGCGCCGCCAACGGCGGACGGGAGCCCTTCGAGCGGCTCGCGCTCGCGTTCCAGCTGACCAACTTCGTGCGCGACGTCGGCGAGGACTGGGAGCTCGACCGCGTCTACATGCCCGCCGAGGACCTCGAGCGGTTCGGGGTTTCGATGGACGACATCGCGGGCCGCGAGCCCACCCCCGGCTTTCGCCGGCTGCTCGAGCTCCAGGTCGAACGCGCCCGGGAGCTGTTCCGGGAGGGCGCCGCCGCCACCCAGGTCGTCTCACCGGGCGTGGGGCGGGGAATTCGGCTGGCGCGCGCCGTCTACGAGGGCGTGCTCGACCGCACCGAGCGCCTCGGCTTCGACGTCCTGCGACACCGCGCCACCCTCCCGCCCTGGGAGCTCGCCGGCGCCGTGGCCAGCGGACTGCGCACCGGCGCGTGACCCGGCGGGCGACCCTGCGCGGTGGCGAGCGCACCTCGCTCGATGGCATGCATGCCGACGTGGTCGTCTGCGGGGCCAGCTTTGCGGGACTGACGGTTGCCCGAGAGCTGGCCGGCAGCGGGGCAGACGTGCTGCTGGTGGACCGCTACGAGGTCGGCGAGCGCGCCACCTCCGCGTGTGCGGCACCACGGCCCTGGCTGGAGGCCATGGGCGTGGAGGGAGCGATCCGTCAGGAGATCCCGCACATGAGCTTCCACACTCCCCACGGCTCGGTGCGCTACCGGCTGCCCTGGAGCTGGGCCGCCTTCGACTATCGAGAGCTCTGCCGGCTGCTGCGCGACCAGACCGACGCCCGCTTCGAGATCGCCACCGTCCGCGGACGGGCCGACGGCGGGGTGCTCACCGACCGCGGCGCCCTCGCCGCGCCGCTCGTGGTGGACGCGCTCGGCTGGCGCCGGGTGCTCGCGGGCGCCCGCAACCAGCCGCCCGAGGCGCCGCTCTCGCGCGGGCTCGAGGTACATCCCGACGGAGGTGGCACCGATCTGGACGTGTGGATCGACCGCTCGCTGGTGCGCCGGGGCTACGGCTGGAGCGTCCCGGCGGCGGCCGAACAGCGCGTGGGCGTCGGCTCGTATGAGTCGCGCGATCACGTGCGGGAGCCGACGGTCGACCTCGCCGGCCGCCTGCGCCGAGAGCCGGTCCGCTACCAGGGCAACTGGTTTCCCCACCGGCTGCGGCGCGCCGCCGAGGGAGAGATCTTCTTCGCCGGCGACTCAGCCGGCCACTGCTTTCCCCTGTCGGGGGAGGGCATCCGCACGGCGTTCTACTTCGGGATCGCGTGTGGGCGCGAGCTGAGGGCGGTGATCGAGGGCGAGCGCCGCCGCGAGGAGGCGCTGCGCCGCTACGCCGCGTTCAGCGGGTCGCACAGCCGGGCCTTCGGCCTGGCGCTGCGCCTGCAGTGGCTGATTCCGCGGCTCCCGCCGCGCGCGCTGACGGTGCTCCTGCGCGCCGTGGGACACCAGCGGATCGTGGATCGGGCCTTCGGCTGGTACCTCGACCAGGCCCACCCGCGCTTTGCCACAGGACCGCGTCCGGACTACGCGGCGACGACAGTGCGCCCTTCGGCGCTCCTGTCCACGCAGGCGCCGTCCTCGACGCCGAGCCACTCGCGCCCGTAGCGGCGCATGTCGTCGATCAGCGGCACGAGGGCCAGGCCCTTCGCGGTGAGCGAGTACTCCACGCGCGGCGGCACCTCTGGGAAGGTGTGGCGCTCGACGATGCCCTGCTCCTCGAGACCGCGCAGGCGCAGCGACAGCGTCCGCGGGCTGATGCCGGCCAGCGAGCGCTCCAGCTCGCAGAAGCGGCTGCGCCCCTCGGCCAGGTCACGGATGACCAGGATCGTCCACTTGCCGCAGATGATGTCGGCCGTGGCGCACACGGGGCAGCTGGGATCGCCCATGGACGCCAGGATAGCGCAAGACTTCACGAACTGAAGTAATGGAAGGACGCTGCGGTGCTCGCCCGACCAGCGCTCGGGCTGCGCTCCTCGCGTACGGGCGCGGCGCAGGGCGCCCCGCGCTCAGCCGCCCAGATTCGAGAGCAGGCCCCCGGCGCTCCCGCCCCCGCCGCCGGCCACCGTCGGGCGGCCCTCGCTCGGCTGAACGAGCACCCAGCCACCGCCGGCGAAGGCCATCTGGATCGACTCCCCCGAGCCGCGCCCGATGAAGTTCTTCATCTTCACGTCGGTCTTGATGGAGGTCTGGACGCTCGACGCCCAGGTGATCGCGGCCTGGGGGTCGGCGAAGGTGGGCGCCTCGCCCGTGTTGAGGAGGACGGGAGGCCCGTCGGAGACGATCGCCACCCAGCCGCTGCCCTGGAGCGCGGTGTTGAAGAGGCCTCCGGCCACGAAGCCGCTGGCGCCCTCCACCTTCTTGATGTCCCAGTCGATGCCCGAATCGAAGGCCAGCAGGTTCTGCCCGTTGACGGTGATGGCGTCGTTCTCGAGGTAGAGCAGGTGGATCTCCTGGGCGGTGTCGGCCAGGAAGACCTCGCCCGTCCCGGACATCTTCATCAGGGTCGTCCCCTCGCCGGAGACCGCCTTCTTGAGCATCCGGCTCATGCCCCCGGAGCCCGCGTGCTCGAAGGACACCTGTCCCTGGTAGGCGACCATCGACCCCGCCTTCGCCTGGATCGTCACCTGGTCGAGGCTGACCTTCAGCAGCTTCGAGTTCTGCAGCGCGAACGGCTGCTCCGACTTGGTCTCCTGGAACTCGCCCAGTGTGCTCTGCAACGGAATCTCTCCTTGGCTCGAATCGCCGGGTTGGGGTGGCCGCTCAGGCTACTGGCCTGAGCCGTTCGCGCCCGCCGCCTCGAGGTCGTCGTCGAACACCGACTCGACCGAGGTGTGGCGCTGGCCGTCCGAGGACACCAGCAGCTTGAAGTCGTGAGGGTGGGTGGCCGCCTTGAGCGCATCCTCCATCGACACCCGCCCGTCCTGGACGTGAGCGAGCAGGGCCTGATCGAAGGTCTGCATCCCGTAGTAGGCGCCCTCGGAGATGACCTCCGGCAGCTTGCCGGTCTCGTCGGGGTTCATGATCATGTCGCGCACGCGGCCGGTCATCCGCAGGATCTCGCAGGTGGCCACTCGCCCGCCACCATCCGGGCTGGGCACCAGGCGCTGCGAGATGACGGCCTTGAGCGTGCCCGCGAGCATGGCTCGGGCCTGGCGCTGCTCGGCCTCCGGGAAGAAGTCGATGATCCTGTTGACGGACTCGGCGGCGTCGACGGTGTGGATGGTCGAGAGCACCAGGTGCCCGGTCTCGGCGGCCGACAGGGCGGTGCGGACGGTCTCCTCGTCGCGCATCTCCCCCACGAGGATCACGTCCGGGTCCTGACGCAGGACGCGTCGCAGGGCACGGCTGAACGACGCCGTGTCCTCACCCACCTCACGCTGGTTGATGATCGAGAACTTGTCGTTGTGGAGGAACTCCACCGGATCCTCGATCGTGACGATGTGCTTGGCGTAGCTCGAGTTGATGTGGTCGATCATCGCCGCGAGCGTCGTCGACTTGCCCGACCCGGTGGTGCCGGTGAGGAGGACCAGGCCACGCTCCTCGTCGGCGATCTCGGAGATCACCGGAGGCAGCAGCAACTCGGCCACCGTCCTTACCGCGAACGGGATGGCCCTCGCCACCAGCGAGACCGAGCCGCGCTGCACGAAGGCGTTGACCCGGAAGCGCGCCACGCCGGGAAGCGAGTAGGAGAAGTCCACCTCGCGATCGCTCCTGAACGAGTCCAGCTTGGCCTCGTCGGTGAGCATCACGTGCAGCGTGGCCTCGGTGTCCTCGGGACGCAGCGGCACGGAGCCCTCGACGGGCTCGAGCTTGCCGTGGCGGCGGATCGTGGGGCGGGCGGGGACCTTGAGATGGAGGTCCGAGCCCTCGCGCTCGAGGACCTGCATCAGGGCGGCATCGATGTCGAACATTGAGTTCGCATCGGCAGCGGCGGCACGGCCGTTGAGTGCCGGCCCGGGTTGTTGGACGCGCCTACGCCGGGGAGAAGCAGCGCCTGATCCTGCGCACCGGGAAGGAACAGGCGGATGGAGCCGCGGCTCTGGATGCAGAACGCCGGCTACGGCCCAGTGGAGCCTTGGTGCGACGGCTTCCCTCGATGGGCCACCGCGACGAGAAGACGACTCAAGCGACGTCGCGCAGCTTTTGCGCTTCGGCCAGCGACTGCAGCTTCTTGAGCGACTGGTTCTCGATCTGGCGGATGCGCTCGCGAGTGACGTTGAAGGTGCGGCCCACCTCGTCGAGCGTGCGCGGATGCTCCCCGCCGAGTCCGTAGCGCAGCTCGAGCACGCGCCGTTCGCGGTAGGAGAGGTTCTCGAGCGCCTCGCGCAGCGCCTCCTTGGTGAGGATCTCCGCCGCGCGCTCGTACGGCGACTCCGCGCGCTCGTCGGCGATGAACTGGCCGAACTCGGACTCTTCCTCGTCACCCACCGGCTTCTCCAGCGAGACCGGCGCCTGGGCCGAGCGCTTGATCGACTCGACCTCCTCCGGCTCGATCCCCGTGTGCTCGGCGATCTCGTCCGGCGTGGGCTCGCGGCCCAGCTCGGTGACCAGCTTGCGCTCCGCGCGGCCGATCTTGTTGAGCTTCTCCACCACGTGCACCGGTATGCGGATCGTGCGCGCCTTGTCGGCCAGCGCGCGAGCGATGGCCTGGCGGATCCACCAGGTCGCGTAGGTCGAGAACTTGAAGCCCTTGCGGTAGTCGAACTTCTCCGCGGCCCGCACCAGGCCAAGCGTCCCCTCCTGAATCAGGTCGAGGAAGGGCAGCCCCTGGTTGCGGTAGTTCTTGGCGATCGAGACCACCAGGCGCAGGTTGGACTCGACCATCTTCTGCTTGGCGTCGAGGTCGCCGCGCTCGATGCGGCGCGCGAGGTCGACCTCTTCCTGAGCCGTGAGCAGCCGGACCTTGCCGATGTCCTTCAGGAACAGCTGAAGGGAGTCGGTGGTCATGTCCGGCTTCAGGTCGATGGTGGCCTTCTTGCGCCTGGAGCGGCGGTCCACCGCGCGCTCGACCTGAGGCTCGGAATGGGTGGGGTCGTCCTCGACCAGATCGATCTCGGACTTCTCGAAGTAGCCGTGCAGCTCCTCGATGTCTCCCTCGTCGAGATCGACTTCGGAGAGCGCCGTGGCGACCTCGGCGTAGGTGAGCACGCCGGTGGCGGTGCCCTTTGCGACGAGGAGTTTGACCTCCTCGAGCTCTTGAAGTTCGGCTACAGACATTCTCATCCTCACGGCACGCAGGGCCCAGCGCTAGGGCGCCGGGCCCAGACAGTCAGACTATGTACACAGTAACGCTGCAAAAGGTGAAGTCAAGCGCCCCAAAGCGGCCTCCGCGCTGACTAGCCAGTCAACCAACACGGCCGAATCCTACTCGCTCCGATGGCGAAATCCGGAAGGCTCACGTATTGAGTTTGTCCCCGGTACGGGGCACCGCCGAAACCTTTCCCGGCTCGCCGCACGCTCGCTTTGCCCGCTCGGCGCAGGACTACACTGGCGGCTCATGGCTGAGGAAGACGGAGTTCTCGGAAATCTGCCCCGCTCGCGGCCGGGCAGGCGAAGCGAGAAGCGAAGCGCCGGCCGGCCGGCCGGCGCAGCGGAGGCTGCGGCCGAGAAAGCGGAGCAGGAGGATGCCCCCGCGGCCAAGACCACGGCCGGTTCCGCCCGGCACGGCCGGCAGCGCCCGGGGGCCGCGCCACGAAGGTCCGGCGCGCCGCCGCGGCAAGAGCGCCGCCAGCCGGAGGATCCGCCCCGCGAAGCGCCGGCCTCCGGCGGCGATCCCATTACCGGCGCGGTGCGTGCCGCCGGAAGGGTGGCCGGCACCGGCGTGCAGGTGGCCGGCGCGGTGGCCAAGGAAGTTCTGCGCCGCCTGCCCCGGCCCTGATCGCATCCGGACGGGCCGGATCGCGGCCCCTGCGGGTGACCGGTCTGTCTACGAGCGAGCTCGCTGTTGAGGGTATGCTGGCCGCAATGCCGACCGGCGCGAAGGATTCTCCTCGCTGCCTGATCGTCGACGACCATCCGGTGGTGCGAGCCGGCGTCAGAGCCGTCCTCGAGCAGGCCTTCACCGGCGCGCTGATCACGGACGCGGCGTCCGTCGAGGACGTTGGCGACGTGCTCAACGGAGCGGCCCTCGACGTGGTGATCGTCGACCCCTGGCGAGCCGGTGTCGACGTGGCCCAGGTGGTGGGGCGCCTCCAGACCGAGGTCAAGGCCCCGATCGTCGTCTTCACCTCCGACGGAGGCGCGAGGCTGCTCAGCGAGGCGCTCAAGGCGGGCGTCAAGGGCTACGTGCGCAAGGACTCGCCCTCGGAGGACCTCGTCCGCGCCATCCGCGCCGCCCGCTCGGGGGACTTCTACGTCGATCCAGGCCTGTCGTCGACCATCGTGCTCGACGAGGGTGACCGGACGCTGAGCGCCCGTCAGCGCGAGATCCTGCAGATGCTGGCCAACGGCATGCAGACCGACACCGTGGCCGAGAAGCTCGGCCTCTCCACCGAGACCGTGCGCACTCACACCAAGCGCATCCTGGCCAAGCTCGAAGCCTCGACCCGCACCCAGGCCGTGGCCATCGGCATCCGCCACGGCCTCATCGAGTGAGCGCCCGGCAGCCGCGGGCCCAGGTCCCCCTCTCCACCGTCGACGCCCTCGCCGAGGCGCTGCGGCAGCGCATCCTCGCGGGCGACCTGCCGCCCGGCACGCCCCTGCGGGAAGCGGCCCTGTCCGGCGAGTACGACGTGGCCCGGCACTCCCTCCGCTCGGCTCTGCGCGCCCTCCAGGGAGAGGGGCTCGTTCAGATCGAGCCCAACCGGGGCGCCCGCGTGACCAGCCTCTCGGCCGACGACGTCCGCGGCCTGTCGGAGTTGCGCACGGCCCTCGAGGTCGAGGCCGCCCGGCGGGCCCTTCAGCTGGGCGATGGCCGGCTGCCCGAGCGAGTGCACGCTTCGGCCGCCCGGCTGGCCGCCCTGTGTCGCCGGCAGCGGCCTTCGTGGGGCACCGTGGCGGAGGCGCACGAGGACCTGCATCACCAGATCGTGCTCGCCGGAGACAGCGCGCGCATCGCTGCGGTGCACCGGCAGGCGGGCGCCGAGCTGAGGCTGTTCGTCCTTCAGCTGCCGCCCTCGTGGACCTTCGAGCGGATGGCGAACGATCACCTGGTGCTCGTGACCGAGCTGGAGAGGGAAGGGCCCGAGGCTCTCCGCCCTCACATCGCCGAGTCCACTGCGGCGCTGCTCGGCTAACGGCCCGAGGAGCGCAGGAACACCGGGTTGGTCAGCGCAACCATCGTCGCGTCGGGCCGGCGGATCTCCACACGCACGTAGCGCGCCGTCCCCGCGGTGGTGACGAAGGACAGCCGCTCGTCGGCGCCGGTGACCGGGATGGTGGCCTGGGTTCCCTCGGAGGTGTGCCAGGTGGCGATCGCGCCCGCTGCTCCGCGCACCCTCAGGCGAAAGCGGACGGGCGCGTCCGCCGGCGCGGTCAGGCGCTCGCCGAGGCCGGCCGAGCCGGTCGACGAAGCCGCCTCGAGCTCGAGGCCCACGGACGACGACTCGGCCACGTACGAGCGACCGGCCCGGATGCCGTCGAGGATCGCGCCGCGGCTGAGCGCGCGGGCGCCCACCACGGTCTGTGGCAGTCCGATCACCTGGCCGGCACGGTGCGAGTCGCTGGCTCCGCCGGTGACGAGGGTGTCGAGGCCCAGGCGAAGCAGGGCATCCCATGTCTGGACGGCGAGGCCGTCGTCGAACGTCCACGGCCCGTTCCAGACCTCGATCGCATCGATGCCGGCGTAGCCGAAGCGCCAGTCGCAGCCCTTGAACGGGCAGTAGGGATGGTTGGCCACGGCGAGGCCTCCCACCCGGTGAATCTGGCGCAGGAAGCGAGGCAGCACTCCGTCCTCCGGGCGGTAACGCCAGTCGATCCACTGGCCCGGCCTGAGGCCCAGGGCGTTGAAGTGACCCGCGCGTGTGGTGATCTCCTCGCCGGCGACGATCAGGAGGTCGGGCCGGGCATGGCGGCCCCAGATGTCGTTGGCCGTGGTGGTGTTGTGCTCGGTGGAGACCATGAAGTCCAGCCCCTCCGCGCGTGCGCCGCTCACGATCTGCTCCGGTGTCCAGCTCCCGTCGGAGTGGACGCTGTGGAGGTGGAGGTCGCCGCGGTACCAGCCAGGGGCGCCGCTCACGAAGGTCGGCGCCGGTCGCGGGCGGAATCTCCGGCCCGGGCGCCCGTAGGTCAGGGTGATGGTCGCCTTCCAGTCGATGGCCTGCGGCCCCACCTGGTAGGGCCCGAGGATCAGGTTCCAGCGGCCCGCTTCGATCCGTCCCGGGACGTAGCCGGGCGTGGCCCGCGAGCGCGAGATGCTGAACTCCGAACGCGCGCCGCCGGACCAGCCGCGGAAGCCGCGCTCGTTGCCCAGGTCGTAGCCGTCCGGGTCGAAGACACCGATGTCGAGCGCGTTCGCGCCCCCGGCGCGGTCGTACTCGTAGGCGACGTTCAGCTCACGCACGCCCCGCGGGACGTCGAAGGGCACGTACACCCAGTCCGGGCGGTCCGAGGTGATCCGGCCCTGCTTGACGATGACCTCCGGGCCCGCGCTCGCGGCGGGAGCAGTGGCGGGCAGAGAGGCGCATAGGGTCGCGCCGATCAGGGTGGCGGTGAGCTTCGCTGCGATCGTCATCGGGGAGAGGGTTCCCAAGTCCGGCTCACGCCATGTGACCCGCAGGTGAAGGCCGATGGGAAGATGCGCGCGTGCTGATCCCCATCGACGAGGCCCGCCGGATCGTGCTCGAGCACGTCCGCCCCCTGGAGGACGAGCCGGTCTCGCTCGCCGAGGCCTCGGGGCGGATCCTGTCCGAGGACGTGACGAGCGGCATCGACGTCCCCCCGTTCGACTCGTCGGCGATGGACGGCTTCGCCGTGGTGGCCGGGCCGGGCGGCGAGCTCGAGGTGGTGGGCGAGACGCGGGCCGGTCATCCCTGGCCCGAGCAGCTGGGCGAAGGAAATGCGGTCCGCATCTCCACCGGGGCGGCCGTGCCGGCGGGCGCCACGGGCGTGGTTCCGGTGGAGCGCACCGAGGGCGACGGCCGGCGCGTCCGGGTGGAGGAGGTGGCCGAGGGAGCGAACATCCGCCGCGCCGGCGAGGACGTGCGCATCGGCGACGTCGTCCTTCGCCACGGCACGCCTCTGGGTCCGGCCGAGCTGGGGGTGGCCGCGTCGGTGGGCCGGGCCGAGCTGCGCTGCGCCCGCAGGCCGCGGGTGGGGCTGCTCGTGACCGGTGATGAGCTCACGCCCCCTGGACAGCCGCTCGGCCCAGGCCGGATCTACTCCTCCAACGGCTACGCGCTGGCCGCGCTGGTGGAGCGCGCGGGGGGCGAGCTCACCGGCTGGAGCACGGTTCCCGACACCGCCGAAGGCACGGCGGAGGCGATCGCGGGCGCCCTGGCCGGCGCCGACGTGCTGATCGTCTCCGGTGGAGTCTCGGTGGGGCCCCACGACCACGTGAAGGGCGCCCTGCGCGGTCTGGGCGTGGAGGAGCGCTTCTGGGGCGTTTCCCTTCGGCCGGGCAAGCCGACATGGTTCGGTACGCGCCAGAACGTGATCGGCTTCGGCCTGCCCGGGAATCCTGTCTCGGCGATGGTCACCTTCCAGCTCTTCGCCCGCCCGGCCCTCGCGGCGCTGCAGGGCGCCGATCCGGCGGCCGTCCGCACCTCCGCGATCCTCGATCAGCCGGTGGATCGCAACCCGGTGCGCGAGCAGGCCGTGCGCGTGTTCCTGCGGCACGGTCCGGGCGACGGCCTGCACGCCGATCCCACCGGCGCCCAGGGCTCGCACATCCTCACCTCGATGGTCGGCGCGGACGGCCTGGCCCTGATCGCGTCCGGCGAGGGCCAGGCCGCGGCCGGAGAGCGGGTGGAGGTCGAGCTCCTATGAGGCCACGGAGCCCACGGCGGCTGCTCGAGCGCCGCCGTCGCGCGCGCGCACGCGTGACGATCGTCGACGAGCCGCGCTCGGGCTATTCCGAGGACGGCTCCATCGGCTCGAAGCAGTCCGCAGAGGTGACGTTGCCTCGCCCGGAGCTCGAGCGGATGTGGTCGGCGGAGTATCTCGAGCGCCTGGCCCGCACCTACTGGAGCTTCCTGAGCCGCTTCTCGCTCGGCCTCCTGCGCGTGCTCTACACCGACAACGCGCGCGAGGTGGTGGTGTTGCGGCGGCCGTTTCTCCTGCTGCGCTTCCACAAGCCCGAGTACCACCTGGAGTCCGACGGCGGGACGGTCACCTGGCCGATCGAGAAGGGGGTTCTGGTGGCGCCGGCCGGACGAGACGGGCGTGGCTACCTGCGTCTGTCGGTCGCGCGCACCGACCCGGAGGACGACTCGGCGGACGAGGTCACGGTCACCCTCTCGTCGGAGGTGGTGAACTTCTACCCGCTGATCGCGGGCTGGGGCTGGTTCGCCAAGGTCGGCCGGCTGCTCTACAACCAGACCCAGCTGCGGATCCACGTGATCGTCACGCACGCCTTCCTGCGCTCGCTGGCCAACCTCGAGCTCGAGGAGTCGCGGGTGGGAGCGCTCAGCCGGCCTTCTCCCCGGTTATCTCCCGCAGCTTCGCCCGGTCGTGACGAGCCGTGATGGTGCGCACCGTGCCCGAGCGCGAGCGCATCGAGACCGACTCGGTGGTGGCGCCCTCCCGGCCGCTGAAGTGAACGCCTTCGAGCATCTCGCCGTCGGTGACCCCGGTGGCCGCGAAGAAGATGTCGTTGCCTGACACGAGCCGGTCGCGGTCGAGGATCTCGTCGAGGTCGTAGCCCGCCTCCAGCGCGGCGGTGCGCTCCTCGTCGGAACGGGGCCACAGGCGGCCGAGGATCTGGCCGTTGGTGCACTTGATCGCGGCCGCCGCCAGCACGCCCTCGGGCGTGCCGCCGATGCCGTACAGCAGGTCGACGGGCGAGCCCTCCGTGACCGCGGCCAGCGCGGCGGACACGTCGCCGTGGGGAATCAGCCGCACCCGTGCGCCCGCCTCGCGAACCTCTCTGATCGCATCCTCGTGCCGGGGGCGGTCGAGCATGATCACCACGATGTCGCCCACCGGGACCTCCTTCTCGCGCGCCATCAGCGCGAGCGTCTCCGAGAGCGGCCGGTCGAGGTCGAGCACGTGGGCCAGGCGCGGCGAAGTGGCCATCTTCAGCATGTAGACGCAGGGACCGGGATCGAACATGGTGCCCCGCTCGGCCAGCGCGATGGTGGCGATGGCGTTGGGGAGCCCGTTGGCGCACAGCTCGGTCCCCTCCAGCGGATCCACCGCGATGTCCACCTGGGGCTCCGTGCCGTCGCCGATCTGCTCGCCGTTGTAGAGCATGGGCGCCTCGTCCTTCTCGCCCTCCCCGATCACCACCACGCCGTCCATCGAGACGGTGTCGAGCAGCAGCCTCATGGCGTCGACGGCCGCTCCGTCGGCGCCCTCCTTGTCCCCCCGGCCGATCCAGCGTGCGCACGCGAGCGCGGCGTACTCGGTGGTGCGCACCAGTTCCATGGCCAGGTTGCGCCCGGGCCGGGCTTCGGTCTCCATCGCGCGGACGCTACCGCGCCCCGGGATCAGATGACGCCGGGCGGCTTCTTCGGGTCGCCGTAGATGGCCTGGCGCAGATAGCCGGCCACCAGCAACCCGGCCGACGCGATCAGGGCCACGAAGTAGCCGATGCTCAGGCCGATGTCGACGCTGTCGCCGGGGCGGCCCAGGATGATCCCGTTGCACAGGATCAGCATGAAGGCGACGATGCCCACGATCATCGTCACCTCGCCGGGCTTCCAGGTGAGCCGATGGCCGCGCGCGATGATCCAGGAGAGAATGAACGGCGCCGTACAGGCGAGCACGAGCAGCCAGTCGAGCGTGGAGAAGACCTGCCAGGCGTTGGCCGAGTCGCCCCCGCTGCGCCCGGCGATCACCGAGTTCGGATTTGTTTCGCTGCTGCTGAACCAGGGGAGCCAGAGCGAGACGAACAGCACGAGCGCGGAGCCCATCCCCATGTACTCGCCGGGCGTGAGCCGCGACCAGTCGAGGTAGCCGCCCCTCTCCTCAGCCCTGGACGCTTCCATCACGCGGCAGGCTACATCGGAAACTCCGGCCCCGCCAACGAAAGGAGTCCCAATGGCCGTTACCAAGATCATCGAGGTGGTGGGCAGCTCTCCCGAGAGCTCCGACGGAGCGGTCAAGGCCGCGCTCGAGGACGCCCGCCAGAGCCTGCGCAACATCAAGGCCGTGGATGTGGTCTCCACCGGCCTCCGAGGCGAGAACCTCGACGAGTGGCGCGCCCTCGTGCGGATCTCCTTCCTCGTGGAACGCGTCTCGGAGTAGGCGCTCGCGTGTAACGCACGCGGAGCAGGCGAGACCAAGCGTCGAGCCCCGCCCGTGACCATCGACACCGCACGATCAGCGCCCCTTGGAGGGGTCGAGTCGCTACTGGAGGAGGCGCGCGAGCGCACTCTCCTCCTCGTCGACCGCGTTTCCGACGAGGATCTCGACCGCGTCCACGATCCGCTGATGAGCCCGCTGGTGTGGGACCTCGGGCACATCGCCGCCTACGAGGACCTGTGGATCGCCCGCGACACGGGCAGCGAGCTGCTGCGTCCCGACCTGGCCGAGCTCTACGACGCGTTCGAGACGCCGCGGGCCGAGCGCGGCGAGCTGGCCTACCTGCGCCGCGACGACGCGCTGTCCTTCATGGAGACGGTGCGCGAGCGCTCGCTGTCGGTGCTCGGCCGGGTCTCGCCCTTCATCGGGGAGATGCTCGTCCAGCACGAGCATCAGCACAACGAGACGATGCTGCAGACGCTGCAGCTGGCCGAGGCCGGGGTCTACTCGCCGCCTCGGACCGGGAGCGGCGCTGCCGGGAGCGGCGCTGCCGGGCAGTGGACGCTCGAAGCGGGCAGCTTCGAAATGGGCGCGCCCGAGGACGGCTTCGCCTACGACAACGAGCGGCCGCGCCATGCGGTGGAGGTGCCCGCGTACCGGATCGACCGCGGCCCGGTGACCAACGCCGCCTTCGCCGAGTTCGTGGACGACGGCGGCTACGCCCGGCCCGAGCTGTGGAGCGACGAGGGCTGGACCCACCGCGAGCGCGAGGGCTGGGAGCGGCCGCTCTACTGGACCTCCGACGGGCGGGTCCGGCGCTTCGATCGCACCGTCGAGCGTGAGGCCGGTCTGCCGGTGATGCACGTCTCCTTCTTCGAGGCCGAGGCCTACGCGCGCTGGCGCGGCGCTCGGCTTCCGAGCGAGGCGGAGTGGGAGCGCGCCGCCGGCGAGACGTCCGGGGACACGGGCCACCTCGATCAGCTCGACTTCGGGCCCGGCCCGGCCGGGCCGTTCGTGGGCGACTGCTGGGAGTGGACGGCCACCGAGCTCGATGGCTATCCCGGCTTCCGGGCCCACCCCTATCCGGAGTACTCGGAGGTCTTCTTCCGCTCGGGCTACCGCGTGCTGCGGGGAGCCTCCTGGGCCACCCGGCGCCGTGTGGCCCGCCGCAGCTTCCGCAACTGGGACCACCCGCAGCGGCGCCAGATCTTCGCCGGCTTCCGTTGCGCCGAGGACCGCTGATGGGCGTTCTGATCGAAGACCACTCGATCGAGGGCTCGATGGCCGACGACGTTCGCGACGGCCTCACGCGCTCGCTCAAGGAGCTGCCGCCCAAGCTGTTCTACGACGAGCGCGGCTCGGTCCTGTTCGACCGGATCACCACGCTGCCCGAGTACTACCCCAGTCGCTGCGAGCGCGAGATCCTCAACCGCCACGCCCCCGTGATCGTCGAGCGTTCCAACGCGGCGGAGCTGGTGGAGCTCGGCTCGGGCATGGCCTCGAAGACGCGCGCGCTGCTGTACGCCATGGCCGGCCAGGGCAGCCTCGAGCGCTACGTGCCCTTCGACGTCGACGAATCGGTGGTGCAGGCCTGCGCGGTCGAGCTGATCGAGCTGTACCCGGGCCTCGACGTGCATGGGCTGGTGGGCGACTTCGGCCGCGACCTGGAGCGCATTCCCGCCGGACGGCGGCGGCTGTTCGCCTTCCTCGGCGGCACCATCGGCAACCTCTATCCCGATCAGCGCGCGCTCTTCCTGCGCCGCATCCGCCGGATCATGGAGCCGGCGGACCGGCTGCTCATCGGCACGGACCTGGTCAAGGATCGTGCCGTGCTCGAGGCGGCCTACAACGACAGCGCCGGCGTGACCGCCGAGTTCAACCGCAACGTGCTCAGGGTCGTGAACTCCGGCCTGGGCGCCGACTTCGACCCGGACGGGTTCGAGCACGTGGCCTTCTTCGACGAGGCTCAGTCATGGATCGAGATGCGGCTCAGGGCAAACGGCGCGCAGGCGGTCCGCATCGACGGCGCCGACCTCGAGGTGACGTTCGCCGACGGTGAGGAGATCCGCACCGAGATCAGCGCGAAGTTCACACGCGACGCCGTTGAGGCCGAGCTGCGGTCGGCCGGGCTCGCACTGGACGACTTCTTCACGGACGACCGTGCCCTGTTCGGTCTCGCGTTCGCCCGTCCCGTTTCTGCCTAGAGCGGCAGGCCGCGGCCGGGCACCGGAGAGGACTGCACGATCGACGTGGTGGTCTGGCCGTACGGAGCGAAGACGTCGATCAGCTCCTCCATGTGCTCGACGTCGCGCACCCAGAGCCGCATGACGTAGCAGTCGTCGCCGGTGATCCGGTGACACTCCACGACCTCGGGCGTGCGCTGTGCGAGCTCGGCCACCTTCTTCAGCTCGCGCGGCGCGGGCCGGATCCGCAGCATCAGGCTGAGCGACCAGCCCAGCGGGCGCGGGTCGATCTCGGCCCGGTAGCCCCGGATCGTGCCGTTCTCCTCCAGGCGGATCAGCCGCTCGGCGACGGCCGGCGCCGAGAGCCCGACTCGCCGTCCGAGCTCGGCGTTGGAGATGCGGGCGTCGGTCTGAAGCTCCGCCAGCAGCCTGAGATTGGTGGTGTCGACGCTCATCGGCCTTTGTTTCGTAGCCACGGGCGTCACTCTACCTTCGATTTGCCGTGGTGGACAGGGTCGGGGCCGACGAGGCTGTGGCCATGGGGAGCGAGCGCATCCCGCCCCACCTGTACTTCGTCGTCAGCGCGGTCTTCCACTACCTGGGACCGGCCTTCGCCGTGCTGCTGTTCGCCCGGGTGCCGGTGCTGGGCGTGGCCTGGCTGCGGATCGCCTCGGCGGCGCTGGTGCTCTCGCTGTGGCGCCGGCCCTGGCACGCGCTCCGCGGCCTCGACCGCTCCGGCCAAACGCTCCTGCTCGCCTGGGGAGGCGTGCTCGCGCTGATGAACTGCTGCTTCTACCTGGCCATCGACCGTCTGCCGCTGGCCACGGTCGCGGCCATCGAGTTCCTGCCCGTGGTCGGCCTGGCCGCGCTCGGCGCGCGCACCGCTCGCAACGCCGTCGCACTGCTGCTGGCGGTGCCCGGCGTGTACCTGCTCACCGGCATCCAGGTGGAGGGCGAGCCGCTGGGGGTGGCGCTCGCCCTGGCCAACGCCGGCTTCTTCGCCCTCTACATCGTGCTGGCCCACCGGGTGTCGCGGCTGGGGACGCTCAGTGGTCTCGACGGCCTGGCCGCCTCGATGCTGATCGCCCTCGTGGTCGTCACGCCGATGGCGGGCTGGGGCGCGCTTCCCGCCCTTGCCGATCCCGTCGCGCTGCTGGCCGGGGCGGGGGTGGGCATCTCGTCCTCGGTGATTCCCTACGTCAGCGATCAGCTCGCGATGAAGCGACTGGCTCGCGCCACCTACTCGCTGATGGTCTCGCTGCTGCCGGCCACCGCCACGGTGATCGGCGTGGTGGTGCTGGCCCAGGTGCCCACGCCCGCCGAGGCCCTGGGCGTGGCGCTCGTGGTGGCCGGAGTGGCCGTCCACCGCGAGCCGAGCGAGGTCCCGGCGGGCTCCGCGGGCTAGGCTGCCCGCCGTCATGGAGCTGAACGGCATCGGCGCGCTCGTGGCCGGCGGAGCCTCGGGCCTGGGCGAGGCGACCGCCCGCGAGCTCGCCGCCCGCGGCGCCCGGGTGGCGATCGCAGACCTGAACGAGGAGCGCGGGCCGGTGGTGGCCGAGGAGATCGGCGGTCTGTTCACGCCGGCCGACGTGACCGACGAGGAGCGGGTCGGGGCGGCCGTGGACGAAGCTGTGCAGGCCTTCGGCGGCCTGCGCTTCACCGCCTCGTGCGCCGGGATCGGCTGGGCCGAGCGAACGGTCAAGAAGGACGGGCCCGCGACGCTCCGGCCCTTCGAGACGGTCGTTCGCGTGAACCTGATCGGGACGTTCAACGTCCTGCGCCTGGCGGCGAACGCGATGGCGGCCAACGAGCCCGACGACGCAGGCGAGCGCGGCGCGGTGGTCATGACGGCCTCGATCGCCGCGTTCGACGGTCAGATCGGGCAGACCGCCTATTCGGCCTCCAAGGGCGGCGTGGTCGGCCTCACCCTGCCCGCCGCCCGGGACCTGGCGCGGCTCGGTATACGGGTGTGCACCATCGCCCCGGGCCTGTTCGACACGCCGCTGCTGGCCGGCCTGCCCGACGAGACGCGCGAGGCCCTCGGCGCGCAGATTCCCTTCCCCTCCCGGCTCGGCCGGCCCGAGGAGTACGCGCGCCTGGCCTGCCACATCGCGGAGAACACCATGCTGAACGGCGAGACGCTGCGGCTGGACGGGGCCCTGCGGATGCCGCCTCGTTAGCGTTGCGTCCCTTCCCACCGCACAAGGAGAAATCAGAAGCCATGGCCGAAGCAGTGATCGTCGATGCCGTTCGAACCCCCATCGGGCGCGCCTTCAAGGGCTCGCTCGCCGGCCTCCGTCCCGACGAGATGGGCGCCTTCGTGGTCGACGCTCTGCTCGAGCGCAATCCCGAGGTGGACCCCGAGCTGATCGAGGAGGTCTACTGCGGGGTGGGGCTGCCGCAGGGCCTGCAGGGCTTCAACCTGGGCCGGATCGTCGCGCTGCTGTCGGAACGGCTGCCCATGGGCACGAACGGAGCGACGGTGTCGCGCTACTGCGCCTCGAGTCTCGAGTCGATCCGCCAGGCCGCCAACGCGGTCGTTGCCGGGCAGGGCGACGCCTACATCGCGGCCGGCGTGGAGTGGGTGTCGCGCTACAACGAGGCCGTGGAGGGCGCTCGTCCCCAGGATCAGAACGAGCACCTGCAGGGCAAGAACGGGGACCCGGACGTCTACATCTCCATGGGCCTGACCGCGGAGAACGTGGCCGACCGCTACGAGGTCAGCCGCCCGGATATGGACAAGTACGCCCAGCGCTCCCAGGAGCTCGCCGTGGCCTCACAGGAGAACGGCTACTTCGACCGCGAGATCGTGCCGGTCACGCTGCCCGACGGCAACGTGGTGGCCAAGGACGACGGGCCGCGCGCAAGCTCGAGCCTGGAGAAGCTGTCGCAGCTCGAGCCGGCCTTCAGGGAGGACGGCAAGGTCACCGCCGGCAACTCGTGCCCGCTCAACGACGGCGCCGCCGCGGTGCTCGTGATGTCCGCGGACAAGGCCGCCGAGCTCGGGCTGAGGCCGCGGGCACGGGTTATCACCTCGGCCACAGCGGCCATCGAGCCCGAGTACATGGGCGTAGCGCCGATCGGGGCCATCCAGAAGGTGCTCGAGCGTGCCGGGATGACGATCGAGGACGTGGACACCGTGGAGCTCAACGAGGCCTTCGCGGCCCAGGTCATCCCGATCATGGACCAGTGCTCGATCCCGCTGGACAAGCTCAACCCGCACGGCGGCGCGATCGCGCTCGGCCACCCGTTCGGCATGACCGGCGCGCGCATCATGACCACGCTGCTGAACGGCCTCGAGACCGACGACAGGACAATCGGTCTCGAGACCATGTGCGTGGCCGGCGGCCAGGGTCAGGCCATGCTGGTGGAGCGCCTCAAGTAGACGTCGAGCTTGCGGTGCTCGCCCGACCGGCGCTCGGGCTGCGCTCCTCAGCTAGAGAGAACGTCTTCCGGTGCTCGCCCGACCGAGGAACGCGCCGGCACGAAGTCGCGGATCAGCCCGGCCAGGCGCTCGGGCTGGTCCTCCATGCTGAAGGTCAGCGAGTCCTCGATCCACTCGAGCCGGGAGTCGGGCAGTAGCGCAGCCAGCCTCTCCGCGTGCTCGGGCGGGAAGAAGCGGTCCTCCACCGACCAGGCGATCAGCACGGGGCGGTCGAAGCTGCGCAGCTTCTGCGCCGCCTCGAGCGTGAAGCGCGGATGCACCGCGCTCAGCACCTTGCGCACGTCGCGGCGCACCCCCGCGTCGGTTAGCGCGGGCAGCACGTAGCTGTCCTCGGCCGCAGGCTCGATGGGCCGCTTGGTGAGCCAGCCGTAGGCGATCGGGAGCCGGCGGAGCCTGCGCGCGCGCATCGGCGCGAAGAACACGCGCAGCAGCCCAGGCACCTTCGCCGGCGCGAGCACGATCCGGAAGAAGCGCGGCGGGAAGTTGTCGAAGGCGTCGCACGAGGTCAGCACGAGGCGGCCGATCCGCTCGGCGTCGGTGGTGGCGGCGATCTGGGTGAGGCCGCCGCCGGTGTCGTTGGCCACCACGGTGGCGTCGCGCAGGCCGAGGCTCTCCAGGGCGCCCGTGATCAGCCCCGCGAGCGCGGGCACCGACAGGTCGGCCGTCTCGTCCTGGGCCTCGAGGTGCGAGCCCAGCGGCAGGTCCAGGGTGACTCGCGTGTAGCCCTCGAGCAGCGGGACGACCTTGCGCCACAGGTTGGCGTTGACCAGCGCGCCGTGGACGAACACGATCGGCGGGCCCTCCCCGGTCACGTGGGCAGCTATCCGCAGGCCCTCGATCTCCAGTGTGGTGCGCGATCCCAGCGCCTCGGCTCTCCATGTGGCTGCTCCTGTCCGCACCACGGCTCCCTTCGTCGACATACAGGTTGTATGGAAGTAGCATACAGGTTGTATGGCGGAGGGGGAGCAGACGCGGGAGCGTCTCATCGAGGTGGCCCACGAGCTGTTCGCGGAGCGCGGCTACGCGGCGGTCGGCACAGAGGAGATCGTGGCCCGTGCGGGAGTGACGCGCGGCGCGCTGTACCACCACTTCACCGACAAGCGCGATCTGTTCCGGGCGGTGTTCGAGCGGCTGGAGGAGCGCTTGATCGCGTCGATCGGCGCGAAGATGGCAGCCGTCGACGATCCGTGGGAGCTCCTCGTCACCGGGATCCGCGCGGCGCTCGACACCTTCACCGAGCCGGCCCTGACCCGGATCGCGCTGCTCGACGCCCCCTCGGTTCTCGGCTGGAGGGAGTGGCGGGAGATCGAAGCCCGCTATGGGCTGGGCCTCGTGGTGGCCGGCCTGGACAACGCCATGGAGCAGGGTGAGTTGCGCCGGCAGGAGGTCGCTCCGCTCGCACACATGATCGTGGGCGCGCTGTCGGAGGCCGGCATGATGATCGCCAACGCTGACGACCCGGAGGCCACCAGGCGTGAGGTGGAGCCGGCCCTGCTGGCCCTGCTGAGCGGACTGCGCGCCTAGGCGGCCGGGCGGTCGCCGACCCAGTACCGCGGACCCGGGCCCAGCCGGGCCGCGCGGTCGTCGGGGTTGGCCAGCCGGCAACGCTCGAGCGACAGGCAGCCGCAGCCGATGCACTCGGTGAGCCCGTGCTTGAGCCGCTCGAGCTCGGCGATGCGGTCGTCGATCCGGGCGGTCCAGCCGCTGGACAGCCGCGACCAGTCACGCCGGTTCGGCGCCCGCCCGGGCGGCAGCTTGGCCAGCTCCTCACCGATCTCGTCGAGGCTCAGGCCGATCCGCTGGGCGAAGACGATGAACGCGATGCGGCGGAACACCGGCCGCGGGTAGCGGCGGTGGCCCGAGCCGGCGCGCTCGGACTCGATGAGGCCACGCTCCTCGTAGAAGCGCAGCGCCGAGGAGGCCACGCCGCTGCGGCGCGAGACCTCGCCGATGGTGAGCAGCTCGGACACGCTCCCAGGAAAGCACGCTTCGTGACTAACTTCAAGCTTGGTTGAGCTTCAGGTCAGGGCAGCAGGACGATCTTGCCCAGCTTGCCGCCCGCGGCAAAGCGGTCGTAGGCCTCCTCGGCCTGGTCCAGCGCAAACGTCTCGGCCACCGGAACGCTCATCGCGCCCGCCTCGAAGTGGGGCAGCACCTCGGTCTCCACCAGCCGCGCCGCGATCGCCTTCTCCTCGAGGGGGCGCGGACGCAGCACCGAGCCGTGGATGCGCGCACGCTTCTGCATGAGCGCCAGCAGGTTGATCTCGGCCACCGGACCGGTGCCCCCCACGCCGATCACCGTGATCCGCCCGCTGGTCTCCAGCGCGCCGATGTTCTCCTCGAGGTTGCCCGCCCCCACGAGCTCGAGGATCACGTCGAACGGCCCGTGCTCGCCGAAGCCCTCCGGCGCTATCACCGCCGCGCCGAAGCTCTCGACCTCGTCGCGCAGGCCCTCGTTGCGGACAGTCGCCGTCACCCGCGCGCCGGCGGCGCGCCCGAGCTGCACCGCGGCGGTGCCCACCCCGCCCGCCGCGCCGTGCACGAGCAGGCGCTCCCCGGGCCGCAGCCCGGCCTGGGTGAACAGGGCGTCGTGGGCGGTGGTGAAGACCTCCGGCAGACCACCCGCTGCCGGCCAGTCGAGCCCCTCGGGCACCACCATGGCCTGGCGCTCGTGAATCACCGAGAGCTCGGCCTGGCCGCCTCCGCCCACCACGGCCATCACCCGGTCGCCCTCGGCGAAGCGCGCGGCTCCGGGTCCGAGCGCCACCACCTCTCCGGCCAGCTCCAGGCCGGGGATGTCCGGCGGCTCGCCCGGCGGGGCAGGGTAGGCGCCGCGCCGCTGGAGCATGTCTGCCCCGTTGAGGCCGGCCCCCCGCACGCGAACGAGAATCTGGTTCTGGCCGGGCTCTGGGTCGGGGTGGTCCTGGACGAGGAGATCCCCGTCGCTGACGGTCACTGCGCGCATGGGCGGGAAAACTAGTGCTCCCCAAGCGTTTCTTGTGTCGAGCCGCCGTGAACCCATTTGTCCAGACGCCCGAATAGGGTGATGACGCCGCGATGAAGGCACCGGCCCTCATTTCGCGCAGTATCGGGCCGCCGCTCTGGCGGGAGGCTCGCTTCGGGCTGGAGGCGGCCGCGCTGGTGCGCGACCCGGTCTTCCGAGGCGAGGGCGTGGCCAATGGCCGCGGCCGGCCGGTGTTGCTGGTTCCCGGCTTCCTGGCCGGGGACAGCTCCATGGTCATGATGGCCGGCTGGCTCAAGCGCACCGGCTACCGGCAGAGCCGCGCGGGGATGCGCGCCAACGTCGACTGCTCGGGCGCGATCATGGAGCGGCTGGAGGAGAGGCTCGAGCGGCTCGTCTCCGAACAGGACATGCGCGCGGTGATCGTGGGCCAGAGCAGGGGCGGGACGATCGCCAAGGTGCTCGGCCGGCGCCGGCCCGACCTGGTCTGCGGCGTGGTCGCCCTTGGGTCGCCTCAACTCGATCCCCTTGCCATTCACCCGCTGGTACGCCTGCAGGTCGAGGCGGTGAGCCGGCTCGGCTCGCTGGGCGCCCCCGGCCTGTTCAAGCGCTCGTGTCTCGACGACGAATGCTGCGCCTCGTTCTGGGAGGACCTGGACGGGCCGATGCCGCGCGGCGTCCGCCTCGTCTCGGTGTACTCGAAGTCGGACGGCGTGGTGGACTGGCACTCCTGCCTCGACCCCCACGCCGACCGGCTGGTGGAGATCGACGCCTCCCACTGCGGCATGGCGGTGTCGGCCGCGGCCTGGCGCGTGGTCGGCGACGCGCTCAACTCGTTCAGCCGGGCCGAGGCCCGGCGCAAGACCAGGCGCGGGACGGCTGCCCGTCGCTACCCGCGCGCCGCCTGACCTCGGCCAAGCCGCTCAGGGCACGACCACGGCCGCGCCCCTCAGGTCGCCTGCGCGCACGTGCTCCAGGGCCTCGTTGGCGCTCGCGAGCGGGAAGGTCGTCACCTCGGTTTTGACCGGCACCTTGGGTGCGAGCTCGAGGAACTCGGCGCCGTCGGCGCGCGTGAGGTTGGCCACCGAGCGCAGCACACGCTCACCCCACAGGAGCTCGTAGGGAAAGCTCGGGATGTCGCTCATGTGGATCCCTCCGCACACCACGCTCCCGCCCTTGGCGAGGGCGCGTAGCGCGGCGGGCACCAGCTCGCCGGCCGGGGCGAAGACCAGGGCGGCGTCGAGCTGCTCGGGCCCCGGCCCCTCCGCGTCACCCGCCCACTCGGCTCCGAGGCTCCGGGCGAAGTCCTGACGCTCGCTGTCGCCGGCCCGGGTGAAGGCGAACACGCGGCGGCCCTCGTGCACGGCCACCTGGCAGATGATGTGGGCCGCGGAGCCGAAGCCGTAGATCCCGATCCGCTCGGCATCCCCCGCCAGCCTCAGGGTGCGGTAGCCAATCAGTCCCGCGCACAGGAGCGGCGCGGCCTGGAGGTCGGGGTAGCCGGCCGGGAGGGGAAGGCAGAATCGCTCGTCGGCCGCCACGAGCTGCGCGTAGCCGCCGTCGCGGCCGTAGCCGGTGAACACCGCGTTGTCGCAGAGGTTCTCCCGTCCGCTGCGGCAGTAGCCACAGGTCCCGTCGGTCGAGCCGAGCCAGGGCACGCCGACCCGCTCGCCGCCCGCGTGGAGCTCGCCGCCCCCCACAACCGTGCCCACGATCTGGTGGCCGAGCACGAGCGGCAGCCGGGGATCGTCGAGCTCGCCGTCGACGATGTGCAGGTCGGTCCGGCAGACGCCGCACGCCTCGACCTCGAGCAGCACCTCGCCGTCGGCCGGTTCCGGGCGCGGCAGCTCCTCCTCGCGAAGCGGCTCGCCCGCCGCGTGGAGCACCATCCCCCTCATGGCCGTAGGCTAGCCCTCCGTGAACGAGGGGCCCCTTCGTGACGTCGCCTGGCTGCGGGAGCACCTCGGCACGCCGGGCCTGTGCGTGCTGGACTGTCGCTTTCGGCTGGGCGAGCCCGGCGCCGGCGAGCGTCTGTGGCGCGACGCTCGAATCCCCGGGGCGGCCTTCCTCGACGTGGACCGCGACCTCGCGGCGGCCCCCGGCGTCGACGGCCGGCACCCGCTGCCCTCCGCCCGGGACTTCGAGGCGGCGGCCCGCCGGGCCGGCATCCAGGCGGACTCCTCGGTGATCGCCTACGACGAGGCGGGCGAGGGCGGCGCCGCCCGGCTCTGGTGGCTGCTGCGCCACTTCGGCCACGACGACGCGACGGTGCTCGACGGTGGTCTGCGCGGCTGGCGCGAGGCCGGCGGGCCGCTGGAGAAGGGCGAGCCGAGGCCGGCGCCCACGAATCCAGTGAAGCCCTTCAGCGCGCGGCCGCGCGGCGACGACATCGCGACCGCCGAGGAGCTGGCCGCGCCCGAAGCGGACAGGATCGTGCTCGACGCCCGCGCCCCGGAGCGCTACCGCGGCGAGGTGGAGCCGGTCGACGCGGTGGCCGGTCACATCCCCGGTGCGCGCAATCTCCCATTCGCCGACCTGGCGCCCGGCGGCAGCTTCGCCGAGCCGGCCGAGCTGCGGGCTCGCTTCGCCGCGACGGGCGCCGGCGGCGGCGACGACGTGGTGGCCTACTGCGGCTCCGGCGTCACCGCCTGCACGCTCGTCCTGGCGGCAGCGGCCGCCGGTCTCCGAACGCCGCGGCTGTATCCCGGCTCGTGGAGCGAGTGGTCCGGGCGCGGCTACCCGGTGGCCCGCCAGGACAGCGCCCGCTCCACCGCCAGCCGCAGCAGCGGCCCGGGCGGCGGGCGCTCGGCGTAGGCCTCGTACTTGGCCACGAGCGCGTCGAGTCCGGCCCCCCCTCTCTCCAGCGGCAGTACCTCGACGCTGCCCAGCAGCTGCACCCAGGCGAGCCGGTCCCAGTCGTCGTGGTAGACGTCCACGCACAGCGCCGCCTCGGGGCGGCGCCGCAGATAGCGAAGGCGCGCCGGCTCGGGCGTGGCCTTGGGCTTGCGGTCGATGGCGCTCCAGACCGCGCCCTCGGCCGTCGCGTAGGTCACCGGGAGCACCCTCGGGTGGTCGGCGTCGTCCACGAAGGCCAGGCGGGCCACCCGGCTGGTGGCGACGAGCTCTCGCGCCCATTCGGGCAGCTGCTCTACTTCCACGCCCAGGGGATACCACGCTTCACTCGGAGGAGACGATGGACATCGGAATCGGCCTGCCCACCACGATCGAGGGCATCGACGGCAAGCAGCTGACCGAATGGGCCCGGCGGGCCGACGACGCCGGCTTCTCCTCGCTCGGGTGTGCTCGACCGCATCGTGTACCCCAACTACGAGCCGCTGGTGGCGCTGGCCGCGGCCGCCGCCGTGACGGAGCGCATCAAGCTGCTCACGGGCATCCTGATCGCCCCCTACCGGGCGAACGCCGCGCTGCTGGCCAAGCAGGCGGCAAGCGTCCAAGCGCTCTCGGGTGGGCGGCTGGTGCTCGGTGCGGCAGTGGGCGCGCGCGAGGACGACTATGAGGCCTCAGGGGTGCCGTACTCCGAGCGCGGCGCCCGCTTCGACCAGATGCTGGCCGAGATGAAGAGCGTGTGGGCTGGCGAGAAGAAGGGCTTCGCCGGGGGCGTTGGCCCAGACGTGTCGGACAACCCGCCCAAGCTGATCATCGGCGGCACGGTGGACGCCGCCTTCCGCCGGGCGGCGGAGGCCGACGGCTGGATCAACGGCGGATCGCCCCCCGACGCCTTTGCGCAGGCGCGCGAGAAGCTCGAGAGCGCGTGGAGTGCTGCCGGCCGCGAGGGCAAGCCCTACGCCGGCTCGCTGGCCTACTTCGCACTCGGCGACAGCGCCGAGGCCGACGCCAAGGAGGGCGTGGGCAGCTACTACGAATGGCTGGGCGACTTCGCCGATCAGATCGTGGGCTCCGTGGCCAAGGACGAGGACACCGTCAGGGCCTACATCCAGGCCTTCGAGGCGGCCGGCTGCGACGAGCTGATCTTCTGCCCCAGCTCGGCCGACCCGGAGCAGGTGGACCTGCTGGCCGCCGCCGCGCTGTCCCTACGTCCCGGGCCGCCTTAGGCGAGCCGGAGGTCAATCGTGGGCCGGAAGCGCTGCGCAGCGCTCGACGCGCGGAAACTGTCCTGGATTCACCCCCCAGGAGGGGGTCAAGTCAGGACAGCAGCCCCTCGCGCTTCCGTCTGCCTCGCCCGCCACGATGCGTGCCGATGCCGTCGGCCAAGGTCATCATCGGCGGCGCGGCCGCCGGCGCCGCGCTGGGCGTCCGCGTGGCGCGCGGCCTGCACGGCCGCTGGCGGGCCCTGCCGGCGGCCGACCGCGAGCGGATCGCCGGTCACGCCGACGACGTCAAGGAGAAGGCGCTGCGGCTGCGCGGCTCGGCGGCGCCCGAGCGGGCCGGCGCGGAGGCGGAGTTGCGGGCGGCCAACGAGACCCTCGCCGCCGCCCTGATCGCGAGCGCCGAGTCGGACCCGGAGCTTGGCGACGACCAGGTGCGCGAGCTGCGGGACGACCTCCGGCGGGAGCTCGATCGGTTGGCCGGGGCCGACATTAAGGCTTCGAGAAGTAGGCGTTCCGCCAACACTCCCGCCGAGTAGGATCCCTCACTTCCTCCGGGAGCCCGCACCCGTGAACTCTCCAGAATCCGCCCAGTCCGAGGGGTCGTCGCCTTTGCCGCGTTCGGAAGCGGCCACCCTCGAGTTCCGCGACGCCACCAAGCTCTACCCGGGCCAGACCGACCCGGCCGTCGACGGCCTGTCGCTCACCGTGCCCGCGGGAGAGATCTGCGTGCTCGTGGGCCCCTCCGGCTGCGGCAAGACCACCGCCATGCGCATGGTCAACCGGATGATCGACATCACCGAGGGCGACATCCTGCTCGACGGGTCGAGCGTCAAGGACCGGCGCCCAGCCGAGCTACGCCGCGACATCGGCTACGCGATCCAGCAGATCGGACTGTTCCCGCACCTGAGCGTGGCCGACAACATCGCGACGGTGCCCCGCCTCCTGGGCTGGGACAAGACGCGTATCCGCGAGCGTGTGGACGAGCTGCTCGACCTCGTCAGCCTCGATGCCCACGAGACGCGCGATCGTTATCCCGCCCAGCTCTCAGGCGGCCAGCGCCAGCGCGTGGGCGTGGCCCGGGCGCTGGCGGTGGACCCCCCGCTGATGCTCATGGACGAGCCCTTCGGCGCGATCGACCCGATCAACCGTGAGCGCCTGCAGAACGAGTTCCTGCGGCTGCAGCGCGAGATCCGCAAGACGATCGTCTTCGTCACCCATGACATCGACGAAGCGATCAAGATGGGCGACCGCATCGCCGTGCTCCAGCGGGGCGGCAAGCTCGCCCAGTTCGCTTCCCCGGCCGAGCTTCTGATGTACCCGGCGGGACGCTTCGTGGAGGACTTCGTGGGCGCGGACCGCGCGCTCAAGCGCCTGGCCCTCCAGCGCGTCCGTGACGTGGACCTGTGGAAGGCGCCGCTCGTTCGCGAGGGCGAGCCGGTGGCCGAGGCGCGCGCCAAGGCCGCCGACTCCGAGGTGCCCTATCCCCTGCTCGTGGACGGCGACGGCAAGCCGCTCGGCTGGCTGTCGGAGAAGGGCCTGGTGGGAGAGCGCGTCAGCGCCGAGCTGCGCTCCGAGGCCACTCCCATCATCGACATGGACGACATCCTGCGCGACGCGCTGTCGGACATGCTCGCCGAGGAGGCGCAGTACGCGCCGGTGGTGAACGAGCGTGGGCACATCGCAGGTGTGCTGTCGATCGAGATCCTGGGGCACGTCCTGCAGACCGACCCCGAGAAGGTCCCGAGTGGGGCAGACGCCGCGGCATGAACCCGTTGCTGGCGCAGGGGGGAGTGGAGATCCGCGGAGCGGACCGCGGCGGTGACAGCTGCGTGGCCGACAATGGGCTCTGTCCGGACTGGATCGTCGACAACTTCGACCGCTACGTCGACCCCTTCCTCCAGCACGTACTGCTCACCGTGGTGGCGATGGCCATTGGCACCGCCATCGCCTTTACGCTCGCGCTGGTGGCCTACCGGCAACGCTGGCTGATCAACCCGGTGACCCAGGTCACGGGGATCCTCTACACGATCCCCAGCATCGCCGCCTTCTTCCTGCTGTTGCCGATCACCGGCCGTGGCTTCACCACCGCGATCATCGCGCTGGTCGCGTACATCCTGCTGATCATCTTCCGGAACGTCCTGACGGGCCTCGACAACGTGCCGGCCGAGACCAAGGACGCCGCACGCGGAATGGGATTGACCGACCGGCAGATGCTGTGGCGGGTGGAGGTGCCGCTGGCGCTGCCGGAGATCATGGCCGGTCTGCGCATCGCCGCCACCACCACGGTCGGGCTCGCCACGCTCGTCTTCTTCGCCGGCGCCGGTGGACTGGGAGAAGAGATCTTCGCGGACCTCAACTTCAAGTCGAACGTCGTGACCGCCGGCGGCTTGGCCGTTCTGCTGGCCGCAGTCCTCGACGGCCTGATTCTCCTGGTGCAGAAGGCCGTCACGCCTTGGACTCGAGCGGCGGCGGCGCCATGAGCACCACGATCGCCTTTCTCGGGCAGTTCGGCGACGCCGTCGACTTCGTCTTCAACGAGCGCGAGTCCCCCGCCGGCGGCAGCCAGGTCGGCGGGCTGGGCGAGCTGTGGGAGCTCACCTGGGAGCACCTCAAGCTGTCCGGGGTCGCGATGGGCATCGCCTGCGCCATCTCCATCCCGCTCGGACTGTGGCTCGGTCACATCGGCAAAGGCGGCTTCCTGGCCATCAACGCCTCGAACGTCGGCCGCGCGGTGCCCAGCCTCGCCCTGATCGCCTTCTTCGTGGCCTACCTGGGCGTGGGCTTCACCAACCTCACGCTCGCCCTCGTGCTGCTGGCCATCCCACCCATTCTCACCAACGCGTACACCGGTGTGCGTCAGGTGGAGCGCGACGCGGTCGACGCCGCGAGCGGCATGGGAATGACCGGGGCCCAGGTCGTGCGCCGCGTTGAGCTGCCGCTGGCGCTGCCGCTCATCTTCGGCGGAATACGGATTTCCGCCGTCAACGTGATCGCCACCGCCACCATCGCTCCGCTGGCAGGCGTCGTGACGCTCGGCGATCCGATCATCAACGTCAACACCTACGGCGACGAGGGGAGACTGGCGGCGGCGATCGTCGTCGCTCTCCTGGCCGTCGCCACGGAGGTCCTGCTCGGGCTGGCGCAACGCGCCGTCACGCCGCAGGGCCTGAAGCTAGAGGCCGGCGGCCGTACTCGTCGCCTCGCGATTCCCACCAAGAGAAGGGAAGTCACGACATGAGAAAGCACCGCCTGTTGATGCTGCTCATGCTGCTGGTCGCGGCCCTTACCGTCGCCGCCTGCGGCGACGACGACGACGAAGGCAGCGGAGACTCGGGCTCCACGACTTCGGAGGCGTCCGGCAGCCAGATCCAATCCAACCCCGACAACGGCTCCACGACCCTCACCATCGGGTCGAAGAACTTCACCGAGCAGAAGGTTCTGGGCGAGATCTACGCCCAGGCCTTCGAGGCCGCGGGCTACAAGGTGGGCACCGAGCTCAATCTCGGCGATGAGAAGACCGCGCTCAAGGCCCTCGAGGGGGGCGAGATCAGCGCCTATCCGGAGTACACCGGCACCGCGCTGCTGTCGTTCTTCGGAGTGGAGGCCGACGCCCTGCCCAGCGACGAGGGCAAGGCCTACCAACAGGTCAAGTCCAGCTTCGCCGAGGATGACCTCACCGCTCTGCCCCCTACGCCGTTCGTCAGCTCGAACGAGGTGGCGGTGACCAAGGAGACCGCAGACAAGCTGGGTCTCACGAAGATCTCCGACCTGGAGGGTCAGTCGGAGGACCTGACGCTGTACGGCACGCCCGAGTGCCGTCAGCGGCTCGACTGCCTGCTCGGGCTGGAGCAGGTCTACGGGCTCGATTTCAAGAAGTTCACGCCGGTGGACATCGCCCTGCGCCATGAGGTGCTCACCAAGGGCCAGGCCGACGTCTCGATCGTGTTCACCACCGATCCACAGAACAAGCGCGAAGGCTTCGTGCTGCTCGAGGACGACAAGGGAATGTTCCCGCCCTACAACTCGACCCTGGTCGTGCGCAACGACGTGGTCAAGGAAGCCGGGCCTGACATGCCGAAGGTCGTCGCCCAGGTGAACAAGGGCCTCACCGACGAGGTGATGCAGGAGCTCAATGCCCGCGTGGACCTCGATAAGGAGACGCCCGAGGCCGTGGCGGGGCAGTACCTGCAGGAAACGGGGCTGGTCGGAAGCTGAGGGGGACCTGCGGGTAGTCCGGGACGGCGATGGAATCCGTGTGGGACTACCCGCGGCCTCCGGCGGTGGAGCACTCCGCCCGTCGTGCTCGCGTGGAGCACGGCGGGCTGGTGATTGCGGACTCCGACCGCGCGCTGCGCGTGCTGGAGACGAGCCAGCCGCCCGCGATCTACTTCCCGCCTGACGACGTGCGCATGGACCTGCTCGAGCCTCACCGTCAACGGACGGTCTGCGAGTGGAAGGGCCAGGCGCGCTACTGGACGGTGGCCGGTGTGGAAGCGGCCGCCTGGTCGTATCCGGAGCCGGTGGCCCGCTACGCCGAGCTGCGCGATCACGTGGCCTTCTACCCACAGCGGGTCGACGCCTGCTACCTCGACGAGGAGCGCGTCGATCCCAACGCCGGTGACTTCTACGGCGGCTGGATCACCGCCGACATCACCGGTCCGTTCAAGGGCGGTCCGGGCACGGCCGGCTGGTAGGGCGCGGACCCCGGCGCGGCTTGATCCTGCGGGCCATCCAGGCGTCGAGGTGCTCGAAGTGCCTGCGGCCGGAGGTGAGGCTGTAGGCGATCAGCGCGATGATGAAGACGGTGAACGCGTTCACCTGGCCGGTGGCGGCGAAGTCCCAGACGCCGAGACCGAGGATGCCCAGTGTGTCCAGCACCACGCCGACCACGAACAGCCGTGTGATGCCCTCGACCTCGTAGCGGTAACGGAGGATCAGGAAGGCGGCGAGCATGATCCAGAAGCCGGCCTCGAAGGAGAGGGCGAGAATCCACTTGACGTCCATGCCTTATTTATATCATACGTTCGGTATAAACTCGATGGCAGTCCATGCCGAAGGTCGTTGATCACGAGCAGCGTCGCGCCGAGCTGGCGGCCGCTGTCTGGCGCCTGGTGTCCACCGAGGGCCTCGATGCGCTCACGGTCCGCCGGGTGGCCGCCGAGGCCGGCTGGTCGACCGGCGCGCTGGTCCACTACTTCGCCGACAAGGAGTCACTGGTCCTGTTCGCCTTCCGCACGGTGGCCGACAGGGTCGGCAGCCGGGTGGATCGGCTGGCCCAGGATTCCAGCGACCCCCTCGAGCTGGCACGGGCGCTGCTCGTGGAGGGCCTCCCGCTCGACGCCGACCGGCGGGCCGAAGTGAGGGTGTGGTTCGCCTTCCTCGGGCTGGCGCTGACGCGTCCCTCGCTGGCCAAGGCGCAGCGGGTGGGCTACCGGGCCTGGCGTTCACGCCTGGAGCAGCTCTTGCGCCAGGCGCAGCTCGAGGGCCGCATCGATCCCGAGGTCGACTGCGAGCTCGAGGCCGCGGAGCTGGTGGCGCTCGTCGACGGCCTGGCGGTGCAGGCAACCTTCGAGCCCCGCACCCTCACCTCCGAGCGCCTGGTGGCGCTCGTCGACGCCCGCCTGGAGCGGCTGGTAGTAGCGTCGCAGCGGTGACCGCGCAGCCACTTCGCTTCGAGGACGGCGTCCTGCTCGTGCTCGACCAGCGGGCGCTTCCGGGCGAGGAGATCTTCATCCGCTGCGACTCCCCCGCGGCGGTGGCGGACTGCATCGGCAACATGGCCGTACGCGGGGCACCGGCCATCGGCGTGGCCGCCGCCTACGCGATGGCGCTCGCCGGCCTCCGCGGGGAAGACCTCGAGCGCACCGCCGTGCTGCTGCGCGCCACCCGGCCGACGGCCGTGAACCTGGCCTGGGCCGTGGACCAGGCTCTCGCGGTCGGGCAGCCGCGCGACGGGGCATCCCTGCTCGAGCTCGCCCACGAGCTCCACCGAGACCAGGACGACGCCGACCGGCGCCTCTCTGCCCTCGGGGCCGAGCGCTTCGAGCCCGGGGACCGCGCCCTCACCCACTGCAACGCGGGGGCGCTGGCCACGGCCGGCTACGGCACCGCCTGCGGCGTTCTGCGCACGGCGTGGGACGACGGCCGGCTGGCCCAGGTGTGGGTCGACGAGACCCGTCCTCTGCTGCAGGGCGCCCGGCTCACGGCCTGGGAGCTCGACCGGGCCGGGATCCCCCACCGCGTGGTGGCCGACTCGGCCGCCGGGTCGCTCATCGCCCGCGGGGAGGTCGACCGGATCGTCGTCGGCGCCGACCGGATCGCGGCCAACGGCGACGTGGCCAACAAGATCGGCACATACCCGCTGGCGGTGATGGCCGCCCGTCACGACGTGCCCTTCTACGTCGCGGCCCCGGTCTCGACCATCGATCCCGACACCCCGAACGGAGAGGCGATCCCGATCGAGGAGCGCGACCCGGCCGAGGTGAGCTCCCAGAGCCAGGCGTTCAACCCGGCCTTCGACGTCACGCCCGCCGCGCTGGTCACGGCGATATTCACCGAGGCGGGCGTGCTGGAGGCGCCCTACGAGGAGTCGATCCGGCGTGTCGCCTCAGGCTGAGATCCTCGCGGTCGCCCGCGAGATGCTTTGGCTCGGACTGGTGGCCGGCAGCTCGGGCAACGTGAGCGCCCGCGAGGGCGAGCTGATCCACATCACCCCCAGCGGCCTCCCCTATCCGGACATGCGGGAGGCCGACATCGTGACCCTGTCGGCGTCGGGCGAGGTGCTGGCCGGTGATCACGAGCCGTCCAGCGAGCGCCGCGTGCACCTCGAGGTCTATCGCGCCCGGCCCGACGTGGCCGCGATCGTGCACACCCACGGCGTGCACGCCACGGCATGGAGCTTCCTGGGCGAGCCGCTCGACACCGGAACCGAGGAGATCGAGCAGGCCGCCGGCGGGGCGGTGCGGACGGCCGCGTTCGCCCCGACCGGCTCGGATGAGATAGCGCGGCTGGCCGTGGAGGCCCTGCAGGACCGCCGGGCGGCGCTCATGGCGCGTCACGGGGCTCTGGGCGTGGGTCGCTCGCCGGCGGAAGCCCTGCGGATCACCGAGGTGGTCGAGCGTCAGGCCCAGCTCGCCCTGCTGCTGCGCGGAGCGTGACGCACCCCACACAAGCCCGGCCCCTCGCGCGACACGCTTCAGGTGTGCTCGAGCGCCTTCCTGACGGAGCCCCGATCCTGATCCGGCCGATCCGCGCTGATGACAAGCGCATGCTGGAGAACGGGCTGCGGCACCTCTCCGCGGAGAGTGTGCAGCGGCGCTTCCTCACACCCAAGAGCAGCTTCAGCCGGGCGGAGCTGCGATACCTGACCGAGGTGGACGACCGCGATCATGTGGCCCTGGTGGCTGAGTATCCAGCCGAGCCGGCTCGCCGCCTGATCGCGGTCGCACGCTTCGTCCGCCTCTACGACGATCCCGAGGCGGCGGAGGTGGCCATCGTCGTGGCCGACGACTGGCAGCGCCGCGGACTGGGCTCACTGCTCTCCGAGCTGCTGGCGGCCAGGGCGCGGCGCAGTGGAGTGCGACGGTTCACCGCCACGATGGCAGCCGACAACGTGCCGGCCCACCGACTGATGAGCAAGCTCACCGACCATCTCGAGCAACGTCACGCCGGGAGCGGCGTGGACGAGATGGTGCTGGACCTGGCCGCCTGAGCGGGCTCGGCTCCCTCTGCGCTAGCAACAACGGCTCGGTTGGGGGTCCCGGAAGTTAGGTGCCTCATAGGGTGACTTTCTTCCGGAACCCCTCCGGACCAACTCCCTCACTGCCAATCGGACCACGCCGGTCAGCCGCGCAGGGCCCGAGCGGAGCTAGGAAACGGTCCAGGTATCGCCCGAATGCAGCAGCTCGTGGAGCTGCTCGCGACCCACGTCGGCGCGCCGGCGCTCGAGCTCGAGGGCCAGCTCCTCCCCGTACACGGGACGCGACACTGAGCGGAACACGCCGATCGGGGTGGGCCCGGTGGGCCGTGAGGCCAGGTGGGCCAGCTCGAAGGCGAGGCTCGGCTCCGGGCGCTCGGCGTCGTGGACGAGGATGGCGTCCTCACCGACATCGGCCACGTTGACCAGCTCGAGGCGGCCGTCGGCGCCGCGCGCCACGCCGCGTTCGCTCTCGGCGCCGAAGCGGATCGGCTCGCCGTGGACGAGGCGGATCTGGTTGACCTCGCGCTGACCCTTGGCCCGCACGGCGTCGAAGGCGCCGTCGTTGAACACGTTGCAGTTCTGGTAGATCTCGACCAGGGCCGTGCCCTCGTGGGCCGCGGCGGCGCGGAGCGTCTCGGCCAGGTGCGGCTTGTCGGTGTCCACGCTGCGGGCCACGAACGAGGCCTCGGCGCCGAGCGCCAGCGAGACCGGGTTGAAGGGGTGGTCCTGCGAGCCGAAGGGCGTGGACTTCGTGACCTTGCCCTCTTCGCTGGTGGGCGAGTACTGCCCCTTGGTCAGGCCGTAGATCTGGTTGTTGAACAGCAGGATCTTGAGCGGCACGTTGCGGCGCAGAGCGTGAATCAGGTGGTTGCCGCCGATCGACAGGGCGTCCCCGTCGCCGGCCACCACCCACACCGACAGGTCGGGACGCGAAGTGGCCACGCCGGTGGCCAGCGCCGGAGCGCGGCCGTGGATGCCGTGCATCCCGTAGGTGTCCATGTAGTAGACAAAGCGGCCGGCGCAGCCGATGCCCGTGACGAACACGATCTTGTCCGGCGGGATGCCCAGCTCGGGCATGAACGACTGGACCGAGGCCAGCACGGCGTAGTCGCCGCAGCCGGGGCACCAGCGCGTCTCCTGATCGGAGGAGAAGTCCGCCTTGGTCAGCTTGAGCACGTCGCCGCCATTGGTGTGGCCGTTGCCGCCCGCCGTCATCCGATCCGCTCCTCGATCTGCTCCATCATGTCGCGCGTGAAGATGGGCAGGCCGTCGACCTTGGTGAAGCTCTCGCAGTCCACCAGGTACTCGGCGCGCAGGATCTTCACCAGCTGGCCCATGTTCATCTCGGGCACCAGCACCCGCTCGTAGGAGCGCAACACCTCCTCGGTGTTGCCCGGAAGTGGGTTGAGATGGCCGATGTGGGCCGTGGCGAGCTTCAACCCCTTCTCGCGTCGCAGCCGCCGGGCGGCGCCCTGAATCGCGCCGTAGCTCGACCCCCAGCCGAGCACGAGCAGCGTGGCGTCGCCATCGGGGTCGTCGACC
The DNA here is from genome assembly GCA_963808545.1 of uncultured Thermoleophilaceae bacterium. Taxonomy (GTDB): domain Bacteria; phylum Actinomycetota; class Thermoleophilia; order Solirubrobacterales; family Thermoleophilaceae; genus JACVRW01. Next base: position 326,334 of record CAWEGB010000006.1, on the reverse strand, counting down.
TCGATGTCCGGGACGCTCACGCGAGCCACCCGCTCCGCGCGCAGATGAGTCATGTGCTCGTGGTTGGCGGGCGAGTAGGAGATGTTGCCGCTGCCGTCCTCCTTCTCGAGGCCGCCGATGCGGTGGCGCAGCCCCGGAGTGCCGGGCACCGCCCAGGGACGGGCGAGCTTGCCGTCGCGCGCGTAGGGCATGAAGCCCGTCGGGTCGGTGGCAAAGTTGGGGTCGATCGTGGGCAGGCTGTCCACGTCGGGCAGCTTCCACGGCTCGGACGAGTTGGCCAGGAAGGTGTCGCTGAGCAGGACCACGGGGGTCCGGTGGGCGACCGCGATGCGGGCCGCCTCGATGGCCGCGTGGAAGCAGTCGGACGGCGTGCGGGCGGCCACCACCGGCAGCGGCGACTCGCCGTGACGCCCGTACAGCGCCATCATCAGATCGGCCGCCTCCGTCTTGGTCGGCATGCCGGTCGAGGGTCCGGCGCGCTGAACGTCGATCACCAGCAGCGGGAGCTCGTACGCCACGGCCAGGCTGACCGTCTCCGCCTTGAGGTCCATCCCCGGACCGCTCGTGGCGGTCACGCCGAGGTGGCCCGCGAAGGCTGCGCCCAGGGCCATGTTCACCGCGGCGATCTCGTCCTCGGCCTGGACGGTGCGCACGCCGAGCTTCTGGTAGCGCGACAGGCCGTGCAACAGCTCCGAGGCGGGGGTGATCGGGTAGCTGGCGTAGAACAGCGGCAGGCCTGACTGGATGCTGGCCGCGATCAGCCCGTAGGCCATCGCCTGCGCGCCGTTGACGTTGCGGTAGGTGCCCGGCGCCGCCGGCGCCGGGTCCACCTCGTAGTGCACCGCCAGCAGCTCGGCCGTCTCGCCGAAGTTGTAGCCCGCGCGGAAGGCGGCCAGGTTGGCCGCGGCCAGCTGCGGCTTGTCCGCGAACTTGGCCTCCACCCAGGCGACCGTGGGCTCGGTCGGCCGTCCGTACATCCAGGACACCAGGCCGAGCGCGAACAGGTTCTTGCAGCGCGCCGCGTCGCGCGGGGTGATGCCGTCGATCTCCTCCGTGGCGCGCACGGTCATCGAGGTCATCGGCACGCGGAAGACGCTGTAGTCGTCGAGCGACTCGTCCTCGAGCGGATTCGACTCGTAGCCCGCCTTGCGCAGGTTGTGGTCGGTGAAGCCGTCCTCGTTGACGATCACCGTGCCGCCCTTCTCGAGCGTGCCCACGTTGGTGATCAGCGCGGCCGGGTTCATGGCCACGAGGACGTTGGGATGGTCGCCCGGCGTGAGGATGTCGCGCGAGGCGAAGTGGATCTGGAAGGCCGAGACGCCGTGCGGGGTGCCGGCCGGCGCGCGGATCTCAGCGGGAAAGTCCGGCAGCGTGGCGAGGTCGTTGCCCACCACGGCGGTGGCGTCGGTGAAGCGGCTGCCCGTGAGTTGCATGCCGTCCCCGGAGTCACCTGCAAACCGGACGACGACGCGATCGAGCTTCTCGAGGGTCTTCTCTTCCATTGATCGGCCGCTGAACCAGGCCGAACATCGAGTGTACCCAGGCACGCGGCCGGGTCACACGACTTCGCGGCGGGTCTACCGGCGCCGCAGTGGCGGCGGCCGCCAGCGCTCCCTGAGCACGCTTCGCTTGGGCTCGTAGAGACGCATGGCGAGGCGAAAGCGGCCGGCGGGAGAGGGCAGCCAGTTGGCGCGCGCGGCGGTGCCTCGCGGGGCGGTCCGGCCGATGTGGATGGTGAGTGAGCCGTCCTTGCCGCGCCGCAGGCCCGGCGTGCGGTCGCCGACGGCGTAGCGGTCGATCGGGTTGTCCACCAGGAAGCGCTTGTCGTCGTACATGGTGAGCGACCAGAAGGCGCCCACCGGCGGCAGCTGCCCACGCGGGAAACGCAGGGTGTAGCGGTGGCGCCCTCGCAGCGGACGGCCACGGGAATCGGTCAGCGCCAGCGGATAGACGGTCTCCGGCCGCGTGTTGGCTCCGAGCGCGGTGCGGGCGATGACCGCGCGGCCGAGCCAGTTGCTCCCGTAGTCGCCGATGAAGCGCCCCGCCAGGAGCCAGCCGTTGTTGCGGGCCCGGCTGCGGCGGTTCTCCCGCCGCTCGGCCCGCTCCACCAGCGCCGGGCCGGCCGCCACGGCCGCCTCGAGCGCCGCCCTGACCTCGCCGCCGGCGGCCCGGCTGGGAGCTCGACCGGGTCCGATGCCGGCCGAGGCGAACGCGCGCAGCGCGCAGGCGTCGCCGGCGGTCGGCGGGTTGGCTCCGACGACCGCCCCGACGGCGTCGAGGAAGGCCAGGCCGGTGGGAATGACGGTCGGCGGCTGGGCCGGGAAGGCCGAGAGCACCAGTGGCGCCTGGCGGGCACCGGCGGCCCAGCCGGCCAGGGCGGTCACGCGGTAGCCGCGCATCAGTTCGGTTACCGGAGCGAGGTCGGCCCGGCTCTTGACCAGGGTTCGGCCCAGCACCCACACGAGGTTCGTGGGGCTCTGAATCCTCTTCACCCCGGACGGGAGGGCACCGGAGAAACCGGGCCCGACGAGAGCGTACGAGCCGGCGCGCGTGCCGGTGGTCCGCCGGCCCACGTAGGCGAACGTGTTCGAGTACGCGTCGAGGTACTGGATCACGTAGTAGCGACCGGCGGTGTCAGGCACGTCGAACACCCGGGGCCCGGCGGCGAGGTTCAGGCGGCCCACCGTGTAGGTGGTGTCCACGTTGGGCAGGACCACCGTCTGCACCGCCGGGTTGGTGAGCGCGCCGATGCTCACCAGCTGGTTCTCGGGGAAGCGCTGAACGGTGCGCTCCACCGAGACCGGCCCGAGGCCGTACACGTAGGCGGCCAGCCCAAGGCTGAAAGCGCGCCGCGCGCTCGGGCTGCCACCGAAGCGCTTCTCGGCTCGCTCGAGCTCCGAGCGGTAGAAATCGCGCGTGGCCTTCGGGCCGCCTCCGAGCACGCACTCGGGAACACTCGGCGCGGCGGCCGCGGTGCCTCCCGGGAGCGCGGCGGCCAGGGCGGCGGCGGTGCAGGCGAGGAGGGCCAGGCGGCGCGGCACGCGCGACAGGGTAACCCGGGCTCGGCTAGAGTGCCCGCCCCCCGATCCCTGCTCCCAGGCTTATGAACTTCTCGGTACCCAAGGAGGTCGCCGCGGGCGAGACCCGTGTCGCTGTCGTGCCCGAGGTGGCCGACCGGCTGGTCAAGGCCGGCCTCGAGGTGACCATCGAGACGGGTGCGGGTGACGCGGCTCACCAGCTCGACGAGGCCTACGTGGAGGCGGGTGCCACGGTCGGAGACGGCTGGTCGGGCGACGTGGTGGCCAAGGTGGCGCCCCCGAGCGCCGAGGAGATCGGCCGGCTGGGCGAGAACGCGGTGCTGATCGGCTTCCTCCAGCCGCTCACCGCGGGCGACACCATTCGCGCGCTGGCGGAGGCGGGCGTCACCAGCTTCGCCATGGAGGCCATCCCGCGAATCAGCCGGGCCCAGTCCATGGACGCGCTGTCCTCCCAGGCCACCGTGGCCGGCTACCGAGCCGCGCAGATCGCCGCGCAGGAGCTGCCGCGCTTCTTCCCGATGCTGACCACCGCGGCGGGCACGGTGCGGCCGGCCAAGGTGCTCGTGCTCGGCGCCGGGGTTGCGGGACTGCAGGCGATCGCCACCACCAGGCGCCTCGGCGCGATCGTCCAGGCCTTCGACGTGCGCTCGGCGGTCAAGGAGCAGATCGAGTCGCTCGGCGCGCGCTTCCTCGAGCTCGACATGGGCCTCGAGGACGCCGAGGCCGCGGGCGGCTACGCCCGCCAGCTGACCGACGAGGAGCAGGCCAGGCAGCGCGATCTGCTGGCCGTGGAGATCGGGAAGATGGACGTGGTCATCTCCACCGCCGCGGTGCCCGGCCGGCGCGCTCCTCTGCTCGTGACCGAGCAGGCCGTGCGCAACATGGCCCCCGGATCGGTGATCGTCGATCTGGCCGCCGAGACCGGCGGCAACTGCGAGCTGACCGAGGCCGGCCAGACGGTCGTCAAGGAGGGGGTCACCCTGGTGGGGCCGGTCAACCTGCCGGCGTCCATGCCCGATCACGCCTCCTCTCTGTACGCCCGGAACGTGCAGTCGCTGCTCGAGCTGATGGTCAAGGAGGGCGAGCTCGTACTCGACTTCGACGACGAGGTCATCGCGGGCGCCTGCATCACGAGGGAGGGCGAGATCGTCCACGAGCGGGCCCGCGAAGCGGCCGGAGGCGGAGCTCAGTCTCAGAGCGCGGGGCTGGATGTCCCGCGGAGGTAGTCGCAGATGGATCTTCTGACCGAGCTGACCATCCTCGTGCTGGCCGCGTTCGTCGGCTTCGAGGTGATCTCGAAGGTGCCGAACACGCTGCACACGCCGTTGATGTCGGCCACCAACGCCATCCACGGCATCGTGCTGCTGGGCGGCCTGCTCCTGATCGGCGAGACCGAGGGCTTCCTCAACGAGCTGCTGCTGGTGATCGCCATCGCGTTCGGCACGATCAACATCGTCGGCGGGTTCCTGGTCACCGACCGCATGCTGGAGATGTTCAAGAGGCGCGACTAGGGGATGTACACCGCCTCCTTCCTCCAGGACCCGGACTTCATCCGGGTCCTCTACCTCGTGGCCTTCGTCTGCTTCATCGTCGGCCTGCGCTTCCTGAACCACCCGCGCACCGCCCGGCGCGGCAACATGATCGCCGCGGTGGGCATGGCCATCGCCGTGGTGGCCACCCTGCTCTACGAGTTCGTCGGCGACTACCTGCTGATCGCGCTGGGCATCGCGATCGGCACGGCGGTGGGCGTACCCGCGGCGCGCAGCGTGAAGATGACCGCGATGCCCCAGATGGTCGCGCTGTTCAACGGCGTGGGCGGCGGGGCGGTGGCGCTGATCGCGTTCGTGGAGTACCGCGACGAGCTCGAGCTGCTGGGCGGCAACCCGGAGCTCGAGACCCTGGTCCCGATCCTTCTCGCGGCCATCATCGGCTCGGTCTCCTTCTGGGGCTCGAACATCGCCTTCGGCAAGCTGCAGGAGATCCTGCCGGGCCGCCCGATCCAGCTGCCAGGGCAGCAGATCATCAACATCGTCCTGCTGCTGGCGGTGGTGGGCTGCGCGGTGGCCATTGCCGCGGGCACCGAGTCGGAGCTGCTGTTCCTCGCCATCCTGGTGGGAGCGGCGATCCTCGGCAACCTCTTCGTGCTGCCGATCGGCGGGGCCGACATGCCGGTCGTGATCTCCCTGCTCAACGCCTTCACCGGGCTGTCGGCGGCCGCGGCGGGAATGGCGCTCGACAACGTCGCGCTGATCGTCGCCGGCATGCTCGTGGGCGCCTCCGGCACGATCCTCACCACGCAGATGGCCGAGGCCATGAACCGCTCGATCGTGAACATCCTGGCCGGCGGCTTCGGCGGCGTGACCGTCACCTCGGGCGCCACCGGCGAGGACGGCGAGGCCAAGCCGGTGCGCTCCACCGGGGCCGCCGACGTGGCCATCCAGCTCGCCTACGCGTCGAAGGTGGTGGTGGCGCCCGGCTACGGGATGGCCGTGGCACAGGCTCAGCACACCGTGCGCGAGCTGGCCGACGAGCTCGAGAAGCGCGGCATCCGGGTGGACTACGCCATTCACCCCGTGGCCGGTCGCATGCCGGGTCACATGAACGTGCTGCTGGCCGAGGCCGACGTGCCCTACGACCATCTCAAGGAGATGGACGAGATCAACCCGGAGTTCCCCCAGACCGACGTCGCCCTCGTGATCGGCGCCAACGACGTGACCAACCCTGCGGCCCGCGAGAACGAGGGTTCACCCATCTACGGAATGCCCATCCTCGACGTCGACAAGGCCGCCCAGGTGATCGTCCTGAAACGCTCGATGAACACCGGCTTCGCGGGCATCGACAACCCGCTCTTCTACAACGACAACACTGCGCTGCTGTTCGGCGACGCCAAGGAGTCGGTCGCGGCGGTGCTCTCCGAGGTCAAGGAGCTCTAGTGGCGAACGCGCTGGACGGTCGCACCATCTTCATGTCCGGCGGCAGCCGCGGCATCGGGCTCGCCATCGCCGTGCGCGCGGCTCGGGAGGGCGCCCGCGTGGCCTTCATGGCCAAGACGGCGGAGCCTCATCCGAAGCTCCCGGGAACGATCTACACCGCAGCCGAGGAGATCGAGGCGGCGGGCGGCGAGGCACTGCCGATCGTGGGTGACGTCCGCGACGGCGAGGGCGTGGAGAGCGCTGTCGCCCAGGCCGTCGAGCGCTTCGGCGCCATCGACATGGTGGTCAACAACGCCAGCGCGATCAACCTGGCCTCGATGGGCGACTTGGAGCTCAAGCGTTTCGACCTGATGCAGCAGATCAACTCGCGCGGCACGTTCGTGGTCACCCGAGCCTGCCTTCCACACCTGCGCGAGTCGGAACATGGCCACGTGCTGACGCTGTCTCCGCCGCTGTCCGCCGACCCGCGCTGGCTGCGCGGCCACAGCGCCTACACGCTCTCGAAGATGGGCATGACGATGCTCACGCTCGGCGTAGCCGCCGACGAGGCCGAGCGCGGCGTGGCCGCCAATTGCCTGTGGCCGCGAACGATCATCGCCACAGCGGCGGTTCAGAACCTGTTGGGCGGTGACGAGGCGATGGTCCGCTCCCGCACGCCGGAGATCATGGGCGACGCCGCCCTGGAGATTCTCTCGCGCGACCCGCGCACCTGCACCGGCAACGCATTTCTCGACGACGAGGTCCTGGCCGAAGCAGGGATCACCGACCTCGAGCGGTACTCGGCATCGGAGGACGCCGAACCGGTGCTTGACCTGTTCGTGGACGGCTGGCCCTAGTCGCCGTTCGGTTGCGGCCCTCCCGCCCTTGACTTCAACCTAACTTGAGCTTGTAGTCTGTCGACCATGACCACGACCGAGACCTCCCCCAGCCGCCTGATCACCGACGAGGTCACCAGCTGGCCCGGTGTCGAGGCGGGCCCCGGTAGCCGCGGCGAGTTTGCCTTCAAGGTGGGCCGGCGTGAGATCGGCCACCTTCACGGCGACCGCACTGCGCACTTCGGCTTCCCCAAGGAGGTCTGGACCGGGCTCTTCGAGGAGCAGCGCATCGACTACCACCCCGTCTTCCCCGGCAAGCCGGGCTTCGGCGCCCGCCGGATCGAGACCGACGAGGACGTGCGCGACGTGATCGAGCTGATGCGCGTGAACTACGACCGCGTGATCGCCCGCCACGGGCTGCCGTAACCACGGGGGCCTCACTTGGTGGCGGTGCGCCGGTACTTGGCCACCGCCAGCGGGGCGAAGATCGCGATCAGCACCAGGCACCAGACGATCGCCAGCCAGATGCTGTCGCCGGCCGGGGCATCGAGCCAGAGCGCGCGCATCGCGTCGACCACGACGCTGACGGGATTGGCGTCGGCCACCTCCTGCAGTCCGGTGGGCATCGACTCCACCGGGACGAAGGCCGAGGAGATGAACGTGATCGGGAAGATCAGGGTGAAGCCCAGCCCGTTGGCCGCCTCGGGCGAGGAGACCGACAGCCCGATCAGGGCGAAGATCCACGAGAAAGCGAAGCCGAACAGGAGCAGCAGGCCAAACCCGGCCACCACGTCCGCGATCGCGGCGTCGAAGCCGAACCCGATGATCAGGCCCGTGACCAGCAGCACCACGATCGAGAGCGAGTTGGTGAACACGTCGGCGAGGGTGCGGCCCGCGAGCACCGACGCACGGGCGGTGGGCAGCGAGCGGAACCGGTCGATCAGACCCTTCTTGAGGTCCTCGGCCAGCCCGAGCGCCGTGACGAACCCGCCGAAGGCGATGTTCTGGACGATGATCCCCGGGATCAGGAAGTCGACGTAGTCGTAGCCCGGCGTGGAGATCGCGCCGCCGAAGACGTAGACGAACAGCAGCACGAACATCACCGGCTGGATCGTGAAACCGAGCAGCAGATCCGGATTGCGCGGCAGGCGCACCAGGTTTCGCTCCGCCATCACCAGCGTGTCCGGTACCAGGCGGGTCATGCCGCCACCTCCGTTCGGTCGTCGGATCTGTCGTTCGGGTCACCGGGCTCGCCGTCGTGCTCGGCCGAGTGACCGGTGAGCGTCATGAAGACGTCGTCGAGCGTGGGGCGTCGGACCGCGATGTCGTCCACTCCCACTCCCGCGCGATCGAGGCGGCGTGCGGCCTCCATGATCGCTCCGCCGGATGAGGGAACCGCGACCCGGATCAGGTCATCCTCGTGCTGGAGCTCCTCGCCCATGTCCGCCAGCGCGGCCTCCGCCGCCGAGGCCGCGGCGGGATGGGTGAGCTTGACCTCCACTCGTTCACCGCCCACGCGAGCCTTCAGCTCGTCGGCGGTGCCTTCGGCGATCACCCGGCCGCTGTCGATCACGGCGATGCGGTCGGCCAGGCGGTCGGCCTCGTCGAGGTACTGCGTGGTGAGCAGCACGGTGGTGCCGTCCGCCACCAGGCCCTCGATCGTCTCCCACAGCTCGATCCGGCTGCGGGGGTCGAGACCCGTGGTGGGCTCGTCGAGGAATAGGACCGGCGGGCGGGCCACCAGCGCCGCCGCCAGATCAAGCCGCCGCTGCATCCCGCCCGAGTACGTCTTGGCCACCCGGTCGCCGGCCGCGGACAGTGAGAAGCGCTCGAGCAGCTCGGTCGCGCGGGAACGTGCCGCCCGGCGCGACTCGCCGTACAGGCGGCCGACCATGACGAGGTTCTCCACGCCGGTCAGGTTGTCGTCGACGGCTGCGTACTGGCCGGCGAGCCCTATCCGCGCGCGCAGCTCACGGGCGTCGTCGACCACGTCGAGGCCCGCGACCCGAGCGCGGCCCGTGTCGGCGGCCAGCAGGGTGGTGAGGATGCGGACCACCGTGGTCTTGCCCGCGCCGTTGGGACCGAGCACGCCGAGCACCGTGCCCGCCGCCGCCTCGAGGTCCACGCCGTCGAGCGCCCGGACGGAGCCGAAGGACTTGACCAGGCCCTCCACCTGGATGGCGGGGCCGTCTTTCGTTTGACTGTTCTGCATGGGATCCAGTGTTCCGACGGTTTAGGCCAAGATCTGTCCTAAGTAGTCAGAATCATCCTCGGCATGGCCGAGACCACTTCGAGCCGGCTGCTGAGCCTGCTGTCGCTGCTGCAGGGGCGCCGGGACTGGGCGGGCGGAGAGCTGGCGGATCGCCTCGAGGTGTCGGGCCGAACGATCCGCCGCGATGTGGACCGCCTGCGCGAGCTGGGCTATCCCGTCGACGCCGTGACCGGGCCGGCGGGCGGCTACCGGCTGCGCGCCGGCGCCGCGATGCCACCCCTGCTGCTGGACGACGACGAGGCCATCGCCATCGCCGTCGGGCTGCGCACGGCCGCGAGCGCGTCCGTGGCCGGCATCGAGGAGACGGCCGTGCGCGCGCTCGTCAAGCTGGAGCAGGTGCTCCCGTCACACCTGCGCCGGCGCGTACAGGCGCTCCAGAGCTCCACCATGACGCTGCCCTTGCGCGGCGGACCACAGGTGGACCCCCAGCACCTCACGGTGATCGCGGCCGCGTGCCGCGACCGGGAGCGCCTGCGCTTCGGCTACACCGCGCGCGACTCGTCCGAATCCCGTCGTGAGGTGGAGCCGCACTCGCTGGTCAACGCCGGGCGGCGCTGGTACCTGGTGGCCTGGGACTGCGGTCGGGAGGACTGGCGGAGCTTTCGCCTGGACCGGCTGGCGCGACCTGCGGCTACCGGCGTGAGCTTCGAGCCGCGCGAGCTGCCGGCCCGCGACGCGGCCGCTTACGTCGGCCAGAGCCTGGCCGCGGCGCCTGCCCGCCACGACGCCACCGTGACGGTCGAGGCGCCCGCCGAAGTGCTCTCCTCGAGACGCTGGCTGGGCGGCACCGTCGAGCCGATCGACGACGAGCGCTGCCTCTACCGGACGAGCGACGACAACCTCGACTGGCTCGCGATCCGCGTGGCGATGATCGGGCACGAGATCGAAGTGCACGGACCACCTGAGCTGATCGAGCGGCTGCGCGAGCTCGGTGGGCGCATCACGCGCGCCACCGGCTGAGCGGCAGCCGGCGACGGCGCGCTAGCTTGCGCGCCGTGACGGACGAACGGCTTCGGTTTCCGCTCTCGGACGACGTCCACCTGCGCCTGTTCGAGGAGTCCGACGCGCGGCCGCTGAGGCCCCGCTATCTCACGAAACGGCCGGCCCGCGCGTCCTAGGGACGTGATCGCCAACGCCACCGCCAAAGAGATGGACACCCTCGACTGGGAGGACCTGCGCGCTCAGCTGGACGACCGCGGTTTCGCTCTGACGCAGCCGTTACTCGACGCGGCGCAGTGCGACGAACTGGCGGAGCTGTTCGACGACGGACGATTCCGCTCGACGATCGACATGGCCCGCCACCGTTTCGGTGACGGGCGCTACCGCTACTTCGACCATCCCCTGCCGGAGGCGGTCAGAACGCTCCGGGCCGGCTTCTACCGGCAGCTCGCGCCCGTGGCCAACGAGTGGGAGAGTCGCCTGGGCGGGCGCGCGGACGAGTACCCGCTCGAACACGAGGAGCTGCTGGACCGCTGCCGCGCAGCGGGCCAGGAGCGCCCCACCCCGCTGATGCTCCGCTACGGCGCCGGCGACTGGAACGCCCTGCACCAGGACCTCTACGGGGACGTCTATTTCCCCTTCCAGGTGCTGACGATCCTGTCCGAGCCGGGCGTGGAGTTCGAGGGCGGCCAGTTCGTGCTGGTGGAGCAGCGCCCGCGGGCGCAGAGCCGGGCCCACGTTCTCGAGCCGGCCCGCGGCGCGTTCGTCATCTTCCCCACGCGTCAGCGCCCGCAGGCCGGCAAGCGCGGCTATCACCGGGTGGGGCTGCGCCACGGCGTGAGCACGATCACGAGTGGCTCACGCACGGCGCTGGGGATCATCTTCCACGACTCGGCCTAGTCGTCCAGGCCGAACTCCGATCGCATGAGCCGGGCGAACTCGGTGTCGGGCCGCGGCCGGGGCTCACCGTCGATGGTCACGTCGACCACCTCGTCGAACAGGGCCATCAGCCCGGTGAGCGGGAGGGCATCGGCCACCGGATCCTCGTAGCTCCAGAGCAGGTTGTCGATGGTCCGGCCGCCCGCCTCGAAGGACCAGTAGGAGGCCTTGCCCTTGTAGGGGCAGGCCGTACGCCGCTCGCTGGGCGAGAGCTCGACCTCCACATCCTCGCGCGGGATGTAGAAGCGCGTTGGCAGGTTGGTCTCGAAGACGAGCGAGGGCCGCGTGGTCTCCGCCACCAGCACGCCCTCCACCTCGATTCGCACCGGCAGGCTGCTGCGCCGGATGTCCACGCGGTGATACGGGTCCCGTGGGTGGGAGAAGATCTCCTCGTCCTCTTCCAGCCAGGTGTCGAAGGCGTCGAAGTCGAGCACCGCGTACCCCGAGAGGTCGGGATCCGCGGGCCGGAAGGCCGCGGCGGGCCGGGTGTCCCCCCCGTGGCGGAGGTCGAACGACTCGCCCTCCGTGGAGTGGGCTCTGAACGGGATACCGGGATGCAGAACGGGGGCGTCCGACTCCGCCGGGGGCTCCGAGGAGAGCAGGAGCTCGCCGGTGATCTCCTCGACCGGCACCGCGTAGGAGGGCACGATTCGCCGCGGCTCCCAGACGAGCAGGGACCTCCTGGTGTCCACCACCGGCTCGCCGCCGAGAGTCGCTCGTATCCGCTTCTCGGTCGGCTCATGGCGCAGCCGCGCGAGGTTGGAGCGCATGTGGTCACTCACCAGTGAGCTCACGTCGGGAAATGTCTCACATCGTCGACGCGAGACGTCGGCCACAATGCGCCGATGCTCTCGCGCACTGACGTCATCGAGCTCACGTCGTCGCTGGTGGGTATCGACTCGGTCAACCCGGACCTCGTTCCCGGTGGCGCCGGCGAGACGGAGATCGCCGGCTTCGTGGCCGGTTGGGCGCGGGCGGCCGGTCTGGAGGCAGAGCTGCTGGAGGACACGCCTGGACGTCCGAGCGTGCTGGTGCGCGCGAGGGGCCGAGGCGGCGGACCCACGCTGCTCCTCTGCGGACACCTCGACACGGTGAACGTCGACGGGATGACCGAGCCTCACAGTCCTAGGATCGACGGTGACCGGCTCCACGGCCGGGGGTCGTGCGACATGAAGGCCGGTGTGGCCGCCGCCCTGCTGGCCTGCCGGGAGGCCGCCGGGCTGGGCCTGGCCGGCGACGTGGTGGTGGCCGCCGTGGCCGACGAAGAGCACGCCAGCCTCGGTGTGCAGGAGGCGCTGCAGGCCGTGAGCGCGGATGCCGCGGTGGTGACCGAGCCCACCGGGCTCGAACCGACGGTGGCCCACAAGGGCTTCGTGTGGGCGCAGATAGAGGTGAGCGGCCGGGCGGCTCACGGCTCACGGCCCGATGAGGGCATCGACGCGATCGTCAAGAGCGGGCCGGTGCTCACCGCGCTGGGCGAGCTCGACCACGAGCTGTCCGGCAAGGCCCACCCGCTGGCGGGACGCGGCTCGGTCCACGCCTCGCTGATCGAGGGCGGCGCCGAGCTGTCCAGCTACCCCGCTCGGTGTGTGATCGGGCTCGAGCGGCGCACCGTGCCGGGCGAGACGGTGGCGGTCGTGGAGGCCGAGCTCGAAGCGCTGCTCGACCGCTGCCGCGCCGCCGACCCCGAGCTGCAGGCAGCGCGGCGGACCCTGCTCGTGCGCGAGCCGTTCGAAGTCGACCCGGGCGAGGCAGTGGTACGCGCGGTACGCGACGCGTACGGCGTGGTCACCGGCGCCATCGCTCCCGAGCCCACCGGCGCGAGCTACTGGGCCGACTCGGCCTTCATCGCGGCGGCGGGAATCCCCACCGTGGTCTTCGGCCCGGGCGGCGAGGGAGCGCACGCGCTGGAGGAGTGGGTGAGCCTCCCAGACACCGAGGTGGTGGCGCGCGTCCTGGTGGCCGTGGCGGAGCGACTGTGCCGGTGAGGGCCGTGCTCAACCCGGGACTCGACCTCGGAGCGGTGCCCGCCCCTGACCCCGGAGCCGCCGCCTTCCACGCCGCGCTGCCCGGCTACCGGCCGACACCGGTGCACCGGCTGGCCGAGCCGGCGGCCAAGCTCGGCCTCGCTTCCGTGGCGCTGAAGGACGAGTCCGACCGGCTCGGTCTGCCCGCCTTCAAGGTGCTCGGCGCGTCGTGGGCGGTGGAGCGCACGCTGCGCGAGCGTCCCGAGGTGGAGCTGCTGGTTGCGGCCAGCGCGGGCAATCACGGGCGCGCCGTGGCCCACGTGGCCGCGCAGCGGGGTCTCGCGTGCCGGGTCTACCTGCCGGCTCGCTCGCTGGCGGCCCGCCGGGAGGCAATCGCCGGGGAGGGCGCCGACGTGATCGTGGTGGACGGCAGCTACGAGGACGCCGTGGCTGCCGCGGCGAGCGACGGCTCCCGCGCCGGCGTGGCCGAGATCGCCGACGTGGGCGACTCGGGGCCCGCGCGCTGGGTGATCGACGGTTACCAGACGCTCTTCTCCGAGGCGGCGGAGCAGGGGCCCTTCGACGTTCTCGTCGTCCCCGTCGGGGTGGGCTCGCTAGCCGCGGCGGCCGCGCGCTTCGGCGCGAGCGCCGGGGTGCCCGTGGTGGGCGTGGAGCCGGAGACGGCGAGCTGCCTCGGCGCGTCGCTCGCGGCCGGGCGCCCGACTCCGGTGGCGACCCCGGGAACCACGATGGCGGGTCTCGACTGCGCCGAGGTCTCAATTGCCGCGTGGCCCTCGCTGCGGAGCGGCATCCACGGAACGATCGCCGTCAGCGACCGGGAGGCCGAGTCGGCCGTGCGGGCGCTCGCCTCCGCCGGGCTGGCGATCGGCCACAGCGGCGCGGCGACCGTGGCCGCCCTCAGCGCCCTGGCGACCGAGGAGGGCTGCGCGGAGCTGCGCGATGCGGTCGGCCTGGGAGCCGGCAGCCGGGTGCTCGTCGTGGCCACCGAGGGACGCACCGACCTGGCTCCCTGAGGCGTACCATCGACGTCGGTGCCGGAGCCGGGATCCCAGAACGGACCGCGGGGCCACCGCGAGCGGGTGGTGATGGTGGGCGGCGGCTTCGGCGGCCTGGAGCTGGTGGATGCGCTGAGCCGGGAGGACGTGGAGATCACGCTGATCGACCGCCGCAACTTCCACCTGTTCCAGCCGCTCACCTATCAGGTGGCCACCGGCGCGCTCACCACGGGCGAGGTGGCCTATCCGTTGCGCGCGATCTTCAAGCGAAGGCCCAACGTCCGCGTGCTGCTCGCCGACGTCACCGGCTTCGATCTCGAGCGACGCGTCGTGCGGCTCGAGCCCGAGGTGGCCGAGGCGCCCGAGCGGGAGCTGCCCTACGACACGCTCGTGGTGGCCGGGGGCTCGAGCTACTCGTACTTCGGTCACGAGGAATGGAAGCCGTTCGCCCCCGAGGTCAAGTCGCTCGAGAGCGCGCTGGGCGTCCGCCGGCGCATCCTCGGCGCCTTCGAGGCCGCCGAGCTCGAGGACGATCCGGCCCTGCGCCGTGCCTGGCTGACCTTCGTGGTGGTGGGCGCCGGCCCCACCGGCGTCGAGATGGCCGGCCAGATCGGAGAGATGGCACAGGACATCCTCTCCCAGGGCTTCGAGACGGTCAGCCCGAGCGAGGAGCAGGTGCTGCTCGTGGAGATGGCCGACCGGGTCCTCACGAGCTTTCCGGAGTCCCTCTCGGCCAAGGCGGATCGCGCTCTGCGGGAGCTGGGGGTGACGCCGCTCGTGGGCCACTCGGTGGTGGACATGGACGCCGAGGGGGTCACGGTCGAGAACCCCGACAAGACGCGCGAGCAGATCCCCGCCCGCACGATCATCTGGGCCGCGGGGGTGAACGCGTCGGCCCTCGCTGCCCGGCTGGCCGAAGAGAGCGGGGCCGAGCTGGACAAATCCGGGCGGGTGACCGTGGAGCCCGACCTGAGCATCCCGGGTCACCCCGAAGTTCTCGCCCTGGGCGACATGGTCAGGGTCCGCGGTGAGGACGGTGAGCCCGTGGTCTATCCGGGCGTCGCGCCAGTGGCCATGCAGGAGGGACGGCACGCCGCCCGCGTGATCCGGCACGGCTGGCCGGCGAGCCGTCGAGCCCGTTCCACTACCACGACAAGGGCAACCTGGCCACGATCGGGCGGGCGCGCGCGGTGGCCGACCTGCCCTTTCACATCCGGCTCAGCGGCAGCCTGGCCTGGCTCACCTGGCTGTTCGTGCATCTCTGGTACCTGGTGGGCTTCCAGAACCGGATCGTGGTCTTCATCCGCTGGGGCTTCAGCTTCTTCACCCGAGGGCGGGGCGCGCGGCTGATCACCGGCGGCGCCGAGATTCCGGCGGACGCCCAGCCGGCGCCCCATGAGGCGCCGGTGCGCTGAGGGGCCGCCTCGTTCCGCTCGGGCGCTGCGCGGCGCTTCGTCCGCCCACGATTCTGCTGGGGAAGAGGGTGAGCCTGTCGAGTTTGTTCGTCCCTGGGGCGAACAAGTCGTCAGACCCCATCCCACGGAGCGCAGAGCGCCACGCCGACATCACAGCTCCCCCGCCTCGGTCCCCCGCAGCCTCAGCGTGAACTGCACCGCCGGGCCGATCAGCAGCGCGAACAGCAGCGAGCCGATCCCGACCGTCCCGCCCAGCAGCCAGCCGCCGGCTAGGGCCGAGCCCTCGATGGCGAAGCGGATCGAGCGCACCGAGCGTCCGGTGAGCCGGCGCAGGCCCGTCATCAGGCCGTCGCGCGGCCCCGGGCCGAGGCGCACACCCAGGTACAGGGCGCTGCCGATCGCCACCAGCGCTATGCCGCCGAACACGAAGGCGATCCGGGCCGCCAGTGCACTCGGCGCGCCGACCACGAGCAGGGTCGCGTCGAGGGCCAGCCCGACCACGATCGCGTTGGCGATGGTGCCGGTCCCCGGTCGCTGGTGCAACGGAAACCAGGCCAGCAGCACCAGCACCGACAGGGCGATGGTCGCGGCGCCCACGCTGATCCCGGTCTGCTCGCCCACGCCCTGCGCGAGCGCGGTCCAGGGCGAACTGCCCAGCTCCGCCCGGACGATCAGCGCCTCGCCGGCCCCAAAGACCACGAGGCCGGCGGCCAACGTGAGCAGGGTCGCCGGCGAAGCACGCCAGCGCGAGGCGGCCGGCCGGGCCGTGGCGGGGGGCGCGGGCACAGCCGCCGACACTACGACGACGGGGCGCCGTGGGCGCCCCGTCGTTCCCCCTGTGGATCCGGGTGCAGCTACAGCTGTATGCACACCGCCTTGGTCTCGGTGTAGTTCTCGAGCGCCTCAGCGCCCATCTCCCGGCCCCAGCCCGACTCCTTGTAGCCGCCGAACGGCAGGGCGGCGTCGAAGACGTTGTAACAGTTGACCCACACCGTCCCGGCGCGCAGGTCGCGTGCCGTCTTGTGCGCCTTCGACAGGTCGTTGGTCCAGATCCCGGCCGCGAGGCCGAACTTGGTGTCGTTGCCGACCGTCGGCACCTCGGATATGTCGTCGAACGGCGTGACCGTGACCACCGGGCCGAAGATCTCCTCGGCTTGAACGCTCATGCTCGGGTGGGTCTCGGTGAGTACGGTGGGCTCCACGAAGTAGCCCTTGCCCTCGATTGCCTTTCCGCCGGCGACCGCCTTGGCGCCCTCGTCGCGGCCCGAGTCGAGGAACCCGCACACACGGTCGTGCTGCTCCTGCGAGACGAGCGGGCCCATCTCGGTCTGCGGGTCGAGGCCCGAGCCCACCTTGATCTTGCCGGCGTGCTCGGCCACGCCCTCGACGACCTGGTCGAAGGACTCCTTCTCCACGAACAGCCGCGAGCCTGCCGCGCAGCACTGACCGTGGTTGAAGAAGATCGAGTTGGCTGCTCCCGGAATCGCCGTCTCCATGTCGGCGTCCGAGTACACGACGTTGGGCGACTTGCCGCCCAGCTCGAGCGTCACCTTCTTCAGGTTGCCGGCCGCCGCCTGCACGATCGTCTTGCCGACCTCGGTCGAACCCGTGAAGGCCACCTTGTCCACATCGTCGTGGGCGGCCAGAGCCGCGCCGGCGGTCTCGCCGTAGCCCGTGACGATGTTGACCACGCCCTCGGGCACGCCGGCCTCGAGGATCAGCTCGCCCAGCCGCAGAGCCGAGAGCGGCGTCTGCTCGGCGGGCTTGAGCACCACCGTGCAGCCGCAGGCCAGCGCCGGGCCCAGCTTCCAGGCCGCCATCAGCAGCGGGAAGTTCCACGGGATGATCTGCCCGACGACCCCCACCGGCTCGCGCAGTGAGTACGCGTGCCACTCGGCCCCCGGCATGTAGGGCACGGACGGATGGATCGTCTCGCCGCCCATCTTGGTCGTCCAGCCGGAGTAGTAATGGAAGTTGTCCGCGGCGAGCGGAATGTCGGCCGCGCGCGCGACCGCCATCGGCTTGCCGTTGTCCAGCGTCTCGAGCGCGGCCAGCTCGTCGCCGTGCTCGAGGATCAGGTCGCCGATGCGCGAGATCGCACGACCGCGTTCGGACGGCGTCATCTTGCGCCAAGGGCCGTCGTCGAAAGCCGCGCGTGCCGTCTTGACGGCACGGTCGATGTCCTCGGAGTCGCCCTCGGCGACGGTGGAGAGCACCTCGCCGGTCGCCGGGTTGTGCACCTCGAAGGTCTTGCCGGAGGCCGAACTCACCCACTCGCCCCCGATGAGCATCGGGCGCTCGCGCTCTACGAACTCGCGTGCAGCAGGATCAACCTGTACCTCGGTAGCCATGTGCGTTCCTCCCAAATCGGCCGCGGAGGCAACCGCGGCAACATGACTCAAATACGCTACCCCCGAGACGTTGCAATCGGGTTGCAACGGGGTAGGGAGAAGAGCATGGGCCGCAGTCCCTGGGTCGCTCTGGATGCGACCACCGATCGCCGGCAACGCGCGCGTGAGCTGATCAAGGCGCACCGCCGTGTGATGCAGGGCTCGTCCCACGACAGCTCCATCCGCGAGGTGATCCGCGACTCCTGGCGACGCTCAGCGGCGGCGGGGGTCGACCCGGCCGTGCGCTCGGCCCCGCTGAAGCTCTCGGACAGCCAGACCAGCGAGCGGCTGGAGGCGGGCACGCTGCTGGGGCTGGCGCCTCAGGTGCTGCGCCGGCTGCGCGAGGACGTGCAGGGCGAGGACGAGCAGATCGCGCTGCTCTGCGACACCGACGGCACGATCCTCTGGATCGAAGGCGATCCCGAGGTGCTCTACCGCGCCAACGAGATCCATCTCTCGCTCGGGGCGCAGTGGAGCGAGCAGGCTGTGGGCACCAACGCCATGGGCACCGCCCTGGCGGTCGACCACCCGGTGCAGATCTTCTCGGCCGAGCACTTCGCGGAGCCGGTACACGAATGGACCTGCGCCGCGGCGCCTCTGCACGACCCGGACACGGGCGAGCTGATCGGCGTGATCGACCTCTCGGGCGGGCTCAGCACCGCCCACCCTCACAGCCTCGCGCTGGTGGCCAGCGCCGCTCAGCACATCGAGACCCTGGCGCAGCGCGAGCGCCGCGAACGGGACGACCGGCTGCGCGAGCGGCACGGCGCACGCGTGGGGGGCGGTGGCGCGCAGGCCCTGCTGACCACGCGGGGCCGGGTGGTGGAGGCGGCCTCGCCGGACTGGCTGGGACGGAGAATCGCCCTCCCCGATAACGGCGAGGTCCTGTCCTTCGAGGGCCAGACGTACGCCGCCGAGCCGGTGGCCGACGGCACAGGCTTCCTGCTCGTGACCGCCCCGCAGCGCGCGGAGCCGTTCATCGGCGTGGCGGCGCTCGGCCGCAACCGGCTGCGCGTGACCATCGGCTCGCACACGATCTCGCTCTCGCCGAGACACTCGGAGCTCGTGCTCACCCTCATCCTCCGGCCGGAGGGCATGTCCGCCGAGGAGCTGACCCTGGCGGTGTGGGGCGAGCGCGCGAAGCCGGTGAACGCTCGCGCCGAGCTGTCGCGCCTGCGCCGGCGGCTGGGATCGAGGCTCGAGGCGTCCCCCTACCGCCTGCGCGGGGAGGTGCGTACCGACTTCGACGACCTGCGCACGCTGATCGGGCGAGGGCGTCTGGCCGAGGCGCTCGACCGCTACCGGGGCCCGCTGCTTCCACGTTCGGAGGTCCCGATCGTGAGCGAGGAGCGCCAGCTGCTCGACGAGCAGCTGCGCAGCGCGCTGCGCTCCCGCGGAAACCCGGCTCTCCTCGAGCGCTGGCTCACCCATAAGGCCGGCGCCGACGACGTGGTGGCCTGCCGCGAGCTGCTGTCGCTGCTGCCCGAGGGGGATGACCGCCGGCCGGCCGCCCTGTCGCACCTGCGCCGCATCACCGCCGAGCGCGAGCGCTGACCCGCGCTCGCCCTCGGCGCTGCTCTGCTTCGTCGCTGTGACCTGACCTGAGTTCCGGTTTCCTATACGGTGCCGAGCCCCTGAAGCAGGCAGCTCGCATACGAACCGTCGCCGCGGTCGCGGCGTGCTCCCTGGGCCTGCTTGGGCTGGCCGCGCCGACGGCCTTCGCCGCGGGAAAGGCGCAGTTCAGCGCTCGTGGCGGCATCAACCACGCCTACGTGCTCGACGCGGAGCGTGGCCAGACGCTGCGCTTGGTGAACGCGCGCGGCCGCACCGTCGGCAGCGGGCGCGCCGACCGGCTGGGCAGCAAGATCTTCCGCGAGCTCACTCCCGGGCCGGGCTACCGGGTGCTCAGCGGAAGAGGCCGGCGGGCGGTGAGCAGCAAGGCGTTCCGAGTGCTGCGCGCAGGCGCCAACCCGGGCCGTTCCTTCTACCGGCGAAAGAGCCTGAGGCAGGGGCTGAACTACGTGACGGTGCGCGACGGCGTGGAGCTGGCCATGACCGTGCGTCTCCCGACCGGGAAGACGCTGGCCGACGGCCCCTTCCCCACCTTCATCGAGCACTCCGGCTATCAGGTGGCGGCGCCCAACGATCTGCTCAGCTCGGTCATCGGCTCGCTCAACGGCAGCGGCGCCCCGCCGGATCCCCTCGCGCCCGCCAGCTCCACCGCGGTGGGCTCGCTGATCGGCCCGCTGCTCGGCTTCGCCGTGGTCAGCGTGCAGATGCGCGGCTCGGGCTGCTCGGGCGGCGCCTTCGACCTGTTCGACCTGCCCACCACGTACGACGGCTACGACGCCGTGGAGACGGTCGCGGCTCAGCCCTGGGTGCGCGGCGGCACCGTGGGCATGGCCGGCATCTCGTTCTCCGGGATCAGCCAGCTCTTCGCCGCGGGCACGCGGCCGCCGCACCTGTCGGCGATCGCGCCGATGTCGGTCACCGACGACCTCTACACCGGCACCGGCTATCCGGGCGGCATCTTCAACAACGGCTTCGCCCAGACCTGGATCGAGGAGCGCATGGCGGACGCCCGGCCGGCGCCGGCGGGCGGCCAGCCCTGGGCTCGCGAGTTGGTCAAGCAGGGCGACGCGCGCTGCCGGGCCAACCAGGCCCTGCGCCTCCAGACCCAAGACGCCCTGGCGCTGCAGGAGCAGAACCCGTTCCGCACGCCGTCGCTGTTCGGCCAGCGTGCGCCCGGGCCGTGGCTGAAACGCACGAAGGTCCCGGTGTTCCTCGTGGGACAGTTCCAGGACGAGCAGACCGGCGGTCACTTCCCCGAGAGCCTGAGCTCGCTGAACGGCAAGCCGCGCGTGTGGATCTCGCTGCAGAACGGTGTGCACGCCGACTCGCTCGGCCCGAGCACGATCACCCGCTGGGCCGAGTTCCTCAAGCTCTACGTGGCGGGAGAGGTGCCACGGATCCCCGACTCGATCATCGGGCTGAGCGGGGCGCTCTACCAGTTCCTGGCCGACGCGGGCGCGGCGCCGGTGACCCAGTCGCGCCTGGCGGGCTTCACCAGCGTCGACGCCGCCAAGGCCGAATTCGAGAAGGACGCCCGCGTGCGCCTGCTGATGGACAACGGCGGCGGACCGCAGGGACCGGGCTCCATCGGCGCGCCCTGGGAGCTCAACTACGGCTCCTGGCCGCCGCGCGAGGCCCGGGCCACGCGCCTCTATCTCCGGCCCGGCGGCGAGCTGGGTCGAAAGCCGGCTTCGGCGAGCCGCGCCCGCTACACGGCCGACCCGGGCGCGCGGCCGCGCCAGACGCTCCCCGGAAACGGTGCCGAGGACGCGTGGAAGGCCCAGCCTCCGTACAACTGGGCGCCGCTGGCGGCCGGCAAGGGCCTCGGCTTCGTCACGGCGCCGCTCGCCTCCGACTTGGTGATCGGCGGGCCGTCGAGCCTCGATCTCCACGTCAGGTCCTCGGCTCGCGACACCGACCTCCAGGTCACGCTCAGCGAGGTGCGGCCGGACGGTCGCGAGACCTATGTCCAGAACGGCTGGCTGCGCGCTTCGCACCGCAAGCTCAATCCGCGGCGATCCACGGCGCTCGATCCCTTCCCGACCCACCTGAAGGAGGACGCCGCGCCTCTCCCGCGGGGTCGCTACGCGCTGGTACGCGTGCCGATCTATCCCGCCGCTCACGCGTTCCGGGCGGGCTCCCGGGTCCGGGTGACCGTGCAGGCGACGGGTGGCGACCGCCCACGCTGGGACTTCGCCACCGTCGACCGCGGCCGCACCCGCAACACGATCGCCCTCGGTGGCGCGCGAGCGTCGAGCCTCGTCCTGCCGGTGCTGGCGGGCGCCACGGCCAAGGGCACCCCCCTGCCCGGCGCCACCGCGCTGCGCGGACAGCCGAGCCGCGCCTACGCCGCGGCCTCCAACGGCGGCTGAGAGCCGGCTCCCAACTGCGCGAACGAGACCGGACGGTCCGCTAGCGTCCCTATGTGGCGGTGCCTGGCGCGCTGCCGCTCGAGCGGAAGGGAGCCGCAGATCGTTCAGTCACACCGCAGGGCGCCGCCCCGGCACCCTGCAGCGGAATATGCGGGCGCGGCATGCCTCTGAGGCATGGCGCCGGGCGCCGCGACTCCGCGCGGCAGCCGTTGCGGCGCCGGGTCCTGCCGAGGCTGGGCGGCCGTGACATCGCCATCGACCTGGGCACGGCCAACACGCTGGTGTTCGTCCGCGGCGAGGGCATCGTGGTGTCCGAGCCTTCGGTGGTCGCCGTGGACACCCTGAGCGGCGCGGTGCACGCCGTGGGCGAGCAGGCCCAGCAGATGATCGGCCGCACGCCGGCGCGCATCACCGCGGTGCGGCCACTGCGCCACGGTGTGATCGCGGACTTCGAGATCACCGAGAAGATGCTCCGCCACTTCATGGGCCAGGTACATCGCAGCCGCCACGCGCGCCCGCGGGTGATGATGTGCGCGCCGTCGGGCATCACCGACGTGGAGCAGCGCGCTCTGACCGAGGCCTGCGTGGCCGCCGGCGCGCGCTCCGTGCAGCTGATCGAGGAGCCGCTGGCGGCGGCGATCGGGGCCGGGCTCCCGATCGACGAGCCGCGGGCCAGCGTGGTGGTGGACGTTGGCGGCGGCACCAGCGAGGTGGCGGTGATCTCGCTGGGCGGGATCGTGGTCTCGCGCTCGTTGCGGGTGGGCGGCTACGACCTGGACGACGCCGCCGCGGCCTGGCTGCGCACGACTCACGGGCTGGCGATCGGGGAGACCACGGCGGAGCGGGTGAAGCTCGAGGTGGGCAGCGTGACGCCCGACGCCAGCGAGGGGAGCTGTGACGTGAAGGGCCGCGACCCGATCTCCGGGCTGCCGCGGCAGGTGCAGATCGGCAGCGAGGAGATGCGCAGCGCGCTCGAGGACCAGGTGGGAGCGATCATCGATGCGGTGAAGGAGGCCCTCGAGGACACACCGCCCGAGCTGGCCTCGGACATGCCGCAGCGCGGGATCGTGCTCGCGGGCGGCGGCGCGCTGCTGCGCGGGCTGGCCGAGCGGGTCGCGTTGGAGACCAACGTGCCGGCGCGCCTGGCCGAGTCCCCGCTCGACTGCGTGGCCCTAGGCGCGGGCCAGGCGCTGGAGGAGATCGAGCTGCTCGAGCGGGCCAGCCCCGGAGGTCTGCGCTAGAGCAGGCTCTCCTGGCCCGCGGCCACGCCGCTCCGGCGGCGCGGGAGACCCGCGGCCTCGGCAAGCGCAGTCTCGACGTCGGCGAGGATGGCCCGCTCGGAGCGCGACGCCACGATGGGCTCCGTGAGACCGTCGACGTGGACCCAGGTGCGCCGTCCGTCGCGCCGGTCCGCGCCCTCCAGCGGCACGAGCGCGTAGATGCGATCGGCCCGGACGAACTTCCCGTAGCCGAGCGGGATCATCCTGGGGTCGCGCTTGGCCATCGCGTTTGACGATAGCCGTGAGGGCGGTCGGCGCTCAGGCGGCGAGAGGAATGTTGACCGCGATAGTCGCGGAGAACTTTCCTCTCGAGGCTCTAGCGGCTCGTCTCGCCCGCCGGCTCGCGCTGCTCGGCAGGCTCGTCGCCGTTGCCGGCTGCACTCTCGGCGGATCCCGGCCCGCTTGCGCCCGCCTCGCCACCCGGGCCCACCGGCTTCGAGGCCGCCTCCATCCCACGCTCGTCCACGTCTGCCTGGAACAGCGCGTCGACCTCGGCCGCCGCGCCCTTGCCGAGGCGGTCGAGGACCGGCGACAGGGCCGTGCGGAGCACCAGCAGCGCGCGGCCCCACGGCGGGACGACCACCCAGCGGTTGCGGGCCTCGATGCCGTCGGCGATGGCCTGGCCGGCGTCGGACAGCGGATAGGTCTTGTTGAACGGGCCGGAGAGCTCGTCGCGCATACGTCCGACGGCGGGGTGGGCGTCGGCTCCGCGCACCATGTCGGTGTCGATGAAGTGGAAGTAGCCCACACCGACGTCCACGCCGAGGTGCTTGACCTCTGCCCGCAGCGAGTCGGCGAACGCCTCCGCTCCGGCCTTGCTGGCCGAGTAGGCCGCCATCCCGGGACCGTGGATCGCCGCCGCCAGCGAGGCTATGACCAGCACGTAGCCATTGCGCTCGATGACCTGCGGCAGGCACGCCCTCACGGTGCGCCATACGCCCAGCAGGTTGATCTCGATCGTGCGCTCGAAGGCCGCCGGATCGGTCGAGCGGACCATGCCCATCGGTGCAATCCCCGCGTTGGCCATGCAGACGTCGATCCCGCCGAAGCGCTCGATCGCACCCTGGACCGCCCGCGCCAGGGCGTCGGTGTCGGTCACGTCGCACTCGAACCAGGCGGCGTTCGTGCCGCACTGGGCGGCCACACGCTCGAGCTCCTCGGGCTCGAGGCCCACCAGCGCGACGTTGGCTCCGCGGGCAGCCACACGGCGCGCCGTCTCGGCGCCGAGGCCTCGCGCCGCCCCGGTGATGAACACGGTCTTGCCCCTCACGGTCCATTCCATGCCGGGCAGCCTAACCAAGCCCGCGCTAACGTCAGCGGGCGATGAGCGAGACGTCAGAACTGCCGCCCCGGCGTGTGGCCGAGTTGCTGCGCGACACCGATGCGCAGCTCGTCGACGTGCGTACGCCGGAGGAGCACGAGGCCGGCCGGATCTCCGGAGACGAGCACATCGAGCTGTCCGAGCTGGCCGCCGAGGCGGCCCGGCTCGACCGCGAGCGGCCGCTCGTCTTCTACTGCCGCTCGGGGGCGCGCTCGGCCATGGCCACCAGCGCCTTCCGCGAGGCGGGCTTCGACGCCTTCAACCTGGACGGCGGGCTGCTCGCGTGGGTGGAGGGGGGCCTGCCCATCGAGCCCGAGGACGGGCACGTGGCCAGTCACTGACCGGCGAGCTGAAGCTGGGCCTCGTAGGGCCCGCGGCCGGTGAGGCAGGCCGCGCCGCAGCGCGCCGCCAGCACCACCGCCTCGTCGATCGGCATGCCGCTGCCCAGACCGAAGGTGAGGCCGGCGGCGAAGCTGTCGCCGGACCCGTATGAGTCCTTCACCGGGCCGGGCAGCGGCGTGGCGTCCCAGCGGCCCGTCTCGCCCGCGGCGGACTCCCACGCTCCCCCCTCGCCGCCCTCTGTGCGCACCACGTAGCGCGGCGGAGGGTCGAGGTCGCCTGTCTCGTAGCGCTCGCCGGCGTCGTTGTTGCTGGCCACCAGCGCGTCGAGCTCCACGCCGGCCTCGGCGAGCGTGTCGAGCGCGCGGGCGCTGGACACCAGGGCGCCGCCGCGCCGGGCATGCCGCACGGCCTCGGCGTCGCCCGCGGTGAAGTACACGCCCGCGGTCTCTTCGAGCTCGTCCCACGGCAGCGGATCGGCGCCCGCCGGGCCGAGCCGCTTGCCGATGACCGTGATGGTGCGCTCGCCGTCCGAGTCGAGGTACACAAAGCCGCGGCGCTGCTCCTCGTCGCGCCGGGCGACGCTCACGCGCAGCCCGAGCTCCGACAGCGCCCCCTCCGAGCGGTGGCCGACCTCGTCGCTTCCGAGGGCCGTGTACAGCGTCGCCTCACCTGCGAGCTTCAGAAGCTGGACCCCAGCCACCGCCCCTCCGCCGGCCGGCGCCTCGAAGGTGTCCTCGGTGTGGACGATCTCGCCGGGCCGGGGCACCCGCTCCACCGGCGCGAACTCGACCCACTCCACGTGCCCCACCACCGCTACCCGCATCGACACGCAGCTTCGCAGGAACGCCGTAACTCGGAGCGAACAGACCCCTTGGAGGGGTATGACGCCCACCACGCAGACAGTCCGCGAATTGGCCTTTCTCCCTCTCGAGTGCGATGTGCCCGACGGTCAGACGCTCCGCGATTGGCGCGACCGCAGGCGCCGCTCGGCGGTACCGGCTCGACGCCGCCGGCTCTGGAAGCGCGCGCGCCGCTAGTGACCTGAGTCGGAAGTTCGGCTTCAGCTTCCCGAGTGGCTGGGCGTGGCCTGGCGACGCACGCGGGATGAGTCGATGCGGAGCATCGGCGATTCCCGGGGGTGGCGCCAGGCGCGCCCAGACGCCGGGAAGGTGCGCGCGAAATGACGACTCAGGTCAATAGCGTGGCGCTCCCATGGAGGACCCGCTCCGGATCGGGCGCCACGCCGCCGTTCCCCTGGACGAGATCGAGCTGCGCACCAGCCGCTCCTCCGGGCCCGGCGGCCAGCACGCGAACGTGACCGCGTCGCGGGTGGAGGCAAGCTTCGACGTCGAGGCCTCCCGGGCTCTGGACGAGGAGCAGAAGCGACGCATCAGCGCCCGGCTGGGCCCGGTGGTGCGTGCCGTGGCTCAGGACACGCGCAGCCAGACCCGCAACCGCGAGCTGGCTCTCGAGCGCCTGGCCGGTCGCCTGGAGTCGGCCCTCCACGTGCCGAGGCCGAGGCGGTCGACCGGTCCCACCGCCGGCTCGCGGCGGCGGCGGCTCGAGGGCAAGCGGCGCCGCGGCGAGGTCAAGCGCGCACGACGGCGGCCGGCCGCCGACGATTGACGGGCCGGGGCCGGCGCCTCTAGCCGTCGCCCGGAGGAGCCTGCGCGCCGCCGCCCTCCCCGCTCTGAGGCGGGGGTGTGGGCGTGGGCGTGACCGGTGCCGCATCGCCACCGCCCTGCGCCGGCGGCGTGGGCGTGACCGGCGTGACGCCGCCGGTGCCGCCGCTGGGCGGCGTCACGGGGGTGACCGGAGTGGCCGAGGTGTCCGTGGTGTCGGTCCGCTCGGTCTCGGTCCGCTCGGTCTCGGTGTCCGTGTCGTCGCGGCTCGGCGCGGTGGTGGTCGGCACGCCCAGGTCGGCCGGAGCGTCCCCGCTGTCCTCCGAGTCCCCGCCCGCGCTGACGATCAGCACGATCAGCAGCAGGAAGATCGCGCCGAAGGCGCCGATGGCGATCGCGCGGCGACGCCGGTAGACAGCGTCCGGCTCGCGGCCCGGAGGGCGCCGGGGCCCGTCCGGTCCCCGCCCGCCGGTCTCGAGACGGCGTGTGGGCTGGTCGTCCACGAACGGCGGAAGGTAGCAGTCGCCCCTCGGCCCCGCGAGTGGGCGCAAGGTGGGTGTCAGCAGGGCTTTCGCGGCCGCCCGCGCCGTCCTCGCTCGCTACGCGTAGTGCAGGTCCGCGGCCTCGTCCTCACTCACCGGGCGCTCGCAGGTGGGGCACCACCAGCGAGCCTCGAGCGAGCTCCCGCAGGCCTCGTGACGGGGCGGCTCGGACGAATCGCGGTTGCGGGCTCCCCAATCGGCGAGCATGCGCAGGGCGCCGGCCAGCTCGTGCCCCGAGGCGCTCAGCTCGTAGACGAAGCGGCGGGGGCGCTCCGAGTAGAGCTGGGCCACCACCAGGCCCTCGCCCTCGAGCCGGCGCAGGCGCTGGCTCAGGACGTTGGGCGCGATGCCGCCGAGCCCGTCCTGCAGGTCGCCGAAGCGCCGCGGGCCGTCGAGCAGAGCCTCGACGATCAGGAGGGTCCAGCGATCTCCGACGCTGTCGAGGGCGGCCGCGAGCGGTGAGGGCGTATCGGCCATGAGGACGAGTTTCGCAGGACGGGCGGATCTGTATAGTCGCTAGCAATTTGCAAGTGACTATGGGAGCAGAGCATGAGTGTCGCTGAAACCCTGCAGGACGCGATCGCCGAGGTTGCCGAGAAGGTCGGGCCCTCAGTGGTCGGGCTGGGGCGCGGCTGGGGCTCCGGCTCGGGAGTGATCATCGCCCCGGGCCAGGTCCTCACCGCGGCCCAGAACCTCCGTCGTGACGAGATCACCGTCGTCTTCAGCGACGAGCGGCGGGCCACCGCCACCGTGGCGGGTGTGGACGCCGACGTGGGCCTGGCCGTGCTGACGGCCGACTCGGGCGAGCTGCCCCCGGTGACCTGGGAGCCGGCCGGCGAGCCGGGGATCGGTGCCGCCGTCGTGGCGCTGGCCGATCCGGGTGGCCGCGGGCTGCGCGCGACCCAGGGGTTCGTATCGTCGGCGCCGCGGAGCTTCCGCGGTCCCCGTGGGCGCCGCGTGCGCGGCGCGATCGAGCACAGCGCGCCGCTGCCGCGCGGGTCGTCCGGGGGCCCGCTGGTGAGTCCGGCGGGCAACCTGCTCGGCGTCAACAGCGTGCGCCTGGAGGGCGGTCTGATCCTCGCCGCACCCGCCGGCGAGGCGGTCAAGCGGCGCGTGCTGGCCCTCGCACGCGGCGAGGCGCCGGTGGCGCACCGGCTGGGCGTGGCCGTGGCTCCGCCTCGGGTGGCGCGCCGGATGCGCCGCGCGGTCGGGCTGCCCGAGCGTGACGGATTGCTGGTGCGGGCGGTGGAGGACGACAGCGCGGCGGCCGCGGCTGGGATCGAGCGCGGGGATCTGATCGTCGCGGTGGGCACCGGCGAGCTCGAGGGAATCGACTCGCTCTACAGCGCGCTCGACGCCATCCCGGCAGAGGGCGGCGAGCTCGAGCTCGTCGTCGTCCGTGGCAGCGACGAGCGCTCGGTCACCGCGAGCTTCGCATCGTGAGCGCCGTGGCCGAACATCCCTCACCGGTCGATCCCGCCGAGGCGGAGGCGCTCGACGCCTACTCTCGCGCTGTGGTCGCCGTGGCCGAACGGCTCGCGCCGTCGGTGGCGAGCCTGCGAGTGATGCGCCGTACCCGCGGCGGACAGGTCCCGGCGGGCGCCGGCAGCGCGGTGGTGCTCACACCGGACGGGTTCCTGCTCACCTCCGCTCACGTGGTGGGGCGCTCGAGCACCCGCGGCCGGGCCAGCTTCGCCGACGGGAGCGAGGCGCGCTTCGAGGTAATAGGCCGGGATCCGCTCTCCGACCTGGCGCTGCTGCGCGCCGACGGTGGCGATCTCCAGGCCGCCGAGCTGGGCGACGCGGAGCGGCTCAAGGTCGGCCAGCTGGTGGTGGCGATCGGCAATCCCAACGGGCTGGGCGGCTCGGTCACCGCCGGAGTGGTGTCGGGCCTGGGCCGCTCGCTGCCGGCCCGCTCGCGCCGCGCGCAGCGGGTGATCGACAACGTCATCCAGACCGACGCCGCGCTCAACCCCGGCAACTCGGGCGGCGCGCTGTCCGACAGCCGCGGCCGCGTGGTGGGCATCAACACCGCCGTGGCCGGCGTGGGCCTCGGCCTTGCGGTTCCCATCAACGAAGCCAACCAGCGCGTGGTGGCCAGCCTGATGGCCGACGGCCGCGTGCGGCGTGCCTATCTGGGCATTGCGGGAGGTCCGCGTCCCGTGCCGCCCGCCGCTCGCTCGGCCGCCGGCACCGACACCTGCATCGAGGTGGTGGAGGTGGTGAACGACAGCCCGGCCGACCGGGCCGGCGTGCGTGCGGAGGACCTGATCCTGGCCGTGCACGGCTCGTCGACCGCGCGCGTGGAGGACCTCCAGCGGCTGATGGTGGCCGACCTGATAGGCGTTCCGGTCACGGTGACGCTGCTGAGAGCAGGCCGGACGCTCGAGCTGGAGCTCGTGCCGGCGGAGCTCGACTGATGGGCTCTTCCACCCCCACCCTCTACGAGTGGGCCGGCGGCGCGGTGGCGTTCGGGCGTCTGACGGAGGCCTTCTACGCGAGGGTTCGCGAGGACGAGCTGCTCGAGCCGGTGTTCCGGGGCATGGACGAGAATCATCCGGCCCACGTGGCCCTCTGGCTGGCCGAGGTCTTCGGCGGGCCGCCGCGCTACACGGAGGAGCGCGGCGGCTATCCCCACATGCTGGAGAAGCACCGCGGCCGTGCCCTCACCGAGGAGCAGCGCCGCCGTTGGGTCGAGCTCATCTGCGACGCGGCCGACGACGCGGGCCTGCCGGCCGACCCGGAGTTCAGGTCGGCCTTCGTGGCCTACATCGAGTGGGGCACGCGCCTGGCCGTGGGCAACTCCCAGCCGGGCGCCGAGCCGCCCCCGAAGGCGCCCGTGCCCCGATGGGGCTGGGGCGAGGCCCCGCCCTACCAGCCGGGCTGAGGCCCGCCTACAGGCCCGGGATGTGCCGAACCGCGTAGCCGGCCGTGGGCCGGTCGGCGGTCTGCCAGCGGGTGCCGGCCGTGTCCTGGCCACTCGTGTCGAAGCGCAGGCCGGCCACGTACATGAAGATGTGGCCGCTGTTGGCGTAGATGGTGATCCAGCGGCCGGGTCCCGGGGCGCCGTAGCTCACGAACGCGCCCGAGGTCATCGGGCTCTCCAGCAGGCCCGCCCCGGCCAGCGCGAACGAGACCGAGCCGGAGCAGTCGTAGCCGTTGTCGCGCCAGGCGCCGTGGCCCCCTCCCCACTTGTAAGGGGTCTTGGCGATCTCGTTCGCGGCCAGGATCACGCGCTTGACCACTTCCGGGGCGTTGTGGGGAGCGATCGCGGTGCCGTCGGGGAGCACGCGAGCCTTCGGGCCCGTGCGCAGGAAGGCGCTGGTGCTGAGGTACGAGCGGAAGTTCCTGAGCGCGGCCTGCGCCTCGCGCAGCTCGGCGCGCACCTCGGCGTCGGTGGGGGCGCCGGGACTCGGGCCGTCGTCTGCCGGGCTGGCCGCCGTGACGTCTCCCGAGCCCGCGCCGCGCAGCTCGACCACCCTCGCCTTGGCGGGTTCGGCGCGTTCGGCGCGTTCGGCGGGTTCCGCCTCGGCCAACTGCTCCCGGCCCGCCCGGGCGGTGTCAGGGGTCAGCACCACCTCGTCCGCTGACGCGGCGGTGGCGCTGGGGTGCTCCGATCGGGTGCTGGCCGGGCCGCAGCCCGCCGCCGCCACCGAGGCGAGGGCAAGCAGGGTCAGCCCGAGGCGCGCTCTTGTTGGTATTTGGACTTCCATTCCGAGTAGGGCATCCCGTAGACGATCTCCCGGGCCTCCGCATCCGACACTTCGACGCCTCGCTCCTCCGCGGCTTCGCGGTACCAGCGAGACAGGCAGTTGCGGCAGAACCCGGCGAGCTCCATCAGGTCGATGTTCTGAACATCGGTACGAGAGGCCAAATGCTCAAGCAGCCGCCGGAATGCGGCGGCTTCCAGCTCGGTGCGAGTAGCTTCGGCCATGGATCTGGAACGATAGGGAGGATGACCACACCCGACCGCCACTCGAGCAAGATCCCGACCGATCCCAGCGGGATCGACCAGCCTCACGACATTCTCGCCGCCGAGGAATTCGGCATCGGCACGCGTGACCCCCGCTTCCCCGCCGACCCCAGCGGCAGCCACGAGCCTCACGACATCCTCGCCGCCGAGGAGTTCGCCATGCCCGCTCCCGGCCCGGCGGCCGAGACTCCCGGCGTGGCCCGCCACGCGGCTGATCCCCGCGCCCTGATTCCGCTCCTTCTGCTGGCGCTCATCGTGCTCGCCGTCCGGCGCCGGCGGGCCTGATCTTGGCGGAGCTGTCTCCGGCGAACCGCGTGGCGATCACCGTCGACCGGGCCCTGTGCATCGGCTCCGGCGACTGCGTGGACACCGCGCCCGACGTGTTCCAGCTCGACGAGGAGGACAAGGCCGTCGTCGTCGACCCCGACGGGGCTTCGGTCGACGACGTGCTGGCCGCCGCGGGCAACTGCCCGGTGGCGGCGATCTTCGTCGCCGGCGAAGACGGCGACCTCTACCCCTAGGCGGCTCCTAGCCGCGCCCGTAGACCAGCTTCAGCAGCCGGTCGACCAGCTTCGTGCGGCGGCTGCTGTAGGGCATCATGTGCAGGTCGCGCTTGAGGGGCGCGAAGCGCGTGACGAGCACGGTCTGCTTCTTCGTGTACTTGCGGATCCCGTCGGCACCGTGGCGGGAGCCGAGTCCGGACTGCTTCC
Source organism: uncultured Thermoleophilaceae bacterium (assembly GCA_963808545.1). Lineage (GTDB taxonomy): Bacteria > Actinomycetota > Thermoleophilia > Solirubrobacterales > Thermoleophilaceae > JACVRW01. Next base: position 294,876 of record CAWEGB010000006.1, on the reverse strand, counting down.
AGCCCCCCATCGGCAGCTCGAGCGCCACGTAGTTGACCTGAGCGTCGTTGACCGTCACCACGCCCGCCTCGATGCGGCGCGCCAGGCGCTCGCCCTTGCGGGCGTCCTTTGTCCAGACCGACGCCTGGAGGCCGTAGGGAGTGTCGTTCGAGAGCCGCACGGCCTCGTCGGCGTCGGCGACCCGCATGATCGGCACCGTGGGGCCAAAGGTCTCCTCGCGCATGCAGTCCATGGTGTGGTCCACGTCCACGAGCACGGTGGGCTCGAACCAGTGCCCCCCGTCGTCGCGGCGGTTCCCGCCGGTGAGCACGCGTGCGCCCTTGCCGACGGCATCGGTCACGTGGCGCTCGACGACGTCCGATTGCGGCGGGTGGATCATCGGGCCGAGGTCGGTGGAGCCCGGCCCCGCCGCCCGGCCCTGCCGCAGGCCGTTGACCTTGTCGGCCACGAGGCTCACGAACTCCTCGTAGATCGGCTCCTCCGCGTACACGCGCTCGGTGGAGATGCAGGTCTGACCGGCGTTCTGCATCGAGTAGTGGACGGCGGCGTTGGCCGCCCGCTCGAGATCCGCGTCGGCGCAGACGATCATCGGATCCTTGCCGCCGAGCTCGAGTGCCACGGGGGTGAGAGTCTCCGCGGCGCGCGCCATGACCTTCTTGCCCGTGGCCGTCGAGCCGGTGAACATCACGAAGTCGACCTCGTCGATCAGAGCCTGGGCGGTCTCGCCGTAGCCCGGCACCACCTGGTAGACGTCTTCAGGGAGCCCGCACTCGCGCAGCATCTCGCCCATCAGCATCGAGGTGAGCGGCGTGACCTCCGACGGCTTCAGGAGCACGGCGTTCCCGGCGGCCAGCGCCGGGATGCAGTCCCCGAAGGAGTTGGTGAGCGGGTAGTTCCACGGTCCGATGACCCCCACGACCCCCACCGGGGCGTAGCGCACGATCAGCTTGCGCCCCTTGGCGAAGGGCGAGGACGTCTTGACCTTCTCCTCGGCCAGGTACTTCTCGGCGTTGGCGGCCCAGAAGGCGAGGGCGCCCTCCGCGTAGCCGATCTCGGCCATGAGAGCGTCCTCGTAGGCCTTGCCGGTCTCGGAGACGATCGTGTCGATCACGCGCTCGGAGTTGGCCGTGATCCATTTCCGGCAACGGTTGAGGACGGCGGCGCGGCCGTCGAAGCCGAGCGCCTCCCAGCCGGGCTGGGCGCGCCGGGCGCGGGCCACCAGCTCGGCCACCGCGTCGGGCTCCACCACCGCCACGCGGGCGACGGTCGCTCCCGTAGCCGGATCCTCGACCTCGATCGCTCGGCCCGGGGACGACTGCGAGGGCGTCGGGGCCGACTGGGTCTCGGCTCCGGCTTCGGAATAGGTGCTCGTCTCGGCCACGTGTCCTCCTGGATCGTTGAAGAAGACCCTATCCCGCGCGCGCCCGGCGGCGCTCACCCTGCTTGCGCAGGATCCCGACCGCGCGCAGGGAGTGTCGCCCGGCCATGGTGCTCGTGCGGGCCACCCAGCCCCGCCAGCGCGGAATCACGGCCACGAGCTCCTTGGAGTCGAGGAGCGCGACGGTCCGGTCGGCCACCTCCTCGGCGCTCAACAGTCGAGGCGCGGAGTAGACCATCGCGGCGTCCTGGTCGTGCCGGCGCTCGCGCACCATCTCGGTGTCCGCGGCGTCCGGGCACACCGCGTGCACGGTGATGGGCAGTCGGGCCACGTTGAGGTCGCCCTGAAGCGACGTGGTGAAGCCGAGCACCGCGTGCTTGGTGGCGGCGTACACCGCCAGGCCGGGGACGGGCGACAGTGCCGAGAGCGACGCGATGTTGATCAGGTGCTTGTTCTGGCCGGGCCCGTCGCGCATGGCCTCGACCGCCGCGCGCGATCCGTACATCACGCCGAGCAGGTTCACGTCCACGAGCAGGCGCACCTCCTCGTCGGAGTGCTCCCAGGCCTTGACCGTGCGCAGCAGTCCGGCGTTGTTGACCCACACCTCGAGCGGACCGCGTTCGGCGGCCAGCCGAGCCGCTTCGCGATGCCCGTCCGGATCGCGCACGTCGAGGGGCATCGAGAAGCCGCCCACGCGCTCGGCCGTGACAGCGGCCGACTCGGCATCGATGTCGGTGCAGAGAACGGTGTAGCCGCGGCCGGCCAGCCGGCGGGCGACCTCCCGCCCGAAGCCGCGACCCGCTCCGGTGACCACGGCGACCCCCGCCATCAGGCGGACGAGGAGGCGGCCATGCGGTCGTCCGGCACTGCCACCGAGCCCAGCGGGCGCCTGATGCCCTCGGCGCGGCGGCGTTCGGCGCGCAGCAGGCGCATATAGGGGTGGTAGTCGACCTGGATCGTGTGGCGGGGCGAGGCCACGTAGCGGCGGCGCATCGCCTCCTCCTCGTCGGCGATCTCGGTGCGCATGACCTCCGGCTCGGGAAGCGCCGCCCGGCCCTCGAGCAGGTCGGCGATCCATTCCGCCTGCAGCTCGGCGATCGGCATGATCGCGCCGAGCGGCTGCACGAGGCCGACGAAGTAGAGGCCGGGCCGCTGTGGATGCACCACGCGCCGGAACAGCGACACCCGGTTGCCGCCGGTCTCGATGACCTCGGAGGCGAGGAACGGGAACGTGATCTTGTAGCCCGTGCACCACACGATCGTGTCGACCTCGGCGCTCGTGCCGTCCACGAAGTGCACGCTCGAACCGTCGATGCGGGCGATGTTGGGCTTGACCTTGATGCGCCCGTGGCCGATGCGCGGCAGCAGGTCGGAGGAGATCGTGGGATGCGCCTGGCCCAGCTTGTGGTCGGGCTTGGGCAGCCCGTAGGCCTCCATCTGGCCGGTGGCCTGCCTGAGCTGCTGCATGAACAGGAAGCGGGTGAAGCCGAAGGGCAGGCGCGACATCCAGCTCGGAGCGAGCTCGTCGGTGGGCTTGCCGCCGATGTACTTGGGGATCACGTAGGCGCCCCGGCGCATGGCCAGGTAGGTGATCTCCGAGTGGCGCGAGGTCTCCACCGAGATGTCCGTGGCCGAGTTGCCGATGCCGAGCACCAGCACCCGCTTGCCGGTGAAGCGCTCGTCGGGCTCGCGGTAGTGATGGGCGTGCAGCTGCTCGCCGGTGAAGGTGTCCTGCCCCGGGAACGCCGGGTCGGGCCAGCGCGGGTCCCAGTGGTGCCCGTTGGCCACGAGCACCGCCTCGTAGCGGCGTACCGTCCCGTCCTCCAGGGTCACCTCGTAGGCGCCGTCGGACCTCGTCTCGACGGCCGTGACCTCGGTGTTGAAGCGGATTCTGTCGCGGAAGCCGAAGTGGTCCACGTAGTCGTCGAAGTAGGCGGCGATCTGCGTGTGGTGCGGATAGTCCGGATAGTCGTCCGGCATCGGGTAGGTGGCGTACTCCATCATCCGCCGCGAGGTGTTGATGAACAGCGAGCGGTAGGCCGACGACATGCCGTTGTCGTTGTCGTAGCGCCAGTTGCCCCCGACCTCGGACCCCTTTTCGAAGCAGTCGAAGGCGATGCCGCGCGCGTGCAGCACCTGGCATGCGGCAATGCCGGATGACCCCGCGCCGATCACGCACACCGTGCCCATGAAGCGCGACGAGCCTACCAAGTTGGCCAGCCAGCCAAGATAGGCTTCGCCGATGCCCACGATCGAAGCGAACGGCCAGACGCTCTACCACGAGGTGCACGGAGAGGGGGAGCCGCTGCTGTGCGTGATGGGGCTCGCCGCGGACGTCCTGGCGTGGACGCTCCAGGTGCCGGCCTTCTCGGCCGCGCACCGGACGATCATCTTCGACAACCGTGACGTGGGCCGCTCCTCGATGGCCGAGTCGGACTACGAGATCGCGGACATGGCGGCCGACGCGCTGGCCCTGGCGGATGCGCTCGAGCTGGACAGCTTCCATCTGCTCGGCGTGTCGATGGGCGGGGCGATCGCGCAGGAAATGGCCTGTCGCGCGCCCGAGCGCATCCGGACGCTCACCCTCGCCGTGACCTTCGCCGCGGGCGGCCCGTGGGCCCGCAAGCTGAGCGAGGTGTGGGGCTCGCGCGTGCACAAGGTCACACACGAGGAGCACATGGACGAGCTGATGCTGCTCAACCAGTCCGAGGAGTTCTTCGAGAACCCGCAGATGGTCGAGTTCGTCCGCGGGATGATGCTGAACAACCCGCATCCGCAGCCGCCCGACGCCTTCGCGCGCCAGCTCGCAGCGTCGAGCCGGCACGACACCCGCGACCGGCTGGGCTCGCTGTCTCTTCCCGTCCATGTGGTCGGAGCCGAGCACGACATCCTCGTGCCGATCTGGAAGTCCCGCGAGCTGGCCGAGCTGATCCCGGACGCCAGGCTCACCGTGATCGAGGGCGCTCCGCACGGTTCGAACGTCGAGCGCGCCGAGGAGTTCAACCAGCTCGTGCTCGGTTTCATCGCCGAGACCAAGAGCGCCGCTACCGCCTGAGCCGAGGCGGCGCGCACCTCTGCCACAAGTTGACGGTCTACAGCGCCGTGGGGTTGTTGCTCGAGGTGCCGGGCAGCGCTCAGGACAGCTCGGACACGGCCGTCTGAACGTCGGCGCTGATCGGCGCCGCCCGGTCGAACTCCACGATCTCGAGCACCCGGGCCACCGGACGGCCCTCCGGCGCGACCACCCTCAGCTCCTGGCGACGGCTGGACAGGCGCCGCACGAGCCCGAACAGCATTGCCACTCCACTCGAGTCGATGAACTCGAGATCGGACATGTCGACGACGAGGCCGCGGGCGTTCATGGGCATGGCCTCGCCGATCCGCTCTCCGGTCCCCGATGCGCCGGCGATGTCCAGCTCCCCGGTGAGGCGTGCGACCACCACGTCGCCACGTTCCTCGATTGCGAGCTCGACGAGCCCCTCGTTCACCGTGTGCCTCCGTTGCCGACCAGCCTGCGAGTCATCCGCACCGTGGTTCCCTCCGGGGACGGTGCCACGTCAACCGTATCCGTCAGAGCCTCGATTAGCGAGAGGCCGCGGCCCTGATCGCCCTCGCGAGGAATCCGCCAGGCGCCGAAGTCGCGGACCGAGAGCTCGATGAGGCGGTCATCGAGGCGCCCCGCCACCTGGAAGGGCAGCCCGGCCGCACCTCCGGCGTGTTCGATCGCGTTGGTGGCGGCCTCGCCCACGGCGGTCACCAGCTCGACCAGCTCGGCCTCGTTGCATCCGGTGTGACGCAGCCAGCGCCGCAGCATCGACCGCATGGGCGCGAGGGACTCGGGCTCGGCCGGGAAGCTGATGCGGAAGCGGTCGGGGACGGGCAGGTTGTGTAGGGCCAGGATCGCCACGTCGTCGGTGACCCCGTTCTCGGGCAGCAGCGTGGCCAGCAGGTGATCGCAGAGGTTCTCGGGATCGCCCGTCGTTTCGCCCACCCGCGCCGCGAGCCGGGCCATTCCGTCGTCGAGGTGCTCGCCGGGACGTTCGATCAGCCCGTCGGTGTAGAGCACCACGGTGCTGTCGGGATGCATCCCGGCCGTCGTCTGCTCGTAGGCCGCGAACGGGAGCACGCCGAGCGGTACCGAGCTGCCGCCCTCGAGGAAGCGCGGCGGACCCCCGGCGGGAACGAGCAGCGGGGCGGGATGCCCGGCGTTCACCCACTGCATCTGGCCCTCGCCGGGGTCGACGACCATATACAGCAGCGTCGTCATCTGCCCCTCGCCGCCGTCTGCCCAAATGAGCCGGTTGAGCTGCTCCATCACGTGTGCGGGCTCGTGGCCTTCGAGGGCGTACGCCCGCAGGGCGCTGCGCAGCCGGCCGACCATCGACGCGGCGCCCAGGCCCTTGCCCGCCACGTCGCCCATCACGAGTCCCACGCCGCCGCCCGGCCGGGGGATCACGTCGTACCAGTCGCCCCCCACCTCGGCTTCGGCCGCGGCGGGCTCGTAGCGGGCCGCCACGGCCACCCCCGGCGGCCTGGGCAGGCGGTCGGGCAACAGGCTGCGCTGAAGGGTCTCGGCGATGCGGTGCTCACGTTCGTAGATCCGCGCGTGCAGAAGGGCCAGCGCCACCCGGTCAGCCGCCAGGCGCAGCAGCGCGAGGTCGTCGGGCGAGAAGCGCCGGGGCGGAGCGGCGCCGGCCACCAGCACACCCGTCACGGTCTCCTCGGCGAGAAGCGGCACGCCGATCAGCGATTGCAGATCAGCGCCGCGCAGCCCGGGATCGGGCAGGTCGCCGGCCGAGGGTCTGTGCGTGAGCAGCGCCTCTCGGGACAGCGCGACCCGCCCGGCGAAGCCCTCGCCGAACGCGATCGTCTCGGGCGGCTCTTCGCCACCCGGGGTCGCGGGCTCGCCCGCGCCGGAGGAAGCACGCACGCTCAGGCGCTCGTCCTCCTCGGCGAGCATGATCGTGGCCACGTCCGCCTCGAGCACGCCGCGTACCTCTCGCACGAGCGTCGCGAGGATCTCGTCGAGCGTGCCCGACACGAGCGCCGCGTCCACCAGGAGCGTCACCCGGCTCACGAGCCCCGTCACCCGCTCCGCCTCGGCCCGCGCCGCCTGCTCGCGCACGAGCGCTTCGCGCTGCGCCTCCTGGCGGGCCTGCTCGGTCGTGTCGCGAATGAAGCCGGAGATGAACGGCTCCCCCTGAATCTCGATCTTGGACACGTTGGCCTCGCCCGGGAAACGGGTGCCGTCACGGTGCATGAACTCGAGGTCGAAGCGCAGCGAAGCGACCGTGCTGGCGTTGGCCACGAGCTCCTGTCGGCGCCGGTTGTGGCCCTCGCGAAACTCGGGTGGGATGATCAGCTCACGCATCGGCGTTCCGATCGCCTCGCCCGCGGTGAAGCCGAAGAGGCGCTCGGAGGCACTGTTCCAGGACGTGATCACCCCGTCGCGATCGAGCGCGACGAAGGCATCAGGTGCGCCGTCGAGCACGAGGCGCGTGCGAGTCTCGCTCTCCTGGAGTGCCTCGGCGCGCTGATCGGCCTCGAGCGCCTCAGCGCGTGTTCTGCCCAACAGGCGGGAGACCAGCAGGCCGGCCACCAGTGGCGTCCCCACCGCCAGGAGCCAGCGAACGACCGGGCTGCTGGGCTCGACCGCGATCAGCACGACGACGTAACAGACACCGATGAAGGCCACGTGGAGCAGGGCCGTATCGATCCGGAAGAAGTAGAAGGCGTACAGCGCCGTCCAGGTGTAGAGCAGCGGGTAGAGGACCGTCGCGTCGACGTAGTAGTTGGCGAGCGACAGCAGCACGTTGCCGATGGCCAGCAGCGCGTGCAGCTGCCAGGGGCGAGCGTGCCCGGACCAGAAGAAGGAGCACAGGGACAGCACGGCGGCGGCGCCCGCCACGAGCAGGAGCTCGCGGTCCATGACCTCATCGGAGTGGGGCAGGGCCACCGTGAGCAGGCCCAGCGCTGCCCCGGCCAGGAAGAGGTAGGCGAGTGAGCGCGCCTTGACGCGATCGTCGAAGAGCTCGGGGAGCTCCCTCACGATCGAGCGAGCATTAGAAACCGGGGCCGCCACCTCGTGCGGACAGGCGGGCGAGGGCCTCGTGGCATTCCACCACGCGCCGCTTCACCGGATCCTCGTCGGGGCGAGCGTGCACCAGGTCCCAGGTCTTGTCGGCGACGTCGCGTGCGGTCTGCGGCGTGGCCCGGGCGCAGAGCATGTCGACGAGCTTGAGCTCGAAGCCGTTGAGCTGCTCGAGCGGGTCCCCCGGAGGCATCCGCGGAAGCGGGTCGTTGCTCGCCTCGCGCCACATCTGGGTGGCCATGACGAGCCGGTTGCGGAGCTCCATCTGGTCCACGAGAGCGCCAGCGTACTGGGGTGTGCTCAGCGGTGCGGGTCGAGGCGGCGCAGCAACGGGAGCGGGTCCCGGGCCCGCCCGGTGGTGGCCCGGCCGGTCCGAATCTCGAGGTGGAGATGGTCGCCCCAGCACGAGCCGGTGCAGCCCACGGCCCCGATCCGGGTGCCGGCCGTGACCCGCTCGCCCTTGCGCAGAGGGGTGGGGCGCAGCATGTGCAGGTACACGAAGGTCTGCCGCGTGTCCGCGCTCCAGAGAGCGACGTAGTTGCCTCGCCCGCCGTCGTCGCCCTTCTCGATCACCAGGCCGTCGCGAGTGGATCTGATCGGCGTGCCCGGGTCGGCGAAGACGTCCTGGCCCTCGTGCGCCCGTCCGCCGCGCCAGGCGCCGAAGCGGGCGTCCGCCTCACCGAAGTCGGCGGGCCCGGCAAGCGGAAAGACGGACTCCGGCCTGGGCGCCTCCACCCCGTTCGCCGCGGGAACCACCGCGGTGAAGACCGCGGTGATGGTGGCCAGCCTCACGGTCCGGCGAGGCGCTGCTCGTGGATCGCGTCGTTCACGGCCCGGACCACGCCCTCGGGGTCGTTCACCCACTCGAACACGAACTCCGAGTCGTCGGTGCCCGCGGTGTCGAAGTCGACGCTGCCGACGCTCAGCATCCGATCGATGACGCTCTGGTCGAAGTTCACGTTCTGCACCCGGTCGAGGCGCGTCTCCTGCACCTTGCGGCTCACAATGCCGCGGCTTATGCGCAGTCGCTGGCTGGTGATCACGTAGCGCGTGAAGACGCGACGCAGGTAGCCGACGACCAGGACGACAGCGGCGATGACACCGCCCAGAACGATCCCGATTGCCGTCTCTCCGATCGCCACCGCCACCACCAGGACCACCGCCAGCGCCACCAGCAGCCCCAGGAGGTAGAACGAGGCGAGGGCTCTCCAGGAGGGGTGGCCCTGGTAGACCGGCTCCTCCCCCTCACGCAGCTCGATTTCACCCGCCATCCGCAAGACCCTATCCGTCGCCGGCCGAACGCCGATAGCTTTCGGCGATGCCGACGCTTCACCTGCTGCGCGTCCTCTGCGCCGGCGGCGGCGGCGGTAATCCACTCGCCGGACATCCCTGTGTCGGCACCGCCTGGCTCCTGTCGCAGGAGTGCGGTCCGGTGGGGCGCACTGCGTCCGCCCGCCGGCTCGGTCTCCGTGCGCTACGAGGACGGACATCCGCCAGGGGCGCGGCTCGCGCATCCTCTCGCGCCCGCTGGCGGATGGCTCGGTGGAGATCGGCGGGCAGTCCCTCCTCGCCGAGGTGAGGGACTACCCGCTTCCCTCGGTCAGCAGCTGACGATCAGGTGGAAGGGCCGGTCCTCCGGCTGGTTGTTGCCCCCGGCGTCGGTGGTCACCGCCACGCCATTGATGTTGCTGGGCAGCGAGCCGACGCTGATGCCGTTGTTGGGCGGCCCGTTGCCCGCGGCGGGATTGCCGACGGTGGCGAAGTAGGCGCAGCCGCGGATGTCGGTGTCGAAGATCACCTGGTAGCGGCCCTGGGCCGTGCGCGCCGCCGAGCTGACGGAGCGTCCGCGAACCGCCTGGCCGCCTGCGTTGACCACGGCGAAGCGCGCACCGCCGCCGGCCACGGCCGCCGCGGGGACGAGCCCGAGACCGGATTCCTTGATCGACTTGCCGCCGAGCTTGTCGCTCTTCACGTCCTTGTAGGTGATCGTGTTGTTCCGGATCTCGCGGCCGTCGATCACACCGGTGGCGAGGCCGTAGGAGACACCGCCCATCGACAGGAACAGGGCGATCAGCGCCACCAGCATGGCGGGAGAGGGCAGAAGGCGTTTGAACACGAGGACTCCTCGGGTTGGGGGGGCGGGTAAGCGAAGCCCGAAACCCATGGACGGCGGCAGAGTTGCTCTCGTAGAGTGCGTCGGGTGACCGAAGGCCAGCGCCCGCTCCAGCTCATCCACGCGCGCAATCTGATGACCGGCCTGTCCACACCGGCGTTCCTGGTCGACGCGGACGGCGTGGTGGTCTTCTACAACGACGCCGCCGGCGCACTGCTGGGGCGCCGCTTCGAGGAGGGCGGCCAGCTGGCGCCCGAGCGCTGGGGGACCGAGTTCGGCCCGCTCGACGACGGCGGCAACCCCATCCCCTGGGAGGAGCTCCCCCTGACCGTGGCCCTGCGCAACAACCGCCCGGCGCTGGGACGCTTCCGCATCCGCGCGCTGGACGGGCGCGAGCACGAGATCCACGTGACCGCGATCCCGATCGTGACCATGTCCGGCACGCACGGTGCCATGGCGATCTTCTGGTCGGTCGAGGACGACGAGGAGACCTAGGTGCGGGTGAAGATCTGGGGAGCGCGCGGCTCCGTGCCGGCCCCCGGCTGGGAGACGAGCCGTTACGGGGGCAACACCTCGTGCGTCGCGGTCACGCTCTCCGACGGCACGCTGGTGGTGCTGGACGCCGGCACCGGCATTCGCAGCCTGGGGCTGGCGCTGACGCCCGAGACGGATCGGATCTTCATCCTGCTCACCCATCTCCACCTGGACCACATCCAGGGTCTGATGTTCTTCGCGCCGCTGTTTCGCCCAGATGCCCATGTGGTGATCTGGGGCCCGGAGGCGCCCGACGCCACGCTTCAGGACAGGATCGCTCGCTACATCTCGGCACCGCTGTCACCGGTGGAGGTGCGCGAGCTGCCCTGCGACGTGTCCTTTCGCGACGCCCCGCACAGCGAGTGGGAGATCGGGTCGGCCACGGTACGGGCCGCCTCGGTGACCCACCGCGGCCCGACGCTCGGCTACCGCATCACCGACGGCGACACGTCGCTGTGCTACCTCCCCGACCACGAGCCCGCGCTGGGCACCGATCTCAGCCGTGACGACGCGGAGTGGATCTCGGGCTTCGACCTGGCAAGAGGCTCGACGCTGCTGCTGCATGACTGCCAGTACTCGGACTCCGAGTACCCCTCCCACCTGGGCTGGGGCCACTCGAGCATGTCCGACACGCTGCGCTTCGCCGAGCGCGTGGAGACCGGTCGGCTGATGCTCTTTCACCACGACCCGATGCACACCGACGACTTCCTCGACCGCTTTCAGATCAGCGCCGGCGAGGCCTGGGCCGACCTCGGTCGCCGGCCCGCCGATCTCGCGCTGGCGGTCGAGCTCGAAGAGGTCGAGGTGGGGCTCGGCCGCACCGTCTGATCCGCCGGCTCAGACGGCCGGGATGCGGCTCGCCGCCTCGCGCAGGCCCGCCAGGGAAGCTTCCCAGGCCTCGTGCTCGTCGCCGCTGAGCTCGGGCATCAGCGGCTCTCCCGCGCCGGCCGGCCCGAGGCGGGCGGGGAGGCTCGCGCAGAGTCCGTCCTCCACCGGCACGCTCACCGGAATCAGGTAGTCGTGCTCACGCAGGACGTGGACCGCCAGCCGGGCGGCCACGAGGGCGATCGCGCTGGTGGTCGAGCCCTTCAGCTCGTGCACGCGGGGGCCGGCGTGGCGCACGTAGCGGTCGACCTCGTCGAGGTCCAGCGGCGCCCCGTGCCGCTCCGCCATCTGGTCGAGGGTGAACGGGCCGACCCTCACGCAGGAGTAGGGCAGGACCATCGAGAGGCCGTGCTCGCCGATCGCCCAGGCGTGCACATTCAGAGGGTGGACGCTCAGGCGGGCGGCCAGGCACTCCCGCAGGCGCCAGGAGTCGAGGGCGGTGCCCGAGCCGAATATTCCTATACGGCGAGCGCGCGGTGCGCGCGAGCCCTCGTTCTCACCCCGGCCACGGAAGCGGCGGATCAGGTACTCGGTGATCGGGTCCACCGGGTTGGTCACCACCATCATCACGCGCGGCAGCGCGTCCTCGAAGGCGTCGGCGACGGTGGCGGCGGCCTCGAGGTTCTGGTCGAGGACCTCCATGCGCGAAGCGCCGGGCCGTGGGCGCGCCCCGGCGGCCATGATGGCGAGATCGGCCGGAGTGGCCTCGCTGAGTGGACGGCCCTCGATGCGCGACGCCGGGAGCAGAGAGGAGCCGTGCTCGAAGTCGAGGGCCTCGCCCCGGGCGCGATCGGCGTTGCGGTCGTAGAGCACGAGCCGCTCGGCAACCCCGGTCTGGAGGACCGCGGCGGCGCAGGCCACGCCCACCGCGCCCGCGCCGATCACCGCGACCTCAGGCACGCCTCACTCCGGCGGCTCGCTCGAGCAGCTCATGGGGGAACGCCTCAACCCGGTTCCCGTCCCGGCCCGTCATCTCCTCCGCTGCGCACAGAGAGTTGAGCACCGCCTCGTGCACCACCTCGCCGGCCGCCTCGAACAGCTCGCGCAGCTCGGGAGAGTCGTCGCGCAGCAGCCTCAGGTCCAGCTCGGAGCTGTCCGCCCGGTGCGGGATCCGGTGCGCGGTGGAGAAGGCCAGCGCGAACTCGCCGCTGCCGTGGGAGGCAATCGATCCCGCCCGGCCCAGGCCGAAGGTCGCACGCGCAGCCAGGCGGCGCAGCCGGCGCTCGTCGAGCGCTGCGTCGGTGGCGAGCACGATCACGATCGAGCCACCCTGCGCGGGCGGCTCGGCCTCGGGTGGAGCGGCGTCCACCGGCCCCGTGAGGAGATGGAGGTCGCGACGGGCGCCGTAGTTCGAGACCACGAGACAACCGAGCACGGCGCCGCCGGCCAGCCGCGAGGACGTCCCGACGCCGGACTTGTACCCGAAGCAGGTGGTGCCGGTGCCCGCCCCCACCGCCCCGTCGCGCGTCTCGTCGGCGCTCGCCGAGGCGATGGCCTCGAGGGCGTGCTCCGGGCGAACGGCGAGAGCGCGCGAGTCGGACAGCCAGCCGTCGAAGCACTCCGTCACGATCACGTTCACCGTGTCGCGATCCCTGCCGGCCTCCGGGTTGAGCTCGAGCAGGTGGCGCAACCCGCCCTCCCAGACCGGGCCCACCGACAGCGTGTTGGTGAGCAGGAGCGGGCTCTCGACCGTGCCGAGCTCGGCCAGCTGGACCAGCCCCGTCGGCTTGCCGTAGCCGTTGATCACGTGGCAGGCGCCGAGCACTTTCTCGACGTAGAGATTGCCGTCGTGGGGCAGGATCGCCGTCACCCCGGTGCGCAGGCGATCTCCCTCGATCAGGGTGCGGTGGCCCACCAGCACCCCCGGCACGTCGACCAGGGTGTTCCGCTCCCCGGTCGGGAAGCGGCCGACCTCGAAGCCCAGCTCGCGAAGTCGCCGGCGCACGGGCGCCAGCTTAAGCGCTGGCGCTCAGGGCGCCGTTCTCCGTCCTCCCAGCAGCGAGCCGCCCACGAACAGCACCGAGATGAGGACGCCCACGAGGGCGAGCAGGGCCACCAGCCGAAACGCCCACTGCATGCCCGCGGCGAAGGCATCGCGCACCAGCTCCAGGACGCGCGCGGCGGCCGAGCTCGAGAAACGGGCGAGGATCTCGGTCGCGGTCTCCGTGCCGGCCAGCGCGCCGTGGAGGGCGTCCACCTCACGTTCGCTCAGGTTCGAGCCGGCGAGCTCCGACTGGAGCCTGTCCTCGGAGGCGGTGATGAAGATCGTGGTGGTCAGCCCAAGGCCCACCGACCCGCCGGCCACCTGGAACATGTAGACGATGCCGCCCGCCAGGCTCGCGCGAGATGGATCGAGAGCGGTTACGGCCACCGTGGTGATCGATGAGTAGAACAGGCCGACTCCGATGCCGAGTACCACCATGCCCGGGACGACCGAGGCGAGGCCCGAGTCGCGGTCGATGAGCGAGATCAGGAACGCGCCCAGAGTGAGGCACCCCGCTCCGGCCGAGACGATCAGCTTGGCCCCGAGCCGTTCGTACAGCCCGCCGGCCACGAACGACGTGACGGCGAACACCGCCATCATCGGCAGCAGGGCGGCGCCGGCTTCGAGCGGGCCGTAGCCGAGGATCTTCTGGAAGAACTGCGGCAGGAACAGCAGCGAGGCGAAGAAGACCGCCGACATCATGAGGGTGGCCAGGCAGGCGGCCCGGAAGTGCGGGTTGGCCATCACGTCGCGGGGGATGAGAGCCCACGAGCCGGCCCGGCGCTCGTTGACGGCGAAGATCACCAGCAGCAGGACGCACGCCGCGAACAGCCCGAGTGTCCGCGGGTCGCCCCAGCCCCAGTCCGTTACCTGGTCGAGGGCCACGAGTAGCGCGATCAGGCCGATCGACAGGCTGGCGATGCCCGCGTAGTCGATGCGCTCTCGCCCCGTGTCGGACTTCGACTCGTCGATCGCGCGCCAGGTGGCGAAGCAGGCCAGGGCGGCGATGGGCAGGTTGAGGAACATGATCCAGCGCCAGCTGAGCAGCTCGGTCAGCACGCCCCCGATCAGCGGGCCGGCGGCGTTGCCGAAGCCGGCCACTCCGAGGATCAGGCCGCCCGCCAGGCCCGCCTTGTCCGCGGGCAACGCGTCGTAGGTCATGCCGAGGGCGGCGGGCCACATGATCGCGCCCCCGATGCCCATGAGCGCCCGGCAGACGATCAGCCACCAGTCGTCCTGGGCGGCCCCGCCCAGCACCGAGAAGCCGGCGAAGATCGCAGCCCCGATGAAGAACAGCCGCCGGCGGCCGAACATGTCGGCCAGGCGACCGCCGGTCACGATCAGGACGCCGAAGACCAGCGCGTAGGCGTTGATCACCCACTGCACGGTGGTCACGTCCGAGTCGAAGTCCTTCTCGATGTCCGGCAGCGCGACGCTCAGGGCCGTCAGATCGTTGGCGATCACGAAGATCGCCAGCGCCATCGCTCCCAGAGCCAGGAGAGTGCCGCGGTCGAGCCCGGCCATCACGGGCGCACGCTATAGCGGCCGACCGCCTAGGACTCGTCGTCTTCTTCGGGCTCGCCTTCCTTGATGTCCTTCGCCACCCGTTCCTTGAAGGGCGCCAGCTTGTCGTAGAGCTCCTCCGGCGCCACCTCCTCCTGCGGCTCGGACTCCCCCACCAGCCATGGGGCCGCCTCCACCGCGGTGCGCCAGGCGGCCTCGTCGGCATCGGTGGCAGGACCGCTGTCGGCGCCCGCCGGCTCCTCGGGCGCCGGCTCGACGCTGTCGACGTAGACGTTCGTGTACTGGCCCTTCTGGCTCTCGTGGTACTCGATGCGCACCCGCTGGCCCTCGAGGCGCTTGGCCTCGCCGCCGATCGACTCCCGGAAGGTCGTGTACTCGTTGCCGTCCCCGTCCTGGAGCACGTAGCGCGTGTTGCCGGTGCGGGTCTCGAACGTCATCACCTTCTCGATCTTCACCACGCCCTCCACCCTCTATCCGTACCCGGTGAGTACGGTTCGCACCCCATGGAGCGAAGAAGACTCGGCAAGACCGGCCTTGAGATCTCTGAGATCGGCTACGGCGCGTGGGGGATCAGCGGCGTGCAGTGGGAGGGCGCGGAGGACGACGAGTCGATCCGCGCACTCAACCGCGCGATCGATCTGGGGCTCAACTTCATCGACACCGCCGCCGCCTACGGGGAGGGACACAGCGAGCGGCTGGTGGGACGCGTGGTGCGCGAACGCAGCGAGCGGGTGTACGTGGCCAGCAAGGTGCCGCCCAAGAACCTCACCTGGCCGGCTGACGAGGGCAGCCGGGTGGAGGACGTGTTCCCCGGCGAGCACGTGCGGAAGCTCACCGAGCGCAGCCTCGAGAACCTTGGCCTGGAGGCGATCGACGTCCAGCAGCTCCATGTCTGGCGCGACGAGTGGCTGGACCAGGGCGACTGGCTGGAGACCGTGGACGCCCTGAAGCAGGAGGGCAAGATCCGCTTCTTCGGCGTCTCCATCAACGACCACCAGCCGGAGAGCGCCCTGCGGCTCGTCGAGAGCGGCGTGGCCGACACCGTCCAGGTGATCTACAACGTCTTCGATCAGTCGCCCGCTGACCGGCTGTTCCCCGCCGTGCGCGAGCACGACGTGGGCGTGATCGTGCGGGTCGCGCTCGACGAGGGTGGGCTGACCGGCCGCATCACCCCTGACACGACGTTCCCCGAGGACGACTTCCGCAATGACTACTTCCGCGACGATCGCAAGCGGGAGGTCAAGGAGCACGTGGACGCGATCGTCGAGGATCTGGGCATCGAGCTCGACGACATGGCCGCAACCGCGCTGCGCTTCGTGCTCTCCGATTCCGCCGTGTCGACCGTGATCCCGGGGATGCGCAGCGTGCGCAACGTGGAGCGAAACATGGCTGTTGGAGACGGTCGCGGGCTGCCCGCCGAGGCCGTGGAGAAGCTGCGGGGACACCGATGGGACCGCAACTTCTACGCGGGCTCCTTCTAGCCGCTCTGGCGATTCTCGCGCTGCCCGCGTCGGCGGGGGCGCGCGACTTCCCGCGCGACTTCCTCTGGGGCACGGCCATCGCCGGCTTCCAGACCGAGGCGGGCGGCAGCCCGGCCAACGGCGACCCGCGCAGCGACTGGTGGGTGTGGTCCCACGACGAGGCGAATATCGCCGCCGGGCGCCAGAGCGGCGACCGCGTCGAGCGCGGGCCGGGGCATTGGCGCGAGTTCCGCACGGACGTCGCTCTGGCCCGGCATGGGCTGGGTGCCAACGCCTTCCGCTTCGGGATCGAATGGAGCCGCATCTTCCCGCGCTCCACCGCCGGCGCGCGCACTCCGCGCCAGCTCGACCGCCTCGCCGACAGGGCGGCGGTGCGCCACTACGCTGCGGAGCTGCGGGCGATCCGGCGGCGCGGTCTCGAGCCGATGGTGACCCTGCACCACTTCACCACGCCCACCTGGCTGCACGACCCGCTCGCGGCGAACCGGGCGCTGGCCGGGCGCGGCCCCGACGATCCCCTGCCCAGGATCGACAAGGGCGGCTGGCTCAACACGAGGACCGTGCGCGAGTTCGGCAAGTACGCCGCCTGGGCGGCCTGGAAGTACGGCGACCTCGTGAACCTCTGGGTCACGGTCAACGAGCCGATGGTGGTGGCGGTGAGCGGCTACGTGAACGTGCCGGGTGCGCTCGCCGGCTGGTTCCCGCCCGGCGCCAACTCCTTCACGGGCGCGGTGCGCGTGGTGCGCAACTTCGCCCGGGCCAACGGCCGCGCCTACGACGCGATCCACCGCTACGACCGCCGCGCCCGGGTGGGACCCGTGCACAACATGGTCGCCTTCACGCCTGCGGACCCCGCCAGTGCGAACGACCGCGCCGGCGCCCGGCACGCCGACTACATCTTCAACCGGGTCTTCCTCAACGCGGTGGTGAAGGGGCTCGACGATGCCGATGTCGACGGCCGAATCGAGGCCGGGGAGCGCAACCCGCGGCTGGGCCGGCGGGCGGACTTCATCGGGCTCAACTACTACTTCCGCAGCCGGGTCACCGGCCTCGGCGTGCCGGCCAGCACCACCGTGCCGCTGTTCGACTTCCTGCCCCGCAACGAGTACCGGATCCCGCAGCGCCCCGACGCCCCGCCATGTCCCACGACCTGCACGGAGTTCGGCTGGGAGATCTACCCCGAGGGCTTCCGGCGAGTGCTGAAGATCGCGGGGAGCTACGGACGGCCGGTCTACGTGACCGAGAACGGGCTGGCCGACGCCGACGACGACCAGCGCCGCGGCTATCTGCTGAGCCACCTCCGCCAGCTGAGAGCGGCCATGCGGGCCGGCGAGGCGCGCGTGAAGGGCTACCTGGCCTGGTCGCTGGTCGACAACTTCGAGTGGAGCGCCGGGTATTACCCGCGCTTCGGCTTCTACTCCTACGACCCGGACACGCTCGAGCGCACGCCGCGACCGAGCAGCAGAACCTTTCGTCGCATAGCGCGCACCGGCAGCCTGCCGGGCTGAGGCGCTCCGTACCGATCCCTCAGACCGCCCGCGGCGATGAGTTTCCGTCTCGCGAACGGTCACACGGGCAAGCACGCGTGCAGAAGGACAACTAGCGCGGGCTGCCGTCCACCTTCCGGCAGATGATGAGCGCCTCGATGTAGTCCCGGCGGTAGCGGTCGGGGGCGTCCGCAACGCGCTCCTCGAGCTCCTCGAGGAAGTCGAGGAGGAGACCAGGGGCGCGGTCCTCTCCCTCACGCGCGAACGCGCGTAGGAAGAGCGGCGTGCCCCACGCGGTCACGCTTCGCACATAGGCGCGCGCGAACACGGCGGGATCGTCGTGCCAGTAGGGATTGTCGAGACGGAAGAGCTCGGCGCTCTCGAGCTCGAGGCCGTCCACCTCCCCGCCGCCCGCCTCGAAGGGGGCCCGGATCTCGTCGAGCGTCCGCATCCACACCGGAACGACGACCGCGGCGGCGGTGGCGGCGCCGATGCGCTCCGCGCGGCACCACTCGGCGAGCACCTCGTTCATGTCGCCGATGATCTCCACGTAGAGCCCGGTCCTGTCCGGGCACGGAGCGGGGGAGGCGGGCAGCGCGGCGATGAACCGGCCGCCCGGCGCGAGCTCGATGGCACGCATCTCGAGCAGCTGCTCCCACTGCCGCGCCGCTTCCACGCGCCAGGCTCGCCGCTCGGCTTCGTCCGTGTGGTCGGGGTACCCCGGAAAGACAGATCCGGTCGAGGCCAGGCCGCCCGCGTCGGCGACCCAGTGCATCGCCGTTCCCGTGACCGCGACGTGCACGCTGCCCGGCGGCAGGCAGGGCGCCTGCTGGAGGGGAATGCCCGCCAGGCTGATCACCGTGGCGGGGGGTGGGTCGTGCTCGACCGCGCGGCGGCAGGCCTCGCTGTGGGCCTCGGGCGAGGCGTAGTGAGCGCCGGTGCCGACATCTGAGACCCCCCGGCCGGCTTCGCCCGGCGCAGGGATTACGACGACCTCAGATCGGTCCGCCCGGTCACCGAAGGCGTGCCGTAGGTGGTCGGCAGCGACGCTCCATGCGTTGGTTGGGAGATCCACAAGCGCGTAGATCAGCGAACTGCCGGCGCGCTCGTCGGCGAGAGCGCGGATGAGGGCGTGAGAGTTGACCCCGTCCGCGGCGCCGAGATCGACCACGCGGAGCACCGGCTCCTCCGCAAACTGCCGCGCGGCGGCCAGCGCGGCCGGGTGAGTCGCCTCGAACGCTGCGCGCTGCGACAGCGCGTGCCGCGCATAGTCGTCTGCCATGCTCGAGAAGTCGGGACGATCTGAGGGCGTGGCGCCTCCTTTTCGGACGGGCAGCGCCCGGTCTCCCGCGCTGCGACGACGATCGTCCCACAGGGTGGGCACCGCTCCAAGCGGACCGGTGGCGCTCGCCGAAGATCGCGGCCGGTGCCGCCTACACCGAATCCGCCGAGAAGGTGTCGCAGTCGCCCGGCTCGCCGCGCTCGCGCCCGGTGTTGAACCAGCGCGCCCGCTGCTCGGAGCTGCCGTGGGTGAAGGAGTCCGGGTTGATGCTCCCGCCCGCCCCGCGCTGTAGACGGTCGTCGCCCACCGCCTCGGAGGCGCCAATGGCCTCCTCCACGTCGCCCTCCTCCAGGTCGCCCGCCTCGTAGACGGTGTTGGCCCACACCCCGGCGTAGCAGTCGGCCTGCAGCTCGAGGCGCACCGACAGCCGGTTGGCGTCGCCCGGATTCTGCTGCTGGAGGCGACGCACCTCGGAGCTCGTGCCGAGCTCGTTCTGGACGTGGTGGCCCACCTCGTGCGCGATCACGTAGGCCCAGGCGAAGTCTCCCGGCGCGCCCAGCTGCTGCTCCATGTCGTTGTAGAAGGAGAGGTCGACGTAGACGCGCTGATCGGCCGGGCAGTAGAACGGTCCCACCGCGGACGATGCGCCCCCACAGCCGGTGTTCACCCCTCCGCGGTAGAGCACCAGCTGCGCCCGCTCGTAGGGCTCGCCCGCCCTCCGGAAGGTGTCGGCCCAGGTGTCCTGCACCCGGGTGAACACGTAGGAGCTGAAGTCCTTGAGGTCCTTCTCGGGATCCTGGGCCGCGGGGATGCCCGACGCGTCGGGCGCCTGGGGCGACTGGCCGAACTGGTTGTCGACGCCGAACGCCGGTGAGCCACCCCCACCGCCGCCGGACAGGAGCGTGATGAGGAGCACGATCACGATCCCACCGATGCCGAGGCCACCGGGGATGGCCATCCGCCCTCCCGGCATGCCCCGCTCCCCGTCCGAGGCCCCCTCCGCCCCCGCGAGCGTCGATCAGGTCGCCGCTCTTGCCCGGTCGTTGCCAGCGCACCCGGCCATCCTCGCTTATTCAGACCGGGTTTGCGCGCGCCATTTCGGGGCAGAGTGGGATAGCTCAGTTCAATCGCGAGGAGGCCGCTGTGTACATAGGAGTCGGAGCCGTCGTAGTAATCCTGCTGGTCATCATCATCTTGATCCTGCTCTAGAAGCCGCGTCCCGTACATTGCAGGCATGCCCCGTGGCCTTCCGCCCGGCCCCCGCATGCCGAAGACGCTCCAGACCCTCGGCTGGTGGACGAGGACGGCGCCCTTCTTCGAGCGCTGCCGGTCGCGCTACGGCAACCGCTTCACGATGCTGTTCCTGCAGACGCCGCCCTTCGTCCACCTCGCCGACCCCGAGGTGGTCAAGGAGGTCTTCACCACGTCGCCCGAGGTGCTCCACCCCGGCGAGGGCGCCCGCATCCTCGAACCGATCGTGGGGCGCAATTCGCTGATCCTCCTCGACGAGGGGGCGCACATGAGCCAGCGCAAGCTCATGCTGCCCGCCTTCCACGGCGAGCGGATGGATCGCCTCTCCGGCCTGGTGGCCGAGGTGGCCGAGCGCGAGGTGGCCCGCTGGCCACGGGGAGAGGCGTTCGAGCTCCATTCCCGGCTGCAGGCCCTGACGCTCGAGATCATCATGCGGGCCGTGTTCGGCGTCGACCCGGGTGGGCGCTACGAGCGCCTGCGCGAGAAGCTCAACACCATCCTCGAGGTGACCACCTCGCCGACCTCCATGCTCCCCGCATTCCAGCGCGGCGCGCGCTGGCGGGGGTTCGTGCGCGACCGCGAAGAGGCCGACTCGCTCATGTTCGAGCTGATCGACGAGCGCAGGCGGAACCCGGGCGACGGCGACGACGTGCTCGCGATGCTGCTCGAGGCTCGTCACGAGGACGGCTCGCCGATGTCGGCGCAGGAGCTGCGCGACGAGCTCATGACCCTGCTCGTCGCCGGCCATGAGACCACGGCCTCCGAGCTGGCCTGGGCCTTCGAGCGCCTGGCGCGAACGCCACGCGTGCTGCGCCGGCTGACCGAGGAGATCGACCGCGGCGACGACGACGCCTACCTCACGGCCACCGTCCAGGAGACGCTTCGCCGGCGTCCGGTGCTCCCCAACGCCGCGCCGCGGCTGGTGATGGAGCCGGTGGAGATCGGGGGCTGGACCTATCCCGCGGGCTGCGCGCTGGCCGCCAACGCGTACCTCATCCATCACGACCCGGCCATCTACCCCGATCCCTACGCGTTCCGGCCGGAGCGATTCCTCGAACAGGCGCCCGGCACCTACACCTGGATCCCCTTCGGCGGCGGCCGCCGGCGCTGCGTGGGCGCGAGCTTCGCCCAGCTCGAGATGAAGCTCGTGCTGAAGGCCGTGCTCGCCGGCAGCGAGCTGGCCCTGGCGAGCGACGGCTTCGAGCGGACCCGGCGGCGCAGCATCACCGTCAGCCCGGCCGCGGGCGCCGTGACCGTCCTGCGCGGGCGCGAGCGGCAGCCGGCTGCGGCGGCGGTGGCTTAGGCGGGCGCCTCGCCGTGGGCGTCTGACGAGTTAGTGCCGGTATCGGACAACAAGTCGTCGGACGCCCTCCGGCGCGGTCCGTACCCACCCCTTTACCGCCAATCGGACCCCGCCCGCACCGCCGCGCAACGCTCGAGCGGGAGCGCCGCTACGAATCGTCCTTCGACGGCCCGTAGGTCCCGAACGCCCAGAGGTTGCCCTCGGGGTCGCGCACCGCGAAGTCGCGTGAGCCGTAGTCCTGGTCTGTCGGCTCCATCACGATCTCCGCTCCGGCCGCCTTGGCGCGCTCGAAGCGGGCGTCGGGGTCGTCGATCACCAGGTACAGCGAGGTGCGGCCCGCTCCCTGGTTGAAGCGCTCGTCGCCCTCGCTGGTGGAGCCGAGCATCACGAACTCCTCGCCGAAGCGCAGCTCGGCGTGGGCCACGCCTCCATTGGACCCCTCGTGGACCGCGCTGCGCTCGAAGCCGAAGGCCTTCTCGAGGAAATCGATCGCCGCGTGGGCGTCGTCGTACTTGAGAACCGGATAGAAGGTCTGCATGGGCGCCACCCTACGCCCGGGCCCGCGCTCGGTCTTGGATGAAATTGACGGGCTCAGCCGGTGACGCCGCCGCCCTCGGGCAGGCGTGCCGCGACATAGGCGCTGGGGGTGGTGCCGGCGAAGTCACGGAAGTCGCGGTTGAGGTGGGCCTGGTCGTAGTAGCCGCACTCGAAGGCCACCTCGGCGAGCCTCGGCGCCTCGCGCTCCCGGAGCAGGTGGGACACGCGGTCGAAACGCAGCACCCGGGCCACCGCCTTGGGAGGCATCCCGATCTGCTCGCGAAACCGGGCGATGAGGCGGCGGTGGCTCCAGCCGAGCTCGCGGGCCAGGCCGCCCACGCTCGTCTTGCCGCCGCTGGACCGCAGCCGCCGCCACGCCCAGAAGAGCTCGTGGGAGGCCGGCCGCTGGGCCTCCTCGACTCGGCGGCCGATGAGCTCGTCGAGCAGGGTGAACCGCCCCTCCCAGCCGGGCCGGTCCCACAGCCGGCCCACGAGCTCGTTCGAGCCCTGGCCCAGCACTTCCTCGAGTCCCACCACCCGGTTGGTCAGCTCGTGCATCGGCAGGGCGAACAGAGCGTGGGCGCCGAGCGGCGTCAGGCGCACCTCGATGCCGTGTTGGAAGCCGCCGTGGTCCACCAGGGCATACGTGTCGTGCAGCGCGGCCACGAACGAGCTGAGCCGCAGAGCCGGGCGGGCGGGGTCGCGGACGTCCGGCATCGCCAGCGTCGTGTCGGGGCTGATGATGAGCGTCACGTCGCCGCTCGGCACCTCGAGCCGGCGCAGTGGTTGCACCGTTCGCTCGGTGTAGCCGGTGTAGTTGCGCACGTGGCCGCGGAGGCGCGGATGGGCGGCGCGGGTGACCATCTCCCAGCTGAGCTCGGGGGATTCATGGCGGGCTACGACGGTCATCCGGGCATCCACACTACCCCGGCGGCGGCGCCGGGCTAGGGTCCCGGGCGATGACGAGAACCGAGCCTTTCATCGAAGAAGTGGAGCGGGCGCTGCCGGAGCGTCCCTTCTCCGTAGAGCTGTGGGACGGCAGCCGGCTGGCCTCGACCAACGGCGGCGGCGGGCCCACCTTCACCGTGCGCTCGCCGGTGGCGCTCGCCCACGTGTTGCGCGCCCCCGGGCAACTGGGCCTGGGCCGCGCCTACGTCTCGGGCGCGCTCGACGTGGACGACATCGACGGGCTGCTCGACGTTCTGGGCACCTGGCAGCCGCCGCCGATCGACCGCGGCACCAAGGCGCGACTGGCGCTGGCAGCCGCCCGCGCGGTCGGGGTGGTCCGTCCGCCCAGCGTCCCGGCCGCCGAGCTCAAGCCCAAGGGCCGGCGCCACAGCCTGCTGCGCGACGCCCGCGCGGTGCGCCACCACTACAACCTGTCGAACGACTACTTCGCGCTGTTCCTCGACGATTCGATGACCTACAGCTGCGCGCTGTTCTCGCGCGGCGCGACCACGCTCGAGGAGGCCCAGCAGGCCAAGCTCGCCCTGGTGTGCGACAAGCTGGCACTCGAGCCCGGGCAGCGCGTGCTCGACATCGGCTGCGGCTGGGGCAGCTTCGCCATCCACGCTGCGCGCGAGCGCGGCGTGCACGTGACCGGCATAACCCTGTCCGAGCCGCAGGCCGAGCTCGGCCGCCGGCGCGCCGCCGAGGCCGGGCTCGCCGATCGCGTGGACATTCGGGTCGAGGACTACCGCGAGCTGTCGGGAGAGCCGTTCGACGCCGTGGCCAGCATCGGGATGGTCGAGCACGTCGGCAACGTGCAGATCGACAACTACGCCCGGCAGCTGGCGCTGCTGGTGAAGCCGGGCGGGCGCGTGCTCAACCATGGCATCGCCCGTCTCCGACACGGCGAACCCGAGGCCGGCGCCTTCTCCGAGCGCTACGTGTTTCCCGACGCCGCGCCGCTTCACCTCTCCCGCATCGTGCTCTCGCTCGAGCGAGCCGGGTTGCCGGTGGAGCACGTGGAGGGGCTGGCCGCCGACTACGCCGAGACGCTGCGCCATTGGGCGACGCGCTTCGACCAGCACCTGGACGACGCGGTCAGGATCGGCGGCGCCGAGCGGGTGCGCGTCTGGCGCGTGTACCTGAGGGCCGCCCGGCGCGGCTTCGAGAGCGGCTTCACCTCGGTCTACCAGGTGCGCTGCACGCGGCCGGCGAGCTAGCCGCGCCCGAGGAGAAAGCCGAGCGCCCGCTCGGCCACCAGCTCGGGTCGCTCGTCCACCAGGAAGTGGCCGGCGTCCGGCACCAGCTCGAGCTCGACGGACGCCGACTCGGCCGCCACCCGCTCCACCTGGGCGGCGGGGATCGCGGGATCTCTGTCGCCGGCCAGCAGGAGCGTCGGCACGCTCAGGTCCGCGGCGGCGTAGCGGCCCGCGGCCACCGGGCCGAGCTCGCGCAGGACGAAGGTCCGGTAGAGCAGCTCGCCGGCCCGGCCGCGCTCGCCCTCCAGCCGATCGAGAAACCAGGCCTTGGTGGCCTCGCCGATCGGCGGGTTGGCGCTGTCGAGGGCTAAACGGGCGATGCGGCGCCCCGCCGCTCGGCCGATTCCGGGCGCGGCCAGCGGGATCTGGTAGGCCAGGCGCCAGATGCCGAGCAGGGCGCGCGCGTCGCGCTGCGGCCAGGGCGGCACGATGCTGCAGGCCATCAGGCGCTCGATGCGCTCCGGGTGACCGAGCGCCAGCAGGAAGCCGATCCACGCGCCCCAGTCGTGCCCGGCCAGGCGCACCCGCTCCAGGCCGAGCGAGTCCATCAGTGCCAGCACGTCAGCGGCCATGGTCTCGCGGTCGTAGCCGCCGCGCGGGACGTCCGTCCAGCCGAAGCCGCGCAGGTCGGGGCAGATCACCCGTGCGTGCGGAGCCAGCCGGGGGATGACCTCGCGCCACATGTACCAGTGCTGGGGCCAGCCATGCAGGAGCAGGACGGGATCGCCCTCGCCCGCCTCGGCCACGTGCATGCGCAGCCGTCCGGCGTCTACGAAGCGGTGCTCGACGCCGGGGACATCGGGGAACTCGACGGACATGTCCGCCCAGTATCCCCGGCCCCGGGGTCGAGCAACCGGCCGGCTAGCGGCGGCTGCGCCGCCGTCCGCCGCGCGGGTGCTGGGCCCGGCGCGGGGCGCGCGTGGGCCGCTGGCCGCCGTGGCCCCGGCCGCCCGCGGCGCTCAGCCCGCTCTCGGCGAACTGCGCGTGCAGCCGCAGGTCGGCGGCGATGCGGCCCACGTCGTGGGCCTGATCGCCCATCACGAAGGTGATGCCGATCCCGGTGCGGCCGGCGCGGCCGGTCCGGCCCACGCGGTGCACGTAGGTGTCGCGGTCCTCGGGGGCGTCGAAGTTGATCACGTGCGTGATGCCGTCCACATGGATGCCGCGTGCCGCGACGTCGGTGGCCACCAGCGCGGCGACCGCGCCCGAGTTGAACCGGCGCAGCGCCTTCTCGCGCTGCGACTGGGACTTGTCGCCGTGCATCGCCGCGGTCTCCACACCGCGGTTGCGCAGCCGCTTGACCAGCCGGTCCGCGCCGCGCTTGGTGCGTACGAATACGAGCGTGCGCGAGTCGCGCTCCTCGGTCAGGGCGTCGACCAGGGAGTCGAGCTTGCCCTCGTGGGCGACGGCCACGAAGCGGTGCTCCACCGCGATGTCTTCCTTCTCGGCCGGCGCCTGCTCGTGGCGCCGGGCGTCGCGTGTGTACTTGGCTGCGAGCCCGCCGGTCTCGCCGTCGAGCGTGGCCGACAGGAACAGCGTCTGGCGGTCGGCCGGCGTCTGGCGGACGATCCGCTCGACCGCGGGGCGGAAGCCCATGTCGAGCATGCGGTCGGCTTCGTCGAGCACCAGCACGCGCACCCGGTCGAGGCGCACAGCGCCGCGTGCCATCAGGTCCTCGAGGCGGCCCGGAGTGGCCACGACGATGTGCGCGCGACGGGCCAGCTTGGCCTGGCGTTCCAGGCCCACACCGCCGTAGACGGGGGCCACCGACAGCGCGCGAGCGCCCGCGATGTCCCGCAGGGCCTCGACGATCTGCGTGGCCAGCTCGCGTGTGGGCACGAGCACGAGGGCCGCGCAGCGGGGATCCTCCGCCTCGATGATGTCCACCAGCGGCAGGCCGAAGGCGAGCGTCTTGCCGGAGCCCGTGGGTGAGCGCACCAGCACGTCTCGCCCCTCGAGGACGTCGGGGATCACCGCCTCCTGGACGGGGAAGGGATTTTCGATCCCGCTGCGCTCCAAGGCGCGCGCGACCGTTTTCGATACGCCGAGATCGGCGAAGGACTGCTTGGACATTCGTACTCCTGACACCGCGTGCCGGTAACCGGCCGCGAAAGATCTGGGAGATTCAGCTGACCCAGATCGCAACGGCGTTCGGAGACGAGAACCTCGCGAGCGACGGCGTCGCTCGCACCTTTGAAGCTAGCAGGCCGCTGTACCAAACCCGCCTCACCTGGGTAGGGTGCCCTAAGACCCCGAGGAAGACGCAGGAGGCGCAGCTTGACCACAACGTCGGTGACGGACCCAGCCCTGCCCACGGCAGACGACGTCGAACCGGTCGCGCACGAGACCGCCGACCGGATCGCCACCGGCACGATCACCGCGTTGCCGTTCATCGCGCTGGGCATCGTCTGCTGGCAGCTCTGGAACGACCTGCTGCACTGGCACGACGTCTTCGTCTTCCTGATCATGTACCTGCTCACCGGGCTCGGCGTGACCGTCGGCTTCCACCGCCACCTGACCCACCGCAGCTTCAAGACCAGCCGCCCGGTGCGGGGGACGCTGGCCATCCTCGGGTCGGTGGCCATCGAGGGCCCGGTCATCTCCTGGGTGGCGGACCACCGCAAGCACCACGCCTTCTCCGACAAGGAGGGCGACCCGCACAGCCCGCACGTCGGGCACGAGGGTGGCTGGCGCGGGGCTCTGAAGGGCCTCATGCACGCTCATCTCGGCTGGCTGTTCATCCACACCCAGCGAGGCAATCGGCGCCGCTACGCCCCGGACCTCGTGAAGGACCCGGTCGTCAGCTTCGTGGACCGGACCTTCCTGGTCTGGGCGCTGGGTGGCCTGTTGCTCGCCTTCGCTCTCGGCTACGCCATCGGCGGGACGTGGACGGCGGCGCTCACCGGCCTGCTCTGGGGCGGTGGGGTGCGCATGCTCGTGGTGCACCACGTGACCTACAGCATCAACTCGCTGTGCCACTTCTTCGGCCGGCGCCGCTTCGACACGGGCGACGAGTCGCGCAACCTGCTCTGGCTCGCGCCGTTCACCCTCGGCGAGTCGTGGCACAACAACCACCACGCCTTCCCCACCTCGGCCTCGCACGGCATGAGCCGCTGGCCGGTGGACCCGTCCTGGATGGTCATCCGGGGCATGGAAGCCGTGGGTCTCGTCTGGGACGTGGTCCGGGTCGACCCGGAGAAGATGGCCCGCAAGGCGATGCCGGACGCGGCCTAGCCGGAGGTAAGAACGGCCGGGCACGGGTCGCAAACCGGGCATTTAGCCTCTGCGACACCCATGTCCTCGCGCCTGCCAGAGGCCGACTCACGTGCCTGGCTGGACGCGTTCGAGCATCGGGGCGAGAAGCGTGATCAGGCGATCGCACGGCTGTACGAGCTACTGCTTCGCGCCGCGCGGTTCGAGGTGTCGCGTCGCCGGGCAGCGCTCGCGCACGTCCGCGGCGACGAGCTCGACGACATCGCGACGCAGGCTGCCGACGATGCCCTCGTCGCCGTGCTCGCCAAGCTGGACACCTACCGTGGCGACAGTCGCTTCACCACCTGGGCCTACAAGTTCGCCCTGCTCGAGGCCGGTGTGCGCCTACGCCGGCGCGCGTGGCAGGAGCGCGAGGTGGTGCTGGAGCCCGAGGCGTGGCCACTGATGGCGGATTCCGGCCGATCCCCTGACAGCCGGGCCGAGACCGGCGAGCTGATGCAAGCCATCCGGCACTCCATCGACGATTGCCTCACGGACCGCCAGCGTGACGTGCTGGTTGCGCTGACGCTCAATGGGGTGCCGCTCGACGTGCTCGCCGAACGGTTGAACACGACCCGGGGCGCGCTCTACAAGACCCTGCACGACGCGCGGCGGAAATTGCGCGCCGACCTGACACGAAGGGGCTTCACGCTCGACTCGATCTAGCGGAGACCGATGATGGACAAGCGCACCCACCACACCACCGTCAAGCGGCTGCTTGGCCCCGCCGAGACCGAGCTGCTCTGCGACGAGTGCTTCGAGAAGCTCGACGAGTACGTCGAGCTCGAGCTCCGCGGCGTGGACGCCGGCGACCGGATCTCCGGAATGCGGGCTCACCTGGAGGGTTGTCCCGCATGTCGCGAGGACTACGAGAGCCTCCGCGAGCTCATCCGTACCGACCACTCTCCGGACGGGTAAGTTCGGCGCCGATCGGGGCGCTAACCGGGTCATGAGCACATCAATCGCAAGCGTCCTGCGACCCGTTCCGGTTCCCTCGTCGAACACGCTGCGCCGCGACCCCGCCGCTCAGGCCTTCATGCTGCTGCGGATCGGGTTCACCGTTGCGCCGATCCTCTTCGGCCTCGACAAGTTCGCCGAGGTCATGATCAGCGACTGGCCCCGGTACCTGGCACCCGAGTTCAACGACCTGATTCCCGGCACCGCCCAGGACGCGATGTACGTGGTCGGCGCGGTGGAGATCGCCGCCGGCGTGGTCGTCGCCGTCTCGCCGCGCTTCGGAGGCCTGCTGGTGGCCGGTTGGCTCGGCGGCATCATCGTGAGCCTCTTGCTGGTGGGCGGCTACGCCGACATAGCACTGCGTGACTTCGGCCTGCTGGTCGGCGCCCTGGCGCTGTCCCGCCTCGCCGGTGCCTACCGGGCCTAGCTGCGCTGGTCGCGCTCGCGGCGCGGGTTCAGCTGCGCCGGCTCGCCGGCCGCCGGCGCCTTCGTCTCCTCGAGCTCGGGAAGCTCCGGTTGCTGCGCCCGGGCGAGCGCCTTCTGAGCGGCTTCCCTGCCGGCGTCGCCAAGTGCGGCCGCCGCGTCCCCTCCACGCTCCAGCAGCGGCCCGATCATGTCGATCGGGAGCGGGAAGATGATGGTCGACGCCTGGTTGCCGCTGATGTCGTTGAGCGCCTGCAGGTAGCGCAGCTGGAGCGTGACCGGGTTCGGGCGGATCACATCGGCGGCCTGGGCCAGCCGGTCCGCCGCCTGGAACTCGCCCTCCGCGTTTATCACCTTGGCGCGCCGGTTGCGCTCGGCCTCGGCCTGGCGGGCCATCGCCTGCTGCATCCGCTCGGGGATCTCCACGTCCTTGATCTCGACGATCGTGACCTTGATGCCCCACGGCTCGGTCTGCTCGTCGATGATCTGCTGGAGGCTCTCGTTGAGGCGCTCGCGCTCTGACAACAGCGAGTCGAGATCGGCCTTGCCCAGCACCGAGCGCAGCGTGGTCTGTGCGATCTGGAGCGTGGCGCTCCTGAAGTCCTCCACCTCGATCACCGAGCGATGTGGGTCGATCACGCGGAAGTAGGCCACTGCGGCAACCCGGACGGGCACGTTGTCGCGGGTGATGACCTCCTGGTGGGGAATGCGCAGCGCGACGGTTCGCAGGGTGACGCGCACCAGCCGGTCGACCGCGGGGACGAGCAGAACCAGGCCAGGCCCCTTCTCGTCGATCACGCGTCCCAGGCGAAAGACCACGCCGCGCTCGTACTCGCGCAGCACCCGCACCGACGCTCCGGCGAGCGCGGCCAGGGTCAGCGCAACGACCCCGAGCACGATCAGCACCACCGCGATCACCACGGTTGCTCCCAATCCTCGGCTCGCCGCACGGCGAGCGTCAGCCCGGTCACGCGCTCCACCACCACGGAATCACCCTCGCTCAGCTCGGCCTCCTCCAGCACGCTGGGCCTGGCCCGCCAGAGCGCTCCGTCGACGAACACCTGGCCCACCCCGTCCGACCAGCTGCGGACCACTCCGGCACGCCCGCTCAGGGCCTCGCGTCCCGAAGACACCCGCAGGCGACCGGCCGCGAGCGCCTTGCGCGTGGCCACGCCCAGCCAGAGAGCGGACACCAGGGCGGCGGCCAGCGCCGCCGCCACGACCACGGCGGTGGCGGCGCCCGCCGCGCTGACGGCCACCACCAGCCCTCCCACCAGCGCCGCGGCGCCGATGGATCCCAGGATGCCCCCGGGCGCGTGGGCCTCGGCCACCATCAGGGCAACCCCCATGACCACCAGTACCACGCCGATCTCAACCATGTGCTCTGTTCAGATGGTACGCCCCCGGCGGTGCGGGCGCGCGCGTTTGGGCGCGTTCGCCTCAGACCGCCGGAGGTGGTGCTTCCTCGCCCACCACCACCGACCGCGCGAGCATGTCGTGCACGCCGCGCCGCCGCGAGTCGAACAGGATCGGCAGGAAGCCGGCGAACAGAGGGATCGCGGCGAGGCTCAGGTAGACGAGGCGCATGAACGACCGCCGTGGGCGCAGCGGTGTGCGATCCCCGGCGTCACAGACGCGGATGTGCAGCAGCCGGTTGCCCGGCGTCTGCCCCGTGCTCGACCAGAAGGTCACGAAGTAGCCGATCCACCAGAAGAACCAGGCCACACCGCCGACAGCGAAGAGCGCCTTCTCCACGCCACCGGGCACGTCGAGGATCGACAGCGCCAGGCCAACCACCAAGCCCACCCCTGCCGCGACACCGTTGATGACCGCGGCGTCCACCGCGAAGGCCAGCGCCCGCGTCACGAGACCCTCGTACTCGGTGACCCGGTCGGTCACGGGCGCCTCGCCGTGGACACGGCTGGCCACCTCGCGCGCCCGTGCCGCACGGATGCGAGCCGAGGCGGAGCCGGGCGGGCGGTCTTCGGCGTGGCTCATCGCCCGGCCGGGCTGGGGCCTCGCCCGTCGGGTCGGGGGCGGTCGCCGCGGCGCAACGCCCGGCGGGCTGCGCGCTCGAGCCAGTCGTCGGCGTCGCGCGAACGGGAGCGGACCTCCCCCGCGACCTGGTCGGCGAACCCGAGGCTCTGGGTGGCGATGGCGTCGGTCACGGCCGGGCTGCGGGCGATCTCCTCCACCAGCACCCACAGCTCCTCGCTCTCGAGCAGGTTGGCCACCGTCTGATCGACCAGGCGGCTGTCGATCACCTGAGCCACGGTGCGCTCCACGGCCGGGCTGGCCACCGCGGCCTCCACCACGCGCTCGAGCTCCGGCCCTTCGAGCACCCGCGCGGCCGCGCGGTCGACGGCGTCCCCCGCGAGCACGATCTCCGTCACCCGCTCCACCACGCGATGACGCACGAAATCGCGCCCGATCTCCTCCACGATCGGCCCCTCTAGCGCCCGGCTCATCGATTCGCGCATCAGCGGGCTGGTGAGGACGCGGTCGAGCACCTCCTCGGTGACCCGCGAGCGGAGCACGATGTCGACCACTCCGAGGGTCGCGGCCTCGGCTGCTCGGCCGCCGAGGCGCACGGCTCCCACGACCGGGCGCAACGCGGCCAGAGCCACGGCTTCGGGCAGGCGCATGGTGCCATCATCGACGTGCGAGGCCGAGCGAGCAACCCGGGGCGCGAAGTTTCACATCGCAGCCGGAGCGAGGAGTACGCTGCCGAGCGCACAATTCGACCAAGGAGGTGGTGTCGTGGAGAGCTCGGCTGGCCCTGTTGAGAGCTCGGTTGCGCCTGATCCGGAGCTGCGGGCGATCGCCGGTGAGTTCGGCCGTCTGTGGTGGCTGTGGCTGGTGGCCGGGATCGCGTGGATCCTGATCGCCCTGGTCATCCTGCAGTTCGATCAGGCCTCGATCACCACCGTCGGGGTGCTGATCGGTCTCATGTTCCTGCTGTCCGGCATGCAGCAGTTCATGGTCGCCGCGGTGGCCCCCACGCTGAAATGGATCTGGTACCTGTTCGGCCTGCTGTTCATCGTCGCCGGGGTGATCGCCCTGTTCAATCCCGAGGACACGTTCGCCGGCATCGCCGACATCCTCGGCTTCCTGTTCCTCCTGGTGGGGGTGTTCTGGACGATTCAGGCCTTCGTCGAGCGGGAAGTCAACGAGCTCTGGTGGGTCGGGCTCATCTCCGGGATCCTGATGATCATGCTCGCCTTCTGGACCGGCGGCCAGTTCTTCATCGACAAGGCCTACCTGCTCCTGGTCTTCGCGGGCATCTGGGCCCTGCTCCACGGGGTGACGGACATCGTCAAGGCCTTCCAGATCCGCAAGCTCAAGACGTAGGAGCAGGCGAGAGGACGCTCTCGGCGACCTCGACGAACGCGCGCAGCCACCGGCCGGAATCGCGCCGGCGCCATACGAGGGCGCTGGTCCACATCGGCAAGTCGGTGATCGGCACGCAACGGATCCCCGGATGAGCGAATTGGCCGGCGAACGTGGGGTGAACGATCTTTCCTCGGGCGATCATGGTCACGAGCTCGCTCCAGTCGTGGTGCTTCAGCCGTCGGCGCTTCATCGGCCTTCCCGACAAGGACCGCTCGGGGATCAGCACACCTTCCAGCTCCGTCGGAATCATTCCGGTCACGTCGACCACCTCGTAGTCAGCGATGTCCTCCGTCGTCACCTCGGCCCGACCGCCGAGCGGATGATCTGTAGCCACGGCGAGCACCCGAGGCTCTCGCGACAGCGTCGGGCCCACCACCAGGTCGGGCTGGCGCAGGGGGAGGCGGCTCGCCATCAGATCCACGTCGCCGTGGCGCAATGGCTCGAATCGGCTCGACAGCGTCAGCTCCTTGACGTCGACGTCGCAGCCAGGGTGACGTTCCTCGAACGCCTTGATGAGCTCCACCAGCCGGGCTCCCCCGGGAACGCCGTTGGGCAGTCCGATCCGCACCGTTCCCTCGATCTCGCCTCCGTCGTGGCTCGCTCGCTCGAGGACGGCCGCCAGCTGCCGATGGGCCGGATCGACGTTCGCCAGGAAACGCTCGCCGGCCGCCGTCAGCGCCACGCGACGGCTCGTTCGGTGGACGAGGCTCTCGCCGAGCTTGGCCTCGAGCTCGCGCAGGCTCTGGCTGACCCGCGACTGCGTGAGCCCAAGGCGCTCGGCCGCTCGCCCGAAGTGGAGCTCGTCCGCGAGGGCGAGGAAGACCCTGATCTCCCGGAGCTGGATGGTTTCCCACATCGATTAGCGAGGCTACTCGCTGCGATCGCGAATCGGCCGTTGATCAGGCGCCCGGCACGAGCGACCCTCGGGCCATGCGCAAAGTTGTGATGCAGATGATGACCACCCTGAGCGGGCGGCTCGACGATCCCGATGCCTGGGTAACCGGCATTCCGGCGGATCTGTACGCAGAGCTCGATCGCCTGTACGGCACCTTCGACACGATCCTGATGGGCCGGACCACCTACGAGGAGATGGTCGCCTACTGGCCGGGCGCCGAGTCGGCCGAGGGAAGCTCGGACAGCGCCAAGAGCATGGCCCGCAAGATGAACGCCTACAAGAAATACGTGTTCACGGGCGCGCGGGAGGAACCCGCGCTGGAGTGGAACAACGCCGAGGCGGTGCGGGCGCACGGCGATGAGGACATCGTGGCCTTCGTCGACCAGCTCAAGGCACAGCCGGGTGGCGACATCCACCTGTCGGGCGGTGCACGATTGGCGCAGACCCTCGTCCGGCTGGGCCTGGTCGACCAGTACCACCTGGTCGTGTATCCCGTCGTGTCGGCCGGTGCCAACTGGTTCGACGGGATCGACGAGCGGCGCGGTATGGAGCTGCTGAGTGCCACCGCCTATTCGAACGGCGCCGTCGGGCTGTACTACAAGCCACAGGGAGGCCTCGGACCGTGAGCGCCGGCTAGAGCAGTCGCAGCAGCGCGGTCAGCGCCGCCGCCACGAGCGCGCAGGCCACGAGCGAGCCGGTGCGCCAGACCACGAGCCCGGCCGCGGCCACCCCCGCGGTCTCGGGACCGATGGTGAGCCGATCTCCATCGGCGAGCGCCTGAGTGGCCACCAGCGCCGCGAGCAGGGCCGGGGCGAGCAGCACGACCATGCTCAGGAACCAGAGCGGCAGCTCGCGTCCTCCCAGAGCCACCGGTCCCGCCGCGCGGATGGCCGCCGTGATCAGGGCGCCGCCGCCGATCAGAGCCACGCTCGTGCTCATGACTCGCGGTCCTTCCTCTCGCGCGCGGCCGCCTCGCGGGCCGACTCCTTGGCCGAGCTGGTGAGTCCCGCCAGAGCAGCGAGGCTGGCCGTCAGCACCGGCACGCCCACGGGAGTGAAGGGCACGAAGGCCAGCGAGATGGCGGCGCCGGCGAGCCCGACGGCCAGCGCCCGCCGTCCGTGCATCTCGGTGATGAGGAGCCCCAGGAAGAAGGCCGGGAAGATCGCGTCGAGCCCGAGCGCGCGCGGATCGCCGATCAGGTCGGCGCCGAAGGCTCCGACGATGGTGCCCAGCACCCAGGTGGCGTACTGGATCAGCGAGGCCCCGATCAGCATCCAGCGGTCGAAGCTGCCGTCGCCGCGGGCGGCCACCGCCCACGACGCGTCGACCACGGCCTGTCCCTGAGCCGCGCGCTTGAGCGGGCCGCCCGGCAGCGACGGGGCCAGCGCCGCGCCCATGGGCAGGAAGCGCGAGTTCATCAGCGCGGCCGCGCCCAGCGCGGCGCCCACCGTGCCGCCGCCCCCGATGATCGCGATGGCGGCGAACTGTGCCGACCCCGCGAACATGATCGCCGACATCACGATCGCGTCGAGCGCCGTGAGCCCCGCGTCCTGCGCCACCACGCCGAACGAGGCCGCCAGGATGCCGCCCGCGATCGCGAACGGGATCCCGGCGCGCACGCCGCCGGCCAGGAG
This sequence comes from uncultured Thermoleophilaceae bacterium, assembly GCA_963808545.1. Classification (GTDB taxonomy): domain Bacteria; phylum Actinomycetota; class Thermoleophilia; order Solirubrobacterales; family Thermoleophilaceae; genus JACVRW01. The sequence goes on along the minus strand of CAWEGB010000006.1, from coordinate 260,265 downwards.
AGCGGCGTGGGAGCGGGTCTCGGCAGGCGGCGACGACATGCCCGCCGAGGCTACGCACGCGCCGCGTGAACATCGGCGGCTGCGTTCCGCTCGAGCCCTGCGCGGCGCTTCGTGGCGCGAGTTTGTGCCGCTATGGAGGCATAACTCGACATCGAGGGGGTCCCCCTCCCCAGCCAAACGGACCACACCCCGGCCCGCCGCGCAGGCCCGAGCGGAGCGCGGCCGCCGGGTCAGCCGCCGCGCGCCGCCGTCAGCGCCTCGTCACGTCCCAGGAACGCCCGGATGCGGCAGACCTTGCCGTCTCGGATCCGGGCCACGTGGAAGACGGGAATCTTCCCGATGTCGAGGTTCGAATCGTGCCCGCGGGTGCGGGCGAGCATCGAGATGAGGACCTCGTCGCCGTGCACGTCGACCTGCTCGATCTCGATCTCCCCCAGCTCGATCACCCCCACGACCTCTTCGCGCAGGAAGCGCACCACCGTGTCGGAACCCCGGTAGGAGCTCTGGCCCGGCCACTCCGGCGCGTTGTGCCATTCGATGTCGTCGGTGAAGCAGAGTGAGGCGAGGCCCTCGGGATCGCCGGCGTTCCACAACTCGTAGCCCTGCAGGATCAGGCGCAGCTCGGTCTCGGAGATGCGTTGGCCGTTACCGGACACGGGGGTAGGATCGCACGGCGGCGGGGGGCGCCACCCAACTTTCACGTGAACGAAACGAGCCACAGAACGAAGGTGGCGGTGCTCGGCGGCGGAGTCGGCGGGCTGACCGCGGCCTTCGAGCTCACCGCCACGCCGGAGCTGCGTGAACGTTTCGAGGTAACCGTTCACCAGCTGGGCTGGCGAGTGGGGGGCAAGGGGGCCAGCGGCCGCAACGCCGGCAGGGCGCAGCGCATCGAGGAGCACGGCCTTCACATCTGGTTCGGCTTCTACGACAACGCCTTTCGCCTCATGCGCGACGCCTACGAGGAGCTCGGGCGTGAGCCAGGCACACCGCTGGCCACGGTCGACGAGGCCTTCGTGCCGTGTGACCGGCTCGTGCTCTACGACCGCCAGGGCGAGGGCTGGCATGCCCACGCCCTCGACTTCCCGCGCAATCCGCTCCGCCCGGGCGAGGCGGGCGAGCTGCCGACGTTCTGGGAGATCGCGGCCACGGCCTGCGGCTGGGCGCTGTCGGCCTGGCGCTCGCTGAACGACGACCGTGATCTCGACCTGGGCGAACCCGACCTGCCCTTCGTGCCGGACTGGTTCGAGGACCTGGCGCGAGAGCTGGCCGTGGAGCTGGTGGAGCTGCCGCTCGAGGGGGCCGAGCGGCTGCTCGCCATGGCCGAGCGCCTGGCCGGCACGCGCGCGGGCGCCACCGACCACATGGTCGCCCGCCAGGCCGCTCAGCCGGCCCTGCTGGCCCGCCTCCTGAGGGGCTTTCGCGACTGGCTCTGGCTGGTGGTGCGCGACGTGATCGACGACGACCCGGAGCTGCGCCTCTACTTCACGGTCGTCGATACGGGCGTGTCCACCCTGGCCGGCATCGTCGAGGACGGCGTGCTCGAGCACGGCTTCGACGCCGTCAACGACGAGGAATGGTCGGCGTGGCTCGCCCGCCACGGAGCCAAGGAGGTGACCCTGGGCCGCACCCCGGAGGGCCGGGCCCCGGTGCTCCGGGCCGTCTACGACGTGGCCTTCGGGTTCCCCGGTGGATCGATCGCCGCGGCCGACGTGGCCGCGGGGACGGCCACGAGCGACCTGCTGCGGCTGGTGTTCAGCTACCGGGGCTCGTTCATGCGCAAGATGCAGGCCGGCATGGGCGACGTCGTGTTCACGCCGCTCTACGAGGTGCTGCGCCGGCGCGGGGTCCGGTTCCGGTTCTTCAACGAGGTGACCGGCCTCGGCGTGGCCGCCGATGCGCAGAGGATCGATTCGATCGAGATCGTGCCCCAGGCCGGCCTGAACGACGGGGCCGAGGAGTACGAGCCCCTGGCGGACGTGGAGGGCCTGCCGTGCTGGCCCAGCGAGCCGCTCTGGGACCAGCTCGAGCCGGATGCCCGTGGACACGACTTCGAGCTGCGCGGCAACCCGCTCGGTCACGATCCGCTGCTGCTGCGCCGCGGAGTGGACTTCGACGCCGTGGTGCTGGGCATACCGGTGGGCGCCCTGGAGCCGATCTGCGCCGAGCTGATGGAGCGCGACGAGCGCTTCCGCCGCGGCATCGAGCGAGCGGTGACCGTCCAGACCCAGGCCTTCCAGGTGTGGGCCAACCGCGACGGCGAGGCGCTCGGCTGGGAGCACGGCGGCAACTCCGTGGCGGGGTGCTACGTCGAGCCCATCGACACCTACTGCGACATGACCCACCTCATCCCGCGTGAGTGCTGGACGCAGGCGGAGGACGTGCGCACGATCGGCTACTTCTGCGGCGTGCTCGAGGACCGGCCGGGCGAGACCCAGGCGCAGGCCACGGCACGCGTGCGCCGCAACGCGATCGAGTTCCTGCGCCGCGACATGAGCACCCTCTGGCCGGCGGCGGTCTCGGACAACGGTGAGTTCGACTGGAGCGTGCTGGTGGACCCGGACGACCGCTCGGGGGCCGAACGCTTCGAGGCCCAGTACTGGCGCGCCAACGTCGCGCCCTCCGAGCGCTACGTGCTCACCCCCGCGGGCTCGGTGGCGCATCGGCTGGCCTCCGACGACTCCGGCTTCGAGAACCTGGCGCTGGCGGGGGACTGGACGCGCAACGGAATCGACGGCGGCTGCGTGGAGGCAGCCGTGATCTCGGGGATCGAGGCCGCCGCGGCGATCGCCGGGGAAGGGCGCCCGATCCCCGGGCGCGGCGACCGCTGGCTGCGTCCGCGCACGGTGGAGCTCCCCGGCTACGTTGAGTTCGGCGGCCGGGCCACCGCACCGCCACCGTTCGCGTGCTCGCGCGGCCGGCTGCGCAGCCTGCTCCTGCGCGGCGACGAGAACCGCATCGGCCTGCTGGTCGAGCGGATGTTCAACGAGCCCGCGGGGACGGCGATGGAGTACCGCCCGCTCACCTCGCGCGTGCTGCTGCTGATCGGCGAGTTCGGTCGCGTGGCCTCCCTCACGCCCCCGTTCGACCGCTGGGGGGCGGTGACCGAGACCCAGGCATCGTTCTGGGTGCCGGTGGTGGCCGGCCGGAGGCTGGGCGGCATGTTCACCCCGGAGCGGGTGGTGCTGGCCGTTCCCTACATCTTCGTCGACAACCCGATGTCCTACCTCGGGGGACGCGAGGCCTACGGTTACGCCAAGACGATGGGGAGGTTCTCGCCCGGCGACGGGCTCGGCGGCCAGGTGAGGCTGGAGGCCTTCGGGGGCAACTTCGGCCGCGACGAGGGCGCGGGCTGGCGGCCGTTCCTGGAGATCGCCGAGGGCGCCGCGGCGCCGGCGGCGGGCGCGGATGGCGCAGTGGAGGGCCCCGAGGCGCTCGTCAGCCAGCTCACCGCCGGCGCCGTCGACCTCGGCCTGGCCGCCGACCTCATGACCGACATGTTCCTCGGCCAGATCGGCCAGGTGTTCCTCAAGCAGTTCCGCGACGCGGCCGACGGAACGCGCTCGTGCTACCAGTCCGTGGTTGAGGCCCCTATCTCGGTCCAGCGTGTGCGCAGCCGGCCGACCGCGCGTGAGCTCGAGCTCACGCTGCACCAACTTGACAGCCACCCGATCGGCGAGGAGCTCGGACTCGAGAGCCAGCGGGCCGAGCTGAGCCTCGACGTGGAGATCGACATGGTGGTGGAGGACGGTCGCGAGATCGCGCGCTCGGTGACGGCGGCGCCCGCCGCGGGGCCGGCCGGCTTCGGCCCCTTCCCCGACGGGCGGGCGCTCCCCGGCGACGGCCAGGTGGGTTTCGTCGAGGACGCCGCGCGCTGGGTCTGGCGCGGGCTCGGCGAGTTGGAGCGACTGGCTCTCGGTCGCCTGCGCGGCCGCTGACCTGACGCGGTCAGCCGCCTGCGCCGCCGGCCAGGGAGAGCCTCGTCGTGCGCAGGATCCAGAGCGCGGGCCCGAGCACGAGGACGGTGCCCCCGATCGCCAGGGCGGCGACCCCGAGCGCCGACAGCGCCACTCCGCCGAGCAGCGCCAGCCCGGCTCCCGTGGCGCCCGAGAGCAGATCGTTGAAGCCCAGCAGGCGGCCGCGCTCGGACGGATGGGTCAGATCGGCCAGCTCGGCCGTGGCGGCTACGAAGGACAGGTTCCAGCCCACACCGAGGCCGAACAGCGCCACCGCGGTGGCGGCCACGCTCTCCACCCACAGCAGGCTGATCACCGACAGCGCCATCACCACGAGCCCGCCGGCCAGCGAAGGAGGGCGGCCGATGCGGTCGATCAGGTCGCCGATCACGATCACCAGGGCGTACATGCCGATCACGTGGGCCCCGATGATCGGAAACACGTCGTGCCCCTCGTGACCCTGATGGTCCACCACCACCGCGCCGGTGAGCGTCATCACTCCGACCATCACGGCGAAGCTCGCCTGGGCGGCGATCAGAGCGGGCACGACGCCGGGACGGCGCAACAGCTCGCCGAGCGGGACGCGACGCGTCCCGGTCTCCAGCGGCCGCTCGTGGTCGAGCAGCTCAGCGATCCGCCGCGGGTCCGGACGCACGCAGGCCACCAGCCCGCAGCCCACGAGCATGAACGCTCCCGCGGCGAGCCACAGCGGGGCGAGAGCGTCGCCGTCGAGCTCGCGCCCCGCGAGGATCGGGCTGAACACGGCGGGGCCCAGGAAGGCGCCGAACACGGCCCCGAACAGCACGAGAGCGATCCCGCGCGCCCGTCGCTCGGGCGGGTACATGTCGCCCGCGGCGATGCGCGCGAGCAGGGCGATCCCGCTGGCCGCCCCCACGCCGGCCAGGCCGGCGAGCACGAGCGGTCCCGTCGACGACGCGCTGCCCAGGGCCGCCAGCCCGCAGCCGAGCGCACCCACCAGGTAGCCGGCCGCCAGGACAGGCACGCGACCGATCCGGTCCATCGCCCGTCCGGCGGGCAGCGCCGCGAGAGCGCCGCAGGCCAGGACGATCGCCGGCCCGAGGCCCAGCAGGCCCTCCACGCCCAGCACGTCCACCAGCGTGAGCGAGGCCACGGCCGCGGACAGCTGGAGCATCGCCGAGTTGGTGGCGAGCGCCGCCGAAAGCAGAGCGGTGTTGCGGCGGATGGGCAGCGTGGCGGAGCGGTCCACGCGGCCAGCCTAGAACGGGCCCGCCACCGCCCCGCCGGCCTCAGCGGGAGACGGTGCGGCGGAACAGCAGGAGGCAGACCACGGCGATCACCAGCGCGAGCACGGGGATCCCGTAGCCGATCACGCCCACCAGGGCGAGCACCAGGCCCACCACGCCGATCGCGCCGGCGGTGGCTCCACCCACCACCAGCTGATAGGCCCGCTTCTCCCGGGAGCGCCGGGAAGGCGGGCCACCGGAACCTCTGGTGAGATCGCTCATGCGCTGAACGTTAGGGATCGGCTGAAAGCGCCACCAGTGCCGGAACGCGCCGCGTAATCTCATTGCGCGCGTGGCGGGCGACGAGAAACCCCAGCGGGAGCGGCTCACGCGGCGTATCGTCCGCCTGTTTCGGCCCTACCGCGGCCGCACCGCGCTGATCCTCTTTTCGATCGTCGTGACCTCCGCGCTGGGGATCGTCAACCCCCTGCTGGTGCAGGTGGTGTTCGACGACGCTCTGTTCGTCAGCGGCGGTCCCGACCTTTCGTTGCTGTACCCGCTCGTGGGCCTGATGGTGGCCATCCCGATCGTGCTCGGCGTGATCGGGGTGGGCCAGACCTACCTCACCAACTGGGTGGGCAACCGGGTGATGCAGGACCTGCGCGACCGGCTCTACGCGCACCTTCAGTCGATGCCGTTGTCGTTCTTCACCGGCACGCGCACGGGCGAGATCCAGTCGCGGCTGGCCAACGACGTCGGCGGTGTGCAGACCGTGGTCACCAGCACGGCGTCGTCGATCCTCTCCAACGTCGTGACCGTGGCCAGCAGCCTCGTGGCCATGTTGATCCTGTCCTGGGAGCTGACCGTCGTCTCCTTGATCCTCGTGCCGTTGTTCGTCGTGCTCACCTACCGCGTCGGCCGCGTCCGGCGGGCGGTGAGCGCGGAGACCCAGGAGTCGATGGCCGAGATGAGCGCCATCACGCAGGAGACCCTCTCGGTGTCCGGGATCCTGCTCTCCAAGGTGTTCGAGCGGCGCTCCGACGAGATCGAGCGCTACCGGCGCGCCAACGAGCGTCTGGCCGGGCTGCAGGTGCGCCAGCAGATGACGGGCCAGGGCTTCTTCGCCCTCGTGCAGGCGTTCTTCGGCATCACGCCGGCGATCATCTACCTGGTCGCGGGCCTGAGCATCGACGGCGGCGGCCAGGCGATCAGCGCCGGGACGATCGTGGCCTTCACCACGCTTCAGACCCGCCTGTTCTTCCCGATCGTCTCGCTGCTTCGGGTCTCGGTCGAGATCCAGTCCTCGCTCGCGCTGTTCGAGCGGGTCTTCGAGTACCTCGACCTCGAGCCCGACATCGTCGACGCTCCGGACGCGATCGCCCTCGACGCGCGTGGCGTGCAGGGGCGGGTGAGCCTCGACTCGGTCTCCTTCGCCTATCCGCGCGACACCACCGGGGCCGAGGCCGACGGGGAGCCTTCGGCCCACGACGGCGATCGCCGGATGGCGCTCGACGGGCTCTCGCTCGAGGTGGAGCCCGGTCAGCTGGCCGCGCTGGTCGGCCCCAGCGGCGCAGGCAAGACCACGGTCTCCTATCTCGTGCCACGCCTGTATGACCCCAGCTCGGGCAGCGTGCGCGTGGACGGCATCGACGTGCGCGACATCACGCTGGCCTCGCTGGCGGAGATCGTCGGGGTGGTCACCCAGGAGACCTACCTGTTCCACGCCAGCGTGCGCGAGAACCTGCTCTACGCGCGCCGCGACGCGACCGAGGACCAGCTCGAGGGCGCGGCGCGGGCCGCGCTCATCCACGACCGGATCATGGAGCTCGACGACGGCTACGACACCATGGTCGGCGAGCGCGGCTACCGCCTCTCCGGAGGCGAGAAGCAGCGCGTGGCCATCGCGCGGGCGCTGCTCAAGGACCCCCGCATACTGATCCTCGACGAGGCCACCTCCGCCCTCGACACCACCAGCGAGCGGCTCGTCCAGGCCGCTCTCGAACCGCTGATGGAGGGCCGCACCACGTTGGCCATCGCCCACCGGCTGTCCACGATCTTCGCGGCCGACGTGATCTTCGTCCTCGACCGCGGCCGGCTGGTGGAGCGCGGCACCCACGCTGAGCTGGTAGAGCAGGGCGGCCTCTACAGCCGGCTCTACCAGGAGCAGTTTCACGGCGGCCTGGTGGAGGCCTCCTGCGCCGACGGAGTGGTGCTGGCCGACGGCGGCGTTCTGGCCACCGGAGCCAGCGCGGCCTAGGTCTGGCCGAGGTAGCGCCGCCGCAGCTCTCGCTCCACGCCGCTGCGGCGAGCGACCCGTGAGAGCAGCCCGAACAGCGGCCTCACGGCCCCGAGGGCGCCGGGCAGCCGGAGCTCGCCCAGATCGAGCAGCACAGCGGTGTGGAGCGGGTTGCGCGGCAGCCCGTCGGCCATCACCCGACCGTCGGCGGCCAGGCCGAAGAGGATGCGCAAGCCCTCCTCGAAGCCGGTGTGACCGGGACGCAGCTCGAGGTCCGCCATCACTCGCTCGGCCCCGTCATTCCGCCACGCGTGCAGCAGGCCGGGCGCGACGAGGGCATCCTCTCCCGGCCCCAGCGCGTGCGTCTCCTGCCCGATCGTGACCGTCAGGCGACCCTCGTGTACGAAGAAGTGCTCGCTGTAGGACATGTGGAAGTGTGGCTTGACCCGGCCGCCGGGGGCCACCTCGAAGAGGCACAGCGTGCGCTCGCCGCCGCTTTCGGCGCTCGTCTCGAGGAAGGTGATCGAATCGCGCTGAACGGGGTTGAGGATGCGCCGGGCGATCGTCGTGGTGGCCATGCCTTCATGACCGAGCACCGGGGGGCTTATTCCGGCGGGACTGTGGCGGGCGCTCAGGCCGCGGCGAGCGGCCGCTGCTCGATGATCCTGGCGAGCGTTCTCACGCTCTCCGGATCGAACTGGCTGCCGGCGTGCCGCAGGAGCTCGCGGACCGCGTCGGACGGGTCGACCGGCTCCTGGTAGGGGCGCCCGCCGGTCATCGCCCCGTAGGCATCGCACACGGAGATGATGCGGCTGGCCACGGGAATCCGCTCGAGCGGGAGCTCGTGCGGATAGCCGGCGCCGTCGGGTCGCTCGTGGTGCAGCCGCACGATCATGGCCACCGCCTCGAGCCCGGGTATGCCGGCCACGAGGTCGGCGCCCCATTCGGGGTGGCGCTGTACGAGCTCCCACTCCCGCGGGTCGAGCGGACCCGGCTTCTTGAGTATCTCCGCGGGCAGCCTCAACTTGCCGATGTCGTGGAGCAGAGCTCCCAGCTCGAGCTCCACCAGCTCGGCCCGGTCGAGTCCCAGCCGGCGGCCCACCCGGGTGGCCAACTCGGCCACCTCGAGGGAGTGCCGGAACGTGGCCCCGTCGGCGTTGGCGAGGGCGCCCACCAGTGCCCTGATCTCCGCCCGCGAATCTCCGGCCATCAGCTCGTGATGCTCCTGGTGACGCAGAGCCCGGCTGGTGAGGCCGGCGAACTCCGACAGCAGCTCGAGCTCCACGAGACCGAGCTCGGTGGGCTCACCCGCCGAGCCGACCAGGAGAGCTCCGCGCGGACCCAGCGAGCCGGACAGCGGCGCCGCGGCGGCGGGCAGCATCTCCTCGACGGCGACTCCCCCGGTGCGTTCGCCGTCTCCCGCGGCCACGGGGAATATCACCGGGCGCCCGGTGCGAAGGGCCATGCCGGACAGGCCGCTCTCGGTGCTGAAGCGCCGGCCCACCATTCCCTGGCCGAGACCAGCTCCGGCCACTCCCGACACCGTTTCCAGCTCGGGGCCCTCGCGCACCAGCACGCACGCCCCGTCCACGCCCAGCACCGCCTGCGTATGGGCGGCGAGGCGCTCGAGCACGAGCTCGGCGTAGCCCAGCCGCTGAGGCGAGGGGATCGGGTCGGCCGGACCGGGACGCACCGCCGGGTGGCCGCCCATCGCGGGACCGTCCTCGACCGTGGCGGCCAGCAGCTCGCTCGCTCCGGCCGGTGCTTGAACACGGGCCTTCGAACTCTCCCACAGCGGAAACAGGAGCAGTGAAACGACAACCGAGGCAAGCACCCAGGCTCCCGCTATCAGCACAATCGTCCACACCATTGGCCAGCCTCCCGGCCCGCTTCTTCCAGCTATTTGCCGTTTCTGCCCAATCCGTTTACGGCACCCCTGCCGAAACGGTGAGCGTGTTATCCCTTATCGGCAGGTCGCGTGCATCAGTCAACCCCCTCTGCGCAGGAACGGTGGAGGGTTGGCGACCCAAGGCACCTCACCGAGGCCGAATCTGGTCAGCCGGGCGCCCCGGAGGACGCATCCTCGCGCGTGAGGCTGATCGGCTCGACCAGGCGCGAGAGCTGGATGCTGATCTCGTAGAGGGCCATCAGCGGCACCATCTCGAGCACGAGCGTGATGGGATCGAGCGTGGGCAGGAGCGCCGCCAGGACGGCGATGGCCAGGATGGCGTAGCGCCGGCTGCGGCGCAGCTTGTCGTACGAGACCACGCCCAGCCGCGTCAGCACCAGCACGCCGACCGGAACCTGGAAGCCCAGGCCCAGGGCGAGCATCGTCATCACGGCGAAGTCGTAGTAGTCGCTCGCCCGCAGCTGGTTGTTGAACTGGGACTCGTTGAACGACAGCAGGAAGTCGAGCGCCGGCGGGAGCACCACGAGGTAGCAGAACACCACCCCGCCGATGAACAGCACCGGCACCATGAGGAGCAGCGGGATCGCCAGCAGCCGCTCGCGCGGGCGGAGGGCCGGAACGAGGAAGGCGTAGGCCTGGTAGAGCAGCACCGGCAGCGTGAGCAGGATCGCCGCGTAACCGGCGTTCTTCAGCGTCTGGATGAAGGGCTCGGCCGGCCCCAGCGTGATCGGCACGTAGCCGTCGGGCAACGGAGCGTTGATGATGTCCAGGACGAGATCGCTTTGCCACGCGGTCAGCGAGAAGGCCACCACGAAGGCCGCGAGCGACACCATCAGGCGCGCCCGCAGCTCGTCGAGGTGATCGACGACCGTCAGCTCTTCGTCGTGAGCGACCGGCTTGATCCGGCGCATGAGCTGCTGCTCGCTTCGCTCAGGACTTCTTGGCGGCGCTCGGCTCGCCGGCCGGCAGCTCGTCGCGATCGGATCCGCTCACGGAGTCCTTGAAGCTGCGCATGCCGCTGCCCAGCGACTTCCCGAGCTCAGGCAGCTTCTTGGGTCCGAAGATGAGCAGGGCCACGATGAGCACGACGATCAATTCCATTGGTCCGATGCCAGGCACGAAGGCCTCCTGTGTTGCGGGTAGGACCTCTTCCTACGCAGGCCAGCCGCAGCGGATCACCCGGGAGCAGACTCCGGGCGCCCGATCACCCCCACCACGGGGGCCGGTTCGAGACTCTCCGTGAGTACGTCATCGACCGCAAAGCCGTGCTCTGACAGGACACTCGCGAGCGTGCGCCCGAAGTGCGCGGCGGACCCGACGTCGCTCCATCCCGGCGCCTGGTTGAACAGGTAGAGCCGCCCTCCGGGACCCAGCAGCTCGCGAGCGCGGCCGAGCGCCTCGGCCGGTCGACGCCAGAAGACGGCCACATGAACGGCGAACAGCTTGTCGAACGAATGTGCGGCGAGGCGAGCGCCGGCCAGCGTGGACGTCTCGAGCTGGGCCCGGCCGGACTCGATGTGCTCGCGGTTTCGCCTGGTGGCCGCCTCGATCATCTTGGCCGAGCGGTCGATGCCCACGATCCGGCCGTTCGCAAGGCGCTCGCAGACCAGGGAGACGGCCACGCCGTGGCCGCAGCCGACCTCGAGCAGGCGATCGCCCGGGTCCACGGCGAGCGCGCCGACCGCCCACGCGAGGCGTGGTGAAGCCCCCTGCGTCACCCGACGGGATCGAACACGAGCGCGGTGACCACGGGGCGCGACTCGGGCGCGGGCTGACCCTCGTGGGAGTAAGGGCGGTTGAGCAGGTGGCCACGATGGACGAGGGTGGCCGAGCCGCCGCCGTCGAGGTTGAGGGCTTCCTCGGCGCCGAACGAGAGCAGCAGCCGTGCGAGCTCGCCCAGGCCGAGACCGCCGTCCACCCCCGATCTGCGTCCGTCGCAGCAGACGGCGAGCAGCTCGTGGCCGTTCAGGCCGATCGCGCAGCGCGGATGACGGGCGGCCGTGATGTCGGAATCGAACTGCTCGGCGCCGCTCGAGAAGCCCTCGCGGTCTTCGCCGAGCGCTACTGGCTCCCCTCCCGAGACCAGCAGCGGTCCGGCCTGCAACAGGTCGCCAGGCGGCTTGGCCTCGAGCCGTTGGCGCGGGGCGATCCTCACTCCACCGTCCATCTGCAGACAGGCGCGCCGCGGGCCCCAGGGATCGGTGATCGGCTCGTGGGCCAGTGCCGCACCGGCGATCCTCACCTCGCCGAGCGGGCGATAGGGGTCGCGCAGGAAGAAGCCGCCGACCATCGCCTCCTCGACTCCGTTGGCCGCGCACCAGTGATCGAGCCGGGTGGGCTCCGGGAAGTGGACCACGCGGACAGCGGTGCCGGGCAGTGGATGGCGCACCAGGTAGACCGTGGTCTCCTCGCCGCTCGACAGCCTGATCCGGGCCAGCTCGTAGGCGGTGCCGTGGCTCACGCGCCGGGAGGTTAAACCGCCCGGCGGGCCCGGCTGACCGGATGGTCACCCCCGCTTGGGGGGCCGAGACCAGACAACCGGGGGTATCACCCGTCCGGCGTGGGCGTGAGACTTCCAGTCGAGGCACCCCAGAGAAGGAACATCCGATGTTCAGAGTGGGCATGTACCGGTCGGCGGGCTGGTGCTTTTCCTGCGGCCGCCAGACCGTAATGGTCAAGCCGCGGGTGAACCACCTGCTCCATCTCGCGCTCAGCGTGGTGACGTTCGGCCTGTGGCTGATCGTCTGGGCGGCACTCGGCTTCCGCAACTCCGAGCGACCTCCCTACTGCGAGAGCTGTGGCACGGAGGCCGACAGCGGGCCTATGCCCGCCGTGTTCGAGCCGCCGGTGCACTCACCCTGAGCGCCTCCAAGGCCCGACGCGTACCCGTTGACGGCGAGTGGCACGGCGTGAGAGTGTCGAGCCCGCGTCGGCCCCAAGGACAGGAGGCGGTGTGGACAAGCACGGTTCCGAGAGCTACTACGTGGTCGGAGAGGGACTTCTGACCGAAGCCGACGGGGGACGCACGGTGGCGGCCCTCGCGGCCGCCGACACCGCGCCGCCGTTCCGCTTCTCGCGGATGGGCCCGAAGGGGACCGGCAAGCAGCTCGGCGAGCCCAACCGCAAGAAGGTGGGGCACGAGATGGCCGCCGGCGGCGGAGGCGCCACCGGGGTGCCGGCGGGCTTCACCTACCTCGGCCAGTTCGTGGACCACGACCTGACCTTCGACCGGACCACGGTCACGCTGGGCACCAACATCTCGCCCGCCGCGCTGCTTCAGGGACGCTCGCCCAGCCTCGACCTGGACTCGCTCTACGGCGCCGGCCCGCAGGATCCGGAGTCGGCCAAGTTCTATGAGACGGACGGTCTGCATCTCAAGATGGGCAAGACCATCGCGGCCGACGGAATCCCCGCCAAGGACGGCTTCGACCTGCCGCGCGGCCTGGGCAACACCCAGGCCAAGAAGCGCAAGGCGGTGATCCCCGATCCGCGCAACGACGAGAACCTCGCCGTAGCCCAGACCCACCTGGCGATGATCCGCTTCCACAACCGGGTGGTCGACACGCTGCCCGCCTCGGTGCCCGCCGGTCAGCGCTTCACCAAGGCGCGCGAGCTGGTGACGAAGCACTACCAGTGGATGCTGCGCACCGACTATCTGCCCCGCATCGCCGCGGCCGGCGTGGTCAGCAACGTGTTCAACCAGGGCCGTAAGGCCTTCGAGGTGGGCGCCACGCCTACCGACGTCCCGACCATGCCGCTGGAGTTCTCGGTGGCCGGCTTCCGGCTCGGGCACGCGATGATCCGGCGCGGCTACAACTGGAACAGGATCTTCGACGGCGGGTCGGGCTCGCTCGAGCTGCTGTTCCTGTTCTCGGCCACCGGAGGCGACCTCGGCGGCGGCTCGCGGTTGCCCAGCAACTGGATCGCCGACTTCCGGCGCCTCTACGACTTCGGCGAGATCCCCAAGCCGGGCCTGGTGGTGCCGGCGGGCAAGTTCAACCGGGCGATGCGCATCGACTCGACCCTGGTCAACCCGCTGGAACACCTGCCGACCGGCACCTTCGGCGGGCCCAACGTCGGCTTCAACGACGCTCGCCGCAACCTCGCCTTCCGCAACCTCACGCGCGCGAAGATGGTCAACCTGGCCACGGGTCAGCAGATGGTCACCTTCCTGAAGAACAAGGGCGTGAACGTCACCAAGCTCACCGCCGCCCAGCTGCGCAACGGCTCCGGCGGCGCGGACATCGGCTCTCTCACCCAGACGCAGCGCGAGGCGTTCCTCAAGAACACCCCGCTCTGGTTCTATGTCCTGCGCGAGGCGGAGTTCAATGGCGGCAAGCTGAAGGGCGTGGGTGCCCGGATCGTGGCGGAGACCTTCCACCGCGCGATGGAGGGCAGCACCCACTCGATCGTCCGCGACACGGCGTTCAAGCCCTCGCTCGGGCCCAACAACACGACCTTCCGGATGGTCGACCTGTTGTTCTTCGCCTTCGAGGGCAAGAAGGCGCTGCTCGCGCCGCTCGGCTGACCTGGCTCAGCCGGCCTCGCCGTAGGCCGGCTCCGCAGACTGTGCGGGCTCCGCGGCAGGCGCCTCCTCGGGCCGCAGCACGAGCAGGGCAACCACCAGAGCGACAGCCACGAGGCCCGCCCCGATCAGATAGGCCAGGTGATAGCCGGAGTTGAGCGCGGCCGCGGTGGACTCGCCGTCAGCCAGCAGGCTGTCGGTGCGCTCGCTGGCGAGCGTGGCCAGCACGGCCAGGCCGATGGCGCCGCCCACCTGCACGCTCGTGTTGACGAGCCCGGAGGCCAGTCCCGAGTCGCTGGGGGTGGCTCCCGACATGGCGAGCGACATGAGCGCCGGGAAGCCGAAGCCGGCGCCGGTGCCGAACAGGACCATCGCCGGCAGGATGTCGACGGCGAAGCTGCCGTCCACCGGGGTGCGGGCGAACAGCAGCATCCCGCCGCCGATGGCCAGCATGCTGGGGATCAGCACCGGTTTGGCGCCGAAGCGCATGTTCGCGCGGGCCGAGTAGCGGAACGAGATGGTGCCCATCACGATCGTGGAGGGCAGGAAGGCCAGGCCGACCTCGAGCGCGCTGTAACCCAGGATCCGTTGCATGTAGAGCGCGCCCAGGAAGAACATCCCGAACATGCCCACCACCAGCAGCGCCTGGATCAGGTTGGCTCCGGTCACGTTGGGAGACCGGAACAGCCGCAGCGGCATGAGCGGGTTCTCGATGCGCGACTGGCGCACGATGAAGGCAGCGAGCAGGAGCAGCGAGACCGCTCCGAGCCCGAGCGTTCTTGTGGAGCCCCAGCCCTCTTCGGCCACGCCGAGGATGGTGTACACGCCGAGCATCAACCCGCCGGTGAGCAGCGCCGCGCCGGGGATGTCCGCGCCCTCGCCGAAGCCGATGCCCTCGCCGTCCTCCACCAGCCGCAGCGCGAACAGCGCCGTGGCCACGCCGATCGGCAGGTTGACGAAGAAGATCCAATGCCAGTTGATGGCCTCGGTGAGCACGCCGCCCACAAGCAGGCCGATCGAGCCGCCGGCGACCGCGACGAAGGTGTAGACCCCGATCGCCTTGGCCTGCTCGCGCGGCTCGGGGAACATGGTCACGATCATGCCCAGGACCACCGCAGAGGTCAGCGCTCCGCCGACGCCCTGCACGAAGCGCGCGCCGATCAGCATGCCCTGGCTCTGCGCCACCGCGCACAGCAGCGAGGCCACGGTGAAGATCGCCAGGCCGATCAGGAAGACCCGCCGCTGGCCGATGAGATCGCCCATGCGGCCGGCCAGCAGGAGCAGCCCGCCGAAGGCGATCAGGTAGGCGTTGACCACCCAGGCGAGATCGCTCTGCGAGAAGCCCAGGTCGTCCTGGATCGAGGGCAGAGCGACGTTCACGATCGTCGCGTCGAGGACGATCATCAGCACGCCCACGCACAGCACGTAGAGCGCCAGCCAGCGTTTTCGGTCTGAGTTTGTGTCGGTCGGCGTGTTCGTGTCAACAGTCACTTGTCTTGCTCCTGGGCGACGAGAAAAGCGTTCGGCCCTTAGACAAGCAGCAGCCCCCGGACTAATCGCTTACCCCTCGGGTAATGCGGCCGGCAGCCAGTCCTTCACCGCTCGCCCAACCGCCTCGGTGTCCTTGCGCAGGCTGTGGTTGCCCGCCACCGTGACCACGGAACGGTTGGGGCCGGGCGGCGGCATGCCGAACTGGTCGCTCTCGCCCTGCACGACGAGCACCGGCAGCTCAACCGCTTCGAGCTCGTCCAGGCGGCTCGGCGGCATCGGGCCGCCCTTGCGCCGGGGCGGGACGAGCGGGAAGGCGAGGCAGAGCACGGCCACCGCGCCGGTGGCCGCCACGGTGCGGCACGCCACCCGGGCGCCCAGCGAGCGACCGCCCACGATCAGGGGGAGGCCGCTCAGCTCCCCCGCCGCCAGCTGCCCGGTGACCGTGATCCAGGCCGTTTCGAGCTGCGCCGCGGGAGCCGGCGCCCGCCGCCCGGCCACGCGGTAGGGCTGCTCGACCAGCGCGACGCTGATTCGCTCGGAGTTCGCCGCCTCGGTCGCCACCACCAGATCCGGAGCGGCCACCCCTCCCCCGGCGCCGTGCCCCAGCACCAGGGCGGCCACGGGATCCGCGACCTGGTGGAGGTGGGCCCGGGCGGGACCGTGCGGGGTGTCGAGCTCGAGCGTGCTCACGCCCGCCATGCTGGCAGCCCGTGCCGGCCCGGGGACCGGCCGGGGGTATCCCGGATGTCCGAACGCCCCCGCGCGGCCGAAGATCGCCCCATGACCGCCACCGACCTCCACCTGCGCCTCCAGGACCTCCAGGCCGAGCGTGCCCTGGCCTCGATCGAGGGCCTGGCCGGCAACCCCGCCTACATGGCCGACCTCCACGATGAGATCCACACGACGAGCCAGGCCTTCGTCGGCGCGGCGGTCACCGAGATCGCGACGTTCCGGGGCCAGCTGCACGGGCGGTTGACGGGCTAGATCGCGCTGCGGACCCCAACCCCGCTACCGTCGGGGCGTGACGGTCACGACAACCAGCTGCCCGCGCTGCGGCGCCGGCGCGCCGGCCCAGGCGTCCCGCTGCGGCGAGTGTGGCTTCGTGTTCTTCGAGGAGCCGTCCCGGCGCTCGCTTCCGCGGCCCTCACGGGCGTGGCTCGTGTCTGCTGTCCTGCTCCGCTTGCCGTCGGAGTGTCTGTGTTGCTGCTCACCCGCGACGGCGCTCCCGATCCGGTCGAGCCGGTGGCGGCCTCGAGCGCGGAGCCCCGCCTCGAACGCCAGGTCCGGCGCGGTGGAATCCCGCAGGTGGGCTCCGTGCGCTGCGCGGGCGCGATTCGTCCTGCCGGGGCGACCCGCTGCCAGCTCCTCTACAGCGACGGCGACACCCAGCTGATGCTGGTCAGGCTCCTGGCCGACGGGCGCCTCGACATCGATGTGCCCTACCCGGCCCAGAGGAGGCCCGGCGGGTAGAGGGTGCGCGCTGGCGCATAGGGAGCCCCTACGTTCCGCATGACACACCTGCGGTTCGTAGGGAGGATCGCCTCGGGACGCACGCCGCGGACGAACTCGCCTGCCGGCGATCGAGAACGCGATCTGGCGGCCGCCCGGGCTAGAGGAGCGTCACTACCAGGGCTGCTGCTGCCCGCAGGCCGGGCACTTGACCGACGTGGTGACCCCTGCCGTGAAGGACGTTCCGCATTCGCACGCGTAGCGCGCAGCGTCGTGCGGCAGTTCACGGGCGTGCGCGCGGCGCTCGCCCGGTCTGGGGAGGGCAGGCACCCGGGGCAGCATGGGATGTAGGGGCGTGAGCATCGTCTGATCGAGATCGGGTGATTCGGGGCTCAACCCGATGTCCTGTACTGCGCGTCAACGTTTCGTCCAGATCAATCGCTCGGCTCAGATCTGGCCGAGCTTGGTGGTGAAGTCGGTGATGAGCCCGTCGAGCACGCCGATGACCACGCCCTCGCCCATCGATGCGGCCTTGCCCGTGATCTGCGCCCGGGTGTGAATGTTCCCGCCGCCGTCCTCCAGCTGAAAGGTCACGTCGGCGTTGGCGTGCCCGGTGCCACCGGCCTCCTTGGCCTTGACCCGGAGCACGGCGGTGTGGGCGTCGGCGTCCTGCTCCGCGACCTCGACCGTGCCGACCATCTTCATCGACATCGCGCCCATCTTCATCAGGATCTCGGCCTTCACGGAGTCCGGTCCCGTCGTCTCGATCACGCGACCGCCCTCCACCGCCGGCACCACCCGCTCGAGGTCGGTGATCGAGGTGAAGCTGTCGTCGATCGACTTCTCGGTGGAGAACGAATGATCAAGCTCGATGGCCATGTGTCTTCTCCTGTCTCGGGGTTCCCAATAGGCTCGCCCGGTGGCGCTTCAGCAAGGCACGCATCGGCTCGGACCGCACAACGCCGACCTCTCGGTTCATACGCGGCGAAGCGGGGCGGCGGCCAAGGCCGGGCACGACCTGGTGATCCACGTGACCTCCTGGGAGGGCACGCTCGAAGTCGGCGACGATCCCTCGGCCACGAAGATCGAGCTCGCCGCCGACGCCACGTCGCTGCGGGTGCAATCGGGCACGGGCGGGATCCAGGCCCTCGGTGACGACGAGAAGGCGAGCATCCACCAGACCATCGACGATGAGGTCCTCAAGCGTCAGGACATCACCTTTCGCTCGACCGGCACGGCACACGCCGACGACGGCGGCCGGATCAGCGTGCAGGGGGATCTCACCCTCGCCGGCACCACCCGTCCCATCGAGTTCGATCTTGTCGCGGACGCAGACGGGAAGCTCAGCGGCACGGCCGTGGTGAAGCAGACCGACTGGGGCATGAAGCCCTACTCCGCCCTCTTCGGCGCCCTGAAGGTCGCCGACGAGGTCGAGATCGTGCTCGACAACCACCGCTAGATCCAGGGCTCAATCGCGGTAGACGGTCTGCGCGTCCAGGCCGCCCTCCACGCCCGGCGGCAGCGCGCCGGTGCCGTGCGCGTAGAGCGCGATCTCCTCGATCGTCTTGGCCTCGGCCGGGTCGCTGCCGTTGCCGGCCGTCCACGCGCCCCTCGACCAGGTGAGGCTCTCGGGCGAGGCGTCCAGCGCCATTCCGGCGAGCAGCCGCGCCTTGTCGCGGATCTTGGCCGTGGCGCTGGTGATCGCCGCCGAGGCGCCCCCGGACGGGCTCGTGTTGAAGCCGTGACCCGTGCCGAAACGGTTGGTGTCCGCGGGGACGACCTTCACGTCGAGCGCCGGCACACCCAGCTCGGCGGCCACGAGCTCGGCGTACTCGCGCTCGTTGCCGTCGGCCTCGGTGGTCAGGCTGAGCACCATCTTGCCGGTGGGGTGCACGCGCAGGAAGACTGCTCGGTAGGCCTCGTCAGCCACTCGTCTTCTCCTCTCGGTCTAGCTCGTTCCGGGACGCGAGACGCTCCCGCTCCTGGTGCGCGCGAAGCGCGTTGTGCTCCTCGAGGTCGCAGAAGGCCGGCTGTGGCCCGCCCAGCTGGTGGGGAGGCACGGCCGGTCGCTCGCAACCGGGGTAGATGCAGGTCTTAGCGTCGGCCATCGCTCACCATCCCGGGGTGGTGTTTCCCCTGCTGGGACTGTTCCCGCTCGGCATGGCCACCGAGCTTCCGGGCACCGGCGTGGCGCTCGCCCAGGGCTCCGGCTCGTCGGCGGCGACCTCGACCGGCCGCGGCTCCAGCGCCGGCGCCCCGCCGATGGCGTCCACGACCTCGCCGAGCGCCTGGAAGCTGTGTCCGCTCACCAGCGCGTCGCAATGCGGCAGGGCGGCCACCATGCCCCCCGCCTGGACGGAGAACCGGCTCGCGCCCACCCGCGGATTGACCCACACGATCCGGTGCGCCAGGCGCCCGAGACGCGCCATCTCGCGGCCCACGAGCATCGGATCGCCGCGCTCCCAGCCGTCGGAGAGGATCACGATCACCGCCCCGCGGGCCATGCCGCGCCGCCCGTGGCGGTCGTTGAACTCCTTCAGGGCGTCACCGATCCGCGTCCCGCTCGACCAGTCGGGCGCCGCCGCGGCGGCGCGCTGGATGGCTCGCTCCGGGTGCCGGGAGGCCAGCGCGCGCGTCAGGCGCGTGAGCCGGGTGGCGAAGGCGAACGCCTCGGCGTTGGGGCCGCTGCCGGCGGCGCAGGTCAGGAACTGCAGGTAGGCGCGCGCGTAGGGCTCCATCGAGCCGGAGATGTCGCACAGCATCACGAGCCGGCGGCGGGACTCCCGCCGCCGGCGGTGCGCGAGGCGGATCGGGTCGCCGCCGGTACGGAAGCTGCCTCGCAGGGTTCGCCGCATGTCGATCTGCTGTCCGCGCCGGCGCCTGCGGTAGCGGCGCGTGCGCCGCACCGGGGTGGCCAGCTCGAGGCGCGACATCAGCCGATAGAGCTGTGCCAGCTCGTGCGCGTCCAGCGTCTCGAAGCTCTTGCCCGCCAGGTGCTCCTCGTCGCTTGCCATCGCCTGCAGGACGCCCCCATCCGCCCCATCCTCGTCATCGGCGGTCGGACGAGCCGCCACCGAGGGTCCGCCGGCCTGCACGTCGCCAGGCACACCGGCGTAATCGGACCGGGGCGGCTCGCCGGGCGGCGCGCCGGCCACGTGCGCCGATTCCGGGTCGAATGACTCGTCCGGACCGCGAGCCCCGAAGATCGAGAAGAACACTGAGTCGAACGCCTGAACCTGAGACCGGTCGGAGACGAACACGCCGCGGGCGGTCCAGTACAGGCGCCTCCGCGTCAGGGGCCGGACGAGCGTGAGCGCCCGGGCGAAGGCGATTGGCCGTTCGGGGGATACCGGCAGGCCCGCGTCGTGCAGGCGCCGGCTCAGCGCTCCAGCCAACGGGGGTAGATCGAGCTCGAGCTTCTCCACCCGAAAATCACTCATCGAGGCTGCACGAGCTCGTCCAGGCCGGCCGCGCGGATCACCTCCTGGTCCTCCTCGTACTTGAGCACCGACCCGAGCGTGAGGTCCACGGCTGCCGCATCGAGCCGCTCGATCCCGAGCACCTTCAGGGCCGCCAGCCAGTCGATGGCCTCGGCGATCCCCGGCGGCTTCTGCACGTCGCTGTCGCGCATACGCGAGACCGCGTCCGCCACGTGGACGGCCAGCGTCTCCGAGGAGCCCACCACGCGGCGGCGGATGATGTCCACCTCGCGCTGGGGGTTCGGGTAGTCGATCCAGTGGTACAGGCAGCGGCGCTTCACGGCGTCGTGCAGGTCACGGGTGCGGTTCGACGTCAGGACGATGATCGGCGGATGGGTGGCCACCACCGGCCCGAGCTCCGGGATCGTCACGCGGGCCTCGGCCAGCAGCTCGAGCAGGAAGGCCTCGAAGTCGTCGTCGGCGCGATCGATCTCGTCGATCAGCAGCACCGCGGGCCGCGGGCCGGGATGCTCGAGCGCGCGCAGCAGCGGGCGCCGGATGAGGTAGTCAGGGCCGAACAGGTCCTCCTCGCGAAGGGTCTCGCCGCCGGCCTCGGCCAGCCGGATGCTCAGCAGCTGCCGCGGGTAGTTCCACTCGTAGAGCGCCTCCGCGGCGTCGATCCCCTCGTAGCACTGCAGGCGGATCAGCGGCGTGTCGAGCACGGCGGCCAGCGACTTGGCCGCCTCGGTCTTGCCGACCCCCGCCTCCCCCTCGAGCAGCAGCGGCTGGGGCAGGCGCAGGCTGAGGAACATCGACGTCGCCAGCCCCTCATCGACCAGGTAGTCCACCGCCCCGAGGCGCTGGGCCAGCGTCTCGACGTCGGGCGCGAGCCGGTGGAGCTCACCGGCGGACGTCATTGGGGCGGCTCGGGGCGTCCCTGCATCGCCGCCCACACGCGGGCCGGGGTGCAGGGCATGTCGATGTGCTCGACCCCGTGCGTCTCGCGCAGCGCGTCGATCACCGCGTTGACGATCGCCGGCGGCGAGCCCACGTTGGGTGACTCGCCGATGCCCTTCGCGCCGAGCGGGTGATGGGGGCAGGGCGTGGTCGTATAGCCGAGCTCGAAGTCGGGACACTCGAGCGCGGTCGGGATCAGGTAGTCCATGAACGAGGAGTTGAGGCAGTTGCCCTCCTCGTCGAACGAGATCAGCTCCATCAGGGCGATGCCGACACCCTCGGCGAGCCCGCCGTGGATCTGGCCGTCCACGATCATCGGATTGATGCGCACGCCGCAGTCGTCCACGGCGATGAAGCGCCGCACCGTCACCTGGGCTGTGTCCGGGTCGATGTCGACCACGGCGATGTAGGCGCCGTAGGGATAGGTCAGGTTCGGAGGGTCGTAGATCACCTGCGCGTCGAGGCCGCCCTCCATCCCGGCCGGCATCGCCTCGCCGCTGTAGGCGCGCGCGGCGATGTCCTCGATCAGCGCGCCGATCTCGGGATCGCCCTTCACGTACCAGCGGCCCTTCTCCCAGGCCAGGTCCTCGGGCCTGGTCTCCAGCATGGTGGCCGCGATCTCGCGGGCCTTGTCGCGCACCTTGCGCGACACCACCGCCACCGCTCCGCCGGACACCGGCGTCGAGCGGCTGCCGTACGTCCCCAGGCCGTAGGGCGACTTGTCGGTGTCGCCGTGGCGCACCTCTACGTCCTCGGGCGGGATGCCCAGTTCCTCGGCCACGATCTGGGCGAATGTGGTCTCGTGGCCCTGCCCCTGGGTCTGCGCGCTGATCGAGACGACCGCCTTGCCGGACGGGTGCACGCGCAGGTCGGCGCCGTCGTTCATCGACAGGCCGAGGATGTCCATGTGCTTGCGCGGGCCCGCCCCGACTCCCTCGGTGAAGAACGACACGCCGATGCCCATCAGCTCGCCGCGGGCGCGCTTCTCCGCCTGCTCGCGGCGCAGGTCCTCGTAGCCGGCGATCTCCATCGCCACCGCCATGGTCTTGGCGTACTCCCCCGAGTCGTAGGTCCAGCCCGTCGTCGTCTCGTAGGGGAACTGCTCGGGGCCGATGAAGCTGTTCATGCGCAGGTCGATCGGGTCGGCCTCCATCTCCTGCGCGAGCGCATCGACCATCCGCTCGACCAGATACACGGCCTCGGTGATGCGGAACGAGCAGCGGTAGGCCACACCGCCGGGCGCCTTGTTGGAGTAGACCGCCTTGACCTTCACGTGCGACGCCTCGAGGTCGTAGGACCCGCAGACGATGTGGAAGAACCCGGCCGGGAACTTCGTGGGCTGAGCCGTGCTGTCGAAGGCGCCGTGGTCGGCGATCGCGTCGACCCGCAGTCCGGTGATCTTGCCGTCCTTCGAGCACATCTCCGCGTGCATGATGTAGTCGCGGGCGAAGCCCGTGGAGGTCAGGTTCTCGGAGCGGTTCTCCACCCACTTGACCGGCACCCCGGCCACGATCGAACCGGCGATGGCGCACACGTAACCCGGGTATACGGGCACCTTGTTGCCGAAGCCGCCGCCGATGTCCGAGCACATGATGCGGATCATGTGCTCCGCCAGGCCGGCCACGTGCGCATAGACCGTGCGGTGCGCGTGCGGCGCCTGGTTGCCGTTGTAGATGTCGAGCTGGCCGGTCTCCGGGTTGAAGTCGGCGATCATGCCGCAGGTCTCGAGCGGCGCCGGGTGGCAGCGCGGGTAGATGATGTCGCGGCTCACGACCGTGTCGGCCTCGGCGAAGGCGCGGTCGGTGGCCGCCTCGTCGCCGGCCTCCCAGGTCGGGCTGGCGAGGTTGTCCACCTGGCCGGACTTGTCGTCGCGGATCAGCGGCGCGTCCGGGTCGAGCGCCCTGCGCGCGTTGACCACGGCGGGCAGCGGCTCGTACTCGACGTCGATCAGCGCCAGCGCGTCATTGGCGGAGTACTCGTCGGTCGCGATCACGAACGCGACCTCCTGGCCCTGGAAGCGCACCTTGTCGCCGGCGAGCACCGCCTGCGTGTCGTAGGAGATCGTCGGCATCCAGGCCAGCCCGAGCGTCTCGAGGTCCTTGGCGGTGATGACCGCCGCGACGTTGGGGTGGGCCAGCGCCTCCGACGTGTCGATGGAGACGATCTTCGCGTGCGCGTAGGGGCTGCGCAGCACGGCGCCGTGCACCATGCCCGGCAGGCGGATGTCGTCGAGGTAGCGGCCCTGGCCGCGGATGAAGCGCGGGTCCTCCTTGCGCTTGAGGCGCCCGAAGCCGATCGGCCGCTCGGTGGTGGCGCTCGGAAGGTTCTCGACAACCGACATGCTCACGCCTCCCGAGAGTCCGCGCTCCCCACGGACTCTCTCTCTTGATCGGCCGCCCAGCGGACGGCGCTGACGATGTTCTTGTATCCGGTGCAGCGGCAGATCGCGCCCGAGATCGCGGTGCGGATCTCGTGGTCGCTGGGATCCGGGTTCTCGTCGAGCAGCGCGCGGGCGGTCATCAGCATGCCCGGCGTGCAGAAGCCGCACTGCAGCGCGTGGTGCTCGTAGAAACCCTGCTGGACCGGGTCCAGCTCGCCGTCGGTCTCCAGCGACTCGACCGTGCGGATCTCGTGGCCCTCGCACATCGCCGCCAGGATCGTGCACGACTTGACCGGCTCGCCGTCCATCAGCACCACGCACGCGCCACAGTTCGAGGTGTCACAGCCCCAGTGGGTGCCCGTGAGGTCGAGGTCCTCGCGCAGGAAGTGCACGAGCAGCCGGCGAGGCTCGACCTCGCGAGCGACCCGCTCCCCGTTGACCGTCAACGCGAGCTCCATGATCAGGCCTCCTGCTGCAGGGCGCGCTCGGTCGACCGGCGCAGCGCGCGTTGGGTGAGCACGCCGGCGAGATGGCGCTTGTAGTCGATCGGCCCGCGGCCGTCGGCGCTCGGCGAGCAGTCCTCGGAGGCGATCTCGCCCGCCTCCGCGAACAGCTCCTCGGACGGCGGCCTGCCGCGCAGGAGCTCCTCGGCGCGCGTGAGATGGATGGTGGTGATCCCCACCGCGCTGAGGGCGATGCCGGCGTCGGCGATCGCGCCGCCGTCGATCCACACCGCCGCCGAGGCCGCGGCGATGGCCCAGTCTCCCGCGCGGCGCTCCACCTTCTCGTGCGCGCTGCCGGCGCCCGGGCGAAGCGCCAGGCGTACCTCGGTGAGCAGCTCGCCCTCGCCGACGGCGGTCATGTAGGGCCCCACGTGGAAGTCCTCCATGCTCACCACGCGCTCGCCTCCGGTGCCGCGGATCACGACCTGCGCCCGGACCGCCGAGCACACCGCCGAGAGGTCCTCGGCCGCGTCCGCCTGGCAAAGTGAGCCGCCGATGGTGCCGCGGTTGCGCACCACCGGGTCGGCGATCACGGTCTCGGCATCGCGAAAGACGGGATAGTGGCGCGCCAGCAGATCCGACTTCAGCAGGTCCACATGTCTGGTGAGCGCGCCGATCCTGATCTCGCCGTCCTGCTCGCGTATGTAGGCGAGCTCCTCCAGATCGTTGATGTCGATCAGGTGCTCGGGGGTGGCCAGCCGCAGCTTCATCATCGGCAGCAGGCTGTGCCCGCCGGCGATGATGCGCGCCTCGGAGCCGAGCCGCTCCAACGCGGCGATTGCGCCGTCGACGCTGGTGGCACGCTCGTACTCGAATGGCGCAGGGGTCTGCAAGGTTCTCCTCTCCGATCAGGAAGGCTTGGCCGGGAGGCGCTTGCGGGGCGCCCCGATGTCGTCGCGTCGCTCGTACTGCTCGGGTGAGTCGGCGCCGATGACCGGCGAGGTCGGCAGCTTCTCCGGACTCGTGTGCCGGACATCGGGGTACAGCTCGCGTGCCGCGAGGCTGCCGCCCTCCACGTTGCGCAGCACCGCGCCCGCCGGGCTGAGGGCCGCGATCGGCGCCTCGCGGCCGAGCCGCGCGAGGGTGAGCGTGCCCTTGGTATAGACCTCTCCGATCCGCGGGGCGTCCACATCGGCGCTGTCGGGGAAGTTGCGCAGCCCCGCCGCGGCGGCGCCGGGGTAGAGGCCTTCGATGAGGCCCATGGCGTCCCTCATGCCGGCCTTCTTGACGAGCAGGCCCTCGAGCAGGTCGACGCCCGCGTCGAGCTGCCCGTTGATCGAGTTGACCACGTCGTTGACCGGCGCGCTCTTCTCCACGATCTCGCCGACGTTCGCGATCACCTCGTCGAGCCCGGCGGTGATCTTCCGGAGCTCCAGGATCGTCGACACGAGGAAGAAGACGAGGGCGAGGACGATCAGCAGGACCGCGAGGATCATCACCACCGCGGGCGCGGCCACGGCCAGGACGGTCATGCCCGCTCCTCCTCTTCGTCATCGAGGATCACGTCGAGCGAGCCGCCGTAGTCGGCCAGGCCGGCGACCGTCCGCTCGACCTGGTCCTGCGTGGTCAACAGCAGCGAAGCGGCGTCGAGATCCTTCGAACCGGCGGCGGCCACGGTGGCGATCTTCTGCACCGGCGGGACGATGCTCCTGGCCGCGTCGAGCACCCCGCGCAGCAGATACACGACGACCGGCAGGATCACCAGCAGCAGCACGATGTTCCCGATCCACCAGAGGGTCATCGCGGTCTCCTCTCGGCGACGATTGAAGCCTTGCGGGCAATCCCCGGCAGCGCGCCGAGGATGACGTCGAACTGAGCGTTGATCGCCTTGACCGCGGCCTCCAGCGGGCGCAGGTGCTGGGCCTCGACGCCCTCCAGGGCGGAGCCAAGGTCGGCGAGGCCCTCCGAGATCACGGTCAGGCGCCTGCGGATCTCGATCAGCGCGAGCGCGAGCACCACGATCACCACCACCGCCAGCAGGACGCTCAGGACGATCACGACTCGCCGTACCCGTCGGTCAGCGCGTTCATGTACCCGTCCTGGACCACCGCTTCGTCGACGATCAGCGCCAGCACCGGCGCGGTGGCCTCGAGCTGAGGGATGTTCGCGGTGTTGGCGCCGACCTTGCCGGCCACCTCGAGGAGGCCCTCGACGGAGCCCTGGATACGGGCGAGGTTCTGCAGCAGCAGCACGAGCAGGACCACCACGATCAGCGCCGCGGCCAAGCCGACCACCAGAGCGATCGTCCAGTAGGTGTCCGACGAGACCGCCAGCAGCGTCATTTGCCCACCGCCACCTTTCGCAGCGCCCGCGCCGCGTGCAGGACGCGCACGCCGGAGTCGTTGATCCGCGCGACGCCGTCGAGCTCGGCCGTCTGCCGGCGGATGACCTCGACCGCGTCCTCAGCGGTCTTGGCCTGCCTGGCGATCCTCATCGCCAGCGCCACGATCACGATCAGGATGACCGCGGCCACCAGGATCACGACGATGCCGATGGCAAGACCCACCGGCCATTCCGAAGCGGCCATCGTCAGCGCTTTCCTCCCTTACCCACGACCTGGGCGGTGACCTTACTCCACCTCCTCCGTCACGGCCACGTTGACGGTCGAGCAGACTCCACAGCGGACCCTGACCTTCTTGGTCATCTGCACGGGGTGCATCGCCTCGGCCAGCACGTTGCCGCACTTCACGCACACGTAGTCGTCCGGTCCGTTGCCGCGGAAGGCGGGCCGGTCCGGGTCCTCCTGGACGGCGGTGCCGCCGTCGAACGGCACCTCGCCCTCGCGGATCTGGCGCATCGTGACGCTCGCCATGTCAGCCGCGGACCCCGGTGCTCGAGAGCACGGCCTCGTAGTCCTCCCAGGTGTCCACGTCCAGCGGGACCGGGCCGGGAATCGCGACCTCGGCCACGGAGTCACCGGCGCGGTCGAGGAGCTTCCACACCGCCTTGTCGCCGTGAAGCCCGGCCAGCCGGCCGAAGGTCTCCCGCCCGAACGCGAAGGGGTGGCCGCGGCCGTCGTCGTACCGACACACCGCAAGCTCGGCCTCGCCGCGGCCGGCGAGCAGCGCCCGCACCGTCGCGGAGGTCACCCCGGGCTGGTCGCCCAGCAGCAGCACCAGCGCCTCGGCACGCTCGTCGACCGAGCCCACGGCCGCCGCGATCGAGGACGAGCAGCCGTCGCCGAAGCTGTCGTTGACCACCACGTCGGTCCCCGAGAGGTCGACCGTCGTACGCACGTCTTCGGCTGAGCCCCCGAGGGCCACGATCAACTGGTCGAAGCCGCAGTCGCGCGCCGAGCCGACCGTGTGATCGAGCAGCGTGGCCTCCCCGAAGGGCAGCAGCTGCTTCGGTCTTCCCAGCCGGCGCGATCCGCCGGCGGCCAGCACCAGACCGGCTACGAAGGACACAACCGCTCAGACCGCGGCATGGCGCGCGGGGTCCGCTGCGAAGGCGTCGCGGCACCCGCTGCTGCAGAAGAAGAACCGCCGCCCCTCGTGCTCGAACGCGATGGCGCCCTCGGCGGCAACGACCTCCATCCCGCACACGGGGTCGATGACCGTCGCGTGGGAGGCGAGTGCCGGGGTCAGCTCGGTCGACCGGCTCTCGGCCACGATCTGCGCGAAGATCGACAGCGCGATCTCGGCGGGCGTCCGGGCGCCGATGTCGAGGCCGGCCGGGGTGTGGAGCCGCGCCCGTAGCTCTTCCGGCACGTCGAGGGCGGCGCGCACCGCGGAGCCGCGTCTCGGGCTGGCCACCAGCCCGACGAAGGGGACGCCGAGGCGCAGCGCAGCCGCCAGCACGTGGTCCTCGTCGTGGCCGTGCGAGGCCACGATCAGCGCGGCGTCACCCGGCTCCGGCACGTCGCGCTCGGCGCCGCTGACCATCGCGAAGCCGAGCGCGCCGCCCTGACGCATCAGCGCGGTGGCCACCGGCGTCTCGCCCATGACCAGCACGTGGGCGGCGGGCAGGTGCGGCTCGAGGAAGATCTCCAGCGCGCCTCCGCTGAGGCAGGGATTCTTGACCGTCACGGCGCCCTCCCCCGCGACCGTCTCCTCATCCACCTCGCCGGGCAGGATCCGCAGCAGCAACGGCTCCCCGGTCTCGAGCACGCGCAGCGCGTGCAGGCGCACCGACGATTCCGCGCACGCGCCGCCCACGAACCCCTCGATGACGCCGTCCGCGCCCACCAGCGCGGAGTCGCCGGCGCGCACGCTCGTCGGGCGCATGGCGCGGATGACGGTGGCTGCGACGAACGGCTCGCGCGCCTCGATCAGCGTGTCGGCACGGCGAGCGAGATTCCCCCGGATCACGGTCGAACTAGTATCGCAAGGTCACCCCGACAGTGAGGCGGATGAATGCCTGGGCCCGAGGACGAGCAGAACGCCCCCAAGCCGAGCGAGCAGCGAGGCGGAACCACGCCGGACGAGACCGAGGCCCGCGAGAAGGGTGAGTGGGCGGAGACCGCGGATGAGGGGATCGTGCCCGCCGAGGAGGGCGGATCGGACGCTCCGCGGGAGATGCTGGACGAGGACCCGGAGCTCGGCAGCTCGGTGCTGGGTGAGACGACCGGCTCCGACGAGCCGGCCACCGAGAGCGGCGTGGACCTCAGTGCCGGCGACAGCGCCGACGCGGTGACCGACGGCGGGCCGGACGTGCCGGACGGCGAGGAGCCCGACCAGAGGGACTCCGCCGCCGCGGCCCGGCGGGCGCAGGGCGGCGAGGCCGAGCGCTAGCCGAGCCGGGTCCGAGTCGCCCGTACCTACAGTTCGGGCATGACCGACTCTGCCCGTGAACGGGGCCGCCCGGCCGACCGCGTCCTCGTTCTCTTCGGCGAATGAGCGACCGGACGCCGGCGATCGCCCAGCACGGGTTGATCGGCGACCTGCGCTCCGCCACCTCGGCCTCTACGCCGAGCAGATCGACCCCGCCGGCCGGCAGCTCGGGAACTCTGGACCGCGCGCTGGGCGACTGAGCGTCCGCAGAATCACGTCCGCCCGCGCGAACGTACGAAAAGCGCGCAATTTGCGGGGTCTGGACGAATGTTCTAGAAGAACGCAAGTGGCGGGGGCGCCGGCCCGTTCTTCTTATGTTGACCCGGCTCTCCGTCTGCATAGCCGTTCTCGTCGGTGCGATCGCCCTGGTGGCGGCCGCTCCCGCTGGCGCTGTCACAACGAGCATCACGGCGGCCCCGAGCACCACGGTTCCCCTGGGCACGACGGTGAACTTCACCGCGACCTCCCTGGTCGAGCCCCCGGGAAGGGCGATCGCCTCCGAGACGTGGGCCTTCCACGACAACACCACCGCCAGCGGGCCGTCTGCGTCCCATACCTACAGCGCGGTGGGAACCTTCACCGTCACCCTGACGGTCACCGACGACCGTGGTGCTGTCGCGACGGCTACCGCAACGATCACCGTCACCCCACTGCCGTCGGTGCAGTTCACGGCGTCCACGGTGGCCCTCATCGGGCAGACGGTGAGATTCTGGCCGAGTTGGTCGACCGCGCCGGGGGAGACCATCACGAGCTCCACCTGGGCCTTCGGACCCGATCTCGTCACCGTCCTGGGACCCCCCGTCCGGCCGACCCCCCGGATCTTCACCGCCCCGGGGACGTACGCCCTGGGCCTCTCGGTGACCGACAGCAGGGGTCTCACCGCCGTGGCGCCCGCTCGGAGCATCCGCATCCACTCGCGGCCGACTGCGGCGTTCAGCGTGTCCCCCGCTGCTCCGGTCGTGGGCCAACAGGTCGTCCTGACCTCCGAGTCGAGCGACCCCGACGGCCCTATTGCCGACGAGGACTGGGACCTCGACGGCGACGGCGAGTTCGACGACGCGACCGGGCCACGTGTACGCGGCGCGTTCACGACCGCGGGGCCCCACACCGTGGGCCTGCGGGTCAGGGACGGAGACAACATCGCGGCCCGGACCACGAAGGTCATCACCGTCAAGAAGTCCGAGTGGCTCGCGCCGATCACACCCAGCGGCGGGGTGAACGAGAGCGCCGCACCTCCGGCCTCGATCACCAGCGAGCCCTTCCTGAAGATGCTCAAGCCGTTCCCGGTCGTCCGGATGGCGGGCTGGCGAGAGATGGCCGGCGCACGCATCGAAGTCCTCGGCGTGAGGGCTCCCAAGGGCTCGCGCATCCTCGTTCAGTGCCGGGGCAAGAAGTGTCCCGTGAAGCGGATGACGAAGTCGGTTTCTAAAACCAAGCCCAAGCCCGTACGTTTGACCCGTTTCCATCGTTTCTTCCCTGCCGGGTCGGTGATCGAGATCTTCGTCCGGCGAAATGACCGACTCGGCAAGTACACCCGCTTCAAGATCCAGGCAGAGCGCAAGCGCTGGAAGCGCATGGACGGCTGCGCGCCTCCCACCAGCACCCGCGCCGTGACGTGCCCGGCGGAATGATCAACACGCGCATCCTGGTTGCGGCAGGGGCCTGCCTTGCGGTGCTGGTCGGGTCGTTCGCGCTGTCTCGTCCCGACAGCCAGGCCGACGGCGCTCGTCCTTCGCTGCCCCCCGCCCGCGTGGTCGGTACGGTCGAACCCGCGCCGCTGCCGGAGCTGGGTGAGGCCAGCAAGCTGCCGGCGCTCGGACGTGAGCCCAAGCCGAAGCCGAAGCGGCGCCCCGCCCCGGTGGTGGTGGCCCCGGAGCCCGAGCTCGAGGAGCCGGTCGAGACCGAGCCCGAGTACGTGGAGCCCGTGGAGCCCGAGTACGTCCCGCCGCCCGCAGCCGGTTGCGCCGACGCCCGTGGCTCCTCCTCCCGAGCCCGCCCCCGAGCCCCCGCCGCCTGTCTACTTCGACGACTCCGGCTGAGCAGATGGCCGTGGCGAACGCAGACGCGGGCGCGGCCCGCCACGGGCTGGCGCAAGCGGCCGCCACCCGTGCTGGGATCGATCACCCGAACCTGCTCGGGGCCGGACTGGCGCGCGACCGGGATGGCCGCCTGTCGGTGAGGCTCGAGCGCTGCCTGGCTCCCACGCTGACCGAGGTCCTCTCCCGGCGGACACTGTCCACGCGTGACGCCGTGCGAATGGTCAACGACGTGGCCTCGGCCGTGCACGTCCTGTCGCTCTACGGCCTGATCGCGCGCGACCTGACCCCGGGCAAGATCAGACTGCACTCGAGCCGGGGTGCGATCCTGGCCGATCACGGCATCCCCTTCGAGCTCGCGCCGCGCAGGCCGTCGGAGGCTCGGCGCGACCTGGCCTACCGCTCACCCGAGGAGCTCGACGGAAAGCCCGTCGACGAGCGCAGCTACGTCTACTCGCTCGGGGCCGTGCTCTACACCGCGCTGACCGGCAAGCAGCCCCTGACCGGCAGGCCCGGCGTGCGCGCCTCCGGCGGCCCGGTCGAGCTGCGAGGGCGCGTCGCGTCCGTGGTGCAGCGGGCCATGGCGACCGACCCGGCGGACCGCTACGCGGACGTACGCGAGCTCGCCGACGCGGGCCTTGCCGCACTCGCCGTCGACAGCGCCCCGGGCAAGACCGCGAGGCGCCGCGCCCAAGAGCCGCAGCCCGTCTCTGCGCCGAAGCGCCCGGCACGGCCACAGCCGCGTTCAAGACCTCCTCACGAGACGCGCCCCGAGCTCGAGGCGCGGCCCGAACCGAAGCCGAAGCCGGCAGCCACGCCGCGGCCCCGAGCCGAGCAGCGTCAGAGAGCGAAGCCGCGGCAACGGGCCAAGCTGCCCAAGTTCGCGCCGCCCGAGGTCAAGCTGCCTCAGCCCAGCCGGCCCGACGCCCGGAAACCGGACGCCACGGCGAGGCAGGTCGAGCGGGCCCCCGCACAGCGGCCGGCCGTGAAGCGCGAGCAGCCGGTGGTCGCGCGCGAGCGGCCGGTGTTCGCGCTTCCAGCCTCCAAGCCGCCCGCCGTACAAGCCGCCGCAGCGCCAGCTCCCCGCCGCGCTCACGTCGCCCCGCCCCGCCGTGTTCGCCACCGCCGCCGCGCTGGTCGTGTGCGCGATCGCGGGCGTCCTGCTGGGGCGCAGCACCGGCGAGGAGGCGCAGGCGTCGCAGGTCCAGAGCCGTGCCCTGACGGTCCCCCTCCCCGAGGGATGGGAGCCCGCCGAGGTGCCGGCCGGCGAGCCCTTTGACCTGTCGGCGGCCGTCGCCGCGGCGCCGGCCGGAGACGAGAGCTCCGGCCTGGTGGTCGGCCGGGTCCCCGGCGCGGTCGCCGTAGATGGTCGCCTCCGCAACGCAAGCGCGCCGGCGAACGCTCGAGCCGATGTCCGGCTGGGCGAGCTCCAGGCCTGGCGCTACGAGGGGCTCACCCCGCGGCCGGACATGGTCGCCACCGCATACCTCGCTCCCACCACGGGCGGCACCCTGCTCATTCGCTGCCACGCCGGCCCCCAGGATGCAGCGACGCGCCTTGCGGAGTGCGAGCGCATGGCAGCGACGATCGCGCTCCGTGGCGAGCGCCCGCTTCCGCTGTCCACGATCGACTCACGCGACGAGGAGCTGGCTGCGGCGATGACCAGCCTCAGCCGCGACCGGGACGCGGGCCGGCAGAGGCTGGCTCGGGCGGAGCTGGCGAGGGGCCAGGCCGGCGTGGCGCGTGACCTCGAGCGAGCGTACGACCGCGCCGCCCGGCGCGTCGGCCAGATACTGACCACGAACGCCACGGCCTCCTACCAGGAGCTAACCGGCGCCCTCACGGCCACCGCCGACGCCTACGGGCGGCTCGCCGTGGCAGCCGAGGACACGAACCGCAACCGCTACCGCAAGGCCATCTCGGCGGTGCGCGAGAGTGAGCAAGCCGTGCTTCGCGAAGCGACCGACCCGGACGCCGGGTAGGCCTGGCCGAACTCTCGAGCGCGTCAGCGCTCGGCCGGCGAGCCGGCCAGCCAGCTGTCGGCGATCCGCTCGACGTGGCGGAAGTCGGTGCCGCAGCATCCGCCCAGGACGCTGAGCCGGGGCAGCTTGTCCCGGAGCGCGACGTAGCGCTCGCCCAGGTCCACGGGATCGCCCTCGTCGAGCTCGGTGGCCTCATCGAGCTCTGCGTGGCTGCGCGTGGAAGCGTTCGCGCGCAGGCCACGCACCTGGTCGATCCACGGCTCGTCCCCTTCGATCGTCTCGGCGAAGTGCGTGGGGTGCGCGCAGTTGATCATGTAGTAGGCCGCGCCTCCGTCAGTCGCCTCGTCGACCGCGCCGATGGCCTCGCCCAGCTCCTCGCCGCTCGGCAGCCGGCCGTCGGTCTCGAGCGTGAACGAGATGACCACCGGCAGTCCCGCGGCCTGGGCGGCACGCGTGATCCCGAGCGCCTCGTCGGTGTAGGTCATGGTGAGCGCCGTGACCATGTCGGCCTCGGTGCCGGCGAAGGAGGCGATCTGCGTCGAGTGATACCGCTGAGCCTCGTCGGGGGTCAGCCTCGTCGTCGGGTTGTAGCCGTCGTCCTGGGGGCCGATGCAGCCGGAGATGACGACCGGCGTCGCCGGAGACTCGTACTCCGCACGAATCTCCGTCAGCAGGTCGATGGCCTTCCGGTTCAGCTCGTCGAGCTGCCCCTCGCTGTAGCCGATCTCCTCGGCCCAGCGCGGGCTGGCCCGCCAGGTCGGGCTCTCGAGCACGAAGCCCACCCCACGGTCGCGGGCCAGCTCGGCGAACTGCCGGTAGTAGCGCCTCAGACGCTCGGCGCCGGCCTCATCCTTGAGCACGTCGAAGGCGGCGAACAGCGGCAGGTCGATGCCGTCGTGGAAGACCAGCTCGGTCTCGAGGCCGGCATCGGTGAGGAACACGCCCCCGTCGAGCTGGGGCAGATGATCGCGATGGCTCACTGCCGCCATTCTCGCGCAGCGGCGGCGCGGTGTTCAAGGGCGCCGCGAGATCGGCGAAGATCGCCGGATGGCCGCGCGGGATCTCGTCAGCGAGGCGCTCAGGACGGAAGAGCCCGGGCTCGAGTGGCGAGCTGGGATCGCCGGATCCGTCGCCACGGTCGGACCGCTGGCGATCGGGCTGGCCTCCGGAGAGGCCGTGTTGGGCCTGATCGCCGCGATCGGGGCGCTGAACACAGCGCTGTGCATTCCGGCTGCGGGGCTGCGCGACCGGCTGTGGTGGGGCTCGGCCGCGGCGGTGAGCAGCGTGGCGGCGTTCGCGCTGGCCAACCTGGTTCGCGACCACGAGTGGGCCGTGGTCGTGGCGACGCTGCTGTGGGTGAGTGCGTGGGCATTCGCCCGCGCGGCTGGGCGGCCCGGCGCCATCCTCGGCTTCGCCACATCGGCGGTTCTGGTGGTGGTGTCCGGCATGCCCGCCAGCCCCGAGCCGTTCGACCAGCGCCTCTCCTGGTTCGCTACCGGCGCGATCGCAGCCTTGGCCCTGATGGTCTTGGCGCAACGAGGCCCAGAGGCCTCGGGGCACGTGGCGGGCCAATCGCTGCGCGCGGTACGCAGGGCGGTCACCGGTTCCGACTCGGCGCTCCGAGCCCACGCGGCTCGGCTCGGCATCGCGGTGGCGGCGGCCACGCTCTTCTATCTCGCGATCGATCTCGCGCACGGATACTGGGTGGCGCTCACGACCCTCGCAATCCTCCAGCCCGAGGAACGCGCAACGCAGCTCCGCAGCGTGCAGCGGGCGATCGGAACTTTCGCCGGCGTGGCCCTGATAGTCGTCATCACCCTGGCCACCCACGAGCCGTGGGCGCTCGCGGCCGGCGCCGCGGTGGCCGCGTTTGGCCTGTTCGCGCTCGACGACCGGGGCTACTTCTGGCTCGTGGCGCTGATCACGCCCACCGTCCTGTTCATGCTGAGCGCGGTCGAGTTCCAGGGTGACGACATCGGTCTCGAGCGCGTGGCCGACAGCTCGCTCGGGATTCTCATAGGGCTCGCGTTCAGCGAGGTGGCTTGGCGGCTGTGGCCCACCCGAATGGCGCGCCCGCCGCGATGAGAATCGCGGCGGCCCGGGGTCTTACCGGACGATGCCGACGCTCTACGAACACGCTGGTGGCGAGGAGCCGATCCATCGCCTCGAGGACGCCTTCTACGGGAAGGTGCTTGGCCGACCCCCTGCTGAAGCCGCTGTTCGGTGAGGGTCAGCCCGAGCACGTCGACCACCTCACCGCGTTCACCTGCGAGTCGTTCGGGGGCCCGGACCGCTTCAGCCGCGAGCTCGGCTTCCGCCATCTGATCGACGTCCACCGCGGGCTCGAGATCAGCGAGCGGCAGCGGGTGAGGTTCGTCGAGCTCTACATGGAGGCGCTCGACGAGAGCGACATGCCGGCCGACGAGGACTTCCGCGCGCGGTCAGCTCACACATCGACTTCGGCACCCGGGTCGCGATGCAGAACTCGCGCGCGAAGACCGAGGAGGAGCTGCATCCCCTGCGCGAGGTGCCGCGCTGGACCTGGGCAGGCGATGCTCCTGGCCGAGCGCCTGAACGATGATCAGCGCGGCACGGTAGCTGTTGATGGCGGCCGTCGGCGCAACCTGCTTCGCCGGGGTGAGCCCCTCGGCGGTATCAGCGGCACCCGCAACCGGTTTGTGGGTCGGGACGAAGGGTGGTTCCCAGCTGAGCTTCACGGTGGGCGCCGATCGGCGGGGAAGGTTCGTGGACAACATCACGATCAGCTGCCGCGCCATCGCCGGGCCCTATCCGCGCTACCCGTCCGCGGCGTTCCCCTCAGGTGCAACATCAGCCAGGCCCGTGCCAGCAGGAGGGCGGTGCCGGCGCCGGCAAGCGCCGGCGCGACCTCCTCCAGCGGCACCCCTCCCACGTGCGCGATCACGAGCCCGCCCCCCTCGAGCCGCGCTGCGAGGCGGCGGCGTCCGACAGGGCCGCCTCGAAGACGGTCGCCTTCTCGTACTCGTCGTGGAGGTTCCACCACGCGTACGGCGGGGACTGCGGGTAGCCCTCCGGCGAGTCCTCCCAGTCCTCCTGGCGGCCGAGCGCGGTGATGTCGAGGTAGCCCCAGAGGTTGCCCAGCGCTTCGTCGCCGCGCCCGTTGACGAAGTAGGTGCGGAAGACCCTGTCGTCCTCATCGCGGAGGAAGGCGTTGTTGCCGTGCCACTCGTCGACGCCGAAGTCGGCGTCGAAGTCGTCGGTGAGCGTGTACCAGGGGATCTGCTGCCAGCCCATGCGCGCCTTCCAGCGCTCGATGTCCGGCTGCGGAGC
The DNA here is from genome assembly GCA_963808545.1 of uncultured Thermoleophilaceae bacterium. Lineage (GTDB taxonomy): Bacteria > Actinomycetota > Thermoleophilia > Solirubrobacterales > Thermoleophilaceae > JACVRW01. Next base: position 224,139 of record CAWEGB010000006.1, on the reverse strand, counting down.
GCGCGACACGAACGCGAGCGTGGTGTCGCGGGCGTTGAGATGGGCGAGGTGGCCGACCTGATCGGCCGCCACCAGGGAGCAGCCGCGGCAACCGCTCTCGGGCCAGCCGGCCACTCCGGGCTCGAAGAAGAACCGGTAGACGATCAGCTGGCGGCGCCCCTCGAACAGGTCGATGAGACCCACCGGGCCGTCCGGGCCCTCGAAGCGGTAGTCCTTCTCCACGGCCATCCGCGGCATCCGGCGTCGCTTGGCGGCCAGCGCGTCGCGCGCACGGGTCAGCGCCTTCTCCTCCACCAACAGCTCCTCCCATGCGGCCTCCCACTCCTCGGGCGACACGGTCGGGGGTGTGTTCATGGCGAACGGGTTGGTCATCGTTCTATCTCCTTGTCCTTGTTGTTCGTCATTCCACGCCGGAGCCCGCAGGGGCCGGCTCCAGCCGTTCATGCAGTGCGTGTGGCGGCCGGCCCAACAGCACGAGCGCCAGCACGACGCCGAGGCCGGCCAATACGCCGCAGGCCACGAGGGCAGACTGGAAACCCTCGGTCAGCGCGACGAGCGGGTTCGCACCCTCGTTCGCCGCGAGGAAGTTCTCGGAGCGAGAGACGGCAACCGTCGACAGGACGGCTACGCCGAGCGCGCCACCCAGCTGGAAGGCGGTATTGCTGAGTCCCGAGGCCAGTCCCGCATCACGCTCGGCGACTCCTGCGAGGGCAGCGATCGTGGCGGTGGCGAAGGCGGGACCGATGCCGGCGCCGAAGACGATCAGGCCCAGGAAGATGTCTCCGAAGTAGCTGCCCCCCACCGGCATCTGCGTGAGCAGGAACGACCCCGCACCCAGGAGCGCCATGCCGGTCGCGGCTACCGGCCTGAAGCCGAACCTCTCGACCGCGGCCTGACTGACGATCATGCCGGCGGCTGCCGCGACGGGGACTGCGACGAAGCTGACGCCGAACTCGAGGGCCGAGTAGCCGAGCACCTGCTGGGCGTACAGCGTGAGGATGAAGGGCATGCCGAAGGCGACGGTGGCGAAGAGGAGCATCACGGCGTTCGCGCCGACGAGCGTGCGCGAACGGAGGATGCGCAGCGGCACGAGCGGCGCCGAATGACGCGACTCGATCACCACGAAGGCCGCGAGCAGGGCTGCCGCGCCCGCGAGGAGGAGGATCGTCTGCGGGCTTCCCCAGCCGGCGTCGGGGGCTTCGACGAGTGAGTAGACGAGCAGGACGACTGCGCCGGTGATGGTGAGCGCACCCGCGGGGTCGTAGCTTCGCCGCGCCGTCGCCGCCCGGCTCTCCGGCAGCAGCACGGGGCAAAGCGCGAGCGCGACGAGACCGATGGGAACGTTGATGAAGAAGATCCATTCCCACCCGGGGCCGTCGACGAGCGGGCCGCCGATCAGGTAGCCCCCGGTGGCGCCGAAGGCGCCGTTCATGCCCCAGATCGCGAGTGCCTTGTTGCGTTCCGCCCCCTCCACGAACGTGGTGGAGACGATCGAGAGCGCGGTGGGAGTCATGATCGCCGCCCCGATGCCCTGAACCGCACGGGCGCCGATCAGGGCGCCGGGCGACCAGGCCAGCCCGCACACGAGCGAGGCGATGGTGAAGAGCGCGAGCCCGGCCATGAACAGGCGGCGGCGCCCGAGCAGGTCGGCGGCGCGGCCGCCCAGCAGCAGCAGTCCGGCGAAGGTGACGGCGTAGGCGCTGATCACCCATTGCAGCCCCTGCTCCGAGAAGCTCAGAGCTTCGTCGATCGAGGGCAGCGCGACGACCACGATGTTGGCGTCGAGGATGACCATGAAGAAGGCGCCGCACAGGAGCGTCAGCGCCTTCCAGCGGCGGGGGTCGGGCTGTGTCGGGGCGTGTGCGTGCTGCGCGGTGGACATGGATGTCTCCGGGTCGTTGTCGCCGCCGGTATCGGCGGCCTCGACAAGACGTCGCAGCAGGGAGCGCGGTTTGGACAGCCCTCGGAACTTCGATCAGCGCAGCGCGCTCAGCCGCTGTTCGAGCTCCGCGCGCTCGACGGCGTTGGCGGTGAGCGCGATCGCGCGCTCGTACGCGTGGGCCGCGCCGTCGGCGTCGCCCGAGCGGCTGAGCAGCTCGGCGTGCGCGGCGTGCAGCGGCTGGTAGCGCTCGAGCGCCGGATCGCCGAGCAGCGGCTCGAGCAGCTCCAGCCCGGCGACCGTCCCATCGGCCAGCCCGACGGCGACCGCCCGGTTGAGCTCGATCACCGGTGAAGGGTTGAGCCTGGCCAGGGCTCCGAACAGCTCGGCGATCTGCGCCCAATCGGTGGCTCCGGCGCCCTCGGCCTGGATCTGCAGGGCGGAGATCGCGGCCTGCAGCTGGTACTCGCCCGGACGGCGCAGGCGCACCGCGCGCTCCAGCTTCTCGAGGCCCTCAGTGATTCGGGCCTGGTCCCAGAGCGAGCGGTCCTGCTCGTCCAGCGCCACATAGCGCCCGCTCGAATCGACTCGGGCGCCGCGACGCGCGTCGTGCAGCAACATCAACGCCGACAGTCCCAAGACCTCGGCGTCGTCGGGCATCAACTCCGACAGCAGCTCGCCCAGGCGAATCGCCTCGTCGCACAGCTCCTCGCGGACCAGGCGATCGCCCTCGGTAGCCGTGTAGCCCTCGTTGAAGATCAGATACACCACCCGGAGCACTCCGCGCAGGCGGTCGGGGAGCTCCTCGTCGGCCGGCACCCGGTACGGGATGTGCGCGTCGGCAATCTTGCGCTTCGCGCGCACGATCCGCTTGCCCATGGTCGGCTCGGCGACCAGGAAGGCGCGGGCGATCTCGCCGGTGGTCAGGCCCCCGAGCGCACGCAACGTGAGCGCCACGCGCGCCGGCATCTCCAGCGCCGGATGGCAACAGGTGAAGATCAGGCGCAGCCGGTCGTCGACGATCGTGCTCTCGTCGTCCATCGGTGGCTCCTCCTCGTGAACGTCCAGGCGCGTCAGCTCGGCCAGCCGCTTGGCGCGGTCGGCGACCGACCGGTTGCGTCGCAGGCGATCGATCGCCCGTCGCCGGGCGGCGGTGGTGATCCACGCCCCCGGATTGGCAGGAACACCGTCGCGGCGCCAGACCGTGACCGCCGCCTCGAACGCGTCCTGCACCGCGTCCTCGGCCAGCTGGAAGTCGCCGGCCTGCCGGATCAGGGTGGCCAGCACGGTCGCGCGCTCATCGCGAAACGCGCGCGCGACGGCAGCCGAGGCCGGGTCGCCCGGGTTGACGCCGTCGCTCACGCCAGATCGTTCACCGCTTCGTCCGCCAGGTCGGCGCCGGCCTCGCGCGATGCGCGCAGCCACTCGTCGGCCGCCATGATCGGGCGCACCTCCACCGTCCCGAAGCGCGCGGCAGGTATCCGCGCGGCCTGCTTCAGCGCCTCGTCGAGGTCGGCGCACTCCAGGATGTAGTAGCCGGCCAGAATCTCCTTCGTCACCGCGAACGGGCCGTCGGTGATCTCCGTCTCTCCCTCGCGCACGCGGACCGAAGTCGCGCTCTCCACCGAATGCAGGCGCTGGACCCCAACCAAGAGGCCGGCTTCACGCAGGCTGCGGTGCAGCTCCACGAACATCGGCATCAGCCGCTCGCGCTCGGCCTGCTCGGCCGCGCTGACCTCCTCCTGATAGACGAGCAACATGTACTGAGACATCGCGCCTCCGGGGTTCGTGGTCTTGGCCGCACGCTACGCGGCCCTCATCATTACGTCGCAGCACACTGGCCCGATCTGGACACCGCGGGACCGGGTCCCTTCCTTCACCTTTCCTCGCAAAAGCTGCGCACTGTTTCGTTTCTTGTGACAGCTGTGCCCATTGGGGCATTGAAGTGAGCGGGCCGGGGTACGGAAACGCACAAGCTCGTCCGCCGCGGGCACCGGAGGGCGGGTTTCAACCAGGGGAGGTCCCATGCTCGCCACCACCGTCCGGCCGCAGCGATCGTCGGAGCGACGCCGGGCCTGGCTTGCAATTGGACCTCTCGGTCGGCGCCTGTCTCTCACCGCCGCGGTGGCCGCCCTCGCGCTTGCCATGACCGTCGGAATGGCGGGCGCTCAGGAACCGGACCGGCCGTGGACGGATACGAGCCTGTCGCCGGATCAGCGTGCCGCGCTCGTGCTCGGCGCGATGACGCTCGAGGAGAAGGTCGAGTTGATGACCGGCGATCAGGGCGAGGCGCCGTCTGCCTTCTACAACGGGCCAATCGAGCGGCTGGGCATCCCCGAGCTGCGGATGGCGGACGCGGGCGCGGGCATCGCGCCGCGGGGTTGGGAGGCCGAGGGCCCGAATGCGGCGGCCACTGCGCTGCCGGCCGGGATCGCGCTCGGCGCGACCTGGGATCCAGAAGTCGCGGGCACGTACGGCCAGACCGTCGCGGAGGAGGCAAGGGCGACCGCGCATCAGATGCTGCTCGGCCCCGGAGCCGACCCGATCCGCCAGCCGTACTGGGGACGGGCCGGGGAGAACCCGAGCGAGGATCCATTCCTCATCTCCGAGATGACGACGCCGTTCGTGCAGGAGGTGCAGGAGCAGAACGTCATCGCCAACCTCAAGCACTACCTCGGCTACCAGCAGGAGGTGAACCGCGGCACCGGCCAGAACTCGATCGTCAGCGACCGCGCGCTCATGGAGATCTGGTCCTATGCGTACAAGGACGCGATCGAGGAAGCCGACCTCGGCTCGGTGATGTGCTCGTTCAACAAGATCAACGGCGTCTACGCGTGCGAGAGCGACTACGCCCTCGCGACGATCCTGCGTGAGCGGCTCGGCTTCGACGGCTTCGTGATCACCGACTTCGGCGCCATCCACTCGACCGCGCCGTCGATCCGCGCGGGCACCGACATGGAAACCGGCACGGCCGCCTTCTACGACGGTCCGCTGCTGGCGGCCGTACAGGCCGGCGAGGTGCCGGAGTCGCTGGTGGATCGGTCGGTGCTGCGCATCCTGCGCACGATGTTCGCGGTGGGCGTCTTCGACACCGAGTACGGGTCTGCGCCCATACCGGTCGAGGAGCACGGCGCGGTCGCGCGCGAGGTCGAGGAGGACGCGATCACGCTGCTGCGCAACCGCGGGGTCCTGCCGCTGGACGAGGGCACTGACTCGATCGCGCTCATAGGGGCCGATGCGGACGTCCCCGCGTCGATCGGCGGCTCCGCGCGCGTGGAGCCGACCTATGAGGTCTCGCTCCTCGACGCGCTCGGCGAGCGCGCCGATGAGATCGGCGCGAACCTCCGCTGGGTGCCCGGCAACGACCCGGTGAACGGTGCGAACATGATCGAGACCGCCGACATGACGGCGATCCCGTCGTCGGCATTGACTCCAGAGGCGGGCTCCGGCCGCGGGCTGACGGCGCGCTACTGGGACAACCCGACCTTCCAGGGGCCGGAAGACCTCACGCGCACGGAGCGACAGGTGGCCTACGACGTCGGCTTCGTGGGTGGCTCGCCCGCCTTCGCGGACCTGTACGCGTCGCAGGTCCCGGCGACCCCGGCGATCACCAGCCCCACGGGCGCCAACCAGTCCGCGGTCTACACCGGTTTCTTCACGGCACCGCGCACCGGCACCTATCGCCTCGGGCTGACCGGCTGGGGTGACGCGTCGCTCTTCGTCGACGGCGAGCTGCTGGTGGAGAACGCCGGCAGTCAGCGCTGGGAGGAGAGCGCCGAAGTTGCCCTCGAAGCCGGCGAGCGCTACCCGATCCGGGTTGTGTACTCGGCACGTGCGCTGGTGCCGCTGCAGCCCGGCACGATGCTGCTGCAGTGGGACCCGCCGGGCGGCACGAGGGAGCCGTCGTTGCAGCAGGCCCGTCAGGCCGCGCAGAACGCGGACGTGGCGATCGTCTACCTGCGCACCTACGAGACCGAGGAGCGCGACCGCGTCTCGCTCAAGCTGCCGCAGAACGGCGACCGCATGGTGCAGGCGATCAGCGCGGTGAACCCGAACACCGTTGTCGTCGTGGGCTCAGGCGGACCCGTCACGATGCCGTGGCGAAACCGGGTGGCGGGAGTGATGGAGAGCTGGTTCGGCGGCCAAGAGGAGGGCAACGCCCTCACCGGCATCCTGTTCGGAGACGAGGATCCCTCGGGCCACCTGCCGGTCACGTTCCCCCTCAACGAGCGGCGGACCGGTCCCGGCCAGGACAACCCCTGGGCCACGTACAACGACCTCGACGTCGAGTTCGAGGAGGAAGTCAACATCGGCTATCGCGGCTATCTCGCCGAGAACCTCGAGCCGGCCTTCCCGTTCGGTCACGGCCTGTCGTACACCGACTTCCAGTACGACCGGCTGGTCACGCGGGAGCTGGCGAGCGGAGCTGATTCCGCCCGAGTACGGCTACGGCTGACGAACGTCGGAGACGCCTCAGGAACCGAGGTCGTGCAGGTCTACGCCGGCCCGCTCCCCTTCCTGGAAGCGCCGGCGCGCAAGCTGGTCGGCTTCGCCAAGGTCGATCTGGACGCGGGGGCGCGCACACCCGTCCGGATCGACATCGAGCGCGAGCAGCTGTCGTACTGGGACGAGAGCCGCGAACGCTGGATCACCCCAACAGGAGAGGTACCCATCTACGTCGGCAGCTCCGCGACGGACGTGAGGCTCGCCGGCAGGCTGGTCGTTCGCTGAGCCGGGCTCTCAGCCGGTGTTGCGCAATCCGGCCGCGATGCCGTTCACGCTGAGAAGCAGCGCGCGCGCGAGCGTGGGATCGGGCTCCCGCTGCGCCGCGCGCTCGGCCCGCCAGCGTTCGATCAGCGCGATCTGAAGCTCGTGGATCGGGGCCAGGTAGGCATCGCGCACGCTCAGGGTGGTCGCCAGGACGGGGTTCGTGCCGAGCGGCTCCTCCTCGCCCGTGGCTCGCAGAAGCTCGGCCACGGTCAGCTCGTACTCCGCCCTGATCACGTCGAGGAACCGGTGCAGGTGCTCGGGCACCAGCCTGGCCACGTAGCGCTCGGTGATGTCGAGGTCGGTCTTGACCAGCGTCATCTCGACGTTGGAGAGGAAGTTGCGGAAGAACTGCCAGTCCGAGTGCATCTCCCGCAGGCGCTCGCCGAGCCCCGCCTGACGGGCCGCCGCCAGGCCTGACCCCACGCCGAACCAGCCCGGCACGATCTGACGGGACTGGGTCCAGCCGAACACCCACGGAATGGCCCGCAGGCCGTCCAGGCCGCCGTCGGACTCCGCGCGGCGGCTGGGCCGCGAGCCCAGGTGGAGTTCGCTCAGCAGCTCCACGGGGGTCGAGGCCAGGAAGTACTCGGGCAGCTCCGGGTCCTGCACGAGCGACTGATAGCGCTCGAGGGCGGCCGAGGAGATCAGCTCCATCGTCGCAATCCAGTCAGCCAGCGATTCGGGCGACATCCTCGGTCTGCGGTGCAGCACCGTCGACTCGAGCGCCGCGGCCAGCATGAGCTCCAGGTTCTCGCGCGCGAGGCTCGGCAGCAGGTACTTGTCCGAGATGACCTCGCCCTGCTCGGTCAGCTTGATCTCGCCGTCGAGCGTGCGGGGTGGCTGGGCGAGAATGGCATCGTGCGTGGGGCCGCCGCCACGGCCGACCGTGCCACCGCGGCCGTGGAAGAGCCGCAGCCGCACGCCGTGCGCCTGGGCGGTATCGCGCAGCCGCTGCTGGGCCCGGTGGATCTCCCACTGGCTGGTGGTCACGCCTGCCGCCTTGTTGGAGTCCGAGTAGCCGAGCATCACCTCCTGCACGTCGCCGCGCAGCTCCAGGAGGCGGCGGTAGGACGGGTCGCCGAGCAGGCCGGCAAGGAGAGTGTCGGCCGCGCGCAGCTCGACCTCGGTTTCCAGCAGGGGCACGAAGCCGATGCGAGCAACCTCGCCCTGAAGGTCGACGAGACCGGCCTCTCGAGCCAGGACGACGGCGGCGAGGAGGTCGTCCGGCCCGCGGCACATCGAGACGATGTACGACTCGACCACGCTCTCGCCGAAGCGCTCCTGCGCGCTCCGGATCGCCCCGAACGCCGCGAAGGTGCGGGCGGCGTCGGGGCTCAGCGGCGGAGGCTGATGGGCCAGCGGGCGGCGCGAGGTGAGTTCGCGCGCGAGCAGCTCGCCTCTCTGGCCGGCCGAGAGCTCGGCGTAGCGAGGCCCGTCGCTGCCGAGCAGGTCGAACAGCTCCCCGACCGCGCGATGGAGCACGTCCGCGTGCTCGCGAACGTCGAGAGTGGCCAGCTGGAGCCCGAACGCCGCAATGGTGCGGGTGGCGCGCTCGAGGCGGCCTTCGGCGATCAGCCCACCCCGGTGCTCGAGCAGGGACTCGCGCACGAGGCCGAGCTCGGCGATCAGCTCGTCGGGGCCGTCGTAGTCACGGCCCGGCGCGTGAGGACGGTGGTCGGCCAGACGCGCTCGGGTGTTCTCCAGCTTGAGGCCCATACAGGTGAGCTTGAGCCGGTACGGCTCCTCGGCGTTGAGGCGCAGGAAGCGCGGCTCGATCTCGGGCAGCGCCTCCAGGTCGCGCTTCAGCGACTCCCTCAGCTCGGGCGTGACCTCGACGATGCGCACCGAGGTGGAGAGGTCCGTGCGCAGCTGGCCGATCAGCGCCAGCGCACCGCGGATGCCGTGCTCGTGCTGGAGCGTGAGCACCTGGTCCGTGGCCTCCGGGCCGACGTTGGGGTTCCCGTCGCGATCGCCGCCGATCCAGCTGCCGAAGCTCAGCGGGCGAGCCGCCACGGGAGACTCGAAGCCGAGGCGCTCGAGTTCCTCGGCAAGCACCTCGAGGACGTCGGGCACCGCGTGACGGTGGAGCTGGTCGAGGTAGTAGACGGCGTTGCGTGCCTCGTCGACCACGTCGGGACTGACGATGCGCAGCTCGTCCGTCTGCCACAGCAGGTCGATCAGCTCCTCCAGCCGCCGGGAGATGCGCCGCTCGGCCACCGGATCCCCCGCGGCATGCGCGCGCTCGTCGAGCAGCACGGCCACGTCGGCGATCTTGGACAGGACCGTCCTTCTCGCCGCTTCCGTGGGATGCGCGGTGAAGACCGGCCGCACGGCCAGCCGCGAGAGCTCCTCGGCCAGTTCGCCGGCAGGCACCTCGGCCGCCGCGATGCGGTCCACGGCCTGGGACAGCCACCCGCCCTCGGCTGCCCGCAGCGCCGCGAGCTCGCGGCCCCGGTGCACCTGCTCCGCGACGTTGGCCAGGTGGAAGTACATGAGGAACGCGCGCACCAGCTTCGTGGCGGAATCGCCGTCGAGCTGCGCCAGCAGCGCGGCGGTGGCCTGGCGGTTCGAGCGAATCAGCTGCCGGACGTCCTCCACCAGACGAAACAGCTCATGACCCTCCTGCCGAACCAGCGCACGGCCGAGCAGGTCACCTAACTCCCGGATATCGCGTCGGAGCGATCTCTGAGGGTCGCTTGTGGGGGTCGTGAGATCGATCAGGGGGATCTCAGCAGACTGCTCGGCAGCAGGTCACCAAGGCACCGCCCCTGCGTCGTCGAAGAACGCGCCGGTCGGGCCGTCGTCGGGCAGGGTCGCGAGTCGGATCGCGATCGCCGCGCCCTGTTCCGGGGTGCGTACGCCCCGGAAGCCGTTGAGGTCGGTCGCGACGAAGCCGGGGCAGGCTGCGTTGATCAGGATCTTCGTGTCCTGTAGTTCCTTGGCGTACTGGACGGTGACAGCATTGAGGAACGACTTGGACGGCGAGTAGGCGGCGGCGATCGGTCCCGTCTCGGCGCCGGGGGTGGTCTGCAGGGTGAGGGAGCCGACGCTGCTGGACATGTTCACGATCCGCGGCGACGACGCGCGGCGCAGCAACGGCAGCATCGCGTTGGTCACGCGGATGACGCCGATCACGTTGGTCTCCACGGCCGCCCGCACCGTCGAGGGGTCGACCCTGGTGGGCTCCTGCGGGCCCTCGACATGGTGATCGCCGTCAGTGCGATCCGCGGCGACTCCGCCTACCTCGAGCCGATCCTGCAGGCCGCGCTGGACGGCATCCGTCGACCGAGCGGCGTGAACCGCTAGCCAACGTTGCCCTCACAGCCCGAGCACCAGGTCGCGTACGGCGGCCGGCTGGGACAGGAACGGGTGGTGGCCGGCGTCGAGTTCCACGACGCTGCCTGCCCTGCCGGCGTACTCGCGCTGCAGCCGGGCGGGGGTGCCCCGGTCCTGGGCGCACACGAGGTACGTGGAGGGCACGTGCTGCCAGGCCGCTGACTGCACCGGCTCCCCCAGCACGTGCAGGCTCTGCCGGGCCGTCTTGTCCATGGCCTCTCGCTGGATCTCCGGCTCGCAGTCCTGCAGGAACGTCTCGGCCAGGCCATCCGGTCGGACGGTGAACGTGCCACCTTCAGGATCGATGTCGAGGAACGGGGCGGGCTCCCCGTCGCCGAACGAGGAGAGGCTCTGCCCGACCTCGGGCAGGTAGCTGGACACGAGCAGCAGGTGGCGCACGGTGCCGACGCCCGCAGCCGCCTCCGCGGTCACGATCCCGCCGTAGCTGTGGGCGACGACGACGGTCGGCTCGTCGCTCGCGGTCAACAACCGCCGGACCGCGGCGACATCCTCGGCCAGCCCCGGTCCTCCCACACCCGGCGGCTCACCTGTCTCGCCGCAGCTCGGCAGGCCGGGCGCCTCGCTGGCGACACCCCGCTCGGCCAGCAGCTCACCGGTTCGGTGCCACCACCACGGTCCGTCCTTGACGCATGCCCCATGCACGAAAACGACCCTCACCATGACCTCCTCATCTCATGTCGATCTGCTGTCGAGCAACGGTAGACGTACCGATCGTTACGTGAAATGGTCATGCCGTGGGCAGGCAGCGCCAACCGCAGATCAGGCAGCGACTGCTCGACGCGTGTACCGACTACGCGCTCGAGGAGGGGCTCCCCGACCGACTCGGTCCGCTGGCTGCCGCCGCGGGCACGTCGACCCGGATGCTGGTCTACCACTTCGGAACCCGTGACGGGCTGCTCCGCGAGATCCTCGGACAGGCCCGGCAGCGCCAGGTCGAGGCCTTCACCGACCTGATGCGGCTACGACCTGACGAGCCCTACCCGGTGACCCTGGCCCGCGCATGGTCCGCGATTTCGGGACCACAAGGCCAGCCCTACCTACGTATGTTCAGCCGGCTGCACGACACCGCGGGAGAACCACTTTGGCCCGGCTTCCGGCGCTCCGCGACCACCGACTGGCTCGCACCCCTCGAGGACGGGATGCGCAGCCTCGGCCGACCCGAGCTCGCCACCGTCGTGCTCGCCGTCATCCGTGGCCTGCTCATGGACCTCGACGCAACCGGCGACGACGCACGCACCGACCAGGCCTTCCACGACTTCCTCTCCACGATCGGCAGCGCCTGACAGCCTGGAAGGCGAAAGGCCCGGCAATGGGCGCCTTCGTGAGTAGCGGGGGCCCGATATGTCCCTCCGAGCGACCGGCGGATCGTGCAATACCGGCTTGCCGCCTGAACCGCTGAGACGGCCTGTCGCGCACGGGAGCCCGGTTACCGCTGGTCTCCCACAGATGGAGGAGCGGGGCAGGAGCGGATCACACGCCCCTCGACGACTGGATCTCGTCCAGGGCGGGCGTCTCGGCCCTGATCACCGCCACGCTCGCCTGCGGGCCAAAGCGGGAGACGTGGTCTCCGCGCGCGGTGCGGACAGCTGCCGGATGCTCGACCCGCGGCGGGTGTCGTAGCTGCGGATTCCGGCTTTCGGTTCGCACAGCCTGCAACGACTGCGGTCAGGAGGTGACGGCGTACAGCCGCCAACGATCCGGGATGCCTTTGAGCTCGTGCTCGCCGCGCTCGGCGAAACGGAGCCCCGAGCCGGCAACCAGATCGTGCACCGTTCGCGAGACCAGGATTTCGCCCGGCCTGGCGAGACCCGCGACGCGCGCTCCGATGTGCACCGCAAGCCCGCCAATGTCCTCGCCGCGCAGCTCGCATTCCCCGACGTGCAGTCCAGCACGGATCTCGACCCCGAGCTCGGCGACAGCGTCACGCACCGCTTCGGCGCAGCGGACCCCGCGAACGGGACCGTCGAACACCGCCAGCATCCCATCGCCGGTGGTCTTCACGCGCCGGCCGCGAAAACGCTCGACCTCCCGCACGCCGACATCGTCGTGGGCGTCAAGCAGCTCACGCCAGCGCCGATCGCCCGCCTCTGCGGCGTGTCGTGTGGAGTCGACGATGTCGGTGAAGAGCACGGTTGCGAGGATTCGGTCCTCGTCGACGTGGTGGCGGCTGCCGGTGACGAATTCCTCGATGGCCTCGAGCGCGCCGTCGGCGTCGCCGAGCCACGGCAGATGGTCGTCTCCCGGCTGCTCGAGCAGCGTGGCATCCGGGATGTGCTCGGCGAGGTAGTGGGCGTTGCCCACCGGCACAACGCGCTCTTCCGTGCGGTGGATGACAAGCGTCGGAACCTGCACGTGCGGAAGCACGGGGCGAACGTCGATCAGTGCGTTCGCCTCCATGAGCGCGCGGGCGGTGCCCGGGCTGCCGCCCATCCGCTGGTAGCGCACCCAGAAGCGTCTCGCCCGCTCGTCACCGACGAGGCTGGGCAGGAAGATGTTCATAAGGCCGCCCTGACCCCAGCTCTCGCTCATCTCCTCGAGAAGTTCTTTGAAGCGCTCGCGCGGCCAGCCGTACCGCCAGTCGGGGGCCTCCAGCAACCGCACGATGGATCCCATCAAGACCAGCCCGCGGGTGCGCTCGGGATAGGTGGCCGAGAAGAGGACGCTCATGGGCCCGCCCTCGGAAAGTCCGCACACGAAGGCGGATTCGGACCCGACCGTCTCCATCACCGCCCGCACGTCGTCGATCCGCTCCTCAAGCGTCGGCACGCCGACGAACTGGTCGGACATCCCGGTCCCGCGCTTGTCGAACATGATCAAGCGGCTGAACGACGCGATGCGGTGGAAGAAGCGCGCCGAGAGGTTGGCCTCCCACCAGTTCTCGATGTGCGAAACGAACCCCGGGACGAACACGAAGTCCACAGGCCCATCGCCGAAGACCGCGTACGCGATCCGCAGGTCCCCGCTGAGCGCATAGTGGACATCAACGTCCATGGCGTCCACGCAAGCTTAGGCGCTCATCTGGGCCGCGGCGTGGAGTCATGCGCCTGTCATTCGCGACGGAGCTCGGCCGTCGCGCTGTTGCTGTGCCCGAGGAGCGGGCGTCCCCGCTGGCGACCTGAGCACTGCTCCTGTGGACGAGGAGGAGGCGCAGGTCGAGACTGGTGCTCGCGGACGAAACCAGGCGTCCGCCCGCGCTGGTCCGGATGGGCGGGCGGCAGAAGCCCGTGGGCGGGTCTCCGAGCCCTCCCCCCGGCCTTCCCTCGCCTCGGTTCCCCCTCCCGAAGCCAAGGCGGGAGCGCCACGATGTCAGGGCCGCTCACGCGCGCCGCGGGGCCACCTATTTCCGTGCTCAGCGCGATATCGGCGCGGGTGTCCGGTCGGTGGCGGGATTCGAACCCGCGACCTTCGGGTTATGAGATCGCTCGAAGGCGGTCACCTCAACGACACCGGGTCTAGCGGCCGCTTTCAGACATGGATGGGACCAATGCGGGTCGCTGTCGCTCAGGCTCGCAGCGGTGCTCCCTTGGGGCGGCGCCAGCGGGTCGCCCGTGGTTTCAGTGGCGGCTGGTGAGCGCGCCGATTGCGACGGCTGATCCCGAGGATCCCGAGCTTGCTCGGGATTGATTTCCGGTTCGCGAGGCGTTTCTCCGCGATCTCAAGAGCCGCGATGGCGGCAGCCACCGGGCTCTCCTGCCTCCGACCTCTCTTTCCGTGAGGGACACAGCCCAGCTTCCGAATTCGCCGGGAACGCCGAAGTTGGCCGAGATCGTCCCATCTGGGCGATGACCAAACCCCCAAGGACCGTCAATCTCGGAGGAGGCACGCGCATGACCCTCTCCTCTTCCACGACCGCCTGTCACCAGTCTGGGCGCCCCCAGTCGGGCAGGGCGGTTTCCATGAGCGGCACGGTCCCTCCCGCGCCTCCATTTGGGGACGCTACGGGTCACTCGCCGCTCTACGTGGGGGAGCCCGGCATTCCGGAGGGCATGACGTGTGCCAATTGGCGCCGGCGGCGCCAGCCTCCCAGAGCTGGGTCTGCTCGCGCACATAGGTGCGCGGCAGCGCTGCACCGGTTCAGGGGGGCCAAACACGGCCACCGAATCAAGGAGGATTGAAGATGGGACGAGACAGGCGCCAGCGCAGGCGACGCGCCGCCGCAATCGGAGGAGCCGCCTTTGCGGCCAAGAAGCACAGAGACGCCAAGGAAGCGCAGCAGCAGGAGGAAGCGGCACCTGCTCAGCAGGCTGCGCCCGCTGACCCCGGCCAGGCCGACCGGCCGGCCGCGGCCGGCGGACTGACCCGCGAGGCGATGGAGGAGCTCGAGCAGTTGGGCAAGCTTCACGAGCAGAACGTGCTTACGGACGAGGAGTTCGAGCGCGAGAAGGCAAGGCTGCTGGGACAAGGCTGAGCGACACCAGGCACTGTCGGCCGCCCCGAACGGCAGTGGGCCGCAGCGCCAGCTACGTCTAGTTAGTTAGAGGAGGAACTCATTGCCGAAGTGAATACGCGCGTCCTCGACGCCCTCGTGAAGGTGAATGACGGGACTCCGGAGCGCCGCCTTGGCAATAGAGGGGCGGAATCCGACGTGCGTGACGTTCGCCCGCTCGGGCCGAACTCGTCGACCATCCCCGGGGCTTGGTCATGGCCAAGGAGGGACGATTCATCGGGGGCGCGCGCGAGCCCGACGGAAATCATCCCGATGGGGGGATGTGCCACCGGGGTCGCCACCGCAAGATTCGAGTTGCCGGCCCATCGCCGATCCCGAGCGAAAGGCACGCATGAGTACCGCGGTACGACCTAATCAACGGACCGCCGCGAGCGACACGGGCGGACCTCGGTCCGCCGACGCGTTCGTCGTCTTCAGAGGCTTCGAGCGCTTCGCCGCGAGGCTGTCGTCCTTGCCCGGCGACTTCGGCGACGAGGGCACCTACGCGCAGGAGGGATCGTGCGGCCCCGCGACGGGGCACGGCGCCTGGCGCCGGCCGCGGGTGGCGTCATGAGCCCGGAGAAGACAAGGGCAGCGAAGAAGCCAACGCGTACCGCAAGGACCGACGGCAAGCCGGCGGGCGCGCCTGTGCAACAGAGCGCCGCTGCGCCGTCGCCGTTCCCGCCGATCGCGAACTACGCGTTTCTGTCCAACTGCCACACCGGCGCGCTTGTCGCGCCCGACGGGGCGGTCGACTGGCTCTGCGTGCCGCGCTTCGATTCGCCCAGCGTCTTTGGCACGCTGCTCGACCGCCAGGCCGGCGCCTTCCGGCTGGGGCCGTTCGGGGTGAACGTCCCGGCGGCCCGCATCTATGAGCCCGGCACGAACACGCTTCTCACGACGTGGAACACGCCCACAGGCTGGATCGTGGTTCGCGATGCGCTGACCATGGGCACGCGGGATCACGAGGACGAGGTCACCCCGCACACTCGGCCACCCGCCGACGAGGACGGCGACCACATGCTCGTGCGCACCGTCCTCTGCCTGGAGGGCAGCGTCGAGGTCGACCTGGTATGCGAGCCGGTCTTCGACTACGGGCGCACGCCGGCGGAGTGGTCGCTCCTCGACGACAGCCGTCACGCAGCCGACGCAACCGGCGCCGACCAGACGATCAGGCTCCGGACCAACATGGCGGTCGGCGTCGAGGGCGAACGGATCAGGGCCCGCCACACCCTCGAGCAGGGCGACCAGGTTTTCTGCGCGCTCTCCTGGGCCGAAGGCCTGGCCTCGCCCGAGAGCATTGATGAGGCCAACGGCCGGCTTGCCGCCACCACGCGCTACTGGCGCGCCTGGCTGCACCGGTCTCGCCCGGTCGACCACCGCTGGCGCGAGCCGATCGAGCGTTCTGCGCTGGCGATCAAGGGCCTGACCTACATGCCCACCGGCGCGACGGTCGCCGCGCTCACCACCTCGCTGCCGGAGACGCCGGGCGGAGAGCGCAACTGGGACTACCGCTTCACCTGGATGCGCGACTCGACCTTCACGCTCCAGGCGCTGCATTACCTCAACCTGGACTGGGAGGCCGACGAGTTCATGCAGTTCGTGGCCGACCTGGAGGCCAACGAGGACGGGGCGCTGCAGATCATGTACGGGATCGATGGCCGCCGCGACCTCACCGAGTCCACGCGGGAAGAACTCTCCGGCTACGCGGGGGCCCACCCGGTGCGAATCGGTAACGGCGCCTTCGACCAGCGCCAGAACGACGTCTTCGGCGCTGTGCTGGACTCGATCCTGCTCCACACGCGGCGCAGTCAGCGGCTGCCGAGGCGGTTGTGGCCGATCGTCCAGGCGCAGGCCGAGTGCGCCACCCGCGTCTGGAAGAGCCCGGACCAGGGCATCTGGGAGGCGCGCGGCGAGCCGCAGCACTACGTGTCCTCGAAGTTGATGTGCTGGGTCGCGCTCGACCGGGCGGCGAAGCTGGCCGACATCGCAGGCGACACCGAGTTGGACGACACGTGGCGCGCCACCGCCGAGGAGATCAAGGCCGACATCCTCGAGCACGGCGTCCGCGACGGGGTGCTGCGTCAGCACTACGACACCGACGCCCTCGACGCCTCCACCCTGCTGGCCGCGATCTTCGGCTTCCTTTCCGGAGACGACGAGCGCCTGCGCAGGTCGGTCGACGCGATCGCGGACGATCTCACCGAGGACGGCTTCGTCCTGCGTTACCGCACCGACGAGACCGACGACGGTCTGTCGGGTAAGGAGGGGAGTTTCCTGATCTGCTCGTTCTGGCTCGCATCGGCGCTGGCGATCGTCGGCGAGGTGCAGCGCGCCCGCGACCTGATGGAGCGCCTGCTCAGCGTCGCCTCGCCGCTCGGCCTGTACGCCGAGGAGTTCGACACCAGCACCGGCCGACACCTCGGCAACTTCCCGCAGGCGTTCTCCCATCTCGCGCTCATCGAGGCTGCCGGACGGATCATCCTCGAAGAGCGACTCGAGGAGTACACGGCCTGAGCATCCACGAGGGCACCGTGATCGGAAGCGGCGCCGGCGACGGCACGCCCGCAAGTTTCGTGCACGGCCGGCGACGTCAAGGGGCGGCCGCCGACGGAACCGCGCCGATGATCGCCGTGCCGAGCGAGGACCCGAGGTTCTGGGCGGTGCACTGAACCGCACCCGCCTCGCCACCGGATCTCCAAGCCGCTTCTGCGCCACGGACGCATCTGCCCTCGACGGTAAGAGGGGCTGGACCTGCAGCACCCATCTCAGATCACCTGGTGCCGCGGGCGGCCCATCCGCGCCGTCACCCAGTCGGTGAGCACCCCCAGGCGCCGGCCGACGCCGCCGCCGAGGTAGTAGAGGTGGACGCCGAGGTAGGTGGCGAACGCCGGGCGACCGGAGAGCTCGAGCCCCCTCACCTCGCAGACCGCCTTGCCCCGCCCGACGACCGCCAGCGCGCCCTTGTCGAAGTAGCGAAACGGCGTGGAGGCCCCCGGCTGACCGTTGCAGATCGCCTTGGCCACGTGACGCGCCTGCTGGATGGCGACGGTCGCCAGCCCCGGCAACGGCCTGCCCCCGGGTCCCGCCAGGCTCGTCATGTCGCCGATCGCCGAGATCTCGGGGTGCCGGGGCAGCGTCAGGTCGGGCCGTACCTCGATGCGCCCTGCCCGATCCGTGCTCGCCCCGATGGCTTTCGCGAGGGTCTCGCTGAAGCTCGCGGCGCGGACGCCGGCCACCCAGATCACGGTTCGGGCGGGGATCCGTTCGGTCGCCCCGCCGACGTCGATCGTGACGCCGTGCGAGTCAACCCGGGTGGCGCGGGCGCCCGTGCGCACCGTCACGCCGAGCTCGGCGAGGTATCTGGCCGCCTTGGCGGACAGCTTCTTGCTGAAGGCCGGGACCACGCGCTCGCCGGCGTCGAGCAGGATCACGCGCGCGCTGGCGGGGTCGATCCGCGCGAAGCTGGGCTTCGGCATGTGATGGGCGGCGATGGCGAGCGCCCCGGAGACCTCCACGCCGGTGGCTCCGCCGCCGACGACGGCAAACGTCAGCCACTCGTCCCGCGACCCCTGGTCGCGCGCTCGCTCCGCCTGCTCGAACGCGCTGTAGACGCGCTTGCGCAGCTCCAGCGCGTCGCCGAGCGTCTTCAGGCCGCACGAGAGATGCTGCCATTCGTCGTGGCCGAAGTAGGACGTCTGGGCGCCACAGGCGACGATCAGGCTGTCGTAGTCGAGAGGCTCGCCGCCGTCAAGGATCACCTGCCGCCGCTCGGCATCCACGTCGGTGACCTCAGCCATCACGAACGTCGTGTTGGCGCTGCGCTTGAGCGCCGTCCGGAACGGGGCGGCGCACTCGCCCGTGGAGATGGCGCCCGCCGCGAGTTGGTAGAGCAGGGGCTGGAAGAGGTGGTGGTTCGTCCGATCGACCAGCGTCACGCCGACGTCGGCGTGCCGCAGCTTCTGAGCGGCGGCCAGACCACCGAATCCGCCGCCGACGATGACGACCCGGCGCCGCTTGCTGCCCTTGGTCTCAGTAGGCACGAGCGGGCTCTCCTTGGCCCTGCCGCACCCCAAGGCGCTCGAGCACGGGGTCGCCGTGGTACATCTCCGCCGTCGACTTGGCGACTATCTGGAGGTTGCCCATCGGGTACTCGTAGTCCGGGCTGCCGAAAATCATCCCGACTAGGCGACTGCCGTTGGCTCCGATGGAGCGACCGCACCTTCCGCGAGTGAGGTGGTCGGCAGTCGCGTCGTGAACCAGAGCGACAGGAGCGCCGCGAGGGCGACCGCGCCGAGGGACAGCCGCAGCGCGTCGAGCTGCGCATCGCCGTAGTCGGCGGCGACCGCGCGGGCCTGGTCCTGTGTGAGCCCGCCGTCGACCG
The DNA here is from genome assembly GCA_963808545.1 of uncultured Thermoleophilaceae bacterium. Classification (GTDB taxonomy): domain Bacteria; phylum Actinomycetota; class Thermoleophilia; order Solirubrobacterales; family Thermoleophilaceae; genus JACVRW01. The sequence continues at coordinate 205,323 of CAWEGB010000006.1, read as the reverse complement.
CCGCCCGCTCGACGGTCTCGACGGGCACGATGTCGATCCCCTGTTCGGCGTTCGCGACGATCGTCTCGCGCGCGGCCGGCGGGACATCGGGGTTTTCGCTGATGCGCTGGCTGAAGCCGGTCGCAAGTGACGCGATCAGCACCGCGCCGATGATTGCCGTGCCGAGCGAGGACCCGAGGTTCTGGGCCGTGCCCTGAAGTCCCCCCGCCTCGCTGGCCTGCGTGGGCGCGACGGAGGACATGATCACGTTCCCCAGCTGCGAGGCGAGCAGGCCGGCACCGGCGCCGACGAGGGCGAGCGCCACCTTGAAGCCGGTCTCGTTGAGGGCCACGTCGAGCGTCGCGAGCATCACTACCGCGCCGACGCTGACCGCGACCAGCCCGAACTGCGCGACGGTGCGCGGCGACCGCCGCCCTGCGATCCGCGGGCCCAGCAGCGCGAACACGAGCATCGCCAAAGACAGCGGGAGCAGGCGCTTGCCGGTCTCGAACGCGTCGAGGCCCAGCACCACCTGCAGGTAGACAGGGATGACGAAGAACGTGCCCATGAGGACGAGCTGCTGCCCGACCAGTGACGAGAGCCCGGCCCGCAGTTGCGAGATGCGCAGCAGCGTCGTTTCGAGCAGCTGGTCGCGGCCGAGGCGGGCACGACGCTGCTCCCACGCGGCGAACGCCCAGAGCAACGCGAGACCGGCGAGCACGATGAAGGGCACCGGCGAGAAGCCCAGCGGCGTGATCTCGGTGCCACCGATCTCCGGCGGCGTCCGTGGCTGAACGAAGCCCCACACGCTGCTGCGCAGGATCGCGAACACGATCAGGCCCAGCCCGCTCGCCGAAAGCGCCACGCCCACGATGTCGAGCCGCGGGCGCCGTTCGGCTCCGGGCGCCCGCGCTATCTGCCCGCGCAGCAGCAGGATGCCGATCACGACCACGGTCTCGCCGGCGAACACATAGCGCCACGTGAACTCCGTCGTCACCCAGCCGCCGATCAGCGGGCCCGCGGCGATCGCGATGGCGGCTATCCCGCCGAGCAGTGCGTACGCCAGCGCGCGCTCGCGGCCGTCGTAGGTGGCGGCGGTGAGCGCCGCGATCCCCGGCACCACCAGCACGGCACCGAACCCCTCCACCCCCGACCAGCCGACCAGCAGCACCGCGAGGTTCGGGCTCAGCGCCGTCGTGAGCGAGCCGACCCCGTAGATCGCCAATCCGATCGCGAACGCCCGGTTGCGGCCCAAGATGTCGCCGAGCTTCGCGCCGAGCAGCATGAACGCCGCCATCACCAGGGTGTACAACGTGATCGCCGTCTGCACGCCCTGGATCGTCGTGTCGAGGTCCTCGACGATCTGCGAGATCGCGACGTTCATCACACTCGTGTCGAGCACCATCACGAACTGGGCCGAGGCGAGGATAAGCATGGGGATCCACTTGCGCACGGAGGACGGACCCTACGTCGGAGGCCAGCGCCGCGCCTCGTCCATTTTGGGCGAAATTCCCATCAACTGACACGGGGTGGCGCGGTCATGCCGGGCCCTTAGGGATGCGAAAGCGAAAGTGGACACTGCGGGCGTGCCCGTCAGAGGGCGGGGGCCGGTGGCGCTGCGCCGGCGGCGTACTCCTGCATCGGGACCTTGGCGGCGGCCCACGCCGCCATCACGGGGTCGATGATGCGCCAGGCCTCCTCGGCCTCGTCGCCGCGGATGAAAAGCATCGGGTTGCCCTGGAGCATCTCCTCGATCAGGTGGGCGTAGGCCGTGAATCGCGGCGGTGTCGAGCGGGCCTCGAGCTGGCGGTTCTCGGCGGTTTGCTCGGGACCGTTGAGTGTGGTGGCGACGCGCACGTACGGTTCTATGAGCCCGATCGTGAGCACGTTGGGCTCGACTCCGGGAAACCGGTCGGTCAAGTATCGGGGGAGCGGACGGAAATGAATGGCGATCTCGGCGGAGTCCGTCTCGAGGGCCTTGCCAGAGCGGAGCGTGAACGGGACGCCGTCCCACCGCGAGCTGTTTAGGCCAAGGGTCAGGGAGGCGTAGGTCTCGGTCTCGCGGCTCGGGTCGACTCCGGGTTCGTCCACGTAGGCGGGCACCTGCCGTGAGCCGATCGTGCCGGCGGCGTACCGGGCGCGGATCGTGCCGCTGCGCATTCGCTCCGCCGAGGGCGTGGCCACCGTCCGCAGCGCCTCGACGCGCACATCCCGGAAGGAGTCGGCGTCGGCTCTGGCCGGCTGCTCCATGAGGACCAGCGCCATGGCCTCCATGAGGTGGTTCTGCACCATGTCCTTGAGGGCGCCGGCGCCGTCGTAGTAGGAGGCCCGGCCCTCGAGGGTGAGGCTCTCGAGCCAGCTGATGTCGACGCGATCGACGTGCACCGCGTTGAGGATCGGCTCGAAGACGCGGTTGAGGAATCGCAGGACGATGACGCGGCGGACGAGCTCGCTGGAGAGGAAGTGGTCGATACGGAAGATCGTGGGCGCCGGCAGCTGGATGCGGAGGATCTCGTTGAGGTGGTGTGCCGAGGCCAGGTCGGTGCCGAAGGGCTTCTCGATCGCCACCGCGTCCGGGGAGTCCAGCGTCGTCGCCGCGAGCGCCGGTAGCGCCTTCGTCAGGAGGCTCGGTGGCAGCGCGAGGTAGACCAGCGTGTCCGGATGGTCGTCGCCGATCACGCGGCTGACGTCCTCCGGCCGGGTGACGTCGGCGGGCTGGAAGCTCAGCATGCTCAGGACGTGATCGCGTGTGGCCGGGGTCACGTTCGCGTGCTCCCGCAGCTTGCCGGCGATGTGCTCGCGGAAGTCGTCGGTCGACCAGTCGGTGATGTCGGACCCGACCAGGGTCAACCCCGCTGGCAGCAGCTCGTCCTCGGCCAACTGGGCGACCGCCGGCAGCAGCAGGCGGCTGGTCAGATCACCGGAAGCTCCGAACAAGACCATGCGCTCGATCATGGTGTGACGCCTTTCTCGGCTCGTCGTGGGAGGTCTGGGTAGCGCGGAGAGGGCTGGCCCGTCACCCCGGGGCGGCAACGGAAGATCGCGCCCGCCAGCGGTTCGTCCGCGCGCCGCTCGGAGTCGACCCATGACGTCGTGATGTAGAGGTCACCGCCGTCGCCGCCGCCGAAGACCACCGAGGTGGGATTCGACGTCGGCAGCTCGACGACGCCGTCGAGCGTGCCGTCGGCGCGGTAGCGGTGGACCGCTCCGGCTCGCCCAACTGCGACCCAGAGCATGCCTTCGCCGTCGACGGTCATGCCGTCCGGCCAGAGCTGCTCCCGGCTGAGATCGAGGAACCGCTGGCGACCGCTGAGGGCACCCGTCGCGCGGTCAAGATCGAAGACGTCGACGACGCAGAGGGCCGTGTCGGCGAGGTAGAGCCGCCCGCCCGGCTCGTCGAAGGCGGGCCCGTTGGAGATCGTCAGGCCATCGACCACACGGGTCACCCGGTTGCCGTCGACGCGGTACAACGCCGCGTTCCGTGGCCGCTTGTCGAAGGCCATCGTGCCGACCCAGACCCCTCCCCGGCTGTCGACCTTGGCGTCGTTGGCGCGGTTCTCGGGCATGTCCTGCTCGATCGGAACGCGCAGATCCAGCTTGCCTGTGCTGCGGTCGAGCACCGCCAGGCCCTCCGGGCTTGCCACCACCGGTTCGCCCGTTGCGCCGAGCACCACGCCACCCGGCTGCCCGATGGTGCTCCAGGAGCTGTGCTCAGAGGACTCCGGATACCAGCAATGCACCCGCTCTGCGGGGATATCCACCCACCACAGGCGGGCCGTCGCGGCGTCCCACAGCGGGCCCTCCGCGTGCTGCGACCGCACGCTCAACGCGACCTCGACGGGAGTGTCGCCCATGCCGCAGACCCCTCGTCAGACGTGGGCGAGCGCCCCCGAGCGCCGGGCCGGTTCGTCTTCTTGGGTGGGTTGCGGGGACTCGAGTCGCGCCTTCGGTTGTGTGACCTCGTGCCGAAGTTCGGCCAGCGTCCGGCGCTCGTCGACCAGTTCGCCTGCAAGACCGCGCAGCGCCGTACCCGGTCGCTCGGTGCGAAGCTCGAATTCGCCGGTCAGCAGCCTGAGCGCGGCCTGGGCGCGCGGATGGGAGTCCAAGGGGGTCTCTGGCGCGGACACTGCGTTCCTCCTTCGAGGCCGCAATAGTCGAGGGTCGCGTGGCCCTCGAGCAGCGTTGCGACGCTCGTAGTGTGGGCGCAGCGTAGGGGTGCGCCCGCCCGTCCGCCTCATCCCGATGGCATGAATTCAGCCTCCGGGAGCGGCATCCGCCGCCACAGCGTGGCCGAGGCCCATACCTGCGTCGTCGAGCTCTCCAGGTGAAGGAGCATGACCTCCTCCTCGATGTCGATGGTCCACGAGTGCTCGGCGTCCGCCTCGCTCCAGCGCGACCAAACTTGCCAGACTCCCGGAGGATCCGAGAACGCAACGACCGCAGAGCGGCTCCGCGGCACCGCGAAAATGCCTTCCGCACGCACAGACGAGCTCGATGTGATCGTGATCGGCGCCGGGCCAGCGGGCGTCGTCGCTGCGCTGCGCGCGGCGCGACTCGGAGCTCCAACGGCGCTCGTCACGCGCGACGAACTCGGGGGAATGGCCGCCAACGACGGGCCGGTGCCGGTGCGGACCCTGGCCCACGCGGCGCGCCTGATGCGGGAGGCAAGGCAACTCGGGCATTACGGGATCAGCGCCGGCGAGCCCACGCTCGACTATCGGCGTCTGCTCGCCCGCGTGCGCGAGGTGACCGGCGACGTGCGCGCGCACGCGCTCTTGCGCGACGAGCTCCAACGGGCCGGCGTGACCCTCTACGAACACGCCGGAACGGCTCGTTTCGTCGAGCCCCACGTGATCGAAAGCGACGACGGACCGCGACTGCGAGCCGCGAACGTCATCGTGTGCACCGGCGGCGCGTCGCGCAAGCTCCCAGTGCCAGGCTTCGAGCTGACCTGCACGCACAGCGACGCCTGGCGTCTCGAATCGGCCCCCGACTCGCTGCTGGTGATCGGCGCCGGTGCGACCGGGGTCCAGGTCGCCTCGATCTTCAACGCGTTCGGATCGCGGGTCACCCTGTTCGAGGCCGCCCCCCGCATCCTCATGAGCGAGGACGAGCAGGTCGCGGCAGCGATGAGCACTGCCCTGGAGGCCTCCGGGGTGCGGATCCTCGAGCACGCCGGAACGATCGAGCGCTTCGAGCCCTGCCCCGCTGGAGTCCGACTTGTCTATTCACGGAGCGGTGCGCAGGCGCACGTCGACGCGACGCTCGCCGTCGTCGCGGTCGGCTGGGTCGCGAACACGGACGGCCTCGATCTCGCCGCCGCCGGGGTGCAGACTGAGAAGCGCGGCTACATCAAGGTGGACTCCCAGCTCCGCACGACGGCTCCGGGCATCTATGCCGCCGGAGACGTCACCGGGCACCTGATGGTCGTCCACGAGGCCGCACGCGAGGCCTACCTCGCCGCGACCAACGCAGCCGTCGGCCGCACCGACGTCCTTCCCGCGGAGGTCAGTCCGCTCGGCAGCTTCACCGACCCCGAATACGCCTCTGTCGGGCTCAGCGAGGCGGCCGCCCGCGAGACCCATGACGTCGTCGTGGGGACAGAGGGCTTCGACTCCATGCCGCGCCCGATCATCGACGGTCGCACCACAGGGTTCTGCAAGCTCGTCGCCGACCGCGAGAACCACACGATCCTCGGCTGTCACATCGTGGGTGAGCGGGCCGTCGAACTCGCCCAACTGGCGGCGCTCGCAGTGGCGTCCGGCATGAAGGTCGAGCAGCTCGCCCTGGTTCCCTTCTCATTCCCCACCTACGCCAACGCGCTCGGACGCGCAGCGGTAAGGGCCACGCGCCAGCTCGACTCTCGCTCGGGCAGGGCAGACCAGGGAAGCCAGATGCTCCCGGCCGACCCGTCTACCGAATGATGTGGGTAGCTACGACAGCGCTCTCTGCTTGATCTGCTCGAACTCGGTCTGACTGATCGCGCCGCTGTCCAGCAGCTGCTTCGCGTGCGCGATCTCGCTGCCGGGCCCGCCGTTGCCGGCCGTCTGGCGGACGTAGGCGTCGAACTCCGTCTTCTGAGCCTGGGCCTGCTGAGCGTCGCGTTGGCCCATCTCCTCGCCCTCGGCGATCAGGTAGACCAACACTCCGAGCAACGGCACGACGATCACGAAGACGGACCAAAAGAACTTCGCCCAGCCGCCGATGTCGTCCCTGCGGAAGACGTCCGCGAAGACCCTGATCAGGAGCCAGAACCAGACCACGAAGCCGAAGAACACGAGCATCGTGCCGAGAACGTCGAGGAATGGGTAGTCAGCCGCAATCACCATCGGAGGTCCCTTTCTGTCGAACGCCACGGCGATTGTCCCCCGGCCCCGGGGCCGCGCGCATCCCCCAGATCGGGCAATCTCTGCACATCAGACTCTTGAGTTTGCGAGCGCGGGTTCGCCGGTGGTCGCGCCCCGTCAGAGGCCTGTCTCGGCCGCGACCCGGCCGGACTGGGCGGCCTCTCGGAGGGCGTTGTAGTCGCATTCGTTCTGGTCGGCGTAGGCCTCTGCGAACGCGGCCAGCGCACGGTCGAGGCTGTCGCCCGCCCCGACATAGCTCCCGATCGCGATCGCGTCCCCGGAGCGGGCGTGTGCCTTCGCGAGCGCGTGGCCGCAGAGCCCCGCGTAGGCCGTCATCGCCTGCGGGTTCATCAGCTCGACCAGCGCCGAGCCCTTGCCGTCCCAGAGCTGGCGCATGTAGAAATCCCGGCTCGCACCGTCGAACGCCGTCATCCGGATCCAGCCGAGCATGATGTCGCTGGCGGCCTGCGTCAGGCGCTGGCCCTCGACGACCCGCTGGCCGTGGTTGTTGAACGAGCTCTTGCGCAGAAACGGCTCGAGCACCGATGGCTGCGCCTCCTTGAGCTGCAGGAACAGCGGATCGTTGTCGTCGCGCCCCAACATCAGCACGATCCAGGCGCGCGTGCCGACGCTGCCCACGCCGACGACCTTGCGCGCCGAATGGACGTAGCGAAAGCGCTCCAGCAGCTGCCGGCGGTCGGCGCTCAGGGTGCGCCGGTAGGAGCGGATCACGCCGCGCACGAACCCCTCGAGCTCGGCCGGTCCGACACCGGAGACCACTTCCTCGATCGGGACGATCAGCGGCGGGTCGCTCGCGATCCTGGGCTCGCCGTCGACGATCTGCGTGAGCTTCGCGAACGCCTTCAGGCTGTCCTTCGAGCGTGCCTTGGCCAAGTTGCGCTCGAACCGCTTCCGCTGCTTTGGGGTCCCCTGCCGAGCCAGCGCCGCGATCTCGTCGACGTCGATGCGGGCGTACCAGATCTCGAGGTTGGACATCGCGCCGAACGCCCTGATCGCGTCCCGGTACGAACGCGTCACCGCCCGGTTGATCGCCTGGCGCTTTTTGGCGTCGAAGCCTCGATCCCGGCCCGCCACGGCGAAGCTCGCCACCAGCCGCTTCAGGTCCCACTCGAACGGGCCCGGCAGCGTCTCGTCGAAGTCGTTGATGCTGAACACAAGCCGCCGGTCGGGCGCGCCGAACGCACCGAAGTTGGACAGGTGCGCATCGCCACAGAGCTGCACCTCCAGCCCGCTCCGCGGCGCGCCGGCCAGATCGGCCGCCATCGGGTAGGCCGCGCCGCGGAAGAACGTGAACGGCGACACCAGCATCCGCCCATAGCGGATCGGCACCAGCTCCTGCACCCGCGAAGCAGCCTGCTCCTCCAGCAGCTCGACCGGATCACGCCGATCGGAAGCCGGCTCCCATTCGCCCTGCCCCGAGCGCGGCGCCACCGCCCTCGCCGCCTTGCCCTGTGCGGCTCGCTCCTCGGCGGTGGGGTGGGGTATCGCCTTCGGCCTGGGGTGCCGCCCGTCGCGCTCGCGTGTCCCGGCCGCGTCCGAACCATCGAGGGGGGTCTCAACGTCCGCCATGATGTCTCCCTTCGCCGCCGGGCGAAAGCTCGAATACTCCCGGGTGTGCCGTCGGCTCCATGGAACCGCTCCGGCGCCGATGCGTCATCGCCCAGATGGCATGAAATCACGGCTGGCGCGCGCTCGTGAGGGAGGCCCGCATTTGCCTCAGCCAGTTCTGCACAGTAGGGTCTGTGCGTTTGGACGCACCGGACCTTAGGGGAAATCTTGGACCCCTATCGGAGCATGTCCCAGGGTGCCGTTTCCATCGGCTGGAAGGCGCCGAGGTCGATCAGTAGCTGCGGCGGCGAGTCCGCGCGGCGGTTATGACGCACGCGTGAGCACGCGCCTCGACGGCCAGGATGTCATGACCGGAGCGGTGAGCTCGACGGCCGATGCGTCGCGGGCTGGCTCGCGGCCGTTCACTACGACCGCCCCGGCGTTCGAGTTGGTGGAGTCGAAGCTGCGCGCGCCACAGCGTCGCGACGGGACCGTGCCGCGCACGGCGCTGATCGGCTTACTGGAGGAGGAGTGGGGCGCGATTCCCGTCGTTCTCCTGTCCGCAGGCCCGGGCTGGGGGAAGACGACGCTGCTCGCTGAATGGGCCTCGCAGTCGCAGCGACCGTTCGCCTGGGTTTCAGTCGACGAGAACGACAACGATCCGGTCGTGTTGCTGACGTATGTCGCCACCGCGCTTGACCGGGTCTCGCCGCTCCCCCCGAGCGTGTTCGAGGCACTGGCGTCGCCGGGCGTTTCGATCGAGGGAACGGTGGTCCCGCGCCTCGGGGTGGCTCTGGCGACGATTTACGAGGCATTCGTCCTCGTCTTCGATGACCTGCATCTGCTCGATAGCCCAGTGTGCTTGGATGCCATCGCCGCGCTCGCGAGGCATGTGCCCGAGGGCTCGCAGCTGGCGCTCTCGTCACGGGGGCACCCCGCACTGCGCTTCGGGGCGCTGCGCGCGCGGGGCCTCGCGCTGGAGATCAGTCCGAACGAGCTGAGCATGGACGAGGCCGAGGCGCGCCAGTTGCTGAGCGCGGCCGGCCTGGAGCTGGCGGAAAGCGAGGTCGCCGAGCTCACCGAGCACACGGAGGGCTGGTCTGCTGGTCTGTACCTGGCGGCGCTCTCGGCAAAGGCGGGCGGGACCGGGATGAAGGGCCTGACCGCGTTCAGTGGGGACGACCGTTTTGTGGCCGACTATCTGGTCTCCGAGATCCTCTCGCGCCTGCCGCGCGACGAGCTCCGCTTCCTGACGAGGACCGCCGTTCTCGAGTCCATGTCGGGTCCGCTCTGCGACGCGGTCCTCGAGGGGAGCGGCTCCGCGACGATGCTGGAATCGCTGGCGGGTTCCAACCTGTTCCTGGTGCCGCTGGACCGGACTCGGGAGTGGTATCGCTACCACCATCTCTTCCAGGAGCTGCTGCGTTCGGAGCTCGAGCGAGTCGAGCCGGATCTCGTGCCGCGTCTGCTCGCTCGTGCGGCCGATTGGTGCGAGGCGAACGGGCAGCCGGAGACCGCGATCGGGTACGCGCAGGCGGCCGGGGATGTCAACCGAGCGGCGTGGCTGACCGTAGGTACCGGTCCACGCGTCTACCAAAGCGGCCGTGTCGCCACCGCCGAACGCTGGCTCAGCTGGCTGGAGGCGCATGGGGCACTCGAGCAGAACGCGGCGGTCGCCGTGCTCGGCGCACTACTCGCCGCGGCTTGGGGCCGGCCCGCTGAGGCGGAGCGTTGGGCCGATGCCGCCGAGCGTGGGAGCCACGAAGGCACCCTGCCCGACGGCAGCGCGTCGATCGACTCGTGGCGGGCCCTCCTGCGTGCCCAGCTCTGTCATCGAGGCGCCGCCAGGATGCGGACGGATGCGGAGCTCGCGGTTGGGACGCTCGCGCGTGGGAGCCAATTCTGGGCGCACGCCCTGGGGCTGCTCGCGATCTCGCGGTGGCTGGCCGGCGAGGTCGACGAGGCCGACGATCTGTTCGCCGAGGTTGTCGAGGCGGGCCTCGAGCTCGGAGGGACGGACTTGGTGATGGTGGCTCTGGGCGAGCGTGCCGCGATCGCGGCCGGAACGGGAGCGTGGGTCCAGGCGAAAGAGCACGCGGACCGGGCGCTCGGGATCATGCGCAGCCACGCGATGGAGGAGTACCCGACCAGCGCGCTCGCCTATTCCGTGGCGGCTCGCGTCGCCCTCCACCGTGGGGACGTCCCCCGCGCGCAAGAGCTGCTGGCGCGGGTGCAGCGCCTGCGGCCGCGGCTCACCTACGGGCAGCCGTACTACTCGGTACAAACCCGCCTGGAGCTCGCCCGGGCCTACCTGACACTCGCCGACGCCGGCGGCGCCGAGACGATGCTGCGCGAGATCGAGCCGATCCTGCGCCGACAACCAGACCTCGGAGCGCTCCCCGGGCAGGTGGACGAGCTGCGCGCGAACCTGAAGACGATGCGCGCGCACGCCCCCGGGGCCTCGACTCTGACCGAGGCGGAGCTGCGCCTGCTGCCCTACCTCGCCACGCACCTCTCCTTCCGCGAGATCGGCGAGCGCCTGTACGTATCGCGCCACACGGTGAAATCACACGCCATGGCGGTCTACCGCAAGCTCAACGTCACCTCCCGCAACGCCGCCGTCGAACGGGCCCGCGAGCTCGGGCTGCTCTAGGCAGCGCCGGCGCTGCCCGGCTTTTTCATGCCATCGGGACGATGACGCGGCGGCGCCCATGGTGTCTAGTTCGAGGTGTCCCCGGGCTCGGTCCGCGGAACGCCGCCGGAATGCCGCCAGAGGAGGAGATGGCCGAATACAAGGAGACCTTGCGCAGGCTCGCGCTGAACGACGAGCGGTTCGTGGAGTCGGTGCTCGGCATGGGCCACGACACGGTCGAGGTCTCGCGGCTGGATAAAAAGACGCACGCTCTCGTCCGGCTAGGGGCGTCGCTGGCGATCGACGCGGCGCCGAGCTCCTACCAGTCGAACGTCGAGGTGGCTCTGGCCGCCGGCGCCAACATCGACGAGATCGTCGGGACCCTGATCGCCGTGGCTCCCACCGTCGGCCTCGCACGCGTCGTTTCCGCCGCGCCCGAGCTGGCGCTGGCGCTCGGATACGACGTCGACGCGGCGCTCGAAGAGTCCGGCGGTAACGCGGAGTGAAGGCCAGGCCCGCAGTCCGCATTCCGCACCGGGTCGGGCGCCGTAGCCTGCGGCACTTGGTCGCGCACCGCAGAGGCCGAGCCGGGCTCACAGTGCCGGTGCAGCGCTCGAAACGGTTGCCCCCTCGCGCCTGACACCGATCATTTTCGAGGGTCGGTGCGGCGGCCGCTCATCCCGATTTCATGCCATTGGGGGGATGTACGCTGGTTGTGGTCGTTGGAGGATTGTCGCTAGGAGTTCGGGCGCCGGCGGAGACTGACACCGCCGCCGCCCGCTGAATCGGCGGCGGTCGTCGCCGGCCGCTCGAGAGGAGCGTTCCATGGACGAGTCCGAGGAGGCGGAGGGCTTGCTTGTCTTTGCCGACACCGTGGTCCTGGTAGCCGGGAACGCCGCAATGCACCTGGGAAATCGCCGCGATCGACGGCGCCACCTTCTTCGTCGCGGAGCAGCGCTTCATCATCGAGGAGCTGGCCACGACGGGCTGGGTCGGTCTGGAGATCGTGAACAGGCGGGCAACCGCGGGAGGCTGGACGCCAGTGGACTCTGATCGCGCACGGGCGCTGGCCGAACGGCTGCACCATAGGCACCGTGACGCTGGCGGGTTGCCACTGATCGACCACGTTCGAAGGGTCGCGGCCGCGGTCCCCGGGGACGCGCGCGTACTCGCCTGGCTTCACGAGGTGCTCGAATACACGTCGATCTCGGAGGAGGCGCTACTGGCGGAAGGCCTCTCGCTCGACGAGCTGCGCGGGCTCCGGCTCCTGACCCACGACAAGGATTCGCAGTCAAACGCGAGCTATCTGGCCCAGGTCGAGCTGATCGCGCGGGCCAAAGGGACGGGCGCCAGCCTCGCCCGCAGCGTCAAGCGCGCGGACCTGACGGATCGGACGCTCAAGCCTCCGATCCGCGCCAACGGCTGGTCACCTCCCTACGAGATTGCGCTCGAGATCCTGCGCAACGCGCCGCCTCCCGACACTCGCGCCCCTTCTCCTCCGCCGCCCCCGAGACCCGGACGCACATGACACCTGCAGCCGATGCCGCTCGCGATGCGCCAGCGGTGCTGGCATCCAGGCGCGTGGATCGGGCTGGACGCAGCCAAAGACCCGGCTGGAGAGCGCGGGCTCCCGTGACTCCCAGGGAAGAGCCCGATCCGCCGAGAACCGAACCCGAGTCTCGCGCCGAGCGACTCGGCTTCGCGCTGCGCAGCCTCGCCGCCGAGCTGGTCCAGGAGCGCCGGAAGGTCGCCGATCTGCGCCGGGAGGTCGCCGCGCTGAGATCGCGGCTCGAGTCTCTGCAGCCGACCCAACGCAGCGACCGGCCGTGAAGGGCCTATTACACAAGTCTCCGCTTGCGTCAAATCGAGGTTCCGCACAGCGAAGGCCTCTCGGCGCCGGGAGTCTTGCGTCGGGCGGGGCGGTGTTTGGCGTTTAACGCCAGTGAAAAGCTGGTCTGAGCCGCTTCACCGCAGGAATCTGGGGGTTTGACGCACGCCTGTTTCGGCGGCGTGGGCACTCAACGCACCTGCGACCGCGTCGACCGCAACCAGGGAACGGACTCAGCGATCCTGCGGCATGAGCCGGCGACGCCGTTGGTCGCGTCCCTGCGGTTTCCGGCGACGGGCGAAGGGGGCCGCCCCCCATTCACTCGTCGCCCGGCCACGCGCTTGCATGGACAGCGACAGCGCGACGGTGGCCGAGAGGGACGGCGCAGGACTGCTCGTGTCCGGCGTAAAGGAGCAGCGCCGCCAACGCTGCTCCTCTTGCACCCGAACCGGGAGGCCGGACAGCGCCGACGGTCCCGCCCGCAACCGCATCGCGCAGCCGTTGCGCAAGTCGCCGCCCAGCGACGCTACTGATGGATCAGGTTCCCGGTGGGCGGTAGTCGACCGCCTCGACCGAGCGATTCGCAGCGTCGTCGACCTGCTCGGGGGTAAGCAGAACGGTCGTCCTGGTGGTCGCGCCTCCGGCCGAGTCGACGGACAGCGCGACCGCAGCCGCAGCCTCGTTGTCGGGCAGGTCCACGATCACGACGCGTCGTGATCGCCGAACGCGAAGTAGAACACGTCGAGCTGTCCGCCCAGGCTCTTGGCGGTATGCGCCACCGCGTCGCGCCGACTTGATCCGCCCTTGGTCCGAACGCCCTCAACGCCCTCATGGGTGTACGTCGCCTCAATGAGGTACTTCGGCATGAGCACCTTCCTTTGGATTGGGTGACGCGAACCATCCCACGCCTACGAAGCGCCCACAACGTGTTGCTCCTTTGAGGCAGAAACGAGAGCAGCTGGGTCTACAGACCCAGCTACTCCCATCGCACCCCGGCCGAGTCCGTAAAGCGGATCGCCACCCACTCCACCCACCCATGGTTGCTAGCGCCTTCCCACCAGCCGGAACTCGCCCCGACACGCAGACCACGGCGATCGCGGTCAGCCCGACGGCTACGATGCCCCTGACGCGGCGGGCCAAGGGCCTGATGGCCGTGGGTCGCTGATGTCCTTGGGCGGGACGGCTCAGGTTGGTGGCGCTCGGTTAGGGTGGGCAGGCGAGGCGCAGATTGGATCCTGGAAGGGTGGCTCGGTCGTGAACCTAGTGAAGATTCTCCCGATGGCGTTCGTGATGATCGCCGGTCCGCAGATCCTGAGCGCCATCTTCCTCGCGACGAGCGCGAACTGGCGCCGCAACTCGGCCGCCTATGTAGCCGGGGCGGCCCTGTCCATAACCCTGATCGTCACGATCGCCTTCTTCGTGGGCTCGGGGGCGTCCGACGCCGGGGCGTCAGACGACACGCTTGACATCGTGGTCCTGGTCCTTCTCGTTGCTGCGGGGCTCCACACGTTCCTCAAGCGGAAGGAATCGGAGCCGCCGAAATGGATGGGCAAGCTGGAGACGGCGAGCCCGAGGTTCTCGTTCCGACTCGGGTTCCTGCTGCTGGGCGTGTTCCCGACCGACATCCTCACCTCGTGGGCCGTCGGCACTTATCTGTCAAACCACGGCGATCCGTGGTGGCATTTGCTTCCTTTCGTGCTGCTCACCCTGCTGTTGCTGGCGCTACCGGCGCTCCTGCTGCTGCTGTTCGGTCAACGGGCGCAGGCATTCCTGCCGAAGGCTCGCGACTGGATGGACACGCACTCGTGGGTCGTTGGCGAGGTCGTGATCGTGTTTTTCATCGTCATCGCGGCCAACAGCCTCCTGGGCTAGCAACGACGTCTGACGGCCGACGAGCTCGAGCGCGAGATCCGACGCGGCGGCACAAGAGGACGCCGCGACCTGCGTGCCGGGCGCCGAGCGGCGGAACAGGCTTCCCCCGCAGCTGCCGGTTGGACGAGCAGCGGGAGCGCAGGTCAACACTGCTGCTCTTGGACCGCAACCAGGCGTCCGTCCGCGCTGGGTCCCGATGCCGGGTGGCCGCCGCCTGTCAGGCGAGTGGTCTCCGAGCCCTCCCGCGACCGTCCCTCGGCCTCCGTTGCCCTCCCGAAGCCGGAGGCAAGGATGCGTGATTCAGCGGCCGCGAAGCGGCTCTCGTTGAACACCTTGAATTCCCTGCTCACAGCGATTCGGCGCGGGTGTCCGATCGGCGGCCCGATACGTCCCTCCGAGCGACGCTCGGGTCGTGGAGGAATACCGGCTGGCGGCCTGAAGTCGGCCCGATCCCAGTTTCGCGCCGGAAGCAACCGCGACCGTCGCCAGTTCGTCCAACTCGATAGCGAGGTCGGTCAGACCGCCGCTATCGCTTCTGCCTTAAGGCGAGAGCGCCGCCCGTAGGCGCGGCCAGTGCTGATGCTCGTCGATAGGAGCAGTCCGCCAGTCCGTGTCGGTCTCCACGACGAGGACGTTCGGCCGCGCAACTCGAACGCTTCGCCGTCGCCGTCGCCGTCGCCGACCAGACCGAGGCCGACTACGCCGCCTTCGCCCAAGCTGCCGACGTCCAGCGCATTGCCGTCAAGGCCGGCTTCTAGCCCCAGTACGGCGCGCGTCGCTCCTGTCCGACACGTAAGACGGCCGCGGACATCAGCCGCCGCTGTTCTCGATCGCGCGGGAACGCCACGGGACGGTGCCGGTGATCTCGATGTCGATCGAGAAGCTGAGGATGGTGCGGATGACCACCAGGAGGCCCAGCGCACCTACGCCCTCAAGCGTGAGGTCCACGGAGACGGTACGGATGAGGTCTGCGGCGACGAAGACTTCGAGGCTGGCGAGCAGCGCGCGGCCGAACGTCTGTTTGCCGGTGACGTAGGCAGCGGTTGAGCCGCTCGTGCGGTAGGCCGCCAAGGAGGCCCACACGGTCACCAGGGAGCCGGCGACGATCACGCCGATCCCGACCCACTCAAAAGCGCGGGCGATGTGCTCCATGGCTTCCACGGCGACGACCCTACACCCGCGATGTCCGGAATCGTCCGTTGCGACGGCGGCCGGCGGCGGGACAGCGGTGCTGCTTCTGCCTCAAACCGAAAGCGCGGCTCGGGCGTCGGCCGCGCTGCTCTCGCCCAGGCGACGGTCGCGCGACGGGTAGCGCCGAGCGAACCCCGCTCAGTTCCGGATCGCAAGAAAGACGCGCTGGCGCATCCCTGCGTCGTTCGGTGCGTTGGTTGCGCCGGGTGTTGTCCCGCGAGTACACCCGGCGGGCTGGTCGTTGCCGCTGATCTTGAAGTCTTCGCACGTCAGTAGGCCGCGATGCTGGGTGCCCATGATGTAGGACAGAACGACGACGAGCGCGATAGCTGCAATCGCCACGACTGTGTCATGTCCGCGTACAGACTCCGCGCCCGGCACCACCATGACGAGGACGATCGCGACCATCGCAGGGAACCCGGCGAGCGTCACTAGCACGCCGCCCCAGAACAGGACGTCGTCCCCAAGGCTGGTGGTCTCGGCTGGGATCAGCCACGTCAACAAGATCCAGACCGAGGGGAGCAGAAGCGAGTACACAGCGAGCTGCGCCCGCCGTCCGAGCAGCAGTACGGCGACGACGAGCGCCGCTGTCGCCGCCGCCCACAGTGCAAAGAGCTGCTCGAAGAAGATCTCGTCGTACACACCCAGCGTGAAGGCCGGCCACCACACGATGAGTGATGTCGCCACCGTAATGGCGGCCAGCCGCCGCAACCCCGGGTCCGTCTGGTGTGCAACCCGCGACGCGACCGGCTGCTCAGTCATGGCATCGGCGGGAACGCGCAGCTCCCCACGAAGGTGCTCCACATCTCATTGGGCACTTCCTCCTCCGAGCACCAAGCTTCGCTCGTCGCCTCGCTTGTGCAAGGGGCGGTGGGACATCTACTCCGCCCTATGCTGGCGCCGCTCCCGCTGGGCCTGGTGTGCCGGGTGCGGGGCTCGCCTGCGCCCGCGCCCGGCCGAGGTCAGCCGAGATCTTGACCACCGCCGATGTCAGAGGCGCGGCGAGGATCAGGCCGATCGTTCCGAACAGCGCGCCGCCCCCGATGGTCACGATCAGCACCGCGAGCGGATGGAGGCCGAGCGCCGCACCCATCGCAAACGGCTGGACGAGCTGCTGGAGGATGCTGTTGGCGAGCAGCTGGAGGACGATCATTCCGGCGGCGGCGTCAGGCCCGGCGCCGCCGAGCGCCATCAGGACAGAAAACGCGCCCGCGCCCCAGGCTCCGAGGTAGGGGATGTAGGCGCCGATGAAGGTGACCGCGACGATCGTTCCTATCAGCGGCACGTCGAGGGCCCAGGCGCCGATCGCGACCACGACCGCGTTAAACGCCGCGACGATCGTCGTCCCGAGGAAATAGCCGCGAAGCGAGCCGAGCACACGCCGGCTGATCGTCTTCGCAACGCCGAGCGGCACCCCGAGGTGCCGCTCGCCCCAGGCGCGGATCGTCGGGCCGTCCTTGAGCAGGAAGAAGAGGCTGAGTGTGGTCATCGCGAGAAAGAAGACGAGCGACGAGAGCGCGCTGAGTCCGCCCGCAACTCCGTGAAGCAGCGCGGTGACGTTGTCGGTGGTTGCCGAGCTGGTGGTGTCCCGCGCGTCCTCGGCGGCGCCCGGATCGACTCCGAGGTCCTCAAGCCAGCCGACGAGCTTGTCCTGCGCGTCGGAGAGGGTGGACTCGGCGGAGCTTGCCTCGCCGACGATGCCACCGACGACCACGACCGTCATTCCGACGGCGACGGCGATGATCGAGAGCATCAGTAGCGCTGCGCCGAGCCCGCGCGGGATGCCGTGCCTGTGCATCCAGGCCACCAGCGGCGAGGCGACGGCGGCCACGATCCCCGCCGTGAGCACCGGGAGCACAATCACATGCGTGAGCGAGAGCAGCCAAACGATGCCGACCAGCAACAGCCCCAAGCCGACCAGAAGCCACGACGCCTGCCCCGCGCCGCGCAGCCACTGCGGAACCCAGACGATTTCGCTCAGGTCGCGCGCATCAATCTCGGCGCCGTCGTCGGCATTGTCGCTGGACTCCACCCTGTGCGCATTCGACGCGAAGGACCGGCCACCTTCAGCATGGCCTCGCACCTACCTGGGACATGCCACCTTTCCCGTGGTTAGAGCGGCTCAGCGAAGCTGCCCCGGCGCACTAGCGCTTTCGCCTGACAGCGGAAGTCCGGGTCCGACCGGAGAGGACTGCTGCCTTCCATGCACCTGGACGACCTTGCTCGTGGAGCGCCGTGCGGCTAGGTTCGTCGCACCGGGCAATCCCCAATTTTCTTAGGAGGTCGGGATGGCTGGTGTAGAGGCGCTGAATTTCGACTCGCCGGATGAGACGCGGACGCCCGACAAGACACGCGTCGACGTGATCCGCGTTGGGGGCACCACCGCCGCCCGCATGACGTTCGAGCCGGGCTGGAAGTGGTCGGAGTGCGTCAAGCCGGTCGTGGGCACAGACAGCTGCCAGGTCCGGCACGTGGGTGTCGCTCAGTCCGGCAGGCTCCACATCACGCACGAGGACGGAACCGAGGCCGACATCGGGCCGGGCGACGCTTACGTGATCGAGCCGGGCCATGACGGATGGGTAGTAGGCGAGGAGGCCTTCGTCGGCTTCGAGTTCGAGGCGCGCTCGGCGGAGGAATACGCCCGCTCGTAGGTAGCGCGACCCCGTGGGCCTTGTCAGCAGCGACCCGCTGGTAACGCTCACATGCCGAACTGCTAGCGGAGAGCAAGCGACTGGGTCGCGCTCTCGCTTCCCATCCGACACAGCAATTGGGCAACCGCTGGTGCTTTGTGCGAACTACCGAAGCCGCCCTGTAGGTTCTGCTCACTGGCGACCGAAAGGAATATCCATGTACGCACGCGTGGTCAGGTTCACGGATGTGGATCCGGATCACCTGGCCGGGCGCTTGGACGAGGTTGAGGCGACCCAGGGACCGCCCGTGGACATCCCGGCCAAGGGCGTCCAGATTCTCCACGACCCGGACCAGCGCACCGCGGTCGTGATCCAGCTCTTCGAGACGGCCGACGACATGTCGGCAGCGGAGACCGCACTCGACGCGATGGACCCGGCGGACACGCCAGGGACGCGCGCCTCGATCGACCGCTGCGAGTTCAAGGCCGACGTGGGACCGAGGTAGGACGCCGCCGCGCCGCACCATGCGCGTTGGCCTGCCAGCACCGAAGTGTTGGTTTGCGCGCGAAGCGGGAGGGCCGGGCCTGCGCTGCCGCTTCCCATGCGACGGCGGAGTGCCGCCTGTCGTCCAACTCGATAGCCAGGCCCGTCGGCCCAGCACCCTCGCGTCTGCCTCAAGGCGACAGCGAGTCGGAGGAGGACTTCATGCTCATCGTCGCATGGCTCCTGATGGCGCTGCGCCCCTCCGGCCCCTACGCCGTCTTGGTCATCCAGGGTCAGCAAGGCTCAGCCAAGTCGACCCTGTCGCGCGTACTAAAGGCGCTCGTCAACCCTGGTCCCGGCACCAGTGCGCTCGCTCCCGGGCTCCCTGCTCGTCCCGTCCATACCGTCTACCAGTAACTGAGAAGACGAAAACCCCGCACTTGCAAGGCCTTCGTTGAATAGCGGGGGCCCGATATGTCCCTAGGAGCGACGCCCGGATCATGCAGCAGTACCGACTAGCGGCCTGAATCCTGGCTACCGCTTCTCGCGCAAGGCGGCACTCAAGCGGCACGGCTCCTTCGCATGAAGGGAGGCGTCTCCCGCAGATCGCGGGAAGCAGTAGCGCTCGAAGACCAGGCCCGGTACGGTCGGCCAAATGGGAAGAGAGGAGCACCAGCCATGGCCCGCGTAGACGCGCTCGCCGACGGCATCTACAGGATCTGCACCACCGTCCAACTTCCGGACACCGACTTTCAGTTCAACCAGTTCCTGATCGATGACGAGCGCCCCACGCTCATCCACACCGGAATGTATGGGCTGTACGAGGGTGTCCGTGACGGAGTCGCTGAAGTGCTCGATCCCAGCAAGCTCGAGTACGTGATCCTCCTCCACTTCGAGGCGGACGAGACCGGGGGCATGGACCGCTTCCTGGAGGGCGCTCCGGACTCGACGCTCGCGGGCAGCGCCATGAGCGCCATCCTGAACCTGAGCGGCTGGAACTATTCAGGCCGCGTCGAAGGCCATACGCGAGGGAGAGGTGATCGATCTCGGCAAGCACAAGCTGCGCTTCCTCGAGACACCGCACGTGCACCATTGGGACTCGATGATGCTCTTCGACGAGACCACGAAGAGCGTGTTTCCCTCGGACCTCTTCATCCAGCCGGGTGACCAGCCGCCGGTCGTGACCGAGGACCTCGGCAGCATGATGTGCGAGTACTACCGCGAGATCGGGATCTTCGCTCACGATCAGCCGGTCAGCGACATTGTCGATCGAATCGAGGCCCTCGACCCTGACTGGATCCACGGCATGCACGGCGGGAGCCTGGGGCGAGAGACGATCCCCAACTTCATCCGCGCGCTGCAGGAGGAGCCGGTCGGTTATCAAGGCAAGCTGTTGGGCCGAGAGGTCTTGCCTAGGTAGAAACGCGGTCGAGGTTTCCCGGTCGCCGAGACGACCACCACCGTCGATCCCAGAAACGGCGCGTCGTCTCGCTTCCCCTTTCGCGTGTGGCTGTTGCACAAACCCTCGGCGAGCCCGCTGGATCGCTTCTAAAGGTGGGCTCCAAGAACGGCCATCGCATCCGTCAAGCGACGCCGGTCCGTCTCGACCCCGTGCACCCAGCCCGTCTGACGCCCTCTCAGCGAACCTGCTGCAGCGTTCCGAGACGGCTTTATGCAACAGCCTCGCGTGAAGGCAGCAGTCCGAACGTTCGCGGGTACTAACGGCCACAGGCTCAGACGCGAGTCTGCGCGGGTGTCGGGTCGGCGGCCCGATACGTCCCTCGGAGCGACGCTCAGATCGTACAGGAGTATCGGCTAGCGGCCTGACTGGCTACCCGTTCTCGCGCATGCAGGAGCTCCGCCGCAGCGTCGAATCGGACGCCGTTGCTGCGGCGACACGCGCGCTGGCTGGGGCTGGACCTAGCTCGAGTTGCGGCGGACGTTGACCCGCCCCGGAATAAGCTATAGCGTCGGACGCAGACCCGATCGCTCCTGATGAGCTGCATCAACAGCTCTCCGTTAGATCGGCAATCCCTCCCCGAACGCGAGCGATGGGCCGGAGGAGGCGCCGGTGCCAGACAGCATGACCCAGATCCTCGCTTCGGGTCCTCCCGGCACGAAGAAGAACATCGCTGTGCTCGGTGACGGCTTCGCGGCCGGCGCCGACCAGACGCTATACAACGACAAGGTTGCCGAACTGCTCTTGGACGGCGTCTTCGGCCACGACTACTTCTACGAGGACGCGCAGGCGTTCAACCTGTTTCGGGTCAACCTGATCTCGAGCCAGTCCCCGGTGAGCACCCGGACCTACGACGAAAAGGGGACGCCGACCGACCCAAGCGACGACACGGTCGCTAGCGAGTCGATCCGGAACACCGCCCTCGGCTACATCTTCAGCGGCTCATGGGCGCATTGCTGGCTCGAGGGCGGTCCCAACACCGGGACGCTGGTCCAGAACGCGCTCGACACGTGGGTGCCGGACTACGACCTCGTCCTGATCATCCTCAACGACACGCGCTACGGCGGATGCGGAGGAGGCGGCTTCCAGATCGTGCCGCTGGGTGTGGACTGGACCGTCATGGCACATGAGTTCGGCCATGGCACCGGCGGACTCGCCGACGAGTACTGCGCAAGGCCCGACACCTATTCGGGCGGCGAGCCGGGTTCCGTCAACCTGACAGTCAATACCAACCGCGCGACGCTTAAGTGGGGTAGCTTCGTCGCCCCGTCGTACCCAGCTGCCGCCCGGCGTGGGCGCGTGTGCGGACTACACTGCCGCCCCGAAGCCGCCGGGCTGGAGCGACGATCAGGATGTGGGCCTCTTCGAGGGCGGTGGAACCCTCTCGCTCGGTATCTACCGCCCAGTCGTCAACTGCCGCATGCGAGGCAACGCGCCGCCGTACTGCCCGGTCTGCTACACGCAGATGAAGCGCACGATGGACCCGTTCACGGGTCGCACGTTCCTGAACGCCTACGCCGGTGACTTCAACGGCGACGGCCGCGACGACGTGCTGGTCCACAACGGCAACTCGATCATCGTGTACCGCTCCAACGGGTCACAGCTCGACGTCGCCTTCAGCGCGGTCGAGCGAGTGCCCGGGTCGTGGCAGTTCACTGCGGGCGACCGGTTCTACGTCGGCGACTTCAACGGCGACGGCAAGGATGAGGTCGTCGTCTACAACAGCACAAACTGGGTGATGGAGTACCTCGGGCTGCTCGCGGACGACGGATCGGGGGGCTGAGGCTCATCGCCCGCTACGACGACGCGATGCCCGGATGGCAGTTCCAACGCGACGATCGCTTCTACGTCGCCGACTTCGACGGCAACGGACGCAGCGACCTGTTCGTATTCAACGGCGGCAACTGGGCGATCCCCTACGTCGGCATGCTCCGCTCATCCGGAACCGGCTTCGGCGTGGTCAACCGCTTCGACGCCAACCTTCCCGGCTGGCAGATGCGACCCGGCGACCGTCATGCGGTGGGCGACTTCACCGGCAACGGCCGTGAGGACCTGTGGGTCTTCAATGGCGACGACTGGTCGATCGCGTACCTTGGCATGCTGCGCTCCACCGGCACCGGACTGGTCATGTCGCACCGCTACGACGGCGCGATGCCCGGCTGGCAGATGCGTCGCAACGACCGCCACATCGTTGGCGACTTCAACGCGGATGGACAGGCTGACCTGTACGTCTTCAACGGCGACGACTGGAGCATCGCCTACCTGGGGATGCTCCGCTCGACCGGCACGCAGCTGGCCATGACCAAGCGATACGACGGCAACGTCCCCGGCTGGCAGATGCGCCGCCATGATCGCCACTATCTCGCGGATATCGAGGGGAACGGCAAGGCGGACCTATTCGTCTTCAACTCGCAGGACTGGTACTCCGAGTACCTCGGAACGATGCGATCGAACGGCGCTGCGCTCAGCGCGAACTGGGCCGTCGACTGGGTCGGAGAATGGAACCTTGGCAGCGTCGATCGGTTCGAACCGTGCGACTACGAGGGCTCCGGCGCCCGTCGCGACCTGTTCGTCCACAACACGGACTGGTTCGGGATGATCAAGGCGACGCCCGCCCTGTCACTGGACCGGCTCTACTACCGATGGATCCACAACTACCGCCACGGCCGCAACTGGTGAAGAGGAACCCCATGGAAGCGCAATGGTTCAAGAAGCGAATGTCGGAAGACCCGGACGCCGATCCGGTAGTCGAGGACGCTGGCAAGGCGCAGATGGAGGGCAAGCCGGCGCGCCCGCGCCGCGTCGGCGGCAGGACGCTGCTCATGGCGGAGGATCCGCCCGAACCGACGCGCAAGACGGGACGGATGGACCCGCTTTCCGAAGCAGGTGGGCAGGCCGAAGAAGCAGCGCCTACCGCTCGAGGAGCAGGTCGCACCTCGCACCCCGCGGCGCCCGCCCGCGGACGCCGAGCGATATCTCCGCATCCGCGTACACCTCGAGGACCACACGCTCTCGGTTCAGCACATCACGGAGGTCGAAGGGCCCCTCATCGCGCACGAGGACCTCCACGGCGCGATGGTGTACGAGGTCACGGTCGGCGGCGAACGCGTGGCATCGGCGTCAGTACCCGACGCCGGCGTCAACCGCGCGTTCCCGCCGCTCGAGCCAGTGGCCGGCCAGGAAGGACACTTCTTCGCGCCCGCGCCGACGCATGACATCCTCGTCCGCGTACCTAGCGACTCGGTTTCGCTGAGCGCTCTGCCGCGGGTGGAGATCGCGCTCTACCGCGTCAAGGAGGGCCCACTGCCGAGAGCAGAGGACACGGAACCGCTCGGCCAGCGCTTCAGCCGCGAACTGCGCGAGGTCGCGCGGCTCCGCGGCATACATCTCGACGACCTGCCAGCAGCGGCTCGACGCGAGGCGCGCCGAGCCCTGAACTAGTCCGCGAAGCCAGCGATTCCTCAACCTACGATCACGTCTTGCCCTCAGCTCCGAATGACACGGTCGTTAGACGCGCCCGCGCTCGGGCCGGCACAGCGCCTTCTCAAAGCGACGCCGGAGAGGAAACGACCCCCGGTCATCGGAAGGATGACGATCCTGGTCGAGCTCAACGTCGATCGGAGAGCCCCAGCGGTCGTGGCCTTGTCGTTCGTTGCGAGTCATGCGATTTCTCGCCGACGAGCATAAGTCGCTCAACGGGGCCTACTGCGGTCAAGCGCTCGACTGGGCACAAGGCACGTCGTCCACCTCGTCCCCGTCGCGTGGGCGATCCGCTCGCAAGCGCCGTGTAAACGATTCTCCGCGTCACCCGTAGACGGCGTGCCACCCCGCGTCACCTTTGCACACTTCCTCCTCAACGCAGTATTGGCGCGGGTGTCAGGTCGGCGGCCCGATTGGTCCCTCGGAGCGATGCTCGGATCATGCAGGAGTACCGGCCTGCGTCATGACGAGGCTCGCAGCACCGAGCCCGCTCCCCTGAAACACTCTCACACGGTCTACGACTCGCGCTCAAGTGGCGGGAATCAACGAAACGGCGCCGCGGTCTGGCATCAGAAACGGCGCCCGACCGCGACTACATGTTGGAGATGGCCCCTCCTCCGCGATGCGTCGACCCCGGCCCCGTCCATCCGTATGCGGATCGTCCTGGCGAGGCACTAGGTCGAGCGATGCGGTCGGGTGCCACATCCCGAGAGGGCCACCCGCTCCGCTGTGATCACACCTTCCGGATCGGGAAAGCAGCGGAGGGCCGTGGGCACGCGAGGTCCGGTACACGTCGAGGACACCTCAAACGTGGTGGACCCCAAGCGCGAAGACGCCCATCGAGTTGTCGTACGTAACCTGGCGCGAGGCACCGGCGTGTTGACCCCGCCCGGGTGGATTCGGCTCGCGGGCGCGGCCGACCCACGGGCCAAGGTCCAGACGTAGGCTCAACCACATGGGTCGAAGCCAAAACGAACTGCTCGGGGCGCTTCTCAAATACCCCGAGGGCTTTGAGAACCGCCTGACGGAGCTCTTCGCGACCGTGCTCGGCGCACATTCCGAGTTCGCTCGCCTGTTGTTCGCGCGCGCGGGTATCGGGCTTCCGAAGCGCGGCGTCGTCTGCGAGACGCACACCCAGCGGCGGGTGGGCCCGGGGCGCATCCCGGACATGGTGGTGAATGCGACGGTCAAGGGCTCGCTCCGGGCGCAGCTTTGGTCGGAGCACAAGACCGGGTCGGGGTTTGGCGACATGCAGTTGGAGAAGTATCTGGATTCGCTTCGCACGACCGAAACAGTTGACAAGGCGCTCATCGCCATCGTGGCCGAGCGCGATTCGAAGCAGGACCAGCCCGAATGGACCCTCCTCACTTGGCAGGAGGTCGCTGAGCTCGCCAACCGCGCCGGCGGCGAGCCGGGGTGGCGGGCGGCGGCGCTACACCCGGAGGCGGTCGCGCGCGACCGGCTGCTACACGAGTTCATCTGGTATCTGGACAGGGAGGGATTCGCCGTGGTTGACGCTCTTGACTCAGACAACTTGCTGGCCTTCCGCGAGGCTGCCGAGACCATCAACGCCTTGGAAACGGTGCTCGCCCGCGCCGGCGAGCACATGAAGCATCGATACGGCTGACCACTCCAGCGTCTCTGAGCTGCAGGTGGAATCGCGAGCGTGCCGAACCTGATCGTCGGCCACAAGTCCGCGGGCAAGGTAGGGTCGGCCAACTCGAACAAGGAGCTCGCAATGCCGGTCGTACTAATCCACCACGGTCCGACGGTCACCGCGGAGAACTACCGCGCCACCGCCCAGAAACTCGCGGGCAAGGACAAGATGGAGTCAGTGTCGGACTGGCCGGTCGGGGGCATTCTCTTCCACTCAGCCGGCGAAAGCCCGAGCGGATTCCGCGTCGTCGACGTCTGGGAATCGCAGGACGCGTGCGACGCGTTCGGCCAGCACCTGGGACCGATCCTCGAAGAGGTCGGCATCACGGATCCGCCGGAGATGTACCCGGCGGAGACCTTCGTTTCCAGCTAGTCCCGCAGCTCCGCCAAGAGCAGTGCGTGGTCCCAGTGCCTCTGGCCCTGACCGGAGTCGCGGTCGAATACCGCTGCCCGATACGCTCGGTCAGCGGCGCCGAAACGAGCAAGCGTCGAGCCGCACGTCGAGCTCTAGTCGGAGGTGGCCCCTGACAACCGCTGCGTCAAATTCTCGAAAGATCTGCTCCCGCGTAACAGCGACACCGAGCCCCGCGACCGGTCAGGCTGCTGCTCTGGACAAAAGCAGGAGTGGCGCCGCTCGCTCACCTACCGCTTACGCGCAAAAACAATAGGGCTCGTCGCCTGTAGCGAGCGGCCGCTTTGCATGGAAAGCAGCAGCGCGCGCCGCCCGCACAGACGCGCGTGATGTCGCGGTCGCGTTTCGCGCAAAGGCAACACTCAGCACCGGCAGGCGCACGTGCTTCGCCGGCGCGGCGGTGCTTATCGGGGGCCCACCTCGGCCTTGATCTCGCAGCGGTCGATCGAGGCGCGCGTCCCCGGCGTATCCCCCGGGTCCATCTCGTCCAGGGGCCCCTCCCCTGCCGCCATGTCGTCGGCCGTTTCGAAGAGCTGGATCACGACCGCGGTGCGCTGGTCCTCATCGTGGAGAATTTGGATGCCCTTAGCCGGGATGTCCACGGGCGGCCCCTCAGCCTCGATCCCGTCCAAGCGCCCTGCCAGGTGATCCGGATCGACGTCCGTGAACCTGACCACGCGTGCATACATGGATCCTCCTTCGGTCGCCGGTGAGCAGAACCTACATGGTGGCCGTTCAGTTCGAGCGGCCGGACCGGTGCTCGTCGTTGCACGGCGCCTGCAGCTCCGCTGCGGATGGCGTACCGATGGCTTCCGCTTTTCGCGCGAAGCAGCAGTCCGCGCCCGGCGACGGCCGGCTGCTGCCTTGCATAGGAAGCAGCGGCGAGGGCGCGCCCGACCCGGCGGTCGTGAACTAGCGTTCGCGCAAACGCGAGAGCCGAGCGGCACGCCGTGAACCGCCACCCAGGATCCGGTGTGGTTCAACTAACCCGGGTGTGCAAGCGGGGCGCGTGCCGAGACCGCCGACTGGCTTCGCGCAAAGAGCATCACTGCGGCGATGAATAGCGCTAGCCCGATCGGCCCGTAGGGCGGCGGGTGGGCGGTGATGAGCAACCCGGAGAGCCCAAGCAGGATAGGCACCGACACGGGCGCGTCAGCGTGACTCCGAAGTGCCACGCCGGCCGCGATCATTGCGGTGATGAAGGCAAGGCTGCCGATGCTGCCAAGACGCCGAAGGCGCGGATGAGAACGTTGTCGTTGTAGTCCTCAACTAGACCTGCCGCCGTCGCCCGCTCGCCCTCTGGGAGCCCGTTGATCTCGTTGACCAGAATCCCGGAGCCGATCCCCACGAGCGCCTCCCAAGCCCCGTACACCAGCACGAATATCACGAGGGCGACCCGACTGACCTGCGCCGCCGCACCCTCGACGCCGCGCAGGAGCAGATAGACCGCGACACCCATCAGCGGGATGAAGACCAGCATCCCAAGGTGGACCACAAGCCACGGCGTGAGCTTGTCACTCAGGTCCGCGTACGTGATCGCTTCGCCCTCCCCCGTCGGATGGAACAACAGGAGCACGGCCCAAGCGAGTGGCACCCCGATCAGGAAGGCGAGTCGTTCGCGAGAGAACCGAGGCGAGTCCATCAGGGACTCCTTCTAGCCGGGTGTAGGGCGACCGTACACCGGCACGGCCGCCGCGTGAAGGGGCCTGCCGATGCTCGAGGGGTGTGGGCCCACCAATCGACCGTCTACCTCATCGTCAAGGGCTTCAAGTTGTTCCCGATCCTCGACGACGCTCGATTTGCCGGAGGGGGACGGCGGCACCCTGCACCCTGCGGCTGCGCCGTAGACGTTCCGACGGCAGCAGTGCTGCTTTGGACGAGAAGCAGGAGTGGCGCCGTTCGCTGACCTCGCTATCGCTTTCGCGTGAAAGCGTTAGTCCCGAACGATCACCGAGACGATCCTAAGGCTCTCGCGAACGAGCGAGACCTCCCGGAGGAGGTCTAAACGTCGCTCGAAGGGACATAGCGGGGGCGGGATTCGAACCCGCGACCTTCGGGTTATGAGCCCGACGAGCTACCTGACTGCTCCACCCCGCGGCGTGACGTACGAGGGTACCAACCGTGCACGGAGCGTCAACCGCGCTCGCGCGTGTAGCGTCGCTCTCCATGCGCAAAGAGCGGGGCAGGCGATGAGGGTCGCTGTGGTCGACCAGGGCACCAACACCACGCGGCTTCTCGTGGCCGATGTGGACGACGGCACGCTCACGGAGATCGAGCGGCGGACGGTGATCACGCGGCTGGGCCAGGGGGTCGACGCCACCGGGCAGCTGGCCGGCGAGGCCATGGATCGCGTTCGCGAGGTGCTGGCCGGATACAGGGAGCTGATCGACCAGTCGCAGGCCGAGCGGGTTATCGGAGTGGCCACCAGCGCGATGCGCGACGCCGAGAACGGCCCGGCCTTCCGTGACGAGCTCAACGAGCGCTTCGGGATCGACGCACGCACGATTTCGGGGGACCAGGAGGCACGGCTGACCTTTCTCGGCGTGACCGCCGGCGGCCCACGGGACGCCCAGGAAGCCGCCGAGCGGGAACCGGGACCGGTGGTGGTCATCGACATCGGCGGGGGCTCGACCGAGTACGTGGTGGGCGAGCCGGGCCACGACCCAGAATTCAACATCTCGACCCAGATGGGCTCGGTGCGCCACACGGAGCGGTTCCTGCACACCGATCCGCCCGAGCACGAGGAACTGGAGGAGCTCGCGGTGGACTCGAGGAGCGTGATCGAGCGGTCGGTGCCCGCCGAGTGGCGCGAAGCGACCTCGCTGGCCATCGCCGTAGCCGGGACCGCCACCACCCTGGCTGCGATCGACCAGGAGCTGGATCCCTACGACTCGGCCAAGGTTCACGGCTACCGGGTCAGCCTGGCCTCGGCGGAGCGGATTCGGGCGATGCTGGCCACCCTGCCCCTCGAGGAGCGGCGGGAGGTGACCGGTCTGCACCCGGATCGCGCGCCCACGATCGTCGCCGGCGTCACGATCCTCGTGGAGTCGATCCGGGCGTTCGGTCTCGAGGAGCTCGAGGTGAGCGAAGCGGACATCCTCCACGGCGCCGCGCTGGCGGCCGCGTCGGGCGCCGAGATCGGCTGACCTCTACGCACAAAAAGAACCGCCCGCATCATGCGGGCGGCTCTTCAAAACGGCCCCATCAGGACGGGCAGGGGTACGTGCCATGAAAGGGCCTTGCGGTTCGGGCGGCGGGAGGCGCCGATACGATGCGGCTTCGCCCGAACCTATGAGCCAGACGGGGCACCGACGGTGTTTTTCCGCACGCCACTCCACCCGGCGCGCGTCATCATAAACCAGATCGGGTGCTGGGGGAAGGGCGCCAAGCCCGTGCGCGCGGATTTGCGTTTACGCAAGATTCGCCTTGCGCGGATAGACCACCGACGGATCGGTCAAGACGTTGACCAGTGCAGGCTTGCCGGAGGCGAAGGCGCGCTCCAAGGCGGGTCGCAGATCGGCCGGCTGCTCGACCAGCTCGCCGTGCCCGCCGAGGGCCCGCACCACCTCGTCGTAACGCAGGCCGGGCTGAAGATCGGCGGCCACCGAATAGCCGTAGAGAAACTCCATCGGGTGCTTCTCGAGAGCCCAGATGCCGTTGTTGCCCATCACCCCAACCACCGGCACGCCGTGCCGGACGAAGGTGTCGAACTCCATTCCGGCGAAGCCGAAGGCGCCGTCGCCGAGCAGCAGGCAGACCTGCCGGTCGGGGTTGGCGATCTTCGCGGCTAGCGCGAAGCCCGGCCCGGCCCCGAGACACCCGTACGGACCGGGATCCATCCAGCAGCCCGGCTCGTAGGTCTCGATCATGCGGCCGGCGAACGAGACGAAGTCTCCGCCGTCGCCGATCACCACGGCGTTGCGGTCGAGCACCTGGCCCAGCTCGTGGTACACGCGCATCGGATGAAGCGGCGCGCGGTCGTCGGTCAGGTCTTCCTGCTCGGCGGCCCGCTTCTCGTTCTCGGTCGCCCGCAGGGAACCCACCCACTCGGAGCGGTCCGGGGTCGCGCCGGCGCCCGAGCGCAGGCTGTCGAGCGCCGCGGCCACGCTCCCGTACAACTCGGCGGCGACCTCCCGCGGATGGGGACGCGCGGGAGCCGAGGAGCCGATCACCACCAGCTGCGTGTCGTCGCCGAACGAGCCGCCGAAGCCCAGGCGGAAGTCCATCGGCACGCCCACCACGAGAGCCACGTCGGCGCCCTTGAGGCCGGCGCTGCGGGCTCGCGAGAAGAACATCGGGTCGTCGGCGGCCACGCAGCCGCGGGCGAGCCCGTTGAGGAAGACCGGGATCTGGAGCTCGCGACACAGCGCCTGCAGCTCGTTCTCGGCGTGAGCCCAGTACAGGCCCGTGCCGGCCATCACCACCGGCCGCTGAGCACCGCGGAGCAGAGCCAGCGCTCGCTCGAGGGCCTCACCGTCGGGCCCGGGCAGGCCGACCGGATCCGGCACCGCGGCCGGACCGTCCGCATCCACGTCCGACTCCATGAAGACCTGGTCGAGCGGGAAGTCGACGAACGCGGGGCCGGTGGGAGGAGTCAGCGCCGCGCGCAGGGCCTCGTCCACCAGCCCGGGGATCTCCGCCGTGGAATCCGCCGTGCGCGCGAGCTTGGTCACGGGCGCGACGAAGGGAACATGGTCGATCTCCTGAAGCGAGCCCATCCCCCAGCGCAACGCCGGAGCGCGGCCGCCCAGCGCCACCAGCGGGCTGCCGTTCATCATCGCCGAGGCCATGCCGCTCATCCCGTTGGTCACGCCCGGCCCGGCGGTGAGCGCGCAGACCCCCGGCTCGCGAGTGGCCTTGGCCCAGCCCTCAGCCGCGAACGCCGCCGACTGCTCGTGGCGCACGTCGACTATGTCGATGCCCTCCTCACGGCAACCGTCGTAGATCGAGAAGAGGTGGCCGCCGGAGAGCGTGAACAGCTTGGTCACCCCGTGCGCCTTGAGACGCTTGGCGACCAGGCGGCCGCCGTGGAGGGCCACGCCCTGCTCGGTGTCGGTACCGGTGGACACGGGTTCGCGAGCCTAACCGATCGGGTATGAGCCGAACCCCATGGGTGAGGCGCTGAACGGTGATTTCGCAGGCACGTTCCCGTTCGAGGCTCGCTTCCTCGACGCGGGGGAGATCCGGCTGCACTACGTCGACGAGGGACCGCATGACGGCGCGCCGACTCTGTTCGTGCACGGCAACCCCACCTGGAGCTACCTGTGGCGCCGGCCGATCGCCGAGCTGAGCGACCGCGGCCGGCGCTGCGTGGCCTTCGACCACATGGGCTTCGGCCGCTCGGACAAGCCTCCCTACCTGTCGGGCTACTCGCTCGAGACCCACATCGACAACGCTCTGGCCGTGATCGACGGGCTCGACCTTCACGACATCACCCTGGTGGTCCACGACTGGGGCGGGCCGATCGGGCTGGGCGCGATCGAGCGCCGGGCCGAGCGGCTCAGGGCGCTCGTCCTGATCAACACCTGGGCGTGGGAGCTGCCCAGCTTCCTGCCGCCCTTCCTGCGCGAGTTTCGGGCCGAGGGCCTCGGCGAGATCCTCGGTTTGGGAGGCAACCTGTTCGTGGAGTCGATCCCGGGAGGCATGGCCAGGCGTGAGGTCGACCCCCTGATGATGGACGCCTATCGCGCACCCTTCCCCGACTACTGGTCACGAGTGGGCACGCTCGCCTTCCAGCGTGAGATTCCTCTGACCGAGCGCGATCGCAGCGCCCGGCTGATGGGCTTGATCCACGAGGGCCTCGACGCCCTGGACGTGCCGGTGCGCCTGATCTGGGGCATGCGCGACCAGGTCTTCCAGCCGATCTTCCTGGAGCAGTGGCTCGAGATCTATCCGGAGGCCGAGGTGGTGCGCTTACCCGAGGCGGGGCATTTCGTCGTCGAGGACGATCCCGACGCGGTGGTGAAGGCGCTCGCGGGCTAGCTCTGGGTCGCGGCCGAAGCGCGCCGCGAGGCGGCCTCGATCGACTCGACGTTGCGCGGCAGGACCTCCACGCGCAGCCGGTTGCCGAAGACCACGTGGAGGATCACGCCGCCGAAGCGCTCGGCGAGCGTCCGGGCGTCGTAGAGCGCGGTCTCGATCTCCCGCGGCTCGACGCCGCAGGCCTCGAGGAAGCGCTCGGCCACGGGCCCGCTCAGCTCTCGGGACGTCAGCTCCATCTGCTCGGTGCGGAACGTGCCCGCGGTGGCGCCGCCGGTGGGCTGGATGACCACGGCGGCGATGTCGTCGGAGAGCACCCGAGCCTTGGTCTGCACGCTCTCGATCAGCGCGGCGGCCGTGGCCTCCGGGCCGAGATCGTCGAGCAGCTGCTCGAGCGTCTCGCGGCCCAGCATGCCGCCGTCCACGCGGGCTTCCAGCAGGCCGTCGGTGAAGAGCGACGCGACCGATCCGGCCGCGAGCGGCACCGTCGTCTGGCGCAGGCCGGTGCGAACGCCGACACCGATCGGGGGAGAGGAACCGGCGGTGACCGGCTCGTGCGGCTGCGGCCCCACCACGATCGGTGAGGGGTGCCCGGCGGCGGCGTAGGTCAGCGAGCCGGTGTCCGGATCGTGCACGGCCAGTAGCACCGTGGCGAAGTCTCCGCCGAGGTTGTCGTCGATGACGCGCCCGGCCACCTGCAGGGCCACACGCGGCTCCAGGCCGGCCTCGAGGTAGGCGCGCAGCGTGTAGCGCATGAAGGCGGTGCGAGCGAGCGCGCCGCGGCCGTGGCCGGACACGTCGCCGAGGATGAAGCCCACCCGGCCGCCGGCCAGGGGAAGGACGTCGTAGAAGTCGCCGCCGGCGCCGGGGCCGTCGGCCGGCCGGTAGGCCACCGTGGTGCGCAGCGCGCCGACACGCTCGGGCACCGGGGGAAGCAGAGCGGTCTGGAGGAGGCCGACCTCTTGGAGGAGCTCGCCGCGCTGGCGGTTGAGGCGGCGGTTGCGAAGGGCCGAGAGCAGGTAGGCCAGGGCGAGCAGGAGGCAGAGCGCGGCGAGAACAGCGAGTGCCACCTGGATGTAGACGGGCACGAACTCCACGATATTGCCCAGGTCTGCGAACACCGGCGCGCCGAAGGGAACAATTTCGGAGGTACCGGCCGAGCCGTCGCCGGAGCCGGCGCCGTCCCCGTCACCCGATCCACTCTCACCGTCACCGCCCCCGTCGCCGTCGCCGGTGGGGATGATCGAAGCCGGGGTGAGGGCGGTGGGCACCGCCTCGGCGCCGAGGACGCCGCCCGATCCGGTGACCGTGCCGGCTCCCGTTCCGCCTCCGCCGGTGCCGGCGGAGGCGCCGCCGTTCGCACCCTGCGTGGTCCTGATGAGTTCGCCGCCAGCAGCGCCGCCAGCCCCGCGCTCCGAGCCGAGGTCGCCGCTGGTCGGGGAGCCGTTGCCCCCGGGCGTCCCGGTGTCCGCGGTGCCGTTGCCGTCGGTCGGGTCCGTGGGCGCTTCGCCGGGATTCGTGACACCCAGGTCTTCGTCCGCGACGGGGGTCTTCGCGCCTCCGCCGGCCAGGATCGGGTCGGACCCGTCCTCGCCGGGCTCGCCGGTGGAACCGTCGTCGATGGCCGGAGGCGCGCTGCCCGGATCCTCGACCGGGCCCGGCTCGGGCTCGGACGGCGGCTCGGTGGGCACGAGCGGATCGCTGGGCTCCTCCTTGCTGCCGCCACCGGCGGGGGGCTCACCGGGTGCCGGCTCCTCGGGAGCGGGCTCCTCTGGCGCGGGCTCCTCGGGAGCGGGCTCAGCGGGGGGAGCGGGATCGGTGGGGTCGACCGGCGGAACCGTGGGATCGACCGGAGGGACGGTGGGGTCGACCGGCGGAACCGTGGGCTCGGCGGGAGGCGGAGTCGGATCGACGGGGGCCGGCGGGGGGTCGGCCATCTGGGCCGAGGCCATGGAGCCGAAGGACCCGGCACTCAGCAGCACGAAGGCGATCGCGCAGAATACGGCGGTACTCGACAGCACGCGGGCCATGAGCACCCGCGTCTCGCGACGCAGGGGGTAAAGGGAGGCCACGTTCACTATGTCGGCACTTCCCGCACGTTCTTTAGGGCGATGCGAGGTACGGGTAGAACATCCGTCCACTGCATGGAGAACGGGCCGGAAGGCGCCCGGCTTGTGGCAGCGTGCCTTCGACGGGGGCAGCCGCGCTCCTCCGTGAGCAGGATCACCTTTCCAGTATGCATGCGGATTTGCGTCTACGCGACCGCTGGAGCGAACATTGTCCCCTTTTCGCCTGGGCTCGTTAGCCCGTACTGCGTATACGCGCGCGACTATTCCGGGTCGGGGCGCTCGTCCCCCGGCCAGGAACCGGTGGTCCGATAGAACGCCCGCCGGCTGCCGTGATCGGTGGCCTCCTTGACCATCCGGAACACCGCTCCCTGTATCGCCCCGGCCAGCAGGAGACGGCTCCAGCGGATGTCGCGGTACTTGGCGTCCGGCGGCTCCTCCTTGTCGACGAGACCCCAGACCTGGTCGAAGACCTTCCGTGACACGAAGCCCGCGAGGAGGCTCGCGCCGATCGAGACCGGGAGGAACAGGAGCTTTGCCATGACCGCTTGTATACCCCACAGGGCTTCTAGGATCCACCTGCCCGGGTAGGCGAACTGGTACAGCCGGCGCCCTTAAAAGGCGCTGCTCCAAGGAGCATTGTGGGTTCGAGTCCCACCCCGGGCACCTCGGCTCAGCGCACGATCGCGCAACTCCGGCATTGCTACGGTGTTTGCGGGCCGGGTACCCCTCACAGGGCCTTTTCGACTTGGAAGCTTCCGCATTCAGGCAATCCGCCGGCTTGCCCGCGCTCGCCGGGCGCTCACCGCTACTGCGACTGCAGAGCGACGAGCGGCTGGTGGCGCTGATACGCCGCGGACATCACGGTGCATTCGAGGCGCTCGTGCAGCGCTATCAGCCGCGCCTGCTCGCTTTCTGCCGGCACATGCTCGGGTCGCAGGAGGACGCTGAGGACGTCCTGCAGGAGGTCTTCGCCGCGTCGTTCAACGCGATCTGCGCCGACGAGCGGCCGATCAACGCCCGTCCCTGGCTCTACCGAATCGCCCGCAACCGCTGCCTCAACCACCTGCGCCGGCCTCAGCCCGCCGGCCAGGACTCGATGGACGTCTTCGAGCGCGACGGCGGCACCACCACCGCCGACACGGTCCACAAGCGCGAGGAGTTCCGGCACATCGTCGCCGACGTGCAGGAGCTGCCCGAGACGCAGCGCACCGCGTTGCTGCTACGCGAGATCGACGCGCTGTCCTACGACCAGATCGCCGAGGCCATGGACACCACGGTCCCGAGCGTCAAGTCGCTGCTCGTGCGCGCGCGGGTGGCTCTGGCCGAGGCGTCCGAGGCTCGCCTGCTGACCTGTGAGGAGGTGCGGCTGGAGCTGGGCCAGGTGGCCGAGGGCCTGCTCAAGTCGTCGCCCCCGGTGCGCCGCCATCTGAAGAGCTGTGACCGCTGCCGGACCTTCAAGGGCCAGCTGCGCACCACCAACCGGGCGCTGGCCGCCGTTTACGGCGTCGCGCCTTTCCTCGTTCTCAAGAAGCTCTGGGTCGCGAAGATCGGCGTGACCAGCGTGGCCGGCGGCGCGGCGGCATCAAGCGGAGGCGCCGGCGCCGGACTGGCCACCACCGGCATGGCCGGCGCCGCGGCCACGGCGGCCGGTGGGATCACCGCCGGCGGGGCGGTCTCGGCCGGCATCGGCACGCTCGCCTCGAAGACCGCCGCGGGCATGGCGGCCGCAGTGATCGTCACCGCGGGTGCCGTGGAGGTCAAGAACGTGAGCGAGCGCCAGCCCGTGACTCCCAACCCGATCGTGGCCACCCAGGTACCCGACGTCCCGCTCACCGCTCCCCCGACTACGCCGCCCGCCGCCAAGCCCCGTCGGGAGCGGCCCAAGGCCCAGCCTGCCGTCAAGCCCGAGCCGAAGCCCGAGCCGGTGGCGGCGGCCCCAGTCACACCGCCGGCCCCCGTGCCGGCTCCCGCTCCCACCCCGGTCGCGGCTCCGCCGCCCCCGGCTCCGGTGCAGGAGGAGAGCTCGACGGTCGTCCTGCCGCCGCGTCCCGAGGAGCCGGTGACGCCCAGCGAGCCCCCGCCGGGAGAGCCGGTGGATCCCACGCTCCCTCCGGACGCGCCGGTCGACCCCACCCTCACGCCCGAGCCCCCTCCACCGGCCCCGCCCGCCGGGGAGCCCAGCTCGCCGGTCATCCAGCAGCCGCCGCTGCCGCCCGGCCCCTGAGCTCGGCAACACGCGTTGCGCTCCGCTCGGGCCTGCGCGGCGGCTCGGCGCGTGGTCCGTTGGCTGGGGAAGGAGGCTCGGCTGATGTCGAGCTATTCCTCCATAGCGGCACAAACTCGACAGGCTCACCCTTCCCCAGCCAATCGTGCGCGGCCCCGAAGCGCCGCCCAGCGCCCGAGCGGAGCGCGCGGCGCCCGCTGACTAGTCTGCCGTCGTCGTGATCGACTTCGACGACTTCATGAAGGTCGACATACGCGTCGGCCGCGTGACCCGCGTCGAGGACTTCCCCGAGGCGCGCAAGCCCGCCTGGAAGCTCTTCATCGACTTCGGGCCCGAGCTGGGCGAGAAGCGCTCGTCCGCTCAGATCAAGAACTACACGCGCGAGGAGCTGGAGGGGAGCCTGGTGGTGGCCGTGGTCAACTTCCCGCCACGCCAGATCGGGCCGTTCATGTCCGAGGTTCTCACGCTGGGCGTCCCCGATGAAGACGGCCAGGTGATCCTTCTGCGACCGACGGCCGCCGTACCCGTCGGCGGGCGGATGTTCTAGGCCGTGCCGACCGGCGCCAGCCCGATCACCTTGAGCCGCCGCTCGAGCGCCTTCATGGCGTAGGCCCGCGTCTCCTCCATCGTGGCGCCGAGCACCTCGGTCTCGCCCTCCACGTACCACTTGGGCTGCAACACGGCGTCCGCGATCGGCGCAACCTCGCCCAGCGTGCGGGTCATGGCGTCCGCGTACTTCGTGTCCGCCTGGGCCATCTCGCGCAGGAAGCGAGCGCCGAAGGCCACGTGACGGTGCTCGTCACGCGCGATCTTGTTGAAGCCGTCGCAGAAGCCCGGCAGCGTGCCCACCTCCTCGTTGTACTGGAGGATGAAGTGCTGCCCGGTGAGGGCGAGCATGCCCTCGATGACCATGTGGTAGAGCGTGACCGCCTCGACCAGCAGCTCGAGGTCCTCCGGGCGCCGCGCCAGGCCGTCCACGCGGCGCTTCAGCATTTCGTCGAAGAGCTCGTTGAACTCCGGGTTCACGTGCTCGCTCGTCTCGGCCAGCCGGCCCTGGAGCGAGTTGGCCTCGAGGATGCCGACCTCGTCGTAGAAGCGGTTGAAGAAGCGAACGTGGCGCGCCTCGTCGGCGATCTGGGTGCAGAGGAAGATGCGCATCTCCTCCGTGGGCGCCGCACGCATCATCGGACCCAGCTCCTCGGCCACCTTCTGCTCGCCGATGAAGAACGAGGACAGGCCGTACATGCGCTGGAACTGCTCCTCGCGCGGGATGCGCTCGTGCCAGTCGATTCTGTCCTGGGTGAAGTCGAGGTCCTGGGTGGCCCACTGCTGGCGCTCCCACAGCTCGTAGAGCTGGGAGTAGCTCAGGAGGTTGACCTCGCCCCGGTCGGCGGACTCCATGACGGCGGGGTCGCTGGTGGCCTGGAAGTCCTCGCGCTCGGTCCGCTTGACGACGGATTCGCTCACAGCTGTCTCTCCTCGATGATGGCTGGGCGGCGTTGGCGGTCAGCCTAGCGAATGGTTGGCTGGCCAGCCAGTTCCTGGCGCGGGTGTAGGAGGCCTACGGCCCCGGCTCGGCAGTGGCCTCGATCCGCACGCGGCCGGCGGCCCCGCGCGCCCGCCCCACCACGACCTCGCCGGGACGCAGCCCGTCGAGGGTGAACGACACCGAGCCGAGCGCGTCGCTGACCTCGATCGTCCGGCCGGGGAAGCTGAGGGCGTACGAGTTGCCGTCGCGGGCACGTAGCTCCACGCGCACCGAGATGAAGGCCGGCACCCGGATCACGCGCGGCTTGATCCGGCCGTTCGCTGCCGTGAACAGGGCCAGGGTGCGTGCCGGCTCCTCGTCCCCCGCCCCACCCTGCTGCTCCTCGGGAGAGGTTGTCTCGCCGGTCTGCGAGGTCTCGGTCTCGTCGCCCGTCTCGGCCTCGGTCTCGGTCGGCGCGGGCTCGGTCTCGGTCTCCGTGGCCGTCTCCTCGGTGGCCGTCTCCTCCTGCGTCTGAGGCGAGGTGGCCTGGGTCTCCGGCTCGTCGTCGTCGGAGCCGCAGGCGCTCAGGCCCAGCGCAAGGGCGAGCAGCACGGCCGCGACGACGACACGAGCCGGGTTCAAAGGCTCAGCGTCGCGCCGGGCTCGAGCACCTCAACGGTGGTCTGGCGCCGGCCCTCGCCCGAGGTGCGCCGCTCCACGTCGGCCTTGAAGGCCTCGGCGTCGGTCTCGATCGGCGGGAAGGTCCCGAAATGGCAGGGGATCACGGTGTGGGCGCGGATCAGCTCGCACGCAGCCACGGCGTCGTGGCGGTCCATCGTGTAGTGCCCCCCGATGCACACCAGGGCGGCGTCCAGCTCGTCGCGCTCGGCCACCAGGCGAAGGTCCGAGAACAGCGCGGTGTCACCGAGGTGGTAGACGGTCTTGCCGCCCAGGTTGATCACGAGGCCGGCGGGTGTGTTCACCGTGCCTCCGGGCGTGGTGGAGGTGTGCCACGCGGGCACGAGGCGCACCCAGCCTCCGTCGAACTCGACCGTGCCGCCGAGGTTGGGGTCGGCCACGTTCTCGACGTCGTGGTCGCCCAGCTCGCCGGCCAGCTCGACGATGGCCACGCACTGGGCGCCGGTGCGCTTGGCGATGTCCACCACGTCGCCCCAGTGGTCGCCGTGCCCGTGGGTGAGGAAGATGTGGGTGGGCTCGACCTCCGAGGGCTCGACGGCGGCCTTTGGATTGTCGCTGAGGAACGGGTCGATCAGGATGCGCGTGTCGCCGTCGGTCAGTTCGAAGCAGGCATGGCCCAGGAAGCGGATGTCCACGTTCAGGTCCCCTCGGAAGAAGTTGTTTGGTCGTCGAAGTCAACTGTTCCCAGTTCACGGGCGAGCTCCCATCCGACGGCGACGCCGATCAGCATCCCCATGCGGGTCTCCTCGGCGATCAGCGCGTCGATACGAGCGGCACGCTCGCCCTCGTCGCTCTCGGCCGCGGCGGCGCGCACCTGGGAGGCGTGGGCTTCGCCGAACCAGCCGCCCTCGTTGAGCGCCTCCCCGAGGATGCGCTGGAGCTGGGGCGCCGCGGCGGACACAAGCCGCTCGGCGCCCTCGAAGCGGGCGGGATCGGAGAGGGCGCGGACGGCCGCCTCCAACTGCTCGTCCGTGAACACGGCGCGGATACTAGATGCCGCCCGGAGGGCTCAGTACGCGTTCTTGCGGGTGAACAGCGGCAGGGCCAGCCCGATGAGCGCTCCCACCGCGGCGCCTCCGGCGGCCGCCCCGATGTTGGCCTCCTCGGTGGTGAGCGAGAGCAGGACGAGCACCGCGGCGATCACGTAGACACCGAGCAGGTCGTTCCCGCGGTCCTCGCCACGGCGAGCGGCCATGCGGTCGTCCACGAGCCAGGCGCAGAGCATGCCCAGGGCAGCCCCGTTGGCGCCGTAGACGAAGAAGGGCTCGTCTCCGAGGAGCGGCGGCACCTCGAGCTGGACGGCGATCCCGGCCCCGGCCGCACCGCAGAGCACGAACAGGGCCACCGGCACGATCGGCCCGAAGCGCCGTTCGAGCAGCGTCCCGAAGATGCCCACCGGCACCAGGGCCACGAACGCGTAACCGAGCTGGTCGGCGTGCAGGAACGGGGCCGCGAACCAGCGCCACACGTCGTCCTGGTTCGGCACGAGCAGATAGCCCACGTCGAGGAACGGGTCGACGGCCCAGACGAGCAGCGCCGCGACGCACACCAGCAGCAGCGCGAACGTGGCGTAGGGACGGGTGTCCGGCGCGATGCCGGCGATCTCCTCCGAGCGCAGGCGCGGGAGCCGGGCCCGGCCCTTGCGCTTGGGTTGAGGCTCGCCTCCGGAGCGGTCGAGCTTCGGGGCTCGCTTGCGGATGCGCTGCCCGCAGTACGGGCATTCGGTGATGTACGGGCTCACCTCTGACCCGCAGTTCTTGCAGACGACGAAGAGGTCGGGCTGCGACACGGCACTCCCAGATTAGCCGCAGCGGTAAAGCTACTCGCCGGGTGTGCCCGCCGGTTTGGGCACCGTGGCGTCGAGAATCTCGCGCACGACTTCGCGCAGATCGTGATTGGCCTCGTAGACCACGGTCTGGCGTGAGGCTCCGTTTCCGTTCTCGAGTATGTCCTCGAGGTGATCGAGCTCGTCGGCGGAACCGAGCGCCTCGGCGTGCGGATGCAGACGGTCGATCACCCTGCGAGCGAGCTCGGGCACCGGCACCCGCTCTTTGGCGGGGAGGTCCACGAGCTGTGCCTCCAGGCCGTGCCGGGCGGCCAGCCACTTGTTCTCGTCGAGCATCTCGTACGGGTAGCGCGAGAGCTCCTTGCCCGCCTCGTAGTGCTCGGCCAGCTCCTTGACCATCGCCTGGATGAGCGCCGCCAGCCCGAGCGTGTGCTCCACCCGCGTCTGAGAGTCCATGCAGCGGATCTCGACCGTGCCGAAGGAAGGGTGCGGGCGCACGTCGTACCAGAGGAAGGTGTAGTCGCCGATCACCTTCGAGTCGATCATGAAGTCGATACGCCGGCTCCAGTCGGCGAAATCGTCGTAGCGCGGCGGAATCCCGTTGCGCGGGAAGGCCCTGAAGATCGGGGTGCGACTCGAGTCGAGCCCGGTGGGATCGCCCCGCCAGAAGGGCGAGTTGGCCGACAGGGCGAGCAGCAGAGGCACGTGCACGCGCATCCCGTTGGTCACGTGGATCGCCTTGTCGGGGTCGTCGATCCCCACGTGCACGTGGGTGCCGAAGATGATCTCCTGACGGGCCACGAACTGGAGGCCGGAGACGAGTTCGCGGTAACGAGGCCGCGCCACCACGCGCTGGTCCTCCCACATCGCGAACGGATGGGTGCCGGATGAGCCGATCGTGATGCCGCGGGACTCGGCCATCATCTGGACGGCGCGGCGCAGGCCGCGCAGCTGGGCGCCGGCCTCGGCCGTGTTGGGGAGCGGCGTCGTGGCGATCTCGCACACCGACTCCATGAGCTCCGGCTTGACCTCTCCCTCGAGCTCGGACTCGTCCATCGCTTCGAGCAGGACCTCGATCGAGCTGGAGAGATCCAGGGTCTCGGCGTCGACGATCATGAGCTCCTCCTCGATGCCGAGGGTGTAGGAGGGCCCGGTGAACCGGTGCTCCACGGGGCCACTGTATCCGGCGTGGTCGGGCTGAAACGGGGTATAACCAGTGGGATCCGGCGACAGGAGACCCATGACACTCGGCTATGACGGCATGCTCTACATCCTCGCGTTCGACCATCGCGGCTCGTTCCAGAAGAAGATGTTCGGAATCGAGGGCGATCCCACGCCCGAGGAGACGGACCAGATCGCCGACGCCAAGCATCTGATCTTCGAGGGGATGCTCAAGGCCACCGAGCAGGGACTCGAGGCCGGCACCAGCGGCGTGCTGGTCGACGAGGAGTTCGGCGCTCCCACCGGCCTACCGCAGCAGGCCAAGGACAACGGACTGCTGCTGGCGATGCCGGTGGAGAAGTCTGGCCAGGACGAGTTCGACTTCGATTACGGCGACGAGTTCGGCGACCACATCGAGGAGTTCGACCCCGCTTTCTCGAAGGTGCTGGTGCGCTACAACCCCGACGGCGACTCGCACATGAACGATCGCCAGCGCGAGCGGCTGGCGCGCCTGGGC
This sequence comes from uncultured Thermoleophilaceae bacterium, assembly GCA_963808545.1. Classification (GTDB taxonomy): domain Bacteria; phylum Actinomycetota; class Thermoleophilia; order Solirubrobacterales; family Thermoleophilaceae; genus JACVRW01. Next base: position 163,882 of record CAWEGB010000006.1, on the reverse strand, counting down.
CACTGGCTCCACGACAACGACCGCAAGTACCTGTTCGAGCTGCTGGTGCCGGCCGAGCCCTTCCAGCTCGAGAAGGTGGATGGCGACACCGACCGCTACGACGCGGAGATGCGCCCCGAGCTGATGCGCCGGGCGATGCACGAGCTGCAGGAGGGTTCCGTCGAGCCCGACATCTGGAAGATCGAGGGCGTGGACAGCCGTGACGACTGCGAGATGCTCTCCAAGACGGCGCGGCGCGACGGCCGCGACGGCGTGGTCTGCGTGGTTCTCGGCCGCGGAGCGAACGACGACAAGGTCGACCACTGGCTGCGCCAGGGCGCTCCGGTGCAGGGCTACGCGGGCTTCGCGATCGGCCGCAGCATCTGGTGGGACGCCCTCAAGGGCTTCCTCGACGGCAACATCGAGCGCGAGGACGCCGCGCAGCAGATCGCGGACAACTACCTGCGCTTCGTGAAGGTGTACCAAGAGGCGGCCAGGGAACCCGCCACGGCGTGAGCCTGAGGGCCCGACACCGCGCTGGGGGGCCGAATGCCGCTGGTAGCCTTCCGCCCCTCATGCGGATGCGGCAGTCGATAGCGCAGTTCGAGGAGGCCTTCCGCGAGGAGGCCGCCGAGTCGGTCGAGCGCCGGGAGAGCCTGCGCAAGCGCTCGGCTCACCGGGCGCGGGTGCGTCGCGTTCAGCGCACCCGCAAGGCCGGCAAGTTCCGCTTCGCGCTGCTGGCCCTAACCCTCGTGGCCACTGCCGTGATCGTGACGATCGTCATGTTCGAGACGCTCGCCATGCTGGCCGGCTGACGCCGGCTCGCCCTCCTTGATCTCGACGTAGACCTCACGCCGGAACACGGGCACCTCGCGAGGTGCCTCGATGCCGATACGGACTTTTTCGCCCATGATCGCCAGCACCGATATCTCGATGTCGTCGCCGATCATGATGCTCTGGTTCGATTTGCGCGTGAGGACCAGCACGCTTGACTTCCCCCCCTGCCAAGGATTCTCAGTCCAGTAGACCATCGTTCACATCTGGGCGCAACGGTTAACCGTTGGTAGTGTCCGGCTCCGCTTGGCACGCCGATCTCTAAAGCCGCAGCTGAACCAGATCCGGACCTGGGTCCGCCAGGGTAGGACCGACGCCTGGATCGCCCACCAGCTCGAGGTTTCGGTGGCCGACATCCGCTCCTTCAAGCGCGAGCACGAGCTCGCCCCGGCAGACGCCACGGAGTCGGAGGGCAGCATCTCCGCCGCGGTGGCCGACACCGAGGAGCAGGATCTCCGGGCCGAGGACGACGCCCTCGTGGCCGCGGCGCTCGAAGCCGAGCGCCAGGCCGAGGAGGAGGCTTCGGAGGACGAGGACGACGAGGGCCCGGACGGATCGGAGGGCAGCGAGGACGGCTCCGACGACGACGACGACGACCGGCCGCGCCGCCGCAGGCGCGGTCGTCGCGGCGGGCGAGGCCGCCGCCGGCGCCCCAAGGCGCTCGAGGGGACGTTCGACCACGGCGAGGACGGCTACGGCCTCTGGCTCGATCCGGCCGTGCAGGACGATCCCGTCTACGCCGAGCACTGGGCCGGCCATCGCCAGGTCACCGTCTCGGTGGAGCCCGACCGCATAGTGATCGTCCGCGCCGCCGAGGACTCCGGCGACGACGCGGACGCCGCGTAGCCGCGCCGCTACCTTCCCCGTCCGTGGCCTACGCGCTGGAGAACGCCCTCTACCAATGGCGCGACGGGGAGCAGCGACTCCGCTCGGCGCCGGAGCCGGCCCGCGACGACCTGGACCTGGCGGCCGACCGGGTGGTCGAAGAACTGCGGCGCCGGCTCGGCTCGAGCTTCGTGCTCGACGAGCTGGCCGACCTGTACGCCGCGGGTACCGACTGGGCCGAGCAGCTGGCCGGGCGCCACGCGGCCGGAGGCGATGCCGCGGCCGTGGTGGACGCGGCGTTCAACCGCTACGCGCGGGAAGCGTCGAATTTCGCGGGCGGCCGCGCGCGCGAGAAGCACGAGCGGCCCTGAGCCGCCGCCCTACCTCTTCGGCAGGTTCTCGATCACGTAGGAACGCTCGCCCTGGCGCACCATGCCCAGACGCCGGGCCTCGCGCTCGAGGGCGCCGGGATCGCGCAGCGCTGTCACACGCCGCTTGAGGGTCCGGTTCTCGTCGCGCAGCTGGCCCAGCTCATCCGCCTGGTGGCCCGCGGTGCGCGACTGCTGGAACCAGTGCTTGGCCGGCGACACGTACAGAGCCACGATGAACAACAGCGTGGCCAGCAGCGCCAGGCGGCCGAGGCGGTCCCAGCGGATGCTCGAGCGACGACGGCTCGGAAAGGCGGCGGCGGCGCGTCCCATCCGGGCGACCTTCGCCGCCGGGGGCGGCGCTCCTCCTACCTGCGAAAGGCCGCCCGGCCCGGATACGACGCGTCCGCGCCGAGGGCCTCCTCGATGCGCAGCAGCTGGTTGTACTTGGAGGTGCGGTCCGAGCGCGAGGGGGCGCCGGTCTTGATCTGCCCGCAGCCCGTGGCGACGGCGAGGTCGGCGATCGTCGTGTCCTCGGTCTCGCCGGAGCGGTGGGACATCACCGCGGTGTAGCCCGCGTCGTCGGCCATGCCCATCGCCTCGAGCGTCTCGGTGAGGGTTCCGATCTGATTGACCTTCACCAGTATCGAGTTGGCCGCGTGCTCGTCGATGCCGCGGCGCAGGCGCTCGGTGTTGGTCACGAACAGGTCGTCCCCCACCAGCTGAATCCGCTCGCCGATCTGCTTGGTGAGCGTCTGCCAGCCCGCCCAGTCCTCCTCGTCCATGCCGTCCTCGATCGACACGATCGGGTAACGCTCGGCGAGGTCGGTCCAGAGGTCGGCCATCTCGCTCGAGCTCAGGCTGCGGCCCTCGTGCTCGAGCTCGTAGGAGCCGTCGGCGAAGAGCTCGCTGGTGGCGGGGTCGAGTGCGATGGCCACGTCGTCGCCGGGACGGTGCCCGGCGGCCTCGATGCCGGCCACGAGCGCCTCCAGGGCAGCCTCGTTGGAGTCGAAGTCGGGCGCGAAGCCGCCCTCGTCGCCCACGGCCGTGCTCAGACCGCGGTCGTGCAGCAGGCCCTTGAGGGCGTGGAACACCTCGGTGCCCGTCTGCAGGGCCTCGGCGAAGCTGGAAGCACCCACGGGCACCGCCATGAACTCCTGGAAGTCGACCTTGTTGTCGGCGTGGGCGCCGCCGTTGAGCACGTTCATCATCGGGACGGGCAGAACGTGCGCCGCCTCGCCGCCCAGGTAGCGCCACAGCGGCAGGCCGGCCTCGGCGGCGGCGGCCTTCGCTCCGGCGAGGGAGATCCCCAGGATCGCGTTGGCGCCCAGCCGGCCCTTGTTGGGGCTGCCGTCGAGATCGATCATGGTGCGGTCGAGGCTGGACTGGTCGGCGGGGTCGATCCCGCGCACCGCCTCGCCGAGCTCGCCGTTGACGTTGGCCACCGCCCGGGTCACGCCCTTGCCGCCGAAGGCGTCGCCCCCGTCACGAAGCTCGACGGCCTCGAACTCGCCCGTTGATGCGCCCGAGGGCACGGCCGCCCGGCCGGCGGCACCCGATTTGAGAAGGACGTCGACCTCGATGGTCGGGTTGCCCCGGCTGTCGAGGATCTGCCGCGCGTGCACCTTCTCGATCTCGCTCAATCTGCCTCCACCTGGTCTCTGAAGCGATCCGCCGCGCGCCGGAGGGCGAGCTCGGGATCGACACCTGCGTCGACAGCATCGCGCACCGCCGCCAGAAGCCGCCCGCCGGCGTCGTCTCCCTCCCCCTCCCAGGCGTGCCCGGCCCCCGCCGCGCGCTTGAGCACCTTCTTGGCGTAGAGGGTGGAGGGCAGCGTCTGCGGCAGCTCGCCGAAGATCTCGCCGCCGCGCTCGTCGTCACGCTTGATCTGGTTCCAGTTGCGGACCACGTCGCCGGCCGAGGACGCGGCTCTATCGCCGAACACGTGGGGATGGCGCCGCACCAGCTTCGCGCGCACGTGCTCGGCCACCTCGGCGAGCGATCCCTGTCCCCGCTCCTCGAGCAGCAGCGACAGGAAATAGACCTGGAAGAGCACGTCGCCCAGCTCGTCGATCAGCTTGGCGTCGTCGCCCGAGTGGGCGGCGTCGGCCAGCTCGTAGGCCTCCTCGACCGTGTGAGGGACGATCGAGCGCTCGTCCTGCTCGCGGTCCCACGGGCACTCCACCCGCAGCAGGCGGGTGATCTCGTCGAGGCGCCGGAGCGCACCCGCGAGATCCGCCTCGTTGGTCATCGACCGGCTACGGCTGCTCTGAGGGATCCGTCGGAGCCGGAGCCGGAGCGGGCTGGGACTGGCCCGGGTTGCCGCCGGAAGCAGGACCGGTGTTGGTCTTCTCCTTCGGGGCGTTCTTGCACTCCGCCACCCGGAAGTCCTCGGCGCAGTCGGTCTGGTCCTTGTACTCCTGGCGGAAGTCCTTGATGAACTTGTCGAGCGCCTTCTGCTGGCCCTGTGAGCGCAGCAGGTTGCGGATCGTCTCCTTGGACTGGTCGAGCGTCTGCTGCGAGGCCTTGGTGACCTTCTCCACCTCGAACACGGTCCAGCCGAACTGGCTCTTGACCGGGCCCGCGATCTCACCCTTCTCGGCCTCGAAGTAGGCGGTGTCGAGGGCCTTCTCCTGCTGGCCCTTGGACACGGCCGGCAGCTTGCCGCCCTGCGCCTTGGAGGCTTCGTCGATCGAGTACTTCTTGACCACGGCCTTCCAGCTCTGGCCATCCTCGAGCGCCTGCTTGGCCTGCTCGGCCTGAGCCTCGGTCTTGGTCAGGACGACGCGCAGGTCGCGGCGCTCCGGCTGGGCGAAGCGCTCCTTGTTCTTGTCGTAGTAGGCCTGGACCTCGGCGTCGGTGACCTTCGTGGACTCCTCGGTGACCTTCTGGGTCAGCTTCTGCTGCAGCTGGTCGAGCCTGACGCGGAAGAGGATGTCCTCCTCGCTCATGCCTGAGCTCGCGAGGAACTCCTTGTAGGCCTTGTCCGTGGGGAAGGCCTGCTTCTTCTGATCCTCGAAGGAGCTCTTGATCTCCTTCTCCGAGACCTTGATGTCCTGCTGCTCGGCCTCCTGCTGGACCCACGACGCCTGGATCAGGAACTGCATGACCTCGGTCTTGAGAGCGTCGTACTCGGTCTTGCACTGCTTCTCGAGGGAGGCCTTGCTCGGCTTGGGCTGACCCTGCGGCGCCGGCGCCTTCTGCTTGGCCGCCACGCACTTGGTGAAATCAGGCGGATCCGGAGCGGTGGTGGTGCCGCCCTGCGCGCCCTGCCCCATGGCCGCGGTCTTCAGCCACTTGTCGAATTCGTCCTGGCTGATCGTGTCGTCGCCGACCTTGGCGACCGCGCCGGTGGGCACGTCGTTGCCGCAGGCGCTGAAGACGAGCGCGCACAGGCCGAGGATTGCGAGGGCCAGGAAGGACTTGATGGGGACGTGTTTCATCGATGCCATGGGTAGCGCGTGTGCGTAAAGCTCGCTTAAGTCGGGAGAAGCGCGCGGCGGGCCGCCGGAGCGACGGCGAAGGGTAGCGAACGCGCTCTAGCCCGATCTGGGCTCGGTCGCCACCTCGAGCACGGCCTCCGCGGCGTTGACCACCGCGCGAAAGCGCTCGGACGGCTCGTCGGGCAGGCGCACGCGCACCGTCTCGCGCCCGGACTCGTAGACCGCCTCGGGGACCTGGGCGCGAAGGGCCTTGGCCCCGGTGGAGTCGAGCTCGATCGGCACCACCGACATCCGCCCGCCGGCGAAGTCCACCGAGCGGGCCCCTGCCCGGCCGAGCTTGATGCGCGCGTCCTGCAGGCGGATCAGGTTGTCGAGGGCCTCGGGGATCGGGCCGAAGCGGTCGGCCAGCTCCTCGCGCAGCATGATCAGCTGGGCGATCTCGCGCGCCCCGGACACCCGCCGGTGGATCTCGATCTTGGCGGCCTCGTAGGGCACGTAGTCGCCGGGCACGTAGGCGTCCACGGGAACGTCCATCCGCACGGGCTCGGCGGCCTCGTCGGCCGAGTCGCCCGAGAGCAGCCTCACGGCCTCGTCGATCATGCCCACGTACAGCTCGAAGCCGACCGCGGCCACGTGGCCGGACTGCTCGTCCCCGAGCAGGTTGCCGGCGCCGCGGATCTCGAGGTCGCGCATGGCGATCTTGAAGCCCGAGCCGAGCTCGGTGTAGTCGGACAGCGTGGCCAGGCGAGCTCCCGCCTCCTCAGAGAGCGCCGCGGCGCTGGGGTAGAGCAGGTAGGCGTAGGCCCGTTCGCGCGAGCGGCCCACCCGTCCGCGGATCTGGTAGAGCTGGGCCAGGCCGAGCTCGTCGGCCCGCTCGACGATCAGCGTGTTGGCGCTCGGGATGTCGAGTCCCGACTCCACGATCGTCGTGCACACGAGCACGTCGGCGTCACCGCGCAGGAACTCGAGCATGATGCGCTCGAGCTCTCCCTCGGCCATCTGGCCGTGCGCCACCAGCACCCGCGCGTCGGGCACGAGCGCCCGCACGCGCTCCGCGGTCTCGTCGATCGTGTCAACGCGGTTGTGGAGGAAGAAGGCCTGGCCGCCGCGGGCGAGCTCGCGGCGCACGGCCTTGGTCACGAGCTCCTCGTCGTACTCGCCGACGTATGTCTTGACCGGCCGCCGCCCCTCCGGCGGGGTCTCGATCACCGAGATGTCGCGCAGTCCGGCGAGCGACATCTGCAACGTGCGCGGTATCGGGGTGGCCGACAGCGACAGCACGTCGACCCTGAGCCGAAGCTGGCGCAGGAGCTCCTTCTGCTTGACGCCGAAGCGCTGTTCCTCGTCCACGATGAGCAGCCCCAGGTTCTTGGGCCGCACGTCGCGCGAGAGCATGCGATGGGTACCGATGAGGATGTCGACCTTGCCCTCGCCGAAGTCCGACAGGGACTGGCGCACGGCGGCGGCCGAGCGGAAGCGCGAGGCCATCTCGATCTGGAACGGGTAGTCGCGCAGGCGTTCCGCGAAGGTCCCGAAGTGCTGCTGCGCCAGCACGGTGGTGGGGACGAGGAACATCACCTGCTTGCCGTCCTCCGCCGCCTTGAAGGCCGCGCGCAGCGCAACCTCGGTCTTGCCGTAGCCGACGTCTCCGCAGATCAGCCGGTCCATGGGCCGCGCCTCCTCCATGTCGGCGCGCACCGCCTCGATGGCCTCGAGCTGGTCGGGCGTCTCGCGGTAGGGGAAGCTGGCCTCGAAGTCGAGCTGCCACTCGCTGTCGGTGGGGAAGGCGTGCCCCGCGCGGCGCCGGCGCTCGGCGTAGAGGTTGATGAGCTCGCCGGCCAGCGCCTGGGCGGCGCGCCGGGCCTTGAGCTTCATCTGCTCCCACTGCTTGCCGCCCAGCTTCGACAGCGGCGGGTCCCCGGCATCGGCGCCCACGTAGCGGCTGATCTTGTGGAGCTGATCGCTCGGCACGAACACGCGATCCCCGTCGCGGTACTCGAGCTCGAGGTAGTCGCGCGTGACCCCGCCCACGGTCTTGGTCTCGAAGCCGGTGAAGAGAGCGATGCCGTGGTCCTCGTGGACCACGGGTGCGCCGGCGCGCAGGTCGCTGAACGAGGCCATCGCGCCGGCGGCCGGCCCGGTGGGCCGCTCCGACGCGCGGCGGCGGCGCAGCAGGCGGTGCTCCGGCAGCACCGCGAGCTTGAGCTGCGGCGCGATGAAGCCGTCGCGCAGGCTCGCGTGGGCGAAGGTCACCGACGCCTCGGCAGGGGCCGGCTGCCCGTCGAGGAAGGCGGCCCGCACGCGAGCCAGGTTGAGCTGGGCCCGCTCCGCCTCGCCGCGGCGCGCCCAGGCCACGAAGGTGCGGTAGCCCGAGCGCACCAGCTTCTCGAGCTCAGGCTCGGCGTCCTTGAGCGAGCGCGCCGCGCTGTCGGCGGCCTGCGCCCGGAACTCGTAGGGCTGGTCCTGCGAGATGCTCGACAGGCGCAGCGACGCGCGTGACCCGAGCGCCTCGTCGAGCCGATCGGGCTTCACGTACAGGTGGTGGGCGTCGTCGTCGTGGAAGCTCGTGGTCACGTCCTCCCAGTAGTCCCTCAGCGCGGGGGCCAGCTCCTCCTCGGCTGAGACCGCCACCAGGGCGTTCTCCGGGACCAGCTCGAGCAGCTCGCGAAAGCGGTCCACCGGCAGCACGTCGGCCACGTCCGGGCGCTCCGACTCCTCGCTCTCGGCCGCGATCTCGGCCAGCTCACGGTGCTCGGGAGCGAGCTCGGCCGCAGGAGCGATCTCCACCCGCTCGGCCTCCTCGAGCGAGCGCTGCGTGAAGGTCGAGAACCAGGTCAGGCGCTCGACCTCGATGTCGAACAGCTCACAGCGAACGGCTCGTTCCTCGGTGGCCGGATAGACGTCGAGAATGTCGCCGCGGATGGCGAACTGGCCCCGGTCCTCCACCTGCTCCACGCGCTCGTAGCCGCAGGCCACCAGCCGGCCCGCCACCTCGTCGAGGTCGAGCAGCCCGCCCTTCTCGATCTCGAAGCCGTGGGGGCGCAGCGCCGGGTCGGGGAGCTTCTCGGCCAGAGCCACCGCGCTCGTGACGAGCACAGCCGCCGCCTCGCCGAGGAGCGCATCGAGAGCGGCCACACGCAGGCCCACGAGATGGGGCGGCGGCGCGAGATGGGACTCGTAGCGCATGCCGCGCGCCGGATAGAAGCGCACCGGGCGCGGGCTGAGAAAGGTCTTCAGGTCGGCGGCCAGGTCGCGGGCCGCGCGATCGTCGCCCGCCACCACCAGCGCCGGGCGCTCGGGGTCGGCGTCGATCAGCGAGGCGAGCAGGTACGGGCGCATGCTGGCGGACACGAACACCCGCTGGGGCGACGAGCGCGCGTCCCGCGCCAGAGCGGAGACCGAGTCGTCGTGCTGCGCGTATGTGAGGAGGCTTCTGAGCATGCGGCGCAGCCGCCCGGCGGTGCCGCGCGGCTCGGCTCCGATTCTAGGCACGTCTACGTGTGAGGATTCGACCCCAAATGGGGTAGTTGCCAGCGGTGAGCGCGATCGAGGTCAACGACCTGACCAAGCGCTTCGGCCCCGTCACGGCGGTCGACGCCGTCAGCTTCGAGGTTCAGCCCGGCGTGGTCACGGGCTACCTCGGGCCCAACGGCGCCGGCAAGACCACCACCCTGCGCATGATCCTCGGGCTCGCCCATCCCACCAGCGGCGAGGCCACCGTGGAGGGCAAGCGCTACGTGGAGCTCGACGAGCCCACGCGGACGGTCGGCGCCGTTCTCGAGCGCTCGGGCTTCCATCCGGGCCGGCGGGCGCGCGATCACCTCCGCACGGTCGCCCGGGCGGCCCGCCTGCCCGAGTCGCGAGCGGACGAGGTGCTCGAGGCGGTGGCCCTCACCGATGCCGGCGGCCGCCGCGCCGGCCAGTACTCGCTGGGCATGCGCCAGCGGCTGTCGCTGGCCACGGCGCTGCTGGGCGAGCCCCGCATCCTGATCCTCGACGAGCCCGCCAACGGCCTGGACCCGCAGGGCATCCGCTGGCTGCGCGACTACCTGCGCTGGTACGCCGCGCAGGGACGAACGGTGCTGGTGTCGAGCCACGTGCTCGCCGAGATGTCCCAGACGGCCGACGCGGTGATCGTCATCGCCCGCGGCAAGGTGGTGGCCCAGGGGCCTCTGGAGGAGATCGTGGCCAGCGCGTCGGGAGGCGCGGTCGTGGTGCGCAGTCCCGGCGCGCAGCGGCTGGGCGACGCGCTGCGCGGAGAGGGCCTGAGCGTGGAGTCCAGTGGCGACGGCGCGCTCGTGGTCACCGGAGCCGAGGCCGCCGCCGTGGGCGACCTGGCCTTCCGGGCGGGCGTGGCCGTGCATGAGCTGCGCGATCGCGAGGCCTCGCTCGAGGACGTCTTCTTCGAGCTCACCGGTGAGGAGTCGAGGCCCTCGTGACCGCGCTGCTCAGCTCCGAGCTGCTCAAGCTGCGCACCACCCGGACGGCGTTCGGGTTCCTGGTGGCCACGGTGCTGCTCACGGTCGGCATCGGCGCCGCCACCTTCGCCACCATCACCGTCACCGGCAAGGAGGACCTGCAGGACGCCCTCGCGGGCGCGGGCTTCGTGGCCGCGCTGCTGCTCGTGCTGGGCATCGTGGCGGCCACCGGCGAGTACCGCCACGGGACGATCACCTCGTCGCTGCTGGCGTCACCGGTGAGGACGCGCTTCCTGTCGGCCAAGGTGCTCGCCTATTCCCTCACCGGTGCGGCGCTCGGCCTGGTGGCCATGCTCGTGACCTTTGCCCTGGGGGTGCCCTGGCTGTCGGCCCGGGACGCACCCCTCGAGCTCCTGGACTTCTCCGATTACCTGGCGCTGGCGGCGCAGGGCGTGGTGCTCGCGGCACTCAGCGGAGCGCTCGGCGTGGCTGTGGGCACGCTGATCCGCAACCAGATCGCCGCCGTGGTGGGGGCGCTCGTCTACCTGTTCATACTCGACCCCGTGCTGTCGCTGGTGTCCGAGGACGTGGCCAGGTACAGCCCCGGCGGCGCCATCAGCGGCCTGGGCGGCAACGCGCCGGACTACGTGCTCGACCCGCTCCCCGCGGGCCTGGTGCTGGTGGGATGGACCCTCGTGTTCGGCGTGGCCGCCCTTTTGGTGGACCGTCGGCGCGACGTGTTCTAGGCGGGCTCGCCGACCAGGCGATCGAGCTCGTCGGCGCCGCGCTCCACCAGCTCGCGCACCTCGTCGGGCGACTCCGAGAAGCGGCCCAGCACGTGCCGGGACACGATCTCGGGATCCGTGCTGTCCGGGCGCCCCACCCCCACTCGCACGCGCCGGAAGTCGCCGCTGCCCAGGCCGCGCTTGAGCGACTTGAGGCCGTTGTGGCCGGCGAGCCCGCCGCCCAGCCGCGACTCCACGCGGCCGAAGGGCAGATCGATCTCGTCGTGCACGACCACGACGTGGTCGAGCTCCACGCCGAGCGCACCCCGGGCAGGGCTGACGGCGTCGCCCGAGTCGTTCATGTAGGTCTGGGGCAGCAGGACCCCCACACGCGGGCCGCCGGGCCCCGTGCGTCCGTCGGTGTACAGGCCGGCGTAGCGCTTCTTGGCCCGCGGCAGCCCCCAGCGCTCGGCCGCCAGCGCGGCCACCTCGAAGCCGATGTTGTGGCGCGTGCGGGCGTAGCGGTCCCCGGGATTCCCGAGTCCCACCACGAGCCAGTCGACCTTCGCCCCGCCCCCGCCGCCACCGGAGCGGCGGAACAGGCTCAGGAGCCCTCGCTCTCCTCGGCCGAGTCGCCCTCTTCGGCGCCCTCGCCCTCCTCGGCGGCCTCGCCCTCTTCGAGCTCGCCCTCTTCGCCGATCAGCTCGGTCTCCTCTTCGATCTCCGGCTCCTCGACCTCGGTGGGCACCACGACGGTGGCGATCACGGTCTCCTCGAGATCGTCGAGGAAGGTCACGCCCTCGGGGGCGGTGACCTCGGAGAGCGACAGCGTTCCCGCGATCTCCATGCTGGAGACGTCCACGGACACGTAGTCGGGAATGGCGGTGGGGAGGGCCTCGATGTTCAGTTGGTGGGTCACGTGCTCGAGCACGCCACCCTCCTTGACCCCGGGCGCCTCCTCGACGCCCTCGATGTGCACGCCCACGACGGTCTGGATCTTCTCGTCGAGGCGGACCTCCAGCAGGTCGATGTGCATCACCTCGTCGCGCACCGGATGCAGCTGCTGGTCCTTGACGATCACGGGCAGCGTCTTGCCGGCCACTTCGAGATCGATCAGCGCGGAGCCGTCCACGAGCACCTTCCGCAGGGCCAGGGCCTCCACCGAGAACACCGTCGTGTCGCCGTTGCCGCCGCCGTAGACGACGCCCGGGACGAGGCCCTGGCGGCGCAGGCGCTTGATCGCGCGGGTGCCTCGCTCGGAGCGCTCGTCGGCGGTGAGTGTGGGTCGCTGTGAGGTGGCCATGACGGCAGGCCAGTGTAGCGAGGCTGCGGGCCCGCCGGCCGGCGCCGCGGGGGAGCGCTTCCGCACCGCCGTAGCTTCCGCGCCATGAACCACATGCCCTCTACCAACGGCAGGCGGCAGGCGCGAGTGGCCCGCGGCGGTACCCTCGTTCTCGGCGGCGGCTTCGCCGGAAGCTACGTGGCCCGCCAGCTGGGCGACAGCGGAGCGACGATCGTCAATCCCACCAACTTCATGCTCTACACGCCGCTGCTGCCGGAGGCGGCGGCCGGCAGCGTCGAGCCCCGGCACGTGACCGTTCCCCTTCGGACCATGTGCCCACACTCCGACCTGGTTCTCGGCTCCGCGGCCGAGCTCGACACCCGCCGCCGCGTGGTCGTACGCCCCGCGGGTCTGGCCGCTCGGCGACTGCGCCGCAGTGCCCAACGAGGCGACCCCGGGCAGACCGATCCGGCCACGTGTCAACACGCGCTGCGGCAGGCACGACGGCTGGCCGAGGACCTGCGCGGGACCCCCGCCCCTACCGCTACCGCACCCGAGGCCAGATGGCCACGCTCGGCAGCCGCCACGGCATCGCCCTGATGGGCGGCATGCTGGTCCGCGGGTTGCTCGGCTGGTTCGCCGCGCGTGGCTACCACGTCTTCCAGCTGCCGTTCGCCTCACGCCGTCTGCGTGTCCTCGCCGACTGGACCGCCGCGGCTCTGTTCCGACGGGATGTCGCCGAGCTTTCGAGTCTCCAACCAACGAGGAGGACACCATGAGGGACCAGACCACATCGTCCAGCGCGCACCGCCGGCCATCCGCGGCCGTGATCCTGCTCGTGCCGATCGTGGTGGCGGCGGTGCTGACGCTGTTCGCCTGGCCCAACGCGAGGCTCGAGCCGCGCGACCTTCCGATCGGCGTTGCCGGCCCGGAGTCTGCGACGGGCCCGATCGAGCAGAAGCTCCAGGGGAGCAGCAACTCGTTCGAAATCCATCGCTACGCGAACGAAGCCGAGGCGCGCGAGGCCATCGAGGACCGTGATGTGTACGGCTCGTTCCTGGCCACCCCGGAGGGACCGACCGTGCTGACGTCGTCGGCGGCCAGCCCGGCCGTGGCCCAGGTGCTCGGCCATGCCGCGAGCGACGTGGGCGCGCCCACGGAGGACGTGGTGGCCGCGCCGCGCGGCGCGGCGCTCGCCTCCGCCGTGCTGCCCATGGTCATCGCCGGCCTGCTCACCGGCGTGGCTGCCGCGCTGCTCACCACGAACGCGCTCGGCCGGGTCGGGCTGCTGCTGGCCGGATCCGTGCTCGCGGGCCTGGCGTCCGCGGCGATCGTCCAGAGCTGGCTCGACATCGTCAGGGGCGACTGGGCAACCAACGCTGCCGTGCTGAGCCTCACGGTGCTGTCCATCGGCGCGGCGATCACGGGCCTGTACGCGTGGCTCGGTGAACGCGGCGTCCTGCTGGGAGCGCTGACCATGATTCTCATCGGCAACCCGTTCTCGGCGGCGGCCACGGCGCCCGAGCTGCTGCCCACGCCCGTCGGGGGCCTGGGTCAGCTCATGCCTCCCGGAGCCGGTACCAACCTGCTTCGCAGCACAGGCTTCTTCGACGGCGCGGCGGCCGGCCAACACGTGGCGGTACTGGCGGCCTGGGCACTCGGCGGCCTGGCCCTGGTGGGACTGGCAGCGATGCGGCGGACCCGCACCGCCTCGAGCGCCACACCGGCGCCAACCACGTAGCGCCATGATCCCGCCTAACCTGGGCGGAGTGGCGCCCGCCGACGACAACTCGATCCCCACCGGCCGGATCCGCCGCACCGCCCAGGTGGGCACGGTCGTGGGCACCGAGGGCGTTCGCTACGCCGGCACCCGCGCCGCCAATCTCGCCCGCTCGCGCGAGGGGGCGTCCGAGGCCCTCGAGCAGCGCCACCTCGACGCCGCCGAGCGCATGGTCGAGACGCTCGGGAAGATGAAGGGGGCGGCGATGAAGATCGGCCAGCTGGCCTCCTTCATCGACACCGAGTTCCTCCCGCCCGAGTACCGCGAGCTCTACCAGGAGCAGCTGGCGTCGCTGCGCTCCACCGCGCCCCCGATGCCCTGGAAGAAGGTTCGTTCGGTTCTCGACGAGGATTGGACCGAGCCGGTGGAGGAGCTGTTCGAGGACTTCGACCACGAGGCCACGGCGGCGGCCTCGATCGGCCAGGTCCACCGGGCGGTGCTGCCCGACGGCCGCGCGGTGGCGGTCAAGATCCAGTACCCGGGCGTGGCCTCAGCCATCGCGGCCGACATGCAGAACGCCGGCATGATCCTGCGCATGGCCAAGGCGCTGGCGCCCGGCCTGGACGCCGGCGCGGCCGCGGCCGAGCTCAAGGAGCGGGTGATGGAGGAGCTCGACTACGAGCTCGAGGCCCAGTCCCAGCGGGCCTTCGCCCGGGGCTACCGCGGCCACCCCTTCGTGCACGTTCCCGACGTGGTCACGCGCCTCTCCACCGAGCGGGTGCTGGTGAGCGAATGGGTCGACGGCGCGGACTTCGCGGAGGTGCAGGCCGGCACGCAGGCCGAGCGCGACCGCTTCGGCGAGATCGTCTTCCGCTTCTGCTTCGGCTCCATCTACCACCTGCAGCACTTCAACGCCGACGCTCACCCCGGCAACTACCTGCAGATGCCCGACGGCCGGGTGGCCTTCCTCGACTTCGGAATGACCAAGCACCTCGACAACGACCAGATCGAGCTCGAGATCGCCGCGCTCGAGGCGGTGTTCGACGAGGACCCAGAGGAGCTGCGCCTGGCTCTCCACGATCTCGGGTTCCTGCGCGACCCCCGCAAGGTCGACGCCGAGCTGCTCATGGAGCACGTCCGCGCGGTGGGGGGCTGGTACATGGAGGACGCGGACGTGACCATCGACTCCTACCGAGTGATGGAGGCGATCGCCGCCGTGTCCGACCCCCGCTCCTCGTTCTACCGGCTGATGCGGCGCGAGAACCTCCCGGCCAACGAGCTGATGGGCCGGCGCATGGAGTCCGGGGTGCTCGCCGTGCTGGGCCAGCTGAACGCCACGCGCAACTGGTATCGCATCGGGCGGGAATGGTGGTTCGGCGATCCGCCGGCCACCGAGCTGGGCGAGGAGGAGCTGGCCTGGGCCCGCAGCCCCGCCGGCGGCGCGCGTCCGTTCAGGCGCCCGGCTTGACCGCCATGTCCACCACCACGAGCAGCAGGATGGTCACCTCGATCGCGTTGACCGTCAGCACGCGGTTGATGCCCTGCCGGACCGCCGGGGCGGCCGCGCCCCCCTCGCTCGCCGCAGCTTCGATGCGCCGGCCCTCGCGCGGGTAGAAAGCCACCCCGAGCACCAGGCTCAGCACCCAGGCCAGCATGGCCAGGCCGATCCACAGGTCGCTGTACTCGTAGCCCACCTCGTTCACGAGCAGCAAGCCCGCCACCAGCAGGACGATGGCCAGCGGGGCGTAGAAGCGCGACGACAGCTTCAGGGCATTGCGCTCGAAGGCCAGCAGCGCCTCGTCGTCGCCGGTCTTGGCCACCCAGCGGCCGAGCACGTGCAGCGATACGCCGCCTCCGACCCAGAGCACGGCGCAGACCAGGTGAAGCGACAGGTAGAGCTCGTACATCAGCCCCGTTCAGAACCGCCAGCGGACGCGCCGCTGACCCCAGCGGGCGACGTAGCGATCGTGGCTCCCGCGCAGATCCCCGGCCACGTTCCAGCTCCGCCACATGAAGCGGCGAATAGGGCCGGACACCGGCGGGCCGAGTCCCAGGGCCTTGTTGTGAGCGCGGCGGGCCACGCGGCGCGCGCTCCGGCAGGACACGCCCAGAGCCCTGATGCGGGTGAGGTCGACGTCCTCGTAGCGGCTATCGGGATAGGGATTGCGCACCGGCTCGCAGGAGCGGTAGCCCCCCGCCTGGGCGTTCAGGGGAGCCACGAGCGCGCCGAGCGCCAGCGTGGCCAGGACCAGCGCGGACTTGGTCAGGCGCGACACCTCAGAACAGCTGGTTGTCGTGGGCCGTGACGGTGGGCAGCGCCAGGATCGCTGGAGTTCTCGATTGCAGGGGTTTCGGTAAGCGGCGAGCTCGCGTCGTGACGGTCAATGCCGCCACGTTATCGTGCACTACCGTCTGCCACGTCTATTTCCGCCGCTGACAGGACCAGCGTCCAGGGACCCTTGGGGACAGTCCGTCAGGCTGCGCGATGATGCTGCTCGTAGCGGGCTCGGAGCTCTGTGATGAGCTCCTCAGTCTCGTAGAGCTCGCGCCGGAGCCGGTTCCACCTCTCGGCCGCACGCTTCGGGAACGCCTGGCCCGCGTAGCGGGCGTTCAGCTTGCGGATCGCCGCCACGCGCTTCCGCTGTGCGGCCCGAAGCTGCGCTATGGCCGCCGGCCCCTCCGCCTCGTGCCTCTTGCCGCCCGATCTCGGTCTCCGCCTGACGGGTTCCACTTCCCCGCCCCCTTACCCGCTGCGAGCGTTGTGATTCGGCGGGCGCTCTCGGAAGGGACGGTCCTTCCGGGAGAAGGACTCACACGGCCGTGACCCGCGCAACACACCTCGGTAGCTTGCTGCTCGGCTTGTCGACCTCTTTGGTGCCATGCGAACAGGTGATGGGTGACCACGGCCCGCAGATCCTCTTCTTTGAGTTCCGCCACGGCGTGGAAGGCTCTCTCGTGAGGCTCGATCTGCTTTAACTGCGCCCATACTCGTAGCCCGCAAGCCGCATGTCGGATGATCGGCTCGGTGTGCCCGTTCGCCGAGTGGGAGTAGCTGGGTGATGCTGGTTGGTCATCGCTAATTGGCGTCTCTCTCTTGCTTGGGGCATTGGTACGCAGCGTCACCCTTCGTAGATGCTGCAACGCTCCAGCTCCGCAGAAGTTCGAGAGTCTTGAAAGGTTGTTTGGTCCCTTGACGCACCGGGCACCACAGTGACCCGCGAGCGTGCCCAGACGTCCCCCCGACAGCCTGGGCGCACCGGAGGCAACCGGGACAGCGGGACCGGGTGCGGCAGCTCCGCCAGCATCGCCGGCCCGGTCGCGGGCGGGGATTGAACGGATTTCGAACCTTCCGCCGCTCAACAATTCAACCTTGACCATCGAGTAGGCCTCACAGCACGCCGCTCGACAGGCAACAGCCGCTCCACCACACCTCTCGGCGGCTAGCGGCCGGGAACGCGCGAAACCGGCCGCGGGAAGCGGAACGCGGGCCCGTCAGGTCTGCCGCCTCGGCACATGGTCGCCTCGGTTACCCGCCACCCGCCTGAGAGTGGGTCGGCTCTTTGCTGTCGACCTTGCCCGAAGCGGTTAGGACCGCGTGGACCCTCCGACACGCCGCTCTTCCCGCCACGCCGCCTCCCAAAGGCGCTGCAGGATGTGGGGCTGCTCGTGGAGGAACACCCAGTCGAGCTCGTAGAACGGGTCGCCGGGCTCGTGCGGATGCTGCAGAGCCGTCCTCCCTAGAACAGCTGGTTGTCGCCCTCGAACCGCTCGGACACCGAGTCGTCGACGAAGATGCGGCGGATCGTGTCCTCGAGGAGGTCGGCGCAACTCAGCTGCGTGATCAGGTCGGGGGGATCGTCACGCAGCGGCACGGTGTCGGTGACCACGATGCCCGACAGCGGGCCCTCGCTCAGGACTTCGAAGGCGTTTCCGGAGAAGAGGCCGTGTGTGGCCACGGCGAAGACCGCGGTGGCGCCCTCGTCGAGCACCGTCTGCGCGGCGGCGTTGAGCGTGCCGCCCGTGGCGATGATGTCGTCGACGATCACGGCCGTCTTGCCCTTGACGTCGCCGATCACGTAGCCGATCTCGGCCACCTGCTGGGCGGGCCGCTCCTTCTCCATCAGCGCGTAGGGCGCGCCCACCTTCTGGGCGAACTTGCGGACGAGCTTCACCCGGCCCGCGTCCGGGGCGATGATCACGAGATCCTCGCCCGTGAGGCGATCGGTGATGAACTGCGTGAGGATCGGCATGGCCGTCATGTGGTCGACGGGCTTGGAGAAGAAGCCCTGCAGCTGGCCGGCGTGCAGGTCCATCGCCACCAGGCGGTCGGCCCCGGCCGTCTCGAGCACCTCGGCCACGAGGCGGGCGGAGATGGGCTCGCGCGGCGCGGACTTCTTGTCCTGGCGCGAGTAGCCGAACCAGGGCGTGACGGCCACGATCCGGTGCGCCGAGGCGTGCTTGGCGGCGTGGATCATGAGCAAGAGCTCCCAGAGCGCGTCGTTGACGGTGAGGCCCTCGCGCTCCGAGCCGCAGATCGACTGCACGACGAACAGGTCCGCCCCGCGGATGGACTCGGCGTAGCGGCAGTAGACCTCTCCGTCGGCGAATGTCTTGAGGCCGGCGTCGGTGAGGCCCACGCCCAGCTTGCCGGCGATGGTCGCGCCCAGTTCCTTGCTGGCGCGGCCGGCGGTGATCATCAGCCGCTTCTCGTAGCCCGCGGGGAGGCTCGACAAGAGAGCCGGCGCCGTCGCCGTATCGAGCAGCTTGCTCACTCCGCGTCCTCCTCCACGCGATCCGCGTATCCCTCTACGTTTGTCTGCCGTTGGCGGGCGATTCCGAGCGCTCCCTCGGGGACGTCGCCGGTGATGACCGAACCGGCCCCAGTGTACGCCCGATCGCCGACGTCAACGGGCGCGACGAGCGACGTGTGCACACCGGTCTTCGCGCTCTTTCCGACCTTCGTACGGTGCTTGCGACGGCCGTCGTAGTTGGCGGTGATCGTGCTCGCTCCCAGGTTCGCGCCCTCGCCCACGTCGGCGTCCCCGACGTAGGAGAGATGCGGCACCTTGGCCCCCTCCCCGATGTCGGAGTTCTTGACCTCCACGTAGGTGCCCACCTTGGCGCCGTCGCGGAGCACGGTGCCCGGCCGCAGGTAGGCGAACGGGCCGACCGCCGCGCGGTCGCCGATCTCCGCCTCCACCGCCACGGCGTGGAGGACGACGGCACCGTCGCCGACCCGGGTGTGGGTGAGGGTGGCGTGCGGCCCGATCTCGCTTCCCTCCCCGACGCTCGTGCGCCCGAGCAGGCTCACGCCGGGGCCGATCGTGCTGTCCGCACCGATGGTCACGCCCGCCTCGACCCGGGAGCTCGCCGGCGCGAGGAAGGTGACGCCGGACTGGGCGTGCGTCTCGATGATGCGCTGCTGCGCCGCGATCTCGGCGTGCATCAGGCCCGCTCGGTCGTTCACGCCGAGAGCGGTGTCGGCGTCGTCGGTGAGGTGGGTGGTGACCACGCCGCCCTCGGAGGCGATCACCGGGAACGCTCCCGTGAGGTAGAGCTCGCCGTCGACCAGCTCGACCCGGTCGAGGGCCCTCCACAGGCTCTCGGCGTCGAAGACGTAGGTGCCGAGGTTGACCTCGCGCACCGCGAGCAGCTCGGGCGCCAGTCCCTCGGTGTACTTGGTCTCGACGATGCGCTCGAAGCGCCCGTCTCCGTCACGCACGATGCGGCCGTAGCCGGCGGGGTCGAGCTCCTCGGTGGTGAGGATGGTGGCGGTGGCCCCCTCACTCTCGTGCTGGGCGAACAGCCCGGCGATCTGCTCGGGCGTCACCAGCGGCTGGTCGCCCGACAAGATCACCATCGGCCCGCTCTCGAGCGCGTCGCGGGCAGCCAGCACCGCCGCCGCGGTCCCCTCTCCCTCGCGCTGCTCGACGGCCTCGGCGGTATCCGGCAGCTCGCCGGCGACCCCGTCCTCGGGACGCACCACGCACACCACCCGTCCCGCCCCGGCGTCCCGAGCGGCGTCGATCACCCATTCGATCATGGGCTTTCCGCACACGCGATGGAGCACCTTGGGCGTGCGCGATCGCATCCGCGTGCCATGGCCGGCGGCCATGACGAGGACCGAGAACGGGGCGGCCATGGGCTTGCCAGCGTACAAGGCGGGGAGCTCCGCTCGGCTCTACGCACCGGGACCGGGGCGCGTCAGATGGCTCGTACGCTCCGGTCTGACAGTATCGTCGTGCAGAACGACGGATTGGGGCGGACGCCCGGACCTAGCTGGGGAGGGGGGATTCGAACCCAATCCGCTTGATCATCCAAAGTGACCCGTGCTGCCAATTACACCACTCCCCAGTGGTGCTTCGCGACCGTACCAGTCGCCTTCGGGGACGGTAGGCGAAGGCTCGCGCGCACCGCGCGCTCGCCGGTCAGCGGTCCTTGCGCTGGCTCGGTACCCGGCCGGCCTCGGAGCCCTTCTCCTGGGCCGGTCCGCCCGGAGGCACGATGCCCAGGACGCGCATCGCCTTGAGGCCGAGGGACAGGCGCTCGCGGCCGTCGGTGGAGGACACGTCCAGGCCGCTGAGCTCCTTCACCCGCTCGAGCCGGTAGCGGATCGTGTGGCGATGGGTGTAGAGCCGCTCCGCGGTCTTGGCGACGTTGCCGTCGGCGTCGAGGAACGCCTCGAGCGTGCGGACGAGCTCGGTCTCGTACTGGTAGTCGTAGGTCACGAGCGGGGCCACGGTCTCGTCGAAGAAGCCCTGCAGCTCTCGCGGGTCCTCGCTCATGGCCGGCAGCAGCAGGCGGTAGGCCCCGGTCTCCTCGAACGACAGCTCGGTTAGGGCCCGTGCCTCGGCCACGTTGGCGGCCAGAAGCGCCTCGGCGCCGGCACGGTGCAGGTCGGCCGGGTCCGTGGTGTGGCGCGAGCGGGCGACGGTGAGGGCGAATCCGTCCAGGTTCGCCTCGAGCTCGCGCAGCACCGCGCCGGCGGCGCGGCGCCCGGCCGAGCCGCTGTCGTCCGGCACGAAGATCACGAGCTCGCGCTCGTCGCGCATGTCGGTGAGAGCGGCCAGAGCGCCTCGCTCGATCGCCCGGGCGCCACGCTCGGCCAACATCACCACGCGAGCTCTCCAGTCACCCTCCTCGGGGTGGTGCGGGCGGGCTCTCACCACGAGCGCCGTGGCGCCCGAGCCGAGCTCGCAGCCGAGCTCTCCGGCGCGGGCGATGATGTTCTCGCGGTCGGTGAGCCGGCGGCCGAGAAGGTCACCGAGAAAGTCGCCCACCGCCTCCTCACTGGCGCGCTCGGGGGCTCGGGAGCGCTCTAGCTCGAGGCCGATCAGGTTGCTCACCAGGCGCAGGAGTGCGGCCGGCGGCGGCTCGGTGCGCGCCCGGTAGCGCAGTTCGCCGACGGTCGCGTCCGCCACCCGGAGCGCCACCTTGTCCGTGTCGCCCTCTCCCGCCATCACCGCGCGCTCGTCCTCCGACGACGCGCAGGCCACCGCCAGCACGCTGCTCGATGAGTCGAGCACGATCACGCTGGCGCCCAGCGCACGGCCGGCCGCGCGGGCGACCGAAGGCAGCCCGGCGCCGGCCTCCACGGCCTCGGACACCTCGTCGAGCGCCTCCAGGAAAGAGCGCGATGCGGCGGCCGCAGAAGCGGTCTGACGACTTGCGGCCATCCGCGGATCGTATCGACGGACGGGCGGCCCGCCGCCCCGCTTGAGACAAAGAGCACGCAGCGAGCGGGGTTGCTCAGGCGTACTGGTCGTAGGACCAGACGATCGCGAAGCCCACCGCCACGCCGCCGCCGACGAGGGTCGCCAGCACGAAGAGCGTGAGGAAGCTCGCCGCGATCTTCTCCCAGAGCCTTCCGTAGCAGCGCCAGGCCGGAAGCAGGATGAAGAACAGGTAGCCGACCCCCACCAGGCCGGCGGCCAGCGCGATGGTCAGCTCGGTGCTCGTGAGATCACTCATCTGGGCGTGGGCGCGAGCGGGACCGGGGGCGTGTCCGGCTCGCGCTCGTAGTCATTGTTGCGGATGTACTCGACGACCAGGACGATCGCCGTCAGCGCCGCGAAGATCCCACAGCCCAGGCCCCATCCTGCCGCCACGTCCGACCAGTAGTGAGCGCGCAGGTAGATCCGTGACAGGCCCACCACGGCCACGATCGCGACCGTGCCGAGCAGGACCGCGGCGTTGGTGATCAGGTCCAGGCGCCGGGTGAGCACCAGCGCCACGGCGATCCACGCCGTGGCGTAGGCGGCGTGGCCGCTGGGGAACGAGGCCAGGGAGGTATCCACCAGCGGGCCGGCCGGACGGGGCCGGTCCAGGGCGCCCTTGGCCACGTGCACGGTCACGTAGATCAGGGCGAGGCCGCCCACCAGAACGATGATCTCGGTCCAGCGTCTGCGGGCGGCGAGCAGGATCGAGGTCGCCAGCACGAGGCCGATGACCACGGGCAGGGCGCCCAGTTGGGTGACCACCTTGGCGATGTCCACCGCCATCTCGTTGAAGAGCTGGTCGGCGAGATCGAGTGTCTCGGTGTCCAGGGGCGTCGGGTTCAGGTCGCCGGAGAGCTCGAACACGTAGAGGAGGAACACGAACAGGCCGATCGCCGGCGACCGCGAGCGGCGGTGGTCAGTTCGAGACCGAGGTCCCCGGGCGTCACGCGATTCCAGAGGAAGCGGACCTCCGGGGCGATCCGCTCCCACAGCGGACCGATGACCCGGCGGTATATGCGGACGGCCGACGGCGAACAGGGGGCGCACCAGCGGATGGCGCTGGTGGGCCAGGAGCCACTCCTTGATCTCGGCTCGGCGGCGATAGAGCGACCACCACGCCGACGATCACGGCCACGATGATACCCGAACCCGAAGACCGCCTGCCCGGCGATCTCGGCCACCCGGTCGAAGGAGCGCCAGAAGACGAAGCCCAGGACACAGAAGATCGATGCCCAGAGCCCCGTGCCGACGATGCTGTAGGGGATGAAGCGCCGATAGGCCAGGCCGGAGGAGCCCGCGATGAAGGGCGCCAGCGCGCGCACGAGGCCGATGAAGCGCCCGATCAGGATCGTCTTGCCGCCGTGGCGGTCGAAGTAGCTCTCCACCTGCTCGAGCCGCTCGTGGGTGATCTTCACGCGCGGGCCGTGTTTCTCCAGGAAGCCGCGTCCCAGACGACGTCCGATGTAGAAGCTCGTGGTGTCACCCAGGATCGCGCAGATCCACACGAGCCCGATCAGCGGCAGCAGCTCGATCGTGCCCTGACCGGCGATCACTCCTCCGGCGATCACGACGGTCTCGCCCGGAGCCACCAGCCCCACGAAGGCGCCGGTCTCCAGGAAGGCCATCACGCCGACCAGCGCGTACGTCCACGGGCCCAGCGCCTCGGCGATGTCCTCGATCACCTTCTTGGGATCGGGAAGCAGGGAGAGCAGGCCGGTGGCGTAGACGGCCAGTGCCAGCGCCAGGAGCACGCCGATCGCCTTGCGCTCGCCGGACAGCTTGCGCCAGCGCCACACCACGAAGGCCGCGACGAGCACGGCGGCCACTGCAGCGACGATCTTCCCCGCGGACACTGCGCCCGAAGGTACCCGAGCCCCGCCCGGCTAGGCCCGATCGGGCCGCGACTGGCGGAACTGCGCCACGATCGCGCCCGGAATCGCCGCGGCAGCCTCGTCGGCGGCGCCCCGATCGGCGAAGAGCCCGAAGCACGTCGGCCCCGACCCGCTCACCGCGGCGCCCAGCGCTCCGGCCGCCATCAGGACGTCGAGGCGACCCCGGAGCTCGGGGCGCAGCGAGAGCGCGGCGGGCTCCAGGTCGTTCTCGAGGGCGTCCGCCAGGCGGACCGGGTCGACGGCGGCACCGCGCACGAGCGCGCGCAGCGGCTCGAGCTCCAGAGGCACGCGGCCGCCGCCGAGAGCGTCGAGCTCGGCGTAGGCCGACGCCGTGGACAGTCCCGCGGGATCGGGAACGAGGAGCGCCGCCAGTGGCGGCAGCTCGACCGGCTCGACCCGCTCTCCCGCTCCCGACACCAGCGCGTGACCGGGCTCCACCTGGCTGGGCACGTCGGAGCCGAGCTCCGCGGCGAGCGCGCGCAGGCCGTCGGGATCGAGCGGTTCGCCCGCCAGGCGGTTCACGATGCGCAGCGCCGCGGCGGCGTCGGCGCTGCCTCCGCCCAGGCCGGCTGCCACGGGTATCCGCTTGTCGATGCGAAGGCTCACCGGCGGCAGCCCGGGGTCGACGTCGCCCCGGAAGCGTTCGATCGCCGCCAGGGCCAGGTTGGGCCCGGCCACTCCCTCACACTCCACGGAGTCGTCCTGCTGGTCGGCCAGTCGACCGTGAAGCTCGTCGACGAGATCGATCGACGCGAACAGCGAGCACAGCGGATGAAGGCCGTCGGCGCGTACCGGGCCGACGTGAAGAACCAGGTTGAGCTTGGCCGGGGCCTCCTCATGCAGGAGCACGGCGGGGAGGCTACGGGTGCCGGTCGCGGCGCCTCAGCGTGGGCGCAGCCCCGCCAGCCGCTCGGTACCGATCGCCGTCGCCAGACGCGGCCAGTCCTCGGGGGGGAGCCGCTCGGCGCGCGCGTCGGCAGGGTGGCCGAGCTGTTCCAGGGCGACGCGGGTGACGTCGCGCAGCTCGCGGCCGGCTTCTCGCTCCGTCCCGGGGGAGAGAGCAAGCGAGCCGGCCAGCGCCTTGCGGCGGTGAGCGAACCCGGCGTGCACCAGCGCCACGAGCTCCGGCGTCGGCGCGGGCCCGGTGCGGCGCAGCAGCACGAGCGCGGATTCGACGTTGGGCTCGGGGTGAAAGACCGTGCGCGGGACGCGGCGCAGGAGGCTCACGTCGCAGGCCAGCTGCGCCAGCACCGAGGTGGCGCCGTATGACTTGCCGCCCGGCGCCGACGCCAGCCGCTCGCCGACTTCGCGCTGCACCATGGCCACCCAGAGGCGCGCCTCGGGCAGCTCGGAGATCGATTTGAGGATGACCGTGGCGGCCACTCCGTAGGGCAGGTTGGCCACCACCTTGTCCGGCGCCGGGCTGAGCTCACCGAGGTCGAGCTTGACCGCGTCCGCCACATGCAGCTCGGCGTTGGCGAAGGGGTCGATCGCCTCGCGCAAGGGCGCCTCGAGCGCCCGGTCCACCTCGATCACGTGCAGGTGCGCCACCCGAGGCGCGAGGTACTCGGACAACACGCCGAGGCCGCCGCCGACCTCCAGCACCACGTCGTGGGAATCCAGCTCAGCCGCTCTCCCGATCACGCCGAGAAGGTTGTCGTCGATCAGGAAGTTCTGGCCGAGCTCGCGGTTGGGGCGGATCGCGAACGCTCTCAGGCGGCGAAGGCTGGCCTGGCGGGGGAGGCCGTCGGGCGCCGGGTCGCTCGTCTCGGTCACGGTCCGAGCACGCGCTCGGCGTTCTCGTGCACCGTGCGCTCGAGCTCGTGGAAGGCCACCCCGCGCAGCTCGGCGACGAAGGCGGCGGTGTGCACGACGTTGGCGGGCTCGTTGGGTCTACCCCTGACGGGCTGGGGCGCGAGGTAGGGGGAGTCGGTCTCAACGAGCAACAGCTCGGAGGGAAGGTCGCGCGCGGCGGCCTGGAGCTCCTTGGCCTTCGGATAGGTCACGTTCCCCGCCATGGAGCAGAGATAGCCGCGCTCGACGCACTCCTCGAGCCGCTCCGGCGCGGAGAAGCAGTGGAGGATCACGGCGGGCAGGCCGGCCGCGTGCTCGCGCAACAGGGCGAAGGTGTCGTCCTCGGCGGCACGGGTGTGAATGACGACCGGCAGGCTCAGCCGCCCGGCCAACTCGAGCTGGGCCGCGAAGGCACGCCGCTGGTCCTCGTGCGGCGAATAGTCGCGGTAGTAGTCGAGGCCCGTCTCGCCGATGGCCCGCGCCTTCGGGTGCAGGGCGGCCGCCTCGATGGCCTCCAGG
This sequence comes from uncultured Thermoleophilaceae bacterium, assembly GCA_963808545.1. Classification (GTDB taxonomy): domain Bacteria; phylum Actinomycetota; class Thermoleophilia; order Solirubrobacterales; family Thermoleophilaceae; genus JACVRW01. Next base: position 138,365 of record CAWEGB010000006.1, on the reverse strand, counting down.
TCCGGGGCGCCGAAGCCCTCCGTCTCGTGGGGGTGGCGGCCAACGATGGCGATCACCTCCTCGTGGATGCCGGCGGCATGAAGCGCCCGCTCGATCGATGGCCCGTCCGTCCCGACGGTCGCGAGGCGGGTGACCCCTGCGGCTCGTGCGCGCTCCACCAGTTCGGCGTCCGGCGGCTCGCACGCGTCGAGGTGGCAGTGGCTGTCGATCACCTTCGGAAGAAGCTACGCGGCCGGCGCCTCGGCCTCCACCCGCGGGAAGAGCTGCCCCAGCTCGCCGATCCTGGCTCCGCCACCGGTGGCGCCGAGCCGCGCGCCCTCCAGTGACAGGTCGGTGTGCCCGAGCACCTCGAGCAGCCGCTCGGCCGACTCGGGTACGAAGGGATGCACGAGCACCGACACGACTCGCAGACCCTCGGCGAGGCTGTAGAGGACCTCGTCGAGATGGTCCGCCTGGCCATCGTCCTTGGACAGCTTCCACGGCTCTTCCTGTTGAACGTAGGCGTTCAGGAGCTTGATGCGGCTCCAGATCTCGTCCAGAGCCGTGGTGAGCTCCACTTGGTCGATGCGAGCGCACACGCGGTCGGCCAGGCCGTCGAACTCGGACACCAGCGCCGCGGCGGGCTGGGCGTCGGGGACCACCCCGTCCCGGTAGCGCTCGATCATGGCGAGCGTCCGGCTGGCCAGGTTGCCGTATTCGTTGGCCAGCTCGCTGTTGTAGCGCGTCTCGAACCCTTCGGGCGACACCTCGCCGTCGCCACCGAAGCTCACCTCCCGCAACGTGTAGAAGCGCAGGGCGTCGGCGCCGTAGAGGTCGGCCACCCGAAACGGCTCGATGACGTTGCCCAGCGACTTGGACATCTTCTCCTCGCCCAGCAGCAGGTAGCCGTGGATGGCCACGCGCCGCGGCACCTCGAGGCCGGCGGCCATCAGCAGCGCCGGCCAGATGACCGCGTGGAACTTCAGGATGTCCTTGCCGATCAGATGGACGCTCGCCGGCCAGAAACGGGCGGTCAGATCCTCGCCGGACCGGGCGTACGAGAGCGCGGTGTAGTAGTTGAGAAGCGCGTCGATCCAGACGTAGATCACCTGGGACGAGTCCCACGGAACCGGGACACCCCACTTGAGCCGCTGCCGGCTGAGCGAGAAGTCGAGCAGTCCGCCCTTGATGAACGACAGCGCCTCGTTGTAGCGGTTCCGCGGAACCACGAAGCCGGGCTGCTCGGCGTAGAGCTTCTCGAGCGGCTCCTGGAAGGCGGACAGCCGGAAGAACCAGTTGTCCTCCTTCTCCTTCTCCAGGACGATGTGGTGGATGGGGCAGCGGTTGCCGTCCTCCAGCTCGGTCTCCGTCTTGAAGTCCGCGCAGCGCGGGCAGTACCAGCCTTCGTAGTGCCCGGCGTAGACGTGGCCGTTGTCGTGGATGCGCTGGACGACCTCCGCGACTTTTGCCATGTGCTCCGGATCGGTGGTGCGTATGAAGAAGTCGTTGGTGACGTTCAGCCGGGCGGCCAGCTCCTTGAAGCGGACGGCGTTGCGGTCGCCCAGCTCCCGAGGAGTGATGCCGAGCGCCTCGGCCGCCTGGGCCACGGGCTCTCCGTGCTCGTCTGTGCCCGTCAGGAAGAAGACGTCCTCGCCCCGCTGGCGCATGTGTCGCGCCAGCACGTCGGCCGCGATCGTCGTGTAGGCGTGCCCCAGGTGAGGCTCGCCGTTCACGTAGTAGATGGGCGTGGTGACGTAGTACGACATCCAGGTTCGATGCTACGCGAAGCTCAGCCACGGCCGGTCAGGGCGAGGGCTCGCGCGCACCGCGCGCTCGCCGTCCGGCGGCCGGAGCAGTGTGGACAGCCTCCCGGCGCCCTTACGGGCACTTTCGCGACCATCGTTGGTGAGGCCGATGATCCCGGCGGCCAGGAGCAGGCCGAGGCAGGCCAGCGCCCAGCCGATATCGGGGCCACTGCCCTGGCTGGGAGCCGAGGGTCGAGGCGCCGCCCGGCCTGGCTCCGGACTCAGGGCGGATGCGCCCGTCTTGCCCGGGCCGAGCTGCGGGCCCGCCCGGAGCGCATCGCTCGCAGCCGACGGTGTCTTGCTCGGAGCCCCGGTCCGGCCGGCTCGTTCGGTGTCAGGAGCTCGGTCCGGAACGCTCGCCGGTCGCGGATCGAAGGCCGGGGAGGGCGACGGCACACGCGCTTCCCCGTGGGTGGGCTCGCGGCGCGCAGCGGGCGTGCGCTCGGCGTGAGGTGCACGCGTCGGTAGGCGACGACCCCCCGGGATGCGCCGGCCGGTGGGCGCGCGTCGCGGCTCCGGCGAGGCGATCGGTCGTGGCGACAGAGCGGGCACGGGTGATCGGACGGGTGAGGGCACCGGCGCGACCGGTGCCGGGGCCCCGACGGGGGCCGGAGCAGGAAGGGGCTTCTCGGGCGCCGGAATCGGAGCCGGGGGCAGGAGGGCGAGCGGGTCGCGGTAGGCGTGGCGGCTGCCGGACTCGCGCACGCCGAAATGGAGGTGCGGCTGTTGAGCCGATCGCCGGCCCGTGATGCCGACCGTGCCGAGGCGCTGCCCCGCAGCCACCGCCGCGCCCTCGCGCACCGCGGCCGACGACAGGTGCAGATAGGAGGTGTCGAGGCCCTGGGACGTCCGGACGCTGACGGTCAGCCCGGAGGACCCCGCCGTCCCGGCGTGCAGCACCCGGCCGGCCGCCGCGGCGACCACGGGTGTCCCGACCGCCCCGGCTATGTCGATGCCACGATGCTGGCCGGCCGCGTACGGGTCGGCCCCGTTCCGGTACTGAGTGATCACCTCCCCCGCAAGCGGCCACGTCCAGGCGGCGGCAGCCGGGGAGGCGACGACGAGAAGGCCGAGCAGGGCGAGAGCGAGAGCGGTGAGAAGGGGTCTCATGCGGCGACCGTACGGTGCGATCGCGGGACCCAGGGACGTCTTTAGCTGTCCAGTGCGTGTTTGTAACGGTGCTGTGGGAATCGGGCGGTCGGCCGTAACACTTCGGGCCCTGGATTCGGAGCAATCCCGCTCTGGGCACCGCTGCGGTGCCTAATCCGGGATCGTGCAGAGGCGGGAAGCAGCGACCGCCGCTCTACTCCTCCGCCACCAACGCCTCGTACAACACGTTCGCGCTACCCCCCGTCAGCTCCGCCACCACCGACGCGGCCCGCCGGGGATGCGCGCCGGCGTCCACCAGCCGCCGCAGGGCGTCGAGGGCGGCGGGGTCCGCACCGCCGTCGGGCCCCGACCCGGCAGCCGCCGGCCCGATCACCAGCACCACCTCGCCCTTGGGCGGCGCCCCCGTGTACCGCGCCGCCAGCTCCACCGCGCTCCCCCGCACGATCTCCTCGTGCACCTTCGTCAGCTCGCGGCACACCGCCACCTCGCGCGCCGGGTCGAGCTCGGCCAGGAGAGCCAAAGACGCCGGCACGCGACGCGGCGACTCGAACGCCACCAAAGTCCCGCCCGGCTCTGACAGCTCTCGCCGCAGCTCGCCCTTCTTGCGCGGCAGGAAGCCGTGGAAGCGCCACTCGTCGGCCGGCAGCCCCGAGGCCACCAGCGCGGTGATCGCGGCCGACGGGCCGGGCAGCACCTCCACCGGCAGGCCCGCCGCCACGCAGCCACGCACCAGCAGGTAGCCGGGATCGGACACGAGCGGCATGCCCGCGTCGGAGACGAGCGCGACCACCGCCCCGTCCCGCATGCGCCGCACCAATTCGGCCGAACGCGCCCGCTCGTTGTGCTCGTGGTAGGAGACGAGAGTGGCCTTGACCCCGTAGCGGTCGAGCAGCACGCGGGTCCGGCGTGTGTCCTCGCAGGCCACCACGTCGGCCTCGCGCAGCGCGGAGAGCACCCGCAGCGTGATGTCCTCCAGGTTCCCGATCGGGGTCGGGCACACCACCAGCCGCCCGGTCACGCGTCCGTCTCCATCTCGAGCGCGAGCAGAGCCGCGCCGATCATTCCCGACTCGTCGCCGAAGTGGGCCGGCACGATCGACACCGCCTCGCGCGGTGGCGGTAGCGCGCGCTCAGCCACCACTGCACGGGCCGGCTCGAGCAGGAGATCGCCCGCCCTGACCGCGCCCCCGCCGATGACGATCACCTGGGGGTTGAACAGGTTGACGACGCCCACGAGCCCGTAGCCGAGCCGCCGCCCCACGGTCTCCAGCGCCGAGCGCGCGGCCGAGTCCCCGGCGTGAGCGACCTCGGTGACGATTCCCCCCGTGATCTCCTCCCCCTCGGCGAGGCGCCGCCCGAGCTCGGAGTCGGGCAGCTCGGTGGCGAGCCGCGCTCCCTCGCGCCCGATCGCCCTGCCGGAGACGAGCGTCTCGAAGCAGCCTCGGCCCGGGCACGCGCCGGGACAGTCCGCGCCGTCGAGCTCGAGCACGGTGTGACCGAGCTCCGCGCCGAGCCCGGCGGCGCCACGGTAGATCGCCCCGTTGAGGTAGAGGCCGGTGCCGATGCCCGTGCCGAGGGAGACCATCACCACGTGCTCGGCGCCCCGGGCTGCTCCCGCCCGGGCCTCGGCGAGCACCGACGCGTTGCCGTCGTTGTCCACCACCACCGGCAGCCCGAGGCGCTCGCTCATCAGATCGCGGAAGGGCACTCCACCAAGCGGGAGGTGGTTGCACCAGCTCGATACGCCGGTCTGCCACTCCACCAGCGCGGGAATGCCGAAGCCCACGGCGTCCACGTCGGGAGCGGCGGTGAGCACCTCCTCAACCGCGCCCATGAAGATGTCGAGGGTCTCCTGCCGATCGCCCCCGCGCCAGGTCCGGCGCACCCGGTGATGCACCACCAGGGCGTCGTCGACCACGCCCCCGAGCAGCTTCGTTCCCCCCGCATCGATCCCGATCACCCGCCTTGGCGGCATGCCGGATAGATATACAGAGGGGGGAGATGAACCCGAGTTCTGGCCCTCCGGACCCTCCGGAGTACAACGTTTACCGAGCGCGCAAGAAGCCGCTCCCCCGCGGCGGTGACCTAAACGCGCTCAAGCGCCGCCTGTCCCGCAGCCGCGGGGACGAGCCGCGCCCGCCGCGCGACGGCGAGCGCCGCATCACTCCCGGGCGCGTCTTGAAATGGATCGCCGTCGCGGTGGCGGTGTGGCTGGTGCTGTCGCTCGCCCTCTTCCTCCTCAGCGCGACCACCCAGGAGGGCGTCTCGCCCGAGGCCGAGCGGGCCCTGTCCTCCGGAGGCACCATGCTCACCGGCACGAACATCCTGGTGCTCGGCTCCGACGCGCGCACGGGCGAATCGATCGACGAGGGGCTCCAGGGCCCGGGCCGCTCGGACACCATCATGCTGGTGCACGCCGCCCTGGGGGGCGTGCGAAAGCTGTCGATTCCGCGCGACGTGGAGGTGGACATCCCGGGGCACGGCGTGGACAAGGTCAACGCCGCCTACGCGATCGGGGGCCCGGCGCTGACGATCGAGACCGTCGAGTCGTTCCTCGGCAACGGCCTCGAGATCAATCACCTGGTGGAGGTCGACTTCGAGGACTTCCCCAACTTCATCGATTCGCTGGGCGGCATCACGGTCGACTCCCCGTCGCGCATCTGCTCGCCGCCCTTCGACAACTTCTGGAAGGGCATCCGCTTCAAGAAGGGCGAGAACGAGCTCGACGGGAGACGCGCGCTCGGCTTCGCCCGCGTGCGCAAGAACTCGTGCGCGCCGGCCGAGGACGACCGCGACCGGGCGGCCCGCCAGCAGGAGGTGCTGCGGGCGATCGGGAGCCAGGTCAAGTCGCCGTCCACGTTCTTTCGCCTCCCCCTCGTGAGCTGGGCGGCTCCGCGGACGCTCAAGACCGACATGAACGGCTTCCAGCTGATGGCGCTGTTCGCCGACATGGCCACCGGCAACTCGTCCGACACCGAAGTGCTGGAGGCCACCTGCTGCAACGGCAGCAACCTGTTCGTCACCGACGGCGCCAAGGCGGACGCGGTCGAGAAGCTCGAGAACGGGAGCTAGTCGGACTTCGACGAGGACGAGCTCGACGAGCTCGAGCTCGACGAGCTGCCGGAGCCCGACCCCGAGCCCTTCGAGTCCGAGCCCGATGACCCCGACCCGGACGAGCTCGACTCCTTCTTCTTCGTGTCCTTGTCGGAGGACGAAGACTCGCCGCTAGAGGAGCTGTCCGAGCCCTTCTTCTTCTTGCCGTAGTCGGTGTTGTAGAAGCCCGAGCCCTTGAAGTGCACCGCCACCGGGTGGAACACGCGCTGCACCGGCGCCCCGCAGGTGGAGCACGCGGTGAGCGGGTCGTCGACCATGCGCTGGATCACCTCGAAGGTGTGGCCACGGTCGCAGCGATACTCGTAGGTGGGCATGGCACTCCCAGTATATGAGTGCCAAGAACGGCTCAGCCGTCGGGCGGCCGTGGCTCCTCGAGGTCCCGAAACAGCGAGACCCGTGTGCTGTGCCAGACCAGCCAGGCGGCTATATGTCCTATCGGGCGCAGAGCCGAGACGACCATCCCGGGCAACCTACCCCAGCGTCCACGTGGCGGTACGCCAAGGGCCGCGGATGGCCGGAATTACCGACTTCCGTGGGCCTTGGGTAGGGTCAGCGCACCGTGGTGACAATGGACAACATCGTCGCGCTCTCCAAGCGCCGGGGCTTCGTCTTTCCGGCGTCGGAGATCTACGGCGGCATCGCCAACACCTACGACTACGGCCACTACGGGGTCCTGCTCAAGAACAACGTGATCGCCGAGTGGTGGAAGGCGATGATCCAGGAGCGCGACGATGTGGTGGCGCTCGATTCCGCGATCATCCAGCACCCGCGCACGTGGGAGGCCTCCGGTCATCTGGAGGGCTTCACCGACCCTCTCGTGGACTGCCGCGCCTGCCAGCAGCGCTTCCGCGCGGACCATCTGGCCGAGGAGAAGGCGGGCACGGGCAACAACCCCGAGATCCGCTGCGGGCACGCGCCTTCGAAGCTCCCGGGCGAGCACAAGGACTGCGACCTCACCGAGGCGCGCGAGTTCAACCTCATGTTCGAGACCACGATCGGCCCGGTCAAGGACGCCGGCTCGACCGTCTTCCTGCGCCCCGAGACCGCCCAGGGGATCTTCCTCAACTTCAAGAACACGCTCCAGTACGCGCGCCGCAAGCCGCCCTTCGGGATCGCTCAGGTGGGCAAGTCGTTCCGCAACGAGATCACGCCCGGCAACTTCGTCTTCCGCACGCTCGAGTTCGAGCAGATGGAGATGGAGTTCTTCGTTCCGCCCGACGAAGCCGAGCGCTGGCACCAGCACTGGATGGAGGCTCGGATGGCCTGGTACGAAGGCCTCGGGCTCGACCCGGAGAAGCTGCGGCTGCGACCCCATGGGGCCGACGAGCTCTCGCACTACTCCTCGGCCACCAGCGACATCGAGTACCTCTACCCGATCGGCTGGTCGGAGCTCGAGGGCATAGCCAACCGGGGCGACTTCGATCTCACCCAGCACGCGAAGTTCTCCGGCGACAAGCTCGAGTACGTCGACACCGCGACCGGCGAGCGCTATGTGCCCCACGTGATCGAGCCCGCCGGCGGGGTCGGCCGCGCCGTGCTGGCCCTGATGTGTGACGCCTACCGGGAAGAGGAGATCGAGGGCCGTCAGCGCGTGGTGCTCGGCCTCCATCCCAAGGTCGCGCCGGTAAAGGTCGCCGTGCTGCCGTTGGTCAACCGCGACGGCATGCCGGAGCTGGCCCGGCGGCTGTACGAGGAGCTGCGTGCCCGCATGCCCGCCGAGTACGACGCGGGCGGCTCGATCGGCAAGCGCTACCGGCGCCAGGACGAGATCGGCACGCCCTGGGGGGTCACCGTGGACGGCCAGACGATCGAGGACGACACGGTCACGCTGCGCGACCGCGACTCGCTGGAGCAGGTGCGGCTGCCGCTCGGCGAGCTGGGCGACGAGCTCGCGCGCCGGCTCGCCGCGGCGTGATGCGCCCAGACGAAGCCGTCTTCCGCCGTACGCGGCCGCGCGGGCCCCTCGCCGAGTTCGTCGGCTCGATCTGGGTCTACGAGGGCGAGGGCGGCGACCACGAGCTCGAACGGCGGCTGCCGACCCCGGAGCTGGAGCTCTACCTGAGCCTCTCCGGACCCAGCGCCGACCTCGTGGGCCCCGCCACCGGTCCGGTCATGCTCGGCACCGCCGAGCAGCGCTCGGTGCTCGGCGTGGAGTTCAGGATCGGGGCCGCGCCGGCGCTCCTCGGCGTACCGGCGGCCGAGCTGCGCGACCAGCGGGTTCCGCTGGCCGGCCTCCTGGGCTCGGATGCGAACGCCCTCCTCGATCGGGTCCTCGCGGCGAGCGGGGTGGGCGCGAGGCTGCGGGCGGCTGAGCAGGCGCTGGCGGCACGGCTCCGTCGTGTGAACGAGCCGGCGCATCCAGCGGCACGCGCCGCGGCCCGGCGGATCTGCGCGACACCTGGGCGCCTGGGCGTGTCGGCGCTGAGCGATCAGCTCGGCCTCTCCGTCCGGCGCCTGGAGCAGGTGTTTCGCACCGACGTGGGGCTGAGCCCCAAGGCGTACCAGCGACTACAGCGGTTTCGCTCTGCCCTCTCGCGAATCGACGACGTTCCCACCGTCCGCTGGGCCGAGTTCGCCGTCGAGAGCGGCTACTACGACCAGTCGCATCTCATTCGCGACTTCCAGCACCACGCGGGGCTCAGCCCGCTTGAGTACGCGGCCGCGCGTGGGCCGTTCCTCAACCACCTGCCCATCTCGGGATAGCGTTTCGCGTTTCTCCAAGACGGGACGGCCGGCGACCGGCAGGATCCGGGCATGACCGTGAACGTCACCCGCATCGTCCCGTACCTGGAGGGGCCGGACTTCGAGGCCCTGACCGACTTCTACACCGGCGCCCTGGGCCTGGAGACCGCCATGGAGACCGAGAGCTTCCTGGGGCTGTGCTCCCGCCAGAACCGCAGCGCGCAGATCATGGCCGAGGCGCCCGGCACCGAGCCGCCGTTGCCGCGCCTGGGCATCGACGTCGGCGATCCCCCGGCCGTCGATGCGGTGCACGCCGAGTGCGTGCGGCGCGGCCTGGAGATCGTCTACCCGCTCACCGACGAGCCCTGGGGAATCCATCGCTTCTTCGTGCGCGACCCGGGCGGCAACGTGATCAGCGTGCTCGCGCACGCCGGAGTGGAGCGCTAGGCAGCGGCGCCGAGCATGCGGCGCGCCGTGCCCACGCCGAGCTCGAAGGCCGCCGTCTGGTCCCAATCGGGATCCGACAGGACCTGGATGCCGAAGCCGTCGGCCAGGGAGAACAGGATCGAGGCCACGGCCTCGGGCTCGGCCTGCAGCCGGATCACCCCGTCGCGCTCCTTGACGCGCAGCCAGCCGGCCAGGCGCTCGCGCCACTGGCGGTAGAGCTCGGCCAGCTCGGCCCTGATCTCCTCCGAGTGGCGTGAGGCGGAGAGCATCTCGTAGATCACGGCCTGGCCGCCGGCGTCATCCTCGAGGAACTCGTTGAGCCCGATCACCAGGGCGTCGAGGATCTCGTCGACCGTGCCGGCCTGGGCGAGCCGCTCGTCCATGTTGCGGTTGCGCACCTCGCAGTCGTGGCGCACCACCTCCACGAGCAGGCGCTCCTTCGAGCCGAAGTAGTAGTGCAGCAGGCCGCGCGAGACCCCTGCCTCGCGGGCCACGTGGTCGAAGGTAGAGCCCGCCGCTCCGCGGCGGCCGACGCTCGAGCGCATGGCCGCGATGATGCGCTGGGCCTTGTCGCCCTCGAGCCTGCGGGGTGCATCCGTGGTGGCGGCTTCCATCCCTCGCGCGCCATCGTAGCTGGCTGGCCAGCCAGAAGCGTGTCGCCTCACGCAGTCAGCGAAGCAGCCGGCTCGGCCGGCTGCGCAAGATCTGATAACGACGAGAGGCGCCCACTGGGCGCCTCTCAGATGACTCGAAGTGCGGCCGCGCTAGCTGGTGCTGACGGGCTCGCTCTCACTCGAGCTCGAGCTGGAACCCGAGTTGCCCGCCGGCTCCGGTGTGGTGCTGGCGGTGTACTCGAACTCCTCCTCGGCGCCAAACAGGGCGTCGAGCACCTTCTTGCGAAGTCCTTCGCTGGCTACCAGGGCGACTCCGGCGCCCACCACGGCCAGGAGCAGAAGCCGGCCCTTGCGGCCCTTCTTCTTCTTCTTGCCGCGCAGAGCGTTGGACGCTTCCTTCAGCGAGGACGTGGCGTCCTTGAGCTCGCGCTGAACCTTCTTGTCGTCGAGCGCCTTCGCGGGGCCCTTGCCGTTGATGCGCGAATAGGCCTTTTTGGCCGAGACGGCGGCGCTGCGCAGATTCTCGCGCAGCTCCGGGTCCTCCATCAGCCGTTGCACGTATGGGTTGTTGCGGACCGCCTCACCGGCGGCGACCGCTCCGGCTCCGGCCTTGGCGGCCTTTTTCTTACCTGCCATTGCTCTCCTCGATCCGCCTGCGGTCGGGACACTGTACTCGGGATCGAGCCCGCGCACGCGACGTTCGCGTCATCCGCGCCGGGGACGCTTCTCGAGAGCAGCCTTCAGGACCTCGTCGACTTCGTCCACCAGCACGAACTTCATCCGCTTGCGGAGGTGGGCGGGAATGTCCTCGATGTCCCCCTCGTTGCGCCGCGGAACGATCAGCCGGTTGATGTCCGCGCGCTGCGCCGCGAGCGCCTTCTCCTTGAGCCCGCCGATCGGCAGCACCTTGCCGGTGAGGGTGATCTCGCCCGTCATCGCGGTGTCCGAGCGGACTGGGCGCCCGCTGATCTGGGAGGCGATCGCCGTGGCCATGGTGATGCCCGCGCTGGGACCGTCCTTGGGAATCGCCCCCGCGGGCACGTGCACGTGCAGGTCGTGAGTGCGAAACCAGTCCTCGGGCACGTTTCCGTCGACGGTCTCGGCCCTGGCCTTCACGTAGGAGAGCGCCGCAGCGGCCGACTCCTTCATCACGTCGCCCAGCTGGCCGGTGATCTGCAGCTTGCCGTCGCCCGGGTAGGCCGTGGCCTCCACGAACAGGATGTCGCCGCCCACCGGCGTCCAGGCCAGGCCGGTGGCCACCCCCGGCTCGTTGGTCCGGCGCGCCGCGTCGGGCTGGAAGCGAGGCCGGCCGAGCAGCTCGGAGACGATCGCCGGGCGGACCGTCCGCTTGGAGCGCCGCTTCTCCTCCGCGAACTCGCGGGCCACCTTTCGGCAGATCGACCCGATCTCCCGCTCGAGGTTGCGCACGCCGGCCTCGCGGGTGTAGCCGTCGATGATCAGCTCGAGCGCGTCGTCGGTGAAGGCGATCTTCGAGCGGCCCACGCCGTTCTGCTCCATCTGGCGAGGCACCAGGTAGCGCTTGGCGATCTCGCGCTTCTCCTCCTGGGTATAGCCCGACAGCTCGATGACCTCCATGCGGTCGCGCAGGGCGGGCGGCACGGGGTCGAGCTGGTTGGCCGTGCAGATGAAGAAGCAGCGCGACAGGTCGAAGGGCAGATCGATGTAGTGATCGCGGAAGGTCGAGTTCTGCTCGGGGTCGAGCACCTCGAGCATCGCGCTGGCGAGATCGCCGCGGAAGTCCGCGCCCATCTTGTCGATCTCGTCGATCATGAACACGGGGTTGTTGGTCTCGGCGTCGCGCAGCGCGCGAATGATGGTTCCGGGCAGTGCCCCGACGTAGGTGCGCCGGTGTCCGCGGATCTCCGACTCGTCGCGCACCCCACCCACCGAAATGCGCTCGAAGGCCCGGCTCATCGCCTCGGCCACGGAGCGGCCGAGCGAGGTCTTGCCCACTCCCGGCGGGCCGACGAAGCACAGGATCGAGGAGCGCGCGTCGGGCTTGAGCTTGCGCACCGCCAGGAACTCGAGAATGCGGTCCTTGACGCGCTCGATGTCGTAGTGGTCGCGATCGAGCGTCTCACGGGCGTGAGCCAAGTCGAGGTTGTCCTCGCTCGACTTGGACCAGGGCAGGCTGGCCAGCCACTCGAGGTAGGTCCGGATCACGCCGTGCTCCGCCGCCTGGGGCGGGAGGTTCTCGAAGCGCGACAGCTCACGCTCGGCCTGCTTCATGGCGTACTCGGGCAGGCCCGCCTCGTCGAGCTGCCGGCGCAGCTCCTGGGCCTCGACCTCTTGCTCGTCCTGCTCGCCCAGCTCGTCCTGGATGGCCTTGAGCTGCTGGCGCAGGAACCACTCGCGCTGGCCCTTGTCCATCTCCGACTGCACCTGCGTCTGGATGCGGGTGCCGATCTCCACCAGCTCGAGCTCGCGGGCGAGTATCTCGGAGAGCATCCGCAGCCGCTTGGTCACATTGCGCTCTTCGAGGAGGGCCTGCTTCTCCTCGGTCTTGATTCGGAGGGCCCCGGCGATCATGTGCGCGAGCTCGGCCGGGTCGTCGAGGTTCGCCACCGCCACGAGCAGCTCCTCGGGCAGGTAGGGGAGCTCCTCGATTATGCGAGAGAAGGTGCCCTGAACGTTGCGGTGAAGAGCCTCGAGCTCGGCCGAGGGGCGCACGATGTCCGGCGCCTCCTCGATGCTGGCCACGAGGTACGGCTCGGTGGCCGTGAACTCCTCGATGGTGACCCGCTGAGCGCCGTGGACGAGGATGCGCAGGGTGCCGTCCGGGACCTTGAGCATCCGGGCCACCACGCCCGCCACCCCGACCCGGTACAGGTCGTCGGGTCCCGGCTCCTCGATCTCCCCGTCCTTCGAGGCGACCATCACCAGCATCCGGTTGCCGGCGAGAGCGTCGTTGATGAGCGCGACCGAACGCTCCTGGCCGACTGCCAGCGGGGTCAGCGCCTCAGGAAAGGGGACCGACTCGCGCAGAGGCAGCACGGGCAGGTGGTCGGGCAGGCTCGTCTTCACCTCGGCGGTGACGGCCTCCCCCTCGCTTGCGGGGATGTGGATGCTCATCCCTCTTCGATGGGAACGCGGCGCACGCTCTGCTCGGGTCGCGCCAGCGGGATCTCGACCTCGAGTGTGCCGTCCTCGTACGAGGCTCTTGCCGCCTCGGCCACCACCTCGGCGCCGAGCTCCACCAGCCTGCGAAAGGGACCGTGCTCGATCTCGATCTGCTGGTAGAGGCGTCCCTTCGCCTCCGCCGGCCGGCGCTCGCCGGCGATCAGCAGCTGGCGGCCGCGGATCTCGAGCGCCACGTCGGAGATGTGGATGCCTGAGAGGTCCGCCTTGACCACCGCCCGGGGCGGGTTGTCGGTGTAGTAGACGTCCACCGAGGGGGAGAAGCCGCGCCCCCTGAGACCGGTCTGGCGCTCGAACACATCGCCGAACAGCTCGTCGATCTCACGCCGCATGCGGTCGAAATTGGCGAACAGGTCACGTTGCGAGCTCACGACGCCCGAGGATAGACCGCACCTGGCGCCCTCGCTTGCCGGCACGCCGATCGCACCGCCGGCGCTCGACCGCATCGCCCTCCCTCAGGCCATCCGCTCCGCCAGCCGGCGCGCGTTCATGTGCGCAAGCGCCTCGATCGTGACCATCGGGTTCACGCCGGTCGCCGTCGGGAAGGCCGAGGCGTCGCACACGTAGAGGTCGCGGACGGCGAAGGTCTGTCCGGTCTGGTCGCAGACCGCGTCCCAGTCCGACTTCCCCATTCGGGCGCTGCCCATGATGTGGAAGGACACCGGTTGGGTCTGGCCCGGCCCCCAGCCGCACGAGTCGGCATCGCGCATGAAGCTCGCCCGGTCGCCGCTCTGGCCCGGGCGGTAGGCCACCCACCCGGCGTGGGACGAGTAGATGAGCTTCGCCCCCATCGCCTCCACCAGCCTCGCCCCGCCCGCGATGCCCGCGCGCATGTGCTCCACGTCGCGGTCGGTGAATGCGTAGCGCACCACCGGTTCGCCGTCCCGGCCGACGCGCACCTCGCCCACGCCGTGGTCGCGCAGGAGCACGCCCACGCCCGCGGTGTGGGGCAGCGCCTGCATCAGCTCCTGGTGGGCCCGGCCGCCGCGCCAGGGCGAGAAGCTCAGCAGGATGCTGGGCGGGGTGGCCACGTGCTCGTACTTGACGCCGTAGCCGTCCTGCATGTCCGCGTGCTCGTCCGAGAACGTGGCCGAGAGCATTCCCTCCCACGGGCGCACCTCGTCGTCCATCTGGCCCCAGACCACCATCACCGGGTGAAGGCGCAGGTACTTGCCCAGAGCCTTCGAGCGCACCCCGGAGCGGGCGAGCAGGGCGGGGGTCTGGAGCGCGCCGGCGGCGCTCACCACCGCGCGGGCTCTCACGGTCACGTTGTGCCCGTCAGTGGTGCGCGCCTCGATCCCGCGCGCGGCCCCGTTCTCGGTGATCACGCGGTCCGCGCGGGTGCTCACGAGCATGCGCGTACCCGCGTCGTGGGCGTCCTTCAGCCAGGTCTTGAGCGTCGACTGCTTGGCCCCGAGCTGACACCCGTAGTGGCACAGCCGGCATACCTCGGCCGTGCAGCCGCGCACGTTTCGCTTCATCACCTGGGAGTCCCATCCGAGCCGGTCGAGGCCCCGGCGTATCGACTCGTCGCGGGAGCTCGGCACGCTGTGCTCCTCGTTCACCGAGATGCGCTCCCACACCGCTTCGAGGCTCTCGTCGAAGCCCTGCTCGGCCACGGCCGGTACGCCCATCGAGGCCCACTCCCGGCGCACGTGCTCGGGGGTGCGAAACGAGAACGTGTAGTTGACCACCGTGCTGCCGCCGAGGCAGCTCCCGGCCAGCAGGCCGATGCTCCCGTCGGCCGAGGCGATTCCACCCCCGTTGGCGTACAGGCGGTTGAAGCCCGAGAGCTCGCCGCCATGGAAGTCCTGCTCGGAGTAGTAGCCGCCCGCCTCGACCACCACCACGTCGAGCCCGGCCCCGGCCAGGACCGCGGCCGCCGTGCCGCCTCCCGCCCCGGAGCCCACGACCACCACGTCGCAGGTGAGATCGGTGTCGCCGTCGATCTCGAGCGGCTCGAGCTCGGGTGGCGGCGGGTCGTCGGGCGCCCCGAGCGGACCGGGATAGCCCATCGCCTCGAGCACCGGGTTGCCGCCGTCCATGCCGTAGTAGGCGAGCAGCGTGCCCTTGCGCAGCGCCTGGAAGGCGGCCCGGCGCTGCGGCGCGCGGCTGTCGGCCCAGGACAGCAGCACGGTCTCGCGCTCACTCTGAGAGAGGCCCGAGAAGCGGCGTAGGCCCCCGCCGCCCACCGCCGTGACGAGGCGCGTGTCCCACAGGCCCAGCAGCTGGCCGACCTGCTTTCGCTCCGCCGCGCGCGGGTTGCGCTCCACCAGGCCGAGCAACGCATCGGGCACGCCGAGCTCGGTGGCCGAGGGCAGGCCGGCCCCGCCGGGCGCGAACGTGTCGCAGATGCTCTCGAGGGCGCGGCGGGAGCGTCGATTCAGCTGGTCCGTGGCGCTCATGCCCCGGACCTTACGGCGCTCAGTGCTTGCCTACACGCGTGATCCAGTACTCGGTCGCCGGCGTCGGCGGCGTGGTGAAGCGCGCGTTGGGGAGATAGAGGCTCCCGCGCTGTCGCGCCACCGTCGTCGGGACGTCGAAGTCGGGATTCGTGATCGTGCGGACGATGCGCCCGGAGTCGAGGTCGCGATCGAGCCTGACCACCGCGATCCGGTTGAGCCGGTTCTGGACCACGAGCAGCGTGTGCCGGCGGACCAGCAGCAGCCCGTCGCCGTTGGTGAGCGCCTCACCGCCCAGGTCGACCTCTGCGTAAGAGCCGGTCCTCGGGTTGATTCGCCACAGCGTGCCGGTGGAGGTCTGGACCGCGAGCAGCGCGCGACCGTTGCGGGTCGCCTCTATGCCGTTCAGATTGACTGCCGTCGGCCAGCGGAAAGCCGGCGAGCCGAATCGGCCGGACGCCGGACAGGTCGCGCCGGACGGCGTAGATCACCGGCTGGTTCGAGTCGGTGAAGTACGCGGTCCGCCGGGTGAGGACCACGTCGTTGACGAACGCCGGCAATCCGGCCGGCGTGAGCTGGTACTCGGCCAGATCGTCACCGTCGCGGGCGTCGTATACGAACGCCTTGCCGGTCTCGCCGCCCGCGACGAACAGCCGCTTCTTGGACCCGTCGTACTTGAGTCCGATCGCCGCTCGCCCCTCGCGTGCGGGTACGGCCTCCTCCGAGGCTCCGGTCTTGGTGTCGATCTCGAGCACCCGGCCGGTCGGGATCGAGCCCACGTAGACGCTCCTGCCCTTGCCGGCGGCTATTCCCTCGGGTTGATACCCGTCGGGCAGCTCGATCCGATCGGGCCCTCTGCCCGCCACCGCCACGGCGGCGACCACCAGGGCCACGGCGAAGACCGTTCCGAGGAGAACAAGAAGTCGTCTCATTGGTCTCGCCTTTCCGTGTGGGCGCCGCGCTAAACGCGGCCGATGCGCCCGCTTAGACCTCGTAGACGGCCCCCTCGCGGGCCACCTCCACCGGTCCGCCGAACGCCTCGGCAGCCTCGGCGACGGCCCACTCCCAGTCGAGCTCGTCCGAGATGTGCACGAGCACCACGCGCCGGACACCGGCCGCACGGGCGAGCTCCCCGGCCTCTGCCGGCGTCAGGTGGCCGCGCGTGCCGGTGCGCTCCGGCCGCGGGAGTGTGGCCTCCGCCAGCAGCAGATCGGCGCCGCGGGCGAACTCGTTCAGGGCATCGGTCGGACAGGTGTCCGCGCCGTAGACGATCCGTCCCGCGCCACCCGCCGAGAAGCTCATGGCGAACGTCTCGGTGAAGTGGGGAACGGGCCGGAAGCTCACGGTCAGCGGGCCGATCTCGAGGCTGTCGGCCGGGTCGTACTCGCTCAGCGCGAAGGCGTTCTCGATCAGCTCCTCCGGCCCCCAGGTCCCGGCCAGGCGGCGAAAGGCGGCGCGGCCCCCCGGCGGCACGTGGAGGTCGGGCCGCGCCGGATTGTCGGTCCCCGGCCAGCGGTCCACCGGCACGGGCTGCTGGCGCGGTGCATAGGTGAGCGCGTAGGAGTAGGGAACGAGATCGAGGAAGTGGTCGGCGTGCAGGTGCGAGAGCACCACGGCATCGACGTCGACGTAATCGATGTGCTGGCGCAGCTTGGCGAACACGCCGTTGCCGCAGTCGACGAGAACCGCGGTGTCGCCCTCCTCGAGCAGATACCCAGAGCAGGCCCCGCCGGCGTCCTGCCAGGCGGGCGACTTACCCAGAACGGTGAGCCGCATCGCGGCGACTCTATGGCAGAGAACGAAGGCTCGCGCGCGCCGCGCGCTCGCCGGTCAGCGGTTCGGCTGGGGAAATGCGTAGGCCGCGGTGGTCCGCTCGGTGCGAAAGACGAAGGCCAGCTGGCGTTCCGGCGCCAGATCGCGCTCGGCCGGCCGGAACGTGGTGCACGGCTTGCCCAGGTTCAACGCGCAGAGCTTGTTCTGGCGGAAATAGCAGTCCTCGCAGCGGGCGGGCTTTCCCTTCGGCACCGGCAGCATCGTGCACGACGAGCCGCCGGTATTCCAGTAACCGTTTGCCGCACTTTGCAGGGTGGGTCCGAGAAGGCCCGCTCGGAGCGCCTTTTTCAGGGGGGCGAAGATCGGCGGGTACTCTCGGCGCGTGGAGCTGATCGCCGGAGCCACCGGATACGTGGGCAGCCGCCTGGCTCGCCGGTTGACGAGCGAGGGTCGCCCGGTGCGCGCGCTGGCGCGCCGGCCCGAGCGCCTCGAGGCGATGGAGGGGCTCGAGCCCGTCAGGGGCGACCTGAGCACCGGCGCCGGCCTCGAGGAGGCCCTGGCCGGATGCGCGACCGCCTATTACCTGGTCCATTCGATGGAGCCTTCGGGCGACCGGGACTTCGCCGGCCGCGACCGCAGGTACGCCGAGTCCTTCGGGGCGGCGGCCGCCGAGGCCGGGGTGGAGCGGATCGTGTACCTGGGCGGCATCGCCCCCACCGGCCCGGTCTCCACCCATCTGGGCTCACGGATCGAGGTGGAGGAGATCCTGCTCGCCGCGGTGCCCGGCTCCACCGCCCTGCGCGCTTCCATCGTGATCGGCGCCGGCTCGTCCTCGTTCCGGCTGCTGGTGCGGTTGGTCGAGCGCCTTCGCATCCTGCCGCTGCCGGGCTGGCGCGCCAACCGCACGCAGCCGATCGACGAGCGCGACGTGATCGAGTACCTCGCCCGCACGCCCCTCATCCCGGCCGCGGCGGGGCGATCCCTGGATGTATGCGGCCCGGACGTGCTGAGCTACGCCGAGATGGTCGAGCGCATCGCTGAGCTCATGGGCGTGGGACGCATGCCGCTCGGGCTGGGTGTCTCCCTCACCCCGCCGGCGAGCGCGGTGGTGGCGGCGGTGACCGGACAGCCGCTCGAGCTCGTACGACCTTTGATGGAGAGCCTCGAGACGGACATCCTGCCGCGCGACGCCCACGAGGCCGCCGGGCTGTACGGGCTGCGGACCCGGCGCTTCGACCGCGCGGTGGAGCACGCGCTCCGCGAATGGGAGAGCAAGGAGGTGCTGGCCGCGCGATGAGGGTGGAGCGGACGATCGAGATCGGGGCCGAGCCCGAGAGCGTCTACGAGGTGGTGATGGACCCCCGCCGCCTCAAGGACTGGGTGACCATTCACCAGCGGCTCAACGGCGCACCGCGCGGGCAGCTCGAGGAGGGCTCGAAGTTGACACAGTCACTCAAGCTCGCGGGACGCGGCTTCAAGGTTCACTGGACCGTCGTGGAGGTGGATCCGCTGCGCCGAGTGGTGTGGGAGGGTCGCGGACCGGTGGCCTCACGAGCGCGGGTGGAATATGAGTTCAGCCCGAACGGCAAGGGCACACGCTTTTCCTATGTGAACGAATATGACCTTCCCGGCGGCCCACTGGGCAAGATGGCCGGACGAGCGGTGGCCCGGGTTACGGAAAAGGAGCTGGAAGGTTCCTTGCGCCGGCTCAAGTCAATCGTCGAATAACGGTTACAGTTACGGCCCTATGGCCGACTTTCTGGATGAGAAGCTCAAAGAGATAGACGCCCGGATGCGCGAACTGCGCCCGCTCGTGGAGGAGTTCCACAGGCTGGAAAAGGCGCAGCAGGCACTGTCGGGGGTAGACGGCAGCCCTCGCCAGGGACGCCGGCGCGGAGCGAGCGCCAGCAGCGGCGCGTCGCGCCGTCGGGGCCGCGGCAGGCCTCGCGGCAGCGGCAACCGGGCGAAGCAGGCGCTGGAGCTCGTGCGAACCCGCCCCGGGATCACCATCGCCGAGATGGCCGACGCCATGGGCATCAAGGCCAACTACCTCTACCGCGTGATGCCCACCCTCGAGTCAGAGGGCCAGGTGGTCAAGCGTGACAAGGGCTGGCACCCCGCCTAGATCGAGCCGAGCGCCTAGATCAAACCGAGCTCGCTGACGGCCTTGCGCTCGTCGTCTAGCTCCTTGACGGTGGCGTCGATCTTGGCCCGGGCGAAGTCGCCGACCTCGAGGCCCTGCTCGATTGAATAGACCCCGTCCTTAACCCGCACCGGGAAGCTCGAGATGACCCCCTCCTGCACTCCGTAGGAGCCATCGGAGGGGACGGCCATCGAGCGCAGCCCTTCCGCTCCGAGCACCCAGTCGTGCATGTGGTCGACCGCCGCGTTGGCGGCGCTCGCGGCCGACGACGCTCCGCGGGCCTCGATGATCTCCGCGCCGCGCTTGCCCACGCGCGGGATGTACTCGTTCTCGTACCAGTCCATGTCGACCTGCTCGACGGCGGGCCGGCCCTTCACCCTGGCGTTGAACAGGTCGGGGAACATCGTCGGTGAGTGGTTGCCCCACACCACGAGGTCCTCCACCGCGTCGACGCCGACCCCGAGCTTGCCCGCCAGCTGGGCCACCGCGCGGTTTTCGTCCAGGCGGGTCATGGCGGTGAACCGCTCTCCCGGGATGTCCGGCGCATTCGCCTTCGCGATCAGGGCGTTGGTGTTGGCGGGGTTGCCCACCACGAGGATCTTCACGCCGTCGGCGGCGCCGGCGTTGAGCGCCTCGCCCTGGGGCTTGAAGATCTGCCCGTTGGCCTCGAGCAGATCCGCGCGCTCCATCCCCTTGGACCGTGGCCGTGCGCCCACGAGGAGAGCCACGTCCACTCCGTCGAACGCCTTTACGGGGTCGTCGTAGATGTCGGTGGAGACGAGCAGCGGGAACGCGCAGTCCTGGAGCTCGAGCGCGGTGCCCTCGGCGGCCGTCACCGCATCGGGTATCTCCAGCAGTCGCAGCTCGATCTTCTCGTCGGGCCCCAGCATCTGGCCGGAGGCGATCCTGAACAGCAGCGCATAGCCGATCTGGCCCGCGGCGCCGGTAACGGTGACCTTCATGACATCTCCTCTATGACAGCGTCGGCAAATTCGCTCGTACCCACTGCGGAGGGATCGTCACGCGTGGGCTTGAGGTCGTAGGTGACCTTGTCGCCCTTGCGGATCACCTCGGCGATGCCCCGCTCCATGCGGTCGGCGGCCTCGGTCTCGTTCAGGTGACGGAGCATGAGCATGCCCGAGAGGAGCAGCGCGGTGGGGTTCACCTTGTTCTGGCCCTTGTACTTCGGGGCCGAGCCGTGGGTGGCCTCGAAGATCGCCCCTTCGGTGCCGATGTTGGCCCCCGGGGCGAGGCCCAGCCCGCCGATCAACCCCGCGCCCAGGTCGGAAACGATGTCGCCGTAGAGGTTGGGCAGCACGACCACGTCGTACTCCTCGGGCCTCGAGACGAGCTGGTTGCAGAGGTTGTCGATGATGCGGTCCTCGAACTCGATCTCGGGATGCCGCGCCGCCACCTGGCGTGCCACCTCGAGGAAGAGGCCGTCCGAGAACTTCATGATGTTGGCCTTGTGGGCGGCCGTGACCTTCTTGCGCCCGTTCTCCTCGGCGTAGGCGAAGGCCGATTCGACGATCCGGTCCGAGCCGAACACCGATATGGGCTTGATCGAGATCCCGACGTCGTCTCGCAGCGGCGAGTCCAGCTCGTCGGCGAGGAAGCCGCGCAGCTTCTCCGCCTCGGCCGAGCCCTTCTCGAACTCGATGCCGGCGTACAGGTCCTCGGTGTTCTCGCGGACTATCACGATGTCGGTGTCGGGGAAGCGCGTGCGCACGCCCTCGTAGGCCTTGCAGGGCCGGATGCAGGCGTAGAGGTCGAACTCCTTGCGCAGGGCGACGTTGATCGAGCGGAAGCCGGAGCCCACGGGCGTGGTGGTGGGGCCCTTGATCGCCACTCCCCGATCACGGATCGAGTCGAGCGTGCGCTGAGGCAGCGGGTTGCCCTCGGACTCGTACACGTCAACGCCCGCGTCCTGGAAATCCCAGTCGAACTCGACGCCGGTGGCTTCGAGCACGCGGCGCGTGGCCTCTGCCAGCTCAGGCCCGGTGCCGTCGCCCGGGATGAAGGTGACTCGATGAGTCAAGACAGTCCTTTCAGATCTCTAGTTCGGTGAGGAAGGCGGTGATTATGGCGGCGCGGCGCCGGGCCGCTCGCGTGCCTGCCACCATTCCTCGGTGATGTTCGGCGGCAGCTCCATCCAACTGGGACGCATATTCGGGATCCGGATCGGCGTGGACGTGAGCTGGTTCATCGTCCTGTTCCTGATCATCTTCACGCTCTCGGAGTACTACGAGGACGTGGCGCCGGGCTCGAACGCCTTCGTCCTGGCCACCATCAGCGCGCTCCTGTTCTTCCTCTCGATCCTGCTGCACGAGCTCGGGCATGCGGTGGTGGCCATCCGTAACGGCATTCCCATCGAGGGCATCGACCTGTGGATGTTCGGCGGGGTGGCGCGGCTCGGACGCGACACCGACTCGCCCGGCGTGGAGTTCCGGGTGGCCGCGGCGGGACCGCTGGTGACGCTGCTCTTCGCCGGGCTGTGCTTCGCTATCGGCGCGGTCATATCGAGCCCCGACGACGTGCTCGAGAGCTCCCAGTTCGGCAACGACGTGGTCGGGGCCAGTACCGCGGTGCTCGGCTACCTGGCCACGGTCAACGTCATCGTGCTCGTCTTCAACCTGATCCCGGGCTTCCCGCTCGACGGCGGGCGCATTGCCCGCGCGATCGCCTGGAAGGTCACCGGCGACCGCAACAAGGCCACGCGCTTCGCGGGTATGCTGGGCCGCGGCTTCGGCTACCTGATGATCGCCGGCGGCCTGGTGGCCCTGATCACCGGATACGACGTGATCACCGGGCTGTGGTTCATCTTCATCGGCTTCTTCCTCGCCCAGGCTGCGTCCTCGGCCGTCGCCCAGGCGCGCTTCTCGGACAAGATCGGGGACATCCGCGTGGCCGACGTGATGGACACCGAGCCCGTGGCCATTCCCGGCGATCGCACGCTGGCCGAGGCGGACACGGAGTTCTTCCTGCGCTACGGCTGGCCCTGGTTCCCGGTGGTGGACGCCACCGGCCGCTTGGTGGGGGTGGTCTCGCGCGAGGCGGTGAACAGCGTGCCCGACAGCGAGCGCGCGGTGAGCACCGTGGCCTCGGTCATGGCTCGCGACGACGGCGACAGCGGCCTGCGCGCCCGCTTGGAGGATCCGCTCGAGGCCCTGCTCGGCCAAGACGGCCTCTCCCGACTCGGCGCGGTGATGGCGGTGGACGATTCGGGCGTGCTGCGCGGGATCGTCACGATCGACGCGGTGCGCCGGGCCCTGCGCGGCGCCGTGCCGGCTTAGGCGATAGCAGGCGGCTCACCAGGGCGGCGACCACGTCGGGCTCCCGGCTCAGCCGGCGCGCCGTAATGCGAATCGGCCGGTAGCCGGCCTCGACCAGGTCGGCGTCGCGCACCGGGTCCTTCTCGAACGCTCGGCGGGTGCGGTGCGAGGCGTGCCCATCGGTCTCCACGCCGAGGCGCTGCCTACGCCAGACGAAGTCCACGAGATGGCCCTCCACGTGGACGTTCACCTCGGGGTCGGGCAGCCCGTGTCGGCGACAGAGCGCCAGGAAACGCTCCTCAAGCCATGAGCGAGTGCGGCTCGGCCCGGGGCGGTGGAGGGCTAGCACAGTGTGACTCTTCCCGATCCCAGACGTCCGGGGATGGCCCCGAATCCCGCGCAGTCCAACCGCAGATAGTCGGCCTCGTCCATGGCTCCCCGGGCGTGGTCACCGGGATGCCGTGCTTGACCCTGCGCTCCTCGGCCGGCGGAGATTGGCGGTGCAGCAGTACGCCCGGCAGCCGGCGCCCATGGTCGCTGCTCGAGGTGACCTCGATCCAGGCCGCGCTTCGGGCCAGACGCCCCACAGCACACCGGCGCTGCGATGACTCAGGACGGCTCCCTCTCCGCAGCCCCACCCCCGTCTTGGCCGCTTGGCGCTAGGCCTGCCGGGGGGCCGGGCCGTAACTCAAATAGAATCGAAATCGCCTGATGCCCCAGCACGACGTCCTCGTCATCGGAGCCGGCCTCGCCGGCCAGCGTGCCGCCCTCGCAGCGGCCGAGAAGGGCGCATCCGTGGGCATCATCTCGAAGGTCCACCCGGTGCGCTCGCACTCGAACGCCGCTCAGGGCGGGATCAACGCGGCGCTGGATCCGCAGGACTCCTGGGAGTCACACGCCTTCGACACGGTCAAGGGCTCTGACTACCTGGGCGACCAGGACGCCATCGAGATCATGTGCCGCGAGGCCCCGGAGGAGCTGCTCACACTCGAGCACCTCGGCGTGACCTTCCACCGCAACGAGGAGGGTCGCCTGGGCAAGCGCGCCTTCGGCGGCGCCAGCGCGGCCCGTACCTACTACGTGGCCGACATCACCGGCCAGGCGATCCTGCACGTGCTCTACGAGCAGCTGATGAAGTTCGACGAGGTCCACCGCTACGAGGAGTGGTTCACCACCTCGCTCGTCCAGGACGACGAGGGCCGCATCGCCGGCGCCATCACCCGCAACATCAGGGACGGCTCGATGGAGCTGTTCGCGGCCAAGGCCGTGATCCTGGCCACCGGCGGCAACGGCCAGATCTACGACCCCACCACCAACGCCCTGATCTGCACCGGGGACGGGATCGCCATGGCCTACCGCATCGGCGCCCCGCTGATGGACATGGAGATGATCCAGTACCACCCCACCACCCTGGCGGGCCTGGGGCTGCTCATCACCGAGGGCGCCCGCGGCGAGGGCGCTCATCTCTACAACGCGGAGGGCGAGCGCTTCATGGAGAAGTACGCGCCCAACAAGATGGAGCTGGCCTCCCGCGACGTGGTCTCGCGCGCCGAGCAGACCGAGATCAACGAGGGCCGCGGCTTCGACGACGGCACGGTGGCGCTCGACATCACCAAGGTGCCGCGCAAGCGCATCCACGAGGCCCTGCGCGAGATCGTGAACGTCGGCCGCGACTTCGCCGGCGTGGACATCACGCGGGAGCCGATCCACATCAAGCCGGGCAACCACTACGCGATGGGCGGCATCAAGACCGACATCTACGGCCAGACGCCGATCCCGGGCCTCTACGCCGCCGGCGAGTGCGCCTGCGTCTCCGTGCACGGCGGCAACCGGCTCGGGGCCAACTCGCTGCTCGACACGCTCGTGTTCGGCCGGCGCTCCGGCGCCCACGCCGCGGACGCCGTCCACGCCACGCGGATGCCTTCGCCGTCACGCGCCGCGCTGGAGGACGAGGACCGCATGATCGACGAGCTGATCCACGTTGAGGGCAGCGGCCGCCGGGTGTCCGAGATCAAGGCCGAGCTGGGCGACATGATGGACAAGTACGTCGCCGTGTTCCGCGACGAGGAGGGCCTCGACACCGCCCTCGACATCGTGCGCCGTCTCAAGGAGGAGGCGCAGGACGTCTCGATCGACGACAAGGGCACCGTCTTCAACCAGGACGTGCTCGGCGCGCTCGAGCTCCAGTTCATGCTCGAAAACGCCGAGGCCATCGTGGTGTCGGCCATCGAGCGCAAGGAGAGCCGCGGCGCCCAGTACCGCACGGACTTCCCTGAGCGCAACGACGACGACTGGCTCAAGCACATCACTGTCGAGGCCAACGGGGCCGGGCCCGAGATCGCCTACTCCGAGGTGACCATGACGCAGTGGGAGCCGCAGGAAAGAACATACTGAGACGTGATGTCGAAGAATCGCGTCGGAACGCGGGGCGGGATGCCCCGCGGAGGTAATCACTAGTGGCTGACTACACGCTCAAGATCCGCCGCTTCAACCCCGAGTCGGGCGAGGCCGCGTACTGGGAGGACCACGCAGCCGAGCTGCCCCCCGAGCGCTCGGTGCTCGACGCCATCCTCCAGATCAAGGACCGCGAGGACGCCTCGATCGGCATTCGCTGCTCCTGCCGGGCCGCCATCTGCGGCTCCTGCGGGGTGAAGATCAACGGCCGCTCGGCTCTCGCCTGCAACACCCGAATCGGCGACGCCGCCGAGAAGGCCACCAACGGCGCCATCGTGGTCGAGCCGATGGGGAACATGCCGGTGATCAAGGACCTGATCACCGACATGGAGGCGGTGCACTGGAAGAAGGTACGGCGGGTCGTCCCCTGGCTGATGCCGGCGGAGGAGCCGCCCGAGGACCAGGAGTACATCGTCCCCGCCGAGGCCATGCTCGACGTGA
This sequence comes from uncultured Thermoleophilaceae bacterium, assembly GCA_963808545.1. Lineage (GTDB taxonomy): Bacteria > Actinomycetota > Thermoleophilia > Solirubrobacterales > Thermoleophilaceae > JACVRW01. Next base: position 112,971 of record CAWEGB010000006.1, on the reverse strand, counting down.
CCCAGGCCATGGCCTGCATCCACTGCGGCGTCTGTGTCTCCTCCTGCCTGTCGATGGAGGTCGACCCGGAGTTCGTGGGCCCGGCCGCGCTGGCCAAGGCCTACCGCTTCGTGGGCGACCCGCGCGACGGGCAGCACGAGGCCCGCCTCAAGGATCTGGCCGAGGACGAGCACGGGATCTACGACTGCACCCACTGCTTCGCGTGCGTGGAGGTCTGCCCCAAGGACGTGGCCCCGATGGACCAGATCATGCGGCTGCGGCGCAGGGCCACGGGCGACTACGAGATCAAGGACTCCAACAACGGCTACGGCCACGAGAAGGCGTTCATCAACATCATCGAGAAGTGGGGCACGCTGCACGAGGCGCAGCTGCTGCCGCGCTCGTTCGGCGACGGCTCGCTGGTCAAGGGCCAGCTGAGCCCCCACGGCGCCAAGCAGCTCACCCAGAACCTGCCCACCGTCATCGACGGGCTCAAGTCGGGCAAGGTCAACCCGGTCAAGGCGCTGATCCACCCCAAGCTGCCCGACCAGAAGCAGGTCCGCCGCATCTTCAACGAGGTCGAATCTCAGGGCGAGCGCATCGAGCTCAACCTCTACATCGTGGGCGAGATGGCCGGCGAGGAAGAGGGCGCATTCGCCGAAGGAAGCGGGGAGAACTAGATGAAGCTGGCCTACTGGCCCGGGTGCGTGTCCCGGGGATTCACGCCTGAACTGCACGGCTCGGTGGCCAAGGTCGCGCCGCTGCTCGATCTCGAGCTGGTCGAGCTCGACCGGGCCAACTGCTGCGGCGCCGGCGTGATCGCCGAGCACAACCAGGAGCTCGTGGACACCCTGAACGCACGGACCTTCGCGCTGGCCCAGGAGGTGGAGGGCGCGGCGGGCATGATGAACATCTGCTCCACCTGCCAGGGCGCGCAGTCGGAGTGCCAGGAGCGCCTCGACGCCAGCGGCGCGTACCGCGACACCGTCAACCGCCACCTGGACCCGGAGAGCCTGTCGTACGAGCCCGGCGGCGGCTGGTGGAACAAGAACTTCCTCTGGATCCTCGTGGAGGAGATCGGCCTCGACGCGCTGCGCGAGAAGGTCGAGCGGCCGCTCGAGGGCCTGCGACTGGCGCCCTTCTACGGCTGTTACATCGTGCGCCCGTCGCGGCGGCTGGGCTTCGCCGACAATCCCGACCGCGATCAGTACCTGGGTTGGGTGATCGAGGCCCTCGGCGGCGAGACCGTGGAGTACGCGGGTGCCCGCAAGTGCTGCGGCTTCCCCGTGATCACCATGAACCGCACCACCTCGCTGCGCCAGGCCGGGCGCCACCTGGCCGACGCGATCGATGCGGGAGCCGACGCGCTCGTCACCCCCTGCCCGCTCTGCCACCTCAACCTGGATCTCCAGCAGCCGTCGGCGGCCAACTTCGTCGAGCGTGACCTCGGCATCCCGGTGCTGCATCTGCCCCAGGCCGTCGGCCTGGCCCTGGGCCTCGAGCCCAAGGAGCTTGGAATGGGCAAACACGTGGTGTCGACCAAGGACGTACAGCGCAAGGTCGCGGCACTCGCCGCTGCGTGACGGCGCTCGACGAGCGCTTCGACGGACCGGACCTCGACGACGACGTCTGGATCTCCTCCTACCTGCCGGCCTGGAGCTCGCGCGCGGCGTCGAAGGCGACCTACGCGCTCGACGAGCGCGGCCTGCGGCTCTCGATCCCCGAGGACCAGCCGCTGTGGTGTCCCGATCTGCACGAGGGGCCGCTGCGGGTGTCGGCGGTGCAGACGGGCAACTGGTCGGGACCAGTGGGCAGCAGCCAGGGCCAGCAGCCGTTCCGTGAGGGGCTCGTGGTCCAGGAGGAGCAGCCGGCCTTGTTCGGCTACACGCCTCATTTCGGTCGGGTCGAGCTCGAGTGCTCGGCCACGCTCGGGCCGCGCTCGATGTTCTCCGCGTGGATGGTGGGGATCGAGGATCGGCCGGAGCGCTGCGGCGAGATCTGCCTGGTGGAGGTCTTCGGCGACGCCGTCGAGGACGGTTCGGCCGCGGTCGGCACCGGCATCCACCGCTTCCGCGACCCGGCGCTCGAAGAGGAGTGGTCAGCCGAGCGAATGGAGATCGACGTGGCCAGCCCGCACCGCTACGCGGTCGACTGGCGGCCGGGAGCCGTCGAGTTCTTCATCGACGACGAACGCGTGCGTACGACAGCGCAGGCGCCCGACTATCCGATGCTGCTGATCATCGGTCTGTTCGACTTCCCGGACCGCGCGCGGCCGGGAGAGCCCTACTCGGAGCCGGAGCTGATCGTGCGGCGGGTGGCCGGGTCCTAGCCGGACGCCGATCTTACGACTTGCCCAACCATCAAACCTGTCGTACGGTCGGCCGAGCCAAAGATTTGCCACCTGAGAGGAAGACGTGGCCTACCGCAGGCAGGGGAAGTCCGCGGTCAGAGCCGCCATCCCGCTACTCGAACGCCGACGGCGAGCCTCAGTGCTGGTCGCGTTCGCTCTGGCGGGGGCTGCTCTGACCTCAACTGGCGCCCACGCCACCGAGAAGCGCGATATTGGATCTCAGACGGGCAGCCGCACGTTGCCATTTTCATCTAAGCCGCCCGCCGCGAGCCGGCGCTGCCTACAGGCCCCACCAGGCGCAGCGGTCGAACGGTCCGAACGGTCCCACGTTGTAATGGTTCACGTAGTTGTAGAAGTTGAGCCGCTGCGCCCGCCAGCCGCGCATGCGGCCGCTTCGCCACCACTCGATCCGCAGATCGACCACGTAGGCGTTGCGCCAATCCATGGTGAAGCTGGTGGAACCCCAACGGGCTCTCTGACGGTCAGATAGACGTATCCACGAAGACCACTGCGTCTGCTGGATGTTGCCGCCCGAGTAGGCGTCGGTCAGATAAGCCCGAAACCGTGCCTTGGTCACGTCACGGCGACCACGCCGCAGATTCGCGCCAGTGATCGTCGGCGAGTCCACCGTCACGGCCAGAGAACCGGTCGTCACCGTGCGGTTGTACTTGCACCGGGCCGGCTCCGACGTCGCGGACGAGCCTGGCCGTCCCCCCGAACCTAGATACAGCTCTGCCTGGGCCGGCGCCGCACAGCCCATCGCCGCCATGCCCGCCACCGCGAACGTCCATACCCGACGCATCCGTCCTCCGTTCGTCACCCCAGCGCCCGGCCCCCTGCCGAACGACCACGACCCACCATAACCCGGCTTTTACGCCCGAGCAAAACTTCCCAGCTGAGGTTCAGGCCGCCGAGGCCGAGCGCAGCAGCCCACGCACGTTCAGCAGCTCCGCCACCTGCACCGCGTTCGTGGCCGCTCCCTTGCGTAGGTTGTTGCCCACGATCCAGAGGTTGAGGCAGCGCTCGTGCGACGGGTCGCGGCGAATGCGGCCCACCATCACCTCGTCGCGCCCGGCGGCGTCGAGCGCGGTGGGATAGAGACCGTTGCCCGGGTCGTCGATCACGATGAGGCCCGGCGCCGCGGCCAGCAGCTCACGGCACTCCTCGGGCGACAGCGGCTCGCGGGTCTGCACGTTGGCCGACACCGAGTGGCCGGTGAACACCGGCACCCGGGCACAGGTGGCCGACACGCCGACGTCGTCGCGGCCGAGGATCTTGCGCGTCTCGCGCATGCACTTGCGCTCCTCGGTGGTGTAGTCGTCACCGTCCTTGAAGGTCTCCACCTGGGGCAGCACGTTGAAGGCGATCTGGTGCGGGTAGACCGCCGGCGCGGGCATCTCCCTGGCCTCGATCACCGCCTCCGCCTGGGTGTGCAGCTCCTCGACGGCCTTCTGGCCGGTGCCCGACACGGCCTGGTAGCTCGACATCACCACGCGCTCGATGCCGGCCTCACGGAGGACCGGCCCGAGCGCCACCACGGTCTGCATCGTCGTGCAGTTGGGGTTGGCCACGATGCCCCGGTGCCCCTCGAGAGCGTCGGGGTTGACCTCGGACACCACCAGCGGCACGTCGTCGTGCATGCGCCACTGCGACGAGTTGTCCACCACCACCGCACCCGCCTCGGCAAAGCGGGGCGCCCACTCGGCACTCACACCCGACCCGGCCGAGAACAGCGCGATGTCGTAGCCCTGGATCGACTCGTCGCTGAGCGCGACGACCGTGAGCGAGCTTCCGTTCCAGTCGATGGTACGGCCCGCCGACCGCTCGGAGGCGAAGGGCACCACCTCGTCGGCGGGAAACGAGCGCTCGCGCAGCACGTCGAGCATCGTCGAGCCCACGGCGCCGGTGGCGCCCACGACGGCGACGCGCATCGTCAGGCCACCTTCGGGCGGTGGACGCCGGTCACGTCCTCGGGGAGCACGGCGTCGGCGCCCAGGCCGAAGGCGGTGTGCAGACGGCGCACGGCCTCCTCCACGTGCTCCTCGCGCACCACGCAGGAGATCTTGATCGGCGAGGTGGAGATCATCTCGATGTTGACCTCGGCCTCGCCCAGCACGGTGAAGGTCTTGGCCGCCACTCCGGGATGGCTCTTCATACCGGCGCCGACCACGGACACCTTGCCCATCCGGGCGTCGGTGGCGATCCCGCCGAAGCCGAGCTCCTCCTGGAGCCTCTCGAGCGAGCCGCGGGCGGTGTCGAGGTCGTCGCGGGGAACGGTGAAGGACATGTCGGCCCGGTGGCCCTCCGACTCGGGCTCGTTCTGGATGATCATGTCGACGTTGATGTTGGCCGCGGCCAGGGTGGTGAGCACGCGGCCGGCGATTCCGGGCACGTCGGGCAGCCCGGTGAGGGTGATCCGCGCCTCGGCGGTCGAGTGGGTCACGGCTGTCACGAGCGGGCGTTCCACGGTCAGTTCCTCGTCCTGGACCACGGTACCTGGTCCGTCCTCGAAGCTCGATCGGCAGTGGATGGTCACGCCGTGGTTGCGCGCGTACTCGACCGAGCGCAGCTGCAGCACCCCGGCGCCGCTGGCCGCCATCTCGAGCATCTCCTCGAAGGTGACCACGGACAGCTTGCGCGCGCCCGGCACGAGCCGGGGATCGGCGCTGAAGACGCCGGCCACGTCGGTGTAGATCTCGCACACCGGGGCGCCGAGCGCAGCGGCCAGAGCCACCGCGGTGGTGTCCGAGCCGCCGCGTCCCAGCGTGGTCACGTCGAGCGACTGCTGCGACACGCCCTGAAAGCCCGCCACCAGCACGATCTTGCCCTTGTCGAGCGCCTCGCGGATGCGGTGGGCCTTGACCTCGAGGATGCGCGCCTTGGTGTGTCCCGAGTCGGTGACGATTCCCGCCTGGGAGCCGGTGAGCGAGATCGCCTCGTGGCCCAGGTCGTTGATGACCATGGCCGCCAGCGCGCACGACACCCGCTCGCCGGTTGAGAGGAGCATGTCCATCTCGCGCGGATGCGGCCGGGCCGAGACCTCGTAGGCCTGCGACACCAGCTCGTCGGTGTGCTTGCCGCGAGCCGAGAGCACCGCCACCACGCTGTTGCCCTCCTCGGCGCTGGCCACGATCCGGCCCGCCGCCCGCTTGATGCGGTCGGCGTCGGCCACAGAGGTGCCGCCGAACTTCATGACCACGGTGTCCGCCGCCGGGGAGGGCATGGCGACGAAAGATAGTCGCGCCACTAGCGTTCCGCCGGTGCTCGCGGACCCGCGGTGGCGAAACCTGGGGCTGGCCGGCCTGGCCGTGCTGGCCCTCGTCGCCGGCACGCTGGGGGTGGTCCTCGGGGCAGATCAGGAGGACGAGCCCACCCCGGCCTCGGAGTCCGCGGACGCCGCGCCTGCGAACGGTGTCTCCTTCCTCGCCCGGATCATCCCGTCGACGGCGGGATCCGCCGCAGCGGAAACGGACGTCCCCGGGGAGGTGCGGCAGCGAATCGAGCGGCTCTCCGCGCGGCAGAAGGCCGCGCAGCTGCTCCTGGTGGGCTATGCCGGCCCGGACCCGGGCGCCTCCGTGCCCCCGGACCTGCGCCGCCTTGGTCCCGGCGGCATCGTGATCACAGGGCCGAACTACGCCGGCGCCGACGCCCTGCGCGACGTGGCCGGCGGGCTGCGGGCGAGCGCCGGCCGCGACCGCATCCCGCCGTTCGTGATGACGATCCAGGAAGGCGGCGAGCTCAACTCCTTTCCCGACCTGCCTCCCGCCGAGTCGCCGGCCGACCTGCCCTCGGTGCGCGAGGCGGCGAGGCAGTCGCGCCTGTCGGCCCGCACGCTGCGCAGCCTCGGCCTCACCGGCGTGCTCGGCCCCGTGGTCGACGTGGGCCTCGAGAGCGGCTCGGCGCTCGGCGTCCGGCTCTACTCCGACGACCCGGAGGAGGTGGCTCGCTACGCGGCGTCCGCCGTCCGGGCCTACGAGAGCCAGCGGATGTTCAGCGCCGTCAAGCACCTGCCCGGGCTGGGGGCGGCCGACCGCTCTCCTCAGGATGGGCCCGCCAGCGTCGGCCTCGGCCTGCCCGAGCTGCGCGAGCGCGACCTGATCCCTTTCCGCGCAGCCATCGACGCCGGCGTCCCCGGCGTGGTGCTGAGCAACGCGCTCTATCCGTTCAGCGACTTCACCGTCCCGGCCTCGCTCTCACCCGCTGTGGCCGACGAGCTGCTGCGCGACGAGCTGGGCTTCGAGGGCGTCGCCATAACCGACGACCTGAGCGACCCGTCGGTGACGGTGCTGACGACGGTGCCCGACGCGGCGGTGGAGGCGGTGCGCGCGGGCGCCGACATGGCCTTCGTCTCCGGTCCGGCAGCCGACCAGGCGGCGGCCCACGCGGCGCTGCTCAGCGCGGTCCGCAGCGGACGCATCTCGCGAGCCCGGCTCGACCGCGCGCTCGAGCGCATCCTCGTGGCCAAGCGGCGGTACCGCGTGCTGCGGTAGCAACCGCCTAGAGCGCCTCCGCCTGCACGCGGTTGTCGTTGAACACCGGTGCGTTGCCCTGCTCGGTCAGGACCTGGGAGGTGGTGGCCTGAGCGCTTCGCCCGCCCCGGTAGTCGCGGTTCCACCAGCCCATTGGCGCCACCAGCACTCCGGCGCGGGCATCGTCGGATACGCGTGCCGCGCAGGAGAACGAGCCGCGCTCGTTCCAGACGCGGACCTCTGTCCCGTCGGCGATTCCGCGGGCCTCGGCGTCGGCCGGGTTGATAACCAACTCGGGCTCGGGCTGGGCGGAGAGCTGGCGGCGCTGGTTGGCGAAGCTCGAGTTCAGGAACAGATGCGTCTTCGGGGTGACCAGCGCCAGCGGGAAGCGCTCGTCGAGCGCGGGGTCGAGCACCTCGGCCGGAGGCACGAACTCCGCTCTCAGCGTGACCTTGCCCGACTGGGTGCCGAAGCCTCCCTCGGCGTGCGGGACCGGCCCCTGACCGAGATCGATCTTGGTCCAGCCGCGTTCACGCAGGCCGTTTTCCTCGAAGCCCTCGAGGAGCTGGTCGACCAGCTCCTCGTCGCTGTCTGCGAAGCAGGGATCGTCGAGCCCGAGGCGCGCCGCGAGCAGACGAAAGGTCTCGGTGTTCGGCTTGGCCTCACCGAGCGGCTCGATGGCCGGCCGGCTGAAGGTCAGATAGTGGTGGCCCCAGGAGAAGATCACGTCCAGGTGCTCGAGCTGCGTGGTAGCCGGGAGCACGACGTCCGCGTGACGAGCCGTGTCGGTCATGAACTGCTCGAGCACCACGGTGAACAGGTCGTCGCGTCGCAGGCCCTCCAGCACCTGCTCCTGGTCGGGCGCGATAGCCGCCGGGTTGGAGTTCCAGCACACCAGCGCCGTGACCGGCGGTTCCAGGCCGGGATCGGTGAGCGCGTGGCCCACCTGGGCCATGTTGATCCGGCGCACGGGGCCGGGACGAAGGTCGATCCGCTGCAGGGGCGCCTCGCTCACCGCTGCCGCGGTGGCCGTCGGGATGTACGAGCAGCCGCCCCCGCGGTCGCGCCAGGCGCCGGTGAGCGCGGGCAGCGAGGCCATCGTGGCGTAGGCGGCGGGCGCGCCGAGATGGCGCTGTGCGCCCACCCCGAGCCGGAGCAGCGCGGGCCGGGTGGCGGCGAACTCGCGTCCGATGCGCGCGATCGTCTCGGCCTCCACGCCGGTGATCGCCGCGGCCCGCTCCACGGAAAAGCCGGACAGCGTGGTCAGCAGCTCGTCGTAGCCCTGCGCGTGGGCGCGGCACCAGTCCTCGTCCTGGAGGCCGGCGTCGACGATCGCACGCATCATCCCCATGGCCAGCGCGGCGTCCGTTCCGGGCAGCGGGCGCAGGTGCTCGTCGGCCACCCGCGCGGTGCGGCTGCGGAACGGGTCGACCACCACGATGCGCGCCCCCGCCCTGCGGGCGTCGAGCAGCTTGCGCCACAGGTGAGGAGCGGTGGACATCGGGTTCCAGCCCCAGACGATCACGTAGCGCGAGTTGGGCCACTCCTCGGGATCGACCTCCGGCGAGAAGCCGTGAGCCATCGTGGTCCCCACCAGACCGGCGGTGGCGCAGATGGTCCGTTCGAGATCGGTGGCCCCGAGCGCGTTCATCACCCGCGCGCTCATGCAGTCGCGCTGGATGAGGCCCTGCGTTCCCGCGTACGAGTAGGGCAGGATCGACTCGCCACCGTGCTCGGCCGCCGTCCTCGCGCAACCTCTCGGCCACGAGGTCGAGGGCCTCGTCCCAGCCCACGCGGCGAAAGCGGCCCTCGCCCTTCGGCCCTTCGCGCACCAGCGGATGCAGGATTCGCTCGTCGGAGTAGACCCGGTCGAGGTAGTTGGACACCTTCCCGCACAGGAAGCCCACGGTGATCGGATGGTCGGGATCGCCGGCGACCCTGGTTGCCCGGCCGTCCTCCACCGTCACGTGCATGGCGCACGTGTCGGGACAGTCGTGGGGGCAGGCCGCGCGGACCAGACGGGTGGCGATGTGAGAATGGTACGCCCGGGTAGGGCTACAGGGCCTGGCGACCGCGCAGGGCCCGTCCCAGCGTGATCTCGTCCGCGTACTCGAGGTCCGAGCCCACGGGCAGGCCGCTGGCCAGGCGGGTGACCACCACCTCGGGCGAGCGCTCGCGCAGGGCGTCGGCCAGGTAGAGCGCGGTGGCCTCGCCGGTGGTGGTGGCGTTGGTGGCGATCACCACCTCGCGGACCCCGGCCCCGTTGTCCACCCGCCCGAGCAGCTCGGCCACGTGCAGGTCCTCGGGGTCCACGCCGTCGATCGGCGACAGGGCGCCGCCGAGCACGTGGTAGCGGCCGTTGAACTCACCTGAGCGCTCGAGGGGGATCACGTCGCTGGGCTGCTCGACCACGCAGATGGTGGTGGCCTCGCGGCGCTCGTCCTGGCAGATGCGGCAGGTGGCCTCCGTGGCCAGGTTGAAGCAGATCTCGCAGTGGCCGACCGTGGCCTTGACCTCCCGGATCGAATCGGCCAGCGCCAGCGCCTCCTCCTCGGACGCGCTCAGGATGTGGAAGGCCAGCCGCTGCGCGGTGCGCTGACCGATGCCGGGCAGCCGGGCGAGCTCGGTGATGAGCCGGTTTACGGGTGCAGCGAACACGGGGTCGTCAAGGGTAACTTCGGCCGCGGTCGGGGCTGGCGGGGACCCCTGGCCCCGGTCGGCTAGAGGCCCGGCAACCCGAGGCCGCCGAGCCCGCCGGCCCCGCCGAGACCCCCGGTAGCGGCGTTCATCTTCGACGCCGCCAGCTCCTGGGCGGAGCGGATCGCTTCGTTGACCGCCGCCTGCACCATGTCCTGGAGCATGTCGACGTCCTCGGGGTCGACCGCCTCCGGGTCGATGGTCAGGTCCCTGAGCTGCAGGTCGCCGCTGATCTTGACCGTGACCATGCCGCCGCCGGCGCTGGCCTCCACCACCTCGCTGGCCAGCTCCTCCTGTGCCTTGGCCATGTCGGCCTGCATCTTCTGGACCTGCTTCAGCATCTGGTTCATGTTGGGCTGACCCATCTCTACCGGTCCTCCTCTTCGGGATCCTCGAAGATCTCCTCCGCGCCGAACTCCGCGCGCAGGCGTTCGATGAGCTGGTCGTGGTCGAGCGTGGTCGGTCCCGGCGGGAGAGCCTCGTCGCTCAACTCGAAGTCGAGCGCAAGCGACCGTCCGGTGAGCCCGCGCACCGCCGTGGCCACCAGCTCGCGATTCGCTTCGGCCTTCTTCTTGACGAACGCGGCGTCGGTCGGGAAGGCCACCGTGAGGCGGTCGGCCTCCACCGCTGTGGGCGCGGCCGCCCCGATGGCGGCGCCGAGCATGCCGTTGTCGCGGGTCACGGCCTCGGCGACCGCGGGCCACAGGGCCTTGAGCTGCTCCAGGTCGACCTCGCCCACGGCCTGAGGGGCCCGCTCGGCCTGCGGCTCGACCGCCACGGCTGCCGAAGAGCCCATCGCTGCGCGCGGGGCGGGGGCCGGCGGCGGAGCGGGCGGCGCCTGCGGCTCGGACTCCGCTGCTCCCGCGCCCGGCTCGGCCGGCTGGGTGGGCGCCGCGCCGTCGAACCGCTGCTCCAGCTGCTCGATCCGGTAGATCAACGCCTGCAGCGACAGATCGGCCTGCGGCTGGGTGGCCTTCAGGAGCGCCATCTCGAGCTGGATGCGCGGCTCGGAACCATCCTTGACCGCGCTCACGGCGGCGGCCAGGAAGTCGATCGTGCGCAGGATCTCGCCCTGGGCGAGCCGCTCGGCCTGGGAGGCCAGACGGTCGGTGTGCTCGGCGGTGACCGAGAACGAGTCGGGGACCTCACCGAGCGTCTGGATCACGAACAGGTGGCGCAGGTGTGCCGAGAGGTCGCGCATGAACTGGGTGTAGTCGCGGCCCGAGTCGGACAGCCGCTGCACGGCCAGCAGCGCGGCCCGGGGGTCGCGCGCCACGAGCGCGTCGGTCGAGTCGAGCACCAGCTCGGCATCTGCGACTCCGAGGATGTCGAGCACGTCCTCGAGCCTGACCTCGCTGCCTCCGTAGGTGACGAGCTGCTCGAGGGTGCCGAGCGCATCGCGGAACGAGCCGGTGGCGGCGCGCGCCAGCATCCCCACGGCGGCGTCGGGGACCTGGATCCCCTCCTCCTCCGCCACGCGTCGCAGCACACCGGCGATCTGCTCGAGCGAGGGGCGCTGGAAATCGAAGCGATGACAGCGGTCGATGATCGTGGCGGGCACCTTGTGCGCCTCGGTGGTGGCCAGTACGAAGACCACGTGAGCGGGCGGCTCCTCGAGGGTCTTGAGGAACGCGTTCCAGGCCGCCGTGGAGAGCATGTGGGCCTCGTCGAGGATGTAGACGCGCCGGTGGCCCTGCATCGGCGCAAGCGCGACGTTCTCGCGCAGCTCGCGGATGTCGTCGACCGAGTTGTTGGAGGCGGCGTCCATCTCGACCACGTCGAGCGAGGTGCCGGCCAGGATCGCGCGCGACTCGTCGGTGCCCGGATCGAAGTCCACGGAGGGCCCGCCCTCGGCGTTGAGGGCGCACGCCAGGAGCTTGGCCATCGATGTCTTCCCGGTGCCGCGCGAGCCCACGAAGAGATAGGCGTGATGCACCTTGTCGAGCTCGATCGCGTTGCGCAGCGTCTTGACGATGTGCTCCTGGCCGACCACCGAGTCGAAGGTGCGCGGGCGGTGACGGCGGTAGAGCGAGAGCATCGGTCGCCCCATGCTAGATGACCCATCCGCCGACCCGGCGACCCGTCCCCGCGGAGAGTTCGCTCAGTCCGAGATCAGGTCCAGCGCGGCGCCGATGATCGTCTCGGCGTCGATCTCGTGGTGGCGGTACACGTCCTCCAGGTTGCCCGATTGGCCGAACTGGGTGACGCCTAGCGGGGTGAGCGGGACGTTGTTCACGGCGCCGAGAAACGCGAGGGCGTGGGGGTCGCCGTCGAGAGCGGTCACCATCGGGGCGGCGCGGTCGGCCGGGAGCAGCTCGTCGAGGATCTCCGGTGGGTGCTCGCCCAGGCCGGCGCGGGCGCGGAAGGCGCGGAAGAGCAGGTCGGCGCTGGTCAGGCAGAGCACGTCCACGTCGTCGCCCAGGACGCCGGCCGCCTCGAGCAGCTCGGGCATCAGGGCGCCCATCCCCACCAGGGTGATCCGCGGGACCCCCTCGGCCCGCCGCAGCGGGTAGCCGCCGGCCAGCACCAGATCGCGCTCCACTGTCCCGGCGAGCGCCTGCTCGACCGGCCGGGTGGAGAGCCGGAAGTAGGCCGACTCCCCGCCGGGCTGTCCCAGCCGCGACAGGGCGTGCAGCAGTGTCCATTCGAGGTCTTGGCCGAAGGCGGGCTCCCAGAAGGTGCAGCCCGGCTGCCCGATCCCGATCGACGGGGTGACGATCGATTGGTGCGCTCCGCCCTCGGGCGCGAGCGTCACCCCGGACGGGGTGCCGACCAGGATCGACTGGCCGCCGGCGTAGATCCCGAACGACCACGGCTCCAGCGCGCGGCCCACGAACGGGTCGTAGATCGTGCCGATGGGTAGCAGCGGCTGGCCGTAGCGGCTCCAGGTGGCCCCCAGCTCGCCCAGCAGGCCGACCAGGTTGGTCTCGGCGATGCCCAGCTCGATGTGGCGCCCGGCGCTGGTCTCGTGCCAGTGCACGAGGGTCTGGGGGTCGTCGGCGAACCAGTCGCGGCGCTCGCCCACCGACCAGATCCCGGCCTTGTTGATCCAGCCGCCCAGGTTGGTCGAGCTGGCCACGTCGGGACTGACCGTCACCACGCGCTCGGCCACCTCGGCCGCCTCGTGCGAGAGATCGACGAAGAAGCGCCCGAAGGCCTGCTGGGTGGAGACGACGCCACGGTGGGTGCGACCGAGCGAGGCCGGCACGGTCACCGGCCGGCGCGGCTCGGGCTCGTCACGAGCAAGCGCGATGGCGGCCGCGTCGCACAGCTCGGCCTCGGGCCCGCCGGCCTCGAAGCCCGCCCACGGCGTATCCGGATCGGCGCCGAGCTCCTCGGCCAGCTCGGCGTACTGGTCGTCCGTGAGCAGCGCCGAATGGTTCTCCGGGTGCCCCTCGATCGGCAGCGACCAGCCCTTGATCGTGTAGGCGAACACCACCGTCGGCCGGTCGCCCACCACCGAGCGGTAGGCCTCGATCAGCTTGCCCAGGTCGTGGCCGCCGAGATCGCGAAAGCCGGCGCGCAGCTCGTCGTCGTCGAGCTCCGCCACCAGCCGGGGGAGCTTGCGCCCGCGGCCCGGCAGCCGCTCGCGCAGCTCCCCGGGCTCGGCCCGCAACAGCCGCTGATACTCCTCGTTGGGCATCTCGTCGATGCGCCGCCGCAGCTCGGCCCCGCCGTCGCGCTCGAAGAGAGCCTCCAGCCGGCGGCCGTACTTGACCGTGATCACCTGCCAGCCGGCCGCCTCGAACATCCCCGCCAGGCGCCCGAACGCGATGTCCGGCACCACCCGGTCGAGCGACTGGCGGTTGAGGTCCACCACCCACAGCACCTCGCCCAGCCGCGCCACCCACGGATCGGCGACCGCCTCCCACACCGCGCCCTCGTCCAGCTCCGCATCGCCCAGCAGCGCGATCTGGCGCCCCATCGCCGGCGACTCGAAGCGATGCGCCTCCAGATACCGGCGCGCCATCGCGCCCCACACCGGCGCCGTCGCGCCGAGGCCCACCGACCCCGTGGAGTAATCCACCGGATCCGGGTCCTTCGTCCGCGACGGATAGCTCTGGAGGCCGCCGAACGCGCGTAGCGACTCGAGGTAGCGCTCATCCAGGCGCCCCAGCAGATAGTTGACCGCGTGCAACGCCGGCGAGGCGTGCGGCTTGACCGACACCCTGTCCTCGGCTCGCAGCTCCGAGAACCACAGCGCCGTCATCAGCGAAACCATCGAGGCCGAGGAGGCCTGATGGCCCCCTACCTTCACCCCCGAGCGGTTCTCACGCACCCGGTTCGCATGGTGCACGATCGCCGTGGCCAGCCACAGCACCCGGCGCTCGATGCCCCTCAGGGCGTCGAGGTCAGGGCTCGCGAGCTGCGGCGACGGCGACGTCGTGGTCTGTGAACCACTCAAGGCTTGCGATCTTCCCACTCCGGATCCTCAGGAGGATCACGAACGGCATGCGGCCGCTCACTCCGCTCGCTCGCCCGCGCGTGACCCAGCCTCCGCTCGCGACCACCCGATCACCGAAGCTCGCGAGCTCTTCGAGCTCGATGCTGCTCGACTCCCACACCGAGCGCCACTGCTCGATGTTCTGTCTCACGCCGTCATGGCCGCGATAGGTCGCCTGGTCCGGCCACTCCGGGCCGGCGTACATGGCGGTGTCCTCGGTGTACAGCTCGACCACGCCCTCGATGTCGCCGGCGTTCCATCGCTCGATCAGCTGCTGGGCGATGGCGGCGTGGTCGTTCTCGGTCATGGGCGTCCGGCGAAGTGGACCGTGCACCCTTCCTCGAAATTCGCTCTCGAGCGTGCCCGCCGATCTTCGGCTCCGGCCAGGCTGATCCGCGGCGCACGGACGGTATCGCTTAAGGCTGCTTCCTCCCGGATCTGACCTGGTTCGCGAGCGTCCGCCGCGCGGGACCCGGCCATCAACGCCTCTGTCCGGCGTACTGACCCCGAAAGCAGAATCCCTTGGTCGGGAATTCAGCCCCACTAGAGCGGATTGTGGGTGACAGAGCACCGCTACCTCTCCACCTAGCACGGTCCGCTGCGAAGGCTAGCGGCTGAGCGTCTCGGCCAGGGGCACGCCGTCGGACACCTGCTTCTCCCGCTCGATCTCGGCGTTGAGCTCCCCGCCGGCCAGGAGGGCCACGTTGGTCAGCCACAGCCACCCGATGAGCACGATCGCGGCGGTGAACGTGCCGTAGATGGCGCCCACGTCGCCGATCCTCGAGACGTAGTAGGAGAGCCCGTAGGAGGCGGCCATCCAGATCAGGACGCCCACCACGGCGCCCGGCGTCAGCCAGCGAAACGAGCGCTGCTTGACGTCCGGGGTCACGTAGTAGACGAGAGCGAAGATGAGCATGGCCATCGCCACCGCCGCCGGCCAGCGAACGATGCTCCAGATCTTCGCGGCGGTGTCGCCGAGGCCCACGAACCCGAAGAGGTCGTCCGCGAACCGGCCTCCCACGAAGGTGAGGATGAGCGTGGTCACCACGAGCACGAGGAGGACGAACGTGGAGGCGATGTCGATCCCCTTGCGCATGAAGAAGCCGCGCCCGTTCTCGACCTCGAAGACCACGTTGAGGGCCCGCCGCGCGGCCTCGAGCGCTCCCGTGGTGCCGTAGAAGGCCACCACGATGCTGATCACCAGCGCCGTCGCCGCGGTGCTCTTGTTCTGCAGTGCGGTGCGCAGCGAGTCGTCGAGCGGCTGCACCACCGAAGCCGGAGCCACGTCCTCGAGGTAGTTGATGATCGCGTTGTAGGTCTCGGGGTACTGGCCGATCAGACCGAGCAGCGACAACCCGAGCAGGGTCGCGGGAAACAGCGACATCAGCTCGTAGTAGGTGAGCGCCGCCGCGTGATGGGTCATCTGGTCGTTGTAGAACGAGATGGCCGTGCGCTTGATGACGGTGAACGTTCGGGCCACGTGCGGTGTCTACCGCGCCGTCCAGCCCAAGTCCATGGGCAGTGCCGCGCCGGTGAAGGCCGCACCGGCCGGTCCGGCCAGGAAGGCGACCGCCGCCGCCACCTCGTCCGGCTCGATCAGGCGCTTGACCGCGTGCGGCGCGAGGATCACCTCTTCGAGCACACGATCCTCGTCCACTCCGGTGGCGCGGGCCTGGTCGGCGAGCTGGTTCTCCACCAGCGGGGTGCGCACGAAGCCCGGGCAGACGGCGGTCGCGTTGATGCCCTTGTCGGCCCCCTCGAGGGCCAGCGTCTTGACCAGCCCGAGCACGCCGTGCTTGGCGGAGACGTACGCCGCCTTGTGCGGCGACGCGGCGAGGCCGTGGGCCGAGGCCACCACGATGTAGCGGCCCTCGCCGCTGCGGGCGAGCTCCGGCCAGGCGTACTTGGCCAGCAGGAACGGGCTGGTGAGAAGGAGGGCAATCAGCTGGTCCCAGCGCTCCTCGGGGAACTCCTCCACCGGCGCGACGTGCTGGACGCCCGCGTTGGGGACGACCAGGTCGAGACGGCCGAACTCCTCCACGGCCGCGTCCACCGCAGCGCGGTTGCCGTCGGGCGTGGTCAGGTCGCAGGTCACCGCGTGACCGGGACCGTTCTCGTCGGGTTCGAGGTCGGCGGCCACGACGCTGTATCCGTCGTCGTGCAGGCGCGCGGCGATGGCGCCCCCGATCCCGCCGGCGGCGCCGGTCACGAGCGCGCACTTCTGATCGGCCTGCGCGGACATCCCAGGGCGGCGGTACCCGTTTCTGCACTTTGCCACGCGGCTAGGCTGGCGCGGCCACCCGACGAGAGGAACGACTCATGGCTCTGCGCATGCCGGTCTCCACCGACGCCGCCCCGGCAGCGATCGGTCCCTACAGCCAGGCGATCCGCACCGGCTCGCTGCTGTTCTGCTCCGGTCAGATTCCGCTCGACCCGTCCACGGGCGAGATTGTGAAGACTGACGTGGATGGCCAGGCGCAGCGCTGCCTCGAGAACCTCACCGCCGTCTGCGACGCGGCCGGCGCCTCGCTTCGCCAGGCCGTGCGGCTGACCGTCTACCTCACCGACATGGGCGACTTCGCGCGGGTGAACGAGGTCTACGCGCAGTTCTTCGAAGGTGACGATCCGCCGGCCCGCGTGGCCGTCGCCGTGGCGGCGCTGCCCAAGGGCGCCGACGTTGAGATCGACGCGATCGTCGCTCTCTAGAGGCGCTCAGGTCACGCGCCGCCGCGTGCTGTCGATCTCGCGGTGGCGCCCGCTCTCGGCCAGCGAGCGCAGCCTGTCGAGCGCGTCGTGCACGTCCACGAAGCGGGTGTAGAGAGGCGGCAGGCCGAGGCGAAGCGAGTCCGGGCCGCGGTAGTCCGGGATCACTCGCTCAATCTCGATCAGCGCGCGGCACAGCGCCCACGCGTCCGGGTGGCGCAGGCTCACGTGGGCGCCGCGCCGGTCCGCCGCGCGGGGGCTGCCGAGCTCGAAGCCGAGCGGCGCCAGCCACTCGTCGTGCAGCTCGACCAGGTAGGCCGTGAGCCGTTGCGCCTTGGCCGTCAGGCGTTCGATGCCTGCCTCCTCCACGAGGAGGGCTCCCTCCTCGATCGCCGTCAGCGCGGGGACGTTCGGCGTGCCGGCGAGAAAGGCGCCCAGGCCCGGCTGGGGGTCGAACGAGCGCTGCATGTCGAACTGCTCACGCTGGCCGAACCAGCCCTGAATCGGCGTTCTAAGGACGCCCTGGAGATCCTCGCGCACGTGAAGGTAGGCGGGCGCGCCGGGACCGGCGTTCAGGTACTTGTAGGTGCAGCCCACGGCCAGCCCGATGCCCTCCGGCGTGACCACCCCGCCGGAATGACTGAGGTCCCAGATCACCGGCGCGCCTGCGGCCGCCTCGATGGCCGGCGTGTCGGCCAGCGCCCCGGAGCGGTAATGCACGTGCGAGAGGCAGACAAGCGCCACCTCGCCGGCCTGGGCGCGGGCTCGCTCCACGTCGCCGGCCAGCGGACCCTCGATCGGGTCGCTCTCGAACTGATGCAGGCTGCGGCCGTGGGCGGCGGCCAGGCCGTCGAGCACGTAGCGGTCGGTGGGGAACTCGTCGCGAGGCACGAGGATCGCCCCCGGTCGGGTGGCGAGGAGCGCTCCGGCCAGCTTGTAGAGGTTGATCGTGGTGGAGTCCGAGACGATCGTCTCGCCCGGCTGCGCGCCGATCACGGCACGGCCGATCAGGTCCCCCACCCGGAGCGGTAGGTCGATCCAATCCTCCCAGGCGCTCACCAGCTCGGACCCCCACTGCGCGGTCAGGTCGGCCAGCCGCTGCCGGGTGGCCAGCGGCAGGCGGCCGAGCGAATTCCCGTCGAGATAGATGGTGTCCGGGTCGCCGAGCACGAAGCGGTCACGGAAGCCGGCCAACGGATCCTCCGCGTCGAGCCGCTCGGCGTGCCCGAGACTCGTCATGTCTGGTCCTCGAGCCAGCGGATCACCGCGTGCCAGGCGCCGGAGCCCGGGTCGAGGTGCTCCATGTGTCCCGCTCCCGGCAGACTGACGAGCTCGCACGGGTCGCCGGCCTCGCGCGCGCGCTCGTGGTATCGGCGGGCGATCTGAACCGGCACGACGTCGTCGGCCTCGCCGTGGACCAGGAGCTGGGACACGGCGAGCGGCAGGCGCTCGATCGGCGACGCCGTGTCGTAGCGCTGGGGCAGCTTGCCCGGCGGGCCGCCCATCAGCGTGCGGACCGCCCCGCGCGACAGGCCGAGCCGGTCCGCCTCGCGCAGGTCGACCACGCCGGCCTGGGCCACCGCTCCGGCCAGTCGAATGGCGGGCTCGGCTCCGGGCGCGTCCGCGGGAAGCCCGCGACGCGCGGCGGCCCAGAAGGCAAGATGGCCGCCCGCGGAGTGGCCCACGGCGAAGATCCGCGAAGTGTCGAGCGGCTCGTCGAGCCGCCCGAGCCGGTCGATGCCCGCGGCCACGTCCTCGAACGTGGCCGGCCAGCCGCCGCGGCTGCGAAGGCCCAGGCGGCGGTACTCGAGGTTCCAGACGGCGAAGCCGCGGCCCGTCAGGTCCGCGACGAGCCCGTCCTCCAACCGCAGGGTGTAGCGGGCCCGCCAGAAGCCCCCGTGGATGAGGATCACGACCGGGAACGGACTCGCCCGCTCCGGAAGGCTCAACTCGCCGAACTGGTCGCGCCGCTCACCGTAGGGATACCGCCTGACCTCGATGAACGGCAGTATCGCCACCCCGCGACCCGGAGCTAGACTGCTCCCCTCTCCCGGGCGCGTAGCTCAGTGGGAGAGCGCTCGCTTCACACGCGAGAGGTCGCTGGTTCGAAACCAGCCGCGCCCATAGGAAGAAGCCCCGCAAAGCGGATCCCAGAGGCCTCAACGAGAGGCCGCTGAAGGGGGAGCGACGATGACCGATCCTGAACTGCTCGGGCAAACCGTGGTCGTGATCGGCGGCAGCGCGGGCATCGGCCTGGAGACGGCGAGACGTGCTCGGGCCGAGGGTGCCGATGTGATCCTGACCGCGCGTAATCCTGACAGGCTTGCGAAGGCCGCAGCGGAGGTGGGCGCGCGGAGCACTGCCACGTTCGACGCAGACGACTCTGCGGCCTTGGAGGCCTTCTTCACGGGACTCGAGGGACCCGTCGACCACGTGATGGCGACAGCCGGTGGTCCCTACTACGCACCTTTGGCCGAGATGGACTTCGATAAGGCGCGCCGCGCGCTCGCGGCGCATCCCATGCTCATGCTCGGCGTCGCCCGCTACGCCGGTCCCAAGGTGCGCCCGGGGGGCACGCTTCTGTTCATGGGCGGCACCGGGGGGCGCCGGCCCAGCGCCGGCTCGATCATCTCGGCAGGGACCGCGGCGCTCCCCGCTTTGACCGCCAGCCTGGCGCTCGAGATCGCACCGGTGCGCGTCAACCTAATCGCCGCCGGCTTCGTGGACACGCCGCTGTCGGCGTCGCTCCTCGGCGATCAGCTCGAGGAGCGGCGCGAACAGCTTCGCGCGAAGCTGCCGATCGGTCGCGTTGTCGGACCGGACGACGTCGCCGCGCTGGCCGTGCACCTGATGGCCAACACCGCGCTGACCGGCGCGACGTACGACATCGACGGCGGCCAGCAGCTCCACTAGCCGAGCGGCGGCTCGCAATCGTCGTAGATCCGGGCGGCGGCAAGCTTGCCGCTCTGACCCCGAACGTAGACGGCGACTCCCGCCTCTGGTCTCAGCTCTGTCTTGCCCCACCGCACGACGTTGTATTCGAGCGCGCACGCGTGCCCGTCGTCGGCGAGTGTGCAGTGTTCCAGGGGGATGCCGCCGTCGTTCGAGAACAGCAGTTCGTAGAAGGCGCGCAGGCCGTCGCGACCTCTGTGGGTGTACTCCGCGCCGGCCGGCTCCCGTGCGTAGCCGTCCCGTTCGAATGTCGCGAGAATTGCGTCGACGTCGCCGGCCGAAAGCGCCCGCTGGTACTCGGCCACCACGTCTGGCGTTTGGAGCTCCGGATCGCCCTGCAGCAGCGGCGAGCGATGCGCATGGCGGCCCGTCAGTGGCCAGCTGCTCGAGTAGAGCCGCAGCTCGATGATCCGTCCGTCGTCGCGCTTCTCGGCGACTATCGCAACCGGCAGCGCAACCTGACCGCGCTCACCGTGGACGTGGAGAACCGCCTCTCCGAAACCCCCTCGTTCGGTCGAGACCTGACTGACATTCTCGACAGAGACGTTCTGCCGGTTGAGCATTCCGTTCATCCATGCGGCGTACGCCCTGAACGCCCGCGTCCCCCTAATGCGTCCCCGTTCGGGATCGTGCAGTTCAGGCTCGCCGGCGAACGACTCGATCAACGCATCGGGCTCCTCGGCCATCAAGCCATCGAAGTAAGGCACCGTTGCGAGCTCCTCGCGCCGCATCTTCTCCTCCAACTGCTGGAGCGTCCCCGCGGAGAAGAGCTCGGGTATCCAAGGCATTCGAAAAGCGTCTCACACCCAGCGAGTGGCCCTTGTGTGCCTAATCTGAACCGAATCCTCCCTTAGGTTCGAGTTAGGCTGATTGCGGTATACCTTCGCGCTCAAGGGGCCCGGACGAGAGGTGGCGATGGACAGTAGCCGCGAGTTCGATGTCATCGTCGTCGGCGCCGGTCCGGCGGGGGAGCACTGTGCGGGGCGTCTCGCGGACGCCGGCCTTCGGGTGGCGATCGTCGAGCGCGAGCTGGTCGGGGGCGAGTGCGACTACTGGGCCTGCATCCCGTCGAAGACGTTGCTGCGGCCCGGCGAGGCGCTCCAGGCAGCGCGAGAGGCACCGGGCGCCCGCGAGGCCGTGAGCGGAGGTGTTCGCCCTGAGGGTGCCTTCGAGTGGCGCGACTTCATGGTGGCCGACTACGAGGACGGGGGGAAGGCCGCCTACCTCGAGGGAAAGGGAATCGTGGTGCTTCGCGGGACGGGGCGTCTGGCGGGCCCGGGCAAGGTCGAGGTGGACGGTGAGGCGTTCCGGACATCCCATGTCGTGATCGCATCCGGGTCGGACCCGGTGTTCCCGCCCGTTCCCGGCCTGGATGAGCTCGAGGGCGTCTGGACGAACCGAGAGGTAACGGCGCTGACGGAGGTGCCGCGGCGACTGCTCGTGCTGGGCGGCGGTCCGGTGGGGGTCGAGATGGCGCAGGCGGTGGGGCGCCTTGGTGCCTCGGTGGCTCTCGTCGAAGGCATGGACCACGTGCTCCCGCGCGAACCGAAGCCGCTGGGCGACACGCTGGGCACCGCCCTCGCGGCCGACGGGATCGATCTCCACCTGGGAGAGCACGCCAGCCGTGTCCGCCGCGAGGGCGACGAGTACGTCGTCGAGTTCGCAGGAGGCGTTGAGCTGCGTGGGGAGCGCCTGCTCGTGGCGACCGGTAGGCGAGCGCGTGCCGATGACATCGGTCTCGACACCGTCGGCGTTGAGCCGAGCCGGCAGGGTGTTCCGGTCGACGAGCGGATGCGCGTGACTGACGGCGTTTGGGCGATCGGCGACGCAACCGGCGTCTGGCCGCTCACCTACATGGGCAAGTACCAGGGCCGCGTGGCCGCCGACAACATCCTCGGACGCGACCGGACCGCAAACTATGACGCCGTACCGAGAGTGGTCTTCACCGATCCACAGGCGGCAGCCGTGGGCGAGCCCGAAGGAGTGCTCTCCGCGACGGTCCCGCTTTCGGAGGTGCCGCGCACCTCTACCTACACGCGTGCGTACGCGGAGCGGCCGGGCTTCATGACGCTCCTCTCGGACGGCCTGCGGCTCACCGGGGCCTACGCGCTGGGACCGGAGGCGGGCGAGTGGCTGCAGCAGGCCACGGTTGCCATCCGGGCGCGCGTGCCGCTCTCGGTGCTGGTCGACGTGATCCAGCCGTTCCCGAGCTTCTCGGAGGCCTTCCTGTCCACGCTGAGCGATCTCGAGACCCAGACCATGAACCGGCAGCTGTCGACCGCGTCAACAACCAAGTAGGAGGCATAGATTGGCCGACACCGTGGAGATGAAGCTCGAGGTTGTGGTGGTGCCCGTGTCGGACGTCGACCGGGCCAAGGCTTTCTATGGCGGCTTGGGCTGGCGAGAGGATGCCGACTTTTCGACCGACGAGCTGCGGGTGGTCCAGTTCACACCCCCCGGCTCGGCGTGCTCGATCATTTTCGGCGAGAACGTCACGACGGGTGTGCCGGGCTCGACTCAGGACCTGCAGCTGACCGTGTCTGACATCGACGCGGCGCGAAACGAGCTTGACAGCCGCGGCGTCGACGTAGGGGAGATCTTCCACGACACCGGCGGGGTGTTCCACCACGCCGGGACCGAAGGGCGCGCGGACGGCCCGGCCCCCGACCGTGCCAGCTACGGCTCATTCGCCTCGTTCAGCGATCCGGATGGCAACGGCTGGCTGCTGCAGGAGATCAAGACACGCCTCCCCGGCCGCTGAACGACAAGGAGGATTAACCATGGATGTTGCCACCCTGGCGGACCTGCTCCATGAGACCGCCGAGCACCACGACCCCTACGAGAAGAGCGCCCCGGAGCACAACTGGTGGGACTGGTACGCCGCCTATCTGAACGCCCGCCTCGAAGGAAGCGACTCGACGCAGGCCTCCGAGGTCGCCGGCGTCTACATGGAGGGTGTCCTGGGAGGTCGCTGAGGGAACCCAGGACTTGCCGAGGGAGCTCGTGGCGGCGGGACTCCGCTACGGCTCTCTAGCCGAAGGTGAAGACATACGCCTCGACGCCGCCCGCATGGAACGTGATCTCGAACGTGCGCTCCTCCACGTGCCCGGGCTGGCGGACGAGTTGGTAGAGGCGATCCTCGTCGAGGTGGCCGTTGCCATCGGCGTCGACGTCGACTCCATGGGCGGCGCCGGGCCCCTCGCCGTCGAGCAGAACGCCGAAGGGAACCGGTTCACCCTGCCCCGTACGTCGCAGCACGAGGTGGACGTCGCGCGCCTGGAAGCGGAAGAAGATTCGCCCGCCGGCCGCGTTCAGGCTGACGCGCTCTCGCTCCGTCGTCCAGTCGCCGGAGAGCGCCCACTGGTTGAGGTCCAGGCGGTCGGGTGAGGCGAAGTTGTCGGTGCGCTCGTAGCCCAGGTAGGTCTCCGGACTGTTCAGGCGCGCCCAGTCAGCCATGGCTTCGTCGCCCTCGCCCTCGACGGTCACCAGGTCCTGCGGCGCGAGGTCCAGCAGCTGCTGGAGGACTCGCTCGGACTGCTCGTACTGCCCTTCGCCGAAGTGGTGGTGGCGAATGACTCCTTCACGGTCGCTGAAGTACAGAGCGGGCCAGTAGTTGTTGCTGAACGCCTGCCAGATCTCGTAGTGGTTGTCGACGGCGACCGGCCAGTCGATGCCTCTGCCATTCACTTCGCGGCGCACGCTGTCGAGGTTCTGCTCGAACTCGAACTCGGGCGTCTGGATGCCGACGACGACCAGCCCAGGCTCCCGGTACTTCTCCGCCCACGCGCGGATGTGCGGGAGCGTCCGGAGCCAGTTGATACAGGTGTACGTGCCGAAGTCGATCATGACGACGCGTCCATGCAGGTCGGTTGACGTCAGCGGCTCGGAGTTGAGCCACTCGGTCGCGCCGGCGAGAGACGGGAGCCGGCTCGTCATGTCAGCGTCGCGCCGCGGAAGGTTTCCGGGCTGGGTCTTTGTACGGCGAAGGCTCCTCGCGTACGCGCGTCGGCGATCACGGTTGCGTAGCGGGCAAGCCGCTGGCCCTGATAGCGCGCCACAGCGAGCGCACTCTCGTCCGGGCCGGTGACGCGGTGGCCCGAGGTGTAGGACGTGCCGTACGGGTTGCCGCCGGCTGCGAAGACCTCGCTGACCGTGTAGCCGAGCGGCACGATCAGCATCCCCCAGTGGTAGAGGGTCGTGTTGAGCGCGAGGATGGTTGACTCCTGCCCGCCGTGGGGGGTCTGCGACGAGGTGAACGTGGTCGCCACCTTGTCGGCCAGCCTGCCTTGCTGCCAGAGGTCGCCGGCCTGGTCGATGAACTGCTTGAGCTGTGCGGCGACGTTGCCGAAACGGGTCGGCGTTCCGAACGCGACCCCGTCGGCCCACTCGAGGTCGTCCAGGGTCGCGACCGGCTCGTCGGAGACGATCGAGCGGTGTCGGCCCCAGTACTGGTTCTGTGAGATGACGAGCTCAGAGGCGAGCTCCTCGACGTGGCGGCGGCGGACCTCGGCGCCCGCCTGCTCGGCGCCGTCGGCCACCGCCTGCGCCAGCGCATGCACGTTCCCGCTTGCGCTGTAGTAGATGACCGCGACTCGCCCGCTCACAACGCATCCTCAGGGGAGCACGTCGGCGGCGACGCAGACGACGATCACGACGAGTGCTACGGCGAGCAGCAGCGCGGCACGCACCCGCCGCGGCCGGTCGTCGCCGGAACGCGACGGCGGCTCGGGCTCGCTCGGGTCAACCTCACGCAGAACGTCTCGTGCGACGGGGACGTCCGCCGCAGCCACCAGCACGTCCCGCGGTCCGGCGGCAATGAAATCCGGCACGTCGAAGCCCGGCGCGCGACGGATGACCGAGCCCACCCCGGCATTCTGTAGCAGGCCCTGCACGAGCGCGGCCTCGGGCTCGTCGTTGGCGTAGGCGACCTTGACGAGTTCGTTGTCCGTGGGGCTCCTAGTCACGTCCGCCACCGAACAGCTGGAGCATGCGTCCGAGCGATGTCGAGTCGGCGGTGGTCAGGCCCTGGGTGTATCGCTCCGCTGTCGGCACTGTTGGTCATGAGGCAGACCTTGCCTTGGGGCGCGTCTGCTCGCGCCCGGGTGATCCCCCGGTCAGGTCACTGGTCCCAGGGTCAGGACCAGTGACCTTCACGGGCGCGAGCGGTGCGCTGAGCAGTGAATCTTGGACCTGAGCATGATCGACGCCAGCCCTTCCAACAACGGCCGGGGTTCGGAGGCGTGGTCCCAGTCCTGGGCGCATTTCAGCTTCGACCGACGCAGCCCCGGCTTCTGTCGGGTGACCTTCCACCACCCGCCGATCAACACGGTCACGGCGACGACCGTCGCGGAGCTCGCCGAGCTCGTCGGCCTGATCGAACAGGACCAGGACCTCAACGTCGTCGTCTTTGACAGTGCCAACCCCGATTTCTACCTGGCCCACTACGACGCTGAGCACGAGCCGGCCAGGACCGCGGCGCTGCCGCGGGGTCCGACCGGGATGCACGCGTGGCTTGATCTCCTGGTGCGTCTGTCCCGAGCCCCGGTGGTCAGTATCGCTTCGATCCGCGGACGCGCCCGCGGCGCCGGCAGTGAGTTCGTCCTTGCCTGTGATCTGCGGTTCGCCTCGCGCGAGAACACGCTGCTCGGACAGTTCGAGGTCGCAACGGGTGTGGTCCCCGGGGGCGGCCCGATGGCCAGGCTCTCTCGCTTGGTCGGACGCGGCCGTGCGCTCGAGATCCTGCTCGTGGCCGACGATCTCGACGGACAGCGCGCGGAGCGCTACGGGTACGTCAACCGGGCGATCGCCGACGACCAGCTCGACGCCGAGGTCAATCAGATCGGGTCACGACTCGGACGCTTCGATCACGAGGCGATCGCACGCACGAAGTCCTATGTCGACCAGGTGACGCTTCCCGCCGACAGCGAGTTTCCACCCGCCTTGTCCGATTTCTTCGAGCTTGGCGGACGCCCCGCGCAGCAGGCGCGAATCGCCCGGCTCGAGGCGCTCGGGCTCAACACCGACAGCGACCTCGAACGGTCCCTTGGTCGTCGTGTGGTCGAGGCGCTTCCCGACGCCTGAGCTCAGGCCGGCGTCAGCTGGGGTTCCGATTCGGGCAGCGCGCGCGCCAGGTCCTTTCGGGAGCGGATCCCCAGCTTGGCGAACACCTTGCGCAGGTGCCACTCCACGGTCCGGGGGCTGAGGAACAGCTGCGCACCGATCTCCGGGTTCGACAGTCCATCGCGAGCGAGCCGTGCGATCTGCCGCTCCTGCGGAGTCAGCTCGTCGCGGGTCTCGGCGGCGCGCTTTCGCACCCTCTCGCCGGTGGCGGCGAGCTCACCGCGCGCGCGCTCGGCGAACGCCTCCATGCCGATCGTCTCGAACTGCTCGTGCGCCGCTCGCAGCTGTCGCGCGCGCGTCGGCGCGGCGATTCTCTCGGCGCAGCCACTCGCCATAGAGGAGATGCGCACGTGCGAGGTTGGGCCGGAGCCGCGTGCGCCCCAGGCGATCGATGGCCTCGCTGTACGAGCGCTCGGCGGCGTCGCCCTCGCTCAGCAGCGCGCGTGAGTGGGCGTAAATGCCGAGCGCCCAGTCGGCGTCGCTCGCCTTTGTCTGTTCGCCGAGGCGGGCGAGCGCGTCCTTTGCGTGCTCGGCATTTCCGGTCCTGGTGGCGGCCTCGATCAGCTCGCCCAGCGCCCAGGCCGCGATGAAGATCTGCGGCGTGCCCTCGGTCGCCTCCACGGCTGCCGCGAGGGCCTCCTCGTAACGACCCAGGCCGTTCATGAGAACGGCCTTCGCCCAGTGCGCGTACTGGACAGCGGTTCCCTGGCCGCTGGCTGTGGCTCCCGTGATCACGCGCTCGATCAGCTCCGAGGCCTCGGCCTCACGGCCGCGGAGACCCACGAGCGAGATCATGGCGTAGGGGCCGATACGGCTCCCCGTCGCCTCCTTCACGGCCTCGACCTCCGCCGCCAGCAGCGTGGCTAGCTCGAAGTCGCCGCCCCACACGGCGGCCTGACCGCACACGTTGTCCGCCACGGCGAGGACCTCGAGCGCCCCGGAGTCGCGCGCGTGCTGGACCGCGCACTCGGGGATCTCGAGTCCACTGTCGTAGTCCCAGAGCCAGATCGCCGCCCGCGCCGCCAGCCACCCCCACCGCAGCACCTCCTCCACGGAGACCTCGCTGCTCGTAAACGCGGCGATTGCGCGCCGCAGCACCGGCTCTGCGGCGCGCGGCCCGTCGGTGAAGATCAGCGCGAGGCCGTCGAGGAGCAGGTCGCGTGGAAGCGCACCATCCGCTGGATCGGGGGCGGCCGCCGCGGCGCGGGAGACATCCAGCAGGCTGCCGCCGGCGCTGGCCAGGTGCCCGGCGAACAGCGCCGCGCCCCACGCATCGAGATACGTGTTGCGCGATAGGCGTACGTCGAGCGGCTCGAGCCTCCTCGCCGCCTGCAGCAGCAGCAGCGGGGCGTCGCTGCCGCGGCTCTGCGCAAACACGATCTCGGCGTAGAGCAGATCGATGCGGGCTCGCCCGAGCTCGTCGAGCGGCCCGGCCTCCGCGGTGGCCAGTAGCCCACGGGCCACATCGAATGCCCCCGCCCCCAGGCTGGCCTGGGCGGCCGCGAGCGCCCTGTCGGCTCGCCGCGCGGGGTCGCCCGTCAGCGCGACCGCCCGCTGCAGGAACGCGGCCGCCGCCGCCTGGCCGCCGCGCGCTTTCGCCCGGCCGGCCGAGAGCTCCAACTCTCGCGCCACCTCTTCGTCGGGCCCGGAGGCCGCAGCAGCCAGATGCCATGCACGACGATCCGGATCGACGTTCCGATCCGTCACCTGCGCCAGCGCCAGGTGGGCCGCCCGGCGCTCGGCGCCATCGGCGGACCGATAAACGGCTGAGCGCGCCAGGGGATGGCGAAAAGTCACGCGCTCGTCCACCGCCAGCAATCCGTCCGTCGCATCAACCGCGGATAGCGTGATTCCGAGCCGTTTGCACGCCTGCTGCAAGATCAGCGGATCGCCGACCGGCTCGGCCGCTGCGATCAGCAACAGGCGTCGCGCGTACTCGGGAAGGGTTTCGAGCCGCCGGGCATAGCTGTTCTCGATTCGCTTCGAGATATCCCGCGCCTCTGGCATCCCGAACCCGCCGGCCAGCTGCGTGGGTGTCAAGCCTCGGGGCAACTCGACCATTGCGAGTGGGTTGCCCCGTGTCTCCGCGAGGATCCTGTCGCGGACCCGCTCGTCCAGGCTGAAGCGCACCGTCGAGCTCAGCAGCGCGCGGGCGTCGCCGTTCACGAGGCGGCGCACCTCGAGATCCGGTACGTGCTGGAGCTCCTCGCCGGGTTCCCGTGCTGCGAACACGAGCCCGATTGGCTCGGCCAACAGCCGGCGAGCAACGAAGGCGAGGGTCAGGGCCGACGCATGATCCAGCCACTGCGCGTCGTCCACCAGGCACAGTAGGGGGCGCTCCTCGGCTAGGTCGGACAGCAGACTGAGCACACCCAGGCCCACGAGGAAACGATCGGGCGCCGGCCCAGCGCTCAAGCCGAAGACGATCCCGAGCGCCTCACGTTGTGGTTCCGGCAGCCGCTCGAGCCGATCCAGCATCGTTCCACACAGCTGATGCAGACTGGCGAAGGCCAGCTCCATCTCGGATTCGACCCCCGTCGCCCGCGCGACTTCCAGGTCCGAGGCGGACTCAATCAGATGCTTCAGCAGCGCCGTCTTCCCGATGCCGGCTTCGCCCCGCAGCACCAGCGAACGGCTCTCGCCCCGGCGAACAGACGAGACCAGCTCATCCAGTTGTGCGCACTCCTGATCCCGGCCCCACAAGCGAGTCCTTGCGGCCGGGCCAGTGCCTTTGGCCATCGGCCGAGTCTAGGGCGGGACTATCGGCCCTACAAGCGGCGGTCCAGGTTCAGAAGCGCCGCCGGCCCCGGTCTACTAGGGAGCTCGGAGCCGGCGGCGGCGACTGCTCGGAGGCGAGTGCTCCTACTGGGCCTGCGTTGGCGTCGTCAGCGCAGTGAGCTGAACGCAGCCCGTACCTCGGTGGAGAAGAGCTCCGGCTCCTCCCAGGCGGCGAAGTGGCCGCCCCTGTCGACCTCGTTGAAGTAGGCGAGGCCGGGGTAGACCGCCTCCGCCCAGCTGCGCGGGGTAGCCCATATCTCGCCGGGGAACGTCGTGAAGCCGACCGGAACCGAGACCGCAGGGGGAGGCTGGCCGCTCGCAAGCGCTGCAGCCAGCGCGCGTCCGTCCTCCCAGTACGACCGGGCCGCCGCAGCGCCCGTGCCCGTCAGCCAGTACAGCGTGATGTTGTCGACGATGGTGTCCCGGGTGAGATTGCCCACGGGCTCCCCGTCGACGAACGCGCGGGAGATCTTGTAATAGCTGTCCGTGTCATGGTCGAGCAACCAGGCCGCCAGCGCGATGGGTGAATCCAGCAGGGCATAGCCGATCGTCTGCGGCCGCGTTGCCATCTCGAGGAAGTAGCCGAAGCCGTCCTCCCTGAACGTGGTGACCGCCTCGGCCGCTGCGCGTTCCTGTTCGGATTCCTGGGGTAGTTGATCGCCGATTGCGAGCACCGCCGTGAGCAGGTTCAGGTGGTAGCCGACCAAACCTTCGACCGCCTGGCGGCCCATCAGGTCCGTGACGAGGGCACCCACGTCGCCGCCCTGGGCAACGTAGCGGGTGTAGCCGAGGCGGTGCATCAGCTCCGCCCACGCGCGTGCGGTGCGGCTGGCGTCCCAGCCGAGCTCGGCCGGCTCGCTGGAGAAGCCGTAGCCGGGCAAGGACGGCAGCACCAGGTGGAATGCGTCCTCGGGGGTGCCGCCGTGAGCGGTTGGGTCGGTCAGCGGGCCGATCGTGTCCAAGAGCTCGATGACCGAGCCGGGCCAGCCATGCGTCATGATCAGCGGCAACGCGTTCTCATGCCGCGACCTGACGTGGATGAAGTGGATCTCGACCCCGTCGATCTCGGTCTTGAACTGCGGCAGCGCGTTCAGTCTCGCCTCGACCTTGCGCCAGTCGTAGTCGGTCGTCCAGTAGCGGGCAAGCGCCTGCAGCGTCTCCAGCTGGATCCCTGTGATCGGTCTGGGACGAGCTCCTGCTGGGCCAGCGCGTCGCCTCGATCCGGCGTCGCAGCTCAGCGATCTCCTCTTCGGGAATCTCGACCTGGAAAGGACGTACCTCGGTGCCGGTCTCGGCGGCAGTGCCCATGGCTGTGCCCATGCGAATCTCCTTTCACAACCTCACGGCGTGTAGATGACGCCACCGAGCCTGTTCGTCTCGTCCGCCCGTCGCGCCCGTGAAGGCCCCTGGTCCACCCCCTGGTCTTCGAGGACCCGGCCGCAGGGGAGCACCTCGAGGGCGAAGAGCTCCAGCGGGCAGCGGTCATGTCGACCCCCAGGCCGACGTCGTGTCTTCGGTCACCCCATACTGCGGGCGCCCGTTCGGCCGGTAGGTCCGGATGATCACCCCGTTGGAGGTGACTCGCGATTCGGCCAGCTCGAGCGCCAGGTCCGAGCCGCTCTCGGGGAACAGCCGTGTGCCTTGGCCGATGACCACGGGCGCGGTGAACAGGTTGATCTCATCCACCAGGTCGTTCTCGAGCAGCCAGCGGATCAGGCTGGTGCCGCCGGGCACCAACAGGTTGCCGTCAGGCTTCGCCTTGAGCTCGTCGACGGCGGCTGCGAGGTCCCCGGAGAGGGTGGTCGTGTCGGACCACCGCGGGTCGGTGAGCGTGGTCGAGGCCACGTACTTGGGTTTCCCGTTCAAGGCCTGGCCGATCGGGGACTGGCGCATATCGGGGATCGATCCCCACGATCCGGCGAACACCTCATAGGTCCAGCGACCGAAGAGGAAGGCGTCGGCGCGGGCGTAGACGTCGTTGAGGGCCGATTCAACCTCCGGGTCGGCAAGCGGCATCGCCCAGCCGCCGCGCTCAAATCCGCCTCGGCGATCCTCGTCGGCCGCACCGAGTCCCTGCATGACTCCGTCGACGGAGACCCAAGTGGTGGTGGTCAGCTTCATGTCGTAGCTCCTCTCTCGTGGTTGGCCTCGCTGACGAATCGGGGACGCAACCGGGTAATCTACAACTATATGGTTGTAGGTGGGTTTACGGAGGAGACGGTCGATGGGCTGTTCCACGCGCTAGCCGACCGGACGCGTCGCGACATACTTCGTCGTTGCGCCACTGGCGAGCCCTCGGTGTCGCGGCTGGCGCAGGCCTACCCGATGAGCTTTGCGGCTGTGCAGAAGCACGTCGCCGTGATGGAGCGGGCCGGCCTGGTCACCAAGGAGCGCCGAGGGCGAGAGCAGCTCGTGCGGACGGATGCCGAGGCGGTCAGCCGAGTGCGGCAGGTTCTCGACGAGCTCGAGATGACCTGGCGCGGCCGGGTCGACCGGATGTCGGACCTGCTCGCCCA
The DNA here is from genome assembly GCA_963808545.1 of uncultured Thermoleophilaceae bacterium. GTDB lineage: Bacteria > Actinomycetota > Thermoleophilia > Solirubrobacterales > Thermoleophilaceae > JACVRW01. Next base: position 81,963 of record CAWEGB010000006.1, on the reverse strand, counting down.
GGACACCGTGCCAGAAGCGTAGGGACTCACGATGAGAGGAACGGGTTGAGCACCCCCAGCGTCGATACGGACTACGACCACCTGACCGCCAACGGCGACGAGTTTCGCCGTTGACTTCGGTCTGCATCAACACACCCGATCAGCCGCACTCTAGGAGAGCACCATGACCGCTGCCGGCGGAGAGAAGACCACGGTCTCGGAAGACAGCAGACGCTGGGCGGCGCTGTACGTGCTGTGCGTCGGGATGCTCATGATCGTCCTCGACGCGACGATCGTGAACGTCGCCCTGCCGTCGATCCAGGACGATCTTGGGTTCTCCCAGAACGATCTCGCGTGGGTGGTGAACGCCTACCTGATCGCTTTCGGCGGCCTGCTCCTGCTGTCCGGCCGGATCGGCGATCTGATCGGCCAGCGACGGATCTTTCTCATCGGCCTCGGGGTCTTCACCTGTGCGTCCCTGCTCTGCGCCCTGGCGCAGAGCCAGGGCCTCTTGATCGGTGCGCGGTTCGTCCAGGGCGTGGGTGGGGCGCTGACGTCCGCGGTGATCCTGGGGATGATCGTGACGATGTTCCCTGAGCCCCGAGAGCAGGCGAAGGCCATCGGCGTCTACACCTTCGTGGCAGTCGCCGGCGGCTCGATTGGGCTCTTGCTCGGCGGGGTCCTCACCGAGACGATCAACTGGCACTGGATCTTCTTCGTCAACCTTCCGATCGGCATTGCCACGGCGCTGTTCGCGGTCAGGCTCGTACCCGCTCGGGAGGGCATCGGGCTAAGCGCCGGGGCGGACATCCCCGGCGCCGCGCTGCTCACCGGGGGCCTGATGCTCGGCGTGTACACCATCCTCGGCGTCGCTGAGGAGGGCTGGGGGTCGAGCCAGACCTTGGTCCTGGGGGCGGCTTCGATCGTGCTGCTCGCTGCGTTCGTGCTCAGGCAGACGCGGGTGGCGAATCCGCTGATGCCGCTGCGTCTGTTTCGGTCGCGCAATGTCTCTGGCGCGAACCTGGTCCAGGCGTTGATGGTGGTCGGGATGTTCGGCGTGTTCTTCCTGGGCGCCCTCTACATGCAGCGGATCCTCGGCTACGACGCGCTCGAGGTCGGGCTCGCCTACCTGCCGATGACGGTGGTGATGGGCACGATGTCGTTCCGCTTCACGGGCCAGCTCAACCTCAAATACGGGCCACAGGCGACGCTGATCCCCGCGATGGCGTTCATCGTGGCCGGGCTGCTGCTGTTCGCCCGCACGCCGATCGACGCGACCTATGTCGTCGACCTGCTGCCGCCGATGATCCTCATCGGCCTCGGAGCCGGGCTTGGCTTCCCGTCGCTGATGACGCTGGCGATGTCCGGCGCCACCGAGAGCGACTCGGGACTGGCGTCGGGGCTCGTCAACACGAGCGTGCAGGTGGGCGGCGCGATCGGCCTGGCGGTACTCGCGACCTTTGCGACCGAGCGCACGGATGCCCGGCTCGCCAGTGGCGCGACCACCGCGGAGGCCCTCAACTCCGGGTATCACCTCGCTTACCTGATCGGTGCAGGCCTGGTGGTCGCGGCGATCCCGATCGCGGTCGGCGTGCTCCGTGAAGAGGCGCCCGAGGCCGCCGCCGAACCCGTCCCCGAGCCGGCCGCCCAGCCTGTCCCCGCGGCCGTCGGCGAACCCGTCGTGTCGGTGGCGGTGGCCGGCGCGGCCGACCGGCCCGCGGTCACCGTGAACTACCTCCCGGCCCCCACCGCCAACCCCTGCGAGGGAGCGGGCCTACGGGTCACGATCGGCTGCGGCGGCTGCACGGCGACACCGCGGGCCGAGGTCTAGTGAGGCCGCAGTGAGCGAGTACACCTCACCGACGCCGGCCGAGGGCTTCCTGGATCCGGACGATCCGATCTTGTTCCCGCGCCTGACGGATGCCCAGATTGAGCGGCTGGCCGAGAGCGCCGAGACCTTGTCCCTCTCGCCGGGCGAAGTCGTCTTCGAACAGGGTCAGCGCGATGCGCCCCTGTACGTCGTGCTCTCGGGAGCCATCGACGTCATCGATCGCCAGCCCGAGGGCGATCGCTACTTCACGCAGTGCCAGCCCGGCACCTTCGCCGCCGACGTTTCCATGTTCACCGGCGAGCCGACGATTGCCCGGGGCCTCGCTGCCGTGGAGACCAAGTTGCTTGCGGTACCACCCGACGCGCTGCGCGCGCTGGTCGCCGGCTCTGACGAGCTGGGAGACCTTCTCCTGCGGACCATGATCGAGCGTCGTGAGTGGTTGCGAGGCCAGGGCCTCGGCTACGAGCGGCTGATCGGGAGGCGCTCGTCGGGCGAGGCGTTCGCCATTCGCGAACTATTGGAGCGCAACCTGGTCCCGTTCAGCTGGCACGACATCGACGCAGATGTAGAGAGTCGGGCGCTGCTCGAGCGGCTCGGCATCGGCTCCGAGGAATGCCCCGTGCTCGTTCGCACCCACAATGTTCTCCGCAGCCCGACGGTCAGCCAGGTCGCGGGTGAGCTCGGCTTGCGCGCGCAGGTGGATGGGCGTGTCTTCGACGTCGTCATCCTCGGGGCGGGCCCTGCGGGATTGGCCGCCGCCGTCTACGCCTCGTCCGAGGGCCTGGCGACGCTGGTCATCGAGCGATTCGCCCCGGGGGGGCAGGCGGGGACCAGCGCCCGGATCGAGAACTACCTCGGCTTTCCGACCGGTCTGTCGGGATCGGAGTTGACGCAACGGGCGACGCTGCAGGCGCAGAAGTTCGGCGCAGTCATCTCCAGCGCCCACGAAGGGTGTCGCTTCGCCACGGCCAAGGCCGGCGAACTACGGGACCTATGGCTCAGCGACGGTCAGGAGGCTCGCGCCCGTTGCGTCGTTCTCGCTGTCGGCGCCGACTACCGTCGGCTGCCGGCCAAAGGAGCCGAGCGCTTTCAGGGACTGGGCCTCTACTACGCGGCGACTCACCTCGAGGCGCTCCAGGCCTCGGGCGAGGACGTAGTTGTGGTCGGCGGCGGCAACTCGGCCGGGCAGGCGGTGGTCAACCTCGCCGCTTACGCCCGGCACATCCACCTCGTGGTTCGTCGGCCTCTGGAAGCGACGATGTCGCGCTATCTCATCGATCGCATCGAGTCCGCCGAGAACGTACAGACCTGGGAGGGCTGCGAGGTCGAGGCCCTCCACGGCAGCGAGGAGCTCGAGGCAGTGACGGTCGTCGGCCTCGATGGAGAAGAGCGTCGGCTGCCCACTGCGGGCGTGTTCGCGATGATCGGTGCCTCCCCGCGGACCGCGGACGTCGCCGGCTTGGTCGGCCTCGACGAAAAGGGATTCATCGTCATTGGTGAAGACGCACGGCGTCACTCGAGCTTCACCGAGCATCGAGAAGGCCACGATGGCGAACCGTTGCTCCTAGAGACGACGCGACCTGACGTCTTCGCCATCGGCGACGTCCGATGTGGCTCGACGAAACGGGTGGCATCGGCTGTGGGTGACGGCGCTCTCGTCGTCCGCTCGTTGCACGAGGCGCTGGCCGCCCCGACCGATTCGCGAACGTGATGCCGCCCGACCGCCGAGCAGCGCTCAGAGAGCCGTGCCGGGCGGCCGTCTCTGCCGGGCTCCAACGAGCTGCTCGATTCGAGCATGCCCGCAGCGGTAGCCTCGGCGGGGTGTTCGATCACGTCGGAGTCGCCGTCGCGGACCTCGCCGCGTCCGAGCGCTTCTACCGCACCGTCCTCTCGGCGCTGGGCGCCGAGCCGAGTCACGCGGACGCCGAGCTCGTCGAGTGGGACGACTGGGCCATCGGGCCGACGGACCGCGAGCACCCCGTGACCCGCGGCCTGCACGTCGGCTTCCGCGCGCCGTCCCGAGAGGCCGTGGACGCCTTCTGGCAGGCGGGGATCGACGCGGGTTACCGCGACGACGGCGCGCCCGGCCCGCGCGCGGTCTACGGCCCGGACTACTACGGCGGCTTCCTGCTCGACCCCGATGGCAACAGCGCGGAGGCCGTGCACACCGGGCGCGAGGACCCCGTGCCCGACGGCCGTGTCGACCACCTCTGGATCCGCGTCCGCGACCCCGCCGCGTCCAAGCGCTTCTACACGACGATCGCCCCGCACGCCGGGCTGCGGATCGGCGTGGACGAGCCGGACCGCGTCCGGGTGGTCGGCGAGAGCTTCAGCTTCTCGCTGATCGACGACGAGCGACCGCTCACAGAGCACGTCCACCTCGCGTTCCCGGCGCAGGACGACGCGACCGTGCGGGCGTTCCACGCCGCCGCGCTCGCCGCGGGCTACGAGGACCACGGCGGTCCCGGCGAGCGCGCCGTGTACCACCCGGGCTACTACGGCGCATTCGTCCTCGATCCCGACGGGCACAACGTCGAGGTCGTCAACCACAACCGCTGAGCCATGGCCGACGACGCCTTCCAGCGCGATACGTGCGTAACGGACTCGCTCGCCAGGCGAGACGTCGAAGGTCGTCAAGCGGCTTTTCGAGAGGTACCGGCGCGGCGACTATGGCGGAAGCGGCAGCCTGCCTCGCCCCTGACGTCGTCTACGAGGTAGGTCAGGAGCTCCCGCTTCGCGGGCGAGAGGAAGTTCGCGCCATGTGGGAGCGGTGGGACAGCACGTGGGACGGCCTGGAGACCATTCCGGAGGATTTCATCGACGCGGGGGACCAGGTCCTCGTCACCGTCTTCTATTCGGCTCGCGGAATGGTCAGCGGAATCGAGTACGAGGAGCGCCTGTTCGACGTCTACTCGTTCAGCGACGGCCAGTGCGTCCGCAAACGCGAGTTCAGAGAGCGATCCGACGCCGTCGAGGCGACGCGACTAGATCACTAGCTGGGGACCGCCGCCTATCGCGCAGAGCGATGCGGGGCTCAGCCGGGGCGATGCGCGGCGCAGAACGCGTCGCGCGTCTGATTCGCCTCGGCGGTGGCGGGGAACGCCGCCCTGATGCGGTTCGCCCTGGCCACCGCATTCCGCTCGATCCTGGCGGCGATACGGCCGCGGGCCTTGGCGTTCGGCGCCGCTTCGAGGCGCTGCGCGTTGTCCCAGGCCCGCTCGCGCCAGGCGAACACGTCGAGCGTAAGCGTCGGATCGCTTGGCGTCTGATTCGCGACCGCCGGGTCGAGCGTGGCGATCAGCTCCGGGAACACCACGAGCTGGGCGCGCGCGAGCACCGTGTTCACGTGCAGGTGGTCGGCGTAGTTGTCCAGCCCGAGCTGGTAGTAGACGAACGCCAGATCACGATTGACGTGTGCATTGATCCCGAGCCAGATGTCCCCGGCCGACGAAACCCTCTCGTTCCCGGCGGCCTTGAAGGCGATCCGCCAGGCCTCGGGGGTGCGACTCGTCCTGCCGTTGCGCCATGCCTTGAACGCGTTCAGGTAGTACGCGCCGAACGCAAATGTGAGCTGGTTCCAGAACCGGCGGTCGCTGAACTCGCCCGACCAGGTCGCATCGCGGATGCCCTCGGTGGTCCGCCAGTAGAGCAGCGAGAAGGCCGAATTGTGGTGACACCCGAGCCGCTCGTAGTTGCGCTCCATTCTCCCGAGGAGCCTCGTCAGGCACCGGTCGCGCTGCTGCGGGCAGAACGGCTTGGGCCGGTACCCGTCAGGCAGCGACCCCTTCTCGCCACCGCCTGCGATCACCCCACCGGCGGGAGAGTGCGGCCGTGCGACGGCCGGCGCCGCCGTCAAGCATGCGAAGACGGCCGCTAGCGCGAGTACGGCGGCGGGCAGCCGAGATTTCATGGTGGACCGCAGTATCGCGTCTCCTTGTCAAGGCGCTTGCGCCGGCCGAATCGTTCGAGGAAGCTTCGCCGTCATGACGACCGTCGAGGCCAATGGCGTCACGCTCGGGGTAGAGCACTTCGGCGACGCGGCGGCGCCGCTCGTTCTGCTCGCGGGCGGCACGACCATGCTCTCCTGGCCCGACACGCTCTGCGAGGCGCTCGCTCGCGGCGGACGCCACGTGGTGAGGTACGACCTGCGCGACTCCGGCGCGTCGACGACCGTCGATCCCGAGGCTCCGGCCTACACGCTGCGCGATCTCGCGACCGACGCCGCGGCGCTCGCCCGCGGACTCGACGACCGGCCCGCACACCTGGCGGGCATCGGCGTCGGCGGGATGGTCGTCCAGGTCGCCGCGCTCGACCACCCCGACGCGTTCTCGGCGCTCACCCTCGCCGGGACGCGGCCCGTGGCACCCGGCCCGCCCGACGACGACCTGCCTGACCACGACGCGGCGACGATGGACCGGCTGTTCTCGCACCCGATGCCCGACTGGTCCGACCGCTCTGCCGTGGCGGAGTTCGCCGCCGCCGGCGCGGAGATCCTGAGCGACGACCCCGCCGCCGCACGCGCGACCGCCGAGCGCATCTGGGACCGCACGCCGGGCACGCAGCCCGCGGTCCAGATGGCCAACCAGATGGGCCTGGTGTTCTCCAAGCTCGATTGCAAGCCACGCTGGCGCGAACGCCTGCCCGAGCTTGCGATCCCGGCGCTCGTGGTGCATGGCCGCCGGGACCCGTTCTTCCCCGTCGGCAACGGTGAGGCGCTCGCGCGCGAGATCCCCGGAGCGCGGCTGCTCGTGCTCGAACGGGCCGCGACCGCAATACCCGATGAGGCCGCCGATGCGGTCGCCGCGGCGATGCTCGAGCTCTCGTTGCGGAACCGGCGGGGACCGCGGTAGTGTCGCCACGTCCACGAGGAGGGGAAGACGTGACGACTGCGGATTCGGAGCTGAAGGTTCGGCATCGCAAAATGTGGGCCTCGGGTGACTATCCCGGGATGGTCGAGACATTCCTGCTGCCGCTCGGGCCGCGGCTCGTCGAGGCGTGCCGGATCGGCGCGGATATGCGTGTTCTCGACGTTGCCGCCGGGACGGGCAACGCCTCGATACCGGCTGCGCAAGCGGGCGCCAAGGTGACCGCAAGCGACCTTACGCCTGAGCTCTTCGAAGCTGGTCGCGAGCGGGCGCGGGAGGCCGGCGTCGAGCTCGACTGGGTTGAGGCCGACGCCGAGAATCTGCCCTTCGAGGACGAGTCCTTCGACGTCGCCATGTCGTCGATCGGCGCGATGTTCGCGCCGATGCATCAGCGCGTGGCCGACGAGCTCGTGCGCGTGTGCCGCCCCGGCGGGACGATCGGGATGCTCAACTGGACTCCCGAGGGGATGATCGGTGCCCTGTTTCGGACCATGGGCCCATTCGCCCCGCCCCCGCCTCCGGGCGCGCAGCCGCCGCCGCTGTGGGGCAGCGAGGAACACGTCCAAGAGGTGTTCGGGGATCGCGTCGATCTCCACACGCTCGATCGCGACACGCTCGAGGTCACGGCCTTCGAGAAGCCGCAGGAATACGGCGAACACTTCAAGTCCAAGTACGGGCCCACGATCGTCGCGCGAGCGAACGCCGAGAAGGACGGCCGTGAGGGGGAACTCGACGCGGCCCTCAGCGCCTTCTGTGACGAGTGGAACCTCGGCACGCCTGAGCAGGCGCGGTTCGAGCAGGAATACCTGGTCGTCGTCGGCACCCGCCGGTAGGCCGGGCAGCACGGACTGGCGCTAGGGAGGGAGTTCGCTCCCCTTCGGTAGCAACGGATGACCGTCGACGACTGCGGAGGCGATGTCGACGAGCTTGCGGTTGACGGTTCGGGAGTGGTCGCGAAGCATCTCGAAGGCCGCTGCCTCGTCGAGCGAGTGCCGTTCCATCAGGATGCCCTTGGCCCGCTCGGTGATGGCTCGACGCCCGAAAGCGCCCTCCAGGTCGTGATACTCCGCGAAGCGGCGCAGAACGATGTCGATCGAGCTCTGCCAGTCCTGGGATTCGGCGTCGGTGATGTAGGCGAAGATGCCGCGCTTCGACGCTTCCTTGACGAAGGTCGGATCGGGGGAGTGGATCAGGACGATGACCGGGCAGGCCGACTCCTGGACGATCTTCTCGATCAGGGTGAGGGCGTGCTGGGAACTTTCGCCGAGCCCGACCAGAGCGACGTCGGGTCGCTCTCGGGCTGTAACGGGCCCCACGTCGTTCACGTCGACCTCGCGGGCGATCACCTCGTGTCCGAGTCCCGCGACGATCGGCGCGACCAGGGCCAGCCGATCCTTGCGCTCGTTTGCGATCAGCACGCGCAGATTGTCTGTCTCGCGGTAGCTCATCGTCGATCTGGGAGCGCTGCATTCTAGCCCGGAATCCGCTCCGGTGATATCCTCGGCGCGCGCTCTGCCCAACGCAATCGGCGGGCGTGTATTCCGGCTCCAGCACTTGGCCGGCAGGTGTCGACCTCGGTGGTCGACGTACCGGGCTTCAGGAGCTGAGCATGCCGACATCCTCACCGTTACGCCGCAACTCACCGGACGCGCAAGAGAGGGAACGCCGCGGCGCAGAGCGTGCCGCATGACCGCACGCAAGGGTCTGGTCTTTTCGGTGCACGGAGGGCCCGAAGCCTCCTCAAACGCCAGAAGAGCGATACTCGCCGGCGACGGCGCCGTCCCTCCCTCCGCCCGTGAAGACATTCTGCTGCTGGTGAGCGAGCTGGTGACCAACGGCGTGCGTCACAACGGCGTGGGACCGGACCGGTCGCTGCACGTGGCACTTCAGCGGTCGCCCCAGCGGGTGCGGGTCGAAGTGTCCCAGCCCGGAAACGGATTCCGGCACAAACCTGAACCCTCCCACTCGAAGGCGGGAGGCGGCTGGGGTCTGATCCTGGTCGACCGGATCGCGGACCGCTGGGGGATCACCAGCCGCGCGGACAGCACCTGCGTGTGGTTCGAGCTTCGGGCCCTCTAGGGAACCAACCACGCGATCCAGCCTTTGCTCAGGGCCGAGCGAGCAGGTCCCAGCGGTTTCCGGCGATGTCGCGAAACACCGCGACGCGACCGTAGGGTTCGACGCGCGGAGCGGTCAGGATGGCATGATCGGCCCACTCGAACTGGAGGAGAGACGTTGATACGTTCGTGGCCCTTCCGCGGCTTGTTCGTTGCCATCGTTGCGCTGTCGATGGCGGCCCCGACAGCCGCCGCGCATGAAACCGGGCACCAGCGCTCGTACCGGCACCTGACGCCGATGATCTTCGTCCACGGCGGCGCCGGCTCCGGCGGCCAGTTTGAATCCCAGGCCCTGCGCTTCACCAGCAACGGCTATCCGAAGAGGTTCGTCAACGTCCTCGAATACGACTCGACCTTTTCCGTCAACACCCGCGAGCAGGTGCTCGCCAATCTCGACGCCCTGATCGCGAAGGTCAAGTCGAGCACCGGCAGAGACAAGGTGGACGTGTTGGGCCACTCGCTCGGCACGACCCTCATGCACGAGTATCTCGCCACCCCGACACGCGCCGGGAACGTTCGAAGGTACGTGAACATCGACGGGCGGACGGCGGCGACGCCTCCTGGCGGTGTTCCCACGCTCGCCATCTGGGCCGGCCGCGGTACGGCCGGCCGGGAGATCACAGGCGCCGAGAACGTGACGATCGCGAACCAGACGCACGTGCAGGTGGCCACGTCGGCTGAATCATTCCGACCGATGTACCGCTTCTTCACCGGCCATCGCCCGCGCCGGGATATCAGCCCGGAGCGCTGGATCACCCTCTCTGGCCGCGCGCAGCTCTTCCCTCAGAACATCGGGGTCGGCGACCGCACTCTCGAGGTCTGGGAGGTCTCCGGTCCAACCGGACAGCGCAGGTGGAATCGACCCGTCGCAAGAGTGGACATTGCCGACGACGGCTCGTGGGGACCCGTGCGGGGGATCCGTGCGGGTGCCCACTACGAGTTCGCGCTCCTGAGGGAGGGCGAGAACACCCATCATCTCTATTTCGAGCCGTTCGTCCGCAGCAGCCACCTCGTGCGGCTGCTCACGTCCGAGCCAGACGCCGGCGTCAACCTGCTGATCGCGCGAAGCCCGGCACACTCGGCCTTCACGATCGTCCGCTACAAGGAACTCTGGGGCGACCAAGGAGCCCAGACCGACCAGCTTTTCGTGAACGGCACCAACGTGATCAACGCCGCCACGGCTCCGATCACGAAACGAGTGATCGGAATGTTCGCCTTCGATGCTGGATCGGACCGTGTCTCGAACGTCACGGCCCCGCTTCCTGTCGTTTTCTCACTGCCGTTCCTGAGCGGAGTGGATCTGTTCGTTCCGGCCACAGCCTCCGCGGGAGGGACCAGCTCAGTGGCGCTCCGATCGCGCGGCGACGGTCCGCTGCGGGTCGTCAACGTCCCCGACTTTCCATCCAGTACCGACTCAATCACCGTGAACCTCAACGACTACGACCCGGTAGACCCGCGCTGGCATCGGCGACCATAGCTCCGGCGCGCTCGACGGCCTGAGGCGCCATCCCGGTCGAAGACCTGCGCTCACAGCGAGCACGGACGACGCCTCCTCCAACGCCGCCGACCGCCCGGCTGCGGGCACCTTGAGAACCGGTCCCCGAGTAGTCGGGCGGGCTGGTCAGTCGCTGGACACCGCGGGCGCTACTCCTGCGCGCCTCAGCGCTGCTGCGCGTCCTCCCGCGCGGCCGCCTCGATCTCGCGCTCGAGCTCGTCCGCGTCGGCCTCCAGCTGCTTCTCGATCAGCTTGTTGGCGCGCTTCATAGCCTTCTGGAGCTGCTCCTCGATCTTCGACTCACCGAGCACGATCACGGCGGCGGTTCCGGCCTCGAGCTCCTCGCCCAGCTCCTTGAGGTCCCCGCGCGACAGTCCGCGCGACAGGTGTCCGATCAGTCCGCCGGCGCCGGCTCCGACGATCGCGCTGCCGATTAGCGCGGGCGGGAACAGGATCCCGACCAGCGCCCCAACCCCGGCCCCGGTCCAGGCCCCGTGCTGGGTCGGCTTCTCGGTCTTGGTCACCCGCACCTTGCCGTCGGGCTCCTTTCGGATCACGGCAGAGTCGAAGGTGCCTATCGCGCCGGCCGCGTGGAGGTCGAACACGGCCTCGTAGTCGGCCTCGGCGTCCGAGATCTCGTCGTACACGGCGGCGTAGAGAAAGACGGGTCGGTCGGACATGCTGTCTCCTTTGGTTCAGAGGCCTGTCTCGGACGCGACGCGGCCGGAAGCGACAGCCTCATTGAGGGCGTGGTAGTCACGCTCGTTCTGGTCCGCGTACAGCTCTGCGAACGAGGCCAGCGCGCGGTCGAAGCTCTCTCCCGCGCCGAGGTAGCTCGCGATGGCGATCGGGTCACCGGAGCGGGCGTGCGCCTTCGCGAGCGCCCGGCCGCAGAGCTCGGCGTACACCGTCAGCTCCTCCGGGCTCATCATCTCGACCAGCGCCGAGCCCTTGCCGTCCCAGAGCTGGCGCAGGTAGAAGTCCCGGCTCACCCCGTCGATGCCGTCGACCCGGATCCAGCCGAGCATGATGTCGCTGGCCGCCTGCATCAGTCGCTGCCCCTCCACGACCCGCTGGCCGTGCTTGGCGAACCGGCTCTTGCCCAAGAAGGGCTCGAGCACCGATTTCTGGGCCTCCTTGAGCTGCAGGAACAGCGGATCGTTCTCGTCGCGGCCCAGCATGAGCACGATCCAGGCGCGTGTGCCGACGCTGCCCACGCCCACGACCTTGCGCGCCGCGTGGACGTAGCGGAACTTGCCCATCAGGTGCCGCCGGTCGGTGCTGAGAGTGCGCCGGTAGGAGCCGATCGCTCCGCGCATGAACTCCTCGATCTCTTCCTTCTCGACCCCGGACGCCAGCTCCTCGACCGGAGTTATGAGCGGCGGATCGCTCGCGATCCTGGGCTCGCCGTCCACGAGCTCGGTGAGCTTCGCAAAGGCCCTCAGGCTGTCCTTCGACCGCGCCTTCGCCATGTTTCGCTCGAAGCGCTTCAGCTGCTTCCGGGTGGCCTGCCGGGCCGCCACCGTGGCGATCTCGTCCGCGTCGATGCGGGCGTACCAGAGGTCGAGGTGCGACATCTCGGCAAAGCTCCTCATGGCCTCCCGGTACGAACGCGCCGCGGCCCGATTGATCGGTCGTCGCTGCTTGGCCTTGAAGCCTCGATCTCGGCCGGCAACGGCGAAGCTGGCCACCAGCCGCTTCACGTCCCATTCGAATGGGCCTGGGAGCGTCTCGTCGAAATCGTTGATGCTGAACACCTGCCGCCGGTCGGGCGCGGCGAACACACCGAAGTTGGACAGATGCGCATCGCCGCAGAGCTGCGCTTCCAGCCCCGTCCGGGGCGCAGCGGCCAGGTCGGCCGCCATCAGGTAGGCCGCTCCGCGGAAGAAGGTGAACGGCGATACGAGCATCCGGCCGTAGCGGATCGGCACCAGCTCGGGCACCCGGGAGGCGTCCTGCTCCGCCAGCAGCTCGACCGGATCGGCCCGATCAGGAACCGGCTCCCAGTCGCCGTGCCCCGAGCGTGACGCCACCGATCGCGCCGCCCTGCCCCTGTCAGCCCGCTCGTCTACCTCGTTCATGTGGGTCGGATCCAACCGCGCTTCGGCAGAGAGGGCATCACCCAGATGGCATGAGATCACGGCTGATCTCACCCCATCGGGGCGATGACCGCCCGCCGGTGGCGCGGCAGGCTTGCGTCCTGGTGTTCTTGCGCGACCCCATGAGGCAGCGGCAGCTCGCGGCCCTGATCGCGCTGGTGGTGGGGGCCGCCACGGGGGCACTCGCCGTTGCCGTGGCGGTGAGCGAGTTCCCGCGTGGCCTGGTCCTGCTCGGCTGTGTCGTGATCGCCGCGGCGGGGGCCTGGTACGGCGCCCTGCGTCGAGGGTTCGCCCGCCTGGCTGGGCTGGCCGTCGCCGTGCTGGCGCTGGCCGGTGCCGTGGTCCTACTGGTCACCGGGGGTTCTCTCCTCGCTCAGTTGCTGGTCGTGGCGGGGCTGGTGGTGTCCCTGGCGGCCGCTCGCGCCACCCTCGCGGTTCACGTGACGTTGCCGGGCGCGCCGGCGCTGCGCCAGCCCGTGCTGTTCTACAACCCGCGCTCGGGCGGCGGGAAGGCGGAGCGCTTCTCGCTGGCTGCCGAGGCACGCACGCGCGGTATCGAGCCGATCGAGCTGAAGCCTGGGGAGGACCTCGAAGTGCTGGTCCATCGGGCCGTGGAAGGCGGCGCCGACGGGCTGGCCATGGCGGGCGGCGACGGCTCGCAGGCCATCGTCGCGGCGATGGCGGCGGAGCGCGGACTGCCGTACGCGTGCGTGCCCGCCGGCACGCGCAACCACTTCGCGCTCGACCTCGGCGTGGACCGTGACGACGTGGTGGGCGCCCTCGACGCCTTCGTCGACGGCGGCGAGCGCATCGTCGACCTGGCTGAGATCAACGAGCGCGTCTTCGTGAACAACGTCTCGCTCGGGCTGTACGCCGACGCCGTCCAGCGCAAGGGCTATCGCGACGCGAAGCTGCGCACGCTGCTCGACACCGTCCCTGACGTACTCGGCCCCGGAGGCAGCGGGCTCAGCCTTCGCTGGACGGGACCGGGCGGCCACGCGCATCACTCCGGTGCCGCGGTGCTCGTCTCGAACAACCGCTACCGGCTCGGCCGTGCCGTCGGGTCGGGCACGCGGCCGCGCATCGACGACGGCCTGCTCGGCATCACCGTGTTCGGGGCACCCTCGGGAAGCAGCGAGGGCCGCCGGTCCCTGCAGCGACCCTGGCGCGAATGGTCGGCCCCTGACTTCGAGGTCGACGCCGATGGCCCCGTGCCCGCCGGCGTCGACGGCGAGGCGCTCGTGCTCGAGCCACCGCTTCGCTTTCGGATCAGGCCGGGCGTCCTGCGGGTGAGAATCGCGCGCCGGCACCCCGGCGCCTCGCCCTCGGCCATGGCTCCCGAGGGCGTCCGGGCGGGCCTCGTCGACCTGGTGCGAATCGCCCGAGGCCGTCCCGACCAACCGTCCAAGTCAACGACAAGGAGGCCCGAATGGACCTGATGGAGATCACCGAGAAGGAACGGCTGAGCCGCAAGGACGCCGCCGCGCGCCTACGCGCCCTCGCCGACGCGCTCGCCAAGGACAACGAGATCAAGTTCGACCGCGGCGGGCTGCACTTCAAGGTGTTCGTGCCCGACGAGGTCGAGTTCAAGCTCGAGATCGAGATCGAGGAGAAGGAGCGCGAGCTCGAGATCGAGCTCAAGTGGTGATGGCGAGCTGAACCTGTGGTATTCCGCAGGGATGCCGCGCGTGCTGATCACCGGCATGTCGGGAACCGGCAAGTCGTCCGTACTGGCGGAACTCGCTCAGCGCGGCCACGCGGTGGTCGACACCGACGACGAGGGGTGGATCGTCGAGCTCGAGACCGCCGATGAGCCCGAGCCGGTGTGGGACGAGCACCGGATGGCCGCCCTCCTCGACGAGCAGGTCGACGGCGTGTTGTTCGTCGCCGGCTGCGTTGTGAACCAGACGCGCTTCTACCCCAGCTTCGACGCGGTCGTGCTGTTGAGCGCCCCGCTGGACGTCATGCTGGCTCGCGTGGCCACACGCACCGGCAATTCGTTCGGCTCCACCTCCGCCCAACGCGAGAAGATCGCCCGGGACCTCGTCGAGTTCGAACCACGGCTGCGCGCCGGAGCAGACGTCGAGATCGTCACCACGGTGCCGCTGAAAACGGTGGCGTCCGATCTAGAGCGCGTCGCCGACGTCGCTCCGGAATAGCGATCCCCTTATCGCGCTCCCTCAGGCGGCCGCGCGGCCCGCTCGTCCTCCCCGAAGACCAGGATGCCGTGCACGATGTACACGCACAGGAAGAAGATCGCCAGCGACCACCACGGGTAGGACCCGCCGATCGACAGGAGTGCGCCTATCGCACCGAGGCTGCCCCCGATGATCCCGATCACCCGTCCGTAGGTGTTGCCGGCCATCAGCGAGAAGCCGCCGGCGAGCTGAATCACGCCGAGGACGATCAGCACCCAACCCAAGGTGTTGAGGTTGGTCAGCACGAACCTCTGATCGTTGACGAAGATGTTCGCGCCGTCCAGCGCGCCGATGCCATAGATGATGTTGAGCGTCCCGACGATCAACAGCATCGTCGCCGCGAATACAACTCGACCCGCGCCTCTCATGTCTGCCTCCTTGGTTGACTTCGACAGCAGCCCACTGTCTCTCAGCAGGCGAACGCAGGCATCACCCGGTTTGGATGACCTGGGCAACGATCAGTTTCCCGTGAACGGCCGGTCTCCTCCATGAACTCGACGCGAAGGGAACGCACCGTGACCAACACCGACCGCCTGCAGACAGTCCGCGACGTTTACCGCGCATACGAGAGCGCTGATCGCGCGCTCGTGGAGCGGCGCCTGGCCGAGGACTTCGTGTTCTCCGCGCCACCCGACGTGGGCATCGACCGCGAGACCTACTTCGAGCGCTGCTGGCCGGGCTCGCAGACCATCGACGCGTTCGAGTTCAAGCGCTTGTTCGAGGCCAACGACGAGGTCGTGGTGACCTACGAAGCCACGAGGGCGAACGGCACGCGCTTTCGCAACACCGAGATCTTCGGATTCGAGGACGACCGGGTCAACAGCGTGGAGGTCTACTTCGGCTGGGACCTCGATTGAGTCGAGGACAGTAGTAGGCCTAAATTCCGCCTAGCGTGTGGTCCTTCGGTCCAACCGCGAAGGGAGCAGAGTGCTAGAGCGAGACGGATATCCGGCCGGAGTGCCGTGTTGGGTCGACACCCCGCAGCCCGACCCTGACGCAGCGGCCCGCTTCTACGGAGGCGTGTTCGGCTGGGAGTTCGAGGACGTGATGCCCGCCGACTCGCCGGGGCGCTACCTGGTCGGCCGTCTGCGCGGCCGCGACGTGGCCGCGGTGGGCTCTCAGCCCGACGGGATGCCGCCCATGGCCAGGTGGAACACCTATATGTGGGTCGATGACGCCGACGAGACGGCCGCGAAGGCCAAGGAGGCCGGCGGAAGCGTGCTGACCGAGCCCTTCGACGTCATGGGCTCCGGCCGTATGGCCGTGCTGGCCGACCCCGAGGGCGCCGCCTTCTGCGTCTGGCAGGCGGGAGAGCACAGGGGCGCCCAGCTGGTCAACGAGCCGGGCACCTGGAACTTCAGCGAGCTCAACACCCGCGACCCCAAGGGCGCCGAGGCCTTCTACGGCGCGGTGTTCGGCTGGGAGGCGAACAGCGTGGACCTGGGCGACGGCGGCTTCACCATGTGGCGCCTCGCCGGCTACGGCGACTTCCTCGAGCAGCGCGATCCCGACCTGCGCAGCCGCATGGCCGCGGACGGCGCGCCTGAGGGCTTCGAGGACGTGGTCGCCTGGCTGCGCCCGATGGACGGCGACGACGACTCGGGTGAGACCCCGGCACACTGGAGCATCACCTTCGCTGTCGACGACGCAGACGCGACCGCGGCGGCGGTCACCGACCTGGGCGGCAAGGTGCTGGTGCCTCCGTTCGACGCACCATGGGTGAGGATGACCGTGCTCAGCGACCCGCAGGGCGCCGTCTTCACCGCCAGCAAGTACGTGCCGCCCGAGTAGCCGGGCGCTGGGAACCGAGCCGGGGTTGCGATCGCTCTCGGCGTCCGCTATACTGAACCAAGTGGTTCAGTATTCACAGATCGATCGCACTTTCGCCGCGCTCGCGGATCCCACCCGCCGGGGGATCCTCGAGCGCCTCGGGCGCGAGGGCGCGACCATCACCGAGCTGGCCGAGCCGTTCGGCATCTCTCTCACCGGCATGAAGAAGCATGTGCGCGTGCTGGAAGAGGCCGAGCTGGTGACCACCGAGAAAGTGGGGCGGGCGCGGCACTGCAACCTCGGCCCGCGCCGGCTCGAGGACATCGAGCAGTGGATCGGGATGTACCGGCGGATGCTGGACGAGCGCCTCGACCGGTTCGGGGAGCTCGTCGAACGAACGAAAGGAGACCAGCAATGACCAGTGATCAGCAGGAGGCGCGCCGCGCCACCGTGACCACGCCGACCGAGAGGGAGATCCACGTCGAGCGCATCTTCGATGCACCGCGCGACAGGGTGTTCGAGCTCTTCACCGACCCGGAGCTGATCCCGGAGTGGTGGGGCCCGCGCGGGACCACGACCATCGTCGACGAGATGGACGTGCGCAACGGCGGCAGCTGGCGCTACGTGACCCGTAACTCGGACGGCAGCGAGACCGCCTTCAGGGGGACCTACCGCGAGGTGAGCCCTCCCGACCGGATCGTGCAGACCTTCGAATGGGAGGGAATGCCCGGGCATGTGTCGGTGGACACCGCCGTGTTCGAGGACCTCGGCGAGCGCACCAAGCTGGTGAGCAGCTCGCTCTTCCACACCACCGAGGAGCGCGACGGCATGCTCGGGTCGGGTATGGAGGAGGGTATGAACGAGACCTACCAGCGTCTCGACGAGCTGATCGAGAGGCTCGGCTCGCGCTGATGGCCCCTGCGGTCGAACCGCTCCTGGGCAGCTGGAGAACCCGGGGCGAGGTCTTCGGCGGCGACGGCGAGACCGTCGTCGCCGCCGTGGACGGCCACGATCACTACGAGCGCCTCGGCGAGCACTTCGTCGTCCATCGCGTGGATGTGCGCATGGGAGATGAGCAGGTCGAGGCGCTCGAGGTGATCGGGCCCTGGGACGCCGAGGTGGGCGCCTTCCCCACCCGCGCCTACGACAACCAGGGTGGCGAGGAGACCTCGCAGGCCAGGGTCGGCGCGGATGGTGTCTGGAGCTTCGGCTCGACCGGCGCCGAGGCGACCATGCGCATCTCCGATGACGGCAGGAGCGCCGACATTCGGTGGCGGCGCACCGACGACGACGGCGCCTCCTGGCGGCCGTGGATGCGGATACGCCTCGAGCGAGCGAACTGACGGTTCGGCGGGTACGCGCACGCCTGGTTGGGTACCTATTGATCATGGAGCAAGCCGCATCGCCGAACCGCTTGAAGGAGATCGAGGCCGAGGGACAGTCGGTCTGGATCGACAACCTCAACCGCGACCTGATCACGGAGGGAACTCTGGAGACCCTCATCGAGGAGGACGGCATCTCCGGGGTCACCTCCAACCCGACCATCTTCGAGAAGGGGATGGGGCAGTCGGACAGCTACGACGACGCGTTCAGCGAGCTGCTGAACGAGACCCAAGACCCGCAGGAGCTGTTCGAGCGCCTCGCCTACCGCGACGTGCGCGACGCCGCCGACGTACTGCTCCCGGTGTATGAGCGCACCGAGGGCCAGGACGGCTTCGTCTCGTTCGAGCTGCCCGCGGACCTGGCGCACGACACCGACGGCTCGATCGAGGCGGCCCACCGCCATCGCGACGCCATCGACAAGCCCAACCTGCTGATCAAGGTGCCCGGCACTCCCGAGGGGGTGCGCGCCTTCGAGGAGCTCACCGCGGCCGGCCTGAACGTGAACGTCACGCTGCTGTTCGCAGTGTCGCGCTACGAGGAGATCGCCAACGCGTACCTGTCGGGGCTCGAGCGGCGGCTGGACGCCGGCAAGCCGATCGAGGACTCGGCGTCGGTGGCGAGCTTCTTCGTCTCGCGCGTGGACACGAAGGTCGACGACGCTCTCGAGCAGGCGGGCCGTGAGGAGCTTCGCGGGCGGGCGGCCGTCGCGAACGCGAAGATCGCCTACGAGTCCTTCCAGCGGATGTTCTCGGGAGAGCGCTGGCAGCGTCTCGAGCGGGCGGGCGCACATGTCCAGCGCCCGCTGTGGGGCTCGACCTCGACCAAGAATCCCGACTATCCGGACACGCTCTACGTGGACGAGCTGATCGGCCCGGACACGGTGAACACGATGCCCGACGCGACGATCGAGGCCGCGCGCGACCACGGAACGGCAGCCCGTACCGTCGACCGCGACGTGGACGCGGCCCATGCGGTCATGCGCGAGATCCGCGACGCCGGGGTGGACGTGGACGACATCGTCCTGCGCCAGCTGGTGGACGAAGGAGTCCAGGCGTTCGCGGACTCCTACAGCTCGCTCCTCGAGACGCTCGAGCGCAAGAGCCGAGAGCTCGCGCCGGCGGGGCGCCGCTAGCGGCATGCTGCGCACGCTGCAGTCCGCGGTGGCCAGGACGGACGACGACCGGCAGCGCTTCACCGAGGAGCGCCGTCGCGTCGAGGGTCCGGACAAGGACGACGACGCGCGGGACCACGGCGACGCGGACGGGCCCGGCGAGGACGCGGTGCGCGAGGAACAGCGGCGCTCCTCCGACGAGCCCGACGAGCCCGACGAGGCCGGCTAGCGCCGGTCCAACCCGGTCACCAGAACCTCACCACCACCGCGTCCCCGCGGCGCACGGGTATCGGGTACTGCCCGTTCTCGGGCTCGATGCGGCGCCAGTGCCACTCCGGCACGTTGCCCTCGGCATCCACCCTGGCCCAGCGATTCTCCAGTGGGTTGCCCAAAGAGGCCGTGGGGCTCTTGATCGTCCCGTCGTCCCCCCGCAGCCAGAGGGCGTAGCAATCCGCGGCCGGAGAGCTGGGCGCGAGGCGCACCACGTCGTCCGTCGTTGCCGGGGCCACCGACGCGTCCTTGTTGATCAGGAACACGCTGTTGGTCTGCCCGGCGCGGGCGCGCCAGGCCTTGATCGTCGTCGGGCCATCCGGCTTCAGGCGCTCGATCCGAGCCTGGCTCTGGCCCGCCGCGGTTCCGGTGGCGTACTGGCCGAACAGCAGCATCGCGTAGTAGAGCGGCTTGGCGTCGATGGCTCCGTTGGTGAGCCCGATCGGGTTGTAGGGAGCGAACCCGTGGCCTCCCGGCCGCAGCAGCGGGTTGTTGTCCCAGCGGTCGGCGTGCTGGATGTTCACTCCCCTCACGCCGCGGGCGGCCATCGTGAACATCCAGTCGAGGCCCCAGAGCGCGTTGACCATCGTGTCGCTCACGCCGCGTGAGCCGCGCTTGGACACGCTGTTGGCCTCCACCGCGTAGACATCCCGGCCGCGGGCGTATCGGACCGCCTGCCCCACGAGCCGCCCCAGCCGTCGCAGCGGCGGCTCGGCCAGCAGGAACTCGGCCCGCCGGTCCCGGCCACCGGGCAGGCCCGGCGAGGACCAGCACCGGCCCGGCCTGCGCGCGCTCTTGGTCAGGTCCTGGATGCAGCCCCGGCGTCCGCGCGCCTGGTACACGCTCTGGGTCACGAAGCGGTAGCCGCCGGCGGCGATCATGGCGCCGAGGCGCCCTCGCCATGCGGAGTAGGTCGGAAGCCCCGGGCCGGCCATGCGCCGCCCGGTCCAGCGGAAGTGCCGGCCAGGACCCTTCGCCCTGCCTCGCGTCAGCAGGCGCCGCGCTGCCACGCGGTAGCGCTGGTTGGTGGCGAACCTGCGGTTGCGCCCGGAGCGAGGGCGGCGCTTGCCGGGCCGGACGCCGCGCTTCCCGGGCCGGGCCTTCTTCGCCTTCCGCCCGGGCGCGATCGAGCGCAAGCGCAGGTAGTCGCTCCGGCGATAGCTGTTGGGCTCGTGGCCGACGGCCACGAAGCGGATCAGCCGGCGGTTGTCCCTGAGGACTGCGCCCGGATGCTCGCTGCCGGTGAAGCCCGCGTTGATCCCCTTGACGATCGTCTTGCGGACACTCGCCGCGCCGTCCGCGAGGGGCACCCCCAGCATCGCCGTCCAGTTCCTGTCGCGGGCCTTGAGATCGAGCAGGAAGTCCTTGACCAGCGCGAAGTGCCGAGCCACAACGCGCGACTTGAACGAGCAGCCGCTGCCGAGTCGCTGGTTGAAGTAGCACATCTGCTCCTGGGCGGTCCCCCCCACCCGCAGCGTCCCGTGGCCCAGCGCGGCGAGCATATTGAGCACCTTCTGGTTGCGCGGAGCCGGCGGCGCGGGCCACGGCCGGGCGAAGCGGCGATGAGACTCGACGTCGATCGGGAAGTAGGACAGCATCGAGGGCAGGAGGTAGTAGGGGATCGAGACCCCGACGAAGTCGCTGCGCACGGCCGGGGCGCCGCGCCCGGGGTGTGCGGTATCGACCCCGACGGTCACCGTCGCGGCGTGGCTCTCACCTGCCGTGGCCAGGGCGAGAGCCAGTACGGCCAGCACTGCTATGTAGCGCGAGTCAAACCTCCTCGCGCCGATCGTGACCGATCGAGGGCCGCTCCGCAATAGACTCGTCCTCGCTTGAGCCTCACTCGCCGCGCGTTCATCCAGTCGGCCGGGGCGTCCGCCGCGGCGGCGGGCGTGGCCCTCGGCTCGGGCGGGAGGGCTCTCGCGGGCGCCGGGAAGGCCGCCGGCCCGAACATCGTGGTGATCGTGATCGACTCCCTGCGGGCCGACCACGCCTACGGCGACCGAGCGCGAACGCCGAACCTGGACGCCCTCCTGCGCCGCGGCCTTCGCTTCGACCGCGCCTTCCCCGAGGCCATGCCCACCGTGCCCGCGCGCAACTCGCTGCTGAGCGGCCGGCGGATGTTCCCCTTTCGGGGCTGGCACGACTACCAAGGGCTCCCAAGAGCGCCGGGGTGGGCTCCGATGCACACGGTCCGGCAGACCTTCACCAGCCGGTTGAGGGAAGCGGGCTACTGGACCGGCTACGTGACCGACAACCCCTTCCTCGGCTTCGCCGGGCCGTACGAGCGGCTCAGGCGCAGCTTCGACCTGTTCGTGCGCCACGGAGGTCAGCTGGGGACGGCCAGACCTCCGTCGAGCGTCTCGGCCCGCGAGCTGAGGCACTGGCTGCACCCGGCGATCGACAACCCCGGCATCCGGGATCGCGTCCGCAAGTACCTCGCCAACGGCGGGTACTCCCACGACGAGACCCGCTCCTTTGCCGCGCGGGTGTTCACCTCCGGAGTGGCGGCCCTGGAACGGGCTGCGGGCGCGGCGCCCTTCGCGCTGATCGTGGACACCTACGAGCCACACGAGCCGTGGACCCCGCCGCGTCATTACATCCGTCAGTACGGCGACCCGGACTACGGGGGTCCCGAGCCCGCCATGCCGCGCTACAAGCGCGTGAGCAGCTGGCTGAACGACGGCAACCGCGAGCAGGTGCTCGGCCGGCTGCGCGCTCTGTACGCGGCCGAGGTGACCATGACCGACCGCTGGCTAGGCGTCTTTCTCGACCGCCTGTCCGAGCTGGGCCTCGACCGCGAGACGGTCATCGTCCTCGTCAGCGACCACGGCTTCCAGCTGGGCGAACACGGCTGGACGGGGAAGATCTCCGTCGCCCTTCACCCGGTGCTCATCCGGGTCCCGTTCGTGATCGTGGACCCCGCCGGCCGGCGGGCGGGCGCGGCCACCGACTACTTCGCCTCACTGCACGACGTGGGCCCCACGCTGCTGTCCCTTGCCGGCGTGCCCACGCCGGAGCGCATGAGCGGCGTCGACCTGTCGGCCCTGCTCGCCGGGGTCAGGCCACCGGCGCGGCCGTACGCCTACGGTGGCTACGGCGAGAACCACTATCTGCGCACCGACCGCTGGGCCTACATCAACGACAACCGGATGCGCAACCCGCGCCTGTATGACCTCGATCGCGATCCGTCCGAGAGTCGCAACGTGGCCCGCGGCCATCCGGCGGTGCTCGACGAGCTGAGAGGGACGCTCGTCGAGCGGGCCGGGGGCCGGCCGCCCTTCTACGGCACCTGATCCGCCGAGGCCCGAGCTCAGCTGCGGCTCTTGGCCGCCTTGCGGCCGGCCGCGCTGCGGGCCTTGGCCTTGCCGCTCCGCGTCCGGGCGGCCTTGCGAGCACCGGCGCGACGATTGCCGCCCTCGGCGTGGCGGCGTGCCTCCTTGACCGCCGACTCGAGCCGTTCCAGCGCATCGTTCGCGGACTTGGGTGTCCGCTTGCCCTCGGCCTCGAGCCGTGGCAGCGCTGACAGCTCCTTGGCCACGCTCTTGCGCACGCCGCCGGAGCGCATGTCCTTGTAGAGCTTCTTCTCAGTCTTCGCCATACCCACCTGATGCCCGGCTCGGACCGGCTTTATCCATAAGTGCCACATATCCCCCGAACCGGGTTCGGGCGCCCGCCAGCGGGTAGCCACGGAATTCGAGCAACGAAGACTCCAACGGAGGGGCAGGAACATGACGGAAGTGAGCACGGGCAATCCGCCCACAGCCACGAACGGTGAATCCAGCGAGCAGGAAACCGGCGCCCAGGCGCGGGCACAGGAGAAGGCCTCTGAGGTCGCGGGCCAGGCTCAAGACAAGGCCAAGGAGGCCGCCGGCCAGGCGCGGAACAAGGTGCGCGATCAGGTGAATCAGCGCTCCACCGAGGCCGGCGAGCGGGTCAGCGGTGCTGCAGGCGACGTGCGCTCCGTGGCCGACGAGCTTCGCAAGCAGGGTAAGGACGCTCCGGCGCGTTATGCCGAGCAGGCCGCCGACCGGGCCGAGCGCCTGGGTGGCTACCTCGAGAAGTCCGACGGCGACACCATCCTGCGTGACGTCGAGGAGTTCGGGCGGAAGCGGCCCTGGGCCGTCGTGGCCGGCGGCCTGGCACTGGGCTTCGCCGCCTCGCGCCTGCTGAAGGCCTCGTCCAGCGAGCGCTACCAGTCCTCGATCTCGGACCGCTCGCCCACGCGGCGTTCCCTCTCCGACCGGTCGGTCGAGACCGGTTCGGGGCAGGTGACGGGCGAGCTCGACTCCCGGTACAGCGATGGCGTCTAACGATCAGAGCGAGCTGAGGCAGCGCCCGACGGGAGAGCTGCTCAAGGACCTCTCCGATCAGACGACCTCGCTCGTCCGCCAGGAGATCGATCTGGCCAAGGCGGAGCTGACCGAAAAGGGCAAGACCGCCGGCGTGGGCGCGGGCATGTTCGGCGGCGCGGGCCTGAGCGGCGTGTTCGCTCTGGCCGCGCTGACCACCGCAGTCATCGCGGCTCTGGAGCTGGCGATGCCGCTGTGGCTGGCCGCGCTGATCGTGGCGGTCGTCTACGCCGCGGTGGCCGGAGTGCTCGCACTGCGAGGCAAGAGCCAGATCAAGAAAGCGGTGCCGCCGGTGCCGGAACAGACACAAGAGAGCTTGAAGGAGGACGTGCAATGGGCGAAGACCCGCGCGAAATCAGGCAGGGCATAGAGCAGACCAGGACCGAGATGGGAGAGACCGTCGAGGCGCTGGGCTACAAGACCAACGTGACCGATCGTGCGAAGGGTGCCGTGAGCGACCGGGTGGACAGCGTCCGCTCGAAGGTCTCGGGCTCGACCCCGGACAGCGGCGAGGTCAAGCAGGGTGCCAAGAAGGCGGCGGGCGTAGCTCAGGAGAACCCGCTCGGCCTGGCCCTTGGCGCCGTGGCGCTCGGGTTCGTCGCCGGGCTCGTGGTCCCCTCCACCTCGATCGAGGACGAGAAGATCGGTCCCATGGCCGACGACCTCAAGGAGAAGGCCAAGGAGACCGGTCAGGAGGCGGTGGAGCGGGGCAAGCAGGTGGCCCAGCAGGCGGCCGAGACCGCCCAGGAGGCCGGCCGCGAGCAGGCCGAGGAGCTGCGCGACAGCTCTCAGAGTCGGGCGCAGGAAGCCCGCGAGCAGGCCGGCTCGAGCGCCTGACAGGACGGTTCGATGCAAGGGAGCCGGGGCGCGCGGGAGAGCGCGTCCCGGCGCTCCCGCCGGAACACCTGTTCGTGCGTCTCTAGACTCACGTGTATGGGCAAGATCTGGGTGCTGGACACGGAGACGAAGGGAACGGGAGCCAACATGGTCCCCATCGAGAAGGTGCTCGAGCAGCCCTCGGAGAGCCCGAGTGAGCCCGTCCGCCCGTCCCGAAAGCGCCTTGAGGCCGCGTCGCCCAACGAGGCCCGCCGGCCACGCCCTAGGCCCCACCGAGGGCCCGAGATCAGCTCGACTCCGCTCCCGCCCGGTCATGTCCGCAAGAAGGCCACCGGCGAGATCGGCAAGGTCCTGGCGGTCGACCCGCAGGCCGGGACGGCCACCGTCAGATGGCTGAAACGCGGAGCGGCCTCGACGGTTCCGCTGTCGGCAGTCGCGCGTCGCTGATCCGGTCAAATGGGTATGAGGGGGTCACCCAACCGAGGAGACTCCCGTGAAGCGCTTCGCCCGCCGTCCCTCCCCCGCAACGGTCCTGGCAAGCCTGGCCCTTTCATCTCGCTCGGCGGTGTGTCGTACGGCGTGGCGTCCAAGCAGATCGGCAGCGCCGGGATCCAGAACACTCGGTCCAGAGCCGTGACCTGAGGCTCGTCCTTCACCGCCTCGATCACCAGCTGGCGATCGGCCAAGCGCTCGAGCTCCGCGGACGTGGTCAGCAGATCCAGCGCGTCCTCCGCCTCAGCGGCGTCGAGCTTGCCGCGCTCGACCCCGCGCTCCACCGAGGATTCGATGCGGGCGCGGGCGCTCTCGGCCGCCGCGTTGTCGGCCTCCACCACCAGGACTTCGAGCCCGGCGCGGGCACACACTCGGCGATGCCGGAGCCCATGGTGCCGCCACCGACGACCCCCACTCGTCGGTGCTCACCGGAAGGCCTGGATGCCCGTGAGCGCCGAGCCGATGACCAGCGAGTGCACGTCGGCGGTGCCCTCGTAGGTCACCACCGACTCGAGGTTGTTCATGTGGCGGATCACGGGGTACTCGAGCGTGACCCCGTTGGCGCCCAGTACCTGACGAGCGGTGCGGGCCACATCGAGAGCGGCGTTGACGTTGCCGAGCTTGCCCATGCTCACGTGCTCGGGCCGCAGCGTGCCGGCGTCCTTCATCCGGCCGAGGTGAAGCGCCAGCAGCGTGGCCCGGTTGACCTCGAGAGCCATGTTCGCGAGCTTCTGCTGCACGAGCTGGAACGAAGCGATCGGGCGGTCGAACTGGACGCGCTCGCCGGAGTACTCGAGCGCGGCGCAGAAGCAGGCCCGGGCCGCACCCGCGGCGCCCCAGACGATCCCGTAGCGCGCCTCGTTGAGGCAGGACAGCGGGCCGCGCAGGGACTCGGCCCCCGGCAGGAGCGCGCCGGCGGGCAGGCGCACGTCGTCGAGCAGCAGCTCGGAGGTCACCGAGGCGCGCAGCGAGAGCTTGCCGTGGATGTCCTGGGTGGTGAAGCCCGGCGTGCCACGCGGCACCAGGAAGCCGCGCAGGCCCTCGTCCGTGGTGGCCCAGACCACCGCGACGTCGGCCACCGAGCCGTTGGTGATCCACATCTTCTGCCCGTTGACGATCCAGTCCTCACCGTCGCGCCGGGCGTGCGTGCGCATCGAGCCGGGATCGGAGCCGGAGTCGGGCTCGGTCAGGCCGAAGCAACCGACGGCCTCTCCGGCCGCCATCCGGGGGAGCCACTCCTCCTTCTGCTCCTCCGAGCCCCAGCGGTGAATGGCGAACATGGCGAGCGAGCCCTGGACCGACACCAGGCTGCGCACGCCGCTGTCCCCCGCCTCGAGCTCCATGCATGCGAGCCCGTACGCGGTGGCGCTGGCGCCCGCGCAGCCGTAGCCCTCGAGGTGCATGCCCAGCAGGCCGAGCTCGCCCAGCTCACGGACGAGCTCCGGCGGGACGCGTCCCTCCTCGAACCACTCCCCCACGTGCGGGGTCACGCGGTCGGCCACGAAGGCGCGAACGGTGTCGCGGATGAGCTTCTCCTCGTCGCTGAGGAGAGCGTCCACGGCGAGGAAGTCCTCGGGCCGGGTCTTCCTGGCTTCGGCTGCGGTCACGGACATGGCGCTCCTGGCAATCGGTGGTCACGGCTTGTGCTCGGCCGAGTAAGACTAGGCGTCATGCGGCACCTTCTCGACCGGCACGCCGCCCTGGTGCTCGGCACCGGGGTGGCCACCGCTGCCGCCGTCGCCGTGACCGACCGGGAGCGGGCGATCCCCCGATCAGCCTGCACCACCTCCTCACCCATACGTCCGGGCTGATCGAGAGTCCGACAGCGCGCCGCGTCGACCTACGACGTCCTCGCCCTGGCGGATACGGAGGCGGGCTTCTCCCTCAGCGAGCACCGGCACTATTCCAACGTCGGCTACCGCGCCGTGGGCGTTGCGCTCGAGGCAATCAGCGGCCGGCCATACGGCGACCTGGTCCAGGAGCCGTCCGGGCCTTCACCCCGGTCAATCTCGACGGCTAGGAGCGTCTCATTGGCATGACCGAAGACGAGAATCAGATCCGGACGCTGATCGAGAGCTGGGCGGAGGCGGTCCACCAGGGAGACATGGACACCGTTCTAGCCGGACACTCCGACGAAATCGTGATGTTCGACGTGCCGCCGCCGTACGAGGGCGTGCGCGGCATCGACAGCTACCGCGACACCTGGCCGCCGTTCTTCGAGTGGCAGGCGCAGGGCGCCCTTTTCGAGCTCGACTCCCTGGAGGTGACGGCGGGCAACGACGTGGCCTTCGCCCACGCCCTGCTGCGCTGCGGAAAGCCCGAGGAGCTCACCGCGAACCCGGAGAACCGGCTACGGCTGACGCTCGGGCTGCGCAGGCGAGGCGGCCGCTGGATCGTGGAGCACGAGCATCACTCGTTCCCCGACGTCAGCTGATCGAGGGCGTCCTCCCGGTTCATGAAGCCCTGCCCGCGGATGGCCTTGCCGTCCTTGATGGTCCAGACCTGAAAGACGTCCCAGCTGGTCTCGGCCTCGCTCTGCTGGCCGCGCCCGCTCATGGTCATCGCGACCATCACCCTTCCGTCCTCGCCCTCGACCACCTCGTGGACGTCCAGCCGGGCCTTCTCGAACCCCTCCCAGAACCGCCGCACGAAGGCTTCGAAGCGCTCCAGTGCCGCGGTAGGTGCCGCTCAGGTCGGGAATCGTTCCCGCGGTGACGTACTCGAACTCGGGGGCCACGTCGGCCAGCGTCCCCTCGAGGTCGCCGCGGTTGAAGGCAGCGGCCGCCCGATGCACGATCTCGGTGTTGGACATTGGTCAAGTATCGCGCTGCGCAGCCCCGATGGCTCGTGCCTGGCCCGCGTCCATCCACAGCTCCCAGCGACCGGAGCCCGACTGGCGCTCGCTGTGGAAGCGGTAAGGACGCCGGCCGCCGAACTCGGCGTTGCGCACCCGGGCGACGCCGCCGAGCACCGAGGCGATCCGGCGGCGCGGCCATCCCAGTGCGTCCTCGATCTGCGGAAAGGTCCGGGGGCTCCCGGGTGTGCGGGCCAGCTCGTCCAGCAGTTCCCGCATCAGCGGGCTGCAGCGATCGTGAAATCGGGCGATCTCGCCGGCGTCGTCCATCGCGTTCTCGGGCGCGTGCTGAGCGATGGCGCCGATTCTCAGGCAGCCAGCGGCGAAGCGGGCTCGATGAGCAGCTCGCCGGTGGGCAGCCGTTCGGGCGGGCTCCCGTCCGGCGAGGCCGCCTCGAGCGCGCGCAGCAGATCGATGGCCGTGGAGCGCACCCCGACCACGATCTCGGCCACGCCCAGGTCGCGATCAGCCTCGAAGCTCTCCGCCGCCCGGGCGGCGGCCCGCGCGGCCAGCCGGCTCACCTCCGAGCCCTCCGGCTCGGTGTGGTCTATCTCGGCGGCCAGCGTCCAGACCGTCTGCCCGAGATCGTGCACCGCGTCGGCCAGTCCCTCGGGGGGCGAGCCGCCGTTGCGCAGGAAGCGCAGGGAGTGCCTCGTGAGCATGCGGGTGTTGCGCACGGCCAGATCGATGTGCGGGGCGCTGCCGGCGTAGCGGTTCAGATCGCCCAGTGAGGAGCGCCGACCGGGCGAGAAGCGGGCGGTCTCGCGGCCCAGCACCAGCGCGTCGTCGAAGGCTCTGACCGCGTCGTCGAGCCCGCGGGCGTCCTCCAGGGCGGCAAGCGCGCGCACCTCGTCGCGCTCGGCCAGGGCCGAGGAGACGTCCTGAAGGGTGCGGCCCAGACGGCCGAACACCTCGTGGACCGAGCGGCCGACCAGCAGCACTGGGTTGAGCGGGAACGCCAGTGCGCTGATGGCGAGCGCCACGCCTCCTCCCACCAGCGCCTCGATCAGGCGGGTGGGCGGCAGCGCGGTGCCGCTCGGCTCGAGCACCACGAGCAGCAGGGCCGAGACCGCGGCCTCGGTCACGAGCACGGGACCGCCGCCGAGGGCCACGGCCACCGTCATGGCCAGGATCACCATCACGCCGAGCTGGAGCGGGCCGGAGCCGATTCCCATCACGAGCAGGTCGGCGAGCCCGATGCCGAGCACCACGCCGCCGATCAGCTCGATCGCGCGCTCACGGCGCTGGCCGTAGGTCGCGCCGATGGCGATCACCGCGGCGATCGCGGCGAACACCGGCCGCTCGCCGGGCAGAATCAGCTTGGAGAGGTACCAGGCGGCCACCACCGCCAGCGCGGTCTGCAGGATCGGCCAGGCCCGCGCGCGGAGGCGCAGCATCGCCTGACGTGACCGGTTGTGGGAAAAGGAGAAGCTGTTCATGGATCGCTCGGTTTCGGGCGCAGGGGTACCTGCTCGGGGACTGCCGCACCCGGCTGCGAAACATCGGTGGCGCCCCTCCCTCGGCGGCGCCCGCGCAGCGGGTGTCCTACCCAATGTAGCTGGCCCGGGGCCGTGGGTTACAGCTGGGAAACAGGTTTCATGCAGGCTTTAAGCGGGCTTGTGTCGCAGCTGCCCGGCCAAGCCCGTCAGCACCTGCGGAAGATCCCCTCGGGCGTTGTCGAGGGCCGCGTCCAGGGCGTCGTCGGCCTGCTGCCCGTGAAGACCCGCGCCGTGGCCCATCAGCAGGTGTCCCGGGCGATAGCCGCGCAGACTGCTCGGCGGAAAGGCCCGCAGGAAGATGTGCACGCCCACCGCTCGCCGCCCGCCGGTGTAGGACGGCGCCGAGCCCACCACCTCGGCCACCACCAGCGCGCGCTGGTCGGGCCACCACAGGGCGCTCTCCTGCCAGAGCGGAACCCGCACGGCCGGGACGGCCTCGAAGGGAGTCCCCGGGAGCACGTCCGGGACCTTCACGTGCAGCACGCCGAGGCGCTCGGCCAGCTCCGCACAGTCGCGGTTGTGGCGGTCGAGCAGCTGCACCACCGCCGCCGGCTCGCCCAGCGCGGTCGCGCGCTCGATCGCATCGGGCACGTCCACCGGGTCGATCAGCCACACCCGACCGTCGGCGGCGAGCGCGTGGGAGGTGCGCTGGAGCGGCTCGTCCATCACCCAGGAGAAGCCGAACTCGTACTCGTCCCAGGTCTTGACCGCCATGGGGCTAGCGGCCGGCGTCCACGAGCTGGGGCACGGTCACGAAGCGGTAGCCCTCGGCGGTGAAGCGCTCAAGCGTCTCCCGCGTGGCCTCGATCGAACGGGAGCGGTCCGCCGCCGGCTCGAGGTTGCAGCCGTCGTGCAGGAGGATCACGTCCCCCTCGCCCGCCTTGGCGGCCTTGGCGGCGATCTTCTTCTCGCTCCACCAGTTGGCCTTGCGCCAGTCGAAGCACGTGATCGACCAGGTCACGGGGACATAGCCCTCCTCGCGCATGGTCCGCAGGGTCGCCGGGCGGCGGCGGCCATAGGGTGGCCGCATCATGGCCTGACCGTCGTGCTCGGTGAAGCTGACGCCGGAGGTCTCCACGGCCGCCCGGCAGCGAGCCAGCTCCTCGCGCACCCCGCCCGTGCTCAGCAGCGGCATGGTGGGATGGGTGAACGTGTGGTTGCCGATCGCGTGCCCGGCGGCCACCAGCTCGCGGATCAGCGCCGGCTCGCGCTCAGCCCATTTCCCGATGAGGAAGAAGGTCGCGTGGGCATCGAAGCGCTGGAGCAGCTCCATCAGCAGCGGCGTCTGCTCGGGGTTCGGCCCGTCGTCATAGGTCAGCGCGATCTTCTTGCCCGCACTGGGCACGCGACAGATCGTGGCTCCGTAGAGCTGAGAGGTCGGAACCTGCACGTGGTAGTAGCCGAATCCGGCCCCGGCCAAGCCGAGTCCAGCGCCGACACCGGCAGCTCGCTTCATTTCTTCACCCTCCTGCGCGCCGTGCGGCGCAATTTGCGGCGCGTGCGCCGATCCTGACTCGCGGCCGTGGCCGCGGTCTCCTCGATGGTCTGCAGGGTGGCGGAGTTGCCGTCCTGCTTGTACTGGCCCAGGGCCTCGTCGAATTCGTCGAGGCGGCCGATGAACGTGCTCAGCACCTCCGGCGTCACCTCGGTTGCGCACATCCCGAAGCGGTCGCGCTCGAGGTAACGGGCGTTCATCAGCTGCTCGAACTGGCCGTGCAGCGGCACCGCCAGAGTCGGCTTGCCCATGTAGACCGCCTCGCTGAGCAGCGAGAAGCCCCCGCCCGCCACCACCGCGCGGGCGGTGCGCAGGTCTTCCACGAAGCCCTCGTTCGAGCGCGGTCGGAACTCCAGGTTGCCGTCCACGGTGTCCTCGGCCGGGCCACCCCTCATCCCGTAGACCAGGCAGCGCATGCCGCTCGAGCGCAGCGCCTCGATCAGCTGCGGGTCGCCGCTCGAGTACACCACCAGGTGATCACCGTCCACGACTTCGGCCGCCTCGATCTCGGGACGCACGATCGGCGCGATCAGAGTGGTGCGCCCGCGGACGATCGGGGCGTCGAAGAAGGTCAGAACGAGGTAGTCGCCCGCGGTGGGCACCATTGCGCGGGTCACCGCGCGGGCCATGGCGAAGTCGGCGTGCTCGGCCCCGATGATCTCCTTGTCGTGCTCGCAGCGATCGATCATGTGGATGTTGTCCACGCACACCAGCGGGGTCTTGCTCAGACGTGCGTAGACGCCCGCCAGCGGCTCGAAGTCCGTGATCACCGCGTCAGGCTGCCACTCGTCCACCACTCCCAGCCAGTGGCGCACGGTCTCGGGCATCTGCTTGGGACCGAGGGTCAGGTTCTGGCGCACCGTGGCCCAGCGGCGGATCTCGCCCTGCTCCATTGCGAAGCTCGGGCCCATGATCTCGTCCACGCGCGGGAGCCTGTCCTTCAGGTAGTTGAAGGCGGCGCCGGAGGCCACCACGCGAACGTCGTGCTCGCGGCCGAGCAGGGAGTTGATCACCACCCGCGAGCGCGTGGCGTGGCCCATGCCCTCGCCGTTGACCCCGTACAGGACACGCATCGTGGCGGCAGATGGTCCCATGTTCGTCAAGGCAGCGGGGTGCCTGGGGCTAGCCCGCGAGCGCCAGCTGGCGCGACTGGGCGAGCAGCCGGCCGTCGCGGCCGAACAACTCCGCGTCCTCCTCGAGGAAGCCGTCGCGCGCGAGACGGGTGGCGTAGCGGCCGAGCACCCAGTCGCGCGCCAGCGGCAGCGGCGCGCGCACGTGGACGGTGAGCTCGAGCGTGGGCACGGCCACGGGACCATCCGCCACCACGAAGGCCGCCGGGAACCACGAGTCGCACAGCGCCACCAGCGCCGCCGCATCGAGCGGTCGCTCGTCGCGGAACCGCAGCCAGCCGCCGGTGAGCGCCGCATCCCCGCCCGAGAACAACGTGCCGCCGATGGCCGGGCGGTAGTCGAACTCGCGCCCGAACGGTGGCGCCTCCGGGCGGTCGGGCAGCGAATCGATCTCCTCCGGTGCGGGCATCTCGGGGGCCCGCGCGTGGTCGAGCTCCAGACCCTCGCGATCGTCCGCGAAGACCGCCAGCGCGCTCGCGCAGGTCTTCGGAATGGCGAGCGCGCGGTGCGCGCGAGCGTTCGCTTTCCCCTGGCGCAGCTCGGCCCGCAGGAAGCTGACCGTACGGCCGTGGCGGTCGAGCCCGACCTCAACCTCGGCCGGTCCCTCGACGGGCGCCCGCAGGTAGTGGACGGTGAGCGAGCGCAGCGGGCGCTCGTGCCCGCCATCGAGCTCGGCCTCCATCGCGCGGGTCAGGATCGCGGCCACATAGCCGCCGTTGGGCCCGGCCACGACCCACCAGTCCGGCCTGATCTCACAGCTGAAGCTTCCGTTGCCGAGGGCGGTGACCGCCGTGTCATGTTCGAAGTCGCCCACCGGGGCGGGCAACACTAGCCACGGGGCGCAACGGCAATACTCCCGGTCCGTGGAGGCCACCAGCACCCGCCGGCCGCGCCGGATGACGGTCATGCGCACGGGCGACCGCGTGTCGCCGCTCGAGCTGTTCTTCGACCTCGTGTTCGTGCTGGCCCTCACCCAGTGCACCGCGCTCATGGCCGACAACCCCACGTGGGAGGGACTGGCCCAGGGACTGCTCGTGCTCGGCGTGATGTGGTGGGCCTGGGTGGGCTACTCGTGGCTCACGAGCGTGGTCGACCCCGAGGAGGGGATCGTCCGCTTCGCCATCCTTGCGGCGATGGCCGCGGCGCTGGTGGTGTCGCTCTGCATCCCAGAGGCCTTCGGCGATCTCGGGCTGCTGTTCGCGGGGGCCTACGCGGTGCTGAGGTTCAGCCACATCGTTCTGTTCATGGTGGCCAGCCGTGACGACCCGGCGCTGCGGCGCTCCACGCTCGGCCTGGCCATCGGCACGACCGTCGGGGTGGGCCTGCTGGTGGCGGCCTCGTTCGCCGACGGCTGGCTGCAGGGAGGACTGTGGGCGCTCGCCATCGTGCTCGACGCCGGGGAGCCGTACGTGTTCGGGTCCGAGGGCTGGAAGCTCTCACCCGGGCACTTCGCCGAGCGCCACGGGCTGTTCGTGATCATCGCCCTGGGCGAGTCGATCGTGGCGATAGGCATCGGGGCCGAGGAGGGCGTTGACGCCGGCGTGGTGATCGCCGCGGTGCTGGGGACGGCGGTGGCCTTCGCGCTGTGGCGGCTGTACTTCGACATCGTGGCCCTGGTGGCCGAACGCCGGCTCGAGAACGCCGAGAGGGGCAAGGAGCAGAACGAGATCGCCCGCGACTCGTTCTCCTACCTGCACCTCCCCATGGTGGCCGGCATCGTGCTCGTGGCCCTGGGCTTCAAGAAGACGCTCGAGCACGTGGACGACCCGCTCAAGCTGGTGCCGGCGGTGGCGCTCCTGGGCGGCGTGGCGCTGTACCTGCTGGCGCACACGGCCTTTCGCTGGCGCAACGTCCATCGCTTCAGCTGGCAGCGCCTGATGGCGGCCGTGATCCTCGCGGCACTCATCCCCGTGGCGGTGGAGATTCCCGCGCTGGCGACGCTTGCGATGGTCACCGCAGTGCTGGCGGCGCTGATCGCCTACGAGACGATCGCCTTCAGAGAGCTGCGCGAGCGCCTTCGCACTCGCCTGCTCGAGGAGGAGGGGGCGCACTGATGGGTGCCGTGCGGCGTGTCCTGGTGGCCCTGTGTGCGGCGGCGCTCGTGGCCCTGGCCGCGGCGGGCCCGGCCTCGGCCAAGACGGTCTGGCTGTGCAAGCCGGGCCTCGCGAACGACCCGTGCACGCCCAACCTGCGCACGACCGTCCTCTCGCCCACCGAGACCCGGCTCGCCACCGTCGGCTTCCAGCGCGCCCGCCGGCCACGCTACGACTGCTTCTACGTCTACCCCACGGTCAGCTCCCAGCCGGGACTTCAGGCCGACAAGAGCATCGACCCCGAGCTGCGCTCGATCGCGCTCTACCAGGCGGCGCGCTACTCCGCGGGCTGCCGGGTCTACGCCCCGGTGTACCGGCAGCTGACCCTCAGCGGCATCCGCAACCCGGCCACCACCGACGCCGACCGCGAGCGCGCATACTCCGACGTGCGCGAGGCGTGGCGCACCTACCTGCGCCGGCACAACCACGGCCGGGGCGTCGTCCTCATCGGCCACTCGCAGGGCACGTACATGCTCCGCGAGCTGGTCAAGCGCGAGATCGACCCGGTCCGGCGCGCCCGGCGGCGCCTCATCTCCGCAGTGCTGCTGGGGGGCAACGTCACCGTGGCCCGTGGCCGCGACCGGGGCGGCGACTTCCGCAACGTCAGGGCATGCCGCTCGGCCGGGCAGGTGGGCTGTGTGGTCGCCTTCTCGGCCTTCAACGAGCCGGTCCCGGCCGAAACCATCTTCGGGCGGGCGGAGAGCGACCGCCTCGAGGTGCTCTGCACCAACCCGGCGGCCCTCGAAGGCGGCGCGGGCAGGCTCGAGCTGGTGGTCCCCACCGAGCCCTTCGCCCCGGGCGCGATCGCCGTGCTCACCGAGCTGACCGCTGGGGGACCGCTGCCCGCCGCGCCCACGCCCTGGATCTCCGTGCCGGGCGCCACCCGCGGGCGTTGCTCCCGGGCCGGCGGCGCCAACGTGCTTCAGGTGACCCGCGCGCCCGGCGCGCGCCGCTTTCAACCGGTGCCCGACGCCAGCTGGGGGCTCCACCTGATCGACGGCAACATCGCCCTGGGAACACTCACGCGGCTGGTGGCCCGGCAGGCGCGCGCGTGGCTGAGCCGAGCAGCGCGCTGACCGCTCAGCGCGCCCACTCGCGCGCGTCCCCGCCCAGCCCCAACGGGTCCGCAGCCCGGGCGATCGCCCGCTCGGCGGACTCGGGGAAGTGCCGGTCCACGGCCGCGTCGAGCAGAGCGAGCTGCTCCGCCAGCTGAGGCCGCCGGACCTCGGGCGCGGATCGGAGCAGCGACTCGAGCAGCGCCCGCATCCGGCGGGTCACCTGCGGCGCGCCGGCGCCGTAGTGGCGGATCTCGGTCAGGGCGAGCGTGAGCAGCTCGTTCCAGCCCGCGGTGGGCATCAGCAGCCGTACCGTCCCCTCGTCGTCGACCACGGCCGATCCCTCGAGCCGCCGCCGGGCCAAGCGCAGCAGCAGGCCCTCCTCGCCGTCCATGCACTCGACCGCCGTCGTTGGGTCGTTTACCGCCGGTGAGAGAGCCCGGCAGGCCACATCCACCATCGCCCTCAGCGCGAAGGCCGGATCCTGGGTGATGGTCCGGCCGTCGGAGAAGAGC
Source organism: uncultured Thermoleophilaceae bacterium (assembly GCA_963808545.1). Classification (GTDB taxonomy): domain Bacteria; phylum Actinomycetota; class Thermoleophilia; order Solirubrobacterales; family Thermoleophilaceae; genus JACVRW01. Next base: position 46,523 of record CAWEGB010000006.1, on the reverse strand, counting down.
GCGCAGCCGCGTAGCTCGGCCTCGTCGATCGAGCCCTCGCCGTGCACCAGGAACAGGGGCGCACCCGTGTGCACGTAGCCACCCACCGGCAGGGCCACCTCCACCACCACGCCGGCGGCGCCGGCCACCCTCACGGCATGGGCGCGGTCGACGGCGGCCAGCACCGCCGCCGGCTGTGTGTGCCTCACCACCGCAGCGACCGACTCGTCGGACATCTCCACCTCGTCCACGTCCGCGTCGAGCTCGAACGGGTAGACGTCGTCGATGGCCAGGTGCGCCCGTTCCGCCAGCTGGGCGTAGATCCGGCGCGGCCGCAGCAGGTCGAGCAGCCGCGCGATGAAGCGAAACAGCGCGAGCAGCGCCACCGCCATCAGCACCAGCGCGACGAGCACGGTGAGGTCCGGCTGCACACGGGTGTCGTCCGTGCCGATCGGGCCCACGGCCACGAGGGCGTACAGGCCGGGCGCCACGAACAGGCCCAGAGCGTGCTTGACCCACCGGTCGCGGCGGAAGGCGAGCACCAGCCGCGGCGAGTACTGGGCGGCGCCGAACTGGATCACGAGCACCGCGATCGACACCACCAGCCCGGCGAAGGTGATCATCCCGGTGGCGACGGCCTCGAGTATCGAACGAGCGCTGTCGGCATCGAGGTCGAGGACGGTTCCGCTGCCGCGGGCGCGGTCGATCTCGGGAACCACGATCCCCAGCACGGCCGCGCCCAGCAGGTAGCAGCCCGGGATCAGGGTGAGGCTGCGGGCCACCGCCTCGTGCAGGAGCAGCCGCCGGCGCCACCGGCGCGAGCGCTCCCCGGACGAGAGTCCACGCACGATCACGGTCATGGGCGCACGCTCGGCCTTGCGGTCCATCCCGGAGCAGCCTACGTTCGGCTCCGGATACGGTTGCCCGGTGCGTCTCTCCCGGGGCCGCGGTCCGGCGTACCGTGAACCCAGTACAGCCTGCGCAACCCCGGGTTGGCGGTTAGCATCAGCCCTCCCCGTCGCCCAGGAGGCAACAGAAATGGATGCGGCCCGCCTGAAGGAGATCCCGTTGTTCGCGTCGCTCTCGTCCAGGGAGCTGCGCGAGGTGGCTCAGAGGGCGGACGAGATCGATCTGGCGGAGGGCCAGGAGCTGGTGCGCCAGGGTGAGTTCGCCTACGAGTTCTTCGTCCTGCTCGAGGGCTCGGCCGAGGTGATACGCGACGGTGACTGCATCGCCGTTCTCGGGGCTGGCGACTTCCTGGGCGAGATGGGCATCGTGTCCGGCTCGGAGCGCAACGCGACGGTGAACGCGACCTCCCCCGTACGCGCGGTCGTGATGACCGAACAGGACTTTCGCGGCGTGGCCGCGTCGCTCCCCGAGGTGGCCGGCCGCATCCGCGCGGCGGTGGACCGGCGAGCCAGGACACTCACCGCGCCGGCCTCGGACTGACGCGCGTGGGCCGTCGCAGCCGACGGCGGGAGAAGCAGGGACGACCGCGCTCGGCTGGACCCGTCGCGTCCACCGACTACGCCGACGCCGAAGGCAACGTGCTCACGCTCCGCGACGAGCTGAGCCAGGGCACGCAGCGCCAGCTCGAGTCCCTCGACGCCCGGCCGGCGGCCTCCGCCGAGGACCGCTGGCAGCGCCGCGTGGAGTTCCTCTTCGAGCGCCTGGCGGTGCGCTGGGTGCTGGCCGGCCTGCCGCTCGAGAGCCAGAAGGAGCTGCTCGGCCGCTATCGCATGGCGAGCACGGACGAGCGGCGCTGGGTGCGCGAGACGATCGACCGGCACCTGAGCCGCTAGCGGGCGCCGAGCACGGGCTCCGGCGGGCCGAGGCCGGCCGCCCGGCGAGCGTCGCCCGTGGCGGTGGTCACCAGGCTCACCGCCCCGCGGATCGCCGACCCGATCGCCACCAGCGCCGCCGGCGTCTCCACGTTGAGCTGCGGTTGCGGCTCGGGCTCGGGCTCGGGTTCGGGGGCCGCCGGTGGCACCCCGTCACCGCGCGGCGCCGGGATGCCCGTCAGGTCCCCGCCGCCAGCGCCGCCGCAGCCGCGCACCGCCTGGGCCAACAGCCGCCCGCGCAGGGCGTAGCCCTCCGGACGGGCGTGCACGCCGTCGTCGTAGAGGATCCCCGGCGTGCTCGTGGCCACTCCGTGCCAGTCCACGAGCTGCACCCCCTGGTTGGCGAGGGCGAAGCGTTCGATCGCCGCGTTCATCCCGTCCACGCTCACACCGTTGTAGGGCGGGCGGAGGATGGTGGCCACCACCAGGCAGCGATCGCCGGCGGCCTGGCGCGCGGAGTTCATCGTCGAGACGAGAGCGCCAGGGTTCGTGGGGTCGTCATTGGTGCCGAGGTCGAACACCACCACGGTGTGATCGGCGCGCAGGCGCCCTCGTAGCGCCGCCAGCCCGTCGGCGCTGCCGCGGCTCTGGCGGCTGTCGATCTCCACCGAGGCGGCGCGAAGCTCCTGCTCCAGGTAGGGACCCGTGCCCACCTGAAGGCTGTCGCCCACCACCAGGACGCTCTGCGCGGCGGCCTGAGCGGGGGAAGGAAGGCTGAACGCGACAACCACGGCCGCCGCGACAGACAGAATCCCGGTCGTGAGCTTCCCCACCATCGAGTTCGCGGTCTTTTTCGTGATCGTGTTCATCCTGTCCTGGGCGCTCATGCCCCACCCCAGAGCATGGCGGCCGTTCATCCTGGTGGCCTCGTACTTCTTCTACGGCTGGGTGGACTGGCGCTGGGTCCTGCTTCTGATCGCCTCGAGCGTCGTGAACACCTTCGCAGCCCGGGTGATCTCCACCGCGCCGTCCCAGGTCACGAAAAAGCGTGCGCTGGTGGCCGCGATCGTGTTCGACCTCGGGCTGCTGGGCACCTTCAAGTACTTCGGCTTCTTCATCGACGAGTCGAACGCCTTCCTTGACTCGCTGGGACTGGGCTCGCCGCTCCCGATCGTCCAGATCGTGCTGCCGATCGGCATCTCCTTCTTCACCTTCCAGGCGATCTCCTACGTGGTCGACGTCTACCGGGGCGAGACGCGGGCCTCCTCACTGATGGACGTGGCCATCCTCCAGGCGTTCTTCCCCCATCTGGTGGCCGGGCCGATCGTGCGCGCCAACGAGCTCCTGCCCCAGCTGCGCGAGCCACGTGATCCGCGGACGGTGCTGGCCGGCCCGGGGCTGTTCCTGATCGCCGGCGGCCTGATCAAGAAGACCGTGGTCGCCGACGAACTGGCCCGCAACGTCGTGGATCCCGTCTACAACGACCCGTCGAGCTTCTCGGGCGGCGAGATCCTGCTGGCCTTCTACGCCTTCGCCGCCCAGATCTACTGCGACTTCTCGGGTTACACCGACATGGCGATCGGCCTGGCCCTGCTGCTCGGCTTCCAGCTCCCCCAGAACTTCAACCGGCCGTACATGGCCCTGTCGCTGCAGGACTTCTGGCGGCGTTGGCACATCACGTTGTCCCGCTGGCTGCGCGACTACCTCTACATACCGCTGGGGGGCAACCGCAAGGGCGAGGCCACCACCTACCGCAACCTGATGCTCACGATGCTGCTCGGCGGGCTCTGGCACGGCGCGTCGTGGACCTTCGTGATCTGGGGCGGCATCCACGGCGGGGCGCTGTCGGTCGAGCGCTGGGGGCGCGAGAACCTTCCCGGCTTTCGCCTGCCTGCGCCGGTGGCCTGGTTCGTGACCTTCCATGTGGTGTGCATCGCGTGGGTGTTCTTCCGCGCACCCAACCTCGACATCGCCTTCGAGATCCTGGGCGGGATAGGGCTTGCAGGCCCTTCGCCGCTGGTCACCTTCTCTATGGTTTTCCTGGTAGTGGCCGCGATCGCGGTCCAGGCGTTCCCGGCGGGCTGGTGGCGCCGTGCGGAGGCCTGGGTCGTGGCCCGGCCCGTGGCCGCGCAGGGAATCGCGTTCGGAGCACTCCTCGTCGTGGCCGACGCCGCGGTGGGCCAGCAGGGCGTGGCGCCCTTCATCTACTTCCAGTTCTGAGCCATGGATTCCGACCCGAACCGAAGACTCACGATGCCCGCCGGCCGCGTCCTGGCCGTGGTCCTCATTGCGCTCGGGATCGCCACGCTGTTCAACTCCGAGGCCATCGTCAGAGCCGGCGAGGGCATGAAGGAGGGCACCACGCGGGACATCGTTCTTTCCGTGGGGCGCCCGGTCGACGACGTCGCCGGCTTCGTGGGCCTGCATCTGCCGCGACAGGGCCTGGACCTCGCGTTCGGCCAGGAGGACAAGACGGCGTCGGGCACCGAGCTCGAGACCGGCTCCGCCGCGATCCTCAAGCGCAAGGCGAAGGTCGACGAGGCGGAGCCGAGCTATCGCCAGCCCACGCCGGGCCGGCCGCTCGAGGTGCTCGTGACCGGTGACTCCGAGGCACAGTTCCTCGGAGAGCGGCTCACCGACCAGGCGCGGCCGGGGCTGCTCGAGGTCGAGACCGTCCCCCGGAACTCGACCTCGCTCACCAACCCGGGCTTCTTCAACTGGGAGCTCAACGCTCAGCAGGAGATCGACGCCCGCGACCCGGATGCCGTGGTCATGGCCATCGGCGGCAACGACGGGTTCAACGTCGATGTGGACGGTCAGCTCTATGGGCCGGGGACCCCCGAGTGGCAGACCGAGTTCGCCCGCCGCGTGGCCGTGGTGGCCCAGTCGCTGGCCGGCAACGCCGAGCGCCCGGTGTACTGGGTGCCGCCGCCCACCGCACGCGACTCCGAGCAGAACGGCATATACGCCAGCCAGAACCGCGCCGTTGAGCAGGCCGTGGACGCCGTGCCGGGCCTGCGCTACGTGGACGTGTTCTCCACGCTCAACGGCGGCAGGTACTCCGACAGCCTGAAGATCGACGGCCGCAAGGTGCTGGCGCGCCAGCCGGACGGGATCCACTTCTCGCGCGACGGCGCCATCGCCCCCGCCAGGCTGGTGCTCGAGGCGATGGCCGAGGACTACCCCGCTCTGGGTGAGGGGAACGGACCGTGAGGTACACGCGCGTTGTCGTGGTGGTGCTGGCGGTCGCGCTGGCCGGCGCGCTGGCGGCGGGTCCGGCGTCCGGCGACAAGCAGGCCTCGGCCTCGTTGTCCCGCAGCCTCCTGGTGAACGGCGACTCCCTCGCCGTCGGCACCGCTCCCTACCTCCCCAGAGCTCTGAGGCGCTGGCGAGTGAGGCAGTCCACGGCGATCAGCCGGCACGCCTTCGAGGGTGCCTCGGTGATGCGCGCGTACGGGCGCAGACTGCCGCGGGTGATCCACGTGAGCCTGGGCACGAACGACGATCCGCGCAGCCTGTCGAGCTTTCGGTCGGCGATCCGCTCGGTGATGGCCGTGGCCGGGCCGCGCCGCTGCGTGGTGTGGGCCAACATCGTCCGGCCGCCGGTGGCCGGCGCGAGCTACGCCGGCTACAACAGCGTGCTCGCACAGGAGTCGAGGCCGCGCAGCAACCTGCGCGTGGTCAACTGGGCGCGCATGGTGCGCCAGAACCCCGGCTGGCTGGCGGGCGACGGGGTGCACGTCTCGGCCACCGGCTACGCCGCTCGCGCGAGCGCGGTGGCGCGCTCGGTGCGCCGCTGCCGCGGATAGAGGTTGAGCCTCAGTTGACGGTCGGATCGGTGGGCATCGTGGCCAGCAGCCGGTAGCTGCCGCCCTTGCGGCCCACCGCCTCGGACCAGATGTCGTCCTCTCCGAACGGGTCGCCCTCCCGGGCGGCCACCACGATCCATGCGTCCTGCTCGAGCTCGGTGTCCAGCTGTCCCGGACCCCAGCCCGCGTAGCCGGCGTACACGCGCAGGCGCCGCAGCGACTCGTTGCTCCCGTCCGGATCGAGGGTTCCCAGCGTGCCTACCACTGAGGTGCCGGCTTCCTCCGGGCGCTCGAAGTCGCCGAGGGCGACGACTGACTCGGGCGAAACCGGCCCGCCCAGGCGGACCAGCTCGTCCGCGTCGGGCAGGTCGGCCAGCGCCGGCACCACATCGGACACGCGCACCTCGGCGGCCCGGTTGAGCACCACCCCCATCGCTCCGTCCGCTGTGTGCTCCAGCACGAGAACCACGGTGCGCCTGAAGTAATCCTGCAGAGAAGGCGCTGCAATTAGGAGCTGTCCGCGCAAGCTGTCCGACACAGGGTTAGATTCTGCTCCATGAACGACAAGCTCGACGTCGGACGGGTCCTATCTCGCACCTTCGAGATGTACAAGGACCAGTTCACGCTGCTGATCCCGGCGGCGCTGGTGCTGTTCGTGCCGGTCGCCCTGATCAACGGCTTCCTGTACTCCGAGGGAGGCTTCCTGCTTGCACTGGTCGCCTCGGCGCTGGCGATCATCGCCACCTACTGGTACCAGGGCATGGTCGTCGAGGCCGCGCGGGACATCCTCGACGGGCGGCGCGACCAGACGATCGGCTCCCTCTTCTCTTCGGTCACGCCCGTGCTGGCGGCACTGATCGGAGCCGGCATCCTGGCCGGCATCGGCATTGGCATCGGCTTCCTGCTGCTGATCGTCCCGGGTCTCTTCCTGCTCACCATCTGGGCCGTGATCGCACCGGTGATCGTGCTCGAGCGCGCCGGGATATTCGACTCCTTCGGGCGCAGCCGTCAGCTCGTCAAGGGACACGGGTGGCAGGTCTTCGGGGTGATCGTCGTCCTGTTCCTGATCTTCTTCGTCATCCGGATCCTCATCTCGGCGCTGGTCTCAGGAATCTCCGACACCTTCCTCGGCTTCGCCCTCGCGGACGTGATCGTCAACGTGCTCACGGTGCCGATCAGCGCACTGGCGGCATCGGTCATCTACTTCGAGCTCAAGCGCCTCCACGGGGAGCCGATCCCGGGCGTCACGGAGGGAGGCGAGCTCGGCACGGTGGCCGCGGGCGTGGCTCCCGAGGCGCCGGTGGGCTCCGGTCGCGAATCGGCCATGCCGCCGCCCCCGCCGCCCGGCTCGGGACAGACCCCGGCGCCCTCGCCGGGCTCCCCGCCCCCAGCGGCGCCGCCCCCCGGCGGCGCACCGCCCGCGGGTGGTGACCCGTCGCCGCCGTCGGGCGGCCCGCAGGCCCCGCCCAACGCCTGACCTTCAGGCGGGCGCGGCGGTCCGCGCTTCGGCGAGGAAGCGGCCGGCCAGCTCGCGGCCCAGCTCGTTCTGGGCGGCGATGCGCTGCTCGCTCTCTGCCCTGAGCTGTTCCGGATCGAGGCCGCTGGCCACGGCGTCGGGGTCCTCCCCGAACTCCTCGAGCCACGAGCTGAGATCCCGCATGGTCACCTCGGCGTGAAACTGGAGCCCCCATGCAGGCAGGCCGTCGAGGCGGAAGGCCTGCAGGCAGACGGGGGTATGTGCGAGCGCCACCGCGCCGGGCGGTAGCGGCGCCTCGTAGGAGTGCCACTGGAAGACCTCGAAGGCGGGCGCAAGCGGGCCCATGAGCGGGTCGTCCCGTCCCTCGGGGGTGATCTCCACCCGCCGCCAGCCGATCTCCGGCTCGCGGGCGCGGCGGGCCGGGGCGCCGGCCGCCTCGGCGAGCATCTGGCTCCCGAGGCACACGCCGAGAGTCGGCACCCCCCTGGCGAGCAGCTCCTGCAGGAAGAGCTTCTCGGTGCGCAGCCACGACAGCTCGTCCTCCTGATCGGCGTTCATTGCGCCGCCGAACACCATGACGGCGTCCAGGCCGTCGATCTCGGGCGCCGGATCCTGCGCCGGCTGCCACTCCACGGTCTCGCCGACGGCGTCAGCGAACACGCCGGCCGCGGCGTTGTGGTGGTGGACGATCGAGAGGACGTTCATTCGTACGGGGTCCGCGGCGGTGACCAGAAAACGACGACCTCCAGGTCGTCCTCGACGGAATGGAAGTGGTGCTCCACGCCGGCGGCCACGTACACCACCGAGCCGGCATGCACGTCGCTGTCCTCGCCGGCCACCCTGATCCGGCCTCGGCCCGAGGCCACGTAGTAGACCTCGTCCTCGTCGTGCGGCTCCTGCGGGTCCTCTCCTCCAGCGGGCCAGAACGCGATCGTCATCGACAGCGTGTCGCTGGGGGCCCGGAAGAACTCCGCGAAGTCGTGGCCCGAGGTGTCGAGCCGGGAGACCAGCTCGTCGACGTGGAAGGCGTCCATCACTCCGGGGTGAGGTACGCGCCGGCGAGGCCCCCGTCGACGAGGAAGGTCGTGGCGTTCACGTAGGTGGATTCGTCGCTGGCCAGGAACAGCGCGCCGTTGGCGATCTCCTTCGCGTACGCGAAGCGGCCCGGCGGCAGGTGGACCATGCGCCGCTGCGCCTTCACCGGATCGTCGGCGTACAGCTCCTGCAACAACGGGGTGTCAACCGGGCCGGGGCAGAGCGCGTTCACGCGCACGCCCTTCCGCGCGAACTCCACCCCCATCTCCCTCGACATCGCCAGCACCCCGCCCTTGGCCGCCGTGTAGGAGATCTGCGACACGGCCGCGCCCATTACGGCCACGAACGAGGCGGTGTTGATCACCGACCCGCCTCCAGCCTCGATCAGGTGTGGGATCCCGTGCTTGCAGCAGAAGAACACCGACTTGAGGTTCACGTCCTGGACCCGCTGCCAGGCCTCGTACTCGGTGTCGAGCACCGAGCGGTCGTCCTCGGGGGAGATGCCGGCGTTGTTGAAGAGGACGTCGATGCGGCCGAACTGCTCCCTCGCGCGCGCGTAGACCTCTCTCACCTGCTCCTCGTCGGTCACGTCGGCCTGAAGCGCCAGCTCGCCGGCCGCGTCGGAAGCGAGGTCCACGCCCACCACGTGCGCGCCCTCCTCGGCGAACAATTCGGCCGACTCGCGGCCGATGCCGCTGGCCGTGCCGGTGATCACGCAGACCTTGCCCTCCAAGCGTCCCACTCAGTGCCCTTCCGTCGCGTAGTACACGTTCTTCAGCTCGGTGTAGCTCTCCAGGGCGTGAGGGCCGAGCTCGCGGCCGAAGCCCGACTGCTTGAAGCCCCCGAATGGAGTGCTCACCCGCACCGAGCTGTTCGAGTTGATCGACAGGACCCCGGTGTCGATCGCGCGCGCCACCCGGAGCGCCTTCGCTCCGTTGCGAGTCCAGATCGAGCCGGAGAGGCCGTAGATGGTGTCGTTGGCCAGGCGCACGGCTTCCGCCTCGTCCCGGAACGGGATCACGCAGGCCACCGGGCCGAAGATCTCCTCGCGGGCCGCCCGGTCGTCGTTGGTCACGGGGGCCAGCACGGTGGGCGGGAACCAGTAGCCGCGGCCTTCGGGGGCGCTGCCCCGGATGGCCACGGGGGCGTCGCCGTGCACGAACGAGGCCACGGTCTCGCGCTGGCCTTCGGAGACCAGCGGGCCCATCTCGGTCTCGTCGTCCAGCGGGTCACCCACCCGGAGCGCCTCGACCGCGGTCTCGAGCGCATCCATGAAGCGGTCGAGCGCCGAGGCCTCGACCAGGATGCGCGAGCGCGCGCAGCAGTCCTGACCCGCGTTGGCGAACACCGCCGACGGCGCGGACCGCGCCGCCTCCTCCAGATCCGCGTCGGCGAAGACCACGTTGGCCGACTTGCCGCCCAGCTCGAGGGTGACCCGCTTGATGGTCCCGGCGGCGAGCGCCTGGATGCGGCGCCCCACCTCGGTCGAGCCCGTGAAGGCGACCTTGGCCACGTCCGGGTGCTCGGTGATGCGCTCGCCCACGCTCCGGCCCGGGCCGACGACCACGTTGAGCACCCCCTCGGGCAGACCCGCGTCGAGCGCGATGCGCTCGAGCTCCACCGACGTGAGCGGTGTGAGCTCGGCGGGCTTGAGCACGATCGTGTTGCCGGCGGCCAGCGCGGGGCCGACCTTCCAGGAGGCGATGGCCAGCGGGAAGTTCCAGGGGGTGATGAGGCCCACCACCCCGAGCGGCTCGCGAAAGGTCATGTCCACGCCACCGGCCACGGGGATGGTGTGGCCCAGCAGGCGCTCGGGCGCGCCGGCGTAGTAGGCGAACACGTCGGCCACCATGCCCACCTCGCCGCGGGCGTCGGCGATCGGCTTGCCCACCTGGCGGGCCTCCAGGTGAGCCAGTTCCTCGGCGTGCTCGCGGACCGCCGCCGACAGGCGCCGAAGCAGCTCGGCGCGGTCGCCGGGGGCAACGGCGCGCCAGGCCGGGAAGGCCTCCTTTGCGCGCGCCACCGCGGCGTCGGCCTCCTCGGCGCCCGCGCGCGGCAGCTCGGCCATCACCTCTTCCGTGGCCGGCTCGACGACGTTCAGCGCGTCTAATGGCATGGTCGGGAGACCTTTACATCGAGCCCTCACGCTGTCAAGCTCGCCCGCCGTGCTGGAACCAACCGATATCCGCCCCGCCGCCCACGACGGGACCCCTGCGCCCGTGATCGGGATCTGCGCCGTGCGCGAACGCGCTCGCTGGGCGTTCTGGGATCAGACCGCGCACCTGGTGGCTGACACCTACGTCGAGGCCATGCAGTCCACCGGAGCGCTCACCGTGCTGCTACCCGTGGACCCCAACTCGCCCGAGGCCCTCCTCGACCGCATCGACGGCCTGCTCCTGATCGGCGGGGCCGATCTCGACCCTCGCTCGTACGGCGCCGAGCCCGTCGAGGCGGTGGAGGCCGTGTACCGCGAGCGCGACGACTTCGAGATCGCCCTGACCCGGGCCGCGGTGGCGTGCGGTATGCCCTACCTCGGAATCTGCCGGGGGATGCAGCTGCTGAACGTGGCCCTCGGCGGGACGCTGGTGCAGGACCTAGTGGACGAGAGCGGCGAGAGCACCCACCGGCGCATCGTCGGCACGTTCGAGGGCAACGAGCACGAGATCGAGCTCGACGAGGACTCGCTCGCGGCGCGCGCGCTTGGCGAGACGCTCCACATCGGCCGCTGCCACCACCACCAGGCGGTCGACCGCATCGGCGACGGACTGGTGGTCACGGGACGCTCCCGGCCCGACGCCGTGCCGGAGGCGATCGAGACGGCCGACGGCGCCTGGGTCCTGGGTGTGCAGTGGCACCCGGAGGCGTCGGACAAGCGGGCGCTGTTCCACGCGTTCGCCGAGGCGGCGGCCGGATGGCGCTCCGCTCTCGGTTCACGCCGCCGCGCGGTCTAGCGACCGGCGCAGCTCTCGCTGAACCGAGGTGCGTTGCGTCTCCGGGATCGAGGTCCCACCAGGTCAAGCGCATCGTCCTCGCACCGGCGGCGTTACACGTGTGCGACGTCACGTTACGAGTCTGCGACGGCTTCGGCGCGGCGCGCCCGGGCCTCTTCAACCAGCGCTCCGATCACCTTCGAGGCCTCGTCCTCCTCGGGGTGCCAGAGCACGCCCAGGGCGAAGCGGCGCTCGGGCAGCTCGATCGCCTCGATCACGCCATCCTCCGACCAGCCGCTGGCCTCCACGCCCTCGCCCAACTCGTCGACCCCCTGGTGGTGGTGGGACTTGACCGCGCTGGTCTCGTCACCCACCACGCGGCGGGCCAGCGACTCGTCGGCCAGGCGCACCGTGTGGTCCGCGAAGACGCCGGGCGTGTGGCGGTGGTCCTCGTGTCCCACGCGGTCGGGCAGGTGCTGGTCGATCGTGCCGCCCGCGGTCACGTTCAGCATCTGCATCCCACGGCAGATGCCGAGGAAGGGCAGGTCGCGCTCCAGGGCGCGGTGGCCGAGGGCGAGCTCGAAGCGGTCGCGCTCCGGCCAGGTGTTGGCCGTCTGGGGGTGCGGGCGGGCGCCGTAGGAGCCGGCGTCCACGTCGGATCCCCCGGCCAGGATCAGCCCATCGAGCAGGTCGAGCAGCTCGTCCGGGGCCTCGGCGCTCACGTCGTCGGGCGGCAGGATCAGCGGTAGCCCACCGGCGCGGGCGACGGACAGCGAGTAGCTGCGCGGAGAGAGGTTGGCCACCACGTCCCAGGCGCCCCAGCGTGCCCGCTCGGTGGAGGCGCAGATGCCGATGACAGGGCGCCTGGCGCCGGCCATCAGAGGCGTTCAAACCCGCGGAACTTCTCCCAGTCGGTGACCGCCGCCTCGAAGGCGTCGAGCTCGATGTGGGCGCGGTTGAGGTAGTGGTCGACCACGTCCTGGCCGAAGGCCTCGCGCGCGACCGCCGACTCGGCGAACAGGTCACGGGCGGCGTAGAGCGTGTGTGGCACCCGTTCCTTGTCGGAGTCGTAGGCGTTGCCCTCGAAGGCCGGCTCGAGCTCGAGCTCGTTGTCGATGCCGTGCAGCCCGGCCGCGATCATCGCGGCGAGCGCGAGGTAGGGGTTCACGTCGGCGCCGGGCAGCCGGTTCTCCACGCGCAGTCCCTGCCCGTGGCCCACCACGCGCATCGAGCACGTGCGGTTGTCCTTGCCCCAGGCCACCGCGGTCGGAGCGAAGGAGCCGTGCACGAAGCGCTTGTAGGAGTTCACGTTCGGCGCGAAGAACAGCGTGAGCTCGCGCAGGCAGGCGAGCTGGCCGGCCACGAAACGGTCGAACAGCTGCTGATCGTCCGCGAACACATTGCCGCCGCCCTCCTTGGCCAGCGAGCAGTGGATGTGGCACGAGTTGCCCTCGCGCTCGTCGTACTTGGCCATGAAGGAGATCGAGACGCCCTCCTGAGCAGCGATCTCCTTGGCGCCGGTCTTGTAGATCACGTGATCGTCCGCCGTGCTCAGGGCGTCGTTGTAGTGGAAGTTGATCTCGTGCTGGCCGAAGTTGCACTCGCCCTTCGAGTTCTCGACCTTCATGCCCGCGCCCTCCATCGAATTGCGGATGCGCCGGATGAGCGGCTCCACGCGCGCGGTGCCCAGCATGGAGTAGTCGACGTTGTAGAGGTTGGCCGGATCGAGATCGCGGTAGCCCTTGCGCCAGGCGTCCTCGTAGCTGTCGTTGAAGATCATGAACTCGAGCTCGGTGCCCGCCGTGGCGATCCAGCCGCGCTCGGCGAGGCGTGCCAGCTGCCGCCGCAGGATCTGCCGCGGTGAGGCCACCACGTCCGATCCGTCCTCCCAACCCAGGTCGGCCATGAGCAGGACCGTGCCGTCGTGCCAGGGCACCGGGCGCAGCGTGTCCATGTCGGGCGTCATCACGAAGTCGCCGTATCCGCGCTCCCAGCTGGACATGGCGTAGCCGTCGACGGTGTTCATGTCCACGTCCACGGCGAGCAGGTAGTTGCAGCCCTCGGCGCCGTGCTCGGCCACCTCGTCGAGGAAGTGCCCGGTGGTCAGGCGCTTGCCCTGCAAGCGGCCTTCCATGTCGGCGATTACGAGAAGGACGGTGTCGATCTCGCCGCCGTCGGCGTCCTGGCGCAGCTCGTCTAGATCCATGTGTCCTCGCAGATAAGGTCGGTTGACCGGGCCTTTCGCCGCAGCCTAACCGCAACGCCCCGCCCCGCTCAACCACGGGTGTGGTAGGACACGCGGATGCTGCTCCTGGGCATCGACGAAGGCACCACCGGCGTCAAGGCCACTCTCTTCGACGAGAAGCTCCAGCCGGTCCGCGAGGCCCGGCGCGACAAGACGAACCGCCATCCGCAGCCGGGCTGGGTCGAGCAGGACGGCGAGGAGGTGCTGGCGGCGGTCGTCGAAGCCGTCGCCGAGCTGCTCGAGGAGGCCCCCGGCGACGAGGTGGTTTGCGGCCTGGACCATCAGGGCGAGTCCGTGCTCGCGTGGGATGCCGAGACCGGAAGGCCGCTCAGCCCCGTCGTCGTGTGGCAGGACAAGCGCTCCCAGCAGGTGCTCGACGCACTGACCGAGCACGAGTCCGAGATCCAGCAGCTCAGCGGCCTGCCCTTCGATCCGTACTTCTCCGCGGCCAAGCTCGCCTGGCTGCTCGAGCACGACGAGGCCGTGGGCCGCGCACGCGAGGCCGGAACGCTGCGCATGGGCACGGTGGACTCGTTCCTGTGCGACCGGCTGGGCGCAGGGTTCGCCACCGAACCTTCAACGCTCTCGCGGATGCAGCTCCACGCCCTGGGCCGGCCGGGCTTCAGCCCCCGGCTGTGCGAGCTCTTCGGCGTGCCCGCCGAGGTGCTGCCCGCGGTACGGGACACCGCCGGCGAGCTCGGCGTGCTGAGCCACGAGTCATGGCCGGTGGAGCTGCCTCTGCGCGGGCAGACGGTGGACCAGCAGGCGGCGCTGGCTGGAGCCGGCTGCGTGGTACCAGGCCGGGTCAAGGCCACCTACGGCACCGGTGTCTTCGTCCTGGGCCACGCGGGCGAGGAGGTGCCGCGACCGGCCGGTGGACTGCTGCCGACCGTGGCCTGGAGCATCGGGGGGCGGATCGAGTACGCCATCGACGGAGGCGTGTTCGCGGCGGGAGCCATGCTGGAGTGGATGTGCCGGGAGCTCGGCGTGGCCGAGCGCCCCGCCGCCCTGGCTGAGCTGGCCCGGGAGGCCGAGGACAGCGGCGGCGCACGCGTGCTGCCCGGCCTGGCCGGAATCGGCGCGCCCTGGTGGAAGCCGGACGCCCGCGCCGTGCTGTCCGGCATCCACGGCGGTACCCAGCGGGCGCAGATCGCGCGAGCGGCGCTGGAGGGCATCGCCTGGCGCGTGGCCGACGTGGTGGCCGCCATGCGCGACACCGTGGAGGTGGCCTCGCTGCGTGTGGACGGCGGCCTCACCAACGAGCCGCTGCTGCTTCAGCTGCAGGCCGACGCGATCGGTGCGCCGGTGGAGGCGGCCGGCGCAGACGCCACGGTGCTGGGCGCCGCGGTGCTCGCCGGAGTGGGGTCCGGCGTGTTCGACAGCCTGGAGGAGGCCGCCGAGCTTCTGCCCGTGGACCGCACGGTGGAGCCGCAGCGCGACGACGCCTGGCGCTCAGCGGAGCACGAGGCCTGGCGGACGTTCGTAGAGGCGGCCGCCGCGCTGCGCTGAGGCTCAGGCCGGCGCGGAGGGCTCGGCCGGCTTCTCCTCGGTGATGCCCATGCCCTCGTCGAACGAGATGTTGGCCACGGGCCCCTTGTAGGTGTTCTTCGCGCTCACGAGCCACCAGATGCCGACGACGATGAACAGCCCGCCCACCATGAGCGGCGAGTAGTTGACCGCCGACCAGGTGAACTCGTCGTTCCAGGGCACCGCCGCCGGGGTGAAGGGCAGCGAGAAGATGATCACGCAGAGCACCCACCCACACCACGGCGATCGTGTTGACCCACTTGTACTTCGCCGCCCAGCGTCCAGACGCCCGGCTCGAACTTGTCGCCCGCACGAAGCCGCAGGTAGACCGGGATCACGTAGGCGATGTAGAGCGCCACCACCGCGATCGAGACCACGGCGAAGAAGGCCACCGGGATGCCGTCCGCGTTGCTGGTGAGCGCCGGCAGCGTGATGAGCGCGGCGAGCACGCAGACCACGTACACCGCGGCCACGGGCACGTGCTTTCGGTTGACCGAGCTCCAGAGGCGCCAGCCCGGCACGGCGCGGTCGCGCGAGAAGGCGAAGAAGGTGCGCGAGCAGCTGGTGACGCAGGCCATGCCGCAGAAGAACTGCCCGATCGTGGAGATGAGGATCACGGTCTCGGCCCAGCCCGACTCCATCGCGCTGGTGAAGATCGGGATCGTCCCGCCCGACGCCTCCTCCACGTTGACGGCCGCGAAGGTGATGGCCAGCAGCACGAACCAGCCGATCACCGCCGAGATGAACACCGACTGCCAGACGCCCTGGGCCGCGGCCCGCTCGGCGTCCTGGGTCTCCTCGGACACGTGCGCCGAGGCGTCGTAGCCCGTGACCGTGTACATCGTGAGCAGGAAGCCCACGGGGAGCACGTAGAACCAGAAGAAGAGGTTGGAGCTGGAGCCGTCGGAGAAGCCCGAGTTGTTGATCGTGTCGGTGAAGACGAAGTCGGCGCTCTGATGCCGGTCGGGGATGAAGATCAGGATCAGGATGATGATCGCGACGCCGACCACGTGGACCACCACCGAGATGTTGTTGAACAGCGCGACCAGGTGGGACGAGTAGATGTTGATCAGCGCGTGCAGGATCATGATCACGCAGAAGAGGATGAAGACCTCGTCGAGCTCCACGGCGCCCTGGAAGTTGATGATGAGGTTGAGGTCCCAGAGGCTGAACAGGTTGGCCGCAAAGGTCGCGCAGGCGTAGTCCACGGAGGCCACCACGGCGATCAGGCCCACCACGTTGAACCAGCCGGTGAACCAGGACCAGGCTGGCCCGCCGAGCTTGGCCGCCCACCAGTAGGGACCGCCGGCCGTGGGGTAGGCCGAGCACAGCTCGGACATCGAGAAGGCCACCGTCATGATCAGGGCGCAGATGATCGGCCAGCCCCAGGAGATGGCGATCGGACCGCCGTTGTTGAAAGCCTGGCCGTAGGTGGTGAAGCAACCGGCCAGCACCGAGATGATCGAGAAGGAGATCGCGAAGTTGGAGAACTTGCTCCAGACCCGGTTGAGGTCCTGCTTGTAGCCCAGCTCGGCGAGCCGTTCCTCGTCCCGGCTCCGCGACTGCTCAGTCTCACTCATCCGGCGTTCCTCCTTGTACAGACGCGCCCATGGGTCAGCAGAAGGGAAAGGTCTGCTCGTCCGACCTCTCCTCGGCGCGACCATAAGTCACCGGCCGGACGAACGCAACCATCCGCACGAGCTCTCGCAGCCGCGATGATGCGGTTCCCCGATGAGCGACGAGCAGTTCATCCTCGTTGCCGGCCTGCTGCTGAGCGCCGGCCTCCTCGCCGCGCTGCTCGCGGGCCGCGTGAGGCTGCCCGGTCTGATCCTGTTCCTCGGGCTCGGGATGCTGGTGGGCTCCGACGGGCTCGGCTGGCTGCCGTTCGACGACTACCACCTGGCCGAGCTGATCGGCGTGCTCTCGCTCGCGCTGATCCTCTTCGAGGGCGGGCTGACCGCCGGGTTCAAGGAGATCAGACCGGTTCTGCGACCCGCGCTGTCGCTGGCGATCGTCGGCACGATGATCACCGCGGCCGTCGGGGGCCTTGTCGCGGTGGCGCTGTTCGACTTCTCGCTGCTCGAAGGCCTGCTGCTCGGATCGATCATCGCCTCCACCGACGGTGCGGCGATCTTCGCCGTCCTCCGCACGTCCTCGCTGCGCAAGCGCCTGGCGCGGACGCTCGAGGGGGAGGCGGGGTTCAACGACCCCGTGGCCGTGCTGCTCGTGCTCGGCTTCATCGAGTGGATCAAAAGCGACGACTACGACCTGCTCGACATGCTGTGGCTGTTCGTACGGCAGCTCGGGATCGGGGCTGTGGTGGGGATCGGCGTGGGCTGGCTCGCCGTGCAGGCCTTCCAGCGCGCGCGCCTGGACACCCCGGGGCTGTACCCGGTCGCCTCGCTGGCCGCCGCTGCGGTGGGCTACGGCGCCGCGGCGAGCATCGAGGGCTCCGGCTTCCTGGCGGTGTACCTCGTGGGCCTCGCCCTCGGCAGCGCCAACATCCCCGCGAAGCAGACCATCACGAGCTTCCACGTTGGCCTGGCCTGGGTCGCCCAGCTCACCATGTTCCTGGCGCTCGGCCTCCTGATCTTCCCGAGCGACCTGGACAACGTGGCGTTGAACGGGACGCTGCTGGCCCTGGTGGTGGCCTTCGTGGCCCGGCCGCTCGCCACCTTCGTCGCCACTGCGTTCGACCACTACAGCTTCGCCGAGCGGCTGGTGCTCAGCTGGGCAGGCCTGCGTGGAGCGGTGCCGATCGTGCTGGCCATCTTCCCGGTCATCGCCGATGTCCCCCGCGATCTCGAGCTGCTCAACATCGTCTTCTTCGCCGTGTTGGTCTCGACCCTGCTGCAGGCCACCACCTTCGAGGCCTTCGCGCGGCGGCTCGGGATGACCGAGGACGAGCCGGCGCTGCCCAGCCCGATCGCCGAGACGGGCACCATCCGCCGGCTGGGGGCGGAGGTGGTGGAGTACCCGGTGCTGCCCGACGACGCCATCGTCGGCCTGCGTACCCGTGACCTCGACCTGCCCAGGGAGGCGCTGGTGAACGTGATCGTCCGGGGCGGCGAGGCAATACCGCCCCGCGGCTCCACGCGGGTGGAGGAGGGTGACCGGCTCCACCTGCTGATCCGCCAGGAGGTGGCGCCCGAGGTGCGCGAGCTCCTGCCGCGCTGGCGGACCGGGCCGATCGGGCCGGGAACGGTCGAGCGCCCCCGCCTGGCCGGAGTGTCGCGGGTGTTCCACACGCGGCCGTGGAACGACGAAGAGGACGGCGACGCCCAGCGGCCCGCGGAGGTCACCGGCCTGCGCGTGATCGACCGCGTGCGCTCACGCCGTGACGTGCCCGGCGCCCTGGTGCTCCTGGAGGACGGCCGCTACGCGATCACCGGCCCGGTCCTCGCCTTCGGCTCGCGCCAGGCGCTCAGCGACTGGGTGCGGCGGCGCATCCGTGCCGGGGTGAGCGACACCGAGCGGGTGTGGTGGGAGGAGGTGCTGGGCGCGTTGGCGTTGTGAGCGACCTGCTCTGCGCTTAGTGTCCGCTCATGCATGAGGAGGTCTCCATCCCGGAACTGACCGAGGTCGTGGCCCGGCTGTCGGCGCTGCTCGGCCCGCGCGGCGGGGGCGTCCAGCCCCTCGAGGGCGGCATCACCAACCGCAACTACCGCGTGAACTTCGGCGGCAACGACTACGTCGTGCGCCTGCCGGGCAAGCGCACCGAGCTGCTCGGCATCGATCGCCAGGCCGAGTGCATCGCCACCGAGGCCGCCGGAGAGCTCGGCATCGGTCCCGGCGTGGCGGCGATGCTCGATTCGCCCCCGTGCCTGGTCACGCCCTTCATCTCGGGCCATACGATGACCGTCGACGAGCTGGCCTCCCCCGAGCAGCTGGCCGAGGTGGCGCGCGCCCTGCGGGCGTTCCACGACTCCGGCACCGTGCTCGACACAACCTTCGACTCCTTCGAGCTGGTCGATCAGTACGCGGAGCTGGCGCGCGAGCACGGCGGGGAGCCGCCGGCCGCCTTCGAGACGGCCCGCGCCAACGCCCGGAAGATCCGCGAGGCCATCGAGGGACAGGAGGAGCACCGCCCGGTGCCCTGCCACAACGATCTGCTGACGGCGAACTTCCTGCACGACGGCGAGCAGGCGCAGATCATCGACTGGGAGTATGCGGGCATGGGCGACCGCTACTTCGACCTCGGCAACCTGGCGGTGAACAACGAGCTCGACGACGACCAGCAGGCCGCTCTGCTCGAGGCCTACTTCGGGGAGCCCTCGGACGAGCGCCGTCGCTCGACGCTCAGGCTGTTCCGCTTCATGTCCGACTTCCGCGAGGCGATGTGGGGCGTGGTTCAGGCGCAGATCTCGGAACTCGACTTCGACTTCGACGGCTACGCGAAGGAGCACTTCGAACGGCTCGAGCAGACGGCGTCCCACCCGGACTTCGAAACCTGGCTCAGCCAGGCCCGCGCTTGAGCGCGGCTCGCGAGCTTCCCGGGAGTGCCCGCTGCGTGATCGTGGGCGGAGGCGTGGGCGGCACGTCGATCGCCTACCACCTGGCGGAGCTCGGCTGGGACGACGTCGTGTTGCTCGACCGCAACCAGCTCACCTCCGGCTCGACCTTCCACTCGGCCGGCCTCGTGGGGCAGCTGCGCGGCTCGGTGTCGCTGACCAAGATGATGATGTACTCGGTGGAGCTCTACCGGCGGCTGGGAACGGAGTCGGAGTTCGACCCCGGCTGGACGGAATGCGGCGGCATCCGGCTCGCCTCATCCGAGGAGCGCATGGAGGAGCTGCGCCGCCAGGCCGGCTGGGCCAAGACCTTCGGCCTCCCACTCGAGCTCATCTCCGCGGCCGAGGCCCAGGAGCGCTTTCCGCTGATGTCCACCGACGGCGTGCTCGGTGGCGCCTGGCTGCCCACCGACGGCTACCTCGATCCGTCACAGCTGACCTACGCAATGGCCGACGGTGCCCGGCGCGGCGGGGTCACGATCCACACCGGTACGCGGGTCACGGGGATCGATTCCGAGCGCGGCCGGGTCACGCGGGTGCGCACGGAGCGGGGGGACATCGAGGCCGAAAGGGTGGTGATCGCCGCTGGGATGTTCTCCGCCGAGGTGGGCCGGCTCGCCGGCGTACGGATTCCTGTGGTGCCCATGTCCCACGAGTACCTGGTCACCCAGCCCTTCCGTGAGAAGGACCCGGCCAACCCGCTGCCCACGCTGCGCGACCCGGACCTGCTCGTCTACTTCCGCGAGGAGGGGGGCGGCCTGGTGATGGGCGGATATGAGCGCCATTCGGCACCCGCGTTCCTGTCCGGCGGCGATCGCCGCTTCGAGGACATCCCGTCCGACTTCAACGGCCGCCTGCTCGAGGACGACTGGGACCGCTTCGAGGAGATCGTGGAGAACTCGCGGCGGCGCGTGCCGCAGATGGAGGACGTGAAGGTCACGCGCATGATCAACGGCCCGGAGGCCTTCACGCCCGACAACGAGTTCTGCCTGGGCGAGACCGAGATCGCCGGCCTGTTCGTGGCCGCCGGCTTCTGCGCGCACGGGCTGGCCGGCGCCGGAGGGATCGGCAAGGAGATGGCGGAGTGGATCGTCGCGGGCGAGCCGTCGCTCGACCTCTGGCACATGGACATCCGCCGCTTCGGGCGTCAGTACCGATCGCCCTCGTACACCCTCGCCCGCATCCGCGAGACCTACGAGACCTACTACGACATCCGCTTTCCCCACCACGAGCGCGAGTCCGGACGCCCGCTGCGGATGTCGCCGGCCAACGCCTGGCACCGCGAGCACGAGGCCGCCTTTGGCGAGAAGTCGGGCTGGGAGCGGGTCAACTGGTACGAGTCGAACGCCGGGGCCGGGGACGAGTCACTGAGGCCGCGCGGCTGGGCCGGACGCCACTGGTCGCCCGCCATCGAAGCCGAGCACCGCGCCTGCCGGGAGACGGCCGCCCTGTTCGACGAGAGCTCGTTCGCCAAGCTGGAGGTCTCCGGTCCGGGCGCGGCCGACCTGGTGGAGCGGCTGACCGACAACCACGTGGCCCGCGAGGTGGGGCGCATCACCTACACCCAGATGCTCAACTCCCGCGGCGGGATCGAATGCGACTTCACCGTCGCGCGGCTGGACGAAGACCGCTTCGGGATCGTCACGGGAACCGCCTTCGGCAACCACGACCGGGAGTGGATTCGCCGCCATCTACCCGAGGACGGCTCGGCGCAGGTTCAGGACCTGACCTCGGCCTCCGCCTGCTTCGGCCTCTGGGGCCCTCTTGCGCGCGACGTGCTCGCCCCGCTCACGCCGCAATCGCTGACCGACGAGGACTTCCCCTACATGAGCCTGCGCGAGATCACCGTCGGCGACGTGCCCGTGCGAGCCCTGCGCGTGACCTTTGTCGGCGAGCTGGGCTGGGAGCTCTACTGCCCCGCCGAATACGGGCTGGGTCTCTGGCGCGCTCTCTGGGAGGAAGGGCGCCCGCACGGCCTGGTGGCCGGCGGCTACCGGGCGATCGACTCGCTGCGTCTCGAAAAGGGCTACCGCGTCTGGGGGGCCGACATCACGCCGGATGAAACCCCGTACGAGGGAGGGGTCGGCTTCTGCGTCAAGCTCGACAAGGAGGGTGGCTTCGTGGGGCGGGACGCGCTGGCCGAGGCGGCCGAGCGCGGTCCACGTCAACGCCTCTGCTGCCTGACTCTCGAGGACCCCCTGTCGGTGGCGCTCGGCAACGAGCCGGTGCGCGTGGCCGGCGACATCAGCGGCCGGGTCACCACCGGCGGGTACGGCTACACGGTCGAGCGCTCGATCGCCTACGCCTACCTCCCACCCGAGCACGCCGAGCCCGGCACGGCGGTGGAGGTCGAGATCTTCGGCCGCTGGGTGGGCGGAGAGGTGGCCAAGGAGCCCCTGCTCGACCCGTCCGGGGAGCGGATCAGGGCCTGAGGCCGACGAGGATGTGCTCGGTGGCCTCGATGTGGTCGCGCATCAGGCGGACCGCGCGTCCGGAATCGCCCTTCTTGAGCAGCGCGACCAGGCGGCGGTGCTGGGCGTTCGAGCTCTTGAGCACCTCGTCGGGATGCGCGATGCGGGCGATCAGGTCGCTCATCTGACCCTGCACCTCGGTCATCGCGGTGACCAGGCGAGGCGAGTGAGCGGCCTCGGCCAGCCCGATGTGAAAGCGCACGTCGGCCCGCCGGTACCCCTCGAACGGGCCGGTGGTGGCGCTCATGCGCTCGGTGAGCTCGTCGAGGCGATCGAGATCGGCCTGGGTGGCGCGCTCAGCCGCCAGCAGCGTGGCCCCGGTCTCCACCGCAACCCGGTAGTCGAGCACCTCGCGCGCTCCATCGCCGAGCTCGATTCCCGCCCCCGCCTGGCCCATCGGGGGAGACTCGGCCACGAACGTGCCGCCCGCCCGGCCCCGCAGGGCGATCAGGTGACCGCTCTGGACGAGCGTGGTCAGCGCCTGGCGCAGCGTGGAGCGCGAGATGCTCAGCTGCTCGGCCAGGTCGCGCTCCGGAGGAAGACGCGCCCCAGGGGAGAGCAGCCCGAGCCGGATCGCCGTACCGAGCCGCTCGACGGTCTCCTCGAAGGTGGTCGGCGGCTGGACGGGCTTGAAGACAGCGTCCAGGGCCGGCCCCCGCTCCGAGGTGGTCGCGGGTTCCACGGGTCAAAGGTACATGGGCCGGCCCATTGGCGCTGCAGTAGATTCCTCCGCCGTGGAGACCCGGCAAGAGCGAGTGGTGGTGGAGACGGACCGTTACCGGATCGAGGGCAGCATGACCCTGCCGCACGAGGGGTATCGCAGCCGCGTGTCCGACCACGTCAACCGGCGTGACCAGGAGTTCCTCACCATCGTCGACGCCGAGCTGAAGGCCCTCGACGGCTCAGGCCGGGACTGGACAGCCCCCGTGCTGATGCTGTCCCGCCGGCACATCCGGCTCGTGGTGCCGTCCGCCGAAGAGCCCTAGGAGCACCGCCAGTGTGGCGGCGTGTGACGAGCGTCACACGAGAGCTCGACCGATGAGTTCAGCCTCTCCAGTCGGTCTGACTTCCAGATCCCGACCCTCTACAGGACTCGCATGCTGATCGAGAGCACCAACCACGTCCCAGTGCTGGACGAGCCCAAGGATCCGCTGCCCTCGTGGCGGCCGGCGCCGGGAGAGAGCGCCGGGCTGTTCGAGGGCGCCGCCCACGGGTCGGCGGTGTCGTTCTTCGTGGTGGACGCCGGTCCCGGCGAGGGGCCGGCGCGCCACAGCCATCCCTACTGCGAGACCTTCCTGCTCCAGGGCGGGCGGGCCCGCTTCGAGCTCGACGGCCGGGACGTGATCGCCGGGACGGGCGACGTGGTGGTGGTCCCGGCCGGCGCCGTGCACTCCTTCCGCGCCCTGGGACCAGAGCGCCTGCAGCTCGTGAGCATTCACGCCTCCCCGCGGGTCGAGTCACGCTGGCTCGAGGAGAGCGGCCCTTCGCCTGGCGGGAGCTGACCCGAGCGGGAACAATCCGGCGCCCGGCGGGATCATGCAAGGCATGACACCCTCGAACATCGAGCGCTTGGCCCACGCCTTCGCCGGCTGGGGCCGGGACGAGCCGGCCAACATGGCCGACATCCTCCATCGCGACTGCGAGCTGGTCGTGCCGGACTCGATCCCCTACGGCGGCACCTTCCACGGGCCCGACGCCGTGATCGGCTGGTTCACGCGCGACCTGTGGCAGTGGTTCGACGAGTTCAGCTCCACTCCCGAGGGCTTCGTCGACGGCGGCGACCAGATCGTGGTTCCGGTGCACGTCCAGGCGCGGACCCGCCACGGCCGCAACGTCGACGTCCACAACGTCTGGATCTACGAGTTCAGCGAGGGCGAGCTGATCCGCGGACGCGTTTACGCCGACACCGCACTGCTGCGCGACGCCGTCGAGGGAGTCACGCCGGGGTGACCGGACGGCCCGCGCGGGGAGATTCGATCAGGTCGAGCTTCGCGGCTCGCGGCAGGCGCTTGATCCGAGCCTCCTCGCGCATCGCGGCGGACCGGTCGTCCACCTCGATGGCCAGCGCCAGCTCCACCGGCAACCGGCTGCGCGTGTAGCGGCTGGCCACCCCGGCACCATGCTCGGCCACGCGGCGGCCGACGTCGGTGGTCCAGCCGCAGTAGAGGCTGTCGTCGGCGCAGCGGAGGAGGTAGACGAAGGGCACGCTCGCCCGCGCTCAGCCGATCTGCACGTCCACCAGCTCGGTGTCGAAGGCCAGGCGCCCGGCGATGCCGGTGGCCTCGGGCCGGGGGTACTCGTAGGACCAGGCCGCGTCGTCCGTGCCGCCGACGTTCCAGTAGCGCGCCTCGCCCTTGTACGGGCAGACCGCACGCTTGTCGGCGGGCTCGACCGATACCGATACGTCGGCCCGGGGCACGTAGGCGATCGCGGGCAGGCCGGTCTCGATCAGCAGGGCCGCGCGCCGGCTCTCCGCCAGCACCTCACCGCCGGCGGTCACGCGCACGGGCCGCGAGCTCGGCAGGACGTCGATGCGGTGGAACGGATCGCGGAAGTGGCTGGTCACGCGCTCGTCCTCGGCCCACCACTCGTCGGCGTGCTCGTGGTAGAGCGACCCGTAGCCGTCGAGCCAGGCGGCCTCGGCGAGCGGTGACTCGTAGGCCCAGAGGGCGTTCTCTCGAGCGGAGCCGTTCGCGCTCACCGACCAGTACGACGCGTCGCCCTTGAACGGGCAGTGGGTGGAGTGTTCGGTGCGCGAGAGCACCGCCGAGTCGAAGTCCTCGAGCGGGGCGTACAGGCGTGGCGGGATCGCCGTCTCGTACAGGAGCTTGGCCCTGACGGTGTCTAGCACCGTGCGGCCGGCGATCACCGCGCGCACCCGCGGGAGGAAGTCCGCGAAGTAGATCCGGTGAGGCGGCGCCGCGCCGGCCAGGTCGAAGTTGAAGGCCCCCCCGGGGGAGCCGCCGAGAGGTCCGGTGCCGAGGGTGAGAGACATGGCTCGACGATAACGACGGGTCTAGTCCAGCCCCGCGTTCAGCTCCTCCAGCAGGCGGCGCAGCTGGCGCATCTTGGCCTTGCCGAGACGTCGGGTCCAGTCCTGCTCGATCTCGGCCACGACCTCGCGGGCGATCGCGTAGACCTGCTTGCCCTTCCGCGTGGTCCGCACCAGCTTGGCGCGGCGATCCTCCGGGTCGGGCACACGCTCCACGTAGCCGTTGCGCTCGAGGTGGGCCACGAGCTCGGCCATCGACTGCTTGGTGATCTGGGCGCGCTCGGCCAGCACGCTCACCCGCGTCCCGCCGTCGTCGAGGTACTGGAAGACGTTGCCGTGCGGGCCTCGCACCTCGGGGTGCCCGCGCTCGGCGAAGCGCTGGACGAGCAGCTCCGAGCCGGCGCGGAAGGGCTCCCTGAGAAGAATCGCCAGGTTCTCCGGGGAGCGGCGAGCGGAGGTGTCGGGCAAGCGGCTGGACATAAGACAGGCTTCCTGTCTACACTAGCCGTATGAACAAGACAGGCAGCCTGTCCTTTGACGATAAGGTCGAGGTCGGCGGCGACGCGCTCATCTTCCGCGTGACCAGCGAGCAGAGCGACGGCGCCCTCACCGGCGTGGAGGTCCGCATGCGGGCCGGCGGCGGACCCCCGATGCTGCATCGCCACGATCCCTTCGAGGTCTATCGCGTCGAGCAGGGCGAGTTCGCGTTCTACGTCGCGAACGACGACGGCGAGGTCGAGCGGACGGTGGCGGGCCCCGGTGCCGTGGTGCCGATCGGCGGCGGACGCGAACACACGATCCGCAACGAGTCCCGCGAAGAGGCGCGCGCCTTCGTCGTCTTCTCCCCCGGTACCGAGATGGAGCAGTTCGCGCGCGCGGCCGGTGCGCTCGCGCAGCGAGGGACGCCCGGCGTGGATGAGGTGCTCGCGCTGGCCGAGGCCCATGGCATCGAGATGACCCGACCCCTGAACGGCGTCCGCTGATGGCCTACCTCACGATCACCCGGATCACCGGCGACCCTGATCGGCTGCTGGCCGGCTACCGGCGGTCGGCGGACACCATGTCGGCCGTGGGCCGCGATCATGGCCTGATCCTGCACTCGGCGGCCCGGACCGAGGAGGGGTTGCTGATCGTCAACCTGTGGCCGTCGAAGGACGGCTCCGAGGCCGCGGCGCGCGACCCGCGCCGGCTCGGTGCGATTCGGGAACACGGGCTCGGCCCCGACCAGATCCGCCCGGAGCATCACGAGGTGGAGGACTACGTCATCTTTGATTGACGCGATGCCCTCCCCCACCGACATCCGTCCTCCGTTCACCACCGACTCGGCCCGGGCCAAGGTGCAGGCCGCCGAGGACGCGTGGAACAGCCGCGACCCCGAGCGCGTGGCGCTTGCCTACACCGAGGAGTCGGAGTGGCGCAATCGCAGTGAGTTCCTCAACGGCCGCGAGGAGATCAGGGCGTTCCTGCGCCGCAAGTGGGAGCGCGAGCTCGACTACCGGTTGAAAAAGACGCTGTGGGCCTTCTCCGACGACCGAATCGCCGTGCGCTTCGAGTACGAGAGCCGCGACGCCGACGGCCAGTGGTGGCGCAGCCACGGCAACGAGATGTGGCTCTTCGCACCGGACGGCCTGATGTCCCACCGGTACGCGTCGATCAACGACGAGCCGATCGAGGAGGCCGAGCGCCGGCTTCGCTAGTGCGGCGCCGGGAGCGCCCGCCCGTCGTCAGGCTCCGCCGCCGGCGCTCCACGCGTCTGGATGACGATCGCGATGATCACGATGGCGCCACCGGCGAGCGTCGCCGTGCTGGGCCGCTCGTCCAGGGCGAGCCACACCCATACCGGCCCCAGGACGACCTCGAGCAACGTGATCAGGCCGACCTGGGCGGCGGGGATCAAGCGCGCCCCGACCGTCAGCAGGGCGAAGCCGAGGCCGATCTGGCCGATTCCGAGAAGAGCGAGCCACATCACGTCGTCGCCGGCGATCTCGCCGGGACTGGCGAACGGGATGAAGGCCACCACGAGGATCAGCTGCGACATGCAGGTGGCGGGCGCCATCGACACGTCGTGGCGCCAGCGGGTGATGACGATCATCCCCGCGAAGGCGAGCGCGGCCAGGAAGGAGAACGCGTCGCCCGCCAGATTGCCCTCGCCCGGCGCTCCCAGCATCAGCGCGACCCCCGCCAGGGCCAGCGCCATGGCCACGACCGTGCGTCGCGTGATCGCCTCGCCCAGGAAGACGCGGGCGAGCAGCGCGGCCAGCACCGGCGCCACCGCGAGGATGAACAGCACCCGGGCCACGCTCGTGTGGTTCAGCGCCGCGATGAAGGAGCTCGAGGCGACGGCGACACAGAGCGCCACCGCAATGCCGGCGAAGCCCACCGAGCGGAACGCCTGCACGACCCGGCCGCGCTCGACGATCGCCACGTACACGAGGAGGGCGGCCCCGGCGAAGGCGGCGCGGCCGGCCACCTGGGTGGCGGTGTCGAGCGCAAGCTGACGCTGCAGCACCCCGGCCGTCGACCACGCCACCGCGGCAAGGGCCACGTACACCTGCCCGCGCCGCTGGCGCTGCGACTGCTCGAGCGCCACCGTCGCGGTCGTCACGCTTCAAGTCATACCGGATGCCCGGCGGGTGCTCCCGGGCCGGTCAGGTCACCTGGCCCGTAGGCCCGCCAGGTAGTCGTAGCTGCGCTCGGTGGTCGCGAACGATCCCGCCGGGTTGGCCACCGGGTCGGGGGCCGTGTCGCGTTCGACGAGGTAGTGATGATCGTCCGTGTCGAGCCCGCAGAAGAAGGGCTCGAACGGGATGTCGCCATCACCCACGTCGGTCATCGTCCATCCGAACTCCGGGCCGCCGTTGAAGAGCCCGTCCTTCACGTGGAAGAGCGGGAAGCGCTTGGGCTGATACCACGGGTACTCGTGCGGCCTGAAGCCCGGGAAGCGCGACTGACCCACGTAGGCCCAGAAGATGTCGAGCTCGAAGAAGACGAGCCTCGGGTCGGTCTCCTCCAGCAGCACGTCGTACAGCCGGGTGCCGTCCTCCACCGCGAACTCCTCGGAGTGATTGTGCTGGTAGAAGCGCAGCCCGCGCTCCCTCGCGGCCGCTCCGAACGTGTTGAAGTCCTCCGCGGCGCGCCGGTAGCCGTCGACGGTCTCGCCGTAGCGCTGGCCCGGCCTGCTGGCGGTTCCGATGTAGTCGATCCCGATCTCGGCCGCGTCGTCGAGCACCTGCTCGAGCTGCGTTGCGAACGAGTACGCCGTCGGATCCGCCGAGTAGTAGTTGACGTGGCTGCCGACGGCGTTCAGGCGGTAGCGCCTGAGCAGAGCCCGGAGCTCCTCGTTGGTCCACCGGCGGCCCTGCGCGTTGTAGCCGGCGAACTCGAGCTCGCTGTAGCCCTGCCGGCTGAGCTCGGCGAAGACCTCCTCGAAGCCGCGACTCGCCACCTGATCGCGAACGGTGAACAGCTGCACACCGATCAGATCCCGCGGAAGAAGCCGGCCGCGCCGGTGCCGCCGATGCCTCGCGCCGGCGACCGGGGTCCAGGGCCCCATCGAAGTCGCCGCCGCCGTTCCGGCCGCGGCCCCGACGAACCCGCGACGACTCAGCTTTCCTTGCTCACCCATCTGGACTCCTTCCCCGAAGAGCCTCCCGAGAGGGAGTGTCTCCAGAGCGGGCGGTGATCAACCGCTTCCGTGCCGCGGCGACTCCGGCGCTACGCGCCTGGCCGCCGGTACTGGACCTCGGCCGCCCGGCCCAGCGCATCCATCGTTTCGTCGACGGTCATGAGGACTGTCGTTTCCAGCGAGCTGAGCGCACCACCCCCGCTGATCGCCAGCGCGACCGCGGCCATGGACACGTTGTCGGGGGCCTCCCACAGGTTGTAGGCGTCGTGGGGCCCGAAGGCGTACCAGAACCCGTGGAGCTTTCCGCCGACCGACTCGATGTACGACTGAGCGGCTTCTCGCCGGTCCTCGGGGTTGGCCACGAGGCGGGCCCAGGTCTCCGGCGTGTAACTGAACTTCGACAGGTAGAGGGGCATGGTCTCCTCCCAGTCGTGGGCGAACGGGGGTGGGATGAAATCCCACCCTCTCCGGTTCGGGACGCCCGCCTGGCAAGGAAGAGATCGGCGACGCGTGCTCTGCACGCGAGCCGGCCGATGACACAGCCAGGCGATGCGGACCCGGAACGGAGATGGTGGGTTCGAAATGGTGCGCAAACCCCATCATGAAGCCTCTTCCGCCGCAGTGAGTGGCAGACGGGTGGCAGTCTTCGCTGCCGTGCCGAGCCGCAGCCGCTCGAGCGCGCCCTGGCGGCCGTGTCCGTAGGTCTGGAGGATCTGAGAGCCGTCCTTGTGGCCGAGCTGCTTCCCGGCCTCGTCGGCGGAGAAGTCGAGCGTCACGTAGAAGTGGTGGCCGCACCAGTGGCGGAGCTCGTGAAACGCCAGCTTCGGCATCCCGGCCGCGTGGCGGACCTTGTTCCAGCTGTAGAAGTGCGCCCCCTTCGAGAGCGCGCCACGCGACCGGAACACGTTCGGAATGTCGGTGCGCCTCGGCAGCCGACGGAGTTCGTCGACGACGTCGGGGACGATGACCGCGGTGTAGGGACGGTCGAACTTGACGACCCGGAAGTGAGCGGTCCGCTCCTTCAGGTCGAGGTCGCGCCACTCGATCTCGCAGAACGACTCGAGCCGCGGACCGACGTAGGCGGCGAAGAGGATTCCGGAACGCCACACCGGCCCCAGATCAGGGCCGAGCGCGCCGAGCGCGCCGTCGGCGAGGCACCTGACGCCCTCTGGCTGGCGGGCGGCGTGTATCGGGCGCGCCCGCTGTCAGGGGCCGACCTGTTCGAGGCACGCCGGGGACCGGCGTAGCAGAGCGGGGACCGACCGTCCGTGCGTGTATACATGCGCTCGATTCGCTGGCGACGAGGGGAGCGCGACTGTGCCGATAGCGGCCGACTATCCGTTCATGGATGTCCTGTGGTCGATGATCATCTTCTTCTTCTGGGTGATCTGGATCTGGATCGTGATCACCGTCTTGATCGACGTGTTCCGCCGCCACGACATCGGCGGCTTTGCCAAGGCGCTCTGGGTGATCTTCGTAGTGCTCCTGCCGTGGCTCGGCGTGTTGATCTATCTGATCGTCGAGCACGACGGGATGCGCGAGCGCAGCGTGAAGCAGGCCCAGTCCCAGAAGGAGCAGTTCGACCAGTACGTGCGCGAGGCGGCAGGCGGTTCCGCCGACGAGATCGCCAAGGCCAAGCAGCTACTCGACCAGGGGGCGATCACCCAGGACGAGTTCAACGCGCTCAAGGCGAAGGCGCTCTCCTAACGCGACGCGCGACCGAACACACTCGATGGCAGCCGCGTTCTGCCCGGGAACTCGGGCCGCCTTCCTCCCGCCGTGAGCAGGTGGGCGTGTGAGTGCGGGGCTGTCCACGTCGGCTTCCGAGCGGCGCAGGTTTCTGGCCCCGCTCGCGCTGGCCCAGTTCATCTGCAGTTACGCGGGCTCGAACATGAACGTGATGATCAACGACATCAGGGAGGACCTGGACACGACCGTGGAAGGTGTTCAGGCCACGATCACGGCGATACGTCAGACCCGCCGGCTCCGGCCATCCCGCCCGA
This sequence comes from uncultured Thermoleophilaceae bacterium, assembly GCA_963808545.1. Classification (GTDB taxonomy): domain Bacteria; phylum Actinomycetota; class Thermoleophilia; order Solirubrobacterales; family Thermoleophilaceae; genus JACVRW01. Next base: position 16,138 of record CAWEGB010000006.1, on the reverse strand, counting down.
CTAGGCGGCGCGCCGACGCGCTGCTCCATTGGACGAAAAGCGATTGCAGTCAGCGCAATCTCTCCGCGCTTGCCCGTAGCCAACCGCTGGGGTGGACAGAGGTTCCGTGGACGACTGTTCGAGTGCAACACCCTCGGCGGGCGGGCATTCTTAGTGCATGACTATTGGAGGTTCGCTATTCCTGATCGCGCTCGGCGCGATCCTCAAGTACGCCGTGACAGCCACTGTGGCCGGTGTCGAGATCCAGACCGTGGGCGTCATCCTCATGGTCGCCGGGGCTGTTGGCCTGGTCATCGGCTTGTTCCTCATGACTTCCGCTCGGCGGCGTGTCGACCCGGCCGATCAGGGGGTTGTCTACGAGGAGCGCCGCGACCCGCTGGTCTAACGCAGTTCGTCAGCGCCGGGTCCATCGCCAGAGCTTAGCGGCAGCTGGTCTGCCTCGGTGACCGCGATCTCACAGCTGGGCGCCCCGGGCGGTGATAGCAACACCGTGTATGAGGCTCTCGGTCGGCACGTTCGACCTCAACAACCTGTTCAGCCGCTTTAACTACGAGGCCGAGGTCGCGGACCTTCCCGCGGAGGAGGCGGTGATCAACTCCTCCACGACGTTCCCCGTCGCCGACCCGACGGCTCATCGGTTTCGCACCTACCGCGGTCGTCTGGTCATGGGCAAGCCGGCCGAGGAGCGAGCGAAGGTCGCCGGTCGCGTGCTAGCGATGGATGCGGATGTGCTCGCCGTCCAGGAGGTCGAGGACATCGACACGCTCAAGCGCTTCAACGCGGACGATCTCGGTGGCCGCTATCGCTGGGTGGCGCTGATCGAGGGCAACGACCCTCGCCTGATCGATCTCGGACTGCTGTCCAAGCTGCCGCTCGGAGCGGTCAGCTCGTGGCGCCACATCATCCACCCGGCCGTGCCGAGCGACCCTGTCTTCTCGCGCGACCTGCTCCAGGTAGAGGCGCTCAACAAGAGCCGCTCGCGGTCTTGCTGACCGTGCTTAACAACCACCTCAAGAGCCACTTCGTCCGATTCGACCAAGACCCAGTCAGCGGGGCTCAAGAGGCCAACGACACGCGCCAACGCCAAGCCGAGACAGCCGCCCAGATTATCGACCGGCAGACCCGCAAGGGCAGCGCCTACGTCGTCTGCGGGGACATGAACGACCCCGCCCCACAGCCCCTTCCTGGCGCCTGGTTCAGGATCCCAAGCTGGGGCTGGTCGACGCCCTGACCGCCCCGCAGGAAACCCGCCCGCCCAAGCCCGACAACCCCCCGCCGGCCTCGATGGCATGGACGCACCGCTTCAAAGAGGCGGGGCAGCCCGCGCGCTACGAGCTGTTCGACCACATCTGGCTCAGCCCCGCGCTCGCAGCGAAACAGACGCCCGCGTTTATCGACCGACGCACACACCACAGCGGAGACGGCAGCGACCACGACCCCGCCTGGATAACCCTCAACCTCTAGCCCGACACAGAGACAGCGAACGCCGAAGCGACCCGGCGAAACGCCCCCGGGAGAGGCGCGGCCTGGCGCGGCAAGGCCTGCCACGAGTAGATGCGTGCGGTGGGGGCGCCGGGAGTAGCGAACGAGGAGCCCGCTCCCCGCAGCCCCGCCACGGCGCTGCGCAGCAACGACCCGGAGCCCGCGACGGCTACTGAAGGTGACTTGCCAGTAGCGCTTGGAACTGCGAGAGGGGCATGTCCGCCGGCATGACACCCGTACCGCTACACGGAAGGCATTCCTCCGACGTGTCGCGTGTGATGCGGCCTCCCTCGGTTACCGTCTCGACGTAGCCCCGGCCGCCGCACTCCTGGCACGGCACCTTGACGGAAACCGTTAGTTCGACTGAGGAGTGCTCACCGCCTTCCATCTCTCGAGCACTCTACTGCGCAGACCTCGCGGCGGATCGTGCCGCCCTCGCCGGGATGGTCGTCAAACAGAAGAACTGGCCCTGCAGTCGATCCACGATCCCGTTCGCCTCAATAGTGGGTTGCCTCGGCGCGCTAGATCACGCGAGTCGGCGTAATACCGCTTCTTCGGCCGGAAACCGCTGGCCACAGGGCCAGCCAACGGATGGTACTCCTCTAAGCGCGCCTCTTCGACCCTCCTTGCTTTAAGAGACCTATCAAGGACGCCGTTGGTCGGACTGTTGCTTTGCATGGAAAGAGCAGTGTGTGTCGCTGCCCATGTGCGGCGCTTCGGTTTCGGTCTAGGCCACGGGCTCGATCTCGCTTGGCTGCCAGGTCTTGTCGAAGAACGGCTGCTGCGGGCTGTAGAGCCGAAGAATCGTCCACCAGCCCTTGCCAGGAACGGTCTGGACCCAGTTGTGCTCCTTGCCGTGTCTCGTCTCGCCCGGCCTTGTTGCTAGCTGGCTGCTCTCAGGTCCCGTATGACTGCTCGCGCCGGGTCGCGGGGCTGCGGGTCGCCAACCTCGAGCGCCTAGCCGGCCGCAGCTCCCTTGTCGCCGGCGCCGCACATGGCTTCCACGGCGGCAGCGACACCGGTAGATCTCGACCACGAACCTGATGCCTCGCGTCGTTTGGCGCCGGACCGCTTCGCGCCGGCCCGCAAGCGCCGAGCCGCAGCGCGGACACTCAAGCGGCCCGTGCTGTGGTCGCCACGGCGGTGCGCTGGTGCGGCCGTAGAACTCCGTTCGTCAGAGCCGATCGCTGGCATGGGGATCGCTCCCTTCTCGGGCAATGGCCGCCCGGGTTGCGTTTCTGTTCGGCGCGGGCCGCGAGCGATCGCGGCTCTCGTCGTACAGGGGGAGGTGGTGCCACCGGGGCGGTCTGCGGTGGCAGCCCGGTGGCAGCGTTCGAGCACTGCCGACGAATGTCCCTGCATCGGCGTGCACACCGCTGCACACCCGGGAGGGGCTTAGAACAGCGGCGCTAGCGGGGGGAAGGGCCGTCGTGCACAGCCGTGCATACCTTCCCGATTGAGCGGAGAGGGTGGGATTCGAACCCACGAGGCAGTTTGACCCGCCCACACGATTTCCAGTCGTGCACCTTAAGCCACTCGGTCACCTCTCCGGAGCGGATCTAGCCTAGCCGTCGTTCCCGTACGATCGCGCGTCGCGGAGCACGCCGGAAACTCGCCGGCGGGCACGGAACAGTCGGCTGGCGACCGTGGCCTCTCGGGTGTCGAGGGCGGCCGCCGCCTCGCCTGTAGATAGGTGTCGCGCAACGCGCTCATGAGGTAGGGCAGCGGATCGCCGGCCCGGAACGCCCGCGGCCGCGCCAGTACCTGAGCGAAGGTCTCTTGGACGAGGTCGTCGGCGGCTGTACCGGTCGGCCCGCCGATGTGTGGCTCCGCGCGGTCACGGCCCGCCTGGCGGAAGCGGCAGAAAAGCACGGCGACGACCGCATCCTGTGAGGGCGCCGACCGCCCCGCCTCAGCGGCAGCGGTAGACGCCGAATTCCTGATCGCGGCTGAGCGCGAAGGTCCAGCGCCCGCCGGCACACTCGGATCCGCTCCGCGGGCGGCGTACCCGCCTGCCCCCCTGGACGCACCGTCCCTCTGCGCAACGCACCGGCACGCGCGCGCTGGGCGGCGCGTACTCCCTGGTGAGCGCCGGGTCGGGAAGGCCCAGCTCGCCCCAGCCTCGATCGAGCAATCCGGCGCAGAGCCCCTTGGCCTGCGCGACGCTCGAGATCGAGTTAGCCGCGTAGAGCCCGGCAGCGGACCGGCCCCGGTACAGAACGCACACGCGCTGGAAGCGCCGGTCCGGCTCCGTCGGCCCTGTCGGCTCCGTCCAGCCCCCAGGAACGCCGGGTTGCGACCAAGCGGTGCACAGCTCGCGGGCGCGCTCGCCCGTAAGGCGCACGAAGACCTGCTGCTCGCGCGTCGTCAGCTCGCATCTCTCCGGCGGCTGTCGCGCGGTCCCGCGCTCCGGCTCGCTGTCATCGGAGCACCCGCACAGGATTCCGAGCGCGGCCACCGCAAGCACGATCGCCCTTCCCACCTCAAAGCCCCAGCTCGCGCACCCCCGGCTCGTTCCAGCCGAGGTGATGTGCGAGCTCGTGGCGCAGCGTTCGCACCACCTGCGCCCTGAGCAGGTCGGAGTTCCAGCCGAAGTCCCGCTCGAGCGTGTCCTGGTACAGGACGATGCGGTCGGGATAGTCGTCGCGGGCGACGGTGTCGCCGAAGTAGTGTCCGTAGGCGCGGTTCTCCGCGCCCCGCCGGGAGACCACCACGGGCACATCGTCGAGGACGCGCTGGAAATCGAGTGGGAGCTCGTCGATGGCCTCGGCCACCAGCAGGTCGAACTCCGTCGTCTCGGAGCGAAGCCCGGGCTGCGCGGCCAGCTCCTCGCTGCGGCGCACCAGGCGCTCGAACTCGTGCTCGGTCATCGAGTCGCGCCCGGCGAGCGCCACGGTGCCCCAGGCGGTCAACAGCAGGAGCGCCAGACCGCCACCGATGAACACGGCGAGTCCACTGGCTCCCGACAGCGACGGCGGGTTGAGGAGCAGCAGCAGAACACCGACCGCAAAGAGCGCGGCGAAGCCTGCCTTGAGCGGTCCTGAGAGAGCGTCCTTCACCCCTACGAGAGTAGGGGTGGCGGCGCTACTCGTCCGAGCCGGCGGCGTCCGGGTTGCCGGTCGCCGTGCCCTCGTCGTCCGCGGCGCCCGGGCTGTCCTCGGCGTCGTCGCGCGCGCGCCCGGGTGTGTCGTCGGGCACCTGCTCGCCCGGAGCCTCCTCGGGCAGCTGGTCGGACTCCTCGCCTGGCGTCTCCATCACGAGCTGTCCTCCTCGTCGGCCTGGTTCTCCTCGTCGGCGGCATCCGGGTCAGGCCGGGCCCCGGGGACCGACGGGTCGTCCTCCTTGGCCTCCCAGTCGCGCTTCGTCTCCTCGATACGGTCGCCCACCTCTGCGGTGCGCTTCTCCATGTCCTGGGCCTCGCGCTCGAGGCGCTCGGCCTGCTCGTCGTGCTCCATGAAGATGGATTACCCGCTCGAGCGAGAGTCGCAAACCGACAAGGTCACCGGTCCGGCCCCGGGATCCACCTCCGCGGTCCAACCGTGGGGCAACCGCAGCGACCGACCCGGCACCATTCGCAACACCCGCCCGGCCCAGAGACGGCGGCCGCCCTGGGTGACCTCGAGCCGAGGCCGCGTGAGGAACTCGAGCGATCGCAGGACGAAGCGACCGCGCGGTGGACGGTCGTTCGGCGGGGAGATCACGTTGGGGGAGATCCAGGCGAGCGGCGCCTCGCAGCGCACGGGCACCCGGCCCTCGGACCAGTCGCCGGAGCCGCGCAGCCAGTGGGCCGCCGCCCGCCCGGCATGACCTCCGGAGAGCGCCGCGACGTCGGCGGTCTCGGCGCCGTGGAGGAGGTTCCCGGCCGCGAAGACACCGCGGCGTGAGGTGCGCAGGGCAGAGTCGACCGCCGGCCCGCGGGTGCCCGGGTCGAGTTCGAGCCCACCCAGCGCAGCCAGCTCGAAGTCCGGGATCCAGTCGGCCGTGAAGACCACGTTGTCGCAGGCCACCGAGCGCACGCGCCCGCCGGCCAGATCGGTGAGCTCCGCGCCCTCCACGCGCGGGCGGCCGTGGATGCCCGTCACCGCGGTGCGGGTCCACAACGGCGTCCGGTAACGCAGCCGGGCCCCGGCGTTGAACGCCGCCAGCGACTGGTGACGGGCCAGCTCGGTGGTCATGCCGATCGCACGCGCCCCGCCGTGGTCGAGCGTCATCAGCGCCGAGAAGCTCACGTGCTCGGCTCCCACCACCAGGGCGCGCCCGCCGATCCTCCGGCCCTTCAGGTAGACGAGCTGCTGCAGCGTTCCCGTGGTCATCACTCCGTCGGGGCGCGAGCCGGGCACCAGACGCGCGGAGCGGGGGCGCTCACGGCAGCCGCTGGCGAGGATCACGCAGTCCGCGTCCAGTACGCGGCGTCCCTCCGGACCGGTGAGCTCGAGCGGCCCGCCGGGCGACCAGCCGGTGACCATCGTCCGGCTCGCGATCCTCGCTCCCGCCGCCAGGGCCAGCTCCCGCATACGGACCGCGTACGCGGGCCCGGACAGCGGCCGGTGCAGGTCGCGCAACCCAAAGCCCTGGTGGTGGGCGTGGCGCGGGATGCCGCCCGCCTCGGCCTCGCGCTCCAGCACCAGGACGTCCCTCACCCCCGCCTGGGCCAGAGCACGAGCCGCCGCCAGGCCCGCCGGCCCCCCGCCCACGATCACGACCTCGCCGCCGCTCAAGCCGAGCGCTCCCGCTGCAGCAGGTCGTCGAGCTCCGCGCGGCAGAAGAAGCCCTGGCAGCGTCCGAGATGCGCGCGCGTGCGCCGGCGCAGGCCGTCGAGGTCGGCCGGCGGGATCGGTGAACCGAGGGCGTCGCGAATCTCGCCGCGGGTCACGCGCTCGCAGAAGCAGACGATCTGGCCGTAGGCGGGGTCTCGCTCCACGAGCTCGGCCTGCTGGTAGGGCCGCGGGGAGCGCTCGCCGATGTTCGGCATGCGGATCTCGGACCGCGCTCCGGCCCGGAGCTCCAGGCGCAGGCCGGCGGAGCCGAGCTCGTCTCGCACGTGCTCGGCGATCGCCATCGAGCCCGTCAGTCCCGTGGAGCGAATCCCGCCGACGCACGCGTAGCCCTCGTCCGCGTGGACGGCCACCTGGTAGTCGCCGTGCTCGGTGGCGGCGCGCAGCCCGACGTAGACCGCGGTGACCTCGTGGTCGAGCAGCGCGGGCACGATGCGCTCCCCCTCGGCCCGCAGGTAGTCGAGGCCCGCCGCGGTCGAGGCGGTGTCGTCCTTTCGCTCCACGTCATCGGCGGTGGGGCCGAGCATCACGTTGCCGAACACGGTGGGGGCTATCAGCACGCCCTTGGTGATCTTCGTGGGCACGGCCAGGATCACGTGCTCGACCAGCGGTCGCGAGAGCTTGTCGAACACGATCAGCTCGCCCCGGCGTGGCGTGACCGTGAAGCCGTCATGGCCGAGCATGCGGTCGAGCTCGTCGGAGCGCAGGCCGGCGGCGTTCACGAGGAAGCGGGTCGTCCAGGAGCGGCCTCCGGACGAGGACACCCGCAGGCCGCCGCCCTCCAGCCGCTCGACGGCCTCGACGGGCGTGTTGCGACGCAGCTCGCAGCCCGCCTGCACCGCCTCGGTGGCGAAGGCCAGCGGGGTGGTGAAGGGACAGATGATGCCCTCGTCGGGCACCTCGAGCGCACCCACCGCGCCGGGCCCGAGATTGGGCTCGCGCCGATAGAGCTCCTCCACTCTCAGCTCCTGGATCGGCTGGTAGCCGTTGGCCCGCGAACGCTCGACGATCCCCGGAAACTCGGCGCGCTGCTCGTCGGTCCAGGCCACCAGCAGGGCACCCGTGCGCTCGAGCGGGATGCCCACGCGCTCCGCGTATTCGCCGAGCAGCTCGTAGCCCCGTGCCACCAGGGCCGACTCGAGCGTGCCCGGCTTGGCGTCGAAGCCGGTGTGGAGCAGGGCGGTGTTGGCCTTGCTGGTGCCGGCGCCCACGTCGGGCCCCGCCTCGAGCAGCGCGACGCTGAGGTCGAAGCGGGTGAGCTCGCGCGCGATCGCGCAGCCCACCACGCCGGCCCCCGCGATCAGGACGTCCGTGTCGAGCCCGCGCTCCACGCCGGGAGTATCGCTCCGTCTGTCAGCGCACCCCCGCCAACGGCTTCACGTGCGGTCGCACCAGCGGCCGCTCGGACTCGCTGCGACCCAGTGCCTGCACCCCGGCCGGCGCCTCGAACGGGACCTGCTGGCGACACACCGTGCCGGCGGCAGGAAGCGTTCCCTCCTCGAGGTAGGCGTCGACCGCCTCGTCGATGCACGGCGTGTTGCCCCCGTACGCGGTGTGACCGTCGCCGCGCATGGTCAACAGGCGGGCGTTCCCGAGGTCGCTCGCGAGCCTGCGAGCGCCCCGATACGGCGTGGCCGGATCGTAGGTCGTGCCGATCACGAGCGTTGTGGGAGCCGAGTCTCTCGTCTCGAAGGGCCCGTCATACGCCCCCCTGGGCTCGATCGGGAAGAGGCCCCAGGGCAACTCGACATAGCCGCTGTTCAACCAGAAATGGTCGAACAGGTTCCACGAGTGCTCGCCCGCTTCGAGATAGGCCAGCACGTTGCGCGTGTAATCCTGCTCGAGGGCGCCGAGCGCGTAGTAGCGGTCGGTGAATGGGGAGTAGCTGCCGTCCTCCTCGCGACCGTAGAAGAAGTCCGCCTCGGCGCGGATCAGCGAGTAGTCGCCCGCCTGGGCCGCCGCCAGCGCGGCGGTGATGAACGGCCAGGCCTGCTTGGCGTAGACATTCACCAGCGCAGCCGCCAGCACATCGTCGCCGTCGACCAGGCGCGGGTCGGTTGCCGAGGCCGGCTGGGGGTTGGCGGCCAGTGCTTCGACGAGTTCGTCGAACGCGCTCCAGGGATCGTCTCCCCCGAAGCCGAGACAAGCGTCCTGGTGGGCGGCACAGGCCTGGAAGTAGCGGTCGATTCCTCGCTCGAAACCGGCCGACTGCTCGCGCAGGGAGAGCAGCGGCTTGTTCATGTACTTGTCCCCGTCGAAGGCTCCGTCGAGAACCAGGGCCCGATGCCGGTTGGGGAACAGGCTCGCGTAAGTGGCTCCCAGGAACGTGCCGTACGAAAAGCCCAGGTAGCTCAGCTTGCGATCGCCCACCGCGCGCCGCAGCAGGTTCATGTCGCGGGCCGCGTTCCCGGTGGTGGCGTGAGCCAGGTCCCGCCAGTCGTTGAGACGCACGCAGCGATTCACGTAGCGGCGGTTGACGGCGATCCAGTCACCCACGTCGATGTTCTCGGGCGTGGGGAAGGGCTGACGGTAGGCGCCGAGCGTCTCCTGGTTGGCGCGGCAATCGATTGCGTCCTCGCTCTCGCCGGTGCCGCGAGGGTCGAATCCGACGATGTCGAAGCGATCGTTGAGCGACGCGAACAAATCTGCGCCCACCGCCTTCAGGATGGACACGGCGTCTGCGCCCGGACCGCCGAAGTTCACGAACAGTGAGCCGATTCGCGCTTCGTCGTCCTGAGCGGGGAGTCGGACGACGGCGAGGTCAACAGTGGGACCGTCCGGATTCTCGTAGTTGCGCGGCACTTCAACAGTTGCGCACTCGAGCCCTTCGGCGTCCTCGCACCCCGACCAGTCGATCGACGGTGCGCGGGCGAACCCCGCCGGCGCGGCGAGCAGTGCCGCGGCGACGATCACGGTAAGAAGGACAAGGATCCTGCGGGCGTGTCCTCGCGTTGAGGTCATCCCGACCCTCCCTTTCTCGTCGGAAGCCGGGGCGATCAGCCCGGCGGCGCCAGCCTAGGCGTTCGGAGCGCTCGGCGCTAGGTCGGCGTATCGCCCGCGCGGGCCCGCATCTCGTCGATCGACTCGTCGGTGCAGGTGGCGAAGAATCCGCCCACCACCTCGCGCACCTCATCGAGCGACTCGGCCCGGTAGAGCACGGGCTGGTAGTGCGTGATGTCGTAGTCCGCCGTGCCCATCTCGGTCAGGTCGATGGGCCGCAGCTCCATCCCGCGGAACTCGTCGATCTCGCCGTAGGACGACAGGATGCCGGCGCCGTAGGCACGCAGTTCGCCGTCCTCCATCACCACGCCGAACTCGACGGTGAACCAGAACACGCGCGACAGAAAGCGCAGGTTCTCCTCGTCGCTCAGGCGGTGGGTGGCCTCGCCCGTCAGCCGGTGGAGCTCGGAGAACGTGGGCGTGGCCAGCAGGTGGCCGTGGCCGAGAACCTCGTGGATGATGTCCGGCTCCGGCGTGTAGAGCGGCTCCGCCGGATGCCGCACGTACTGGGTGGAGTGGAAGACGCGTTCCGAGAGCGAGCCGTAGAAGTCGCGCAAGGGCACCAAGCCGGCGGCCGGCACGTAGTGGAACCCGGTGATCGGCTCGAGCCGGTCGCTCACAAGGTCCAGGCTGGGCACCGCATCGGCCGGGAGGTCGAGAGCCGCCTTGGCCTCGAGGAACTCGCGGAACGCGAGCTCGTCGTGCTTGGGGTGCAGCTCACGGCAGACGGTGCGCCACACCTCCTGCTCGGCCTCGGTGTATTCCACCGGCGGAGCCGGCTCTCCGGCTCGCCAGGCGAGCGCCAGGGCGGCGATCTCGTTGCGTCGCTCGCGGTAAGCGGGATCGCTCGCGCCGGGGTGGTCCTCGCTGAGGTGGACCTTCACCCCGTCGCCATCGTTGGTCACGGGCGAATAGAGCTGTGCCTCCTCGAACATGGCCTTGAGTGCATCACCGAAAGGGCCGACTTGCAAGTGTGCCTACCTGGAGTGGTCAATCTGCCCAGTTTCGTCACCGGATAGCGCTAGAGTCTGGTCACTTTGACCAGTGAGATCGACGAGCTCGACGCGCGCCTGATCGCCGAGCTGCGCGAGAACCCCCGGCTTGGGCTGCTCGAGATCTCGCGCCGTCTCGGCGTGGCCCGCGGCACCGTGCAGGCGCGGCTGGGAAAGCTCGAGCAGCGCGGAGTGATCACCGGCTTCGGACCGGAGGTCGACCCCGTGCAGCTCGGCCACCAGCTCGAGGCGTTCGTGCTGCTCGAGCTGACCCAGGGGCGCCTGGCCGAAGCGGTGGCCGCGCTGGAGGTCACACCCGAGGTGCTCGAGGCCGACGCCATCAGCGGCCCTCAGGACCTGATCTGCCGCGTCGCGGCCCGCGACACCGAGCACCTTCAGGAGATCGTCAACCGGCTGCTGGCCACCGACGCCATCCGCCGCTCCACCAGCTACGTGGTGCTGTCGCGCCCGATCCGGCCGCGGGTGCAGCCGCTGGTGGACGCCGTGGGCGGCAAGTGAAAGAGTCCCGGCTCCGCCCTGCCCGCACACCCGAAAGGACCCTCCATGTCGGATGCCGGTGACCACCTCGGCCGCGGCGACGGGATCACCCGTCGCGACTTCCTCGACGGCGTGGCCATCAGCGCCGCGGGCCTGGCCGCCGCCGCGGCCGCTCCTCATCTGACCGGGGCCGAGGCCGCCGCTGTCGCGGCCAGCGAGCGCGGGCTGCCACCCGGCTACTACCCCCCGGTGGAGACCGGGCTCAAGGGTCAGCCGAACCGCGTCATCCGCCAGACCATGAAGATCGACGGGCCGCCCAACCCCCGCAACGTGCACAGCACGCGCGGCGGTCCTGGAGTCCGCGTGCGCAAGGTCGTGGACTGCCACGAGACCTACGACTGCGTGATCGTCGGCGCGGGCGCGAGCGGGCTGGCCTCGGCCAAGTACTACCGCGACCGCTACGGCGAGGACTCGAAGATCCTGATCATCGACCCGCTCCCGGACTACGGCGGCCACTCGACCCGCAACGAGTTCCACGTGCCCAACGCGGCGGCCGGGGGCGCCGATCTCACGATCCTGCGCAACGGCGGCACGGTCAACCTCGACAGCGTGGGCACCTGGAACCAGCCCGCCGGGGCGCTGTTCGACATCCCGGGCTCCTACGGCCAGCCCGCGGTCGACCTGCTCGCCTACCTGGGCGTGGACCCGGACAACTTCCCCGAGCTCACCAACAACTCGATCCCGGCCAGCTACGGCCTGCGACAGATGCTGCTGTTCCCGTCCGAGGACTGGGGCGCGGACACGGTCGTGCAGAATCGCCTGCCCGACCAGGCGTGGCCGGATTTCCTGGCCCAGACACCGTTCTCCGCCGAGGCCCAGGCCGGCATCGCCCGCATCCAGACCGACCTCACCAGCGACTGGATCGCGCTCAAGGACGGTCCCAAGACCGACCAGGAGAAGAAGGCGATCCTGTCCCGGATCACGCAGAAGCAGTACTACATGGACTACATCGGCGTGCCCGAGGAGGCCATCGTCTGGTATCAGCGCAACGGCCACGGCCTGCTGGGCGCCGGCGCGCAGGCGGTCTCCGCCGGCGACATGTGGGCGCTGGGCGCGCCCGGCTTCGACGGCCTCGGGCTGAACTTCGACAGCTTCCCGGGCATCGGGCGCACCCCGCAGTTCGGCCTGTTCGAGAACATCGGCAACTCGCCCACCTGGCCCGACGGCAACTCGTCCCTGCTGCGACTGCTCGTGAACCGGCTGATCCCCGGATCGGTGTCGGACGTCAACGGCGGCGAGCCCAACCAGGAGAACGTGGTCAACGCGGTGACCGACTACAGCCGGCTCGACCATCCGCGCAACGACGTACGCATCCGGCTGAAGAGCCTGGTCTTCCGGGTCGAGGCGGGTCGGCGCGGCGGAGGCCGGCGCGGCCTGGCCGAGGTCGACTATCTGCCCGAAGGCTCGAGGACCGGCCGGCGCGTGCGCGCCCGTCACGTGGTCATGGCCTGCTGGAACCGGGTGACCGCGCAGGTGGTGGAGGACCTGCCGCGCGATCAGGTCGAGGGCCTCTGCTACGCCCGCAAGGTGCCGCTGATCTACGCGCGGGCGGCGCTCAACAACTGGCGCGCGTTCGCCGACGCCCGCATCAGCAGCGTGAGCCCCCGCGGCAACAGCCTGTTCTGGGACAGCACGAGCATCGCCGCGGGCGCGGAGTTCGGCACGGCGTACGGCCCCACCCCGGCCGAGCCGCCGGAGGTTCCGGCGATGCTGAACTTCACCGTCGTGCCCTCAGACCCAGAGGCCACGCCCCAGCTGGCCGCCTATGAGCGCGGCAAGCAGATATTGCTGGAGCTGAGCTTCCGCGAGCTGGAGGACGCGATCTGGGACGTGCTCGACCGCACGGTCAACCGTTCCGGCGGGGACTTCGACCCCGAGCGCGACGTGGACTCGGTGATGCTCAACCGCTGGAACTACGGATACGCCCACGAGCTCACCTCAGTGTGGGACCCGTCGCTCTACGGACCGGTCGCGGACCAGCCGCAGGTGGCGGGCCGCCAGCCGTACCGCAACATCGCCATCGCCAACAGCGACTCGGGGGCGTTCGCCTACACCCACTCGGCGATCAACGAGGGCTATCGGGCCGTGCAGGACCTGCCCTAGCTCGAGAGCGCCGCACGCGCCGCGCCGCGGCCCGTGCGCACCGCGCCCTCCATGTAGCCGCAGACCCACTGGTCCGAGCCGCACACGTAGAAGGGCGGCTCGTGGGTGCCGTGCAGCGGTCCCACGGCCATCACATCGCCGGGACGCCAGGAGGTGATGTAGCCCTCGGTCCAGGGATCCACCGCCCAGCGCCGGAAGAAGACTCCGAGCGGCGCCCGTGCCCCGTCGCCGAACGCCTGAGCCATCTCCTCGACCAGCTCGTCCTCGATCCGCGCCGGCGAGGTGGCGAGGAAGGCAGCGAGGCGCTCCGGAGGCACCAGGGCCGAGATGATCCCCTCGCGCTGAACCCACGTGCCGCCTAGCACTCCGGTCTCCCAGTAGGCGTCGCCGTTCTGGCCCTGCTCCTCCCAGAACGAGCTCTCGTAGGCGAACACCGCCTTAACGGCCAGGGCGTGGCGCTGACGGTCGAGCGACTCGCGCCGCGCGTCGGACACTCCCTCGATGGCCACGCGGCGCAGCGGGCCCACGGGAATCGCGCTCACCACCGCCTCGCACTCGAAGCGCTCACCTGTCGCGGTGGTCACGGCGCACCCACCCGGGGCGACCTTCACCGCGGTCACCGGCGTGGCGTAGCGGATGCGCGAGCCGAGCTCTTCGGCCATGCGCAGGGCCACGGTGGCCGATCCCTCCGCCACGCGCTCGCACTCCCAAACCTCGTAGGAGTAGAAGCCGTGAGCGCCGGCCGCAGCCTCCTTGCGCAGGTCGGACAGCAGCGAGGTCCGCTCCACGGACTCGGCCGAGAGAGCGAGCATCGAGAGGTCCCGGGCGCGCACCACGTCGGGGCCGGCGCCGCGGTCGCGCAGCCAGTCGGCCACCGACAGCCGGTCGAGTTGCTCGGCGTCGGGATGCGACCAGGGGTCATCGGGATCCACCCCGGCCGCGAGCTCGGCGAACTCGCGATCGAGCCGCGCATAGGTCTCGCGATCGGCCTCGCCCATCCAGGGATGGCCCTCGCCCACGTCGCGCCGGTCGGCCAGCACCCACGTCTGCTCGCCCGGCAGATCCGGGAAGGCCGGCACCAGGGTCAGGCCCAGTTCCTCGACGAGGCCGTAGTAGGCCCGCTGGTGAGGCCCGACCACCTCCCCGCCGAGCTGCACGACGCGTCCGTCGGCCAGCGTCGTCTGCTCAACCCGCCCGCCCGGCCGGTTGCGCGCCTCGAGCAGCACCACGTCCGCCCCGCCCGCGGCCAGGTCCCGGGCGGCGGACAGCCCGGCCAGGCCCCCGCCCAGCACGATCACGTCGTGCTTCACCGGCTGCGCTTGAAGTAGGCCGCGCTCTGCCGCTGCACGATCCGCACCAGGTTGCCGAGCGCGATGTTCACGTCGTACTGGTGGAGGCCCCACGCCGGGCCGAGGCTCTCCGTGAGCTTCGGGCGCGGGTCGCCGGCTCCGGCCTCGTCGGTCGCCTGGAGCCAGTTGGCTCCGCCGGCCGACTCGCAGCGGCCGCTGTACAGACCGGTGTAGCGGCGCCAGCCGTCCCCACTCTCCTGCTCGAGCAGCAGCTCACCGGAGCCGCCGCCCAGGGAGGCCGGGTTGGTGCACAGCACCTCGAGCTCGGCTGCGTTCGGTCGAGGCAGGAAGAGACTGCCCGCGCGTCCGAAGAAGGCGCCGGCGACGGGAGGATCGAGGAAGGTGTTGTAGGCGATCACACAGCCCGTCTGACGTGGCTTCCGGCACGCGGGAACTCGCTTGAAGTCGCCGCCGCGGTCGCTGTCCCTGCGGACCGTCACGTCGCCGCCGATGAGCAGCGCGGAGAGCAGCCGCCGGCGCTGGGCCCGAGCCGGATCGATCTCCTCCTTCACCAGGCGGGTGAGCATGCCGGTGCCCTGCGAGTGCCCGATCAGGACCACCGGCCTCCCACGGTTGTAGCGGCGCAGGTAATCGAGCCAGGCCGCGCGCACGTCGCGGTACCCGATCGAGAACCGCTCTTGTGTGAGCCCGCCGCTGAACAGGCCGCGGACGGTCACCTGGCGGTACATGGGCGCGAACATGCGACAGCTGCCCGAGAAGCGGGAGGCCGGGCTCTGGGCCACCCTGCGCTGCTCGGCGCCGATGCGCCTGTCGGCGTTGATCGTCTGCTGGCCGCTGACAGTGGGATAGACGTAGAAGCAGTCGGCGGCGCGCCGGCCACCCACCGCGGCATCCTCCCTGACGACCGTGCCCCCGGGGCCGACCGTGGTGTACCCGAGGTCGGTCAGGCACGGGTTCTTCGCGAGGCCCGGCTTGCACAGCCACACGGTCTGGGTCCTGGCGCCGGCCACCGCGGCGGGAACGGCGATCATCACGCCGGCCGCGAGCAGGCAGGCCAGCAGCATCGCTCGGCTCCCCCTCATCGGCGGGCAAGTTTACGGCGGCACGTCTCCCTTCGCCTCAACGACTAGGTTCTCGAACAGAGAGCCGCGCCGCCGCCCCACCCTCTTGCCCGAGAATGAGGAAGCGAATCCGCCAAGTGGCGTCAGACCGCCAGAAGTGCGCCCTCGAGCGCCAGCAGATCTCGCTTCACGTCGAGTCCGCCGCCGTAGCCGACCAGCTTCCCGTTCGCCCCGATCACGCGGTGGCAGGGCACCACGATGGCGATCGGGTTGCGCGCGTTGGCCGAACCGACCTTGCGGGCTCCGCCGGGCGAGCCGATCGCATCGGCCAGCTCACCGTAGGTGGTGGTGGTGCCGTAGGGAATGCCCCACAGCCCCTCCCACACACGGCGCTGGAAGGCCGATCCCTCGGGGCGTATCGGGAAGCTGAACTCGGTGAGCTCGGCGGCGAAGTAGCGGTCAAGCTGCTCGCACTCGGCGCCGAAGCGCTCGTGGCCCGCACGCCAGCCCGCGCTGAGGGCCTGCTCCGTCCGGTCTCCGAACGCCAGTCCGGTAAGGGCCTCGTCGTCACCGCTCAGCGTGAGCGGGCCCACCGAAGATTCGTGGACCCGGAAAAGACGGTCCGACCGGCTCTCCTTCCACGCCGCGTGCTCCGCGGGCAGGCAGGTGGCGCAGGGACGAAAGCCGGCGGCGACCGCGGTGGCCTCGTCAGCGAAGAACACGCGCTGACGCACGTAGTGTCCGCGCTCGATCCAGCGCCGTGCGCCCTCGCAGTCGAGCCGCCCGTACACGCGGTTGCCGCGATGGCCGCCGAGCGTGCCCGGCCGCTCGCTCTCGTACGGCTGTCCTGCGCTGTC
>CAWEGB010000005.1:0-60862 GCA_963808545.1 uncultured Thermoleophilaceae bacterium | reverse complement strand
AGGTTAGTGGCTTATGCCCTGACGCACGGCACTCCGGAGCGCGCGCAGCTGAGCCTGGTCGTAGCCCGGGTCGCGACGCAGCACGGTTCGCGCCAGCGCCCGCGTGCCGTAGGTCATGGCCTGGGCCAGGTCGTCCAGCGCCAGTGCCCGGCGACCGAGACCGGCCACCACCGCCCGCCGCCGCCTCGCCGCCAGGGTGAGGGCGTCCCCGCCGAGCGAGCGCGCCACCGAGGTGCCGCCGAGGTGACGCACGCGCACTCCGGGCCGCAGCAGGGTCGGCGCCCCGAGCCCGGCCGCCCGCAGGCACAGCTCGAGGTCCTCGTAGAAGAGGAAGGCCGCCGGGTCGAACGGCCCGGCACGCCGCAGCAGATCGGTGCGTGCCGCGACGCAGGCGGCGATGGCCCAGCCCACGGGGCGCGGGCTCTCGCTGCGCCAGGGCTCGTAGCGGCGTCGCAACGGCGCGGGCAGCAGGGGCCGCGGCAGCGCGGCGGGCACCAGCGCCTCGAGCGTGCCCGGCAGAGGGTGGGCGCTGTCCTGGACGCTGCCGTCGGCGTTCAGCAGCCGCGGCACTACCAGCGCGTCGCGGGAGCCGGCCTCGGCCACCAGGGCGAGCAGGCCGTCGTCGAGCAGCTCGACGTCGGGGTTGACCAGGACGGCGACCGGCTCGGTGACGAGCTCGAGTCCGGCGTTGTTGGCCGCGCCGAAGCCGCGGTTGGCGTCGAGCACCACCACCTCGGCGCCCCACTCGCGGGCGTGCTCGGCCCCTCCATCGTGCGAGCCGCTGTCGACCACCACCACCCGAGGCCGGGAGGCGAGCCGGCGCTCCACGCTCGCCAGCAGCGATGCGAGCTCGCGGGCCGAGTCGTGAATCACCGTGACGATGGCGAACCGGCTCAACCCGCAGCCTCCGCGAGCACCGCCCTGGTCCGCGCCGCGGCGTTGGCCCAGGACAGCCGCCCGAGCGCTTCTGCTCCCGCGGTCACCAGCCGCTCGCGCAGCGCCGCGTCGCCCTCCAGCCGCAGCAGCGCGTCGGCCAGCGCCCGGGCATCCCCGCGCGGCACCCGCAGCGCGCCGTCGCCGAGGGTCTCGGCGAACACCGGCAGGTCCGTGACCACCGCCGGGGTGCCGCGGCTGACGGCCTCGAGCGGCGTGAAGCCGTAGCCCTCCTCCTCCGACACGCAGGCGAGCACGAGGGCGTTGGCGTAGAGCGCCTCCAGCACGGGATCGGCCACGAAGCCCGTCAGCGTGGCCTGGCTGTCCTCGAGCTGCTCGCGCAGCGGGCCTTCGCCGGCCAGCACCAGGCCCGCCTTCAGCCCCCGAGCCCGCGCCAGCGAGTGCGCCTTCAGCACGAGGTCGAGCCGCTTGCGTGGCTCCAGGGCGCCGACGGCGAGCACGTAGCCGGGCCCGATGCCGGGCGGCAGCTCGCCCGTCGGGCCGGGCGGCCGGCCCGGCCCGGGCGCGATCGTCCGGATCCGCTCCGGGGCCGCACTCCATTCCGCCTCCAGCTCGCGGGCCACCACGGCCGAGTCGGCGATCAGGCGCGTGGCGCGTCGAGCCTGGCGCCGCGGCCGGGCGGCACGGTGCCAGGCACGTTCGTAGCGGCTGAAGTCCCGCGGCCGGTGCTCGAAGCTCAGGTCGTGGACGGTGAGGACCACCGGCACCTCCGCGGAGACCGCCACCGGTGCGATGCCAGGAAGCAGCACCACGTCGCAGCCCCCCACCAGCCGGTCGAGCCGGGGACGGCCGCAGAGCGCGGCGGCGGCGAACAGCGGGCGGCTGCCCAGCCGGGTGCCGTGCACCTCGATCCCCCCGCGCTCGAGCTCGCGGGCCGCGCCAGACGCCCCGCCGGGAAGCAGCACGGCGTACCGATCCTGGGGGAAGTCGCGGGCCAGCGAGCCCAGCAGGCCGCGCAGGTAGCGCGCGATCCCGCGGCTGCGGGCGGGGTCGCGGAGGCTACGGCCGTCTACACCGACTCTCAGAGCCCGGCTCACCGAATCGGGGACCGCGACCGCGGCCCCCGGTCACGCACGTCGCCGGAGAGCGAGCCCGGACAGGAGGAAGGCGGCACCGATCGCGGCCAGCATGGTGGCCGGCCCGCCGGTGACCGGCAGGGTGGCCGAGCCCGACGCCCGTGGCCTCCGGGGTGGCCGACTCGGTGGACGGTGCGGTGGTGGTCGAGCCGGTGGTGCCGCTGTCCTCCGAGCCTCCGCTCGTCACGTCGCCGCCGCCCTGGGTCGTGCCGGAGCCGCTGGAGCCGTTGCCTCCGCCGCCACCCCCGCCGTTGCCACCGGAGTCGTTCTGACCCTGAAACGGGTCGGTGTATTGCTCGTCCCCGGCGCTCTGTGCCAGCACGGTCGCAGGAAGCGCGACAGCGACAACGGCGACGAGCGCGAGAGCGAGCAGCCCCCTGATCGTGCGCATCGAGTTATTCCTAGCACATGTTTCGCGAGGTGACGCCGTCCGCGAGGCGAGGAGGAGCGGCCTAGACTGACGCGCGAATGCTCTCCCGAGTCCTCCTGCGCGCGGCCTCCGACGGAGCGGCGATCGTGACCGGGGTGGGGCACAGGAGCCTTCCGTCCTGATGGCGGCCACCACCGGCACCGCCCCTGCGAGGGGGGCCGTCGGCTCCGCGGACCGAGCCGGGCCCGAGCTGCACCTTCAGCTCGACTACCCGCTGCCCGAGCGGCTGGCGGTGGGGGCGGGCACGGCGCTGTTCGTCTGCGGCTGGTGCTTCTCGCCACACCACCGGGTCAGCTCGCTCTCCCTCGTCCTCGACGGTGAGGCCCAGCCGGTGATGGCGGAGCTGATGCCGCGAGGAGACGTCTTCAGGGCCCTCCACCCGGCCGTGGACCCCTATGGCACCCAGGGCCTGAGCGCCGACCCGGACTCGGAGGAGGACCCCGAGCTGCGCAGCTTCCGCAGTGGCTTCTGGGGGCTCGTAAGGGTGCCGCCCCGGCCCGCCGGAGCCGAGCTCGACCTGCGCCTGCGCGCCGTGCTCGACCGCGGAGGCGAGACGGAGGCCGAGGTTGCCCGCATCACCGTCGACGAGAGCCCCGCCCGCCCGGTCGAGATCGACCCCCCGGAGCCCGCAGCAGGCCCGTTCGTGGCCGTGTGCATGGCGACCTTCAACCCGCCCCCTGAGCTGTTCCGGCGCCAGCTGGACTCGATCCGCGCCCAGACCCATCGCAACTGGGTGTGCTTGATCTCCGACGACTGCTCCGGCCCCGAGAGTTTTGCCGCCCTCGAGGAGGCGGTGGCGGACGACCCGCGCTTCGTCGTCTCGCGCTCGCCCGAGCGGCTGCACTTCTACCGGAACTTCGAGCGCGCGCTGAGCCTGGCGCCCGCCGGCGCGGACTTCGTGGCCATGGCCGACCAGGACGACGCCTGGCACCCGGACAAGCTCGAGACGCTGCTGGCCGAGATCGGCGGCGCGCAGCTGGTCTACAGCGACGCGCGCATCATCGACCGCGAGGGCGAGGTGATCTCGGACACCTACTGGAGCATTCGCCGCCCCAACCACGACAACCTCCTGTCGCTGCTGATGGCCAACTCGGTGACCGGCGCGGCGTCGCTGTTCCGGCGCGACCTGCTGGCCTACGCGCTGCCCTTTCCGCCGCGCCAGTTCTCCCACTTCCACGATCACTGGATCGGTCTGGTGGCGCGGGTGCTGGGCAACGTGGCCTTCGTCGAGCGCCCTCTGTACGACTACGTGCAGCACGGCCACGCGGTCCTGGGACACGCCGGGGCGAACTGGATGCCGCCGTTGCGCACTCGGCTCAACTGGCTGAGAAAGGACCCGAGGGAGCGGGTCCGCAGCTGGCGGCTGCACTACTTCGTGGACTGCTGCCGGCTCATGCAGTTCACCACCATCCTGGAGATGCGCTGCGGCCCGGACATGAGCTCCGGGCGGCGGCGCTCACTGAGACGATTCCCCGAGGCCGAGCGCTCGCCGCTCGCGCTGGCCAACCTGGGCCGGCGCGCCGTGCGCGAGCTGCTCGGCGAGTCGAAGACGCTCGGCGCCGAGATTGCGCTCTTCTTCGCCTTCGCGTGGCGGCGCCTGGTGGTGGCGGCCACGCGGGGCCTCGACCGCCCGAGGCGGCGAATGCGGATCGACGCGCGGACGCCGATGACCCTTCTCCCCGTGCCGGGCCGTCGCGATCCCAGCAACGTGGCCGTCGGCACGGTCGGAGCCAAGATCGCGCCGCTCGAGCTGGCCGTGCGCGACGACGCGCCGCCGCGCGTGAACATCCTCATCCCGACGATCGACCTGGAGCACTTCTTCGGTGGCTACATCACCAAGCTCAACCTGGCCCGCCGCCTGGCCGAGCGGGGCGCGCGGGTGCGGATCGTGACCGTGGACCCGGTGCCGACGCTGCCCGCCACCTGGCGGCAGCGGCTTGAGTCCTACAGCGGGCTCGAGGGGGTGTTCGACCGGGTTGAGGTGGAGTTCGGGCGCGAGTCCCAGGGGCTCGAGGTGAGCCGCTCGGACCGCTTCGTGGCCAGCACCTGGTGGACGGCTCACATCGCCCGCAGCGCGCTCGACTCCCTCGATGGCGGGCGCTTCGTCTATCTCATCCAGGAGTACGAGCCCTTCACCTTCCCCATGGGCACCTACGCGGCGCTGGCCACCGACTCCTACCGGCTCCCGCACCATGGCGTCTTCTCGAGCGAGCTGCTGCGCGACTACTTCCGCGGCCACGGCATCGGGGTCTTCGCCGGCGGCACGGCGGAGGGGGACGCCGCCTCGGTCTCGTTCCAGAACGCGATCACGGCGGTCGAGCCGCCGTCGGCGCGCGATCTGGCCCGGCGCGACTCTCGCCGGCTGCTGTTCTACGCCCGTCCCGAGCCTCACGCCGCGCGAAACATGTTCGAGCTCGGTGTGCTGGCGCTGAGCCGGGCGGTGGAGAAGGGCGCCTTTGGCGTGGGCTGGGAGTTGCACGGCATCGGCTCGGTGGAGGGCGCGCAGCGCCTCGAGCTCGGTGGCGGGGCGGCGCTCGAGCTGGCGCCACGCCGCGAGCAGGGCGGCTACGCCGACGTCCTGCGCGAGCACGACGTCGGGCTGGCGTTGATGTACACGCCGCATCCCAGCCTCGTGCCGATCGAGATGGCCTCGGCGGGGATGCTCACGGTGACCAACTCGTTCGAGAACAAGACCCCGCAGGCGATGTCCGCCATCTCCTCCAACCTGATCACGACCGACCCGAGCCTCGACGGCATCGCCGACGGGCTGGTGGACGCCTCGGCGCGCGTAGACGAGCACGAGGCGCGGGCCGCCGGTAGCCACGTGAGCTGGAGCCGCTCGTGGCACGACTCGTTCCCGGATGAGCTTATGGCCCGCATCGAGTCCTTTCTCGAGGCATGAACCGGTGGCTCTCGCCGGGGGCGGCTGGAGTCGCCCGCACGCGCCGGCGAATCGCCGAGCGCTACCTGAGCGGCGCGGGCGTCGAGATCGGCGCCCTGCACGAGCCGCTGCCGCCCCCGGACGGCGTGACCATCCGCTACGTCGACCGCCTCGACCTGGAAGGACTGCGGGCTCACTACCCCGAGCTCGCGGACAGGCCGCTGGTGGCGCCGGACATCGTCGACGACGGCGAGCGGCTCTCGAGCCTCCCGGACTCGAGCCAGGATTTCGTGGTGGCCAATCACTTCATCGAGCACTGCGAGGAGCCGATCGGCACGCTGATCGCCTTCCTGCGCGTGCTGCGTCCCGGCGGAATCGCCTACCTGGCGGTCCCCGATCGCCGCCAGGGAGTCGACGTCGAGCGCTCACCCACGACGTTCGAGCACCTCCAGCGCGACCACGAGGAGGGACCGGCGTGGTCGCGCTCCGACCACTATTCCGAGTGGGCCCGGCTCGTGGACGCCCGCCTCGGCAACATCGCCCCGGAGCAGGCCGAGGAGCACGCTCGCAGCATGGAGGAGCGCTCCTACAGCATCCACTTCCACGCCTGGGACCGGAGCGAGTTCGCCGGGATGCTCGACCGGGCCCGCCGGGCCTACGACCTGCCGGTGGAGCCACTCGAGCTGACGCCGAACCGGCACGAGTTCATCGTCGTGCTGCGCAGGCGGGCGCGTCACAGCTGAGGGCTGGTCGCCCGAGCCACGCTCTGGATCTGGGCCTGGTGCCCGTCGACCCGCGAGGCTGGCGTGGTCCCTCCAGAGGCGCCCGCGGCCGGTGGCCGATCGGTCCAGGCAATCGCGGCTGCGGCCAGCATGAGCGCCGGCAGCGTCACCGCCGGCATCTCCCAGTCCCAGTCGAGCCCGGCGTGGCAGACCCACGCCGCGAGGACGGCGCTCAAGCCGGTGGCCAGCGCGGCGTTCTGCCGGTAGAGCCGGACGACGGCCGCAGCCACGCCTCCGAGGAACAGGAGCAGGAAAGCGATTCCGACGAGACCGAGTTCTGCGGCCGTCTCGAGGTAGAGCGAGTGGGCGTCGTGAGTCTGATCCCTTCGGTTCTCCTGCTTCAGCCACTCGACGGCGAACCCGCTCGACCCCAGGCCGGCCACCGGGTGGTCGAGGAACGCGCCGCCGCCCACCTCCCAATAGCGATAGCGGTTGGTGTCCACCGAGGTGAGGCGGGAGGGATCTGCGCCCGCTCTGGGCGAGACGTCCTGCGGTTTGCCCTCCAGGGCCGCCACGGCGACGATCAGGACGAGCAGGAGAAGGGCCGCTGCGCTGAGCACGGTCACCGGCCGTGAAGCCGAAAGCTGCGGGGAGGGCATACGCCGGCGCGGCTGACGTAGGACACCGATCGCCGCGGCCGCTGCGAGGAGCACGAGTACTGCGAGCATCACGAGCCCCTGGGTCGGGTCACCCTCGTCACCCACCCCGAGCGACTTCACCTCGGGCAGCGCGTTGGCCACGAGCGCCGCCACGCCCGCGGCGCCGATGACGCAGACGATGCTCTGTAATTGAGCTCGTACCGCGGGGGCGAGCGCAATCAGCACGAGCACGCCGACCGCCAGCCCGGCCAGCGCGCCACGGGCGAAGGTCAGGTAGAGCCCAAGCCCGATCGGCACGCCGGCTGCGGCGGCCGCTGCCCTCAGCCGGCGCGGCCGGCCGGGATCCCCGCCGATGCGCATGCAGAGCAGTAGGCCCATGGTGGAGGCGAGCCCCATCGTGTTCCAGTAGGTGAGCGGCTGCTCGAGGCGCCCAGAGCTGGTCTCGCTGCGCTGGAGCTCGATCAGATCGGGCAGCAGGCGCTCGGCAAGGCCGTAGCCGACGATCACGAACGCGCTGAGGGCAAGCGCCGGCTCAAGCCAGCGCTGGATGCCGGCCCCGCGGAAGAAGACGCTCGCGGCCCAGAACGAGCCCACGTAGAGCAGCAGGCGCTGGAGGTCGTCCTCGGCGTCCTCGGCGATTGGAGCCCAGAGCAGCGACAGCGCCGTCCAAACGGTTAGCAGGGCCAGTCCGGCGAGTGCGGCCCTGCCCGGACCGGAGCCTGGAAGCGGCCTCGGCGCTGTCAGGGCGGCGAGGATCACGAGCGTCCAGGCCACGACTCCGGCCACCAGGCGGGCACGGTCGAAGAACCCGCCGGACTCGAAGGCAAGCACCGTTGTGCCGCCGATCAGGGCCACGGCGGCGGCTGCGGGCAAGAACCTCCGCATTCAGCGCCACAGTAGTGCAAGACCGGATCGAGGCTCCTTTCTCCTAAACTCGCCGCGTGGCCTCGCTCGCCGTTCGTATCGCCATCGTCGCGGTCAGCCTCGTGGCGCTCGGATGGACCGCGCTCAGCATCCGCGCGCTCGACCTCGACGCCGAAGGCCGGGAGGTCTCGACCAAGGTCCAGAACGGCCAGCTCAGCGCCGCGGACCTGGAACGCGGCCGCAACGCCTTTCAGGACGCGCGCCGCTTCCACGGCGACAAGACCCCGTTGATGGACGAGGCTTTCCTGCTCACCGTCACGCGGCGCGGGAAGGAGGCGCTGGCGCTCACCGAGACCATTGTGGAGGACGAGCCGGATAACCGGGACGCGTGGGCGTTCGTCTACCTGGCGGCGCGAGCAGCCGGCGATCGAACGGCACGTGCCAGAGCGGCGCGGGCTATCCGCGAGCTCGACCCCCGCAACGCCGAGCTGATCCTGCGCCGCACCTTCGGCGGCTGAGCCGAGCGGCCGGGCCTTACCGGCCCACGAGCTCCTCGGGAGGGTCCTCCACCGGCAGGGCGGGGGCCACTCCCTGGCCGGCCCGCGGGTCGAAGCCCGGACGGCGATAGTCGCCCCTGGTCAGGTGGTGCTCGAGGAACGCGTAGAGCAGGCTGAACAGGTAGCGGCTGCCCATCTCTTGCAGCCCCAGTTTGGATTCGCCCAGCGTGCGGTTGGTCCACGAGATCGGGACGATCGCGTAGCTGTGCCCGCGGATGATCGCCTTCAGCGGCATCTCCACCGTGAGGTTGAAGTGGTTCGACACGAGCGGCGAGATGTTCTCGATCACCTCGCGACGGTAGGCCTTGAAGGCGTTCGTCGTGTCGTTGTAGTGCGTGGCGGAAGAGCACGCGGATGCCGAGGTTCACTGCCCGGTTGATGAACAGCTTGATCCTCGGGTAGTCGTGCAGCTCGGCGCCGGGGACGAAGCGCGATCCGAACGCGCAGTCGTAGCCCTGGCTAAGCAGCCGGTGATAGCGCACGAGGTCGCGCGGGTCATCGGAGCGGTCGGCCATCATGATCGTCACGGCGTCGCCCTCGAACTGCTCGAGGCCGGCCCGTACGGTCAGGCCGAAGCCGCCGCTGTAGGGGGAGGGGATGCAGCGCACCTGGTGGAGCTCGCCGCTCAGTCGCCTGACGATCTCGAAGGTGTGGTCGCGGCTGTGATCGTCCACCACGAGCACCTCGTGCTCGATTCTCGCGCCGTCGAGCGTCGCGACGATCTCGCGGACGGTGGATTCGACCGTGCCCTCTTCGTCCCGTGCGGGCATGACTACCGAGAGTTTCAAACCGCCGCCTGCCAGCGCTCGACGTTCTGGTCGTGGATCTCGGTCACGGTCGCGCGCAGGTCGTAGCGCGGCTCCCAGTCCGGATAGTCCCGGCGAAACTCGTCGAGATCCGAGATCCACCAGCGGTGGTCGCCCATGCGCGGTTCGTCGCCCAGCGTCCAGTCGAGCTCGCGCCCAGCGATCTCCTCGCACAGCTCGATCGCCTCCAGCATCGAGCAATTGCTGAAACGCCCGCCGCCCATGTTGTAGACGGCGGCCGGCCGCGGCGCTCGGTGGAAGGCTTCGAAGGACGCGACGAGGTCGGCGCTGTGGATGTTGTCCCGCACCTGCAGGCCCCTGTAGCCGTAGACCGTGTACGGGTCGCCGGTGATGGTGCAGCGCATCAAGTAGGACAGGAACCCGTGCAGCCGCGCTCCCGCGTGGTTCGGCCCGGTCAGGCAGCCTCCCCGAAAGCAGACGGTGGGCATGTCGAAGTAGCGGCCGTACTCCTGCACGAGCAGGTCGGCCGCCGCCTTCGAGGCGCCAAAGAGCGAATGCATCGAGTTGTCGATGCTCATCGAGGTGTCGATGCCGCCGAAGTAGTGGTGGTCGGAGGGCAGCTCGAGGCGCTTGCCGCCCTCGATCAGCGGCAGGCGGTTGGGGGTGTCGCCGTAGACCTTGTTCGTGGAGGTGAAGATGAAGGTCGCCTCGGAACAATGATTGCGCGCCGACTCGAGCAGATTCAGCGTGCCCAGCGCGTTCACCCCGAAGTCCACGTGCGGCGCGGAGGCGGCCCAGTCGTGTGACGGCTGGGCGGCCGTGTGGATCACCAGCTCGATCCGGCTTCCATGCTCAGCGAAGACGCGGTTCACGGCCTCGGTGTCTCGAATGTCGACGTCGAGCGACCGGAACTCGGGGTGGGTGGCGACCAGCCGCTCGCTGGTGCTGCGGGTTGACGCCTCGGGGCCGAAGAAGGTGCTGCGCATGTCGTTCTCGAGCCCGATCACGTCGTAGCCCGCCTTCACGAAGTGAGCGACCGACTCCGAGCCGATCAGCCCGCCCGAGCCTGTGATCACCGCGACCGCCATCAGGTGAGCGCCTGGGCGACGTCACGCTCGTTCTCGGCGATCCAGCCGAAGATATCCTCGAGCACGTTGCTCGGTCTCCGAGTCGGGCGCCAGTCGGTGAGCGAATGCAGCCGGGCGCAGTCCGACAGGTAGATGCGCACGTCGCCCGGACGCGAGTCGCCCGCGCTCGTGACCTCCACGGAGGTGCCGGTGATCTCGCGGCACAGCTCGGTGGTCTCTCGCAGGGAGAGGCTGATGTCACGCCCTCCGCCGACGTTCACCGTCGCGCCGTGCCAGTGGTCTGGTCGGACGAGCTGGTCCTCGATCAGATCTGCCAAATCGTCTACGTGCAGCAGGTCCCGAACCTGCCTCCCGCGCCCACCATAACCGATGTAGGTCAGATCTCTGCCGAAGTAGTGGGCCAGCATCCAGTAGGTGAAGACGCCCTGGTCGACCTTGCCCATCTGCCATGGACCGGCCAGCACGCCGCAGCGGTCGATCACTGTCCGCAGCCCGAAGTTGGCCGCGTACTCGGCGATCAGCAGCTCGGCCGCCAGCTTCGTGGCGCCGTAGAGGGTGCGCGGCCCGTCGAGCGGGAAGTTCTCGGCCACGCCGGCGGGTGAGATGCCGGGGACGTCCTGCTCGGCCTCGAGCTCGAAGCGCGTCTCGTCCTCCCGGTAGGCGGCGCGGTCCAAGCTGCTGTAGGGATAGACCCGGCTGGTGGAGAGGAAGACCATCTGAGCGCCGTCGCGGCGGGCCCGCTCGAGGCAGTTGTACGCGCCCACCAGGTTCGATCCGATGACGTACGAGGTGTCGCCGGACGCTCCCGCGAGCGCCGACGGCTCAGCGGAGCACTCCACGATCGCGTCGACGGGGTCGACGGCCAGGACGTCGTCCGGCTCGCGGACGTCCCCGTGCACGAAGCCGACCCCGGCCTCGCGCAGGCGGGGAAGGTTCAGCTCGCCGCCCCGCCTCCGCAGGTTGTCGAGCGCGAGCACCTCCCAGTCCGGATGCCGCTGAGCCAGCGCAATCGCCACGTTCGCGCCCACGAAGCCGGCCCCGCCGGTCAGGAGAACCCTCATTCGCCGATCGTACGCGGGAGGCCGCTCAGCCCGCGGCGCCGCGCTGGAGCAGGTACACGTCTTGGAAGCCGTTGAGCGCGCGCGGACAGAACGCGACCAGCCGGCCGGGGAAGCTCTCCTCCGCCGCTCTCCTGACGAAGCCGTCGTCCACATAGGCCGTCCCATAGTGATCGGCGCTGAGGCGGCCGTGGGTCTCGTTGGCCTCGCGGTAGAGGAAGCCCTCGGCTACGCGTCCGTAGCGTGCTCGGTCGCTTTCGGGCACGTTCACGTCGTAGGCGTGCATGCCGAGCGTCGAGAACAGCAGCACCCCGTCGTCCTCGAGCATCTCGCCCAGCTTCGCGAGCCACGCTCCCCAGTGAGTGAGCGGGAGGTGGCTGAAGAGGGAGACGATCACGATCGTGTCGTAGCGCCCGTCGTGGAGCAACTCGTCACCGCCGCTGGTGGAGTAGAAGCCGTCCACGCCCAATTCTTCGCGGACGAAGTCGACGGCCTCGCGGTCGATGTCGGACACGGTGATCCGGGAGGGCTCCATCAGGTGCACGAGGTGCCGCGTGACCCGGCCCCAGCCGGCGGCGAACTCGAGCAGCGAGCGGCTCCGGCGCAGTGGGAAGCCGTGGTCGGCCAGCACCTTCTCCACCTCCGCCGCGTTCCACTCGCCGCCGTGGAAGTAGGAGCGGACGGCGTGGTAGTAGCGGAACGCCGGCTTGCCGGCCACGACGTCGAGCGAGTACAGCAGCAGCTCGTCTTTGTCATCGATGGTGGCGAGGAATGGGGCGCCGTACTTGAACCGGTACCTCTGGGCAGCGACGGTGCGAACGAGCGGCCGGTGCAGCCGGGCGAGCGCCGGCCGCGCCGAGTCGGGCACCAGCCGGACCGCTCTGGGCCCCCAGCGTTCCGCCGCCGCCGTCAGCGCGGCCTCGGCGCGGCTTCCGTGTACGAAGCTCCGCCGCACGCGCGGCAACGTACCAACTCGATCTCGGCGCTACGGTTCCTGCGTGTCCGTCGGGATCGAGCCCGTCACCTACTCGTTCGTCATCCCCGTCTACAACGAGCGGGACGTCCTGCCTGAGCTGGCGCGGCGGCTGTCGACGGTTCTGGAGGCATTGGACGGTGCGGGGGAAGTCGTCCTCGTCGACGACGGCAGCCGTGACGGCTCGCACGAGCTGCTCCGCGAGCTGAACGAGCGCGACGCTCGCTTCAAGGTGGTGCGTCTGTCGCGCAACTTCGGCCATCAGGTGGCCATCTCGGCGGGACTGGACCACGCGGAGGGTGACGCCGTCGTGATCATGGACGCGGACCTTCAGGATCCCCCGGAGGTGGCCATCGAGCTGGCCCGCAAGTGGCGTGAGGGCAACGACGTGGTCTACGCCGTCCGCACCGACCGCGCCGGGGAGTCGCGGGCCAAGCTCTGGACCGCGTCCTGGTTCTACCGGCTGCTCAACCGGATGTCCGACATCGACGTGCCGCCGAACGTGGGTGACTTCCGCCTCGTGGACCGGCGCGTGCTCGACGTGGTCGGCAGCATGCCCGAGCACCGGCCTTTTCTGCGGGGCATGTTCGCCTGGGTCGGCTTCGACCAGACCGGCGTGACCTACGAGCGGGCCGCACGGCCGGCGGGCACTACCAAGTACTCGCTGCCCAAGATGCTCGCCTTCGCGCTCGACGGGATCACGTCCTTCTCGACCGCGCCGCTGCGCCTGGTCCTGAATGCCGGCTTCATCGTCTCCGCACTGTCGTTCGCGCTGGGGGTAGCCACCATCGTCCTCAAGTTTGCCGGGGTGGACGTCGTGCCCGGGTGGGCGTCCATCCTTACCGTCATCGCCTTCCTCGGCGGGATTCAGCTCACCGTGCTCGGAGTCATCGGGGAGTACGTGGGCAGGATCCACGACGAGGTGAAGCGGCGGCCGCTCTACCTGGTCCGCGAAACGGTGGGGATCGGCCGAGCGACGCGGGACCCGGTCCCGGCGATCGACCGGCCCGCAACGATCGACTAGACGTGTCGAGCTTCGACGCCTACGCGGGCTCCTACCAGGAGGCGGTCGACCGCTCCATCGGCTTCTCGGGACAGGGGATCGACCACTTCACCCGCCGCAAGGCCGACGAGCTGGTCGCCCTGGCAGAGCGTCATCTGGGCGAGTTGCGCCGCTTGAACGCCCTCGACGTCGGTTGCGGCGTCGGCGTCACCGATCGCCGGCTGGCGGGGGCGTTCGGAGAGCTCCACGGCGTCGACGTGGCCGCCGAGGCGGTGGAGAGGGCGCGCCAGGACAACCCGGAGGTGCAGTACGCGGTCTCGGATGGCTCGGCGCTGCCCTACGCCGACGAGCAGTTCGACCTCGCCTTCGCGATATGCGTGGCCCACCACGTCGATCCCGTCGACCGGCCGCGCTGGACGGCCGAGCTGGCCAGGGTCGTGCGCCCCGGCGGGGTGGTCGCCCTGTTCGAGCACAACCCGCTCAACCCGCTCACGCGGCTGGCCGTCTCGCGCTGCGCGTTTGACGAGGGTGTAGAGCTACTCGGACCGGGAGAGGCGGCGGCGCTGCTCAGCGAGGCCGGTCTGGCTCCTCTGGAGCGCCGCTACATCGTGTTCTTCCCGTGGCCACGGCCGCGGGCGATGCGCCTCGAGGCGCACCTGGGCCGCCTGCCGCTGGGGGCACAGCACGTGGTGGCGGCGCGGCGTACGCTCCCCGCTCGCCAAAGATAGGTCACCGTGCCCCATCTCGAACACCACACGACTGCCACGCCAAGCACCCAATGGCTGCAGACCTTCGCTGACCACTGGATGCAGATGGGTCCCGAGACGAAGGACGCCATCGTGGGCCTGTTGCCGGACGATTGGAGCTTCGAGGACAAGCGGGTGCTCGACTTCGGGAGCGGACCGGGCCGGACACTCAAGGAGTTCCTTCCCGAAGCGCACACGGGCGAGTTCTGGGGTGTCGACATCGACCGCATCAGCATCGACACGCTGGAGGCGACGCTCTGCCCGCCCATGCACGCCGCCCAATGCGGGTACTCCCCGCCGCTCCAGTTCACGGACGATTCCTTCGATCTCGCGTGGGCCATCTCGGTCTTCACCCACCTCACCGACAACTCGATTCCATGGCTGCTGGAGCTCCATCGCGTCCTCAAGCCCGGTGGATCGCTCATGGCCAACTACATGGGTCGCTGGACTTCGGAGCTCGTGGCCGGGGAGCCGTGGGACGAGGATCGAGTCGGCATGAACGTCTTCCGCCACTCGCATCCATGGTCCGACGGCGGCCCGCTCGTGCTGATCTCGGATTGGTGGCTGCGGGACGCACTGGGGGCGGGCCTTCGATGTCGTCGAGATCGTGCCGCGCATCCACAACTCGAGCTGGGCCGTGATGCGCAAGCGCAACGTGATCCTGACGGTCGAGGACATCGAGCGGCCGATCGACGACCCACGCGAGTACTACGCCGTGCGGAACAACCTGCTGCGCGCCCAGCGCGAGATCGAGTACGCGGAGGCGCGCCTGGCCGAGGCTGAGCGCCAAGCGGCGCAGGAGCTCAGCGCCGTGCGCCAGAGCTATGAGATGTCGAGGAGCTGGAAGCTGACCCAGCCGCTGCGCGACCTCAGGCGCGTCGCTCGCGCGCACAGGCCGGCGCGACGTAGGCCGGCCTGCGGGTTCGCCGCTCGGTCGCTCTTCGACCGGTAGCGTCTACGACGTGGGGGTGCCGATGGCGATCTCCGTCGCGTCAGCGGCGATGGTGACTCGAAGGCGCTGACTGGCTCGTCAGCGCGCGAGAACTCGACCCCGTTCGACCAACCGAGTGGCGCCTTTGGCGATTCTTGGCGCGATCGTGCTCCTCGCGCTTGTTCTTCGAATCGCGAAGCTGGACGAGCCGGCAGTCTTCGACGAGCTCTACCTGTACGAGGTCGTCCACGGGCGCAGCCTGCGAAACGCGCTCGACGTCGTCGTCGATACGGAGAGCACTCCGCCGCTCTTCTTCGTTATCGCCTGGGTCGCGGCCAAGATGGGCGGCGACGATCTGCTCTGGATCAAGGTGCCGTCTCTTCTTGCGAGCGTTGCGACGGTGCCGGTCGATCTACTGGGTCGGCGCTCGTTCGGTAGGCAAGACGGCAGCTCTGATCGGTTCGGCCTTCTTCGCCCTGGCACCATTCGCCATCTTCTACGGAACTGAAGGACGAGGCTACGCGACCCTCGTCCTGCTCAGCGCGCTTTCCACCGGCTGCCTGTTTCAGCTTGTACAAACAGGCCGCAAGGGCTGGGCTGTGGGCCTCGCCGTCGCCAGCGCGGGGGTCGTCTACACCCACTACACGGGCGTGTTCATGGTAGCGGCGCAGCTGCTGCTGGGGGCGCTCGTCTACCGCGAATCGCGGCGGCCGATCCTGCTCGCCGGCGCCGGCGCCGTGCTCCTGTATCTCCCTTGGCTTCCCGGCTTCCTCACTCAGCGGAAGGAGAATACTGCCGACCGCTTGGAGCAATACGAACTCACGCTTCGCACGGTGGTCGGAGACGTTGGGGAGGGTGTCGATCGGACATCCGCTGGCTCCGTTGGGCACCGTACCGGGTCTCGGCTGGGTGCTAATCGCCGCGGGCATGCTGATTGCCCTCGTCGTCGGCCTCCGGCAACTGCTTCGCAGCCGAGAGCTCTCAATCTCCAATGACTTGGTGTTACTGGTGGGGGTTGCTCTGGCGAGCCCAATCGGGGCGTGGATATACAGCCTCGGGCCGGAGAACGTCTATGGCCCCCGCTATCTGAGTGCGTCAGTCCCAGCCTTCGCCGTGCTCGTCGGCGCCTGCCTCGGCTCGTTACCGGGGCTGGCTCGAGTGACCGCGACCGCGGCTGTGCTGGTAGGGCGTGGCTATCGGCACGGTCCGGACGCTTGAGCCCGAGACGCAACGCGCGCCATTCGACACTCTGGCGCGCGAGGTCGACCGTCGAGCGGCCGCCGGGCGTCCCGGTGGCTGAGCCATCGTTCTGGTACGGCGCGCCCAGTCGCCAGCTGGGTTTCTACTTCGATCGTCCCCACGACTACTTCCCGAACTCTCGGCCCTTCCCTGACGCGCTTGCCGAGGGCAGACGGGCCGGCGAGCTGTTTGTGGTCTTTCAGGGAAACGACGTATCGGATCTCGAGCGGCTGTTCATGGCCAACAAGGGCTTCACTGAAACGGATCGCCAGCGACATCCCGGTACGCCACCTCTGACACTCATCCGATACGTCCCCGAGAGGCAATAGAACCCAAGAAAATGGCAGCGGGGTGTCGGGCTCAGGATCCGGGCGGACACTCCTCCGGGTCCAGCCTGCCGCGGATCCTGTAGACCTGCGCAATTCCTTCCGGTGCGCCGTTCGGCGCGGGCTCGATGAGCACCTCGTCGGCGGCCGGACTCGAGCGGGTCCACTCAACCTCTTGGCCTGAGGTCCTCACCCCGAAGCCAGGCGACAGCACGACCCAGTCGTAGCGTCCCGCGTTGACGATCCGGCGCCAGGCGCGGCACGTCGAGATCACCGCGACCGCTCCGCGCCGTCGCTCGGCCGTCAGGTACTGGACGTGGTTGGAGGCGTCACGCCCGTACAACGGGTACTTCAGGATGATCCCCACGACGCCGATCCGCTGGTCCTCCAGCCCCTGCGCCCACCGGAAGGTAGCCGGGAACGGAGCCGAGTCTGTGTACGCCCGGTCCGCGTACGAGGCTGCTACTGCCAACCACACGGCCACGCCGCCGGCCAGGACCGCCGCCGTCGCCAGCGCGCGACCGCGACCCTGCCACACGCCGGCCAGCCGCGCGGTCGGAGCACCACCACCGCGCCCAGGGCGAGCGTCAGCGCGCCGAGCGCGAGCCCGGCAAGCGCAGGCGCGCCCCTCACCGGCGGATCGAACGGACGGAAGTCGAGACCGGTCGGCCATACCCCGGGATCCAATTGGGTCGCGAGCAGGATTGCCGCTGCCGCGCCGAGCCAGGCCACCTCGGCGCCGGCTCGCCGCATGACCGGCACGATCGGCAGCAACACCAGGCCGAGGACGAGCGGGACGGCCGCGTAGCGGACGTTGTAGGGGAAGAAGAACGGCCAGTCCGGCAAGCCCAGGAACTGCGGCGTCAGGAGATAGGCGACGCCGCCTACGATCGCCACGACGCCGGCCAGGCGGATCGCGGAGTTCCTGCATCGGACGACGGCCAGAGTCGCCCCGGCGGCCGCCAGAGCGAGCAGCGCCCACCACGCCGAGCCCGAGCGAGAGGCGCAGGCCGGGGATGAAGATCTCGCGCCAGAGGCGGCCTTCGTCGAGGTACTGGGCCACCGTGAAGGTCCCCTCGTTGAGATCGGTCGCCGCCAGCGGCCCGAGCGACAACGATGGCAGCGGGTTGCCCACCTCGACGGCGTTGCGCACGTACCAAAGGGCGGCGAGCGAAACAAAGGCAGCGCTCCACACTGCCGTCGTCCGAATCCGGGCGGCCTTCGGAGCCGCCAGGACCGCCCCGGCGAGCAGGAGCCCGGCCGGCACGATCATTGTGAACTTCGTGCCGAGCGCCAGCGCCGCGGCCATCGCCGCCACGGCGGAAGCGGGGAGTCGCGCCTTACCCCGCAACAACAGGGCGATCGCCGCCAAGCCGAGCGCCAAGCACATGGTGTCGTTGTAGGCACCGCCCGGCTGGGTGGCGACGAACCCCGGCGTGGTGGCGATCAGCGCCACCGCCACCAAGCAGTGCGGCGCGCGCCGGAAGGGCTTGCCGATGGCCCACGCTGCCGTGAGCGCGAGCGCCAGCCAGCCGAGATTGATGACGGGGGAGAGGACGTCCTCCCGCAGCGTCGCGAGCGCGAACGCGTGCAGCAGCGGGCTGTTCGAGGGATAGAAGACCGTCGCCGCGTCGGGGTCGAGGTAGTGCAGGTCCAGCACGCTTCCCGTCTGGACGAACCGCGCGGCGACGGGCAGGTGGTACCACAGCGTGTCGACCGTCTCCATCCCGTTGCGGTAGGCGTAGATGACCCGCGCCATCCAGCCCGCCACCAGAACCGCCACCGCGACGACGGCCAACAGGAGCGCCGGGCGCTCGTAGCGGCCGGGCGGTGCAGACGACGAGGAAGCATCGGCTTTCGACCCGGGGCTTGGGAATCCGGCCCGCTGCCCACCAGGCGAGCAGCCCAACCGCGGCCACCGCCACCACCACCCCGCCACGGTGGAACAGCCCGACGATGCCGACCACCTCGAGCGCCAACACCAGCAGGGACACCCCGAGCACCGCCTCGGCGACGCGGGCCTCGGCGCCGATCCAGCCGGGCAGCAGATGCGCCCGCAGGCGGCAGGCTCCGGCAATAACCGGGCCGAGCGCAATCGCGAGCAGGACGAGACCGAGGAGGCGGTCAAGCGCGTCCATCAGCCCCCGAGGTTTGTGAACAAGCGCTGCACGAGTCAGATCCCCGGCGCGTCTGGCGCCCGGGGGCGGACACTGTAGGACACGTCCGTGAACCCTGCGCGACTATCCTGCGCCGGCCTGGAGGGACCGCCCGCGAACAGCGCCACCGGGCAGCCGTTCAACCATGACCACCGAGAGCTCGACCGCGAATACCGATCCACGAGCTGCCAAGCGCGCATTCTGGTGTGAGCGCCGCGCTCGTCACCCGCGCCTCTGGGAGGCGCTCGTCGCGGACGCCAGCATCGCCGCGCTCAATCGCGGCGACCGGGCCGAGTTCACGTCCAGGCTCGACGCAGCCGTCCAGATCCTCCGGCTCGCCTGGGTCAGCGACGGCTACCTCGCCCAGGCGCTGTACCGGACCAAGGCCCGGCTTCAGGCGCTCGGCGTTCCGGTCCTGCCGCGGCTGGCGCATCGGCTGGCCATCGTGGTTGGACAGGTCTACATCGGCGACCCGGTCGTGGTCGCCCCGGGCGTCTACATCGCGCATGGCCAGACCGTGATCGACGGCCTCACCGAGATCGGCCCCGGCTGCATCATCGCCCCGTTCACGAGCATCGGCCTGCGCTCGGGTCACTGGGTCGGGCCCACGCTCGAGGCCGGCGTGGAGGTTGGGACCGGGGCGAGGATCCTCGGCGAGTTTCACATCGGCGCCCACGCTCGCATCGGCGCGAACGCGGTGATCACCCGGGACGTACCGCGCGGGCGTGACGGTCGTCGGGGTACCGGCGCGCCCGCTTTCCTAGACGGCGATGGGCGCGTAGTCGTCCGGGAAGCCGGACGGGCCGAAGAACCAGTTCTCGATCGCGTAACGCGGCTTCGGCATCGACGGGTCGGACCCCGTCGCGTGGAGGAACTTCTCGTCGAAGAACACCGCGTCGCCGGGCTCGAAGATCGGCCGCACGATCGGCTTGCCGGTGCGCTCGGCGGCCTCGTCGACCTTCTTCTGGGCCACCTGATAGGACAGCGCGGCGTCGTCCGTGCCCGTGGGCAGGTACTCCTCGAGCCGCGACGGAAGGATGTCGAGGCCGGGTGACTCGTCGCCGCAGCGCGACAGCGAGACCCAGAGGTTGAGCGCGCGCACCGGGCCCATGAACTTGCCGTCCTGGTGCCAGGCGCCGCCGACGGACGGATCAGCCTTGCGCAGCGTGGTCTTGTGTACCGAGAACAGCGCGGGCTCGCCCAGGTAGCCCTGCGCGAGCTCCGGCACGCGCGCCGCGCGGAACAGGTCGATCATCTCGCACGCCAGCTTGGGCGAGTCCGCGGCCAGCACGCCGCCCCCCATCTTGATCCAGCCGCGCGAGTCGACGGGCCCGAAGCGGGTGTGCGGGAGGAACTCGTCGTAGTAC
Source organism: uncultured Thermoleophilaceae bacterium (assembly GCA_963808545.1). GTDB lineage: Bacteria > Actinomycetota > Thermoleophilia > Solirubrobacterales > Thermoleophilaceae > JACVRW01. The sequence continues at coordinate 41,065 of CAWEGB010000005.1, read as the reverse complement.
TCGCGTGCGTGGGGCCGCGACTCGTCGTGGCTGTCGCGCTCGGCGAAGGCTGTGTCGATCTCGGCGGCGAACGCCAGTGCGCGCTCGCGCGGGATCAGCCCGCGCACGAGCACGGCGCCGTCGCGCAGGATGCCCGCGCGGATCAGCTCCGGGGTGAGGTCCGCCGCGGCAATGTCCGGCAGCGAGTCCGACTCCGCCAGGCGCCCGGTGTCGGGCTCGGGGTGCGCGGGATTCGGCGTTGCGTCGTCCAGACGGCGCAGGCCGGCCAGGTGGCGCAGGCGCAGCAGGCGGAGCTCCGTCTCGGGGCTGCGGCTGTGCCGGTTGGACTCGCTCAGGCTTTCGATCTCGGCCAGCAGCTGCTCGGTGCTGCCGTCGTACTCCTCGGTGCTTCCCTGGACGGGCGCTTCCGGAGGATCGGCGACCGCCGCGCCCTGTCCGTTCTCCTTCTGATGCCTTCGCTTTAGCAGCCTCATCCTCGGCAATTTACCCGTCGTGCTGTCCCACGCCGCGCCGGGTAACCTTCGCCGCCGTGTCGAGGATCCTCGTCCTGGGCGGAACCGGCATGCTCGGCCACGTCCTATGGCGCGAGTGCCGGGAGCGCCTCGAGACCTATGCCACCGTGCGGGGCCAGGTCGGCTCGGGCGTGCCCGATCCCGACTCCGTCGTACCCGGCGTTCGCGCCGAGGAGCCCGAGACTCTCGAACGGGCCCTCGCCGAGACGCGACCCCGACGTGGTCGTCAACTGCATCGGGATCGTCAAGCAGGCGGACGCGGTCGCCGATCCGGTCACAACGGTCCGGGTCAACTCGCTCTTCCCGCACGCAGCTCGCGGCGCTCTGCGTCCGCCGCAACGTTCGGCTGATCCACCTCTCGACCGATTGCGTGTTCTCGGGACGGCGCGGGAGCTACACGGAGCGTGACGAGCCCGACCCCGTCGACTTCTACGGTCGCTCCAAGCTCCTCGGCGAGCCGTCCGGGCCTGGGGTGCTCACCCTGCGCACCTCGATGATCGGATGGGAGCTCGGTGGCCGCCGCCAAGGGCTGCTCGAATGGTTCGTCGCGCAGCGCGGGAGCACGGTCAGCGGATACACGCGCGCCGTCTTCAGCGGGCCTACCGCGCCCGTACTGGCCGCGCTGATCGCGGAGCTCGCCGAGCGCCACCCTGAGCTCGAGGGCATGCGGCACGTGGGCGCCGAGCCCATCGCGAAGTACGACCTGCTGCTGGCCCTGCGAAAGGCCCTGGCTCTCGATGTCGAGATCGTTCCTGACGACGGCGTGGTGATCGACCGCAGCCTCGACTCGTCGGAGTTCCGGGACACGACGGGATGGACGCCGCCGCCGTGGGACGAGATGGTGGCCGAGCTGGCGGCCGAGGCGGGGGAGCGCACGAGGGGGACGACGGTTGCTCGAGGATAAGAAGGTCGTCGTCACCGGCGGCACCGGCTCGCTGGGGCAGGTCCTCACTCGGCGCCTGCTGGAGGGCGAGCTGGGCCTGCCCCGTCAGGTGGTGGTTTTTTCGCGCAGCGAGGCGTTGCAGCACGCCATGCGGCTGTCGTTCCAGCATCGGCGCGTGGCGACCGACGACATCGTCTACGCGGAGGAGCGCCATCACCGGCTGACGTTCCGCATCGGTGACATTCGCGACTTTGGGGCGGTGGCCGACGCCCTGCGCGACGCGGACGTGGTCTTTCACGCTGCGGCCATGAAGCAGGTGCCGACCTGCGAGTACCACCCGATGGAAGCCGTGCGCACCAACGTCGAGGGGGCCAACAACATCGTGCGCGCGATCCGCGAGCAGCGTCTGCCCGTGGAGACGGTGGTGGGGATCTCGACCGACAAGGCCTGCAAGCCCGTCAACGTCATGGGGATGACCAAGGCCATCCAGGAGCGCATATTCATCGACGCCAACCTGCACTCGGAGGCGACGCGCTTCATCGTCGCCCGCTACGGCAACGTGATCGCTTCGCGCGGGTCGGTGGTGCCGCTGTTCCGCGAGCAGATCGCTCATGGCGGGCCTATCACGCTCACCACGCCGGACATGACGCGCTTCCTGCTTTCCCTCGAGGAGTCGGTAGACCTCGTCTTCGCCGCCCTGCGCGCCGCGCGTCCCGGCGAGACCTACATTCCGCAGGTGCCCGCCGCCCGGATCGTCGACATGGCGGTGGCGATGGCGGGCAACCGGGACATCGAGCTGAGGTACACGGGCATCCGCCCCGGCGAGAAGGTCCACGAGGTGCTCGTCTCCGAGGAGGAGGCCCCGCGCACCTCCGTCCAAGGGGAACACCTGGTGATTGCCCCGATTCTCCCCGAGCTGCGGGCCGAGGCAGCCGCAGGAGAGCCGTTCGGACGTTCAGAGTTCTCGTCCGGCGACGAGGTGGTGGAAGACGCGGCCCTGAGGGCCCTGCTCGAGCGCCATGGTGTTCTCGGCGACCAGCGGCCGGCCGACTCCGAGGCGACGTTCGGCGTCCCGTCGCGCTAGCGGTGGCGTTTCGAAGGTCCGGTCGCCGGCGGCGGATGGCGACCCTCGCAGCGGCGCTCGACGCGCCGGTGCGGCTACTTGACGTCGGCGCGAGAGGCGGGATCGATGCTCGCTGGAAGCGCTTCCATCCGATCCTGGACGTACTCGGCTTCGAGCCGGACCCGGAGGAGTGCGAGCGGCTGAACGAAACGGCGTCGCAGCTCCCTTACAGCAGCCGCTTTCTGCCCTCCGCCCTGGGCAGGGAGGACCGAGAGGTGGACTTCAACGTGTGTCGCTGGCCGGTGGCCTCCAGCGTGTTCGAGCCCAACCCGGACTTCCTGTCCGACTTCCCCCATGCGGCCGCCCTGATGGAGGTGGTCGAGCGCCGCCGGCTCAGAACCGAGCCGCTCGACGCGGTCTGCGCGCGCGAGTCGATCGCGCCTGACTGCCTGAAGATCGACGTCGAGGGCGCCGAGCTGGATGTACTCCAGGGCGCGGAGAGACGCTCGGCACGACGCTCGTGCTGGACGTCGAGGTGGAGCTCAACCCGCTGTTTCGTGACCAGCCGCTGTTCGGCGATGTCGACGCCTTTCTGCGCGAGAGAGGGGTGGCGACTGCTGGGTCTGCGCCGAGTCGCCTGGCGCCGCACTGCGGGCCTTGAGCCGGCGGGGTCCGGATACGGGGGCCAGCTCGTGTCGGGAGACGCGCTCTACTACAACCACACCGCCGTCGTGGCGGGTTTGCCCCCAACCCGCGCGCTCAAGCTCGCGATCATCCTCGCCGCCTACCGACAGAACGATTTCGCCCTTGCGCTGTTGCGAGGTCGCGCCGATGGTGCGGCGCTGGAGTCGGCGATCCTCGATCCGCCGGGGCCCGTGCGGCGGGTGGCCAGCCGCGCGCTGGGACGCCTCGACAGTGAGCAGCGGCGACGGCTCGCGGACGCGGCGCAGCCTGGAAACGCAACGGTTTGGCAGGACGCGCACCACTTCTGACCTGGGTCGGGAGCAGGCCACAGGTACATTGAGCGCGTGTCGGACTGTCATGCCATAAGCGGACGCCTGAGGACGACGGCTTGAAGGTCCTGATCGTCCTGGGCACGCGCCCGGAGATCATCCGGCTGAGCTGTGTGATCGAGCGCCTCGACGAGGTGTGCGACCTGCACGTGGCGCACACGGGCCAGAACTTCGAGCACTCGCTCAGCGACGTCTTCTTCGACGAGCTGGGGGTGCGTCCGCCCGATCGCCACTTCGGAGTCAGCGGCGGGACGTTCAGCGAGCGCGTGGGCGCCGTGATGGCGGCGGCGCAACGCACCCTGGAGGAAGAGCGGCCCGACCGCCTGCTTGTGCTGGGAGACACCGACAGCGCCCTGAGCTCCTTCGTCGCGAAGCGGATGGGCGTGCCGGTCTTTCACATGGAGGCGGGGAATCGATGCTTCGACGATCGCGTACCCGAGGAGGTGAACCGGCGCGTGATTGACCAGTGCAGCGATGTGCTCATGCCCTACACGGAGCGCAGCCGGGCGAACCTCCTGCGTGAGGGGTTCCCTTCACAGCGGGTCGTGGTCACCGGCAACCCGATCAAGGAGGTGATGGACCGCCACGCCGACCGCATCGGCATCTCCACGGCCCGCGCGGATCTGGGCGTCGAGCCTGGCAGCTACCTGCTGCTGACGGCTCACCGCCAGGAAACCGTCGACCAGCCGGAGCGGCTGCGCGCTTTGGTCGACGAGGTCACGGCGTCAGCCGAGGCGCTCGGCCTGGTGGTCGTCTTCAGCGTCCACCCGCGCACTCGCGAGCGGCTGGAGCGTCAGCGGCTTGCGCCCGACCCGTCCGTGGTGCGGATGTGCGAGCCCTTCGGATACTTCGACTTCGTCGCGCTGATCCGCGAGGCGCGCTGTGTGCTCACCGACAGCGGAACCGTTCAGGAGGAGTGCTGCATCCTCAACGTACCCGCGGTCACGGTTCGCGACGTCACGGAGCGGCCGGAGACCATTGAGTGCGGCTCGAACGCCCTAGCCGGTGTGGGCACCGGGGCGCTCAGCCGCCTCATCGCCGTGGCCTGCGCGGGCGAGCCGAACTTCACGCCGCCGCCCGAGTACCTCGTCCCGGACGTTTCGTCCACCGTGGCCAAGGTGGTCCTCGGGCACCTGCCCGGTTCGGTGCCGGCCGGAGCGGCCGCTCCCGAGCTCACCTCCTCGCCGTGAATCCGGCAGAGGGAGTCGGGGCCGGCAGGCGTGCGGCCTCGTCTGAGCCGGCCGCGGGACAAGGCGGCCAGGTGGACCCTGGCAAGGCAGTGGCGCGCGCAACGGGGCATCCCCGTCGTGGCCGCCTTCGACGGCTACCGGGCGCTGGCCATCGCCGGTGTGGTGATGTTCCACATCGCTCACGTCTCCGGCGTGTTCGGGGCCGTCCGGGGCACGCCGACGGAAACAATCCTGTGGGGCACCCTGCCCCGCACGCTGGACGCGCTCTTCCTGGTCAGCGGCTTCGTGATGTTCCTCCCCGTGGTGGCGCGCGGGGGCGAGTTCGGCAGCGTCGCGGTCTTCGCGGTCCGGCGCGCGGCGCGGCTGGTGCCGGCCTATTGGGTCTGTCTGGGTATCTCGCTGATCCTGCTCGCCACGATCAGCGACTCGCAGGGCCTGCCCAGCGTCGGCTCGCTGCTGGCCCACCTCGCCATCGTCCAGACCCCGATCCAGCTGTTCGACGACAGCCTCGTGCTCGGCTTCGGCGTCATACCGCCCGTCTGGACGCTGTCGGTGGAGGTGGCCTTCTATCTGGTGTTGCCTTTCATCGCCGGGTGGTGGTACCGGCGACCCTGGGCCGGCCTGGTGGCGGCGGCGATCTTCTTCATCGTCTGGCGCGAGTTCGCGCTGCACGTGGAGGGCGTGGCCAACCTTTTCGGCATCGGCTTGAGCTCAACCGTCATTGAAGGGTTCGCCGTCTACTACGGCAGCCAGTTGCCCGCCTGGGGAATGGCCCTCGGGGCGGGAATGACGGTGGCCTGGCTCTACGTGAAGCTGCGCGACCGCGTTCCGGCGGACGTGCTGACCCGTCAGGCCGGCTGGGCGACGCTCGGGTTCGGCCTGCTCATGGCCCTGTTCGTCTACCTCGCCGGCCGGGAGGCCACCGAGAACACCGATCCCTTCTACGGGCTCTTCGCCAGCCAGTCCACGTTCGTCGGCATCGGATACCCGGTCGTGCTCGGTGGTTTCCTGCTCGCCCTCTCGCTCAGCCCGAGCTGGCTGCAGCGCCCGGTCGCCAACCGCCCGCTGAGCTGGGCCGCCGACATCTCGTACGGCGTGTACCTGATCCACTTCGCCGTGATCTTCTTGGCCCTCAACGTGCTCAGCCTGCCCAACCACGGAGGCGCCTGGGATCTCTTCCTGTGGTCGGCGTGGACGTACCCGCTCTCGATCGGCTACGCCTGGCTGTCGGCGCGCTTCCTCGAGCGGCCGATACGCGCCTGGGCGCACCGCTACGGGAAGCGGCGGCAGGCGAAGGACCGCGCTCATGCGCTGGCTTAGGCGGCGGGCGCCGGCGCCGTCGGTGTCGATCGTGCTCGCCACCTACAACCGCGCCGATCTGCTGCCGCTGGCGCTCGACAGCGCGCTGGCGCAGGACCATCCGGATCTCGAGGTGCTGGTGATGGACGACGGGTCGAGCGACGGCACGCGGGAGGTGCTGGCGGGCTACGCGCAGCGCCATCCCCCCGAGCGCTTCCGCTTCGAGAGCCACCCCAACATGGGCCAGGCGCGCACCCTCAACCGCGGCTACGAGCTGGCCCGAGGGGAGATCCTCGGCTACCTCTCGGACGACGACCTGGTGTCGCCGCGGCTCGTCTCCTCACTGGTGCGCGCCCTCGGCGAGCGCCCCGATGCAGTGGCCGCCTATCCCGGCTATCGCCTGATCGATGCGGAGGGAGAGGTCGTGGATACCTGGGTGCCGCTCGAGTACTCGCCCACCACGGCGCTGTGCCGGCACGACACCATCATCGGTCCGGGCGGCCTCGTCCGCCGCGACGCGCTCGAGGCCTCGGGCGGCTGGGACGACAGCTACCGCTGGATGGGGGATCTGATCCTGTGGATGAGCGTGGGGTTGCAGGGTCCCGTGCTCCGCCTGCCGGAGCCGCTCGCCTCGTGGCGCAAGCATCCGGAAGGCGCGACGAGCGCCACCGGCGTGGTGCGCGCCTCGGAGCACCTTCGTTTGTTCGAGCACGGTCTCTCGCTCGACCGCGCCACCGCCGAGCATCCGGAGCGGCGCGCCGAGGCGCTTCGCAACGCGTGCGTGGTGGCCGCCTGGTTCGCCGGGCACACGAACTTCGCGGCCGGAGAGCCGATCACGATGGTGGACCAGGACCGCCCACTGGTCTCCGCCTGGGCCAGCGGGCAGCCACCCGCGACCGAGCGCTTCGACCTGGGCCACGCCGAGCAAGTGGCCGCCCGCCTGCGCGAGCTCGGCGTGCTCACGCTGCAGCTCGCCGGGGCCCGCGCCGAGGGCGCGCGCGGTGCACCCGGGCGGCTACGAGCGCGCCGTCACGCGTCTGCGCGAGGTCGGCGCGCTGTCGGGGGGCGAGTCCGTGGGAGTGGCGCCGTTCGACGAGGAGCGCTTCGGTGAAGCGCTGATCGAAGCGGCGCTCGACTGCGCCGCCGACGTGCCGCCCGAGAGAGCCCGCTTCCTCGTTCCCGACCGGGAGGAGTCGCGGCTCGTGGCGGACGAGCTCGAGGCCCTGGTCGGCCTGACGCTGTCCGGGCAGGCGCTGGGCACAGAGCTCCCCGCTGCCGTGGAGCGCGAGATCGCGCGCCGGCGCGACGACCTTGCGCAGATGCGGACCGGATCCCGAACGGCTTGACCGGCCCCGCCGGCCTCCATCTGCTCCTCGAGAGCCCGCTGCCGGGGCCGCTGCCTGCCGGCCGGGCGACAGCGGTCTGGCTGGCGGGCCGGTGCTGGCACCGCAGCCGGCAGATCACCGGGCTGGAGATCGACGTGGACGGAATCCGCCATTCCGTGCGCACCCTCGGGATGCCGCGGCCCGATGTCTACGCAGCCGTTCACGGCCCGGGCTGGGCCACGCCGACCGGAACGGACGATCCAGAGGGACACAGCTACCGGAGCGGCTTCTGGGCAACCGTCCCGATCCCAGGGCGCGCGAAGGCCGGCTCGGTGGAGCTGCGCGCCGTCGTGCAGCTCGGCGACGGCGGCGAGCTGACCGCGTCGCTCGGCGAGCTGCCGGTCGAGGAAGCGCCGCGACAGCCGGTCGGACCGGAGCGGGACCTGATCGCGATCTGCATGGCCACGTTCGAGCCCGACGAGGCGCTATTCCGCGCCCAGGTGGACTCGCTCCGAGCTCAGACCTACGGGCGCTGGGTGTGCGTGATCAGCGACGACTGCTCGGCCCCTGAGCGCTTTGAGCGCATGGAGGCCGTGATCGGGGACGACCCTCGCTTCACGCTCTCACGCGCGCCGGAGCGGCTGGGCTACTACCACAACTTCGAGCGCGCCCTTGGTCTGGCGCCCGCCGAGGCCGGGCTGATCGCGCTCAGCGACCAGGACGACCGCTGGCACCCGGACAAGCTCGCCCGGCTGCGGGACGCCCTTGGCGGGGCGATGCTCGCCTACTCCGACCAGCGCCTGGTGCGCCCGGACGGCCGCCTGATCTCCGAGACCATGTGGCGCGGCCGACGCAACAACCACACCAACCTGGCCTCGATCCTGGTCGCGAACACGATCACCGGCGCCGCGTCGCTCATGCGCCGCGAGGTCGCCGAGCTCGCCCGGCCGTTCCCGATCGTGCCCGGGTCTCCAGTTCCACGACCACTGGCTCGGCGTCCTCGCGCTGGCCGCCGGCGAGGTGGCCTACGTCGAGCGCCCGCTATCGGACTACGTCCAGCACCCGGCGGCCGTGCTGGGTGGGGGCGAGACCGGGGGAGGGGCACGGCGGTCCCATCCGCAGGCTGCCCGCGCTGCGCCGGGGCGAGTTCGACCGCTGGCGACAGCGTTACTACTTCGGCTACCTGGCCCGAGAGATCCAGGCGCAGGCGGCGCTGGCGCGCTGCGCAGACCGCCTCACGGCCGCGAAGCGGCGCGCGCTGCACCGCTACGTGAACGCTCAGCACTCGCTCGCTGCCGCGGCGTGGCTCGCGTCGCGCGGCCCGCTACGGGCGCTGACGGGGCGCAACGAGACGAAGGGCACCGAATGGGAGCTGACCCAGGGCATACTGTGGCGACGGCTGGTCGCGGCGCGAGCACGGCGCGCTCCGTGGACGGGAGGCACCGTCATGGACGCGGGGTTCCCGCCGCTCGAGGTCACGGGCTTCGAGCAGCGGGGCCTGCGGCGCTGGCGAGCGAGCCTTAGGCAAGACTGAAGGACTCACGTGGAAGCACACATCGCAGACGAGATAGCGGTCGCCACGCCGTCGCCCACACGGCGCGCGGGCGCTCCCGTGGTGCTCGAGGCCCGCGGGGTCGAGAAGAGCTTCCGCATCCCCGCCCACAAGGTGGACACGCTCCGGGAGCGCGTGACCAACCCGTTCGCCCACGACCAGTACCGCGAGCTGCGCGCACTCGACGGGATCTCCTTCGACGTCCATCAGGGCGAGTTCTTCGCGATCGTCGGCCGCAACGGATCGGGCAAGAGCACTCTGCTGAAGATCCTCGCCTCGATCTATCGCCCGGACGCCGGCCGAGTTCGCATCGCGGGAAGGCTCGCCCCGTTCATCGAGCTCGGCGTGGGCTTCAACCCCGAGCTCACCTCTCACGAGAACGTCGTCCTCAACGGCGTTCTCATGGGCCTCAGCCGGCGTGAAGCGCAGCGCCGGCTGGACGCGGTCCTGGACTTCGCCGAGCTGCGCGAGTTCGCCGACCTCAAGCTCAAGAACTACTCGTCGGGGATGATGGTCCGCCTGGCCTTCTCGGTGATGGTCCAGGCCGACGCCGACATCATGCTGATCGACGAGGTCCTGGCCGTCGGGGACGCCGCGTTCTCGCAGAAGTGCATGGACGTCTTCCGCGAGAAGCGCGCCGCCGGCCGCACGTTGGTGCTCGTGACCCACGACATGGCCACCGTCCAGGCGTTCTGCGACCGGGCGATGGTGCTCCACGACAGCCAGGTCGCGTATGCCGGCGATCCCGAGGAGGCGGCCCTTCGCTACTACCGCGTCAACTTCGACGGTCCGGCGCGCGAGGAGCTGATCGGCGACGGGCCGCTCCCCGACGTGAACGTCCGGCTGCGCGACGCCTGGCTCGACAACGAGGACGGCGAGCGGGTCGACAACATCGAGCAGGCCAAGCCGTTCCGCTTCAACGCGGTGCTGGAGGCGCGCCAGGATCTGGAAGGGGCCGTCTTCTCCTTCACGTTCCTCAACGAGCACGGCGTGGAGATCTTCGGCTTCCACCGTGGGCTGGAGGCGCCGGACGGCCGGCGCGAGCAAATCGGCGCCGGACAGCGGGTGAAAATCAGCGGCTGGGTCGAGAACCGGCTGCTGCCCGGCCGCTACTTCGTCAAGTCCTGGATCGTCCGCGACCGCCTGGAGGGCGACATGGCGATGCACGTCCTCCAGCTGCTCGAGTTCTACGTCTACGGGACCCAGCGGGGGGCGGGCAACGTCATGGTCGACGCCGACGTGCACGTCGAGCTCTTGGAAGACGAGGACTCGTGAAGAGCCAGGCCACGGTCGAGCTGCGCGATGTGCGGGGCCCCTCCGCGCTGGGCGGAGGCTGGCAGCGCGCCCTCGACCTGCTGTACCTGATCGCCGTAACGGAGTTCAAGCGCACCTACTTCGGCACCGCGCTCGGCTACGTCTGGTCGCTGGCCCGCCCGCTCGTGACCTTCGCGGTCCTGCTGGCGGTGTTCACGCAGGTCTTCCGGATCGGCTCGCAGGTTCCGAACTATCCGGTGCTCCTGCTGTTCAACATCGTCCTTTTCTCGTTCTTTCAGGAGGCCACGATCGTGGCGGTCCAGTCGCTCGTGAATCAGGAGAGCGTCGTCCGAAAGACGCAGTTCCCGCGCCTGGTGATCCCACTCGCCGTGGTGCTCACCGCGGTGTTCAACCTGAGCCTGAACCTCGTGGTGGTCTTCGGCTTCATCCTCGCCTGGGGCATCGACCCCACCTGGACGTGGCTGCTGTTCCCGCTCGTGCTGTTGGCTCTGTTCGTCTTCACCATCGCCGTGTCGATGATCGTGTCCTCGCTCTACCCGCGCTTCCGTGACATCGGGATCATCTGGACGGTCCTCGCCACGGTGCTCTTCTACGCGACGCCGGTGCTCTACCCGATCGAGTTCGTGTCGGAGGAGCTACGGCAGTTCATCGGCCTCAATCCGCTTGCCCCGCTGTTCGAGCTCGCGCGCAAGTGGATGATCGACCCCTCGGCCCCGGGCCCCATCGAGGCGATAGGCGCCGGCCGTGTGGCGATCGCCGCTGGGATCTACGTGGTGATCTGCGTCCTGGCCGTGTGGGTCTTCGCCCGCGAGGCGCCGCGGATCGCGGAGGAGCTCTGACGCGACGGCCGCAGCGCGGACGCGCGTATGATGCCGCGCCCATGGAGCAGGTCCGTTTCAAGATCGAGCCGTTCGCCAACGATCCCGGCGCGTGGTCGGCGTCGCTGGTGAACAACGCCGAGTTCGTGATCGGCGCGCTCGACGCCAGCCAGGTCAAGTCGGTGGGGGAGGTCGGCGCCTACGCCGGCGACCTCACCGGGCTGCTGCTCGACTGGGCGGGCGAGACCGGCGCGCGCGTGCTGGCGATCGACCCTGCGCCGCAGCCCGAGCTGGAGCAGCTCGAGGCCGCGCGGCCCGAGCTCGACCTGATCCGCGAGACGAGCATCGAGGCGTTCCGGACGATGGAGCTGCCGGAGGCGATGATCCTCGACGGGGACCACAACTACTACACCGTCAGCCAGGAGCTGGCCCTGCTGGCCGAACGCGCCGGCGACGAGCTGCCGCTCCTGCTGCTCCACGACGTCAGCTGGCCCCACGGACGGCGCGACGACTACTTCGACCCCGAGCAGATACCCGCCGAGCAGCGCCAACCGGTCGCGCCCGAGTCGGGCCTGTACCCCGGCGTCGAGGGCACCCGTGAGGGCGGCCTGCCCTACCACTGGCCCGCCGCCCACGAGGGCGGCCCCCGCAACGGAGTGCTCACCGCTATCGAGGACTTCGTGGAGGGGCGCGACGACCTGCGCCTGGCGATCGTTCCCACCTTCTTCGGGCTCGGCGTCGTCTGGCGCCTCGACGCCCCCTACGCCGACGCGCTGGCCGAGCTCCTCGATCCCTGGGACCGCAACCCGATCCTGGAGCGTCTCGAGCGCAATCGTGTGCTGCACCTGGCCTCGTCCCAGGTCCAGCTGAACCTGGCGATGAAGGCCGAGAAGAAGCTGGCCCGGCTCGAGCCGATCCTGCGCCGGATGCTCGACTCCAAGGCGTTCGCAGCCGCCGAGCGGTACACGCGCCTGCGCGAGCGCGGCGAGCCGGCGTTCTCCCGTGAGGAGATCCGCCGGGCGATCGAGTCGGACTAGACCGCTTCAGCCGCCAGACGGTCCACGTCTACGCCGTGCGGCGTTGATCCAGCGCAGCGGCGCCGTCAGCCGCCACGAGGCGCTGTGCTTGACCCCGTTGAGCTCTCGTTCGAGCTGTCGGATGCGCGCGTCGCGCTGCATCGTGGTCGAGACGCGCTGCATGCCCTCGGACGACGCCGTGGCCTCCGCCCGGCGTGCGCGCTGCTTCCAGTCGCCCGGCGCCTCGCCGACGCCAGGGATCCGGCCGTCCCACTTCTCGGCCAGCCGCATGTGCGCGTCGATCCAGTTCTCGGGATCCGGGCAGAGCTCCAGCGAGTGGTGGTGGACGACCTTGAGATCGGCGGTCACGACCTTGCGTCCGGCCTCGCGCACCTGCATGCAGATGTCGAAGTCGTAGCCGTGGAACTGGCCGAGTGACTCGTCGAAGCGGGTGTTGCGCACCGCCCACGGCGACATCACGAGCAGAAAGCCGTCGAGCGTGTGGACCTCGCCCGTGCGCGCGTAGGCGGGCGGCGGCACCTCGTCGGGGTGCATCGCGAAGGCCGGCAGCTCGCCGCCGCCGAGCTCGTAGTAGCGGTGGGAGAACGACGCCCAGGTGACCGAGCCCTCCCACCAGGCCATGCTGCGGGCGTCCAGGGCGCCCACGCAGCCCGGCGATGCCCACGTCCGGGTCAGAGAGGGCCTCGCGCGCCTTCACGCAGAAGTCGCGGTCGACGATCTCCACGTCCTGATGGAGGAGCACGAGCGCCTCCAGGCCGTCGAGCTCGGCGGCCTGGTCCATCAGCAGGTTGTAGGCCCTGAAGATCGAGCCGGCGGAGCTGTTGGCCAGGATCTGCGAGTCCGGCTCGCGCGCCAGCTCGAGGCCCGGCTCGGCGAAGCGCTCGTAGTCCTCGGGCCGCGTGATGGGACAGCCGAAGGCGATCAATCGGGCGGAGTCCCGTTGCGGCGCGCGCCGAGCTGACGCGACAGGCGCCGCAGCGGCGCGGTGAGCCGCCAGCTCGTGCTGCGCTTGACCTCCTCGAGCTCTCTGGTCACGCGCTGCGAGGTGCGCCTCGACGGCCTCGAGCTGAAGCACCTTTGACTGCCGCTCCAGGCGCGTCACGCCGGCCTCCGCCTCGGCTCGGCGCGCGCGCTCCTTCCAGTCGTCGGCCTCCGCCGCCCAGTTGGGCAGGCCCACGTTGCCCATCCGGCCCTCCCACTTCTCGGCCACGCGCTTGTGCGCTTGCACCCAGACCTCGGGGTCGGTCACCAGGTCCAGCGAGTGGTGGTGGATGACCTTGAAGTCGGCGGTCACGACCTTGCGGCCCGCCTCGCGAACCGACAGGCAGAAGTCGAAGTCGTAGCCGTGCATCTGCTGGCCGAGCCCCTCATCGAAGCGGATGTTGCGCACCGCCCACGGCGAGACCACCAGCACGAACCCGTCGAGCGAGTCCACCTCGCCGGTGCGAGCGTAGGGAGGAAGGTTGTCGCTGTCCCACGACACAGAGGGGATGTCGCCGCCGCCCAGCTCGCGGTAGCGATGGATGAACGAGGCCCAGGTCACCGACCCCTCCCACCAGGCGATCGAGCGCACGTCCTGGGCTCCGACGCAGCCCACCACGCCCACTTCGGGATCCGAGAGAGCGTCGCGCGCCTTGGCGCAGAAGTCGGGGTCCACGATCTCGGCGTCCTGGTGGACGAGCACCAGCGCCTCGAGGTCGTCGCGATCCCGGACGCTGTCCATGATCAGGTTGTAGGAGCGGAAGATCGACCCGGCGGCCGAGTTGGCGAGCACGACCGAATCCGGCTCGCGCGTCCGCTCGAAGCCCGGCTTGGCCGCGTAGCCGAAGACGTAGTCGTTTGTGATGGAACAGCCGAAGGCGATCACGGGGGCGAGGATGCTAACGAGATCGGAGCGGCGCTACGCCCGGCAGATGGTGGCTCTTGCGAGTGTCTCCACGTGCGCGTGCCAAGGCTGCGGGGCGCGGTCGGACGGGATGGTGACCTCGACGGCGGTCCCCGGCCGCACCATGGTGAGCGGCTCGAAAACGAACATCGTGGCGAACCGCCGCAGGCGGATCGTCGTCTCTCCGCCACCAGCCCGGACGAGCAGCCCCTCCGCAGGCACCGTGAAGTCGACAGCCAGGCCGGCGCGAGGGCCGTTTCTTTCAGGACCGATCCGAACGCAGCCACCGTCGCGCGTGACCTGGGCGTCCCCCGAGATCGCGTCGATTGTTGGTGGCACGCCCGGCTCCCGGCGCCAGGGCACCTGCCGTGCCGCGGCGCGATCGAGCCGAGCCAGCTCCGCGTCGGCGGTGAGCATGTTCTTCAGGCTCGCGCCGGCGAGATCCGCGAGGGTCGCAGCCTCGAAGGGGCCCCAAGCCCGCAGCGCCGCGTAGTACTCGGCGGGGGTGATCACCACCAGCGGGTAGCCGGGGAGGATGGTTAGCGGCTCACGAGGCCCGGCGTTGTCGCCGGCCACCTCCAGGATGCCGAAGGCGATGCGCGTGTTGTTGCCGTCGGCACGCAGTGCGGTGCCGGTTTGGCGCATGAGTGGAATGTTGGCCGCCACCCCCGCCAGCGCGATCACCCCCAAGACGGCCGCGACGCGCGGTCGCACAGACGTTCCGCGTGCCACCTCGACTGCGAGGAGCACCAGGAACAGCGAGCCGACGTACAGGTAGCGGTTCGTTCCGGGTGGGGCGGCGATTCCGCGCTGCACCGCCGTGGCTATCCAGAACGTCAGGATCCCCGCGAGGAGCGCTATCACCCGTGGCGGCACCCGGCCAAGCCGCCACAGCCTCCAGGCGCCCAGGGCAATGACCCCGAGCAGGAGCGGAACGCCCAGCAGCAACGGCGCGTCCGCCTCGTCGGGAAAACGGGGTCGCACCAGGCCGAAGAGCCCAAGGAGCGACGCGCAGGCCGCGCGCAACACCCACAGCGGAACGTCGATTATCGCCAAGTGAGCGCCGGGTCCACCCTCCTGGTATGCGAGCCACCACACGCCATACAGGGCGAGTGGGGCCGCGACAATCAGTCCGTCACGCCAACGCTGCCGTCCGAGCGCCACGTCCACGGCGGCTGCGACAACGAACGGAATGCCCACTCCGGAGCTGGCCAGCGAGACGCCCAGCAACAGGGCGGCGCCGACGTCGGCGCGGCGCTCGCGACGGTCCAGCGCCAGGAGCGCTCCAATGCCGGCCGCCACCGAGGTCAGCCAGCCAATCTGAAAGGGCCAAAGGATGTTGTATGCCCCGGGTCCGAGGAACAGGATCAACGCGGTCGCGGCCAGAGCGAGGACGAGTCCGACGCGCGGACGCGCGTAGAGAAAGATGGCGAGGCCAGACGCCGCCAGAGCCGCCACAAGCAGCAACCGGTATGGCCAGTACTGGTCGATACCCACCGTTTCGAACAGGAAGCGGTAGACCGCCACCGGTACCAGCGACAGATGCTGGTTGTGAGGCTCCAGGAACGTCGACGCCGTGAAGTCGCGGCGTTCGGTGATCCACTGCCATTCGTCGTACCAGAAGATCGTGCCGCGCGTCTCGTAGAACACCAGGAGCGCGGCGGCTCCGATCAGGAAAGCCACCGCCGCCCAGGGCGCCCAGCGCCGATCCCGCCGCGACCGGGCCGCTCTTGGCGGTTGCGCGGTCGAAATCCGCGCGGAGGATTCATGCAAGGTCATGGTGGGCCGTCGTGGGGTCTGGAGTTAGGCCAGACTATGGTGCGGGTCGTGGGGATAGCGCCAGCGGAGCGTTCTCTCTGCTCGGCGCCGGACCAGTGAGATAGCTTGCCGCCGCATGAGTCGAGGGGGCGTGGCCCGAATCCTGGCGCCCGCGGCCATCGCGTTTCTCCTGGCCGTCATCCTCCTGGCCCCTGCGACTGTCGGCGGTCGGGTCCTCTCGGCCGGCGACATGCCTCTCTTCTACGCGCCCTTCCCGCCACAACCGGCGGGTTCGGTGCCAGAGAACCCGCTCCAGTTCGACTCCGCCTTCGTATTCGAGCCGGACGGCCTGCGCGTTCGGGAGGCGTTCCGAGAGGGCCGCTTGCCCGTTTGGGCGGACGACCTGTCGGCCGGCCGCCCGCTGCTGGCCGCTCAGCAGAGCGCTCCGATGTTCCCCCTCACCTGGCTCGGCGTGGTCTTCCCCTACTGGGAGTCCCTCGTCTGGATCGCGGTGTTGAAGCTCACGCTCGGGGTGCTCGGAACGGTGCTGCTGGCGCGTGCGCTGGGGCTGGGGCTCATCGCGGCACTCATCTCTGGAATCTCGTTCGGATTCGGCACCTACCTGATCGACTGGTTCATGCACCCGCATTCGAATGTCTACATCACGCTGCCGTGGCTGTTCCTGTTCGGCGAGCGGTTGGCGCGCGCCGGGAAGCCGCGCGACGCCGGCCTGTTAGCCGGTGTGGTCGGGATCGCCTGGCTCGGCGGTCATCCCCAGAGCGCTGTGATCGTCGGCCTCGCGGCCGGCGCCTGGTTTCTGCAGCGGCTCGTGGTGGGCAGCGCGGACCGGCCCGAGAAGCTTCGTCGCCTTGCGCTCGGCGCAGGCGCGGGCGTTCTCGGGCTGGCCCTTGCCGGAGTGGTCCTGATCCCGTTCGTGGAGGCCCTCCGCGAGTCGTCCACGACCACACGCGCGTCCGATCCGTTTCCAATGAAGGCGGCGCTGAGCCTCGCCTTTCCCGAATATTGGGGGCGCCCCGATCGCGTGAACACCGCGGCTGGGCCGCTCCAACTTCACCGAGCGCACGGTCTACGTCGGTGTGCTTCCCATCCTGTTGGCGGTGGGCGGGCTGGTAGCCCGGCGCCCGAGTGGAGCACAGCTGTTCTTCGGCGCGCTCGCGCTGGTCACGTTCGCCACCGCGTTCGAGACCGGGCCGCTGGCCGACCTGCCGAGGGCCGTCCCGGGCCTCGAGGCGATTAACTTGAACAGATCGCTGATCCTGGTCTCGTTCGCTATTGCGATGCTCGCGGGCAGCGGAGCAGAGATCCTGTTGCGAGGAAACCCGCGCGAGCAGCGCCGGCTGGTCGTGGCCGCAGGAGTGACGGCGGCTCTACCGGTGCTTGTGATCCTGGCCGCGCGCTTCTCGTGGCTCGACGAGCTGCGCCTCGCGGTCAAGAGGCTCGTCGGCATTGGCGGGCCCACCAACGGTGAGGCGATCGCCCTCGCCTCGGTTCTGCACTGGGTGGCCATTGCCACGCTCGCCGTTGCGCTCTTGGTGGCTCTCGTCTTCTGGGCTCGACACTCGCGGGTGCTCGCGTGGGCGGCGGTGGCGGTGGTGGCCGTCGATCTGCTCGTGATGGGGTGGGGCTACAACACGACGATCCCGATCTCAGAGGCCGAGCCTCCACCGCCCCCAGCGATTGACGTCATGAAGGAGCTCACAGCGAGTGGGGGCAGGGTTGCGGGGATCGGCGGCCTCGAGCCCAACACCGCGTCGCGTTGGGGGCTGCGCGACGCCCGCGGGCACGAGCAGCCGAATGTGGAGCGCACCGAGAGTCTGTGGTTCGCGCTCGGGGGCGGCAGTGACGGAGCCACGCCGTCGGTGATGCCCGAGCATCCGGGCACCCCGCAGCTGCTCGACGTCTTCGGGGTTCGCGCCGCGCTCCTTCCACCGCTCGCCCTGACCGGGTCCGAGCTCGTCTTCGCGCCGCTCAGACAGGACCGCATCGCGTACGCCGAGAGCGATGCCGTGGTGCTCGATCGCGCGACTGCACTACCCCCGGCCTTTGTCGCCTATCGCTGGCGGAAGAGCTCCGGCCTCGACGAGTCTCTTCGGCTGATGCAAGCGGGGTCCTCGCGCGACGCGCTCAACGAGCCCGTGCTCGAGATCAGCGACCGTCCCGCTCCCGGCGCTCCGGCCCGGGCGACGCCGGCCCGAGTGGTCGAACGGACGGACACGGAGGTGACGGTGTCCGTCGACGCAACCGCTCCCGGACAACTCGTGCTGCTCGACACGCTCTACCCGGGCTGGGAAGCCGAGGTGGACGGGGAGGCCGCGTCTGTTCGGCCCGCGAACGGCGCCTTTCGAGCCGTCGAAGTCGACGAGGGGCGCCACGAGGTCCGCTTCGCCTACCGGCCGGCCAGTGTCCTGGCGGGCGGGATCCTGAGTGGCGTAGCGCTGGTGCTGCTCCTGGCGGCACTGCTGTATCAGCCTGTCGCAGCACGACTGCGCCGGCGCCAGGATGCGGGCACGCCGGCGTGAAGGCTGCGGAGCCCGATGAGGTCGTCATCCTCTGCGGCGGTCGCGGTACGCGGCTGCAGGAGCACACGCCGTCGATTCCCAAGCCTTTGGTGGAGATCGGGGGTGAACCGATCCTGTGGCACGTGATGCGGATCTACGCGGCTCACGGCCTCCAGCGCTTCATTCTGTGCACGGGATTCAAGGGCGAGTTGATCGAGCAGGGGGTCCGGTCGACGGCGTGGCCCCGCGGAATGCACATTCGTTGCGTGGACACCGGCGTCGACACGCCCAGCGGCGGTCGCCTGGCCAAGGTGGGGCCGTTGCTTGCGGGCCAGTCCTTCTGCGTGGGCTATGCCGACGGCGTAGCCGACATCGACCTGTCGCGACTGATGGCCTTTCACCGGGAGCACCGCGGCCTCGCGACCATGGCCGTGGTACGCCCCGAGCTGCCCTTCGGCGTGGCGGAGATCGACGGCAGCGGCCGGGTGAGGGGCTTTCGTGAGAAGCCGCGGTCAGAGCACTGGATCAACGCGGGCTTCTTCTGCTTCGGGCGGGGCGCTCTGCGCTACTTCTCGGAGGACTCGACGCTGGAACGGGAGCCCCTCGAGCGGCTCGCCGCCGACGACGAGCTCCACGCCTTCCCCCACGACGGCTTCTGGGACTGCATGGACACCTACAAGGACGCCGTGTTGCTCAACGACCTGTGGGCGCGCGGCGACGCTCCATGGCGGGTCTGGAATTGAGGCGTCAGCGCGGGTCGCGCCCGCGACGAACCCGGCCGAAGGCCCGCAGGGGCGCGGTGATCCGCCAGCTGCGTGAGTTCTCGTAGGAGCGTCGCATCTCGGCGACCATCGCCTGCTGGTCGCGCCGCAGTTGGTCGATGTTGTGCCGGAGCGCGCGGTACTCACGCGGCTCGTCGCGCTCGGGTTCCTCGAGCTGCGCGGGTGTGAGGCGCACGTCGCGTTTTCTCATGAGAGCCCAGCTCTGGCCGTGGACCAGCGGCTCCACCCGCAGGATCTCGAAGGCCCGGCCCCAGTGGGCCTTCACCCACCAGTCGGACATCAGGGTCATCGGGCCGCCGAGGTCCCAGTCCTGATCGTGGCGCAGGGCGTTCATGCCCACCCGATCCTCGTCCCAGGTCTCGCCGATGAGCTCCTCGGAGGTCCAGCGGCCCATGTAGGTCGCGATCAGTAGGCCGTCGGGCTTGAGTAGCCGGTGCAGCTCCAGCAGCCACGGAATCGACGAATCGGTGAGGTGGGTGAACACCGACAGAGCCCAGATGAGGTCGAAGGATCCGTGCTCGAGCCCCAGCGGCGGGTCGGCACGCGAAAGGCGGACGTGCAGAGGTGGGCAGAGGTGCGTCTGCAGCCAGTCGATGCTTGGCGGATCGATGTCGGCGCCCCAGACCTCCGCGCTCTCAGCCTCGTCCAGGAAGTGCCGCAGCGTCCGTCCCGCTCCGCAGCCGAAGTCGAGTACGCGCTTGTCCCGGAAGCTCCAGCCCTCGGGCAGCAAGTCGACGATGGCCTGTCTCGCCTCGAGACCGCGCTGCTCGTAGACCTCGTACGGATTTGAGCGGCCCTCCAGGGAACAGACCCGGTGGGCCAGCTCCTGCGGCGGGAAGGGGACG
Source organism: uncultured Thermoleophilaceae bacterium (assembly GCA_963808545.1). GTDB lineage: Bacteria > Actinomycetota > Thermoleophilia > Solirubrobacterales > Thermoleophilaceae > JACVRW01. The sequence continues at coordinate 21,309 of CAWEGB010000005.1, read as the reverse complement.
CTCACGAGTGCTCGGCCACGACTGGCGACGTCGCGCGGCGCTTCCCCGTGGCGGCAGGAGGTTTCCCGAGCGCCATGAACAGCACCGCCACGGCGCAGGCGCTCAGGATGGCCACCAGTGCGAGCGCCACCTCGAACGAGGTCGGGGCCGATGGCCACCAGCGACCCAACCTCGACCGCCACGCCCACGGCGAGCACCCAGATGAAGCGATAGCGGTGCAACGCGAGCTGAAACTGAGCGGCCAGGTAGGCGCAGGCAAGCATGACCATCGCCAGGCCGAGCCAGGGGAGGGCGTCCGAGGCGAGGGTGAGGTCGTCGCCGAACACGGCGGCCAGGAGCGGCTCGCCCGCGACCGCGTAGATCAGGACCATCGGGATCCCGGCCCCGGCGATCAGGGCCAGCGTCCGCACCAGGATCGGCCGCGCGTCCTCGCCGGTCGCCGCTCGCCGCGCGGCTTCGGGGACGAGGTACATCCCGAGGCCGACCGCGATCCAGATGATCCCCTTGGCCGCCACGACCGCCACCGCGTAGGAGCTGGCCGCGTCGTCGGAGGCCTCGTGCTTGATGATGATGATGTGCAGCTCCTGCAGCGCCAGCAGGAGAGTCAGGGCGATCACCGGAGCGGCGGCACCGCTCGACAGCTCCCTCAGCCGCGGCTCGTCCCCCTCGGGCGTGCCGGCCGGGAGCCGGCGGCCGAGAGGAATCGCCAGGAGAAGGGCCAGCGCGATGAACGCCGCGGCGTTGCCGAGGAATGCGCCGGTCACGTCCAGGCCGACGCCGAACAGGGCCAGCGCGAACACGATCCGCAGGCCCGCTTCGCCGATGAAGCTCAGCCCGACGGTGCGGTACTGCTCGAAGCCCTGGAGCACCCCGCGCTCGACGCAGAGGATCATCCAGAGCATCGCGGTGACCGGCACCGCTGCCGCGGCCCAGAGCTCGTCGACGTCGATGAGCCCGCCGATCAGCGAACGCGCGGGGATCGCGAGCAAGGCGACGACGAGTGTGGCCGCGATCAGCCGGATCAGCCAGCGCTGGGCGCCCGCGCCCGCCCGGTCCGATCCCCTCGGCGCGCTCTCGGCTGACCTCCCGAGCCACGGCGATCTGCAGCGCGGAGCCCGGGACCATGAGGATGATGTACGCGGACACCAGCACGGCCAGCGATCCGTAGCCGTCGGCGCCGAGAATGCGCGCGAAGATGATCGTGAAGACGAGCGCCAGCAGGTTCTGGGCGATCACGGCTGCGCCCATCCCGGCCGCCCGGCCTGTGTCAGAGCGGGTCAGGCCTGCGAGCTGGCCCCGCAGGTCGACCGACGCTCGGCGTGAGTCGACCCGCGCGCGCACCGCGCCAGGGTACCCCCGAACGGCGGCTCACGCGCTTACCGGGAATGATGCCGCTGGTGGGATCCTCGTCCGTACCCGTGCCTCCGCCGAACCTCGCCGCTCGCGTCGGCTGGACCGAGGGTGTCGACCCGGTCGAGTTCTACGTCTGCGAGGGCAAGGAGGTACGCGAGCGGGTGGTGGGGTGCCTGCCCCCCGAGTGGAGCTTTCCCGGAACTCGCGTTCTCGACTTCGGCTGCGGATCGGGCCGCGTTCTTCGCCATTTCCTCGACGAAGCCGAGCAGGCGGAGCTGTGGGGCTGCGACATCGACGCCGCCAGTGTTCGCTGGGTCAACGAGAACCTCAACCCTCCCGTTCGCTGCGTCCAGAACGGAATGGCTCCGCCACTCCCGTTCGAGGACCGCAGCTTCGACCTGGTCTACGCCACCTCGGTCTTCACCCACATCGACCGCTGGAGCGACTGGTTGCTCGAGATGAACCGGATCCTCACCCCCGACGGCCTGCTCGTGGCGAGCTTTCTCGGAGAGGGGATGTGGGAGGCCACGGTCGGGCGAGCCCTACCGTGAAGACGAAGTCGGAATGACAGTGCTTCGGCACACCCTCGATGGGGGCGCGGGTTCGCAGGTCTTCCACTCGGAATGGTGGCTGCGAGCCCACTGGGGACGGGCGTTCGAGGTGCTCGACGTCAAGCGCCCGCCACGCAGCCCCGCCGGGACGCCGGAGATCACCCACAGCTACATCGCGTTGCGCAATCGCGCTGGGGAATTCTCACTCGCTGATCTGGAGCGCTGCGACCCGGAGGAGCCACGCGAGTTGTCGAGCCTTCAGACCAACGTGCGCCTGCTGCGCCGGGAGATCGAACTGCTAGAGGCGGACCGTTGGGACCTCGACGACAGTCGTTCCGTGATGATCGAGCTCGCTCGGCGCTCAAGGTTCAGCGAGCCGGTCCGATGGCTTCGCCGGCGGCTGAGGCCGACTTCTCAGTGAGGCGGGTGCGCTCTGTGGTTCACCGATTCTCGACCGTCCCGGCAGTCGTCTGGGCACTAACCGGAACCCTGTTCTTGCTGTCGGTCGGATGGTCGTTTCTGACGCCGCTTGCCACTGCTCCGGACGAGTACGCCCATGCGGACCTGGCGTTTCATCTCAGCACCGGCGCACCGTATCCGCAGTGGGACGACCGTTTCATGGGTGCCGCCGTGCTGCAGACCGCCGACATTCACAGGCCCGGGGTCAGGGTTTTCTGATTGCCGCCCAGCGCCAAGGGGCTGAGTCCCGCCGCTGCTTCGGTGACGCCGCCCCCGACTACGCCGCCTACCACGACGAGGAGTGGGGCCGCCCGGTCACCGACGACCGCGGCATCTACGAGCGCCTGGTGCTCGAGGGCTTCCAGTCCGGCCTGTCGTGGCTGACCATCCTGCGCAAGCGCGAGAACTTCCGGGCCGCGTTCGCGGCTTCGAGATCGACGCGCGTGGCGCGCTTCACCGACGAGGACGTCGCGCGGCTGCTGGCCGACTCCGGCATCGTTCGCCACCGCGGCAAGATCGAGGCCGCGATCGCCAACGCCCGGGCCGCGGCGACACTCGAGCTGCCCCTGGCCGAGCTCGTCTGGTCGCATCGCCCCGGACGAGGCCGGCCCGGCGCCGCGCACGCTTCGACGACGTCCCCTCGCTCACGCCCGAGTCCACGGCCCTCTCGAAGGAGCTCAAGCGCCGCGGCTTTCGTTTCGTCGGCCCGACCACCGCCTACGCGGCGATGCAGGCCTGCGGCGTGGTAAACGACCATCTCGCCGACTGCTGGGTGCGCGCAGAGGTGGAGCGCGAGCGCTCCGCGGCGTCAGCTCCGGCGGAGAGTGAGCATCACCTGGTAGAGGTCGCCGAGCAGCACGTCGGTCGCGCACGAGCTCGAACTCGGGCGCCCAGCGCTCCGCGGATGTAGCGGCGCCGTCACGACCGTCTCGCCGTAGGTCATCTCCCCGCCGTCCTGCTGGAGGTGCTCCTCGCCCGGGTGGGGACGAACAGGTAGCGGGCCTCGTCCAGACGGGCTTCCGGATCCGGCGCCGAGCTCCTCCAGCGCCGGGCGCATCAGCGGCGAGAACCACAGGTACTGGGCGGGCGGACGGTGAGCATCAGGCATCCGCCGGGCTTGAGCGAACGGTGCAGGCGCCCGCAGGCAGCCGTTGTGCGCCGCCTCGGAGATGTGGGTGAAGACCGAGAAGGCGAAGACCAGATCGAACTGCTCGTCGAACGGCAGCCGTTCCGGGACGAAGTCGGTCCGCGCCAGCGTCGCGGGCACCCCGCTGCGGCGGCAGACGTCGAGGATCCCCTCCACCGGGTCACAGCCGAACAGCCGACCGGCTCGACGTCCCTGGCGAAGAAGCGCGTCAGCCGCCCCCAGCCGCAGCCGAAGTCGAGCACGCGTGACTCGGCCAGAGAGCGCTGCCGTGCTGGGCGTACCGCTCGCGTGAGCTTGCGGTAGAAGGCCGGCGCTCTGAGCGGCGAGTGCGGCGCCGCTGGCACCGTTCCAGATGCTCTGGAACCCGGTTCGGGCACGTCGGGCAGCAGTGCGCGGATGTTGCGGTAGGCGTCGTACTGCTGGGTGAGCAGCAGCGCCCAGAGGTCGAGATCGAGGTCGCGAAAGAGTGCGAACGAGCGCCGCGACCGGGTCGGCGCAGGCGGCGTCGATCCGGCTCAGCAGCGTACCGTGGAAGTGAGTCAGCCAGGAGTCGTAGCGATCCGCTCGGGCGCAGCCGCCGGCTCGGGATGCCGGGTCCCGCCAGGCGCCGAGCGCCCGTGAGGGTCGCGTGACTCTCCAGGAGAGGGACGATCGTACTGGCGGCGCACCGCTTCGGCGGCCGAGACAGGATCGGCGGCCGGTCCGCTCGACATGGCAGCAGCCTACCCGCCCCGCGGCTATCCTCAGCCCCGGGATGGATGAACGCGCTCTCACCGAGCGCCTGATCACCTACGACACGTCCACCCTGGAGGGCATGCAGGCCGCCGCCGGCTTCGTGAAGGGCTGGCTGGAGGCCCGGGACGTGGAGGTGACGGGCACGACGCACAACGGCCGGCCCGTGCTGGCCGCCACGATCGGACCCCGCGAAGGGCCGACGATCGTGCTGCACGGCCATCTCGACGTCGTGCCCGCCCGGCCCGAGCAGTTCACGCCGCGCATCGACGGCGACCGGCTCTACGGCCGAGGCGCCTACGACATGAAGGGCGGCCTGGCCTCGATGATGTGCGCCCTCCACGACCTGACCGCACAGGGCCGGGTGCGCGTGCACTTCGTGTGCGTCGCCGACGAGGAGTCCGAGGACCTCGAGGCGCGCGGCTCGGACCATCTGGTCGAGAGCGGCTACCTCGGTGACTTCGCGATCACCGGCGAGCCCACCAACATGCACATCGGCATCCAGGCCAAGGGCGTGCTGGCGATGCGGATCGAGGTGACCGGCAAGGCGGCCCACGGCTCCACGCCGTGGCTCGGCGACAACGCGGTGCTGAAGGCGCTCGACGTCTTCCGGGCCATCGAGAGCCTGTCCTTCGCGCGCGAGTCCTCCGAGCTCTTCGACCGTCCCTCGATCAACCTCGGGCGAATCCTCGGCGGGGACGCGCTCAACCGCGTGCCCGATCTGTGCGCCATCGACGTGGACGTCCGCTATCTGCCCGGCCAGGAAGCGGACGACATCCTGGCCGAGGTCGACAAGATTCCGGACACCGCCGTGGTCAAGGTGTTCCGGCGCAGGCCCGTGATCGTCGAGCGCGAAAACGTGTATGTGCAGACGCTCGGAGAGGCCATCTCGCACGTGGCGCCGCCCACCGGCGAGCGGCTCGGAGTGGGGCGCGACGGCGCCTCGGACGCCATCTCCTTTATCGAGGCGGGCGTGCCCGCGGTCGAGTGCGGTCCCACCGGCGAAGGTCATCACGGCCCCGAGGAGTGGGTTTCGATCCGGTCGCTCGGCCAGTATCGGGAGGCCCTGGTGGAGTTCGTCACACTCCTCCCGTCCCGCCTGGAGTCCGGCGAGGACGACCGCCGGCTCAGAATCGCCTGATGTATTTCGACGACATCCCCCGTCCCGGACTGTGGAAGCGCGTGCTGCTCGGTGCGGTGCTGGTGGTGTTCGCGTCGGCGGCGGCCACGGCGGTCGCGGCCTTCAACGAGGTCGACAAGGTGGTCGATGCGCTGAAGCTGAGCCCCGAGCTCGACCTGCGGGAGGGCACGCTGGCCGAGACCGATCCGGGCGAGCCCCAGACGCTGCTGGTTCTAGGGTCCGACAAGCGCCCGAAGAACAACCTGGAGGGGGCGGCGGGCAGGGGCCTTTCGGACACGATCATCCTCGTCCGGCTCAACCCGGACAAGGAGGCCACGGCGATCATGTCGTTGCCTCGTGACCTGAAGGTCGACATCCCGGGCGTGGGCACCGACAAGATCAACGCCGCCTATTCGTACGGCGGCCCGCAGAAGACGCTCGAGACGGTCAAGGCGCTCACCGGCCTGCCCATCAACCACATGGTCAACGTGAGCTTCAAGGGCTTCTGGCGCGCGGTCAAGGCCATCGGCTGCGTCTACACCGACATCGACCGCGACTACTACAACGACAGCGCCGAGTACCGGGCGATCGACATCGACCCGGGCTACCAGCGCCTGTGCTCGCGCAAGGCGCTCCAGTACGTGCGCTACCGCCACACCGACTCGGACCTCGTGCGCTCGGCGCGCCAGCAGGACTTCCTGCGCCAGGCCAAGCAGCAGATCACCACCACCAAGCTGATCGACGAGTCGGACCGGCTGATGAAGATCTTCGGCCGCAACACCTCAACGGACGCGGCTCTGCGCTCGCGCTCCGAGGTGCTGCGGCTGCTCAAGCTGGCCGTGTTCTCGGCCCGCCAGCCGATCCAGGAGATCCACTTCGAGGGCACCATCGGCGAGAGCTACGTGGAGGCCAGCAACGAGCAGATCAAGAAGCTCGTCCAGCAGTTCCTGCAGGTGGAGGACACGCCCGGCCCGCGCGGCCAGGCTCCGGGACCGACGAACGAGCCCAAGCGGCGCAAGCGCAAGCGCGCTCGCCCCGACGCAGCGGCCCTCGGGCTGTTCGACGCCACCGCCCTCGGCGAGGAACAGGGCCTGCAGGCCGTGCAGGCCGGCGCCGGCGGCTCGCTGCCCGTGCTCTACCCGACCCTGCTGATCAACTCGTCCGAGTTCGCGCAGGAACCGCGCGTGTACAAGCTGAGGGGCCAGGACGGCAAGCGCTACGGCGCCTACCGGATGGTCATGAACAAGTACAACGCCAACGGGGAGTACTACGGGCTGCAGGGCACCACCTGGCAGGACCCGCCGATCCTCGACGGTCCCACCGAGAGGCGCCGAATCGGCGGCCGCGAGTACGAGCTGCACTACGCCGGCGACCGCCTGCGCCTGGTGGCCTGGCACACGCCGAAGGCCGCCTACTGGATCTCCAACACCCTGCTGCAGACGCTCACCGACAGGCAGATGATCGCCATCGCGCGCTCCACGCGCCGCTGTTGCTGACAACCTCACCAGTGACCTGAGGTCACTAGCCTGCTCGGGCCAATGAGCGAAGAGCTGGAGCCGATCGGCGTCGTCGGTGTGGGCTGGGTGGGCTTGGTCACCGCCGCGTGCTTCGCCGAGCTGGGCCACGAGGTGTGGGCGCGCGACATCGTGCCCGAGAAGGTCGAGTCGCTGAGCCGGGGCGAGGTCCCCATCCACGAGCCCGGCCTGCCCGAGCTGGTGGTCAAGAACGCCGAGCGCCTGCACTTCACCACCGGCATGGCGGAGCTGCTCGAGCACGCCCGCCTGCTGTTCGTGTGCGTGGACACGCCGCCCACGTACTCGGGCGACGCCGACCTCTCGCGCGTGGAGGCCGTGCTCGCGGAGCTGGGCGATTCGAGCGAGCACGCCCTGGTCATGAAGAGCACCGTGCCGGTGGGCACCGGACGCTCGATCCAGCGCCGCCGGCCCGGAACCGGCTACATCTCCAACCCGGAGTTCCTGAAGGAGGGCAGCGCGGTCGCGGACTTCATGAAGCCCGACCGCGTGGTGATCGGAGGGGACGAGGGCTCGGAGGAAAACGCCCAGCGGGTGGAGGCGCTGTACGCGCCGCTGGGAGCGCCGGTCGTGCACACCGACATCGCTTCAGCCGAGATGATCAAGCTCGCCTCGAACGCGTTCCTCGCCACGAAGATCAGCTTCATCAACGAGATCGCCAACGTCTCGGAGGAGCTCGGCGCCAACGTCTCCGAGGTGGCTCGCGGAATGGGGTTGGATGACCGCATCGGTCCCCAGTTCCTCAGAGCCGGCATCGGCTATGGGGGCTCGTGCTTTCCCAAGGACGTCGCCGCCCTCAAGCAGCTCGCCGGCAACACCGGTTACCACTTCCAGCTGCTCACCGCGGTGATCGAGGTCAACGAGCTCCAGAAGCGACGCACCATCGGCAAGCTCCAGAAGCACCTCGGGCCGCTGGTGGGCAAGGAGGTGGCCCTCCTCGGCGTGGCCTTCAAGCCCGACACCGACGACATCCGCGAGGCCACCAGCCTCGTGCTCGCCGGGCGGCTGGCCGGCGAGGGGGCGAGCGTGCGTGTCTACGACCCGGTGGCGGCCTCCAAGGCCGATGGACTGCTCGCCGGAGCACGGGTGGCGGACTCCGCCCTCGAGGCCATCGACGGCGCCGACGCCGTGGTGCTCGTGACGGAGTGGCCCGAGTTCCTCGAGCTCGACTGGGCGGGTGAGGTCAAGCGCCGGCTGAGGACGCCCCTGGTCATCGACGGCCGCAACTTCCTCGACCGTGAGGCGCTCCTGGAGGCCGGCTTCACCTACGAGGGCGTCGGCCGCTAGGTGCAGGCCCTCGTCCTGGCCGGCGGTGAGGGCACGCGGCTGCGACCGCTCACCTACACCACGCCCAAGCCGGTGATGCCCCTCGCCGGGCGGCCGTTCCTGTCCTTCATGCTGGATTGGCTGGGCTCTCATGGGGTCGATCAGGTGATCCTGTCCTGCGGCTTCATGTCCGACGCGGTGAGGAGCGTGCTGGGCGACATCTACGACGGCATGCGCCTCCGCTACGTGGTCGAGGACGTGCCGCTCGGCACCGCCGGGCCGGTGCGGCTGGCGCTCGACGAGGGAGTTCTCGCCGAGCGCTTCCTGGTGCTGAACGGGGACGTGCTCACCGACATCGACCTGACCGCCGAAGTCGCCCGGCACGAGGCCACCGGCGCGCGCGTGACGCTCGCCCTGTATCCCGTCGACGACACGGCGAGCTATGGCGTGGTGCCCACGGCGGAGGACGGGCAGGTGACCGAGTTCCTGGAGAAGGGCGAGGGGCCGGCCCCCACGAACCGCATCAACGCGGGCGCCTACGTGGTCGAGCGCGAGGTGGTGGAGACGATGGTGCCCGGCGGCCGCGCCGTCTCGTTCGAGCGGGAGATCTTCCCCCTGCTGCCGGGTCACGGCCTCTACGGCTACGCCGCCGAGGGCTACTGGATGGACATCGGCCAGCCGCTGCGCTACCTGGAGGCCACCTGGGACCTGCTCGCCGGGCGCGTCGAGTCGAAGCTGCCGGCGCGCGACCAGACCGGGTCCCTGATCTACCCCGGCTCGCTGCTGGCCGGCGCCCACGTGGGGCCGCAGAGCGTGGTCGGCCGCCATTGCTCGGTGGGCACCGACGCGCGCGTCGAGCGAGCGGTTCTTCACGACCGCGTCCACGTCGGCGCCGACGCCGCGGTGGTCGAAGCGGTGCTGGCCGAGCGGGTTCGGCTGGGGGAGCGCGCCCGGGTGGAACCTCAGGCCGTGGTGGGCTCCGGAGCCGTGATCGGCGAAGATGCGGTCATCGAGGAGAGAGCCAGGATCGATCCGGGCGCCGTGGTGGCGCCCGGCACACGTGTTGCGGCGGCGGAACGCGTCTCGTGAACGGGGCAGCGCTCGACCGCGAGACCATCGAGGCGGGTGATCCCAGCCGGATGCTCGACGACGTGCTCGCGATGCCCCTGCAGCTCGGCGACGCGCTGTGGCGCGCCCAGTCGGCTGGGATCAGCGCCGGCGACAGCTCCGCCGGGCTCGTGGTGTGCGGGATGGGCGGCTCGGCCATCGGCGGGGACCTGGCCGTCGGTGCCCTGGGGGACCGGGCCACGCGACCGATCTCTGTCGTCCGCGGCTACGCGATCGAGTCCTGGACGCCCCCCGAGACGCTCGTGCTCTGTTCCAGCTACTCGGGGGACACCGAGGAGACGCTCGCCTGCTTCGAGGCTGCGGGAGCGGCGGGCGCCCGTCGCGCGGTCCTGACCACGGGCGGCGAGCTGGCCGAGCTGGCCCGGGCCGAGGACGTGCCCGTGATCGGCGTGCCGTCCGGAATGCAGCCCCGGGCCGCCGTGCTCTACGGCACGGTCGGCGCGCTCGAGTGCGCGGCGCTCTGTGGTGCTGCGCCGTCGCTCCACGCCGAGATCGACGGCGCGAACGCCCTGCTCGAGCGGCTGGTTGCGCAGTGGGGCCCGGATTCGCCGGAGGACTCTCTGGCCAAGTCGATCGCGCGCGACCTGAAGGGGACGATTCCGGTGATTCACGGCTCCGGGCCGACCGTGGGCCTGGCGCGGCGCTGGCACACCCAGATCAACGAGAACGTGAAGACCGGCGCCTGGTGGGCCGAGCTGCCGGAGGCCAACCACAACGAGATCTGCGGCTGGGCGCGGGGAGCGCAGCGCGCGCCACTCTCGGCCGTGTTCCTGGGTGATCCCGACCTCCATCCGCGCGTCGTGCGGCGGATGGAGCTCACCGCCGAGGAGGTGGCGAGCGCCGGAGCGCCTTCGATCAGCGTCGAGCCCCGCGGCGAGACCCGCTTCGAGCGAGTGCTGTCGCATCTCCTGCTCGGCGATCTGGTGAGCGTCTACCTGGCGACCCTCGAGGGGATCGACCCGACGCCCGCGGAGGCGATCGACCGCTTCAAGCGCGCGCTGGCCTGAGCGCGCGGCGCTGCGCCCGGCTGGCCAAACCTTGACACGATCGTGGTAAGGTTTGTCAGTCGCGATGGAGGGACTCACGATCAACGAGGCCGCGGAGACGACCGGCTGGTCGGCTCGCATGCTGCGCTACATAGAGAGCGCCGGCCTGATCGAGCCCGAGCGCACGCCCAAGGGGTATCGCCTCTTCGGGCCGGGTGAGCTGCAGCGTCTGCGTACGCTGCGCGAGCTGCTCACCCGGTTCGACTGCGGCCTCACGGATGTGGCCTTCGCCCGCCGGCTGACCACGGACGCGAGTCTGAGGACGGCCGTCGATCGCTGGTTCGAGGAGCGCCCGGAGAAGCCCGCGGAGGTCAGCTCGGGCGACTGGCTCTCCTGGGAGCAGCAGAAGCACCAGCGACTACTTCTTGCCGAACCCAACCCGAAAGTCACGGAGACCGCCGCATGACCGTTACCGACGCCGCCACCACCACCGACTACAAGGTCGCCGACATCTCGCTGGCCGACTTCGGCCGTAAGGAGATTTCTCTGGCCGAGCACGAGATGCCGGGCCTCATGGCCATGCGCGAGGAGTACGCCGCCGAGCAGCCGCTCAAGGGAGCTCGCATCATGGGCTCCCTGCACATGACCGTCCAGACCGCGGTGCTGATCGAGACCCTGACCGCCCTCGGCGCCGAGGTGCGCTGGGTGTCGTGCAACATCTTCTCGACTCAGGATCATGCCGCCGCCGCCATCGCCGCGGCCGGCGTCCCGGTGTTCGCGTGGAAGGGCGAGACGCTCGAGGAGTACTGGTGGTGCACCGAGCAGGCGCTCGACTGGCCTGGTCACGACGGCCCGAACATGATCCTCGACGACGGTGGCGACGCCACGCTCCTGGTCCACAAGGGCGTGGAGTTCGAGAAGGCGGGCGCGGTGCCCGAGCCCGCCTCGGCCGAGTCCGAGGAGTTCCAGGTGGTGCTCGGCCTGCTGCAGCGCAACCTGACCGAGGACCCGCAGAAGTGGACGCGCATGGCCGCCGACATCCAGGGCGTCACCGAGGAGACCACCACCGGCGTGCATCGGCTCTACGAGATGTACGAGCAGGGCACGCTGCTGTTCCCGGCCATCAACGTCAACGACTCGGTCACCAAGTCGAAGTTCGACAATCTCTTCGGCTGCCGCCACTCGCTGATCCTCGGCAACGGCGCTTTCAAGCCCAACATGTCGGCGCAAGGTGGGGGCGGCCTCGATGCGCCCGGCGACCCGCGCCGCGACCGCGCCTACTCGATCTTCTATGTCGGCATCAACCTCGGCGCCTTTCTCTTCCGCCCGTCTGCGGCACGCTCGGCGAAGAGCTGGGCTGGCATTACGGCTTCGGCGCCGCCGGCGTCGGCATGACGATCGCGCTCCTGATCTATCTTTATGCCATGCCCGGGCTGCCGCCGGACGAGCTGCAGACGGCAAGGTCCTCGGGTCTCGACAGGCAGCCGCTCGACCGCAAGGAATGGCGCGGCGTCCTCGCGCTGATCGCGCTGTTCGTGCCCACGACGCTGTTCTGGGCGACCTACGAGCAGCAAGGCAACACCATTGCGCTGTGGGCCGACGACTATACCGACCGCTCGATCAATCTCGATCGTCGGCGGGGCGAAATCCCGGTGACCTGGTTCCAGGCCTTCAACCCGTTCCTGATCTTCGCCTTCACCCCGTTCCTCATCGCGCTGTGGAGCTGGCAGGCCAAACGCGGCAAGGAGCCCTCGACCGTCACCGAGATGTCGATCGGCTGCTTCGGCGTCGCTTTGGCGAACCTGATCATGGTCGGCGCCGCCTGGCACGCGGCAGGCGACGAGGCGACTGGCTGTGGCTGCTCGGATATTTCGTGGTCATCACCATCGGCGAGCTCTACCTGTCCCCGATCGGGCTGTCGCTGGTGTCGAAGGTCGCGCCGGCGCGCATGGTGTCGATGCTGATGGGACTGTGGCTGGCGACGAGCTTCGTCGGCAACTTCCTTGCCGGCTGGCTCGGCAGCTTCTGGAGCACCATGGACAAGACCATGTTCTTCCTGATGATCGCCGGCGTCGCCATGGTCGCCAGCGCCATCATTCTGGCGTTCGACCGGCCGCTGCGGAGCGCGATCAGGGACCAGGCCGTCGCCCCATGAATCCCGGCCCGTCCCGCGCCGCGCGACTTCGGCCGCGTCGAGACCTGGATATTCGATCTCGACAACACGCTTTATCCGCACCACGTCAACCTGTGGCAGCAGGTGGACGAGCGCATTCGCGACTACATCGCGAGCTTCCTCAAGATCACCCACGAGGAGGCGTTCCGCCTGCAGAAGGACTACTACAAGCGCTATGGCACCTCGATGCGCGGGTTGATGACCGTCATGGGATGAAGCCCGACGACTTCCTCGATTTCGTGCACCAGATCGACCACTCGCCGCTCACCCCGAACGCGGCGCTGGGAGAAGCAATCGAGCGCCTTCCCGGGCGCAAGCTGATCCTGACCAACGGCACCCGCCGCCACGCCGACGCCGTGCTGGCGCGCCTCGAGCTCGACCGCCATTTCGAGGACGTGTTCGACATCGTCGCAGCCGAGCTCGAGCCCAAGCCCTCGCCGCAGACCTATGAGCGCTTTCTCAAGACGCATGATGTCGATGCCGGCAAGGCCGCGATGTTCGAGGACCTCGCGCGCAACCTCGCGGTGCCCCATGCGCTGGCATGACCACGGTCCTGGTGGTGCCGGAACATACCCGCGAGGTGTTTCGCGAGGGCTGGGAGCTCGAGGGTCGCGACGCCCCCCATGTCGACCATGTGACCGACGATCTGGTCCGGTTTCTGGAGCGGATCAGGGGCTCGTAGGGTGGGTTGAGCATTAGGGCGTTTACGCCCGTCCATAGCCCGCGAAGACGGGCGTCAACGCCCTTACGGCGGGCTATGGCGAAACCCACCATTTGCCCGGTGGCGAAGATGGGTTTCGCTCGCGCTCAACCATCCTACGAGACCGACCCCACGAGCGAGGGCACCGCGGTTGACTTCGCCTGCCCTATTCCCGACAAGGCGGCACGCGGTTTCACCAAGGAATTGCGCCAGATGTCCCATGACGAGCTTGCCAGGACATCGATGCGGCATTCGCGCAGCGCGACGGCATCGGTCCCTCGACCAAGGGCGCCGTGCGCGAAGCGGTCGAGACCGCGCTCGACCTGCTCGACCGCGGCGTTGCGCGGGTCGCCGAATGCGGGACCAACGGCCACTGGCGGGTCAATGAATGGCTCAAGAAGGCGGTGCTGATCTCGTTCCGCCTCAACGACATGCGCCGATCGACGGCGGCCCCGGCAGCGGCGTGGTGGGACAAGGTCGCCTCGAAATTCGACGGCTGGGCGAGGCGCGCTTCAGGGACGCGGGCTTGCGGGCGGTGCCGAACTGCATCGTGCGCCGCTCGGCCTATATCGCGCCCGGCGTCGTGCTGATGCCGAGCTTCGTCAATCTCGGCGCCTATGTGGATTTCGGCACCATGGTCGACACCTGGGCCACGGTCGGCTCCTGCGCGCAGATCGGCAAGAACTGCCACATCTCCGGCGGCGCCGGCATCGGCGGCGTGCTCGAGCCGTTGCAGGCATCGCCGGTCATCATCGAGGACAATTGCTTCGTCGGGGCACGCTCGGAAGTCGCGGAAGGGGTGATCGTGCGGGAGGGCTCGGTCCTCTCCATGGGCGTCTTTATCGGCGCCTCGACCAAGATCGTCGATCGCGCCACCGGCGAGACGTTCCAGGGCGAGGTGCCGGCCTATTCGGTGGTCGTTCCGGGCTGGCTGCCGGGCAGACCGACCAGGAACGGCGGGCCGAGCCCGAGCCTCTATTGCGCGGTGATCGTCAAGCGCGTCGACGAAAGCACGCGCTCGAAGACCTCGATCAACGAGCTGTTGCGCGATTGAGCCGGCCGGTACATCGTCACACCGCCTGGTCGGCCGGGGCACAGGAGAGGGTCATGCAAGAACTTCCCACCAGCGGCGCACCGAACGTGGCGCAGCAGAGCGGCCTGTCGCGCGACGCCCGCGCGATCATGCTGTACGAGGCCCTCAAAAACCGCCCGGTCGCGATATCCTTTGGTTCTTCCTGGGGCTGCTCGGCGGCCACAATTTTTATCTCAAGCGTACCGGCGTTGCGGTCGCGCAGCTCATCCTGACGCTGACCATCGTGGGCATGGTCATCACGGTCTTCTGGGTCCTCGTCGATGCGTTCCTGATCCCAGGCTGGGTGAGAAATCAGAACAACATTCTGGCGGCGCAGCTCGGCGCCTAGCACGGGAACGGCTGGTGTCGGCCCGTGAAATCAGGCTGAATCCGCCGCGCAACGCACAGGGGTTGAGCGATGTCGATGACCCAATTGCTGTTCTCATTCCAAGGCCGCTGAACCGGAAGCGCTATTGGCTGACCTCGATCACCATCCTGGTGGTAATCCTTCTTATCCTCTTCAGCGCCCTGTTCCTCATTCGAGAGCATCAGTTCGCGCTCGCCGGCTTGGAGTTCGTGCTCCTCGCCATCCTCTACCTGCCGCTCGTCTGGGTCGGGCTTGCGCTGGGCGCCAAGCGTCTTCACGACCGCGACAAGTCGGCATGGTGGCTCCTTCTGTTCTATTTCGTGCCATGGCTATCCGATCATTTCCTCTCGTTGTCGTTCGTTTCCATAACGCTTGAAAAGTCCAGCATTTACGGGCGATTTTAATTGCCGCTTGCTTCCTCCCGTTTTCTGCCGTATCCTATCGAATGCTTACTGGCAGCTTACTGGGAGGGTGTTACGTGCCAAAAACTGCGTTGACGGCGAGCGGTTGTCGCCAGGGCCAAGCATGATCCCGAGAACGCGGGCAATCAAACCTTCGTCTGGGATACGAAGCTCGGCGGATTCGCGTTGTCGGTTTCAGAGACCGGGCGCAAGAGCTACATCATCCAATATCGAAGCCGCCACGTCTCGAGGCGCATGAAGATCGGCATGGCCGACCGGCTGTCCGTCGATGAGGCTCGGAAGCTCGCCCGCAAATATCTCTCGCAAGTCGATCACGGCAACGATCCCCTTGGTGAGCGGAAGGCGAAGGAGCAGGCAAGCACCACGACGTTCAAGGCGGTTGCCGAGGCGTACCTTGACGACCTCGCTGCCAAGGGCAACCGCACCGTCGAAGGTTATCGCTCGGCACTAGAGCGGCTGGTCTTCCCGAAGTTCGGGACGTGGCAAGTCACCGACATTCGGCGGACCCACATCAAGTCACTTGTGCGGACATCGGGCAGGAGCAAGGGCCGGCCGCTGCTGATGGCGCGCTGGCGATTGTGCGTGGTGTCCTGAACTCCTATGCACTGGACGCCGAGAACTATCGGCCGCCGAGTTTCAGGAAGCTTGCGCAGACTGCGGACGAGGATCGCGCCCGTACACGTATGCTGTCGGATGCCGAGCTGCGAGCGGTGTGGAATGCTGCCGACGATCAACCGTGGGGATCGCTCATCCGGTTCCTCCTGCTTACCGCTTGCCGCAGGACCGAGGCGGCATCGGCGACCTGGACCGAGATCGGCGCCGATCATGTGTGGGTGATTCCGCCGGCACGGTCGAAGAACAAGATGGAGTTACGCTTGCCGCTATCGACGGCGGCAAGGGCTCTCCTGGCCGAACTGCCCCGGATCGACGGTTGCAAGTTCGTCTTCACGCCTGATGGTAAGCGACCCATTACTGGGTTCTCGAACCTGAAGCTGAAGTTCGATGCAGCCTGTGGTGTGAAGGGGTGGAGGCTACACGATCTCAGACGTACCGCCCGAACCTTGTTGAGCCGAGCCGGTGTCCCTCCCGATGTTGCCGAGCGGTGCCTGGGCACAAGATCGGCGGCATTCGTGGCGTCTACGATCAACACAAGTTCGAGCAGGAGATGTTTCGCGCCTTCGAGGCGCTGGCGACACAGATCGAGCGCATTGTCGATCCGCAGCCGAACGTGGTGGCGCTGCGGACATGAAAAGAAACGTTGAGCAGGCGTTTCGGCGACCGTTGACAAGAATCGCGTGGGGCCACTATGTGGCTTGCCAATTGGTGGTGCGAGCTAACAAGCGCCGGCACTCTGCGATGCGTTAGACGAAAGTGTTGCGAGAAAGGCCGACGCGGTGAGAGGGTCCCGGCCGTGGCCTGCCAGAAAGCACCCGGAAACCCTCGGGGGCCGGCCATTACAAGGGGATTGCTCTCGGGCCTCGACTACCCGAAGCAGTAGGTCCCCGCTAGTTGGCGCCTTCGCTGTGAGACGCGCGGCTACCTTTCTCTGACATTTAATGACCTGTTCCAGACGCGTCGCTCCTCCTTCGCCTTAGAAACGAGGCGCCCGAGTGGCAGCAAGAATTCTTACTCGGCGCCAGCTCGTCGAGTATTTCAATTCCCTCGGGCTGCCCATCGGTAAGGGCACAATCGACAAACTCTGTATGCGTGGCGAAGGGCCGCCGGCCGCTGGTCGCTGGGGCAATCGCGACGTGTACCGCCCTGCCGAAGTTCACGACTGGGCCATGCGGTACCTCCGCCCCAGTCCGAACTCGAAGTGCGGACAGGCGGCGGCATGAACGCGCCCCTCCGCCATTACTGCCGTAATCCCCGATGCCGCTCGAAGCTCAAAGCGCCAGTCGAAAATCATCGTCATGCGTTCTGCACGCCGGGCTGCCACGCCAGCTTCTACCGCTCGCGCTGTCTGGTCTGCGAGGAATAAAATCCGGGCGCAAGAATGAGCAGCAGAAGTTCGGAAGCGGCCATGGCCGGTGTCGGTCTGACTACGACCGCTTCCGCTATGTCTACGACTACCCATCCCATCATACGTCGAAGGCCCCAGGCCCCCTCAAAAGCCCAATAAAACCGGGGGTCAAAACCGGCGATGTGAACGCCCGACGCTGGCGACAGATAGCTGGCCCGGAGATGTCCGCCCGGACGTTTGCGCTCGCCACCCTGCCGCTCGATCCCGCGACCGTAGACCGAGCTGACCGCGCCAATGCCAAGGCGTGGGCCGACGCAGCGGTCATCAATCTAAAGGACGCACCCATCAATCTTCTAGGCGGCCACCGTTTCGCAACGGCACCAAAGCTCGACCCGGTTGTCAGGCTCGCCATCCTCTCGACTGAAACGGAGGTCGAGGAGCCGACCACGGTCGGGCCCATCACCCCGGTGGCGAACGCCGACCCGTTCACGCTTCCCGAATTTCTCAGTCGGTGAGCACTCCGATCCATTAATTTTCAGCCCAGGAATTTACATGAGCGGCGTCTTCTTTCAAGCCGGCAGCCAATCTATGCCGAGCGCCGGATTGCGACCTTCCCTCTCAACGAGGAGAAGGTGCCACGCGTCAAACACTGGCCGAAGGTTGGCCTCAAGGGCTCGGCAGAGCTGGCAGCCAAGTTCACCGACGCCGATGCCTTGGACTCGAAAACTTGGCAGGCCGAGCGAACGTCACGATCATCGACATCGTCAACACCACCGACGAGAACGTGACGGCGCATGCCATAACCCGCCATGGCGAGCCGCGCATCATCGCCCGCACAGCCTCGGGCAAGCATCACCTCTTCTACCGATACAACGGCGAGGGCCGTCGAATACGGCCGTGGGACGGATTGGACAATCCAACGTACTCGGCGACAACGGTTTAGCCGTCGCCGCACCGAGCAAGCTGATCAAGGGCTCCTATGAGATCATCCAGGGGGTCATCTCGATGACCTCGACCAGCTCAAGCCGATGGTGGTGGCGAATACCGAGGTCGTGCCGGTGCCTGCCAAGTGGGGCGAGATGCGCCAAGGCGATGGCCGCAACCGGGCTCTCTGGGAGCGCTGTATGCGAGCCGGGGCCGGCTATGGCCCCGAGCAAATGATCGAGTTGGGAAGGCATGCAAACCAGTCATTCAAGGAGCCGCTTATGGATGCCGAAGTCGTAAAGATCGCAACCTCCGCTTGGCAGCACGACGCCGCCGGCCTCAACTTCTTCACGCGCCCGCGCATCATGATCGACCACGACATATTCGACTCATTGGGCGCCATAAATCAGGACGCCGTCTTCCTGCTCTTGAAGCTCATCGCTACCACGGTGGCAACGACCGGTTCATCATGGCCAAGCCGATGGCCGCGAGTATGGGATGGACGTTGCCCCGCTGGCGAGCCGCCCGCAATCAATTAGTCGGAGCTGGCGTTATCAGATGCATTCACCCTGGAGGACGAGGACCACACGACCCGCCCATCTATAGCTGGGGCACCCAAGGGCTCTAAGGGGTATGAAATCATACCACAATATAACCTACACCCTCCTGCTCTTCCTACCCTACCCTTAGGGCTGGGAGCTTTAGATACCCAAATAGGGATTGAAAATATGGGCGCGCGATTTCGCGGACGAATGCGATGACAATGGATATGGGTAATCAGTACCCATTACAACCAAAAGGGGGCCCCGGCCCAGCCACTATGGGTACCCTATAGAATGGGGACATACCCCGGGGGGTGCCGGGACGCTGCCCGGACGCTGCGCGCATGATGAAGGATTTATGTGCCGAGCGCTTGATACACTAGCGCAATCAATGTGTTAGTGATGTGTGTTGTGTTAGGGTAAGCGTAGGGTAATTAGCGCTTAGCGGCCTTGGCCCTCTTCCTCTTTGTCCCACGGCGCACTCAAGCTCGTTCCACTGCTCAACGGTCAAGACCTGGTTGGTTCGGTTATCCACGTTCTCACTCTCAGGCAGTCCAGCCAACCATTGCTCGAATGCGTCACCAAGCGAGACAGCCCAAACGAAGGCAGCTGCGCCCGTCCATCCTAGGCTCGCCGGGTCCGCCCGGTATGTAATCATGCTGTAATGGCGCAGAACTTGGTTGCGATTGATCGATGCGTGGCTGCGCATACAGCATCTCAAGCAATGAGGCCATAATAACGGCTGTTGCAAATATGACACGCATATTTCACTTATTTAATCCGAGTTCCCTTTATTGTCTAGTGCCTTACTTGTTTCTCAGGGTGGCACGCATTTTCTCCAGCACGAGTATCACCGCCCGCGCGCACGCGCTGAGTTGTCCGGTAGGGTTGCCCATGGCTTCCAAAGCGCACGGTATCCCCACAATGGCTCGACGCTCGGGTCCCTGGGGGCGCGCAGCCTCCCGGACCGCCGTGCATTCGCTGTCACTAAACGCGCGAAGGCCAATGGACGTTCTCAGTTCATCTTCACATCGGCCGCTTTGATGATCGGCGACCACCGGGCGATCTCGCTCTTCACCAGCGCGAGGAACGGCGCCGGGCCGCGATTGGCCTTGTCGGGGATGTCGCCGCCCAGCACGTCGAGGCGCTTGCGCGTCTCGGGATGGTCGAGCGCCTTGTCGAGCGCATCGACCAGCTTGTCGAGGATAGGCCTCGTCTCGCCTTGGGAGCGAACAGACCGTTCCAAGCCGTGGCCTGGAACTCAGGAAGCCCGGCTTCCGCAACGCTCGGCACGTTCGGGATGGCCGCATTGCGTTTGGGGGACGTGACCGCGAGGATTCTGATCTTGTCTGGGTACTGGGCCCCCCGGTCACGACGTCGGCGCACATGAAGTCGTTCTGGCCGCCCACCAGTGCGTTCATCGCGGGCGCGCCACCGCTGAAGGGAACGAGCGTGGGCTTGGTGCCGAGCAGAGAGTTGAGCAGGAGGCACCAGGTGAAGAACATCGAACCGACGCCGGCGTGCCCTCGATTGAGCTCGGCATCGTTAGCCTTCACATAGGCCATGAACTCCTTGAGGTTATTAGCGGGGAAATCCTTCTTGGTCGCAACGACAAACGGGAACGACGCCACCTGGCCGATCGGCTCGAAGTCCTCGTCCGGCTTGTAGGCGAGGTTCGGATAGAGCGCGACGGACGCCGCGTGCGTACCCATCTGGCCCATCAGGATGGTGTAGCCATCGGGCTCGGCGCGCATGGCGCGGGTCGAGCCGGTGGTGCCGCCGGCGCCCGACACGTTCTGAATGACCACTTGCTGGCCGAGCGTGCGCGACATGTGGTCGGCGACGATGCGCGCGGCAACGTCGGTCGAGCCGCCCGGCGGGAACGGCACGATCAGCGTGACCGGGCGCGTCGGATAGGCCTGGGCCCAAGCGATCTGGGGCGTCACCGCAAGCGCGGCGGCAGCTATTCCAAGTTCAGAAAAGTACTCGGGTACTTTTTAAGGGTCATAGCGTTTCCCCTCTGGTTGCCTGTGCCGACAGCTTTACATAACGTTACACCAAACGCTCGCCCTTTCGTCCTCGTGAAAGCGTGCACCCAGGCCAAGACCCTTGGCCTCCAAGCCCCGCCTGAATGCTGCTCGCGCTCGCCGACGAGGTGATCGAATACGGGCAAACTGCTTTGCTGCGATAGCTCACGGCCGGTTATGGCACATTGCTGCCCAGTGCCAAAGCGGCGTCATGTCCGCAGCTGGCGGAAGGAGACATACGGGCGTTGGCCGAAGAGGTCAGGGTTTGACTGCCGGCGGCTCAAGACTTTCGCAGCGCAAAAGCATTGTTCGTTCCTTCGCTAAAGCGTGATATCGTCCCCTCTATTGCATGCACACAACCTCCGGCCGGAGGGGTCGCATGGCAATCCACATCCGACGGCGGGAATTCATATTCACACTGGGCGGCGCGGCGGTCGCGTGGCCGGTCGTGGCGCGCGCACAGCAGGGCGAGCGCGTGCGGGCCATCGGCGTGCTGTCAGTCCCCGGTGAGGACGACCAGGAAATAAAGGCGCGGCTCGTGGCATTCCGGCAGGCACTCGAAAGCCTCGGATGGTCGGAAGGCCGCAATGTCCGCATCCACGCGCGCTTTGCTGCTGCCGACGCGTATTGGATGCACGCGCTAGCGAGCGAGTTAGTCGATCTCCAACCCGAAGTGATCCTCGCACATGCTTCCGGCTCCGTCGCTGCGCTCCAAGGGAAGACCCCGCGCGATCCCGATCGTTTTCGTCAATGTCTCCGACCCGATCGGGGCTGGCTATATTGCCAGTCTGGCGCGGCCCGGCGGCAATCTCACCGGTTTGTTAAGTTTCGAGGCGACCATCACC
>CAWEGB010000004.1:0-68274 GCA_963808545.1 uncultured Thermoleophilaceae bacterium | reverse complement strand
CGAGGCCTCCGGTTCGGCGCGGCGAGCCTTACAACCCCTTGGCTTCGCTCTCTGCGCTAGGTCCGCGTCTCTGCGATGCAGTGAACCAGCAGGCCACTCACCGGTCAATACTTCGGTACGGAGACTCCCCGCACTTTCCGAAAAAAAGGGTCCTCAGCACCGGTTCTATGCTCTGTCCTCCCATGGGATCCGGCGCCACCGACCAGACCGACGGGCGCACGGTCCGCGCCCAGCGCACTCGCCAGGCCCTGGTGGATGCCCTCTTCGCCCTGCTCGCCGGCGGCGAGCTGCGACCCACCGCGGAGCGGATAGCGGAGCGGGCGGGAGTCTCGGAGCGCTCGGTGTTCCAGCACTTCCCTGACCGCGAGGCGCTGTTCGAGGCGGTGGCACGCAGTCAGTACGAGCGCGTGGTGACCGCCAGCGTTCCCGTGGACGCGTCACGCCCGCTCGCCGAGCGCATCGACGACTTCGCCGCCCAGCGGGCCGGCGTGCTCGAGCAGATCACCCCTGTCCGCCGGGCGGCCCTGCTCCTGGAGCACGAGTCCGATGTGGTGGCCGGCTGGCTCACCACGGCGCGTCGCGGCGCGGCGGCCGAGGTCGAGCGGGTGTTCCGGCGCGAGCTCCAGCCGCTTGAGCGCCCCGAGCGCTCCGTGCTGCTGGCGGCGCTGGTGTCGGCCACCGCCTGGCCGGCCTGGGAGGGCTACCGCGCCCATCAGGGGCTCGGCGTCGAGCGAGCGCGAGCGGCGATGCGCACGACGCTGGCGGCGCTACTCGGCCAGCGCTGACTCGATCTCGGGGATCGCCTGCGCCGGGTCGGTGAAGCGCACCGCCGCCATCCCCAGCGAGCGCGCGGCCTCGCAGTTGATCTCGAGGTCGTCGACGAACACGCAGTCGCCCGGGGCGACACCGTCGCCCAGCCGCTCCAGGGTGAGCTCGTAGATGGCCGGGTCGGGCTTGCGCAGACCCACGAACGCCGAGTCGATCACCACCTCGAACAGCTCGTCGACCTCCGGCAGCTTGGAGCGCCACAGCGGCTCCCACTCGCGCACGTTGTTGGTGAGCAGGGCCGTGCGCACGCCGCGCCCGCGAAGCTCCTGCACGTAGTCGATCATCTCCCTGCTGGGAGCGAGGTTGTCGAAGTAGAGGCTGCGCAGCCGGCTCAGGTCGAACTCGGGCTCGAGATGACGCTCGATGCGCTCACGGAACTCGCCCTCGGTGATCTCGCCGCGTTCGAGCACGAACAGTGGATGGTCGCCGTGCTCCGCGGTGGCCTTGCCCATTGCCGTTCCGAGCTCCTCGAGAGAGACGCCGGACTCCTCCTGGTAGGCGAGAAAGCCCGTCTGCAGCGGCGAGGTGAGCACCCCGCCGAAGTCGCAGATCAGCACTCGGGTCATGCCGCCGCCGGAGGCTCTGTGCGGGTGGTGAGCTCGTAGCCTCCGATGCCCTCACGGCCCTCGATCTTCCAGCTGAACACCGCGGCGTGCACCTCCAGCTCGCCGAGCGCGAGGGAGGTGCCGGCCAGGACGGTCCCGGAGCCCCGCCGGGGAAACTCCTCGCCCGGCAGCCACAGCTCCAGTCCGGCGCTGCGCTGGCGCGCGTCGCCGTCGTAGACCGTGGACAGGCGCGCCTCCTCGACCTCCCTGAAGCTGCCCTCGTCGATCAGCATGGCGCTCACCCGTTCGTCACCGTGCCCGAGTGCGCCTCGGGGACGCCGGGCCAGGAGCACCAGCGCGTGCTCGGCGTCCACGATCGCGGACACGGCTCGCAGCGCGTCGAGCTCCTCCCATCGCGGCGGCGATGTCGTCTCCGCCAGGGTGCCCAGACAGTCGACGTTGCGTCCGGCGGCCGCGCCGCGCACCTGGCAGATGCTCACCGCCGCCTCGCCGAGGTCGGCCGGCTCCGAGAGCGGCTCCACCTGCAGGTCCAGCTCGCCCTCGATCCGGGCGGTGACTGCGCCGTTCGTCTTCTCGATCACCGGGGCCTCGGGCACGGCCCGGGGCCGGCGGCCCTCGAACAGGATCGTGGCGCCGGATCTCGCCGTCCCGTAGATCTCGTGGGCGGGGTCGAAGAAGGAGAGGGCGAGCGCCGCGGCGCTCACCGATCGAGCCCCGGAGCCGGGCGATCGTACTCGCTGGCGGTCCCTTCGACGTCGAAGTGCTCACCGCTGCGCCCACCGCCCCGGCGGGCTCCGCCGGCGCCCATGCCGCCCACCACGCCCACCGCCACGCGCCGGCCGAGGCGCCGCACGAGCAGCCGCCTCACCACCGCCCTGGTGGGCGGGATCAGCAGGAGCAGGCCGAAGATGTCGGTGATGAAGCCCGGCGTGAGCAGGAAGGCGCCGCCGAAGATCACGAGGACGCCGTCCACCACCTCGCGGTGAGGCATTCCACCCTCCGCGAGCACGGTGTTGAAGCGCCGCCAGACGCTGCGGCCCTGCGTTCGAAGCAGCAGCGCGCCGAGCAGCGAGTCGAGCACCAGAAGCAGGATCGTCGGGATCACTCCGATCGCGTCGCCCACCTTCAGGATCACGTACAGCTCGGCGAGCGGCACCACGATGAAGACCAGAATCAGAGCCAGAATCGGCATGGCTTCCGACACTACTATCCTCGTCCTATGGCGACCGTTACCGCAGACGAGGTCCAGGAGGCTCTCACCAACGTGATCGACCCCGAGCTGGGGCTCGACTTCGTTGAGCTCGGCTTGGTCTACGACGTGGAGGTGGACGGCGGCGAGGTCTTCATCAGCTTCACGCTCACCTCGCCCGGCTGCCCGATCGGGCCTCAGGTGGCCGAGCAGATGGAGGAGTTCGTGGGCGAGCTCGACGGAGTCGACGCCGTGTACCCGAAGATGACCTTCACGCCGGCCTGGACACCTGAGCTCATGAGTGAAGAAGCCAAGTTCGCGCTCGGGTTCTGAGCCCTCCTCGCCTCCAGCTGATAACCCGCTCGTTCGCGGACGACCCCGCCCTCGACGTCGCCGTCTCACGCGCCGTGATGCTGCGCGTGGGGCGAGGTGAGCTGCCGGAGACGCTGAGGCTGGCGCGGCCGGGAGCCTTCGTGGCCTTCGCCAAGCGCGATGTCGTGGTCGACGGTTACGAGGCAGCGGTGCGCGCCGCCCGGGCCGAAGGTTTCGAAGCCGTGGTCCGCCTGGCCGGAGGACGGGCGGCGATCTTCCACGAGGACACGATCGAGCTGGGGCACGCCGTGCCGGATCGCGAGCCCCGGGAGCGCATCCGCGAGCGCTTCGAGAGGACGGCGGCGCGGATCGCCGGGGCGCTGCGGTGGCTGGGCCTCGACGCCCGCGTGGGCGAGGTCCCGGGCGAGTACTGCCCGGGCCGCTACAGCGTCAACGCCAGGAGCGCGAGCAAGATCGCCGGCGTGGGCCAGCGCGTGGTGGCCGGTGGCTCACACACCGGCGTGGTGCTCGTGGTGGCGGGCGAGGAACGCATCAGACGCGCCCTCGGTCCCGTCTACGCGGCGCTCGGCCTCGACTGGCGCCCGGAGGTCACCGGCTCGGTGGCGGGCGAGAACGGCTCGAGCGACTGGGCGACGGTCAGGGACGCGTTGCTCGACCAGTACGCCCGCGAGTACGACATGGTCGAGACCGAGCTCGACGACGACACACTCGAGCTGGCGCGGCGCCTCGCGCCCGAGCACCGCCCGCCCGGATAGGCCGGCTCAGGCCCGCTGCGGCGCGGGAGCCGCGGGCGCGTTCTCGGCGTGCGCGGACAGGACGTCGATCACCCGTGGCCACACCTGGCGCGGCAGGTCATGGCCCATGCCGGGGATGGCGATGAGCTCCGCCCCAGGGATCGCGGCGGCGGTGGCTCTACCGCCGCGGAAGGGCACCAGCGGATCGTCTGTGCCGTGAACCACGGTGGCTCGGACGGAGAGCCGCCGCAGCTCGGCGGTCCGGTCGCCCGAGGCCAGTATGGCCGCCAGCTGGCGCGCGGTCCCGGCTGCGTTCTCGCCGCGGTCGAAGGTGGCGGAGGCGATCTCGCGGACCCGTTCCTCGTCGCGGGGAAAGCCGGGCGAGCCGATCATCCGGAACACACGCACGAAGTGCTCGACGTAACCGTCGCGGTCACGGGGCGCTCGCCTCAGCAGCACGCTCCACACGCGCAGCTTCGGCAGGCCCGAACGGCGATCACCCGTGTTCGACATGATCGACGTGAGCGAGAGCACCCGCTCGCGCCGCCGGATGGCCATGGTCTGGGCCACCATCCCGCCCATCGAAGCCCCCATCACGTGGGCGCGCTCGATGTCCAGGTGGTCGAGCAGGCCGAAGCCGTCGTCGGCCATGTCGGCCAGCAGGTAGGGCGCATCGATGTGGAAGCCGGCCATGGCGCGCATCACGGGCGGCACCGGCGCGTCGATCGACGTGGACAGGCCCGCGTCACGGTTGTCGAAGCGGATCACGTGAAACCCGCGCTCGGCAAGCGCCTCGCACAGCTCGAGATCCCAGTGGATGAGCTGCATGCCGAGCCCCATCACCAGCAGCAGTGCCGGCCCGGAGGGGTCTCCGATCGTCTGGTAGGCGATCTCCACCTCGCCCGCCCTGGCGCGCCCTTCGGTCAC
Source organism: uncultured Thermoleophilaceae bacterium (assembly GCA_963808545.1). Classification (GTDB taxonomy): domain Bacteria; phylum Actinomycetota; class Thermoleophilia; order Solirubrobacterales; family Thermoleophilaceae; genus JACVRW01. The sequence continues at coordinate 63,697 of CAWEGB010000004.1, read as the reverse complement.
CGGCCCGGCAGCCTCACACCGATCCGGGAGATTCTCACCCGGAAGCTGAAGTTGCTCGGCCGCATGAAGTTCGGGTCGGAGCCCAGCAGCTCGAGCTTGGCCTGGTGGCCAGGGCCGAAGCGCCAGCCGTTGCCCCACAGCTGGAACACGATGCGGCCCTGCTGTCGGTCGGTGAGGCGATAGGCCCCGCGGCCCACCAGCGTCTGCCGGCCCTGGTGGACGTCCCACAGGCGGGCCACGATCGTGGCGCCGCGGGCCTTCGTCCTGACCCGCGCCCGCACGGTGGGCTGGCCGAGCAGAGTGAACGCCCGCGCGAAGCTCCGCTGCACGATCGCCGTCCCGGGCGCCCGTTCGGCCGCGACCTGCAGGCAGGAGTTGGCGCCGGTCAACTGGTCGTAGGCCCTGGCCGTCGCCGGGTTGCCGCCGCTCGAGGTGATCGTCTGCCCGGGAAGCGCCGCCATGCCGGCCGTCCTCGGGTGAAGGCGGTCCCAGCTTCGTGCCCGGATGGGGCCGCCCGCCGGCGTCTCGAAGGGGCAGGTCTGGGTGAACGCGGTGACCGCGTTGTGCCGCGGGGCCCGGCCCTCGCCCTTCAGGTGGGCGGCGAAGAACGCGGCGCCCCGATCGTTGAAGTAGCGATCGACGGCCGGCTTGTTCGCCCCACGCGAGTGGCCGAGATCGCCGAACTGGTACGACACGCGTGCCCCTCTGGCGTTCTCGTAGGTGCGGTAGGCGCGCAGCGCCTCGGGCGCCGGGAACAGGTCATCGGTCCAGCCGTTCTGCACGAGCAGCGGGGCGGGAGTCCCCGACAGCCCGGCCGAGCTGTGGTAGTTGGTCAGCTCGCGTGCGATCCGACCCTCCTGCGCGCCGTAGGGCTCACCGGAGTCCGCCTCGTCGGCCCAGCCCAGGAGATCCGTGTCGAACGGTCCGCCCGCCGGCGCGATAAAGCCGGTCGTCCTGCCCAGCAGCAGCAGGCCCTGGTTGTAGCTCTTCTTGTAGATGCCGAGCGGGGACCGGCTCTGCGCTCTGGGCGCCTTCTCGGTGTCGAGGAAGCGCCCGTTGGGCGTGAGCGCGGAGGTCAGGTCGGTCGCGCCCCAGCGCGCCCAGGCGGCGGCGATCCGCAGCCGGCGGCCTGCCGGGCTGCGCCAACGGCGGTAGGACCCGTCCTGCAGGCGAATCCGGTCACGGAGACGGGCCAGGCTGTGGCTCTGGATCCCGCCGTAGGAGATGCCCGTCACGCCCAGGGCGTCCGCCCGCACCACGCGCTCGTCCACCAGGCGCCCCAGCAGGTGCTGGACGTCGCGCACCTCGTAGCGCTGGTCGGCCAGGCGCACCCAGCCGCGGTCACAGGCGCCGGGCGCGCGCGACCCGGCCGCCCCGCACGAGCGTCCGAAGCCGCGCGCCGACGGCGTGATCACCGCGTACCCCTGCCGGGCGAAGTAGGTGTTGTTGTAGTGGTAGCTGGCGCCGCCGTTGCCCTCCGGGGTCGGCGACTGGAAGGCGGACTTGCTCCCGCCCCAGCCGTGCAGCATCACGACGGCCGGGAACGGACCGTCGCCCGTCGGCGGGAGCGTCACGTCCACGTCGAGCGGCACGCCGTCGAAGCTCGGCACGCGCTGGGCGTCGCTCGTCGTGGGGCAGAACAGCGTGTCGTTCTGCGGGCTGCAGGGGTGCCCGAACGGCTGGGGCGGAGCGGCGGCGGCAGCAGGGGCGAGAACGCCGATCGTGACCGTCGCCGTGAGGATCGTCAGCTTCTTCATCGGACGGGCACCCTAGCTACCTGTGCCCCGCGGCCCGGGACGCCGGAGGACCTACGCCTTCGCGGCGCTCTTCTTGCCGCCGTTGGCCCGTGCCGCCTTCTCGCTCTGCTTGCGGGCCGCCTTGAGCAGCGCGTCGAGTGACTCCTCCACGTGCTTACCCACGGATTCGATGTCGGCCATGGCGTCGTAGTCGCCGAGCAGCCCGAAGTCGACCTTGCCGTTGTAGCTCATGATCGCGATCGCGAGCGCATGGTTCTCCGGCAGGAAGGCGATCGGCACGATCTCCTCCATCTCGCGCCCAAGGATGTAGAGCGGGAACTGCGGACCCGGCACGTTGGTCACGATCAGGTTGAACAGCCGGGTCGAGAAGTTGAGCCGGGAGGCCTGCGCCAGAAGCGTCGGCGGCGCGAAGTCCTGGAGGCCGGAGATCACCTCGGCGCCGAGGGCCTGCTTCGACTCCTTCAGATGGCCCATGCCCTCCTGGACGATGGCGAGGCGCTCCACCGGGTCGCGCGCGTATACCGGCAGCGGACCGCGCATCGCGGCGATGCGGTTGCCGAGCGTCCCGTGGTCGTCCTCGTGGCGGATCGACACCGGCACGAGTGCCCTCAGCTCCAGTCCCTCGGTCCGCAGGCCGCGCTCGCGCAGCCAGCTTCCGAGCGCGCCCGCCACCACGGCCAGCACCGCGTCGTTGACCGTTCCCCCCAACGCGTCCTTGATCTCCTTGAAGTCGGCCAGGCGGCTCTGCACCCACCACACCCTGCGGTGGGAGCCGATCTCGACGTTGAGCGGGACGTCCGGCGCCGGGTTGAGGCCCGCCCACACCACCTCGCCCACGCCCTCGGCGGCCTCGCGCGCCCGGCTGAGTGTGCGGCTCGGATTCTGCGCAGCGCCCATAGCGCTGCCGGCCAGGGCGAACGGGGTTCGCACGAGCCCCTTGATGCCCTCGGCCACCAGCTCGGCGTCCGACGGCTCGGGCTGCGCCACCCAGCGATCGTCGTCTTCGCCGGTCTCGGCGGGAACGGGGGAGAGGTCGAACAGGACGGTGGCGATGTCCACGCCCGCCACTCCGTCCACGAGCGCGTGGTGGGTCTTCGAGATCAGTGCGAAGCGGCCCCGCTCGAGGCCCTGGACGATCCACAACTCCCACAGCGGCTTCGACCGGTCGAGCCGCTGGGAGAAGATGCGTCCCACGAGCTGCCGCAGCTGGTCGTCGCTGCCGGGCTTGGGCAGACCGGTATGGCGCACGTGGTAGTCGAGGTTGAAGCTCGGGTCGTCGACCCAGAAGGGCCGGCCCATCTCGAGCCGCGGCACTGCGAGCTTCTGGCGGTAGCGCGGCACCAGGTGAAGCCGCGACTCGAGGTGAGCACAGAATTCGTCTCGTCCGGGCGGTGGGCCCTCGAAGATCACGAGCGCCCCGACGTGCATGTGCGACGCCTGCTTCTCCTGGTGTAGGAAGGAGGCGTCGATGGCCGTCAGGCGGTCCTTGTGACCCTGCATGTGGCCCTGGTCGCCCACCGCGGTGAGCCTACCCGTGAGAATCCCGTCTGTGAAGCTTCTGGGAATCGTGCTCGCCCTCCAGGTGCTGCTCGGCCTCGTGCTCGTCGCGCTCGTGGCCACCGACAACCTCCCGTTCACCGACGGCGAGGCAGACGGCGCTGCCTCACGGCCCGCGCCGCGCGCGAACATCGATCGCTTCGACGGCGCCGCCGCCTTCGACCTGCTGGTCGAGCAGGTGGAGCTCGGTCCCCGGCCCGCGGGCTCGCCGGCCTCGCGCGAGCTGGGCGCCCGCCTGAAGGAGCTGGTGCCGCGCGGCCGATACCAGCGCGTTCCCGGCGGGCTGCGGAACGTCATCGGCACCGTGCGGGGCCGCGAGCCCGGCTACGTCGTCGTGGGCGCGCACTACGACACCAAGGACCTGCCCGGGTTCCTCGGCGCCAACGACGGCGCGTCCGGCACGGCGGTCGTGGCCGAGCTCGCCCGCACGCTGCGCCGGCCTCGCCACACCATCCACTTCGTCTTCTTCGACGGCGAGGAGAGCCCGCGCGGCGCTCCGGATACGGCGTTCCGGCAGCTCGGCCTGAGGGGGGCCAAGGTCGCCGCGCCGCGCTTCGACGACGCCCGGGCGATGGTGCTGCTCGACTTCGTGGGCGAGCGCCGGCTGCGAATTCCTCGCGAGGCCTACTCGAACGAGCGCCTCTGGCGCAAGCTCAGGGCGGCGGCCCGGCGGGTGGGAGCCGGCCGCGTGTTCCCGGACGCCACTCAGGGCGGGATTCTCGACGACCACATCCCGTTCCTGCGCCGCGGTGTGCCCTCGATCGACCTGATCGACTTCGACTTCCCGTGCTGGCACCGCACGTGCGACGACCTGAGCGCGGTCTCGGAGCGCAGCGTCGACGCGGTCGGCGAGACCGTGTATGAGCTTCTGCGCGGGTCTCTGAGCGTCGCTAGCCTTGGAGATGGTGGCCGCCGCACCCGACAAGCTTCTGCTGGCTGCGCCGCGCGGGTACTGCGCGGGCGTCGACCGGGCCGTCCAGACGGTCGAGCGCGCGCTCGAGCTCTACGGCCCGCCGGTCTACGTGCGCAAGGAAATCGTCCACAACAAGCACGTGGTGGAGCAATTGCGCGAGCGCGGCGCGATCTTCGTCGAGGAGGAGACCGAGGTCCCCGCCGGCAAGACCGTGGTCTTCTCCGCCCACGGCGTGTCCCCCTCGGTCCACGCGAACGCCGAGACGCGACGGCTGAAGACGATCGACGCCACCTGTCCGCTCGTGACCAAGGTGCACGTGGAGGCCAAGAAGTTCGCCGCCGAGGGCTACACGATCGTGCTCATCGGACACGCCGGCCACGAGGAGGTCGAGGGCACGATGGGCGAGGCGCCCGACCATTTCGTGCTGGTGGAGACCGAGGAGGACGTGGACAACCTCGAGCTCGAGGATCCGGACCGCGTGGCCTACCTCACCCAGACCACCCTGTCGGTCGACGAGACCGACCGCATCATCCGCCGTCTGCGCGAGCGCTTCCCCAACATCACGGGCCCCAAGTCCGACGACATCTGTTACGCCACCACCAACCGCCAGATGGCCGTTCGCCAGATGGCGCGCGAGTGCGACCTCGTGCTGGTCATCGGGTCACGCAACTCGTCCAACTCCAACCGCCTGGTGGAGGTGGCGCGCGACCACGGCGCGGACTCGCACCTCATCGACAACGAGACCCAGGTCGAGGAGGAGTGGCTCGAGGGGAAGCGGGTGGTGGGGATCAGCTCCGGGGCGAGCGCACCCGAAGAGCTCGTTCAACGCCTGGTCGAGTTCTTCCGCGCTCGCGGGACCTCCGAGGTCTCCGAGTTCGAGGTCGTCCAGGAGGACGTGCGCTTCATGCTCCCGCGGGAGATCCGTCGCGCCCTGGCGGCGCAGGCGTGAACTGAACGCCGTGCAGGCGCAGGCCGGGGCTCTCGGCCTCCACCACGCCGGAGTCCACCTCATGCAGCCCGGGCTCGACGCCCTCGCCTGACAACACGGCGTAGGCGCCTCCGCCGCGAAAGCCGAAGCCGGCCGCGGCCCCGGCGTCGGCCGCTTCGATCCAGTCCTCGCCGTCGGTCCAGTCGCGCACCAGCTCCAGGCGCTCGCGGTCCGCGGGCAGAGCTATGTCCGCGGTCTGCGGCTCGAGCAGCACGCCGGGTTCGTCCTCGGAGCGCAGCGGCGCCATCGGCTCGACATCGAGGTCGAGGCATTCGCCGATCGCCCGCTCGGTGGCGCCGTACTCGCCCTCGCCGTAGTGGATGAAGGCGAGCTTGCCGGTGCGGTCGAACAGGTAGCGCCCTGGCCAGCCCCGGTTGCCGTAGAGACGCCACACCTCGAGGCTCGGATCGAGCAGCACGGCGTACGGCACCTCCAGCCGCTCGACCGCGCGGGCCACCAGCTCGGGATCACGCCCGAACGAGTACCCGGGGGAGTGGACCCCGATCACCCTCAGGCCGTCATCGCGGTAGCGCCGGTGCCACTCGACCAGATAGGGCAGGGTGCGAAGCGAGTTGACCCGGGCGAAGTCCCAGAACTCGACCAGCACGGCCCCGCGGCCCATCAGGGTGTTCATTCTGAGGAAGGCAACGTTCAGCCAGTCCATCTTCGCCGGGAACTCGGGGGCGTAGATCTCGGCTCCATCGGGCGGCCGCATCGACAAAGAATGCCGCATGGCTTACCGCAACTCGAACGCGCCAAGGTGTTATAGGGTGGCCCGAAGCTGGGGTTCTAACCGACGTACCACCTTCAGGAGGAGGAATGCGAAAGCGTTTGATCGCTGCGGCGAGCGCCGTGGCGGTTCTAGTGCTGGGCGTAAGCATCGCCTATGCGCAGGGCCAGGTAGGGGACAACACTTATAAGGTCGATCTCGCGACCGCGACGCCGGCGGGCAAGGGCAGTCCGTCGAAGCCCAAGCCGGCGAAGCTCGGTTTCGGCTACGAGGTGGGAGCGGTTGGCGGTCTGCGGCCGACGCCCATCAAGCAGTACCGCATTGCGCCGGAGGGTCTCGTGACCTATCCGAAGCTGTTCAAGGCCTGCAAGTTCTCCCAGGCCTCCCAGCTCCCGGATCCGTCGTCCAAGTGCGACAAGGCAGCGCTGGGCAAGGGCATCGTGCGCAACCAGTTCGGCGCGAGCTCCGTCCGCGATCCCGCTGCGCAGGTCCCGTGCAACCTGCGGCTGCGTCTGTACAACCTGTCCGACGCCGGCAAGCTGGGCGGGATGGCCATTCGCCTCGACGGCGGTCCGGGTCAGGAGCCGGAAGGCGGCTGCCCCAACCCGATCAACGAGACGATCAAGGCCAAGTTCGTCAACGTGAAGGTCGAGGGCCTCAAGACCAGCGAGCTGCGCTTCGACGTGCAGAGGAACCTGTACGAGCCGCTGCCCGGGCTGTCGAATGCAGTGATCGACGTCAGCTCGAACGTCGTGCTGAAGAAGGCCAAGACCAAGATCAAGGGCAAGACCAGGACGGTCGGCTACTACTCGAAGATCGGATGTAAGGGTAAGAAACGCACCGTTCGCGTCGAGTTCGTCAACCTCGAGAACGAGAAGGCGACGGCCACCAAGGCCGGACCCTGCTAGCGCCTCGGCCTGAGAAACGCTGGTACACCGGGGCGGCCTGCGGGCCGCCCCGGTGCGTTCACTTTGCCGCAAAGGCGAAACTCTTGCGCCACTTAGGTGTCCTTCATGACAGGGCCGTATACCTTTGACGGTCGCATCCATGCGCGAGGCCGTCGGCCGCCGCGCGACTACACACTCGCTCAGACGGAGGATCCGTGCTTAAGAAGACTCTCGGGCTCGCGCTCATCGGCGTGCTTGCCCTCTCGCTATCGGGCGTTGCTTACGCCCAGCTGGCCTCGAACACCACGATGGACCTGTCTTTCTCGGCCAAGCCGGGCGATTCGGGCACCAAGAAGAAGCCGAAGGCGGTGAAGTTGAAGCTGGGCATCGAGCAGGCCACGAAGGACGGCAGCGGGCAGCCGGCCACCTCGACCGCTCTCAAGATCACCCTGCCGAAGGGCCTCGTCTGGAACGGCAAGAGCTGGGCCAAGAGCAAGCGCTGCTCGGTGCAGAAGGCCAACGAGCAGGCCAGCGCCAGCGTCTGCCCCAAGGGCTCGAAGGTGGGCAAGGGCAACGTCGTGGCCGAGGCAACCGGTGTCACGGAGAACCTCAGCGTCCAGGCGTTCGTCACCACCAAGGGCACCCTGGGCCTCTTCCTCGTGGGCGAGCCGCTCCCCATCGCCAAGATGCTCGACAGCACGGTCAAGGGTCGCGTTATCAACGTGAAGATCCCCACCGACATCCAGCAGCCCCTGCCCGGCGTGAAGTCCGCCATTGAGACCCTCAAGTTCGGTCTCACCGGCACGACCAAGGTCAAGGGCAAGAGCCAGGGCATCATCCAGTCCACGGGCTGCAGCGGCAAGAAGTGGACCCTCAAGTTCGAGAACATCGTCGAGGGCGGCAAGCTGACCGACTCGAAGAGCGTCGCCTGCAAGAAGTAGCCCTCCGGGCACGCAGCAGCTCTGCAGCAGGCGAGGCCCGCCCCATCGGGGCGGGCCTCGCTCGTTGTGAGGCCCTTCGCCTCTAGCGCACGAAGTCGCGCACGCCCGAGTAGACGCTCGGACTGGCCAAGAGCGACAGGTGCCCGATGCAGCCGGTGCGGGTGTTGGTCGCCCCGTTCACGATCACGCTCGTGTCGGGGTTGATGATCTCGTCACACGGTGACCAGAACGTCCCGTAGCGCACCGCGCCGGGCGTTTCGTCTCCGCTGTTCAGGGCTCCCAGGAACGACGAGCCGGGCACCATCTCCCGGCACGACACCAGCGCCGAGCACGCCAGCGCCGTGTAGGTGCCGTGGTTCGGTCCGCCGATCGACACCCATTCGTCGACGCGCCCCGTTCCGCCCAGGTTGCGCAGGTAGTAGCGCGACGACAGGCTGCCCATCGAGTGGGCCACGATGTCGATCCGCTCGGCCCCGGTGGCCGCTCGCAGGCTCTCGACCTCTGCGGCGACCTCCTGCGCCGTCGTGGCGTTCGACTGCGCGGTGTTGTAGCTGAACGCCCGCAGCTCAGCGGGCGCATAGCCGTCGCCCTCGAAGCGGTCGATCATGGGACCCCGAGAGCCGGGGTCCTTCGGGGCGAGGATGCTACGGGCTAGGCGCCGGCGCCGTCCTCCACGAGCCGCTTGATGTTGTCGAGCGTGCGCTGCAGGTCCCCCTCGATGGCCTTCTCGTCATCCATCTCGGTGTGCAGCCGTACCGCCACCTCGGAGCCCTCGCCGTTCGCGGACACCTCGAGCTCGCCGCTGTAGTTGTTCGGACCCTCGGAGCCCCACTGGATGCGCCTGCCCTCCTCGTCGACCTTGAACCAGGCTTCGCCTTCGACCTCCTGCTCACCTTGGCCATCGATGTCAATGCGCGCCTTGGTGTGCACTTCCTGGCCGTTACCGGGCTCGGCTTCAGTCATCCGCTCGAAGTAGTCCGGCAGGTTGTCGACATCGGATAGGTAGGCGAAGAGCGCGTCCGCGCTCGCGTCGACCCTGGCGGTGCGCTCGTAGTCGTTCATGCGCCGCTGATGCCCGCCTCGCACAGCGGAACACCGGCGCGGCGTCAATGTGGGCGCGAAAGCCCTAGGCGGCGATCGCGCCCAGCAGGTGTGGAGTGACCCACACCTCCAACGCTGCGCTGGCCAGCAGCACCGGCACCGCGACGGCCACTGTGACCAGGGTGGCCGCGAGCAGATCCTGCCAGTCGTCGTTGCGACTGGAGATCACCCACGCGGCCAGCGGCAGGAACAGGGCGACGAGCTCTGGCACGGCGTGTGGCGTGAGGGCAACCAGTAAGACGCCTGGGGTCGTGCCGAGCTGTGCGGCGATCGACGCCGTCCCGCCGCCGATCACGTAAGCCTGGGTGAAGAGGGAGAAACAGGTGGCGCAGACCACGAAGGCGATGGCCAGCGGACCCGCCTTTTCATGCACCCAGCGCGAGACGCCGCTGCGCTGGGAGGCAGACAGAGGAAGCGAGCTGCCGGCGATGAAGCCGGCCACGCAGGCGAGGGCATGCAGGGCCAGCACCAGCCCGTTGCGGAAGAGCACGTGGAGGTAGTCGCCGAAGCCGGCGCCGTCGTTGTAGCCGGGGATGAGGTACCGGGTCGCGGTGGGCACCGTCGCCGAGGCCACGAGGTAGATCGCTCCCAGCAGCGCGAGGGTGATCAGCAGGCTGAGCAGCAGCCACGGCCCGAGCACGCGCAGGGGCTCACGATTCCAGCGGCGGAGAGCCAGCCTGGTGTCAGCCATCCCCTGAACGAGGACGAGGTCGTTGACGCTCACCCCTCGAGGATCGGCAGATCCACGACGATCATTGAGCACCACTCGAAGGCTTGCCATCGGCCTCGATGATCAACACGACCTTCTGCTCGTCCCAGAGGAAGTGCACCTCATGGTCGTGCTCCTCGACGCAGTCAGGCTCGGGCAGGCCAGCGCCGGCGAGGATCTCCCGCATCCTGCCCTCGATATCAGCCTGGGTGGGGAAGTCCTGCGTCATGACCCGCATCCTGACCCCACCCGAGTGACGCGTGTGCGCGTCCCGTAACAATTAGGCGCTCGCCTCGCGACAACTCGGCTCCGAGCCATCCGAAGGCGCCGCGGGGTTGGTTCAGCGACCGCCGATGCTTCGCAGGCGGGTCAGCCGATTGAGCTTGCAGCGAGGGTAGGTTGCGAAAACCGAGTCTGGCAAGGAAGCAGGTCGCGACGCGTGCTCTGCACGCGAGCGAGCGATGACGCCGCCAGGCGAAGGTTTGCAGCCACCTACCCGATGCTGTCGACCATTTCGAGCTGAATCAGGCGGTTCAGCTCGATGGCGTACTCCATCGGCAGCTCCTTCGTGACCGGCTCGATGAAGCCGTTCACGATCATCGCCGCCGCCTCCTCCTCGGTGAGGCCGCGCGACTGCAGGTAGAAGAGCTGCTCGTCGGAGATCTTGCCGACCACGGCCTCGTGGGCCACGGTGACGTGCGGGTTCTGGATCTGGATGTCGGGCCAGGTGTCCGAGCGCGAGCGGTCGTCCATCATCAGGCCGTCGCACTGGACGTGGGCCTTGGAGCCCTGGGAGTTGTGGCCCATGCGGACCAGGCCGCGGTAGCCCATGATCCCGCCGTCCTTGGAGATCGACTTGGCGAGGATGTTGGAGGTGGTGTTCGGCGCGAGGTGCACGACCTTGGCGCCGGTGTCCTTCCACACGTCGCCCGAGGCGACGCCCACGTTGAGGTGGTCGGCCCGAGCGCCCTCACCGATGAGGAACGAACCGGGATAGAGCATGACCTTCTTGGCGCCCATGGAGCCGCCGACCCATTCGACGGTTCCGTGCGCCTCGACGATCGCCCGCTTGGTGTTCAGGTTGAAGACGTCCTTCGACCAGTTCTGGACGGTCGTGTAGCGGGCCTTTGCGCGCTCCTTCACGAAGATCTCGACCACGGCCGAGTGCATCGAGTTGGCGCTGTAGGTCTGCGCCGTGCAGCCCTCGATGTAGTTCACCTCGGAGCCCTCGTCCGCGATGATCAGCGTGTGCTCGAAGGTGCCCTCGCCCGAGCCCTCCATGCGGAAGTAGGCCTGGAGAGGCAGGTCGACCTTCACGTCCTTGGGCACGTACAGGAACGAGCCACCGGACCAGACCGCGCCGTGCAGCGCCGAGAACTTGTTGTCCTGAGGCGGCACGCACTTGTTCATGAAGTACTCGCGCACGAGGTCCTCGTGCTCGGTGACCGCCGTGTCCATCGCACAGAAGATGATCCCGAGGTCGGCGTACTCCTTCTTGAGCCCCTCGTAGAAGGGCTCTTGGCGCCACACGCCGACGACGCCGGCGAGGTGCTCGCGCTCTGCCTGCGGGATGCCGAGCTTCTCGAAGGTGTCCTTCTGCTCGTCGGGAACGTCGTCCCAGCTGTCGTAGCGCCCTGCCGTGGGCGGGGAGTAGAGGACGAGCTCCGACAGGTCGAGGTCGGAGAGGTCGACGCCCCAGGTGGGGATCGGCTTGCGCTCGAAGATCTCGTACGACTTCAGACGCTTCTCGCGCATCCAGTCCGGCTCACCCTTGATCTTCGAGAGCTCCTCGATGACCTCGCGGGAGATGCCCTTCTTGGCGACGAGCTGTCCCTGCTCGTCCTCATGAATGGTGCTGGGCTTGGCGATTCGCGTCTTGTCAGTGGCAGCCATATCGGCCTCCAATACTAGCGGCCGGAGCGGCTTTCCCGACTTCCGCAGTAGGAGTTAGGCGCCTTCGACCGCGGCCTTGATCGAGCGAGCGAAATCGTCGGCTCCCTTCCGTGCCGAGCGCAGCGCCAGCGGGAGCAGCAGCTTGCCGAATCCGTGGCCCTCGAAGGTGTTGAAGAACGTCAGCTCAGTCTTTCGGTCGCCCGCCGGAGCCAGGTCGTAGCCGCCGTCGGGGACCGTGATGGCATTCTTCGACCGCTCGGCCCAGCGGATGCGGCTCGGCTCCTCGAAGGCGGTGTACTCGAACTCCCGCTGGGTCGTCATGCCGGCGTCCTTGACCGTGCTGGCGTAGCGCGTGCCCACGCCGGGCGGGCCCTCGGTGGTCTTCGCGATCTGCTGCACGCGCGGGCTGAACTTGGGGTCGTTCTCACCGTCGGCCAGGAAGGCGAAGACCTCCTCGACGGGCCGGTCGATCGTCACGGATGCGCCGAATCTGTCGGCCACGGCGCCCATGCTCTCACTTCTGGCTCAGGGGCGCACGAAGGTGTCCGGATCGGGCCCTGTGCGCTCGCCCGCGTCGAGGCTCTCGATCTGCTCCATCTCCTCGTCGCTCAGCTCGAAGCCGAAGACGTCGAGGTTCTCCTCGATGCGCTCCGGGGTCACCGACTTCGGGATGACCACGTTGCCGAGCTGGAGGTGCCAGCGCAGCACCACCTGGCCCGGGGTCTTGCCCTGGGCCTGGGCGATCTCCGTGATCACCGGATCGTCCAGCACCTGTCCCTGGGCCAACGGGCTCCAGGCTTCGGTCAGGATGCCGCGATCGGCGTGCTCTCGGCGCAGGCCCGGCTGCTGCAGGCGCGGGTGGAGCTCGACCTGGTTGATCGCCGGCGTGACTCCGGTCTCGTCCGCCAGCCGGGCGAGATGTGCGGGCTGGAAGTTGGAGACGCCGATGCTGCGCGTCAGGCCCTCCTGCTGCATCTCGATGAAGGCCTTCCAGGTCTCCACGTAGCGGTCCTGAGCGGGCACCGGCCAGTGGATCAGGTACAGGTCGACGTGGCTCATCTCGAGCTGGTCGAGGCTCGAGTGAAGCGCGTGCTTGGCCTCCTCGTAGCCGTGGTCGTCGTTGAAGCACTTGGTGGTCACGAATACTTCGTCGCGGTCCAGCCCCGAGGCCCGGAGGGCCTGGCCGACGCCCGCCTCGTTCTGGTAGGCGGCGGCCGTGTCGATGTGCCGGTACCCGGCCTCGAGGGCTCGGACGACCACTTCGGTCGTGTCCTCGGGCGGCACCTGGAAGACGCCGAAGCCGAGTTGGGGAATCTCTTCGCCGCCGCCGAGGGGCAGCCGCGGAACGCTTTCGGTGTGAGAGCTCATCCTTCAGGGTTGCCCGCAGCGCGAGAGGCCAAAACCGACAGCGGATAGGGTGGCGCCGTGGAGCTTTACGTGTGCTGGGGAACCTTTCCCACGCCGAGACCCGGCGGCCATTCGTGCCGCAACGCCGAGCGGGCGCTGACCGAGGCGGGGTGGAGGCCCGAGGTGAAGAAGACCTACGGCCTCGGCCCGCTGCCCGGCGTGCTCAACCCGGGCCGAGGCAAGGTGCGCGAGCTGACCGGTCAGCAGTGGGTCCCGGTGCTCGTGACCGACGACGGCGAGGTGATCCGCGAGTCCGAGCAGATCGTGCGGTGGGCCAGGGACAACCCCGCGAGCGGGGCGGAGCGCTAAGTCCTACTCGGGCCAGGAGGCGTCGCCCGTGGCCGCGCCGCGCATCACCTTGAGTGACAGCAGCGCGCACTTGCGGCGCGTGGGGGAGATGTCGATGCCGAGCTGTTCGATGACCCACTCGGCGCCCAGGCGCTCGATCTCCTCGACCGGCATCCCGATCAGCTCCTCCGAGGTGATCGAGGCCGCCGCCTGGGAGATCGCGCAGCCCTGGCCCCAGAAGCGCAGATCCTTGACCCGGCCGTCCTCCACGAGCACATGCACACCCAGCTCGTCGCCGCAGAGCGGATTGTGGTCGTGCCATTCGAGGTCGTGCGGCTCGAGCTCGCCGAAGTTCCGCGGGTTCTTGTAGTGCTCGAGGATGTAGTCGCGATAGAGGGCGTCCATCAGACCATCAGAGACCGAAGACCTCGCGTGCCTTGCCCAGGGCGTCGACCAGGCGGTCGACCTCGCCGCGGTCGCTGTAGACCTGGAACGACGCCCGTGCGGTGGCGCCCACGCCGAGCACCCGCATGAGTGGCTGTGCGCAGTGGTGGCCGGCCCGCACGCAGACCGCCTCGCGGTCACAGAGCTCGGCGATGTCGTGGGGATGGATGCCGTCGATGGCGAAGGGAACGACCCCGCCCCGGCGGTCGAGGTCGGTGGGCCCGAACAGCGTGATCCCCTCAACCTCGGGCAGCCGCTCGAGCGCGTACTCGGTGAGGTCGCGCTCGTGCGCGCGGACGTTCTCCATGCCGATCGCGTCCAGGTAGTCCACCGCCGCACCCAGCCCGACTGCCTCGGTGGCGGCCGAGGTCCCGGCTTCGAACTTGTACGGGAGCTCGTTCCAGGTGGAGCGCTCGCGCTCGACTCGGGAGATCATGTGACCGCCGCCCAGGAAGGGGGGCATCGCCTCGAGCAGCTCCCTCCGCCCGTGCAGCAGTCCGATCGTGGGGCCGAGCGCCTTGTGACCGGTCCACGCGTAGAAGTCAGCGTCGATGTCGGACAGGTCGAGCGGGAGCTGGGGTACGGACTGTGAGCCGTCGATCAGCGTGACCGCACCGGCGGCGCGAGCGCGGCGGACGATCTCGGTCACCGGGTTGATGGTGCCGAGCACGTTCGAGACGTGCGCGACGGCCATCAGCTTCACCCGTCCCTCGGCCAGCACCGAGTCGAGCTCGTCCAGCGAGAGCTCTCCGCCTTCGCCCACCGACAGGTAGCGCAGCCTCGCGCCAGTGGCCTCGCAGAGCAGCTGCCAGGGAACGATGTTGGAGTGGTGCTCCATCTCGGTGATGAGCACCTCGTCGCCCTCGGCGACGTTCTCGCGGCCCCAGGAGTAGGCCACCAGGTTGATCGCCTCGGTGGCGTTGCGGGTGAAGATCGAGGTGGCCGACTCCCAGCCCACGAAGCCGGCGATGCGGTCGCGCGCGGCCTCGAACGCCTCGGTGGACTCGCGCGCCAGCTCGTAGACGCCTCGGTGGATGGGGGCGTAGGACTCGCTCTGGAAGCGGTCCATCGCCTCGATCACCTGGCGCGGCCGCTGGGAGGTGGCGGCGGAGTCGAGGTAGGCCACCCGTTGTCCGTCGAACTCGCGCGTGAGCACCGGGAAATCGGCGCGGACGTCCACGAGGGGTGTGGTGGCGGTGGCCATCTACGACGCCTCTGCGCGCTCCCCGATGAACTCGCGCACCTGATCCTCGGCGCCGGCGAGCTTCTCCGAGATGCGCCGCCGGACGAGGTCCTCGAGGCCCGGATCGTCGAGGCGCTGGATGACCTCTTCGAAGTAGCCCTCCACCAGCACCCGCACGGCCTCGGCGCGCGAGATGCCGCGGGTCATCATGTAGAAGATCTGCTCGGGATCGAGCTCGCCCACGGTGCCGCCGTGCGAGGCCTTGACGTTGTCCACCTCGACGATCAGCGAGGGGATCGCGTCGCCCTTGGCCTTGGGCGAGAGCAGCATCTGGTGGGTCTGGAGGTAGGTGTCCACCTCGGTCGCCTTCGGGATGATGTGGATGAGGCCCTCGTACGAAGCGCGCGAGTCGCCGGTGAGCGCGCCCTTCCAGACGGTGTCGCCGGTGGTGTGACCGGCCTCGTGGCGATCCGAGGTGAACAGGTCGAGGTGCTCGTCTCGTTCGGTGAAGTACATGCCGGTGTGGCGCATGTCCGAGCCCAGCTCGGCGGTGATGATGTCGAGCGTCTGCTTGGTCAAGCGGCCGCCGAGGTGGATCGGGACCCACTTGACCCGGGCGTCGCGGCCGATGTCCACGCGACGCGTGGACAGGTCGTATACCTCACCCGAGCCCCAGTCCTGGTAGTGGGCGAGATCGACCTGGGCGCCGGGGAGCGCGTACAGCTCGAAGGCGCCCGAGTGCAGGGCCTGGCCCTCGAAGTCGGGAGCGAGGAAGTACTCGCGTATCCGGCATTCGGCGTGCTCGCCCACCACCACCAGCGTGTGCGCCCACTGCGCCGTGCCGGGCTCGTCGATCAGCCAGACCACCTGGATCGGCTTCTCGATCTGCACGTTCTTGGGCACGTGCACGAACACGCCACCGGTCCAGAACGCCGCGGTGCCGGCGGGGAACTTGCCCTCGTCGAAGGGCAGCCGCTTGGCGAAGTACGGCTCCACCAGCTCGGGGTGCTCCTCCACCGCCTGCTCGAGCGGCATCACGATGATCCGCTCGTCGCTCACGTGGGTGTGGACGACGCCGGCGCCGTGCTGAACGATCAGCGCGGCGTGCTCCTCGTCGCCGAGGTCCTCGCGCACGATCTCGGGCAGCTCGTCGACGAGCTCGTAGCGCTTGGGCTCGAGTGCGTCGAGGTCGAGGCCGCGAAGCGTTGTGGTCCAGAAGCCGGAGCGGCGCCAGGTGGGCACCTCCTCGGCCTCGTAGACCTCCAGGGCGGCGCGGCGACGGTCTTCGACGAAACTAGCCGGCACTCGCGGCCACCTCCTCGCGCACCCACTCGTAGCCCTTGTCCTCCAGCTCGGAGGCCAGCTCGGAGCCGCCCTCGCGGACGATGCGGCCGTCGATGAGGATGTGCACGAAGTCGGGCTTCACATAGTCGAGGATGCGCGTGTAGTGGGTGATGATGAGGAAGCCTCGCTCGTCGCCGCGCATGGCGTTGACGCCGTCGGAGACGATCCGCAGGGCGTCGATGTCGAGGCCCGAGTCCGTCTCGTCGAGCACGGCGAAGGCGGGCTGCAGCATCGCCAGCTGAAGGATCTCGGCCCGCTTCTTCTCGCCGCCGGAGAAGCCCTCGTTCAGGTAGCGGCTCGTGAACGCGCGGTCGATCTTGAGCAGGTCCATGTTCGTGCCGAGCAGCTGCCCGAACTCCTTGACCTTGATCGGCTCCTCGCGGCCGGCGTTGATGGCCATACGGAGGAAGTTCGCCACCGACACGCCGGGGATCGTGGCCGGGTACTGGAAGGCCATGAAGAGACCCGCGCGGGCGCGCTCGTCGGGGTCGGCCTCGGTCAGGTCCTCGCCGTCCAGCAGGATGCGGCCCTCGGTGACCTCGTAGTTGGGGTTGCCCATGAGGGTGTTGGCCAGGGTCGACTTGCCCGAGCCGTTGGGGCCCATGAGGGCGTGCGTCTCACCCTTCTTGATGACGAGGTCTACGCCATGGAGGATTTCGCGCTCCTCCGTGCGGACGTGCAGGTTCTGGATCTCCAGGGTCATGCGGTGAGGGTCTCCGTCTTTCGGGTCGCCGGCTGAGACAGGTCGGCCAGCGTCATGTCGTTGAGGGTGCGCACGATGGATCCCTGCACGCGTGTCCAGAGCAGCTTGGTGGGGCAGGGCGCGTGGCCCTCCTCGCCCTCACGGACGCAGACGAGCGTGCCGTCGGGATCGGCGCTGATGCACTCGATGGGGGCGATCTCGCCCTCGAGGGCTCGCACGACCTCGGCCATGCTGATGAGCTCCGCGGGACGGGCCAGGGTGTAGCCACCGTGGGCGCCGCGCCGCGACTCGACCAGCTCGGCCTTGCGCAGGCGCTGGACCAGGTGCTCCAGGTAGGCGAGCGGCAGGCCCTCGGCCTCGGCTATCGAGCCGAGTGAGATCGGGGTGTCGCCGCCGTGCTTGGCGAGGTGAGCCATCACGCGCACCCCGTACTCGGCCTTCGTGGAGAACATCATCGTGACCCAAATCCTACTCGGCCGGTCGGAGAAGGATTCGCGCCAGACTTCGGCTTCGTGGATTCGGACCTGACTGCTTACCTCGAGGAGCTTCTGCGCGTGGTGCGAACTGCGCTTGGGAACGAGGTGGTGGCCGTGTCGCTGGTGGGAGGGGCGGGCGCCGGCGCGTTCGAGCCGGGCGCGAGCGACGTGGACGTGGCCGTGGTGATCGAGCGGCCGGTGGCGCCCGAGACGCTGCTCGAGCTGGCCGCCGGGCTCTCACACCGGAGGCGGCCCGTCCCGGCGCGGCGCCTCGAGCTGGTGGTCTACACGCGCGCGGGGCTGGCGGACGGCGAGTTCGCGCTCAACCTCAACACGGGCGCCGACATCGAGCATGCCGGGCTCGATCCAGCCGCGACCGACTCGTTCTGGTTCGTGCTCGATCTCGCGATCGCCCGCGGCCGGAGCACGCCGCTGTTCGGGCCGCCGCTCGAGCAGCTGGCTCCGTCGCCACCGTTGTCTCGCCTGCGGGATGCCGTGCTGGCATCGCTCGACTGGTTCGCGGCTGACGCGCCCGGCAGTCCGGACACTGCGCTCAACGCTCTTCGCACCTGGCGCTGGGCGGAGACAGGGGAGTGGTCAACGAAGGCCGAGGCGGCCGAATGGGCGCTTGGGCGCGGTGCGGACGACGAGCTGGTGAAGGAGGCGCTCGCATTGCGCCGGGACGGGAGGCTGTCCGGTTTGGAGCCGGGGTTGGTCAGGCAGCTGTCGCGGCGAGCGCGGGAGGCGGTCGAGGCGATGTCGGCCTAGCTCGTGGTTCCTAGCCGGCGGCTTCGCGCTCGAGGATCCGAAGATCGTGCGCGAGGCGCTCGGGCGTGGCCTCGGCGCCGGGGTAGCCCACGCGTTGGAAGCCCTCGGCGTCGACCAGCGTGAAGCGGGCGTTGTGTTCCTGTGTCACCGACTGGGGCTGCACGAAGAAGCCGTCCCAGAGAGGGCGCAGCTCGGCGCGTGAGCCGAGCACGAAGTCGATCCGGCCCAGGGCCCGCTGCTCCGACAGGAACGCCCGCGCGCGCTCGGGAGTGTCACGCGGCGGATCCACCGCCACCGCGATGGCCGGCACGTCGTGGCCGAGCTCGTCGAGGGCGCCGCGCACGGTCTGGGCCTGTACCGGGCAACTGTCGTCGCACGTGGTGTAGAGGAAGGTGACCACCACCGGCTTGCCACGCAGCTCGCGCATGGAGATCGGCTCGCCGTCCTGGTCGGTCAGCTCGAAGTCGGGGGCCGGGAGGTTCTTGGGCATGATCGCGCCTTCGAAGCGGTTGCCGGCGGTGGCGATGTCGTCTCCGTCTCCGTCGTCGCCGCTTCGCGAACTCGCGACGAGTGCGAGGGCTCCGAGCGCAAAGACGGCTGTGAGGAAGAGGGCTATCAGCAGCCTCGGGTTCACCGGTCTGCAGGCTAGAGGGGGCGAATTTCCGAGCAATCCCGCATTAGGCACCGTATGGGTGCCCAAAGCGGGACGGTGGAGGAGCGATTGGCGGGATTGGCGTCCCGCCGGCATGGGCTGGTGACCCGGCGGCAGCTCTTGGCGGCCAGAGTTTCGCGGCGTGAGATCGACGCGGCGACTGAGGATCGGCTCGCTCATCCAGGTCCATCCGGGCGTATACAGGGTCGGCCACTCGGCACCGACCATCGAAAGCCGCTACCTGGCTGCGGTCCTTGCGTGTGGTGATCGCGCGTTACTCAGCGGGCTCGCCGCCGCACATCTCCTTGGGTTGATCACGGGACGAGCGCCCTTGCCCGAGGTCACCGCCCCGACCAACCGCCGGGTCGAGGGCGTCGTCACGCACCGCGCTCGCCGCGAGCTGCGCCCGCGCGACCGCACCCTCTGGCGCGGGATCCCGGTCACCTCGGTGCCATGCACCTTCGTGGACGTCGCCGCTCGCCTGCCACCGCCCGACCTCGCCCGCGCCTTCCACAAGGCCGGCATCCGCCATCACACCACTCCCGAGCAGGTCGAGGAGGCTCTCGCCCGTCGGCCCAATGCGCCGGGCGCGGGCGAGCTGCGGCGCGTAATGCGCGGCGACGTCCACGTCACACTGAGCCACCTGGAACGCCGCTTCCTCACCCTCATTGCCGCCGTTGGCCTCGACCCGCCGGAGACGAACCGCAAAAGCGGCACCCACTTCGTCGACTGCCGGTGGCCGGCCGCCCACCTGACCGTCGAGCTCGACAGCTACCGCTATCACCGGTCCCGCCACGCGTGGGAGCAGGACCGGCGGCGCGAACGCGAGGCCAGGACCAGGGGCGACGAGTTCCGCCGCTACACCTACGGCGAGATCTTCAACGAGGCCGACGCCGTAATGGGGGACCTCGAGCGTCTCCTTCAGGGCTCGATCAGGCCGCGGCGGATCGCGTAGCGCACGATCTCCACGCGATCTCGCATCCCGAGCTTGCGGAGGACATTGGCGCGGTGGGACTCCACGGTCTTCTCCGATAACCGCAGCGTTTCCGCGATCTGGCGGTTGGTGAAGGCCTCCGCGATGAGCTTGACCACCTCGAGCTCGCGTGGACTGAGCGGATCGTCGGGCTCGGCCCGCCCGCTCTCGAGCCAGTCCGCCACGAGCCTCCTCTGGTCGTCGCCGGACACGAACATCTGGCCGGCGGCCACCTTGCGCAGGGCGGCGATCAGGTCGGTGTCGGCGGCCCGCTTCAGGACGTGGCCGGCGGCTCCCGCCTCGAGCCCCTCGAGGAAGTAGCGGTCGTCGTCGTGCATCGTGAGCAACAGGGCGCGCGTGTCCGGCAGGTGGGACCGGATCTCGCGCGCCGCCTGCAGCCCGGTCATGCGCGGCATGGACACGTCGAGCACCGCCACGTCCGGGCGATGCGCCTGGGCGCCCTCCAGGGCATCGACGCCGTCCACCGCCTCGGCCACCACGCTCATGTCCGGCTGACGCTCGATCAGCATGCGAAGCCCGGAGCGAACGATCCCGTGATCGTCGGCGATCAGGACCCGGATCACGGGGTGCCGATCCGGAGGGTCACGGTCGTGCCACTGCCCGGCGCGGAGCGCACGTCGAGCTCTCCTCCGGCCAGCCGGGCCCGCTCGGCCATCCCCGTCAGGCCCAGGTGGCCGCCCGGGCCGTTGGCTCCCGCCCGGCTGATCGCGCCGGGATCGAAGCCTTTGCCGTCATCGCGCACGCGCAGGTTCACGCGTCCGTCTTCGGCCTCCAGGTCGACCTCCACGACAGTTGCGCCGGCATGCCGGGCAACGTTGGTCAGCGCCTCCTGGGTAACGCGGTAGACCGCGGTCTGGACGTCCTCGGCCAGCGCGTCCGGATCGCCGCTGCGGTGCAGCCGCACCTCGGCTCCGGTGTGGGTGGCGAAGCGCTTGAGCTGGCTCTCGAGGGCAGTGGTCAGGCCGTGGTCGTCGAGCGCCGTCGGCCGCAGCTGGCGGGCCAGGTTGAGCAGCTCGTCCATGGCCTGGTTGACGAGCCGCTTGAGCTCGGCCACCTCGCCCGAGCGCTCGCTCGGCGTGTCCTGGCTCAGCGCCTCGAGACGGAGGAGGATCGCGGTGAGCGCCTGGTTGACCTCGTCGTGCAGATCGCGGGCGAGGCGGCGGCGCTCCTCCTCCTGTGCGCGCAGCACGAGCGTGCCCGAGCGGCGGCGCTCGTCCTCCACGCGGTCGAGCAGCCGGCGAAACGAGCAGGACAGGCGGTCGATCTCGGTGACCGGCTCCGGTTCGCCCAGGGAATCGACGAAGCCCTCGGCGGGGTCGGCCCGCTCGACCCGGTCGATGAGGCGTTCGAGTGGCCGGAAGCGGCGCTGCAGCATCCAGAGGTTCACGCACAACGTGAGCACGATCGCGAAGGCGAGGATCACGAACGAGCGCCGCTGGGCCTCCACCGTCAGGTCGAGGCCCGCGGCCAGGGTGGCGGCCAGCAGAGTCAGCACCACCAGCAGCACGTTGGCGGCCACGATCTGGCTGATGAGTGAGTCGTCGCGTCGGGTCAAATGGGGTCTTGACCCCATATCGGCAGGGCCCCCGAGAGACGAGAATGTTCGTGCGGCTTCCTCCGCGCACATCTGGGTCAGGGTCTTCCACCGGGGCGCTCGAAAGGGCGCCCCGGTACCGTTCCGGGGGCGGCGGGCACACCGGCCACGCGCGCCCGATCCGCCGCTATACTTTTTGAAGTAACGGAAGCCGACCAGGATTCAGAGGTTTAGACATGGCCAGTGGCGCTGAGCTGCTCCGCAAGGTCAAGGAGCAGATCGATGAGGTGGATCCCAAGGAGGTCCACGAGCTGACTCAGAACGGCAACGGCGCCGTGATCGTCGACGTCCGCGAGCAGCACGAGTTCGAGCAGTCGCACCTCCCCGGTGCCGTGCACGTACCGCGCGCTCATCTCGAGTCGCGCATCGAGGGCGCCGTCGGCGACCGCGACCAGCGGGTGATCCTCTACTGCGCCTCGGGCAACCGCTCCGCCTTCGCCGCGCAGACGCTCACCGACCTGCTCGGCTACGAGGACGTGGCCTCCATGCGCGGCGGCATCACGCTGTGGAAGGACCGTGGCTACGAGGTCGAGGTCCCGCGCGCGCTCAGCGCGGAGCAGCGCGAGCGCTACTCGCGCCACATGCTGGTGCCGGAGATCGGGCTCGAGGGCCAGCTCAAGCTGCTCGACGCCAAGGTCCTGTTGCTCGGCGCCGGCGGCCTCGGATCGCCCGCCGCGCTCTACCTCGCCGCGGCCGGTGTGGGCACGATCGGCATCGTCGACAACGACGTGGTGGATCTCTCGAACCTCCAGCGCCAGGTGGCCCACTCGAACGACCGCATCGGCGTTCCCAAGGTCGACTCGGCCGAGATCTCGATCCACGACATCAACCCGGACGTGAAGGTCGACAAGTACCCGGTGCGGCTGGGGGCCGAGAACATCATGGAGATCATCGACGGCTACGACGTCGTGGTCGACGGGCTCGACAACTTCCCCACCCGCTACCTGCTGAACGACGCGAGCGTGCGCAAGCAGATCCCGGTGGTGTCGGCCTCGATCCTCGGGTTCGAGGGTCAGCTCTCGGTGTTCCACCCCTACGAGGGACCCTGCTACCGCTGCCTCTATCCGACCCCGCCGCCGGCCGAGCTGGCGCCCTCCTGCGGCGCTGCCGGCGTGCTCGGCGTGCTCCCGGGCGTGATGGGACTGCTGCAGTCGGTGGAGGTCATCAAGCTGATCACCGGCGCGGGCGAGCCGCTGGCCGGTCGTCTGCTCCTCTACGACGCGCTCGGCACCACCTTCACCGAGCTCAAGGTCCGCCGCGACCCCGACTGCCCGATCTGCTCACGCGAGCCGGGCGAGATCTCCGACGAGGAGATGGGCGTCTTTCCGGACTACGAGGCGTTCTGCGCCGGCGCCGGATAGGCTCCCGCGGCCTGTGAGCAAGATCAAGATTCCGCCCGTGCTGCGCGGGTCCGTGGGGGGCGCCAAGGAGGTCGAGGCCCAGGGCTCCAGCGTGGGTGACGTGCTGCGCGCCCTCGCCTCCGAGCATCCGGCCACGGAGTCCCAGCTCTTCTCCGAGGAGGGCGACCTCAACCGCTACGTCAACGTCTACCTCAACGACGAGGACGTGCGAGTGCTCGACGGCCTGGACACCGGCGTGTCCGACAGCGACACGATCGTCATCCTGCCGGCCATGGCCGGCGGTGCGTGAGAAGGCTCAACCTCAGCGAGATCGAGCCGTTCACCACGCTCGACGGCTCGGAGATACGCGAGCTCGCCGGCGTGCCCACCGGCAACGCCGCCAACCAGAGCCTCGCCGAGGCCACCGTCGCTCCCGGGGCGGCGACCGAGGAGCACTATCACCGCCTAACGGAGGAGATCTACTTCTTCACCCACGGCTCCGGCCGGCTGCGGGTGGGCGAGGAGGAGCGCGACGTAGCGCCCGGGGACGCTGTGGTGATCGATCCCGGCTTGCGCCACAAGCTCTGGAACACCGGCACCGAGCCGCTGCGGCTGCTGTGCTGCTGCGCGCCGCCCTACTCCCACGAGGACACGGTCATCACTGAATGAGCCAGCCCTTCCCGCTGGACACCGCTCGCCAAGCCCTCCTGGTGGTCGACATGCAGAACGACTTCGTCCGCGAGGGCGCTCCGCAGGAGGTGCCGGACGCCCGTAGCACCATTCCGGTCATCGCCTCGCTGCTGGAGACGTTCCGGCGGATCGGCCGGCCGGTGGTCTTCACGCGCTTCACGGCGGGCCCCGAGCGCACCCTGCTATGGAGCTGGTCGCCCGAATGCGGCCCGCAGCTGCGCTCCTGCTGGCCGGACGTGATGCGCGCCTACGAGGACGGCACCGAGCTGTTCGGCCACGACGTGATCCCGGAGCTGGCGCCGGTCAACGGCGAGCCCGTTGTGGACAAGTACGGCTACGGCTCCTTCCACAACACGATGCTCGAGGACGTGCTGCGCGCCCGCCACGTGTCGCAGCTCGTGACCGTCGGCACGGTCACCCAGATCTGCGTGGAGGAGACGGTGCGCGAGGGCTTTCACCGCGGCTTCGAGATGGTGATGGTCAGCGACGGGGTCTCGTCGTTCGACCCCGAGCTCCACGCCGCGACGCTCCGCAACATCGGCATGAAGTTCGGGCGCGTGGAGCGCTCGGAGCTGTTGCTCGGGATGTGACCCGCCCTCAGCGGCGCCGGGCGGCTCCGCGCACGCTGTCGCCCGCGATCGAGAGCGCGGCCGCGGCGGGGGCGGGAGCCTCCACCGGCAGCACGGTCCAGTGCGGGTGGTTGGGCATCGGCGGCGTGGCCTTCCCGTACAGCCAGGCCTCGAGGAAGTCGGTCAGGTCGCGCCGGGCGACCTTCGAGGCCAGCTCGATGAAGTCGCCGGTGCCGGCCGACTCGTCGCGATAGCGCTCCCAGTCCGCTCGGGGGTGCCTGGCAGGCTACGTCTCAACAGGCGCTCGAAGCACCGTGCGGGGTACTATTCTTTTTGAAGTGCTGGAGCCGCAGCTCGACAACAAGCCGTGCGGAGGCAAGTACGGCGACATCATCCAGGCGATCGGCAACACGCCGCTCGTGGAGCTGCGCCGCCTGAGCCCCAAGCCGGGCGTCCGCATCTACGCCAAGCTCGAGAGCTACAACCCCACCGGCTCGGTCAAGGACCGCGTGGCGCGCTCGATGATCGAGAGCGCCGAGGAGGGGGGCCTGATCGGTCCCGGTCAGACGATCCTCGAGCCGACCTCGGGCAACACCGGCATCTCGCTGGCGATGATCTGCCGTCGCAAGGGTTACCCGCTGAAGGTCGTGATGCCCGACAACGTCACGGCGGAGCGCACGCAGCTGCTGAAGATGTACGGCGCCGAGATCGTCTACTCGCCCGGCGAGCAGGGCTCGAACGGTGCCGTGGCCATGGCGCTCGAGCTGGCCGAGAACGACGCCGGCTACTACATGCCCTACCAGTACGGCAACCAGGCCAACCCCGACGCGCACTACAACGGAACGGCGGTTGAGATCCTCGAGGAGCTCGACGAGGTCACTGCCTTCGTCGCCGGCCTCGGCACCGGCGGGACGCTGATGGGCAACGCCCGCCGGCTGAAGGAAGAGGATCCGGACACGCTGATCGTGGCGGCCGAGCCGATGCAGGGCGAGCTCGTCCAGGGCCTGCGTTCCCTGGAGGACGGCTACATCCCGCCGATCATCGACCTGTCGCTGCTCGACCGCAAGATCTTCGTCTCCAACCGCGACTCGGTGGTGTGGACGAAGAAGCTGCTCGAGGAGGAGGGGCTGTTCGTGGGCGTCTCCGCCGGCGCGATCGCCGCGATCTGCGTGCGCGTGGCCAACGAGATCGACGAGGGCAACATCGTCTTCGTCGTGCCCGACGACGGCTGGAAGTACCTCAGCTCCGGGGTCTACTCGAAGTCGATCGAGCAGCTCGAGGCCGAGGGCGTGCTCGAGACCGCCTCCTTCTGGTAGGCCGGCTAGCGGGTGAGCATGACGAGGTTGCCGTCGGGATCGGCGATCCACGCGGTGCGCTCGCCCCAGGGCATGTCGGCCGGCTCGGCCACCGTCTCGAACCCTCGCGCGTGCGCCTCGGCGAACGCCTCATCGACGTCCCCGGCGTAGACGCAGAGCTCGACCCTGTGCCCCGACGCGGGTCTCTGCGGGCGCCCATGGAGCGGCTCGGAGGCCACCCCGCCCAGCCCGATCTCGGACGACTCGCCGATCTTCAGAGCGACGAACGCGGGGTCCCCGTCCTCGGGGAAGCGGTAGGTCTCGACCCCACCCAGAAAGGACCCGTAGAACTCCAGCGAGCGCTCGAGGTCGCCGCAGGACAGCATTGGGAAGAGCTTCGACGCCACCGGGTGACGTGGACGGGCGACGAGAGTGGCTAGACCGCGCGCTCTTCGGAGCGGGTCTCGATCTCGTCGTCATCGTCGTTGTCGCCCGACAGCGAGTCCTTGAGCTCACGCATCCCGCGCCCCACGGAACGGGCCGCCTCCGGCAGCTTGGCCGGTCCGAGGACGATCAGGGCAATCACGAGGATCACGATCAGCTCGAGCGGACCCGGTGCCGAGAAGAATCCCATGTCACCAGGCTACCCCACGCCGGCCAGGGATTGGCCGGCAGCCGCTCGCAACGCCACCTGGTGGGCCGCCTCACAGGCCATGATCGCGCCCAGCGGCTGGCGCAGGCCCTCGCGGCGGACCGACGACGCGGCTTCGATGTAGGCGATGGTGGCCTCGCGCTCGAGCCCCAGCGCGTAGGCCGCGAAGGCGCGAGGGCTGCGCAGCGAGGTCGCCAGGCGAGGCGAGGGCACCGTCGCGCTCGGCGAGCCGCGCCCGACCTCGGCCAGGGCCTGCTCGAGGCCACGCACATGCTCGCGCTCCTGGTCGCGCAGCGTCTCGCCGAGGCCGGGCTCGATCGCCTCACGGCGAAGCGCGGCCTCGTAGGCCTCGATCAGGCGTCCCTCGAGCACGAGCAGCTCCTCGAGGATCTCTGCGTCGGTGCGATCCTGGGCGCTCGCGGCCGCCGGCAGCGCGAGCAACGCGCCGGCTGCCAGTAGCCCGCGACGGCTGAGCGTCACAGCGCTCCCGTCTCGAAGGCGTTGGGGGAGGCCGCCCGGCCGTCGAGTACCCGCACCGCGGCCAGCTGGGCCCCCTCGGCCGCGCCGATCTCCGCCGCCGTCCGGCGCAGATCGAGCTCGGGCAGCTCGGCGAGTGCCTCGAGGTAGGCGCGCACCTGGCGCTGCTCCAGATCCTCGAGGAAGCGCAGCGCGTCGCCCTGCGAGCGGACCCGGGGAAAGGTGCGCTCGTACTCCTCCGCGGAGCGCCCCGCGGGCGGGTCGCCTCCGAGCCTGGCTATCAGCCGCTCGAGCGTGCGAGCATGCTCGCGCTCCTGCTCGCCGATGTCGCGAGCGGTGGCCCGGGCGCCTCCGCGCATCACCTCGCCGGCGACGCCGTAGGCCGCGATCACCGCCCGTTCTAGCGCCAGCAGGGAGCCGAGCAGAGCGGCGCCCGAACCGGGCCGGGCACCCCCGGAGGGCGGCGGGTCGCCGCCGCCGCAGGCCTCCAGCGCGAGCGCACCGGCGGCGACGGCGCCCGCGCCCAGCGCCGAGCGCCTGGTGAGCGAAGCCGGCATGAGCGGCACACTAGCCTTCGCCCGGTGAGGATCTCGCAGGCCCACTGGGACGAGCTCGTCGCGCACGCGCGCGAGGATGCCCCGAACGAATGCTGCGGCTATCTCAGCGCCCGCGACGGCGAGGTGCGTGAGGTGTTCCGGGCTGAGAACGAGCGTCACTCGCCCTACGGCTACTCGCTCGATCCCAAGAGCCTGCTCGCGGCCAACGAGCTCGACGACGAGGGCCTCCAGGTCGGCATCTACCACTCGCATCCCCGCAGTCCGGCCGAGCCCTCCCAGACCGACATCAACCTGGCCAGCTACCCGCACTGGACGTATCTGATCGTCTCGCTCGAGAACGGCGACGCCCCGGCGGTGCGGGCGTGGCGCATCGCCGACGGACGCGTGGAGGAGGAGGAGCTCGTCGTCGGCTGAGCTCGCCTGCCCCTCCTGCGGCCGCGCGGGATCGCCCCGTGAGACCTTCTGCGGCTCGTGCGGTATGCCGCTCGTCGACGCGGGGGCCGAGCCCCTCGAGGCTCCGCTGAACGAGGCCCACGGCCGCGCGCGCAAGATCAACCCCGTCTACACCGAGGGCGAGCTGGTGAGGGTCGCGGGCGGGCGAAACCAGGCGGAGGCCGAGTTCATCCAGGGCCTGCTGCTGGAGGAGGGTGTGCCGAGCGTGCTGCGGCGCACGGCTGGCTTCGACGTGCCCGACTTCCTCGCCGCCGGCCCGCGCGACGTGATGGTGCCGCTGGCGGGCGCCGTGGCGGCGCACGAGCTGCTCGTGGATGTCGGCCTGGCTTCGCGCGAGATCGCCCCGCCGGCGCGAGCCAACCCGCTCGTCCTCATCGGCGTCGTCTCGCTGGGTGGCGGCCTCGGCGCACTCGTCCTGTGGCTGCTCTTCCAGAGTGCCTGACGGCGGCCGCCCGGTAGGCTCCGCGGCCATGGATTTCGCCCCGTCGGACCGCGTGGCCACCCTCCTCGACCAGCTTCGCGAGTTCACCCAGGAACACGTGGATCCGGTGGAGCCCGAGGCGATGGAGGCGCTCGACCGCGAGGTCCGCCCCGGCGTCCCGTATCCCGAGATCCTGGTCGATCTCCGTGCCCGCGCCCGCGCCGAGGGGCTGTGGAACCTGTTCATGCCCGACGAGCGCTTCGGGCCGGGACTGCTCAACTGGGAGTACGGGATGCTCTGCGAGCAGATGGGGCGAAGCGGCGTGGCGCCGATGGTCTTCAACTGCTCTGCGCCCGACACGGGCAACATGGAGATCCTCGCCGAGCACGGCACCGCCGAGCAGCGCGACGAGTGGTTGACGCCGCTGCTCGAGGGCGAGACGCGCTCCTGCTTCTCGATGACCGAGCCCAACACCGCGGGCTCTGACCCCACGGGTCTGGTCTCCAGCGCCGAGCTCGACGGCGACGAATGGGTCATCAACGGGCACAAGTGGTTCACCTCGGGCTACAACGGGGCCGCTCTCGCCATCGCGATGGTGGTGACCGACCCCGATGCGCCGCCGCACAAACGCGCCTCGATGATCATCGTGCCCGTCGATGCCCCGGGCTTCGTGGGCGTCCGGCCGGTCCCGGTGATGGGCCACGACGCCGGCCCGGGCCACTGGGAGGTCCTCTATGAGGACTGCCGGGTGCCAGCCGCCAACCTGCTCGGAGAGCGTGGCGGCGCGTTCGCCATCGCGCAGGACCGCCTCGGCCCCGGACGGATCCACCACTGCATGCGCGCGATCGGCTCGGCCGAGCGCGCCTTCGAGCTCATGTGCAAGCGCGCCCACGAGCGCGACGCCTTCGGCGGCCCGCTGGCCGAGAAGCAGTTCGTGCAGGACTTCATCGCCCAGTCGCGCATGGAGATCGACGCCGCGCGCCTGATGGTGCTTCACGCCGCCTGGAGGATGGACACCGAGGGCAAGCGCGCCGCGCGCCAGGACATCTCGATGATCAAGGTGATCGCCGCTCAGATGCACCAGACGGTGCTCGACCGGGCCATGCAGGTGCACGGCGCGCTGGGCATGTCCGACGACGTGCCGCTGGCCGCGATGTGGCGCCAGGGACGCTGGCTGCGGGTGGCCGACGGGCCCGACGAGGTGCACAAGATGGTCATCGCGGTGCGCGAGCTCAATCGCTTCAAGCCGCGCGAGCCCGTTCAGGCGTGATCAGCTCCGCGGGATCGCAGACGGGCCTATCCGAGGAACAGAGCGCGTTTGTCGAGGCGATCCGCGACTTCGCGGAGCGGGAGAAGTTCGAGGCCGGCGACGACGGCCACGACGACGCCGTCGCGGCACGCATGGGCGAGCTGGGCTGGTACGGCCTTCAGATCCCGGAGGAGTACGGCGGCTCCGGGGGGAGCTTCCTGGACGCCACGCTGTTCCTGGAGGAGACCGCCCGTGGCCAGATCCCGGTGGCGGGCTACGGCGTGACCCTGATCGTGGTGGGGGCGCTCAACCGCTTCGGCACCGAGGACCAGAAGCGCGACCTCTTCGGCCGCGTGGTGGCCGGCGGGACGCTCGCGATCGCGATGTCAGAGCCCGACGCCGGCTCCGACGTGGCCGCGCTCAAGACGCGCGCCCGGCTGGAGGAGGGCGAGTGGGTGCTCGACGGGGCGAAGATGTGGTGCTCCTACGCGCACAAGGCGAGCCACGTGCTGATCGTCTGCCGCACCGGCTCCGGTGAGCGCCACGAGGACATGTCGATGATCCTGGTGCCGCGCGACACGCCCGGGATGACCCTCACCCCGATCAAGACGCTCGGCGGCGAGGAGACCAACGAGATCCACCTCGAGGGCGTCCGCGTCCCCGAGGAGGCGCTGCTCGGCGGCGAGGGTGCGGGCTGGACCCAGCTGATGGCCGGGCTCAACTACGAGCGGACGATCCTGGCCGCGAGCGCCCTGGGGCTCGCTCAGCGGACCTTCGACGACGCGCTCGCCTACGCCAAGGAGCGGCGCCAGTTCGGCCGCCCCGTCGGCAGCTTCCAGGCGCTCTCACACCGCTTCGCCGAGCTGGCCACCGAGCTCGCCCAGGTACGGCTCTTGGTGCGCTGGGTGGCCTCACTCACCGACGAGGATCCGAACCGCATGCTGCCGCAGGAGGCCTCGATGGCCAAGCTCGCGGCCACCGAGCTGGCCAAGCGCTGTGCCCTCGAGGGCGTGCAGATCATGGGCGGCTACGGGTACGCCACCGAGTACCCGATGGAGCGCCACCTGCGCAGCGCCGTGGTCACCACGATCTACGGCGGCACCTCGGAGATCCAGAAGAACATCATCGCCAAGACGCTCGGGCTCTAGAGCACTAGGACGCCTTCAGCGACTCGAGCTCGTCGCGCCAGTCGCGCTCGACGCCGGGCAGCTGGCGCCCGAAGGCGTCGACGAGGAGTGAGCGGGGACCGCGCTCGAGCGGGCGCACCGCCAGCTGCGCCGCGGCGACGGAGCCGGCCTCCCGTTCGAGCAGGTCGAAGATGGTGCCACCGAGGAGCATCGCGTCCGCGGGCGCGGGAGGAAACTCGGGGCGACCGCCCTCGCGCAGCCGCCTGACGATGGCCGGCCGCAGGTGGGGGGTCTGCCCGGACAGCCAGGTGGCGGCCCCCTCGCACAGCCAGGCCCAGCGCACGTAGCGCCGGAAGGCCGCGTACGAGAACGGCGGCGGCAGGTCGGGGCTGTTGGCCCCGATCACCACGTGGGCGTACTCGTGCACGGGCGACAGCCGCAGCGCCTCGCGCGAGCCCTCGACCTTCGACGCCCGCGCGTCGAGGGCCGGCGGCGACAGCACGTGGATCTCGTTCTCGGTGAACCACCCCGCGAAGTACCTGCGCCCCGCGGGAGCGCTCACGCGGCGGGCCAGCGGCAGCCAGGGGTGGGCCAGGGTGAGCGCGGCACTGCGGGCGTGGAGGATGACGGCGATCTCGCCCGGGGTGTACTCGAACAGTCCGTCGAGCTGCGTGCGGAAGTCCTCCAGCCCGGCGAGCACCCCGGCGGCCTCCGACCGCTGGCTGGACTCGTGGCGGGCGGAGAAGGAGAGCGAGTGCGACTCGACCCATGGCACTCGGGCCAACTCTTGCAGCCGGGCGTCGCCGGCGGGCGCGGAGCGGCACAATGAGGCCATCGCGTCCTATTCGGTCAACGACGCAGCGGTGAAGCGCGCCCGCGAGCGAATCGAGGCTCGTCAGTACGTGCTCGACAGCGAATGGGGCGACGTGCAGCCGGGCGCCGAGGCCGAGAACGCCTTTCTCGAGAACCACTCGTGGGAGGACTACGCGAGCTGGCACATCGGCCTGACCGACGGGGCGGCCGAGGAGACCAAGGCGAGGTACGCCTTCGTCTACGGAGACCTGCGCCGGGTGCACCGCAGCGCGCTCATCGCCTGCGTGTACCGCGCCGCCGAGTGGCGCCACAAGGACATCGAGCTGGCGGCCCACGACCTGCTGCAGCTCTTGGACAGGACGAGCGGCTAGGCGGCTTCCGGGGCGTCGTCGGAGAGCTGGCTCTCCACGTCGTCCACGAGCTGCAGGTGCAGCTGGAGCAGTGCTTGCATGAAGCCGGTGGCGAGCAGCAGATATTTGCTCCGGTGGGGGAGGTCCTCGCTACGCGCCTCGGCGTCGGCCACCCGCTGCTGCAGGTCGGCGATGTCCTCGCGCAGCGTGCCCATGCTGTCGCGCGTCACCCGCTCGCCGACGAGGTCGGCGATGAGCAGCCGCACGAGC
Source organism: uncultured Thermoleophilaceae bacterium (assembly GCA_963808545.1). Lineage (GTDB taxonomy): Bacteria > Actinomycetota > Thermoleophilia > Solirubrobacterales > Thermoleophilaceae > JACVRW01. The sequence goes on along the minus strand of CAWEGB010000004.1, from coordinate 32,105 downwards.
GCGTCGCTCTTGAACGGGGTGAAGGTCACCGCTGTGCCGGCGTAGTCACGCAGGGCCTCCAGCCCGGCGTCGGTGAGCGTGTACACCGTCCGCTCCCGCGTCTTGCCCGGCTCCGTGCGCGTCTCGAGATAGCCGAGCTTGGCCAGGCGCTTGGGCTCGACGTAGTACTGGCTCTCACCGGCCCAGTCGAGCATGCGATCGCGCTGCGCCATCTGCAGCAGGTCGTGAGCCCCGGCGCCCTCGCGCCCCACCAGGCCGAGGATCTCGTACGAGAACAGGCTGAGCTCAGCGCTTGACATAGCTATGGTCCATAGTGTTAGATACTACGGACCGTAGTTTAGCGAGGACGCAGACGATGACAGGCACCATCTCGACGCAGGGCAGCGCAGAGCGCTGGGGACCACTCTGGGGGGCTCGCCCCGACGACTGGGCTCGCACCGAGGAGCAACAGCTCCCGGCCTACGAAGCGGCGATCGGCCGAGTCGGCCTCGAGTCCGGACAGCGCGTACTGGACATCGGCTGCGGAACCGGTGCCTTCCTGCGGCTGGCCGCCGATCGCGGCGCGCGGGTATTCGGACTCGACGCGTCGGAGGCGCTGCTCGAGCTGGCCGCAGAGCGTGTTCCGGAAGCCGACCTGCGCGTGGGGGACATGCAGTTTCTCCCCTACGAGGACGACCTCTTCGACCTGGTCACCGGCTTCACGTCGTTCTTCTTCGCCGCCGACCTGGTGGGCGCGCTGCGCGAGGCGGGCAGGGTGGCGAGGTCCGGTGCGCCCGTGGTCGCCCAGGTGTGGGGGCCACCCGAGCACTGCGACATCGAGGCGATGAAGGCGGTGGTGCGCCCCTTCATGCCGAAGCCGGCCACCGCGCCCTCCGCGCAGCCCCCCCTGTGGCGCCCCGGTGTCCTGGAGGAGATCGCCTCAGAGGCGGGGCTCGCACCGGCCGATGCGTTCACCGCGACCTTCGCCTACGAGTACCCCGATGCCGAGACGCTCGCCCGCCTCCTGATGGCGCCGTCGGGGATCGCGAAGCTCGTGGGGCCCGAACGGGAGCTCGCGGTCGGCCGGCAGATCGTCGACGCGATGGCCCCCCACCGCGACGAGCGCGGCTCCTACCGGCTGCGCAACGAGTTTCGCTTCCTCGTGGCGGGCGCCCCGTGAGCGAGGTGCCGGTGGTGATCGTGGGGGCCGGCCCGGCCGGGCTGACCGCGGGCGCCGCGCTCGCTCGGCAGGGGATCGACTTCCTGCTCGTGGAGCGCCGGAGCGATCTCTCCTCCCTGCCACGGGCGACGGCGATCAGCACGCGCTCGATGGAGCTGCTGCGCTCCTGGGGCCTCGAGCAGGAGATTCGCGAGGGCGGGACCGATGTCGAGTGGCTTCAATGGCATTGCCGAACACTTGCGCTGGCCGAGTCGGGTCACGGGTCACCGACCGGCCTGCCGACGAAAGCCCAGGCCGCGATGGTGAGCCCGACGGCGCCGGCATGCGTTCCTCAGGACCACCTCGAGCCCGTCTTGCTGGACCACGTGCGATCGCTCGGTACCGGTCGCGTGGAGTTCGGCGCCGAGGTCGCGCAGGTGGAGCATCGCCCGGACGGGGTCCGGATCCTGCTGAGCGGTGCGGCGGACGGCGGGTCACGGGTGGTCGAAGCGACCTACCTGATCGCCGCCGACGGCGCACACAGCATGGTGCGACAGGCGCTGGGGATCGACATGCACGGCTCCGACCGGCTGATGGAGGCGGTGAGCACGCTGTTTCGGGCGCCGCTGACCGAGTTGCTCGGGCACCACCGCTACGGCCTCTACGCGATCGCGCACCCTGACGCCGAGGGCGTCTTCCTGCCGGCCGGTCGCGGCGACCGCTGGCTCTACGCGACGATGAACGAGCCGGACGGCGGCGCGGGGGAGCTCACCGAGGAACGCATGGCCGAGCGCATCCGGGTCGGTGCGGGCGTGCCGGCGCTGGAGCCCCAGATCGAGCGCATCGGCACGTTCTCGTTCGCCGCCCAGATGGCATCGAGCTACCGCGCGGGCAACGTCCTCCTCGCGGGGGATGCGGCCCACCGTGTGACCCCCCGAGGCGGGACCGGGATGAACACCGCGATCCACGACGGCTACGACCTCGGCTGGAAGCTCGCCTGGGTGCTGCGCGGCTGGGCCGGACCGGACTTGCTCGACTCCTATGAGAGCGAACGACGGCCGGTGGCCGAGCACAACGTGGCGCGCTCGGCCGACCCGCGGGGGACGGCGCGCGAGGCCGAGCACGAGCTGCAGGCGGACCTGGGCGGCCGGATCAAGCACGTCTGGACGGCCGCCGGCGAGGGCCGGGTCTCCACGCTCGACCTGCTCGGCCCCGGGCTCACCCTGTTCACGGGACCGGAGTCACGGCCCGCCTGGGAGGCGGCGGCAGCCGGCGTCCGCGGAGGGCCGCCGCTGGCATTGAGGAGCCTCGACTCGATCAGCGCGACGGCGATGGGCATCCGGGCCGGCGGCGCCTTGCTCGCCCGCCCTGACGGCGCGCCGGCGGGGCAGTGCGCGCCCGGCTCTCAGTTCGTCGGCAACCTGAGGACGGCCGTGGCCGACCCGGTGCTCATCGCGGCCTGAGCGGCCGATCTCGAGACAGACGGGACCTCTCACCCGGGCGCCCACGTAGTGACTTCGGGTGAAGCGCGTGAGAAGCTCCGCTGTCAGCGTGAACGAGGATCGGCCCGGAGCCCTGGCGCCCGCCGGTGGGCCGGGGCTGCTTGCGCGCGTGGCCGCCACTCGGGCTGCGGCGGGACCCGGGGAGGGGCGGCTCGTGCGGGAGGCACAGCGCGGCTCGTCCGAGGCGCTGGAGGCGCTGTTTCGGCGAGAGTGGCCACGCGCCTACCGTGCGGCGTACCTCGTGGTCCACGACGCGGCTGCGGCAGAGGACATCGCCCAGGAGTCGTTCCTGGCCGCGGTGCGCGCTCTCGACCGCTTCGACCGGCGGCGACCGTTCGGGCCCTGGATGCACCGCATAGTCGTCAACCGGGCCATCGACGCCGCGCGCGCCCGGAGCCTGCGCGCCGAGGTCGATCCCGCGGCGGCCGAGGCCGTCACGGCCGCGCCCGACCGGCCCAGTGTGCCCTTCTCGGACGACCTGCTCGACGCCCTGCGTGAGCTCGGCCCGGAACAGCGCGCGCTCGTGGCTCTGCGCTACCTGTTCGAGTACACACCCGGAGAGATCGCGCGCCTGCTCGAGCTGCCGCGTGGGACGGTCAACTCGCGCATGCGCCGCGCGCTCGACCGGCTGGCCGAGATCGTGGGGGAGAGGTGAGCTCGCAGCTCGAAGAGCGCCTGCGCGACGCCCTCGCGGACAGCCCGGCCCCGGACGAGGCGGGCGCGGCCCGACGCAGCTGGCGCGTGATCGAGGCCGCCCACGCCGAGCGGAGCCCGGTCCGCCCCAGTCGCTCGCGGCGTCCGGCGCTGCGCCTGGCCTTCGCGGCCGCTCTGCTCGCCCTGGGTCTGGGCGCGGCGCTCAGCCCGGCGGGAGCGGCCGTGGGCGAGTGGATCGAGGAGCGCGTGGGCCTCGCCCCCGACGAGGCTCAACCCACCCTCCGCGGCTTCCCGCGGGGCGGGCGGCTGCTGGCGGTATCCGACTCCGGCGCCTGGCGGGTGGACCCCGGCGGAGCGCTGCGCAGGCTCGGCGGTTACCACGAGCTGGGCTGGTCGCCCCGCGGGCTCTACGTGATCGGCACGCGGGGACGCCGGGTCACCGCGATGGAGCCGTCGGGAGAGCCGCGTTGGTCGATCGTCCGGCCGGGGAGAGTGGGCCGTCCCGCATGGTCGCGCGGCGACGGCTACAGAGTGGCCTACCTGGAGTCGCGGCCATCGGGCCGGACGCTCCGGGTGGCCGACGGCAGCGGGCGGCTCGACCATGCCGTCGCGGGCGGGGCCGCGGCGGTCACGCCCGCCTGGCGGCCCGGGCGCGGGTACTCCCTCAGCTACGTACGGACGACGCCGAACGGTGGCACGGGTCAGGCCGTGGCCAGCGTCGACGCCGACACCGGCGCGCGGCTGTGGTCTGCGCCCCTTCCGGCGCGGGCGCTCGACCTAGCCTGGTCGCGCGACGGGCGCCGCCTGGTGATCCTTCTGCCGGACGCCCTGCAGGTGCGTGGCCGCGACGGCCGCCTGCGGGCGGAGCGCCCGCTTCCGGTGGGCACCCGCGCCGGCGCCCTGGCGCTTCACCCGTCCGGCCGGCGCGCGGCGGTGGCCCTGTCGCGGGGCGGCGTCTCCCAGGTTGTGGCCGTCGGACTCACCGGCGACCTGGTGGCCTGGCGCCGGCTGTTCAGCGGCCCGGGAACGTTCTCCGAGCTCGAGTGGTCGCCCGACGGCCGCCGGCTGCTCGTGGCCTGGCCGGAGGCGAATCAGTGGCTGCTGATCGGGCGAGGACGGCCACGGGCCTTCTCACGCGTGTCGCGGCAGCTCGACCCGGGCGGTCGCGGAGCAGGCTTCCCGCGCCTGTCGGGGTGGTGCTGCGCCCGCTGAGCGCCAGGCGCGATACTGCGCCGGTGGCTGAGCGCAACGTGCTGGGCGATGAGCTGGAGTCGTGCGGCACCGATCCCGTGACCGGCTTCTTCCGCGACGGCTGCTGCAACACGGGTCCTCAGGACCTCGGCAGTCACACGATCTGCGCCGTGGTCACCGAGGAGTTCCTCGCCCACCAGCGCGGCATCGGCAACGACCTGGTCTCACCTCTGCCGGCCTACGGATTCCCCGGACTGCGGCCCGGTGACCGCTGGTGCGTCACCGCGGCCAACTGGTTGCGTGCCCACGAGGACGGCGCGGCCGCCTTCGTGGTGCTCGCCTCGACGCACGAGCGCGCGCTCGACGTCGTTCCGCTCGAGGCGCTGCGAGAGCATGCGGTGGACGTGCCTGCCGACCCCGGCGCCTTCGAGCAGTAGGAAACGAACGCGGCCCGCGCTCAGGCCAAGACGGGCACGGCGTCCGAGGCGATCGCCTCGATCTCCTCCGACGCCCGCTCGAACTCCTCGTCGGAGAGCACCGGCGTGCCCTCGAACGGGAGCTCGCGGTAGAGCTCGAGCCAGGAGCGGCAACCGTGGTACTCCGGACGCACCTTGACCGTGACCGGCCGCGGAATGCGGTAGGTGCGCAGCAGCATCACGTGAAGGGGATGACGGCGTTTCCAGGAGAGCCGCTTCTCCGCGTAGTCGGTCGTCCAGATGTAGTACGGGGACAGCGCGTCGATGGCGCGCGGATCGGTGATCAGGTAGCTCGCCGCCACCTCGGCCCACGCCCGGATGCGCACCCGCTCGGGCTGGGGGATGCCCCCCTCCCGGATGAGCGCCTCGGCGGGCGGCTCGTTGTCCGGCCAGACGCCCTCCTCGAGGGCCCGGTCGAGCTCGGGCACGTGCGACTGGCGGATCAGGTCGTTGCGCTGGTGATCGAAGGTCGGATAGAGAAAGAACCGGTCGTGCTCTATCTCGAAGTGCTTGTTCTCCTCGCGGATTCCACCCTTACGCAGGGTCACGAGCTGCTCGCCCTCGGCGAGAGCCCGCACGGTAACGGCCCATTCCTTCAATGCGACTGGCATAGACGAGAAAAACCTCCATAGCGCCACCTGGCGTTCGGCTTGATCCGGCTGGGGGGCGCGGGCGGCCATTGTGACCCAGGAAAGCCCAGCGTGCAAGGGAAATTTCGTGGCGAATGCAACGTAGAGGGTCGGATTTTTGGCTGAGTGGCCAGTACCCCGGGGACCCTACGCCGACTCCTCCAGCGTGAGAATCACCGCGGCGAAGTCCTCACCGCCATGCCCCTCGTCCGCCGCCCGGGCGTAGATCGTCTCCGCCAGCTCGCCGAGCCGCAGCTCCACGCCGAGCGCGCGGGCCTCGTCGAGACAGTGCCGCACGTCCTTGAGCATGTGCTCCAGCTTGAAGAGCGGCTCGAAGTCGTGGTCGAACATCGGCTTTCCCTTGAGCGCGAGCACGGTCGAATTGCCGGCGCTTCCCGACGCCACCTCGATGAACGCCTCCGGGTCGATCCCCGCCTTGCGCACGGCGATGACCGCCTCGCCGAGGGCCGCGGCGTGCACGGCGCCCATGGTGTTGGTCAGCAGCTTGGCCAGCTGGGCGTGCCCGGTGGGACCCACCAGGATGATGCGCTCGCCCATCGCCTCGAACAGCGGCTGGGCGCGCTCAAAGGTGGCAGGCTCGCCTCCGGCCATGATGGTGAGGCTCCCGTCTCCCGCCTTGGGCAGTGAGCCCGACACCGGAGCCTCCAGGTAGTCGAGCCCCTGTCCCGACAGACGCTCGCCGATCCTTCGCGAGGCCGATGGTGCGATGGTCGACATGTCGATCACGAGTGCTCCCTCGTCCAGGGAGCCGGCGGCCCCGTCGTCACCGAACAGGACCGACTCGACCTCGGGCGAGTCGGTGACCATGGTGATGACCGCGCCCGCACCCTCGGCAGCCCTGGCCGGTGTGGCGCCCGCGGATCCGCCGTGCTCGTCCACGAAGCGTTGCGCCTTGCCCTCGCTGTGGGTCCACACCGACAGCTCGAAGCCCGCGCGCGCCAGGTTGGCCGCCATCGGCCCGCCCATCATGCCGAGCCCGAAAAACGCGACACGCTCAGGCCTCTCCATGTCCTCCACCTCCGGGTGTCTCGATTCGCAGCCGGTCGCCGGAGCTCAGCGTGCCGGATGCCTTGCCGGGCAGTTCCTGTCCGTTCAGCAGGTTCCGACCCGGCATACCCGGCTCGCCGCCATCCGCACCAGGAGGCCCGTGGCGCCGGCGCTCGGTCATCAGCGAGTAATGCATGTCCTCGAGCGCCTCGAGCTCGCGCACCACTCCGTCGCCGCCTCGCCGCCGGCCCGCTCCACCCGAGCCCCGACGGAGCGCGTACTCGATCGCCCGCACCGGGAACTCGCGCTCCAGGGCCTCCACCGGAGTGTTCAGCGTGTTGGACATCGCCACGTGCACCGCGCTCGGTCCGTCGGCGTCGGCGCAGGCGCCCTGGCCGCCGCCGAGCGTCTCGTAGTAGTTGAATCCGTCGTTGCCGAGGGTGAAGTTGTTCATCGTGCCCTGTCCGAGCGCGCACCCGAAGGCGGCCAGCACCAGGTCGGCCACCCGCGACGAGGTCTCGGTGTTGCCCGCCACCACGGCGGCCGGTGAACGGGCGTTGAGCAGCGTGCCCTCCGGCGCGATCACCTCCACCGGCCGGTAGGCGCCCTCGCAGGCCGGCACGTCCGGGTCGGCCAGCACGCGGACCGCGAAGTAACAGGCCGACAGGGTCACGGCCAGCGGGCAGTTGAGGTTGCCCTCGTGCTGATCGGCCGAGCCGGTGAAGTCGAGGGTCACGGAGTCGCCGTCGACGGTGGCCTTCAGGCGCAGCTCGAGGTCGTCGCCGTCCGCCGCCTCGAGCACGTCGCGGGCCTCGCGCTCGCCGTCCTCGAGCTCCGAGATGCGCGAGCGGGTGCGCTTCTCCGCGTAGTCGAGGGTCTCCTCGAGGGCGTCGCGGTAGGTGTCCAGCCCGTACCGCTCGATCAGCGCCGCCACGCGCTCGGCGCCCGCCCGTCCGGCGGCCAGCTGTGCCCGCAGGTCGGCCTCGCGCTGGCGCGGGCCGCGCATCTGCTCGACCAGCTGCTCGAGCGTGTCCGGCTCGATCCGCGTGGGCGGGATGACCACGCCCTCCTCCTCGAGCGTGGTCGAGTCCGTGGGCAGGCTGCCCGGCTGGCTGCCTCCGACGTCGGCGTGGTGGGCCCGGCTGGCGGCGAAGCCCACCAGCTCGTCGTCGTGGAAGAGCGGCGTGATCACGGTGATGTCGGGGAGGTGGGTGCCGCCCTGGTAGGGATCGTTGAGGATCCAGCTCACCTCCGGCTCGTGGTCCTCGTCCAGCACCGCCGCCACCGCCGAGGGCATGGCGCCCAGGTGCACCGGGATGTGCTCGGCCTGCATGACCATGCGACCGCGCGAGTCGAACAGCGCCGTGGACGCGTCGCGGCGCTCCTTGATGTTGGCCGAGTGGGCCGAGCGCACCAGCACCGCGCCCATCTCGTCGCACGCCGCTCCCAAGGCTCCGAGCATCACCTGCAGCGTTACCGGGTCCATGCCGCTCACCGGCTGATCACCACGCTGTCGGCATCGGCCTCGGCGTGCCACCCGGGCGGCACCACCAGCGTCGCTCCGGGCAGCTCGAAGACGGCCGGGCCGTCGAGCTCGGCCTCGCCCGGGCCCAGCACCGCCGCCTCCGTCTCCTCGTCGCCGAAGCGCAGCCTGCGGGTGCCGCGCTCCTCGCCCTCCTCCGAGGTGGCCGGCGAAGGCTCGGCCCCGGGCAGCGCCGCCGCCACCCGGATCGTGACCAGCTCGAGCTCGGCGTCCGGGTCGCTGTAGCCGTAGCGCTCGTCGTGGGCCTCGTCGAAGTCCGAGCGAAGGCGATCGGGATCGGGCGAGAGCTCACCGGGGACCGACAGCTCGAAGGCCTGGCCGGCGTATCTGAGGTCGTATACGGCGCGCAGCTCGGCGTCAGGCTCGCCCAGTTCCTCCCGGCCCTTCTCGCCCAGGCGCTCCACCACCTCGGCTGCGTTCTCGCCCGTCAGGTCGTCGCCGGCGAGCAGCACGCTCTCCACCAGGTCCCGTCGGCGCTCGGAGACCACGAGGCCCAGCGCCGAGAGCACGCCGCTGGCCAGCGGAACCACCACGCGCTCCACGCCCAGCTCGTCCGCGATCTGCGCGGCGTGCAGCGGGCCGGCGCCGCCGAAGGGGATCAGCGTGAGGCCGCGGGGATCGATGCCCCGCTCGACGGTCACCACCCGCACGGCCTGGGCCATCGCCGCGCTCGCCACCCTGGCGACGCCCGCAGCGGTCTCATCGACGCCCAGGTCCAGCTCCTCACCCAGTGCGGCCACGGCGCGTTCCGCGGCGTCGCGGTCGAGCTCGACACCGCCTGCGAGCGGGGAGGAGGCGTCGAGGTAGCCGAGCAGCAGGTTGGCGTCGGTGACCGTCGGCTTCTCGCCGCCGCGCCCGTAACAGGCGGGTCCGGGATCGGCGCCGGCGGAGCGGGGGCCCACGCGCAGGGCGCCGCCGGGGTCGCGCCAGGCGATCGAGCCGCCCCCGGCGCCCACGGTGTGAACGTCGACCATCGGCAGGGCCAGGGCACGCCCGCCGACCTCGCGGCCGCTGCCGACGGCGGCAGCTCCGCCCACGATCAGCGAGACGTCGCACGACGTGCCGCCCATGTCGAGGCCCACCGCGTCGGCCTCGCCGGCCACCCGGGCGGCTCCCACCGCCCCTCCGGCGGGTCCCGAGAGAACCGTCCACGACGCGTGCCGCGCCGCCGTGCCGGCACCTGCGGTGCCGCCGCTCGACAGCATCACCTCCGGTTCGGGCAGGCCCGCCTCCTCGGCCCGTGAGGTCAGGCGTTCGAGATATCCGCGCAGGAGCGGCGAGAGGGCGGCGTCGACGATCGTGGTGGCGCAGCGCTCGTACTCGCGGAACACACCGGCGGTCTCGTGCGAGATGGACACGTGGACGTCGGGCAGCTCCTCGCCCAGCAGCTCGGCCACGCGCTGCTCGTGACCGGGGTGGAGAAAGCCCCACAGCAGGCAGACCGCCGCGGCCTCGGCGTCGACGTCGCCCAGCGCGTCGCGCAGCGCGTCCTCGTCGAGCTCGCGCAGTACGCCGTCGGGGCCGGTTCGCTCCGGCACCGGCACCCGCAGCTCATCGGGAACGAGCGGCGGCGGATGCCCGGCGCAGAGCCGGTACAGCTCGGGGCGCGCCTGGCGCCCCAGCTCCTCCAGATCGGTGAAGCCCTCGGTGGCGAGCAGGGCCGTCCGGGCCACCCGCCCCTCGAGCAGCGCGTTCGTGCCCACGGTCATGCCGTGCACGAAGCGAGACACCGCGCTCGCCTCCGCTCCCGCCTGGTCGAGCACCTCGCTCACCGCGCTCATCACTCCCTCGGACTGGTCGTCCGGGGTGGTCGGAGCCTTGGCGGTGTGCAGCCGTTCGTCGGTGAGCAGGGCCGCGTCGGTGAAGGTGCCGCCGACGTCCACCCCGAGAATCATCCCGGGGTGGACGCTATTGCCTTCAGGCGGCAACCACCCCGGCGACGACCTCGCCGAGGTGCTTGTGCGACGGGCAGTACTTGCTACTCGGCAGCGGCACACGCTGGCACGGGGTGCCCCGCCGCGTGCTCGCGTGGCAGCACACCGGACTGCCGTCGAATGTGACGCCAGTCCGGAGCTGGCTGTCGACGTAGTGAACGGCAAGCGTCATGTGCCCCTGACACATCCGGTAGACGCGCAGCTGCTCGGCCATCGGGAAGAAGTGGCGTATGTCCCTGAAGAGTGTCCTGACCGGCTTGCCGAAATAATGCCGGTCGAGCGCGAGCCGCTCCATCGACGACTCGCACGCCCTCAGGAACCTCAGCCTCGCGGCCGCGACGTCCTCGCCGTTTGAGGCAACGACGTGCGGGGCCAACTCCCGGTACAGCGAGCGACTGAATTGGTACATCGGCTTCGGGCCTCCCTTGCCCTCGTTCTGACTCCTGCTCCCGGGAACGCTCCGAATGTTGAGTTGGCGTTAAGAAGGGTGCAGGAGCCAGTCCATGCGCCGCCGCGCGTACAGCAGCGGGTGGCCCTCCTCGATGCGGCCGCCGTCGAGGTCGCCGATCAGGACGGTGTGGTCGTAGCGCACGAAGTTGTCCGCGCGCCGGCAGCGCAGATAGGCGAGCGTGCCTTCCAGCTCGGGCACGTCGCCGTCCCAGGACCAGCCGAGGCCGTCGAACTTGTCCGGCAGCTCGCGGTCGGCGAAGCGATGCGCGAGCGCGAGCTCGTCGCTGCGCAGCAGGTGAACCCCGAAGTGGTCGCTGGCCGCGAGCGCGTCGTGGCAGCGCGAGCGGTGCCAGATCGAGCACATGAGCGACGGCGGATCGTCGCTGAACGAGGCCACCGAGGTGGCGGCCAGGCCGCACGGAGCGCCGTCGCCCCGGCGGGCGGTGATCACCGCCACTCCCGAAGCCAGCAGCGTCATGGACTCGGTGAACAGCTCGTGCACCGGGGTGTCGCCGGTCATTCCCATCGCTCGAAGCGCGGCTCGGCGCCGCGGCCCACCAGGGTATGCAGGTGGTCGAGAGCCGGGTCGGTGCCGGGGTGGTCGGTTCGCTGGTGCGCGCCACGGCTCTCCTCCCGGGCCAGCGCGGAGGCGGCGATCAGGCGCGCGAGCGGGAACGGGTCGTCGAGCAGGCCGGCCAGGCGCTGCGGATCGCGCAACAGACCCGCGTCGCGCCACAGCGCGGCCCGGGTCTCCTCGCCGGGCACGGCACCGACCACGGACTCGGGCGCCGGCGCCCGAGCCGGCGGCTCGGGATCGTCCAGAGCTGCCAGCGCCGCGCGTCGCCCGAAGACGAAGCACTCGGCCAGAGAGTTCGAGGCCAGCCGGTTGGCGCCGTGGAGGCCCGTGCAGGCGCACTCCCCCACGGCGTAGAGCCCGGGCACCGAGGCGCGACCGTCGATGTCGGCGGCCACGCCCCCCATCGTGTAGTGCGCCGCGGGAGCGACGGGGATCAGGTCGCGGGCGGGGTCGAGGCCGACCTCGGCCAGCGCCGCGCCGATGTTGGGGAAGCGCCCGACGTCGACCTCGCGCATGTCGAGGCTCACCGCCTGACCCCCCGCGCGGGTGAGCTCGGCCTGTATCGCGAGCGCCACGGCGTCGCGTGGGTCGAGCTCGTCGACGAAGCGCTCGCCCTGCTCGTTGAGCAGCAGGGCACCCTCGCCGCGCACTGCCTCGGTGATGAGAAAGCCGTCGCGCGGCCCGTCGAGGCGCAGCGCGGTGGGATGAAACTGCATGAACTCGAGGTCGGCCAGCTCCGCCCCGCCGCCCACGGCGAGCGTCAGGCCGCCGCCCACGGCGCCGCGCGGGTTGGTGGTGCGCTCCCACAGCGCCGCCATCCCTCCGGTGGCCAGGATCACCGCGCGGGCCAGCACCTCGAGCTCATCGCCGGCACGCGAGCGCGAGGTCAGGCCGGCACAGCGGCCGTCATCGATCAGCAGGGCGGTGGCGGCCCGGGGCTCGAGCACGACGATGCGCTCGTCGGTCGCCGCCAGCGCGGACAGCTCGCGGGTGATGCGCCGGCCGGTGGACGAGCCGCCGGCGTGGACGATGCGCCGGCGCGAATGCCCGCCCTCGAGCCCGAGCGCGAGGTTGCCGGAACGGTCGGCGTCGAACTGCACCCCCAGCTCCTCGAGGTCGCGCACGCCCTCCGGCGAGTCCTGGCAGAGCACGCGCACGGCGCTCCCGCGCGCAGCCTCGCGCCCGGCGGTGAGGGTGTCCTCCACGTGGAGCTCGGGCGAGTCGTCCGCCGCCAGCGCCGCGGCGATCCCGCCCTGGGCCCAGAAGCTCGCCGTCTGAGCGAGGGGCGAGCGGCTGACCAGCGCCACACTGGCGCCCTCGCGGGCGGCCACCAGCGCCGAGTAGAGCCCGGCGGCGCCGGCACCCACCACTGCCACGTCGGTGCGAATGGGCTCAGGACCTGTCTCGACCACGGCGCCCGGGTACCGTACCGGCGCGCGTGTCTCCGCCCTTCTTCTCGCACCCCGCCTCGCTGGCACACGACACCGGTCCCGGGCACCCCGAGCGCACGGAGCGGATCCGGGCGATCGAGGCGGAGCTTCGGCGCCGTGACTGGCTCGGCTGGGAGGTGCGCGAGGCGCCCGCCGCCACCGAGGAGCAGCTGCTGCGGGTGCATCCCGCCGACTACATCGAACTGGTGCGCGCCACCTGTGCGCGCGGCGCGGCCTTCGACCTGGACACCCCGACCAGCCCGGGCAGCCTCGATGCGGCGTTGCGTGCGGCCGGGGGCGCGTGCGCCATGGTGGAGTCGCTGATGAGCGACGGGGAGCGGGCGGGTTTCAGCTGCCTGCGCCCGCCGGGCCACCACGCGGAGCCCTCGCGGGCGATGGGCTTCTGCCTGTTCGCCACCGTCGCCGTGGCCGCCCGTCATGCGCTCGACTCGCTGGGCGCCGAGCGCGTCCTGGTGCTCGACTGGGACGTCCACCACGGCAACGGGACCAACACGATCTTCCACGACTCCCGTGAGGTGCTGTTCGCCAGCATCCACCAGTCGCCGTTCTGGCCCGGCTCGGGCCCGCTTACCGACGTCGGCCACGGCGGGGGGAGGGGTTCTCGTTCAACCTGCCCGTGCCCGCCGGCACCGGTGAGCCGGCGTTCCTGTCGCTGGTCGAACACGTGGTGGCGCCCGCGGCGCGGGCCTATCGCCCCGACCTGATCCTGATCTCCGCCGGCTACGACGCCCACCGCGACGATCCGCTCGGCGGCCTGGCCCTCGCCACGTCGTCCTACGGCGCTCTCTCACGCCAGGTCCGCTCGCTCGGCGAGGAGCTCGGCGCGCCCGTGGGAGCGGTGCTCGAGGGCGGCTACGACCTCGACGCGCTCGCCGGCTCGGTGGCCGAGACGATGGAGGCGCTCGGCGGCGCCGGCGAGCCGCCGGCAGCAGTGGAGCGCCATCCGCTGGCCGAGCAGGCCACCGCCGTGCTCGGCCGCTACTGGCCTCTCTGAACCAGCTGGGGGTAGGCCCCCGGGTACCGGTCCTGCAGCCCGGCGGCCTGGCGCGCGGCTCCCTCGGGCGTGTCGAAGCGTCCCGAGTAGACGATCCACAGCCCCGTGCCGAGGTCGTAGGGATCCGAGCGGAAGAGCCCCGCCTCGAGGCCCGAGCTGCGGGCCTGCCGGGCAGCGTCGCGGGCGGCCGGGCCGTCGCTCGAGCTCACCAGCACCACCGTGTGGGCGGTCAGCCCGTCGGGCCAGCCGGGGAGGGCTCCGGCGCGCGACTCCGTCGTCGGCGCCGTCTCGGTCGCGGCCTCCGTCTCCGTCTCGGCCTCAGTCGGCTCGCGCTCGGGCTCGGGCGGCAGCGTGGTACGCGTCGACGACTCGCTCTCCTGGCCGGCCCCGGACACCACGGCAGGACCCTCGCCACCACCGCCTCCGCCTCCGTCGTCGTCCAGCAGCTCGGCGATCGCGAAACCGAACAGTCCGGCGCCGATGACGATCACCGCCATCAGCGCGGCGGCGATCGCGGTGACGGGCTCGTTGGCCCACGAGCGCCGCTCGGCGAGAGCGATCCGCTCGCCGCAGTGCAGGCACACCAGCTGGCGTGGATCCACCGGCTCGCCGCAGTTGGGACAGGGCTGCTCCTCGCTCACCGCCGCTCCAGTGCTTCCTCGAGCTCGCGCACCTCGCGGTCGACCCTGCCGAGCTCGATGGCCTTCTCCTGCAACAGGTCGGGCGCGCGGCGGCCCTGGCGGTGAAGCTCGTAGACGAGCGCGCCCAGGTCGAGCAGGAGCGCCTCGCGCACGCGGCGCTGCTCGCGCAGGCGCCGCCAGCCGCGCAGGTCAGCCACCCAACGCCTCCTCCGTCACTCTCAGAAGTGCCTCCCGGCGCCGTTCCATCGGAAAGGCCGAGAGAATACGCTCGCGCGCGGCGAGGGCGGCTTCGGGCCCGAGCTCGAACGCCCGCCGCACCCCGTCGGCCACCTCCTCCGGGCGCTGGGAGGAGATCAGTATCCCGGCGTCGCCCACCACCTCCGGCATCGCCGTCACGTTCATCACGACCGGCACGCAGCCGGCCAGCATGGCCTCGGCCACCGCCAGGCCGAAGCCCTCGTGCCGCGAGGCCTGCACGTAGACGGTCGCGCGACGGTATGCGTCGAGCAGCTCCTCGTCCGACAGCCACCCGGTCAGCTCGACGTTGGGACTCGCCCGGCGGCGCAGCTCCTCAACGGCGTCGTCCAACCACCCACCGGCGAGTACGAATCGCGTCTGCGGCAGCTCTCGCGCCGCCTCCACGAACGGCAGCTGACCCTTCTGTACGAGCGTGGTGTGGTCCACGGCGCCCACGGTGAGGGCGGTCGGCTCTCTGGGCTCGTCGGGCAGGGAGCCGAACGGGTCGGGCACGCCGAGCAGCACGACGGCCACGCGCTCGCGCGGGATCGGGGTGTTGCGCTCGATCTCGTCGAGCGAGTACTGCGAGAAGGTCACGAGCCGGCTCGCGCGCCGGAAGATCCAGCGGCTGGCGTGCATCCGCAGGCCGCCCTGCTGATGGCCGTACCCGATGTCGGGCATGTTCGCGACGTCGAACCCGCCGATCACCATCACCGACGGCTTTCGCAGCAGCCACGCCAGCGTGATCGGGAAGAAGGTGTGCCAGGACGCGAACCAGCCGAACACCAGGTCGGCACGCAGCACCCCGCCGATCGTCTTGACCGGGTTGGGCCAGCGTCCCGGCTGGTAGAGGTCCTCGATCTCGTAGCGCTCGGCCAGCAGCTCGCGGTCGATGGCCACGAAGCTGGCCTTGCGCGAGTGGACGAAGAGCACGCGCCTGCGCTTCACGCGGCCACGGGCTCCCTCGCCTCCACGAAGGCGCCGTGCCACTCGGACAGCTCGAGCAGGCAGTAGAGCACCGCCTTGTGGTCGGCCTTCCCGCGGCGGTGCTCGTCCACGAGCCGGGCCACACCTGCGGGGCTGACCAGCTCGGCCAGCGGCCGATCGGGCGCGTAGCGGCGCACCACCTCGGCCCCGAGCGAGGCCCGCAGCCAGTCGTCGTAGGGGGTGGCGAAGCCGTGCTTGGGACGGCCGGAGATGCCGGGCGGCAGCAATAGCTGCATCGCCTTGCGGTGCAGGTGCTTGCCGGCCCGAGGGCGCACGCGGGCCGAGGCGGGAAGGCGTTCGACGAAGCGCATCAGCTCGACGTCGAGAAAGGGCACGCGCAGCTCGAGCCCGGCCCCCATCGACATCTTGTCGTTGCAGAGCAGGATCCCGTCGGGCAGGAACATGCGCGTGTCGAGGTAGAGAGCCTGCTCCAGCAGGGTCCGGCCGTCGACGTCGACCAGATAGCCGCGTGCCGTGTCCAGGCGCTCCTTGCGGGCCTGCGCCTCGGTTCGGGCGTCGGACAGCAGGTCCCGGCGAACGTGATCGTCGGTGATCTCCACCAGCCGCAGCAGGCGCTCGCTGTCGCCGCGGCCGCCAAGCACGTGGGCGGTGCGCCGCGCGCGTGCGGCGCGGGGGAGCGCTCGGGCCAGCGCCGCGGCGGGCCCGGCGGCGGCCGCCGGGAAGAGCGTGAGGCGATCGAGGACGGCGGCCGCCCGGTGGCGGCCGTACCCGCCGTGGGGCTCGTCGGCGCCCTGGCCGGCCAGCACCACCTTCACGTGCTCGGCCGCGAAGCGTGAGAGCTGCAGCAGCGCGGGCGCGCTCGGGATGCCGCAGGGCTCTTCCAGGCGCGGCATGGAGCGCGCGAGCTCCGGGAGGAAGCCCGTCTCGGTCATGGCGGTCTCGTGATGGTCGGTGCCGATCAGCCGGGCGCTCTCGGCCGCGAGCTTGCGCTCGTCCAGCACGTCGCCGTGGCCGGGGAAGCCGATCGTGAAGGTCGTGGGCGGCCGGTCGGACCGGGAGGCCATGGCGGCCACGACCGCCGCGCTGTCGACCCCGCCGGAGAGCAGGGCCCCGTAGGGGACGTCGGACATCATCTGGCGCTCGACGGCGTCCCCGAAGCGCTCGGCCAGCTGGGCGGCCAGCTCGTCCTCGCCGGTGTCCTGGTCGAATGGGGTGCCCGGCGGCTCGCGCCAGCTCAGGATTCGGGGGCCGGCGTCCTGCTCGACCACGAGCGTCGAGGCCGGCGGCACCTTGCTGACGCCGTCGAACAGGGTGCGCGGGGAGGGAACGAAGCGACAGGCGAGGTAGTGATCGAGCGCGGTGCGGTCGACCCTGGCCTCGACCAGGCCGGCCTCTATCAGGGCCCCGATCTCGGACGCGAGCGCGGTGCGGCGCCCGTCGCTCCACCAGTAGAGCGGCTTGACCCCGAAGGCGTCGCGCGCGGCCACGAGCCGGCGCCTGCGCTCGTCCCAGAGGGCGAAGGCGAAGATGCCCTCGAGGTGACGCACCAGGTCGAGCCCGTGCTCCTCGTAGGCGTGCACCACCACCTCGCTGTCGGAGCGGGTGGCGAACCGGTGGCCCTTCGCCTCGAGCGTCTCACGCAGTCCTTCGTGGTTGTAGATCTCCCCGTTGACGATCGCGGTGACGTCGCCGTCCTCCGAATCGAGCGGCTGGTCGCCGCCCGCGACGTCGATGATGGCCAGCCGCGTGTGGGCCAGCACGAGCGGGCCGATCCGCCGCAGTGCATCACCGTCGGGGCCGCGATGGCGCAGCGCCTCGAGCATGCCCTGCGCCGCTTGGGGACCCGACGTGCCGGCCGGATCGAGGATGGCGCCGATCCCGCACATGCGCGCTGATCATGGCAGGGCGCTCTGTCGCCTCTTTGTCACACGGTCGCATTCCGATTGGTGCTCTCACGTCTGGAGCTGTGCGTCCCCCCGTCGGAGCATTGGCCCCGACCGTCAGATCCGCGAAGGGAGAACAGATGCACCGCCTGATGGGACGTGTTCACGCCGGCTGGATGAGCCTGCGATCGAGTCACGGGCAGGGCACCGTCGAGTACGTGGCGCTGATCCTGCTGGTTGCCCTGGTCATGGCCGGTGTGGTGGCCGCGATGAAGGGCTTCCGCACCGACGAGGGCAAGGAGCTCGGCGACGTGATCATCGGCAAGATCAAGGAGGCGGTGAGGAAGGTGCAGTTCTAAGGGGTCGAGCGGCGGGGCGCCGGCGTGCGGCTCCGGGCCGGGTTCCGCCAGCTGTCCTGGGTTCACCCCACAGGAGGGGGTCAAGTCAGGACAGCTCGCTCACCGCACGACATACATGCCAAACGTAGGGAGCACCCACCTTGCCCCAGCCGATCGGACCACGCCCGGCCCGCCGCGCAGGCTCGAGCGAAGCGCGACGGGCCCGAGCCGAGCGCGCCCCCCGAGCTTGCCTGACCAGGGCGGGCGCCCGCCGCGCCTGCGACCATTCCCGCCGTGGTCTTGCCCCGGACAGAGTGGCCGGTGGCCGTCTTCGACTCCGGTGTCGGCGGCCTCACGGTGCTCCACGAGTGCCTGGTGTCCCTGCCGCACGAGGACTTCCTCTACCTCGGGGACACCGCGCGGTTCCCCTACGGGGACCGTTCGGCCGCCGAGTTGCTGGCGTTCGGCCGCGAGCTCGCGGGGATCCTGCTCGACCGCGGAGCCAAGCTGCTCGTGGTGGCCTGCAACTCGGCCACCGCGGCCGCGCTGCCCGTTCTGAAGTCCGAGCTCGAGGGGCGGGTGACGGTGGTGGGGGTGGTCGGGCCCGAGTCGCGGCTGGCCGCCGCGGCCACGCGCAACGGCAGGGTCGGGCTGATCGCCACGCCCGCCACCGTGCGCAGCGGCGCGTACGCCCGAGCGCTTGCGCAGGTCGCGCCGGAGGCCGAGCTGCACACCGTGGCCTCGGCCGAGCTCGCCCCCCTCATCCAGGAGGGCGGGGAGGTGGACGAGCGGGTCGTGAGCTGCGTCGAGGGTGCGTGCCGGCCCCTGCGAAGGGCGGGTGTGGACACGGTGATTCTCGGCTGCACCCACTACCCGCTGGTGCGGCCGATCTTGCAGCGCGCCCTGGGCCGCGGGGTGACCATCGTCAGCTCGGGAGAGGCGATGGCCACCGAGATCCACGAGCGCCTTCTGTCGGACGGCCTCGATCGCAGCGATCACGAGCGCCGCGGGCACTACCGCTTCCTGGCCAGCGGCGACCCGGACGAGTTCCGTCGCCTCGGCACTCGCTTCCTGCAGCTCCCGATCGCGGCGGTGGAGCAGGTCGAGGTCGCTGGGGCCGTGAGAGTGGCGGCAGCATGAGCTCCGATCCACCCGCCCGCCACGACGGCCGCGCCCCGGCCGCGCTGCGCCCGGTCACCATCACCACCGACTTCGTGCGCACCGCAACGGGCTCGGCGCTGATCGAGATGGGGGGCACGCGCGTGATCTGCACGGCCACCGCGGAGAATGACGTTCCTCGCTGGATGGCCGGCCGCGGCCGCGGCTGGGTGACCGCCGAGTACGGGATGTTGCCCGCGTCGACCGGCGAGCGCAAGCGGCGCGACGTGTCGAAGGGACGCCCGGACGGACGCAGCGTCGAGATCCAGCGGCTGATCGGTCGCTCGCTGCGCGGGGTGGTGGATTTCAAGGGACTGGGGGAGCGCACCGTCTGGATCGACTGCGACGTGCTGGAGGCCGACGGCGGGACTCGCTGCGCCGCCATCACCGGGGGCTTCGTGGCTCTGGAGCTCGCGCTGCGCAAGGTCCAGGCCGAGGCCGGCCTCGATCGCCTGCCGCTCAACGGATCGGTGGCCGCGGTGTCGTGCGGGGTGGTCGAGGGCCGGGCGCTGCTCGATCTCGACTACCCGGAGGACTCGACCGCCGAGGTGGACGCCAACGTCGTGATGACCGGTGACGGAGGCCTCGTCGAGGTCCAGGCCACCGCGGAGAGGACACCGCTGTCCCGAGCCTCACTCGACGAGCTGCTCGCCCTGGCCGCCGACGGCATCGAGCAGCTGCGCGCCGCGCAAGGATCGCCGGCGACATCTCCATCCGCGGCTCGGCGTGGTGGCGGCGTGGGGACTTCACCGCCGCTGTGCCGCGGCGCGGTGGGCGTGCGCAAGGCGGCGGAGATGTCGATCACCGGCAACTTCGTCGAGTCGGAGGAGGCACTGCGCATCGGACTCGTGAACCACGTGGTGCCCCACTCCGACCTCTTGCCCGCAGCATTGCGTCTGGCCCACGACATCGCTGCGACCGACGCGGTCACCGAGGTCCTCGACCTCTACCGACGGGGCGATGGTGTCACCCTCGACGAAGCGCTCCGCTGGAAGCGTCGCACGTCGCGCACCGCGCGTTCGATGCAGCGGCGTTCGGTGCGGCGGGGCGCGACCGCGTTCGAGAGCAAGCGGATCGGCTCCGCCGTCGCCGGCTCCTGCGTGATCCCGGTTCGGGCGTGCTCCCGGTTTTCGGGCTCGTCCCGCGACTTCTCGTTCCGGCTACTTCGCGATGCCGAAGCGCTCGAGGCCGAACGCCCGGATGGCGTTGCCGCGGATGAACTTGTAGCGCTCGTCGTCGTCGAGCCCGGCCTTGTCGCAGATCAGCTGCGCGGTCTCCTTGGTGTGCGGGAAGGTGCTGTCGGCGTGCGGGTAGTCGACCTCGAAGGTGATCTGCTCCATCCCGATCACGTTGCGGTTCGCGAGGCCGATCTCGTCGTCGAAGATGCAGAAGTAGATGCGGCCGGGCATGTAGCTCGTCGGCGGGTGCGGCAGCGCCGTGCCGAACGCGTTGCGCGCGCGCTCGTGCCCAGAGCTTGTCGGCCCGCTCGAGCACGTACGGCACCCACCCGACCTGGCCCTCGCAGTACGCGAGCGTCAGCGTCGGGAAGCGCTCGAGGATGCCGGAGAAGATGTAGTCGAACATCGAGCCCATCGCGTTCGAGAACGTGAGCGTCGAGCTCACGATGAACGGCGAGTCGGGCGACGTCGACGGCATCTTCGACGACGAGCCGATGTGCATGCAGACGTCGGTGTCGGTCTCCTGGCACGCCGCGAAGAACGGGTCCCAGAACCGGTCCTCGTCGTGGACCGACGGCAGCCGAGCGGATACGGGTTCTCGGTGAACGCGACCGCGTGGCTGCCCTTGTCGGCGCAACGGCGCACCTCGGCGGCGGCGAGCTCGGCGTCCCAGAGCGGCATGATGTGAGCGGGATGAGCCGGCCCGTGCCGTCCCCGCGCACCACTCGTCGATCATCCAGTCGTTGTAGGCCTGCACGCACACGAGCGCGAGCTCCTTGTCGGCGCGCTCGAGGAACGTCTGGCCGCAGAAGCGCGGCAGCATGTTCGGGAAGCAGATCGACGCGTCGACGTGGTTGGCGTCCATGTCGGCGAGGCGCTCGGCCTGCTTCCAGCAGCCCGGGCCGGATCTCGTCGAACGTGATCGGGCGTGTTGTCGAGGTCGGGGAACCCGATCGCGGCCGACAGCTTCGGGAACGGGTAGACGAGGTCGTCGTAGAGCCAGAAGTCGCACCACTCGCCGCCGTCGACGCCCTTCTCGAACGAGAACACGCCGCCGACGAAGTAGAACTCCGCGCTGTCGCGCTCGACCCGCGGGCCGCGGTCGAGGTACTTCTCGGGAGGCGGGAGGTCCAGAGGTCGGGCGGCTCCACCACGTGGTCGTCGACCGAGATGATGCGGGGGATCTGCAGGTTCGTTCTGCGATGGCCATGCAGCCATCGTACGACGATTCGAGCACCCGGATCTGACGGACCGTCAGATCAGCTGCGAGATCCGCGTGGATCCGGGCGGTACCGTCCACGACGAGAGGTTCGGCGAGGTTGCGGAGGATGCCGGTGAGAGAGGTCCTGGGCTCGAACGACACTCCGGAGGAGGCCGCGTTCCGGGCCGAGGTGCGAGCCTTCCTCGACGCGCACGCCGACCCGTATCGAGCCGGGCGCCGAGGCGCAGACCCGGCACGACGACGACTGGTACGCCGAGCACATCAAGCGGAGCCGCGATTGGCAACACGTGCTCTACGAGAACGGGTGGGCGGGCATCACCTGGCCGAAGGAGTACGGCGGGCGCGGCGGCACCGCGATGCAGCAGGCGATCTTCAACGAGGAGCAGGCGCAGTACGACGTGTCGGCCGGCGTGTTCGCGATCGGCATCGGCATGGTCGCCCCCACGTTGATGGTGCACGGCACCGACGAGCAGAAGGAGCGCTACCTCGACACGATGCTGCGCGGCGACGAGATCTGGTGCCAGCTCTACAGCGAGCCGAGCGCGGGGTCCGATCTCGCATCGCTCGCCACTCGCGGTGCTCGACGGCGACGAGTACGTGGTGAGCGGCCAGAAGGTGTGGAACACGCAGGCACAGTTCTCCGACTGGGGCATGATGCTCGCCCGGACGGATCCCGACGTCCCGAAGCACCGTGGGATCACCTACTTCCTCGTCGACATGCACTCGCGGGGCATCGAGGTGCGCCCGCTCCGTCAGATCAACGGCGTCGCCCATTTCAACGAGGTGTTCCTCACCGACGTGCGCGTCCCCGAGGAAAATGTGCTCGGCGAGGTGAACAACGGCTGGCGGGTCGCGCACACGACGCTCGGCAATGAACGGGCGATGATCGGCGCCGGCCAGGGCGGTCGCAACGCCGACGACGTGATCGACCTCGCACGCAGCCGCGGCCGGACGTCGGATCCGGTGATCCGTCAGGAGCTCGCGCAACGTGGATCCGCGCCGAGCTGCTCCGGTACTTCTCGATTCGCCTCCGTTCGGCGATGAGCCGTGGTGAGACGCCGGGGCCGGAGGCGTCGGTGGTGAAGCTCGCGTGTACGCGCAGCACGCGGCGCGCACCGGCGACGTGGTGATGCGCCTGCTCGGGCCGACGGCCACGCTCTTCGGCGATGACGCGCCGTCGCACGGTCTCTGGCAGGACTACTTCCTCAACCAGTACCAGGTGAGGATCGGCGGAGGCACCGACGAGGTGCAGAAGAACACGATCGCCGAGCGGGTGCTCGGTCTACCGCGTGAGCCGAGCAACGACCGGGACGTGCCCTGGCGCGAGCTCGCCCGGTCTTGACCCCTTCTCGAGGCTGTCACCGATGACTGCGAGATCCTCGTGAGCACGGGGCGGACCGTTGCGATCACGGGGGCGGCGTCGGGCATCGGCGCGGCCACCGCCGCGCGGCTCGCGAGCGACGGCCATCGCGTGATCGGGGTCGACCTCCGGGCTTCGAACGGCGTCGAGGTCGGCGCAGACCTCGGCACTGCAGAGGGTCGCGCCACCGCGATCGAGCAGATCGCGCAGCTCGCGGGAGGCCGGCTCGACGGCTTGGTCACCGCGGCAGGTATGGCCGGCCTGCCGGACCGCGCTGCGTCGCTGCTCGTGTCGGTCAACTACTTCGGCACCGTCGAGCTGCTCGAGGGACTCCGCCCGGCGCTCGCGGCAGGTCACGACCCGGCGGCGGTCGCGATCAGCTCGAACTCGACCACTGCGCAGCCGGGCTACTCGATGAAGCTCGTCGACGCCTGCCTCGCCGGGGACGAGGCGGCGGCGCGGGAGGCGGCGGGGAGGGGGAGTCGCTCTCGGTGTACCCGGTCACCAAGCTCGCGCTCGCCCGGTGGGTGCGGCGGCACGCACCAAGCGAGGAGTGGGCCGGCACCGGCATCAACCTCAACGCGATCGCCCCCGGGGCGGTGCAGACCCCGCTCCTCCAAGAGGGCCTCGACGACCCGGTGGTGGGGCCGGCGATCGAGCAATTCGCGGTGCCGATCGGCAGGCGTGGCAAGCCGGAGGAGATCGCCGACTTCGTCACGTTCCTGCTCTCCGACCGGGCGAGGTTCTTCTGCGGCTCGGTGCTCTTCGTCGACGGCGGCACCGACGCGCAGCTACGCCCCGACGACTTCCCGGTGCCCTGGCACCCGGCGGAGTGAGTGTCCGCCGCCGAGCAACGCCGCCATCTGACGCTCGAGCTTGCGGTAGCGCGGGTCCTTCGCGCCGACGAGGTGGTCGAGCCACCTGCGCGCCTCCTCCGCGTCGAACCGATCCACCGTCACCAGTACCTGCTGGATGTCGATCCAGTCCTTCGGGCGATCGAACACCGCCTTGCAGACGACGAGGTGCTCCGGCGCCAGGATCGGGATCCGGTCGTGGCCGAAGGGGACGCGTGCGGTGGCCTCGCGCATCGCGTCGTGGAGCGGGTCGTAGGAGAAGAACACGTCGATCGGGGTCCGCCCCCATCGGCACCGGACCTGACCGTCGCGTGTCGCCGCCGGGCGCTCGAGGGCCGCGGTGTCGACCCCGATCCTGCCGAACGCCTTCGCCACCCTGACGGACTGCTCCGTGGTGACGAACACGTTCACGTCGACGTCGACGGTTGTGCGCGGCTCTGCGTAGTACGCGAGCGCGAGAGCTCCACCGAACGCGTGCGCCACCTTCGCCCGGCTGAGCGCGCTGGTCGATTGCCACCACCTTGTCGGGCAACGAAGGCTCGGGGCCTTCCCCGGGGTCGAATTGCGCGCCCGACGTCCGCGATCCCGCACGGCCTGCGTGCGCGGGAACAACCCCCGTCTTCCGCGGTGCGCTGCCGCGGTCGCGTCGGAGCCTCACGCCGGACGCGGGATGGAACGAGCCGGGGGCGTGGGCAGGCGGTCGGAGAGGAGGAGGAGGTCGCGGAGCGCCTCGCCGCGCTCGGCGAGCGTGGTTCCCGTCCAAGCCATCGCGGCGCGTACAGGATCCGAGAGCGTGCGCTTGCGACGCGTCGCGCGCACCGCGCCCAACGTGTCTTCGAGCGCGGCCGCGAGGATCGGTGACGGCCCACGGCCCGCGTTGATCTCCGCGAGCAACGCGTGAAGCCGCCCGGTCGGCTGCCGACTGGCCAGCCGTGACCGGCGCACCGGCCTTGCGAGCCGAGCGCAGCAGCGCCCCTCCATCGATGGGCGTGCTCGCCCGTTCGACCACCCGCTCGAGCACCACGTCGTCGAACTCGTCGAACGTCGCGAGCGTCCGCGCCCGCGGCCCGCGCGGCGTGGCCTCCGACTCTCGAGCCTCGTACCGGCGACCCTTCCGGGCCACCACATACGCCATAGTGGGCAGTTTACCCACTATTCACAGCGCATTCGCAATGGCGTCCCCGCTGGTCGTTCGTCGTTCTCATGGGGGCGCCCTGTCGGACGGCCTTGGGTCGGCACGCGGGCCGTTTCCGGGGTGGCCGGCGGCGCGGTCGCGTCGGGTTTTCTCCCGGTGGTGTGGTGTGCAGAGCGGCCGGAGGTTCTCCAGCGAGGTGGCTCCGCCGTTGGCGACCGGGTCGCAGTGGTCCCACTCGAGCCCGTAGCGGCGCTCGCAGCCCGGCTCGGCGCAGGTCACCCCGGCGAACTCGGGAGGCGGGCCGAGCTCGAGCGTGGTGCGGACCTCGGCGGGGATGCGCCGCCCGAAGTGGCGGACCTGTTGGACCGCGACCCCGTCGGTGAGCACCGCGGCGACGAACGCGTTGCCCAGGATCTGTTGTGCGACGCGGGGCGGGATCGGGCCGCCCCCCACGATGTGGGACCGTTCGCCGGGGTGGGTGTGCCCGCGGGCGAGGGCGGGCCAGTCGATCACGAGGTGCAAGCGCGGCGCGCCCGCCTCGGTGCTGGCGGACCCTTCGATGATGCGGACCAGCGTGTCGGCCGCGAACGCGACCCGCGGCTCGACGGTGCCGCCGGCGCGTTTGGCGTCGCGGCGGAGCCGGTCGGTCTCGGCGTCGATCCGGTTCACCAGCCCGATGCCGACCTCGGGGGTGAGCGCGAACGACCCGCGGATCATGCCCAGCTCGTCGCGCCAGTGCGAGAAGCACCGGGCCTTCCGCTGCTTGGCGTAGAGCTCGTCGCGATCCATCGCGTCGAGACGCCGTGACCGTGCTCGTTCCCGAACCGCGCCGAGGCTCCCGAGCTTGGCGAGCTCGAGCAGCTCCGCCTCACACCCGGGCACCTCGGCTTCGGTGCGGGCGATCTCGGCGCCTTGCGCGAGGGACACGTCACCGCACACCAGCGCGTCACGTGTGTCCGGACACGCCTCCACCGCAGCGACCGCCTCCAGCTCGCGCCGTGCGTCGCGGACCATCGACCCCGTCGCACTCGCCAGCCAATCGGACACATCCGCGAACCCGCGAGTGCGGTGCACACCCCCCTCCCCCGCCCGGCCAGCCATACGCACCTTCGCGGTGCCACACGCGTTCTCCGTGGCGGCGAGCTCCTCCGCGATCTCCGCCGCGGCCTCGGGCGAGAACCTGCCCGGCTCGAGCCCCGCCAACACCGCACGCAATGTCGCCGCCGCAGCACGGACCCGATCCATGACACCTCCTCCCGAACATCACCGACAACATGAGGGGAAGAAGGAGCAGCCGGGCCGCTCGAAAGCGCACCCCAATCATCACACCGGGGTATGACAGTTGTCGCTGCTCACGCACCGACCACGCTCCGCTGAATCGCTCGAAGAGTGCTCGCCCGCGGCCCGGCCGACACCTCGGCGCCGATACTTCCGCACGACGAAGAACTCCGCGATCACGTGGGGGGAACCCTCCCGAACCATTGCGAGCCCTGCGAGACGACCGTCGGTGTGGATCAGGAACGGCGTGTCCGTCGGCATCAGTCCAGAGACGTCCAGGTAGCGATATCCGTACTCAACTCTCGACGACAGCTCGCGGCCGTCGATCTCCGAGAAGTCCCGCGTACAGCTCGAGCAGTCGGCGCACGACCACGCGATCCACTTCCGTGACGGCGATGACGTCGACAATCACAGAGCAACGGGGTCGCGTGCGAACCCCGATCGCAACTCTGGAATTACCAGAGCTCGTCGGTGTACCTGTCGGTGCCGAAGTCGGTCTGGATGAACGGTCCCGTCCACACGTGAGTGGCGAGCCCGCTCGACTCGATCGCCTCGCCGATCCTCGAGTAGCCGTCGGCCCACCCCTCCTCGGGGTCGTGGTCGAGGAAGTGGAACTGCAGGAAGCGGTTCGGCCCGGCGGCCGGCGCGACGACGTCGGCCGGGCGGTCGTCGAGCAACGGCAGCGTCGTGTTGCTCCCCACGAGGTCGGGGCCCCACGGCCGCGCCATCGCGTCGGGCAGGTACGTGTCGCGGAACCACGCGTCGACCTCGTCGTGCGAGTGCCCCTCCTTCACGTCACCGCACACGACGACCAGTCCGGGGTAGTCGTGGTCGAGCGCAGCCTCGATCGTGCAGCCGTTCGGGTCGCGCTGCCGCGACCACCGCTTCTCGTACAGGAGCGTGTGCACGTGCGCGCGCTTCTCGAACATCCTGCCGTTCGCGTGCAGGTAGTTCACCTGGTCGACGGCCCAGCGATTCCATTCGTCGTGGTGCCCGTCGAGCACCCAGTAGATCGCGAGGTACGACCCGGTGAGCGGGTCGGGCGTCATGTCGGTCTCGACCGGGTACCGGAGGTCCTTGAGCCGGCGGGTGGCGACGAAGCGGTCGCCGGCGAACTGCCACGGGCCGACCATGCACCCCGCATAGAAGTGGTCGTGCTCGTACCAGCGGTTGTACTCGACCTCGACCCCGCGCTCGGGCTCGACCATCGTGAACAGCAACGTGCCGAGCTTGATCGGGTACTCGCCCTTCACCGGCGCCGACGGCATGCGCTCCTCCTCGACCCGCGAACCACCTGCCGAGCGCGAGCTCGCCAGGACCCTGGGAACGGCCGACGCTAGCCTCCCGCCTGACGGGTCGTCAGATACCCGAGCCCGACTGGGGGAGCGCGATGACCACCTACCGGCCGTCGCATGCGGGGATCTGCGTGCGGAACCTCGACCGCTCAATCCGCTTCTACTGCGACGGGCTCGGGTTCGAGCGCGCCGAGAGCTTCGAGCTCGACAGCTCGACGGCGCCGGGCCTCGAGCGCGCCCTCGAAGCGCGCGGCGACGTGAGGATCACCTCCCAGTTCGTCGAGAGGGACGGCATGAGGATCGAGCTGCTGCAGTTCCACGAGCCGCAGCCGATCGGTAGCCCGTCGCAGACGCGTACCCAGGTCGGGCTCACGCACCTCTGCTTCGTCGTCGACAACGTGGATGCGGCAGCCGAGCGGCTGCTGGAGTACGGAGCCCTCGTGCTCGACTCGACGCGCTCGACGCCCGGGACCGACATCGTGTTCGTGTGCGATCCCGACGGCGTGCGCATCGAGTTGATGCGCGGCGCGTAGCCCGATGGCCGACGTCGAGGTCACCGGCGATCCCGAGCTCCTCCGCCGCGACCTCCGCGCGTGGCTCGACGACCACGTGGTCGGCGACTACGCGGAGCTCCGCGGGCGTGGCGGGCCCGGCGACGAGGACGTCGGCTTCGGCGTCCGTGTCGACTGGGAGCGCGAGCTCGGCAAGGCGGGCCTCATCGGCTTCGGCTGGCCGGTCGAGCACGGCGGACTGGGCGCGACGATCGACGCAGCAGGTGATCTGGGCCGAGGAGTACGCGCGCGCCCAGGCGCCGGCGCGGGTCAACCACATGGGCGAGAACCTGCTCGCGCCGACGCTCGATCGAGTACGGCACGCGCGAGCAGCAGCAGCGCTTCCTTCCCGGCATCCTCCGCGGCGAGGAGCGCTGGTGCCAGGGCTACAGCGAGCCGAACGCCGGCTCCGACCTCGCGGCGGTGCAGACCCGTGCCGTGCTCGACGGCGATGAGTGGGTGATCAACGGGCAGAAGGTGTGGACGTCGCTCGCGCACGTGTCGCACTGGTGCTTCGTCGTCGCCCGCACCGACCCGGGCTCGCAGCCGGCATCACGGCCTCTCGTTCCTGCTCGTGCCGATGGACCAACCCGGCGTCGAGGTGCGCCCGATCGTGCAGATCACCGGCGGCGGCGAGTTCAACGAGGTGTTCTTCGACGACGCGCGCACGAGTGCCGATCTCGTCGTCGGCGAGGTCGGCGACGGGCTGGGCGCGTGGCGATGGGGCTCCTCGGCTTCGAGCGCGGCGTGTCGACGCTCGCGCAGCAGGTCGGCTTCGCGCCGCGAGCTCGACGCACGTGATCGACCTCGCCCGGCGCGAGCGCGGACTCACGGCGATCCGTTGATCCGCGCAGCGGCTCGTCACGCGTGGATCGGCCTCCGCCTGATGCGGTGGAACGCGCGCGCAGCATGTCGGCGCGCGGCGTGCCCGGGCCCGAAGCGTCGATCTCCAAGCTGTTCTGGGGCACTTGGCACCGCGACCTCGGCGACCTGGGCTCGACATCCTCGGCGCCGACGGGCTCGTTGCCGACGAGCATCCCTACGACGCTCACGTTGGAGCAGAAGCTGTTCCTGTTCAGCCGGGCCGACACCATCTACGGCGGCTCGAACGAGATCCAGCGCAACGTGCTCGGCGAGCGCGTGCTCGGTCTCCCGCGCGACCCGCGCTGACCCGACGTGTGCCGCGAGCTCCCGCTTGACCGCGCGGGAATGCGAACAATATTTTCCATTTGCTGCGAGTCGGCGATGGCCGAGTGCGAAGGTGCGGACGACATGAGCATCAAGAACCAGGCGGCGGTCGTCGGCGTCGGCGCGACGCCGTACTACAAGCGGGGGCAGTCGTTCCCCGAGACCGAGATGTCGATGGCGTGCACGGCGATCCTGCTGGCGCTCGACGACGCCGGACTCGACCGTCAAGGACCTCGACGGCTTCGCGATCTACTCGTCTCGCTGCGATCCCGCCGAGGTGGCCTCGGTGCTCGGCGTGCCGGAGGTGCGCTTCGCCGCGTCGCCTCACGTCGGGTGGCGGCGGGTGCGCGGGCGCGCTCGGGCTCGCGGCGGCGGCGATCCACGGCGGCATGGCGAACGTGTGCGTCACCCTGATGACGCTCCAGCAGCTCAACCGGCGCCTCGGCGGTTCCGAGGTCGACGGCGTGCTCGCCTACGCGACCATGTCGGAGGGTGGCGAGCGCCGTACGGCGGCGGCGGGGCGTCGCGCCAGCGCGGCGTTCGCCGCCAACGCCGGCCTCCTGTCGCCGGGCCACAGCTTCTCGGTGCTCACGCAGCGGCACATGCACCTCTACGGCACGAAGCGCGAGCACTTCGCCGAGGTCGCGATCACGCAGCGGGAGAACGCGATCCGCCGGCCGGCCGACCGTCGCTGCAGACGCAGCCGCTCACGCTCGACGAGTACTTCGCGGCCCGGATGATCTCCGACCCGCTGTGCCTCTTCGACTACACGATGGAGACCGACGGCGCGGTGGCGGTGATCACCACGTCGGCCGACCGGGCCAAGGACCTGCGCCAGCCGCCGGCGTACATCCTGGCGTCGGCGCACGGCGGCACCGGCCGGTGGGGCCCGGCGATCTTCCGCTACTTCCAGGCTGCCCGACGACGAGTTCGCGTCGTCGGGGCACCGCCCGGTCGCCAAGCGGCTCTTCGAGATGGCCGGCATCACCCCGGCCGACGTCGACGTCGCGCTGCTCTACGACCACTTCTCGCCGCTCGTGATCATGCAGCTCGAGGACTACGGCTTCTGCCCGATCGGCGAGGGCGGACCGTTCGTCGCCGAGGGCAACATCCGCTGGCCGACCGGCATCGATCCCGGTGAACACCCACGGCGGCAACCTCTCGGAGGCCTACATCATCGGCATGACCCACGTCCGGGAGGCGGTCGAGCAGATCCGCGGCACCGCGGTCAACCAGGTCGAAGGCGCCGAGATCGCGCTGGTCACCGGCGGACCCGCCGCGCTCCCCGTCAGCGGCACGCTGCTGCCGATGACGGCGACAGGATGACGACGACGGGGACGATCGCTCATGACCGAACGACCGCCATGGCCGCGACCCGGGCGTGTTCCCGTCGATCCTCACGCACCAGCACGCCGACGACTCGACGCGCCGTTCTGGGACGCCGCGGTGGAGGACCGCCTGGTCGCGCCGCGCTGCACCAACTGCGGCACGTTCCGGCTCCCGCCGCCGCCGTTCTGCTTCGTCTGCCAGCACCGCGACGTCGAGTGGGTCGAGCTGCCCGGCACCGGCACCGTGTACAGCTTCACCGTCGTGCGCCACCCGCTGGCCCGGATGCTCCACGAGTCGTGCCTACGCCGCCGGGCGTCATCGAGCTCGACGGCACCCAGGGCGCCGGCGCGCGGATGATCGTCAACATCATCGACTGCGACGTCGACACGCTGCGGATCGGCGACCGGGTCGAGATCGTGTGGGAGCACGTGAGCGACGACATGTCGGTGCCGCGGTTCCGCCCGGCCACGTGAACCGCCTTCGACGCTCTGAACCCGGGGCTGCCGGAACGGCGGGCGCTTCGTTAAGATCGGGTCATTACACGGTCACGCATCCGGGGGACGAGCCAGTGAGCGACGCCCACTACATCCTGATCTCGGCCGACGCGCACGCGGGCGCCGACCTCTGGGCCTACAAGCCGTACCTCGAGAAGAAGTGGCACGCCGAGTTCGACGACTGGGTGAAGCAGGTGGAGGCTCGGGCGCAGTGATGCGCGAGGCGATGAAGTCGCTCGGCATGAAGAAGATCGTCGGTGTCGACGGCGACCCGACGCCGACGCCGACCGCAACTGGAACACCGACCGCCGTCTGCGAGAGCAGGAGGCCGACGGCTGGGTCGCCGAGGTGATTTCCCGAACACGCAGCCGCCGTTCGCGCCGCTGCCGCGCAGCGAGTTCGAAGCCCCGCCGACCGGCGACGACCACGAGCACCGCTTCGCCGGCCTCCGGGCGCACAACCGGTGGCTCGCCGACTACGTGTCACGGCTCCCGAGCAGCGTGCCGGCTTCGTGCAGATCTTCCTGGGCGACGTCGAGGGCTCCGTGAAGGAGATCGAGTGGGCGGCCGAGCACGGCCTCCGCGGAGGCATCCTCCTCCCGGGCGCGCCTCCGGGCTCCGGGATGCCGCCGCTCTACGCGCCCGACTACGAGCCGATCTGGGAGGTGTGCGAGGCGCTCGAGATGCCGGTGAACCACCACAGCGGCGGGGGCCCCCCGACTTCGGCGCTACCCCCCGGCCTCGATGGCGATGTTCATGCTCGAGGTCACGTGGTGGGGTCACCGCGCGCTCTGGCACCTCATGTTCAGCGGCGTGTTCGAGCGGCACCCCGACCTGCACTTCGTGAACACCGAGACCGGCACGGCGTGGATCCTCGAGGAGCTCCCGCGCCTCGACAGTTCTACGACCGCATGAAGTACGGCCACGGCTCCGAAGTGTTCTTCGGGCGCGAGGCACGAGGGCATGCCGTTGACGCCGAGCGAGTACTGGCGACGCCAGTGCCACGTCGGCGCCAGCTTCCTGCGGCCCACCGAGGTGGTGCTGCGCCACGACGTGGGCATCGACAACATCATGTGGGGCGTCGACTACCCGCACATCGAGGGCTCGCAGCCCTACACGCGGAACCACCTCCGGCGGACGTTCGCGGATGTGCCGACCGACGAGGTCGAGCAGATGGTCACACTCAACGCGGCGAAGCTCTACAGGTTCGACCTCGCACTTCCTGCGTCCGCTCGCCGACACGTTCGGCCCCACCAAAGCGGAGATCGCCCAGCCCTTCGTGTGGGCCGACGTTCCGGAAGAGGCCAAGGACTGCCCCGGGTTGCACGCGGAGAACCAGGGCGAGCTCGTCTAATCCCAACCGGCGGCAAGCCGCTCTTGATCCGAACCGGCGTCAATATGGGTGGACTATCCGCCTACTTTGACGGCGAAGCTGTTTGTCGGGAGAGCAACGAGTGGTGTGAGGGGAGC
>CAWEGB010000003.1:0-47377 GCA_963808545.1 uncultured Thermoleophilaceae bacterium | reverse complement strand
TCGCCATCGCCAGCAGCACCGCCAGGCGGCGGCTGCCCGCCGCCCACTCCGGCTCCTCGGTGGCGGCATGGCCGGTCACGGCCGACGATCAGCCACCGTCGTGAACGGCCGACGGACGGGGGCTCATCCCGCTCTGTTTCAATCCGAATCGGCGGCCAGCCAGGCCTTCGCCTCTGTCAGATCGCGGACGCGGAAGCCCTTGGCCCTGCCGGGAAGCAGGAAGGACAGCGCACGCAGCGCCGGACGCATCCAGTCCTCATCGCTGACCACGGCCACGCGCTCAAACGAGGCGGCGTGTCGCGCACGGAACTCCGTGTCGGCCTTCAAGGCGTCACCCTCGACCTCGCGCGTCCCCGGACCCAGTACGTAGAGCAGGCGCACCTTGCGCCCTTCGGCGATCTCCTGGCGAAGCACCGGCTCGACCGTGTCCTCCCAGTCATCGTCCTCGACCTCACCGACCGCCTCGAACCCGATCGTCCCGACCGGCATATCCGTCACCTGGCGCAACATGAGCATGGCCTCCAGTTCGTGTGCGACGCGCGAGCGGCCGGCGACGCACCCTGGGACACGTCGCCGATCGTCCGGTCCTGAGTGCGACATCATCCCTTCTTGGCGAAGCCCGGAGGGTTTCGGGTCAGCACTAGCCCGCCAGACGCGTCTCCAGCAACGCGTCGATCTCCTCGGGCAACATCGCCTCGGCGAACAGGAAGCCCTGGCCCAGCGGGCAGCCGAGGTCGCGTAGCTCGTCGGCCTGCTGCGGGTCTCGATTCCCTCGGCGACGACCTCCACGTCGAGGGCCCTGCCCATCGCGATCACTGCCGCCACCAGCGCGGAGTCGGGCGCCCCGGGCTGGATTCCGCTGACGAACGAGCGGTCGATCTTGATCACGTCGGCAGGCATCCGGCGCAGCTGGTCGAGGCAGGAGTAGCCGGTGCCGAAGTCGTCGATCGCGATCCGCACCCCCTCGTCGCTCAGCTCGCGCAGGGCGCGGAAGCCGGAGTCGCGGTCCGCCATCGCCGCGCTCTCCGTGACCTCGATGCAGAGAAGGGAGGGATCGATGCCCGAGCTGCGGGTGGCGTCGAGCACCGTGGGCACGATATCGGGATGGGTGAGCTCGCGCGCGCTCAGGTTGACCGAGACGGTCATCCTAGGAGTCTCCGGCCGGCCGCTCCACTCCGCCATGCGCCCGCACGCTTCGCGCATGGTCCATGCGCCGAGTCGAACGATCAGCCCGCTCTCCTCGGCCACGTCGAGGAACGACGCCGGGGAGAGCAGCCCGCGCTCGGGGTGATCCCACCGAAGCAGCGCCTCCACGCCGGCCAGCTCGCCCGTGACCAGTGACACCTGCGGCTGGTAGTAGAGGCGCAGCTCCCCATCCTCCAGACCGCGCTGCAATTCCTGCTCCACGGTCATCGCCTCCACGGCCTGCTCGCGCATGCCGGCGTCGAACAGCTCGGCCCGCGCACCGCCCCGCTCCTTGGCCCGGTACATCGCGGCGTCGGCGTTCTCGATCAGCAGGGCACCCTCGGGCAGCTCGCCCGGCTCGGCCAGCGCCACGCCGATGCTGGCACTGAGTCGCAGCTCGGCCCCGCCGGCCCGAATCGGATCGGAGAACGGCCGCTGCAGGCGGTCGGCCACGCTGACGGCCTCGAGCACGCCGCCCACGGACTCGCAGAGGATGGTGAACTCGTCGCCGCCGAAGCGGGCCACGGTGTCCTCGGGTCGCAGGGCGCCGCGCAGGCGGCGGGCCACCTCGCAGAGCACCTCGTCGCCGGCGGAATGGCCGAGGCTGTCGTTGATGCGCTTGAAGCGATCCACGTCGAGGAAGTAGATGGCCGTGGTGGTGGAGCGCTCGCGCCGGCCGAGCGCATGACGGAGGCGATCGGTGAACAGAGCACGGTTGGGGAGACCGGTGAGGTCGTCGTAGAGCGCCAGCCGCTCGAGCTCGGACTCCATCCGCTTGCGGTCGGTCACGTCGAGGAAGACGCCGTAGAAGAGCGGGTCGCGGCGGCCGTCGTGACCGCGCACGACGGTCATCTCGTCGCGGATCCAGACCCAGCGACCGTCGGCCGCGCGCAGCCGGTACTCCTGCACGAGCGCCTCGCCCGAGCGGGCGCAGTCCGCCTCGCTGGCGGTCACGCGCGGGTAATCGTCGGGATGCACGAGGCGATCCCAGATCGCGTAGTCGCCGAGCCACTTATCGCGCGTGTAACCGAGGACCCGTTCGATCGAGGGGCTGATGAACAGACAGCGCCCGTCGAGACCCGGCTCGTAGATGTATGCCACCGACGGCAGCTTCTCGGGCATCGGCCCGTAGCGATCCTCGATGGCGCGGAGCGCGCTCGCTCGATCCGCGGACATCTGGTCCCTATCGGCAGTTCGGCGCCGAGGGTTAGCGCCGCGAGGCGAAGAACGCACGGATCAGCTCCGCGGACTCCTCCGCCAGCAGACCCCCCGCCACGTCCGGGCGATGGTTGAGCCGCGGCTCGGCCAGCACGTTGAGCACGCTGCCCGCCGCCCCGGCCTTGGGGTCGGGGGCGGCCCACACCACCCGCGGCACGCGCGCCAGCACCACCGCGCCGGCGCACATGGCGCACGGCTCCAGGGTCACGTAGAGCACCGTGTCGAGCAGACGCCACCCGCCCACGGAGGCGGAGGCCTCGCGCAGGGCGAGGATTTCAGCGTGGGCGGTGGGATCGCCCCGCAGCTCGCGCTCGTTGCGAGCCGCCCCGATCACCTCTCCGCCGCCCACCACCACCGCGCCGATCGGCACATCGTCGTGTTCGAGCGCCCGCTCGGCCTCGCGCAGGGCGAGCCGCATGAAGTACTCGTCACGCGGGAAGAAGCTCACGGTGCCACGAGCCTGCGCCCCAGCCGCTGCTCGGCCATCCGCAGGGGGCGCAGCAGACCGACCGACCCGGCGAGCCGCACGCCGGCGGCCGCCAGCGACAGCGGCGAGGGTCGCCCGGCTCCCAGGCGGCCGCTGTCGATGAGCTCGCGGTACCAGTCGATCGTGGCCTCGAGCGTGCGCTCGAGCGAGCGCGGCCGGTAGCCCAGCTCTCGCTTGGCCTTTCGCGACGAGTAGCGCCAGCTCTGAGCCATCAGCACGAGTCCCTCGGCCGGTATCAGGCCGGGAACGCCCGCGCTCTCGGCCGTCCGGGCCAGCGCCGCGGCCTCGGGAGGCAGGACGATCAGCGGATACCGGACGCCCGAGAGCCGCGCAACCCGCTCGAACAGCTCGACCCAGGTCACGTCGTGGCCTCCAAGCACGTAGCGCTCGCCCGGGGCGCCGCGCTCGGCGGCCAGCAGGTGACCCCTTGCCACGTCGAGGACGTCCACGGCGTTGGTGGCGCCATCCACGATGGCCGGCAGGCGTCCGCGCAGGTAGTTGCCGATCATGCGCGTGGAGGTCTCCCCGGGCGTGGTGCGGTCGAGGGCGACGCCGAACACGTACGACGGGTTGACGATCACCACCTCCACTCCCCTTCGGGCGCCCGCGGCCAGCGCCTCGGCCTCGCCCTCGTGCTTGGCGTCGGGGTAGGTCATTCCCAGACCACCACCGCGGTAGAGGTCGTCCTCCGCCCCGGGACGGTCGGGCGGCGCCGGGCCGATGCCGGCCACGCTGGAGGTGACCACCACGCGGCGCACACCCTCGGCCGCCGCGGCCTCCACCGCCACGCGGGGAGCGAGCGCGTTGGCGCTCCACACCGTCTCGAGCGGGCGCGAGGCGACGTATCCAGCGCAGTGGAACACCGTTTCGCAACCGCGGAACGCCCTTCGCAGCGCCGCGCGGTCGAGCACATCGGCCTTGACCGGCTCCACCTCGATCCCGGCCAGGCGCTCGAGCCGCGCCTCGTTACGGTAGGTCACCCTGACGGGTCCGGCGGACTCGGACGCAAGTTTGGCCACATGCGCGCCGATGAAACCTGTAGCGCCTGTGACGCAGACCGTCACAACTTCCGCTTCAGCGGCTTGTTCCTGGGTTCGTACACTCCGAAGGGCACCGTATAGCCAATGCTCCCCCGTCTCGTCCTGATCGCTGTCCTGGCCCTGACCGCGCTGGCACTGCCCGCGGGCGCGTCGGCGGGCGGCTACGTGCCGGATGAGGTGATCGTCCATTACGAGGACGGCACCACGAGCGCGGCCACCGACGTGCTCGAGCAGTCCACCGGCACCGAGGCCGAGCAGGCGCTGCCTGGAACGTCCGAGCAGCTGGCCATCGAGGACGGCGACTCCGTGCGCGAGACGATCGCCGAGCTGGAGAACGATCCGGATGTGGCCTACGCCGTGCCGAACTGGCGGGCCCACGCCGCGGCGGACCCGACCAGCGACCCCAGCTCGGGCGCCAGTGGAACCTGTTCGGTCCCTGGGGCATCAACCTGCTCGAGGCCTGGTCACTGGCGGACTCGCGCGGCGCTCCGGGCGGCCGCGGAGCGGTGGTGGCAGTCCTCGACAGCGGCGTGGCCTACGAGAACCGGGGACGCTTCCGGCGGGCGCCCGACCTGCGCAACACGAGCTTCGTCAAGCCGTACGACTTCATCGACGACGACCGCCATCCCAACGACTCCTTCGGCCATGGCACCCACGTGGCCGGCACGATCGCGCAGAGGACCAACAACGGCGTTGCCACGGCCGGGATCGCCTACAACGCGAAGATCATGCCGCTGCGGGTCCTCGACTCCTCGGGCGCGGGCGACTCGGCCACCATCGCGCGCGCCATCCGCTATGCCGCGCGCCACGGTGCGGATGTGATCAACCTGTCCCTCGAGTTCCCCGCCCAGGTGCGCGCGGCGGAGATCCCGGACGTGATCGGAAGCCTGCGCTACGCCCGGTCCCGCGGAGCGGTGGTGGTGGCCGCAGCCGGAAACCAGGCCGACTACGCGGTGGCCTATCCGGCGCGTGTCGGCTCGGTGATCGCCGTGGGCGCCACCACGATCACCGGCTGCCAGGCGGAGTACTCGAACTCCGGCAGCCAGCTCGATCTGTCGGCCCCCGGCGGCGGGGCCGACGCTCCCAACGCCGACAGCGTCTGGGACAGCGCGCATTGCGATCCGGACGCCTTCGGCAAGCCGATCTTCCAGCAGACGTTCGTTCATGACCGAACCATTCGCCGCTTCGGCCTCCCCGGCGGTTACGAGGGCACCTCGATGGCGGCCCCCCACGTGGCCGCGGTCACGGCGCTGATCATCGCCAGCGGCCGGCTCGGTCCGCATCCGAGCCAGCGCCAGGTGGAAGCTCACCTCGAGGCCACGGCCAGGCCGACGGACCGGCCCGACCGCTACGGCGCGGGGCTGCTGGACGCGGGCGCGGCCCTGCGCTGAGCTACGAGCCTTCGGTTACGTCGTACGGATGATCATCACGCTGCAGGGGGCGTGATGCGAGACCTTGTTCGGAACGCTTCCGAGCAGGAAGCGCTTGGCGCCGGTCATTCCCTTGTTGCCGACCACGATCAGGTCGGCGTCCTGCTCCTCGGCCACGTCGAGGATCGCGTCCGCCGGATCTCCCTCGCGGGCGTGGGTCTCCACCTGAACGCCCTCCGACCGCAGCCGCTCGGCTGCGTTCTCCAGGGTCACGCTCACGTCCTCGCGCGGGTTGACCATCCACTGGAGATCGCCGGGGACCTGCTGGCGCTCCTCGCGCAACCGTCCCTCGGACACCGGCTCGTAGGCGCTGACCAGGTGCACCGTCGCCCCCAGCCGCACCGCCAGCTCCGTCGCCTGGCGCACCGCCTCACCGGCGGTGTCCGAGCCATCAGTGCCAACGACCATCGAACCGAACAAGAGAGCCTCCCAGCCCAGTCTGCCACGAACCAAGGGGGATCATAAATCGATGGCCGCGAGGGGCGAGAGCGGTTATGTTTGACACACGGATGTCCACACCCACACGGTGTCTGGCCGTGGACGACCACCCGACGGTGAGGCAAGGACTCGGCCTCATGTTCGGACAGGTGCCTGACCTCGATCTCGTCGGGACAGTCGACAGCGGCGAAGATGTGATCGACGCGGTCAAGAAGCTGCGTCCCGAGGTCGTGATCATGGACGTCCGGCTGCCCGGGATCGACGGCATCTCCGCCGTCAAGCGAATCGCCGAGGCCAGCCCGGACGTACATACGGTGATGTTCTCCGCCTACGGCGACAAGCGGCTGCTGCTGGACGCGATCGCGGCCGGCGCGCGCGGCTACGTGATGAAGGGCTCGCCTCCCGAGGACCTCGTGCGGGCGGTCCGGACGGTGACGACGGGCAAGCCGTTCGTCGACCCGTCGCTCTCACCGGCGCTGCTGATGTCCCAGGTCGGTCCCGACGCCCCTCTGTCGGAACGTGAGCGCGAGATCCTGCAACTGCTCGCCGGCGGCCTCCACACCGAGGCGGTCGCCAACCGGATCGGGCTCTCCACGGAGACCGTGAAGTCGGACACCAAGCGCGCGATTCTCAAGCTCGAGGCCGACACCCGCGTGCACGCCGTGGCGATCGCTCTGCGCCAGGCGCTGATCGAGTAGGCGCCCGTCCGTGGAGATACCCCGCTTCTGGATCGTCGTTCAGGTGCTGATCGTGATCTTCGTGCTGATCGGCGCGGTGATCGCCATCACGAAGCTGGCCTGAGAGGCGGCGCCTGAGTCTCCTCCGGGGCCAGCTCATCGGCCACGTCCTCAGGGAGCTCGATTGAGCCCCGTTGTCGCTCGGACTCCGCCTGCTCCACCGGCTTGACCCAGAACTCCTCGACCGAGATCACGAGCAACGACAGGATCGGCACGGCCACGAACAGCCCGACAAAGCCGAACAGCTGGCCCACCACCACCACGCCGATCGCGATAACCGCGGGGTGGAGCCTGGTGCGCTGGGACATCACAACCGGGATGGTCACGTTGCTCTCGATCTGCTGCACGAGGACGTAGGCGCCCAGCACCACCAGCGCCTTTCCCGGCGAGTCGGTGAGCGCGAACAGGGTCGGCGGGATGGCGCCTGCGATCGCCCCGAAGTAGGGCACCACCACCAGCAGCGCCGACAGCACGGCGAAGAACACCGCGAAGTCCAGGCCGATCAGCTCGAGGGCGAGCCAGAGGAGAACGAAGGTGAGGACCATGTCGATCCCCACCCCCTCGAGCCAGCCGATCCATGACCGCCGCACCCGGCCCAGGACGTGCCGCACGTGCGCCCGCCTCGGCGGCGGAGCCAAGCGAACCAGGCCGTCGATCAGCGGATCGGGGCGCACGGCCATGTAGTACGCGGTGATCAGGATCAGGACCAGCGCCGCGGCCACCCCGGCCAGGCTCAGCCCGATCGAGGTGATCGGGCCGATCAAACGGTCGGGCTCCGAGGTGTAGCTCTCGGCGAACTGCTGGATCTGGTTGCCGACCTCGGTGGCGTTCTGGCCGGTGACGTCCGCGTAGATCTCCTCGAGGTTCGTGACGATGCCCGGGACGTCGTCGACGAACTGCTCGGTCTGATCGACGAACGGCGGCGTGAGCAGCCACACCATCAGCGCCAGCACGCCCAGGCCCAACAGAAGCGAGATGAGCGCGCCCAGCGCCCGCGGGATGCGGTAACGCTCGAGCCGGGAGGCACCCGCAGACAGCGGAATGGCCACGATCATGGTCATGAGGATCGCCAGCAGGAGGGTGACGAGCTGGCGAAACAGCAGGCCGAACAGCAGCAGCCCTGCCGCGAGGAGGACCGCGCGGTAGACGACGTTCGGAGAGGCTGTCCTGTCTTCGGCCATCCCCGCTGCCTACGGTACCGGCAGCGGGGAGCCGAGCAGTTCGGGAAACCTGGAGGTCAGGTGCGGCGCTCGAGGTCGGACACCTCGGCCGACTTCTCCTCCACGCGGTCCTGCGCCTCGGCGAGCTTCTCCTTCTCCTCGCCCTTGCGCTCCTCGCGACGTCCCTGCTGGCGCAGGCTCGAATCGTCGGTGACGTCGCCCGCGGCCTTCTTGGCCCGGCCCGTGATCTTGTCGAACAAGCCCATTTGTGACGGCTCCTTGACTTCGGGGGATGGTTTCCAAGTACCCGCCGGGCAGCCGGCGAAAACAGGTCCCGGCGGCCGCGGCTGGCCCGGGACGGCGTCCGAGCGCCGCTCTAGCTTCCCCGCGGTGCGCCTGATCGTCGCCCGCTGCGAGGTCCACTACACCGGCCGCCTCACCGCCGTGCTGCCCGAGGCCCTGCGGCTGCTGATGGTCAAGTCGGACGGATCGGTGATGGTGCACGCCGACACCGGCGGTTACAAGCCGTCGAACTGGATGACTGCGCCCACCGTCCTCGAGGAGGAGCCGGGCCTGATCGTGGTCAGGAAGCGGGGCGCCGAGGATCGGCTCGAGATCCGCATCGCTGAGGTGCTCTCGGACGTGGTCCACGACATGGGCGAGGCGGCCGCGCTCGAGAAGGAAGGCGTGGAGCGCGAGCTCCAGGAGCTGCTCGCCGACGCGCCCGAGTGGTGCGGCGAGGGGCTGCGGCTGGTGCGGCGGGAGTGGCCGACTGACATCGGCCCGGTGGACCTGATGTGCCGCGACGACGACGACGAGTACGTGGCCGTGGAGATCAAGCGCGTGGCCACGATCGAGGCCGTGGAGCAGCTCACTCGCTACCTCGAGCGGATCTGCGAGGCGCCGGGCTTCGGGCGCTGCCGGGGAGTTCTGGCCGCCCAGGTGGTCAAGCCCCAGGCCCGCGCGCTCGCCGAGTCGCGCGGCATCGCAGTGGCCGAGGTCGACCTCGGCGTGCTCAGAGGCGAGCGCGAGCCGGACCTCACGCTGTTCGCCGGCTAGTCCGGAACA
Source organism: uncultured Thermoleophilaceae bacterium (assembly GCA_963808545.1). Taxonomy (GTDB): domain Bacteria; phylum Actinomycetota; class Thermoleophilia; order Solirubrobacterales; family Thermoleophilaceae; genus JACVRW01. The sequence continues at coordinate 38,614 of CAWEGB010000003.1, read as the reverse complement.
GGGAGAGATCGACGCCGGGATTGAGGCCGACGCCCTCAATCCGGAACAGGAAATTCCGCCTCGCGCATCGCCCGCTCGATCTCGGCGATCATCGTGTCCATCACCTTCACGCGCGCGTAGTGCTTCGACTCCGCCGCCACGAGCTGCCAGCGCGCGGCCCCGTGGTCGGTACGCGAGAGCATGTCCTCGATGGCCTGCTCGTACTCGGGCCGCTTCTCGCGGTTGCGAAAGTCCTCGTCGGTCAGCTTCCAGCTCTTCAGCGGATTCTCCTTGCGCTCGTTGAAGCGCTCGAGCTGCTCTTCGTCCGAGACGTGCAGCCAGAACTTGACGATCAGCATGCCCTCCGTGCTGAGCGAACGTTCGTGGTCCACGATCTCGCCGTAGGCGCGGCCCCACTCCTCAGTGGTGGCGAAACCCTCCACCCGCTCCACCAGCACGCGGCCGTACCAGGTGCGGTCGAGAATGGCCATGCCGCCGCCGCCCGGCAGGGCCGGCCAGAACCGCCACAGGAAGTGGTGTCGCTTCTCGTCCGGCGTGGGCGCTGAGTAGGCCGCCACCCGCACGTGGCGAGGATCGAGCGGCGCCACCAAGCGCTTGATCGCCCCGCCCTTGCCGGAGGCGTCCCAGCCCTCGAACAGGGCGAGCACGGGTGGGCCGAGCAGCTCCTCGTAGCCGGGCAGCTTGCCACCGAGGGCGAGACGCAGGGTGGCCAGCCGTTTGCCGGCCTCCTCCAGACGGGCCTTCTCCTCCTTCTTCGACAGAGAGAGGCTCAGGTCGAGCTCGTCGAGGCGACCCATCAGAGCAGCTCCGCGTATTCGTCGAGCTGGCGCTCCACCGCATCTGGCTCGGCCGGCGTGAGGTACAGGATCGAGCGGTCCACGCCCACGCCCGCGAGGCGCTCGATGGCACGGGCCTCGGGCTTGGCGCCGAACACCGACACCGGCACGTGACGGCCTTCCCGGTCGCGCAGCTCCGAGATGCGCTCGCCCAACTGCTCCGGTGATTTCACCCGGTTGGGCACCCACTCATCGCCGTACGCCAGGACACGGTCGAGCACCTTCTCGCCCAGGCCGCCCACGAGCACCGGCGGATGCGGCTGCTGGACCGGCTTCGGCCACGACCAGAGCGGATCGAAGTCCACGAACTCGCCGTGGTACTCGGCCTCGTCCTCGGTCCAGATCGCCTTCATCGCCTCCACCCGCTCGCGCATGACCTTGAACCGCCGCCGCGGATCGGTGCCGTGGTCGCGCATCTCCTCCCGGTTCCAGCCCGCGCCAACCCCGAACAGGACCCGTCCGCCGGAGAGGAAGTCGAGCGAGGCCACCTCCTTCGCTGTGGTGATCGGGTCGCGCTGGATGATCAGACAGACCCCTGTGGCCAGCTTGATGCGCTCGGTCACCGCCGCGGCCATGGCCAGCGCCACGAACGGATCGTGCGTGTGACTGTACTCGCGCGGGAGCTCGCCGCCCCCGGGGTACGGGGTGTCGCGGCTCACGGGGATGTGGGTGTGCTCCGGGAAGAAGATCGACTCGAAGCCGCGCTCCTCGGCCAGCCTGGCCACGTGCGCCGGGGCGATCGTGTAGTCCACGGCGAACAGCGCCAGTCCTATGTCCATGTGAGGGGCAGCCTCTCCAGTCCGTAGATGCCGTGGATCGAGCCGAGCTCGGGCTCGCCGTCGAGGGCCAGACCGGGCATGCGCGGCGCCAGGAAGGTCAGCGCCTCCTGCAGCTCGGCCCGGGCCAGGTTCGCGCCCAGGCAGTAGTGGATGCCGGCGCCGAAGGTCAGCGGCTTGGCGCTGCCGCGCTCCGCCGTGATGTCGAAGTCCTCGGGCTCGCCCTCTACGCCGTCGCGATTACCCGCGAACGAGCAGACCATCACGACGGTGTCGGCGGGGAAGACCACGTCGCGGAACTCCACCTCCTCGTGGAGAAGCCGCGCCGTGAACGGCGTGATCGGCTCGTAGCGCAGCAGCTCCTCCACCGCCGCGGGGGCCAGCTCAGGGCGCTCCGCCAGGAGCGACCACTGCTCGGGGTGGGCCGCGAACACGCGCAGGCCGTGGGCGAGCTGCGACTGCGTGGTGTCGACGCCGCCCACCAGCACGTTGAGCACGAGGTTCTGGCACTCGACGTCGGACAAGCGGTCGCCCTCCTGCTCGGCGGCGATCAGCGTGGAGATGAGGTCATCGCCCGGCTCGTGGCGCCGGCGCTCGATCAGCCGGTCCGACCAGTCGTAGAACTCCGCGCAGGCCTGCTCGATCTCCGCTCGCTCGTTCATGAGGCTCGGGGGATCGAACTGGCGCTGGATCAGGTTGGACCAGCGGTGTAGCGAGGGCGCGTCCTCGAGCGGCGCCCCCATCACGGTGGCGATCGTCAGCGACGGGTAGGGCTTGGCGAAGGCGTCAACGAACTCGCAGGCGCGAGCGCCGGCCAGCGGCTCCCACAGACGCTCCAGGAACGCGCGCATCGCCGGGCGCCAGCGGTCGGCGGCGCGCGGCGTGAAGGCCGGATTGACGAGATTGCGCAGACGGCCGTGCTGATCGCCGTTCACGTGCAGGATGTTGCGCCGCATCTGCTCGAGCAGCGGTCCCTCCTCGACCTCGAAGAGCTCCGCGATCTTCATGCCCGGGAAGGTCGCGCTCTTGGTGCGCAGGAAGAACGCCGACGCCTCGCGGTCGAGCACCACGAAGCCCATCGGCGCCGTGCACAGCCAGCTGCGTGAGCGCAACTCCTCGATGACCGCGTGAAAGCGCTCGCCCTGAAGGTCCGCGTCGAGGTAGTCGAGCTCCGGCAGGTCGAGTTCGCTCACGAGGGGCATCGGCGCCCGCACCGTAACGGAATCCCGTCGCTCGCCACTAACCTTGAACAAGACATGAGCTTCCTCTTTCGCAACAAGAACGACATGCCCGAGCCGGCCGACGCCCTGCCCGGCCGGGACGCGCGCCCCTTCTCCGTGCCGGACAGCCATTTCGTGCTCGGCACGCCGCTCGAGCCGCCCTTCCCGGACGGCGTCGAGACGGCGATCTTCGGTCTCGGCTGCTTCTGGGGAGCGGAGCGCATCTTCTGGGAGGCGCCCGGCGTGTACACCACCGCGGTGGGCTACGCGGGCGGCTACACCCCCAATCCCACCTACGAGGAGGTCTGCAGCGGGCGCACCGGCCACAACGAGGTCGTGCTCGTGGCCTATCGCCCGGAGGAGATCTCCTACGACGAGCTGCTGCGCCTGTTCTGGGAGGGCCACAATCCCACCCAGGGCATGCGCCAGGGCAACGACGTGGGCACCCAGTACCGCTCAGGCGTCTACGTGACCTCGGACGCACAGCGCGAGGCCGCGCTGGCGTCGCGGGAGCTGTTCGGACCGAAGCTGGCCGAGGCGGGCCACGGCGAGATCACCACCGAGATCGAGGACGCCCCCGAGTTCTTCTACGCCGAGGACTACCACCAGCAGTACCTGGCCAAGAACCCGGGTGGCTACTGCGGGCTGGGCGGCACCGGCGTCTCCTGCCCGGTCGGCGTCTCGCGGCTGTAGCCGCGGTTCCGCGGGGGTCTGACGACCTGTTCGCCTATAGGGCGAACAACGCGTCACACCCCTCGGAAATCCGGCCTTTCGGCCGCCCGTCAAAGACCGGCCGGCGCGCCGATCCCGACTCCCCTAGCTGCCAACCGGCTACGCATCATCCCGCCGCGCACGTTCGAGCTGCGCGCGCGCGGCCCCCGCTAGCCAGCCGCCAGAATGCGGCCCATCAGCTTGAGGCGCTCGTCCGCCTCGGCGGGCCAGCGGTCCACGTCGGCGGGCCACCAGGCCCAGGCGTCGTGCTCGGCGTCGGGCACCGGCTCCGAGCCGTCGGCCACCACGGCCAGCCCCACCAGCATCATCATGCCGTTGGGGAGGCTCACCAGGGCCTCGACGCTGAGCTGAGTGGGCTCGAGCGCCCACTCCTCGCTCAGCTCGCGCGACAGGGTCAGAGCCGGGCTCTCGCCCAGGTCCACCGCTCCGCCGGCGCCGAGCGCCCAGCGGTTGGGCCACTGCGACACCCAGCCCGCGCGCCGGCCGGCGAGCCAGCGCCCGTCGGCGCTGCGCACCACGCACAGCGCGGTGAGGCTGTCGCAGGCGCCGCCCTCGATCAACCGCAGTGCCCAGCGCACCGGCTGCAGCTCCAGCCGCAGCCGGTCGTCGTCCTCGCCCCAGGAGACGAGGCGGGTGGCCATGCCGTCGTGCGAGGGCGACCCCCGCTCGCGCAGGACGTCGACCGCCTCGTCGGCCTGGCGCGCCAGCTCTGCGGGCGGCTCGTAGGGATCGTCGCGCCAGCGTGCCTCGACCTGCTCGGGACGCCAGGGACCGCGAGCGAGCATGCCGGGGCGTGAGGTCATCAAGCGCCGAGGTCCCGGCGCAGGCCGCTGAGGTCGGCGCGCAACTCCGCGAGCTCGCGCTCGAGGCGTTCGACGCGCTCGCCCAGATCGTCGCCCGGGGAAGGGCCGGGCGCAGGAGCCGGCTCGGGCGCCAACGCGACCGGAGCGGCCGGCTCCCACGGCTCCTCGTCCGGTGGCGCCTCGCCGAGCAACTGCTCGTAGCGCTCCTCACGCTGTCCGGGGCGACGATCGAGCCGCCGCACCAGCTCGCGCTCCATCAGGCGGTCGAGCGCCGCCTGCAGCTCGTCCGCGTCGGCGAAGCGGTGGAGCCGTTCGCTGCGTGCGCGCAGCTCGCCGGGGGTCTGGGGCCCGCGCAGCATCAGGATCCCGGCCAGGGCGATCTCCTCGCCGTCCAGGCCGAGGGCCCGGTCGAGCGTGTGCCGGTACTTCATCGTGCGCCGGTTGGCCCAGCTCGCGAGCGTCGCCCAGCGGCGCTGCACCAGCCGATCGATCGCGGCTCTGATCACGGCGTCGTCGTAGTCCACCACCGGCTCGCGGTTGGTGGACTGGTTGCAGGCCAGGCGCAGCGCGTTGAGCGTGAGCGGATAGACGTCGGGAGTGGTGCGCTGCTTCTCGATCAGACAGCCGAGAACCCGGATCTCGACGGCGTCGGGCTCCATCGCCTCAGCGGCAGGAGTCCGGTCTGCGCTTGCGCTCCAGCACCCGCTCGAGCGCAACGGGGGTGGCGGTCATGATCCCGTCCACGCACATGTCCACCAGCCTGCGCCAGCTGGCGGGCGCGTCGCGGTCGTCACCCGAGAACCAGTTCTGCCACGCGTAACCCTCCGCGTGGGCGCGAGCGACGTTCTCTGTCGTGGTGACCTCGACAAGAGTTCCGGCGAGCCTGAAGGTGATCGGCACCTGGAACGCCGCCACGCCCGGGCCCGGAGATCCGCCGGCCAGGAGCCAGTTGGCCACCCCCGGGATGCCGGGCGCCAGGTCGATCCTCGGCACGAGCTCGTGGAAGCGGTCGACCGCCGGCTGCTTGAAGGAGACGACGATCAGGTCACGCCGCTTGGTCTCCTTCAGCAGCGCGGCGAGCACCTCGGCGTTCTGCACGTACTCCGCGTCGGTCTCCGCGGGGGTGCGGCCCTTGATCTCGATGTTGATAGGCGTGCGCGGGAACGCGCGCATCACCTGGCGCAGCGTGGGGACCCGGAAGTCGGCCGCCCGGAAGCCCTTGGGCGGCTTGCGCCGGCCGGTGGCGATCCCGCGGAAGCGATAGGCCCGGCGCGGCAGGTCGTGGCTGTAGTGCTCGCGCGCGCGAGGGGCGAACCAGTAGGCCGCGTCGAGGCGCCTGAGCCGGCGCAGCGTATGTGAGGCCACCGTGCCCGACCCGTTCGTCTTGCCGTCGACCGTCGTGTCGTGCATGACCACGACCTTGTCGTCCTTGGTCACGCCGATGTCGAGCTCGAGCATGTCCGCCCCGGCCGCCGCCGCCCTGCGGAAGGCGTACATCGTGTTCGACGGAAACTCGTCCTCACCGCCCTGGTGGGCGATGTTGATGGTCTCCCGTTCAATCCAGCGATTCTCGGCCCCGGCCACGGCGGCGGCGGGCAGGGCCGCCGCCAGCAGGAGCGCACCGATCAGGGACCTGACGAGCATCTTCGTCATCGCGGCTCCAAGCTAACACGAGGCCGACTGTCATTCTCAGCACGTGGGCGTCTACGCGAACATCCTTCGCGTTCCGGGTGTGGCCGGAGTGGTGGTGGCCACCCTGATCGGCCGGCTGCCGATCGGCATCACCGGTCTGGCCATCCTGCTGTACGTACAGGACGTGAAGGGCTCGTTCGCGGCCGCGGGCCTCTGTGCCGGGGCGGTGGCGCTCGGCAGCGCCACCGGCGCGCCGTTCCAGGGCCGTATCGTCGACCGCCGCGGCGACGGAGTGCTGCTGCCGATGGCATTGATCCACGCGGTCGGGCTGGTACTCGTCTGGGTACTGGGCGCGGCCGAGGCACCGCTCGGCCTGCTGGCGCTGGTCTGCGCCCTCACCGGAGCTGCCCTGCCGCCGCTGTCCTCGGTGCTGCGCTCGCGCTGGCCCTACCTCCTGGCAGAGCAGCCCGAGCTGGTGCAGGGAGCGTTCGCGCTGGACTCGGTGCTGATCGAGCTGATCTTCGTCACCGGTCCGCTGCTCACCACCGCGGTCGTGGCTCTGTTGGGTCCCGAGTACGCCCTCGCCGTGTCGGCCGCCTGCGTGCTGAGCGGCACCACGATGATGCTGGCCGGGCTGCGCGGCCGGCCCGGACCCGAGCTGTCCGCGGGCGACAGCCGGGTGCTCGGACTCGGTCCGCTCGCCTCGCCCGGCCTGCGCACCCTGGTACTCGCCTCGCTTCCGGTGGGCTTCGCGTTCGGAACGCTCGAGGTGGTGTTGCCCGCGTTCAGCGAAGCCGAGGGCGCCAAGGCCACGGCGGGCATCCTGATCGCCGTCTGGTCGGCGGCGAGCGGGGTGGCCGGCCTCGTGTACGGCGCGTATCCCGGACGCTCGAGCGTCGCGCGCGTTCACCTGCGCTTCGCTGTGCTGCTGCCACTCGGTTGCGCGGTTCTGTTCGCGGCCACGTCGCCGCTGACCATGGCGCTGCTCGTGATCTTCGCCGGCATCCCCATAGCTCCGCTGATCGCTTCGCGAAACCTGCTGGTGGACCGGGTCGCGCCGCCTGGCACGCACACGGAGGCGTTCACCTGGCCGCTCACGGCGCTGGTGGCCGGCGTCGCGGCCGGCGCGGCCAGCGCCGGCGCGCTCGTCGAGTCCTACTCCTGGTCGGCCGGGGTCCTCTCGGCGGTGATCGTGTCGGGTGCCGGGGCCCTGCTGCTGCTCGCGCGGCGCACATCGCTCGCCCCCGCGCCCGTCGCCGCCTGAGCGAGGGCCGGTCCCGGCCCGTACCTTCAGCGGACCATGCCCGAGCTGCCCGAGGTCGAACGAGCACGCGCCCTGATCGAGGAGCGGGCGCTTCACCGGCGCATCGAGTCGGCCGACGACGCCGACGTCTTCGTCTGCCGACCCCACTCTCCTGGAGAGATCGACTCCGCCCTGGCGGGAGCAACGCCCGTGGCCGCTCACCGGAGAGGGAAGGCCATGTGGATCGAGATGGAGGACGGACCGACGCTCGGACTGCATCTGGGCATGGCCGGGCGGATCGTCGTCGACGGCCGCGGCTCCCAGCGCGGCTGGGATCGCTTCACCCTCGCCTTCGAGGACGGCGGCTCGCTGGCCCTTCGCGACAAGCGCCGCCTGGGCCGGGTGGTGCTCGAGCCCGACCTCTCGGTGCTCGGCCCCGACGCCGCCGAGGTGTCGCGGCGCGAGTTCCGCGAACGCGTGGGACGGGGCCATGCGCCGCTCAAGGCGCGCATGCTCAACCAGAAGGTCATCGCCGGCGTGGGCAATCTGCTGGCCGACGAGACGCTCTGGCGCGCCCGTCTGTCACCTGAACGGGAGGCGGGCTCGCTGTCCGAGGAGGAGCTCGACGCGCTGCGGCGCGAGCTGCGCGCCGCCACCCGCAGGGCGATCCGCCGCGGCGGGGTGCACACGGGCGACCTGATCCGTCACCGGCGCCGTGGCGGCGAGTGCCCGCGCTGCGGCGCCACGCTCGAACGCGCGACCGTGGGCGGGCGCACCACCTACTGGTGCCCGCGCGAGCAGGACTGACCGTTCCGGGCCCGGCAGATAGGCTCGCGGCCATGGCCAACATCACCGGAGAGCGCACCGTGGAGATCGATGCTCCGATCGAACGTTGCTTCGAGATCGCAGCGGACATCGCCAACGCCACGGACTGGCAGGGGTCGCTGCGCGAGGTCGACGTGATCGAGCGCGATGCCGACCGCCGCGCCCTGCTGGTGGAGACCGAATCGGACGCCAAGGTCAAGACGGTGAAAGCGCTGCTGCGCTTCAGCTACGAAGAGCCCACGGCCATCCGCTGGGTGCAGGAGAAGGGCGACACAAAGTCGCTCCACGGCTCCTGGACCTTCGAGGACCTGGGCGGCGGGCGCACCAGAGCGACCTACGGCCTCGACGCCGACCCCGGACGGATGCTCGGCATGCTCCTGCGCGGCCCGGCCGAGGGAAAGGTGCGCGACTTCCTGCTCGGCAACGCCGCCTCCGGGCTCAAGGAGCGGGCCGAGCGGGACGCGTAGGCGGACGGTGAACGTCACCGTCGCCGAGACCCCGCTCGCCGGCGACGCGGCGCCGTCGCCCGCCGGTCCGGCGCTTGGCGACGAGGAGCGCGTCCCACCCGCCCTCCCTCTCCCCCGCCCGCTCCAGACGCTGCGCTTCTCCACGCGCCAGGCCGAGTTCGTCTTCCGCGCCCGCCGCGAGCTGGGCGAGGTGTTCCAGCTCCGGGGGGCGATCGGGCGCGACCTCGTGGTGGTGACCTCGCATCCCGACCACGTCCGCTCGCTGTTCATGGCCAAGCCCGAGGAGGCCCCGTCGCTCACCGGCGAGTCACCGCTGCGGCCGATCGTCGGTCCCAACTCGGTGCTCACCGCGATCGGTCCGCGCCACATGCGTCAGCGAAAGCTCCTGCTGCCGCCCTTCCACGGCGAGGCCGTCAAGCGCTACACGGAGATGATCATCGAGGCCGCGCAGCGGGAGATCGAGCGCTGGCCGATCGGCGAGCCCTTCCCGCTCGCGCCACGGATGCAGGCGATCACCCTCGACGTGATCATGGCCGGGATCTTCGGGGTGGAGGGCAGTCCGGCCGAGGGCACCCCCGAGCATGGGCTCCGCCGCGCGGTGCGGCGGGCGCTCGCGCTCTCGGCGCGTCCCGAGGCGCAGGTGGCGGAGCTGGTCAACCTCGGCCGCGAGGAGCCGGTGGGTCTAACCCGGGCGCTGCTCGCTCAGCTCGACCGGCCCCTCTACGCGACCATCGCGGAGCGCCGGGCGAGCGCGGAGAGTGGCGAACGGACCGACATCCTCTCGCTCCTGCTGGACGCCGAGACCGAGGATGGTGAGCGCCTGACCGACCAGGAGCTGCGCGACGAACTGCTCACCCTCGTGCTCGCCGGCCACGAGACCACTGCCAATTCGCTGGCCTGGATCTTCGAGCGGCTGCTCCGCACGCCCGACGCATACGACCGGCTGCGGGAGGTCACGCGCAGCGGAGCCGACCCCGACGGCTACCTCGAGGCCACCATCCACGAGGGGATGCGGAGCCGCCCGGTGATCCCGATCATCGGCCGGCGGGTGACCGTGCCGTGGCGTCTCGGGGAGTACGTGGTTCCGCCCGAAGCCGCCGTCCTGGTGAGCATCCTGCTGCTTCACCATCGCGAGGACGTCTATCCGGAGCCCTTCGAGTTTCGGCCCGAGCGCTTCGTCGGGCGCAAGCCCGGTACCTACACCTGGATTCCCTTCGGCGGCGGAATACGCCGCTGCCTGGGGGCCACGCTCGCGATGGCCGAGCAACGTGTGGTGCTCGACGCCATCACGCGCCGTACCGACATGTTCGCGCCCGATCCGGCACCCGAGCGGGCGCGCAACCGCAACGTGACCATGATCCCCGCGCACGGTGCGCGGCTGGTCGTGTCCTCCCGCCGCCCGGCCTGACCGCCACCTCGCTTGGCCACGCCACCCACCTGGAAGGAGGGGTTGACGCATCCGGGTTAACGATATATCGTTACTGCTCGTGATAGTCAACGACAACAGGAGTTATTCATGTCAAGGCATGGTTTCCCAAAGGGCGGTCCCCGTGGCCGCCGCCACCGGCAGGCAGGATGGCCGGAGATGAGCGGGCGCCGACACGGCCCCGGAAGGCACGGACCGGGCGGCTGGGGCGGCCCGCGCGGATGGGGTGGCAAGCGCCGCCGTATGCGCCGCGGCGACGTCCGCGCCGCACTGCTCGTGCTGCTGGCCGAGGAGCCGCAGACCGGCTACGGCCTGATGGAGGAGATCGAGCGGCGCAGCAGCGGCGCGTGGCGCCCGAGCCCAGGCTCGGTATACCCGACGCTGGCGCTGCTCGAGGACGAGGGCCTCGTCACGAGCGGCGAGGGCGAAGGCCGCAGGCCGTACGAGCTCACCGAGCAAGGGCGCACCTACGTAGAGGAGAACAAGGAGCAGCTCGGCGAGCCCTGGGCCACGCTGGCCGCAGGGATCGGCGAGGAGCGCCTGGAGCTGCGCGGGCTGATCGGCCAGATCGGCGCCGCCGCGTGGCAGGTCGGCTCCATGGGCGACGAGGCGCAGGTCACGAAGGCCAAGGAGCTGCTGGAGGAGACCCGGCGCGGTCTGTACCGCATCCTCGCGGACGACGAGCCCGGCGAGTAGCGCTCAGGGCCGCGGCACGAACCGCACGCGGTGGTCGGCGGCATCCGGCAGGACGAGCGCGAGCAGGGCGAACGCTTCGGCTTCGATCTCGCTCGTGCCGCCGGCCGGATCCGCCGCGCGCCTCTCGAAGCGGTCCACAGTTGGCCCGCCCTGCACTACCCTGAGCGCCGTGATCGCGCCGGCATCCCTGCACATCCTCACGCCGGGCAGCCCGGCCTACGCGGTGGCCAAGGTCGGCGCCGTGGGAAGCCTCTTCGCGCTGCGCCTCGTGCTCACACGACGCCAGCGCCGGCAGGCTGAGCAGGCCGCCACGCCAGGAGAGCCGGCCGCCACCGCGGTGGATCCCGCCGCGGCGTCGCCCCGCCGTCAGCCGCATCCGGTGAGTCGCAAGAAGCGGCGCCGCAAGCGGCGCTGAACCGGCCAGGCGATAATCCCAGCCCGACCCGATCCCGGAGGCCTGGATGATTCCCGCTTGCCGCTCCCTCACCGCCCTTGTCCTGCTCGCCGGCCTGATGGCGGCCGGACCCGGCGCGGCGGCCGCGAAGCCAAGGCCGAGCGGCGGCCAGGCGCAGCTGCGCATGAACGAGATACAGGTGATCGGCACGCACAACAGCTACCACCGCGAGCTCAGCAGGGCCGAGCGGGTGGCGCACGACGCGATCTATGGCGGGGCGGCGATCTACGACGGCTTCCTCGCCTATAGCCACGCCTCCCTGCCCAACCAGTTCGCCAGGCAGGGCGCGCGCGGCATCGAGCTCGACCTGTTCCCCGATCCGCAGGGCGGGCTCTACGCCAACCCGCTGCTGCGTCAGCGGCTGGCGGCCGGGCCGCTCACCGATCCCGAGTGGTACCGGCCGGGGATCAAGGTGCTCCATACCGCGGACCTCGATTACAAGTCCACCTGCCCGCGCCTCACCACGTGCCTCGGTCTCGTGAGGCGCTGGTCGCGGGCCAACCCCCGGCACGTGCCCCTGCTCGTGCTGCTGGAGCTGAAGGGAACCGATCCCGTGGCGGGCGCACTGGGCGGGGTGACCGTGCCGCCGTGGGACGCTCCGGCCCTCGACAACATGGACCGCGAGATCCGCTCGGTCTTCCGGCCCGAGGAGCTGATCACCCCCGACGACGTGCGCCGGCGCGGGCTCACCCTCGAGCAGTCGGTGCTGCGCCGCGGGTGGCCGACGCTGCGGAGCGCGCGCGGCCGCGTGGCCTTCCTCATGGACAACGGGGCGGGCCCGATCAACACCGCCTACACCGCCGGGCGCCCGAGCCTAGAGGGGCGCGTGCTGTTCACCAACGGGCGGCCCGGCACGCCGGACGCGGCGTTCGTCAAGCGCAACGAGCCGACCGACGCCAACCTCGAGCAGATTCGGGCGCTGGTGCGAAGCGGCTACCTGGTGCGCACACGTTCCGACGAGCCGCTGGGCACGGTTCTGTCCGGGGACGAGACCCAGCTGCGCGCCGCGCTGGCCAGCGGAGCTCAGCTGGTGTCGACCGACTTCCCCGAGGTGGGGATGAGCGCCCGCTACGACAGCGACTACGTGGTCGCGCTTCCGGAGGGCGGCCCGGCGCGCTGCAATCCGGTGATCCGGCCGGCCCGCTGTCGCAGCCGCCGGCTCGAGCTCACCCGTTCGGCGCGCTCGTTCGCCCGCCGGGTGGCGGCGGCACGGGCACGGTGACCGGCGGCTCCGTGCGCCGCGCCGGCGAGTCCGACGCCGAGGCGGTCGGGCGCCTGCTGCACGACTTCAACACCGAGTTCGAGGAGCCCACTCCGGGCCCGGCCGCGCTGGCCGAGCGCGTGCGCGAGCTGTTGACCGGAGGCGACACCGCGATCCTCGTCGGCGGCCCCGGACCGGACGGACTCGCCGTGCTCCGCTTCCGCCTCAGTATCTGGACACGTGGGCTCGAGTGCTATCTGGCCGAGCTCTACGTGGTGCCCGCCCGCCGCGGTGAGGGGCTGGGCCGCGCGTTGATGGAGGCCGCGATGGACGAGGCCCGCAAGCGAGGAGCCGACTACATGGACCTGGGTACGAGCGAGGACGACGTGGCGGCCCGCGGCCTCTACGAGAGCCTGGGCTTCAGCAACCGGGAGGGCAAGCCGGACGGGCCGCTCAACTACTTCTACGAGCGCGAGCTCTGAAGCTGAGCACCGGCTCAGAGCAACGCGGCGGCCACCGCCGCGCAGGCGAACAACAGCACCGTCACCGCCCTTGAGCGACGCGGCGACAGCCAGACCGGCCGGCGGGCGCCCAGCCAGGCCCGCAGGCCGCCTGCCGCGCCGACGGCCACCGCCGCCGCGCTCATGCATTGAGCGCACATAACGCCTGGCAGTATGACGAGTCGTGTACGGCATCCCTGGGCGCAGCGCCCTGACCTTCGCGGCGATCGCCACTACGGCGGCGAACTTCGCCGCTGGGGTCCCGGCGCAGGAGCGGCCCGCTCCTCCCCCGGCCAACGCCGGCTTTCGACTACCAGATCGGCGGTGACTACCCGCTGCCGAAGGGCGCCACGGTGGTCTCGCGCGACTGGTTCGAGGGCCGCGCCGCCGCCCCGCCCGTCTACTCGATCTGTTACGTGAAGACCTAGCGCCACTAAAGCTAGTAGGCCCTCGACCTGGCGGCAGGCCTGCTCGGACCAGGCCGCGCGTAGCGGCCGCTGGCAGCCCCGCTGCCGCCCTCGCATCGCGCGCCGATCCTCCTGCCCTCCGAGCCGCCAATGGGCTTAGGCGGCTTCCCGTCGCAGTGTTTCAGCGCTCAGACGCTCAGTCGGCGCTGACTGACGCCCCGTTTATCACCGGCGATAAACGACGGCCTTCGGGTCCCGTCGACGGGACCTCGACTTCTCGCCCGGCGAGAGGCCCGATCCCCAACGTTGGGCAAGCGGAGTACAGCCACCGGGACCGGGCCAATCGTGACCCGAAGCGCCGTCATATCCATCTGCGGCAGCTTGTCTCGCTACCGGGAGGGAGGCGATCCTCTCTACCCATGGTCAGCGGCCAGCACGTCGCGCGATGGCCCCTCTGGATGGATAGCCGCCCCGGCGCACGGAGGCGGAATGCAAGCGGGTCGGGAGAATCAGCTGTTAGCTGGCGGTGCCCACTCGTGGCGCCACCTCGGCGAGCAGCTCACGCACACGCTGGCTGATGTCGTCGCGGATCTGGCGCACGCCGTCGAGGTCGGCGTCGGCCGGGTCGTCCACTTCCCAGTCCTCGTAGCGCTTGCCGGGGTAGATCGGGCACGCGTCGCCGCAGCCCATCGTGATCACCGCGTCCGCGGCCTGGACGACCTCGTCGGTCATCGGCTTGGGGAATTCCTTGCTGACGTCGATGCCCAGCTCCGTCATCGCGGTCACGACCTCGGGGTTGATCTGGTCGGCTGGGGCACTGCCCGCCGAGCGCACGTGCACTCGGCCTTCGGCGTAGTGGTCCAGCAGCGCCGCCGCCATCTGGCTGCGGCCGGCGTTCTGCACGCACACGAACAGCACCTCGGGGACGTCCTTGGCGATCGTGCCCTCCACTTGGCCGAGCGCACGCAGCCGTTCACGCGCGAAGCGGTGCACGAAGAGCGGCACGAAGTCCTTCAGGCGCGCACCGCCGAGCGCGTCCAGCGATTGCGCCATGTAGCGCTCGATGGTCTCTGAGGCGAATGTTCCGGCGAACTCATCGCGCAAGCCGGCAAGCCCGCGCTCGAGATGCCCGCGGGTAGTCAGGTCGACGTCGAGATCCCGCAGCTTGGTGGCCATCGCTCAGCTTCCTTTCGGCTCGGCGGTTCTAGTCCGACGGATGCTATCCATTGACAGTCTTCAGTTCAATTGATAGAAGTAGATAGATGTCCGTCGATCTGCAGCTGGCTCCCAAGACCAAACGTCCCGCCGGCGAGCCGTGCTGTGAACCCGTCGTCTACCCCGACGTTGAGCGCGAGCACGCCACCCGCATGGCCAAGGTGGCCAAAGCGCTCGGAGATCCCGTGCGGCTACAGCTTGTCGACGTGCTGCGAAAGCACGCCGGCCAGGTCTGTGTGTGCGAGCTCGTGCCGCTGTTCGACCTTTCCCAGCCGACCGTCTCGCACCATCTCAAGGTGCTGCGCGACGCCGGGCTGGTGGGTAGCGAGCGCCGCGGCCTGTGGGCCTACTACTACGTCAACCCCGACGCCTTGGAGGAACTCTCCGCATGGCTGAACTGACCGACACCAATGTCCGCGACCGCGTCCGCGAGCGCTACGCCGCCGCCGCCACTGCCGTGGCCGAGAACACCGGGGCCGGCTGTTGCGGGGCACCGGCCGCCATCGCTGGCTGTGGGCCGGACATCTCCTCGACCGACAAGCACGGCAACGAGGTCTTCGGTGCAACCCTCTACGACGACACCGACAACCCAGCGCTCAAGCCAGCCGTCGAGGCATCGCTCGGCTGCGGCGTCCCCACCGCTGTCGCCGACCTGCACGAAGGCGAGACAGTGCTCGACCTCGGCTCAGGGGCCGGCGCCGACGTACTCATCTCCGCCAACCGGGTCGGGGCGACCGGCAAGGCAATCGGGCTCGACATGACCGACGAGATGCTGGACCTCGCCCGCCGCAACGCGGCCGAAGCCGGCGTCGAGAACGTCGAATTCCTCAAGGGCTACCTCGAAGACATCCCGCTCCCCGACAACTCGGTCGACGTCGTTCTCTCCAACTGCGTCATCAACCTCGCCGCCGACAAGCCCACGGTGCTCGCCGAAGCCGCCCGCGTGCTCAAGCCCGGCGGCCGTTTCGCCGTCTCCGACGTGATCGCCGACGACGACATGGACGACACCACCCGCGAGGACATGGAGCAATGGACCGGCTGCGTCGCCGGCGCGCTCACCCGGACCGAATTCGAACAAGGCCTCGCCGACGCGGGGCTGACCGACATCGAGATGAACGAGACGCACCGCGTGCACGAGCACGCCAGCTCGGCAATCATACGGGCCCGCAAGCCCGGCGAAGCGGCATAACCGGGCCCGCCGGGCGGATGTGCGTCTGACCCGGTGACGCCACTGCGGGCGGCGATCCAACCGTACCCGCTATTGCTCGGCCTCGGCGCGTTCGACGCCGCGGGCTACTCAGTGATCGTGCCGGTCGCACCGGCGGTCGCCGACGCCACCGGCGCCGGGCCGACCGCGATCGGTCTGTTGGTGGCCTCGTTCGCCGCGGGCATGGTGGCCGGCTTCGCCCTCGCCGGCTGGGGTGTCACAAGGCACGGTTCCAAACCCGTGCTGGTGGTATCGCTTGGGCTGGTCGCACTGGGCACTCTCGGGTTCGTGCTCGGCGAATCGCTCGCGGTCTACTTCCCAAGTCGACTCCTGATGGGGCTTTGGTCCGGAGGCGTCTGGATCGCGGTGACTTTTGACACGCTGGCGCGCTGGCCCGGCCAGAAGTACCTCTGCATGAGCCGGATCTTCGCGGCCTACTCAGCCGGCGGTGGCAGGCGCGCACGAAGGCCGGCTTCGACTTCGCCATCGCCGAGCAGTGCGCTCGCTACTCGAAGTGCGGGCGCTACCAGGCCCTGTACGGCGGCCGAGTGATCGACGTCGAGTACGGCCGGCGTGCCTTTCGGCGGGCCTGCCGCACGGTCGGGTCGCGGCTGTCGGTGGTGCTGCGCGACCTCGACGTGAGCACACCACGCTCGCCGGCCTACCGGCACGCCGCCTGCTGACCACGTGCGTCAGGGACCGGTGTTGAAGCGCTCGATCCCGATCACCGGGCGCACCCCGCGCTCCAGGCCCGGCCCGGCGAACGCCCTGCGCAGCACGTCGTCCCCGGCGGCGTTGCCCAGCGCCGCCATGATCATCCCCTGGTCCAGTGAGAGGTAGGCGTCGGACACGCGCCCGCTGTCGACGTTGACGCTGTCGCGGAAGCCCCAGCGGCCGTAGAGGCCGGGGAAGTCACGGGCCAGCCGGCGCAGGTTGGCGAGAGTCTCGCGCGGCGCGTAGCGCAGGGCGAGGAAGGCGGCGTGCGGAGTGACCACGCCGTTGGTGTAGGCCGACTGCGGCGGGTCGGGCTGAGCGGGGCGATCGGGACAGCCGGCGAAGCCGTGGTCGACGAGCGTGGCGTCCTCGTTGGAGGGCATCCCGTTCGGGTCCATGCCCGCCCCGTCAACACCCCAGACGCCGTAGTCGCCCTCGGGCTTGTTGGCGGGTGAGAAGCCCCAGTAGCCGTAGCCGGCCTCGTCGAGGCCGTGCACGATCTGAGCACGGACCGTGCGCGGATGGTTGGCCGCCCAGCTGCGCGGTCCCCAGCGCTCCTCGGGCACGAACAGCGCCGGCATCAGTGCCTCGAACATCGAGCCGCCCCACGAGGGCACGAGCTGGATGCCGCGGTAGCGATACGCCCCCTCGAACACGTCGACGCCGAGGTAGCGCCGCCACTGTCCCACCGGCCTCGTCTCCTGGAACGAGTACTCACAGGTGTCGGGGAAGGTCCGCCAGCGCCCGTAGTAGGTCTTCGGCGGAAGCTGCCCGCGGGCGATGCCGATGTAGTCGACGATGCGGCTTTCCGAGACCAGCGTGTCGTAGCAGCAGGGCGAGGCCGCCGGGTCGTCGGGGCGGTAGTGGAACAGCACCCGGTTCTCCTCGGGCACGTAGTAGAAGCGTTTGCCGATTCCCGGTCTGGGGGATATCGCACCCGCGCGCGTCCGCGCACCGTCCTGGGGAGGTCGAGAGATGGGTCGAAGGATTTCTCTGCACGCGCTGGTGATCGTCGTGCTCACGTCATGTCTGGTCGCCGCCTGGCCGGCGCTGGCGTCGAAGAAACGCAGCACGCGCGATCGCGCCGCCCTTCAGGCGGTGCAGCAGGGACTCGACCGCGACACCGAGCGGCGCATCGACAGGCTGCTGCGCCGGATGACCCTCGACGAGAAGCTCAACCAGCTCACCCTGCTCTCCGACGGACAGATGAAGGAGAACCCCGCGGAGGCACGCAAGCCGGTCGGCTCCGTCTTCTCGGAGACCGACCCGGTGCTGATCAACCAGTACCAGCGCGACGCGGTGGAGAACTCACGGCTGGGCATTCCCATCCTGTTCGCCTTCGACACGATTCACGGCTTCCGCACGATCTTCCCCATCCCGCTGGGTGCCGCCAGCAGCTTCGACCCGGGGGTGGCCCGGGCCGACCATCGCATCGGCGCCTTCGAATCGGCCGCCGTGGGCCTGAAGCAGATCTACAGCCCGATGGTCGATCTCTCCCACGAGCCGCGCTGGGGCCGCATCGCCGAGGCCGCCGGTGAGGATCCCTATCTCAACTCGGTGATGAGCGCCGCGCGCGTGAAGGGCGCGCAGGGCAACGACTACAGCGACCCCAACCGGGTGGTCACGAGCGTCAAGCACTTCGCCGCCTACGGTGAGCCCGACGCGGGGCGCGACTACGGCACCACCGACATGTCGCTGCAGCGGCTGTGGAACTTCTATCTGCCGCCCTTCAAGGCGGCGGTGGACGCCGGCTCGGACACGCTCATGTGCTCCTTCAACGCGATCAACGGCGTGCCCGGCTGCGCCAACCGCTACCTGGAGAACCGCGTGCTCAAGAAGCAGTGGGGCTTCGACGGCTTCATCGAGAGCGACTACACCGCGGTGGCCGAGCTGCGCGCCTGCCCGGGCGTGAACCCCGAGGGCGGGCCCTGCGGCCACGGCGTGGCCGAGGACGGTCGCGAGGCCGCGAAGAAGGCGCTCAACGCGGGCACGGACTCGGAGATGGTGTCCACCAACTACCGTGACTTCGGCCGCTCGCTGGTGGCCAGCGGCGACGTGTCGATGCGCCGCATCGACGACGCCGTCCGGCGCATCCTGCGGATCAAGTTCCGCGCGGGCCTATTCGAGAACCCGTACGTGGACGTCGCCGCGGCCGAGGGCAAGCAGCTGCTGCCGCAGAACCGCGCGGCGGCCCGCCGGGCGGCCGGCCGCTCGATGGTCCTGCTGAAGAACGACGGTGCGGTGCTGCCGCTCGACCCGACCCAGTCGACCGCGGTCATCGGCCCGCTGGGCGACTCCAAGCACGACATGCTCGGACCGTGGTGGGGCCGGGGCGCCGACGAGGACGCGGTCTCGCTGTTCGAGGGCATGCGTGCCCAGAACCCGAACACCACGTTCACCCCCGGCTGCACGATCAGCAACAACGAGCTCTACGACCCGGAGAACGAGTGCGCGACCGACGCGGGCTTCCCGGCGGCGGTGGCCGCCGCGCAGGCCGCCGACCAGGTGGTGCTCGCCCTCGGGGAGACCCGCGAGATGAGCGGCGAGGCCGAGTCGCGCTCCATGATCGACCTACCCGGGCTGCAGGAGGAGCTGATCGAGGCGATCAAGGCCACCGGCAAGCCGTTCGCGGTGGTGCTGTTCAACGGACGGCCACTCACGATCGAGGGGGTCGCGGAGGACTCGCCCGCCATCCTCGAGGCCTGGTTCCCGGGCGTTGAGGCCGGCAATGCCGTGGCCGACGTGGTCTACGGCAAGGTCAACCCGGGCGGCAAGCTGCCGGTGAGCTTCCCGCGCAATGTGGGCCAGGTGCCGATCTTCTACAACCACAAGCCCACCGGCCGTCCCTGCGACGTCGGCTCGAGGTACAACTCGCGCCACCGGGACATCCGGAGCTGCCTGCCGCTGTTCGAGTTCGGCTACGGCCTCAGCTACACGACGTTCGAGATCTCGCCGGCGAGCCTGAGCGCGACCTCGATGAACGCCCGCCGTGGCAGCGTCACCGTCAGCGCCGAGGTCACCAACACCGGTTCGGTGGCCGGCGACGAGGTGGTCCAGCTGTACATCAACGACCCGGTGGCGAGCATCTCGCAACCGGTGCGCCGCCTGCGCGGCTTCGAGCGCGTGACGCTCCAGCCGGGCCAGACGAGGCCGGTGTCCTGGACGCTCGACCGCGACGACGTGGGCTACTACGACAACCGCGGCAAGTTCGTAGTGGAGAACGGACGCATCAACGTCTACGTGGGCAACAGCTCGGGCCGGTCGGACAACAAGCTGACGTTCAACGTGACCGGCGGTCAGCGGGTGGAGGCCACCAAGCGCCGCTAGCGGGGACCCGACCGGGCGCGCGTGCAGCGCACGCTGCTCGTCGAGCACGGCGGCAACGACGAGGACACGCTGCGCGGCAACTGGGGCAGCGACACGATCGACGTGGCGCGGACGCTGACACGCTCAACGGTCAGTCGGGCTCGGACGAGCCCGACGGCGCGCTCGGCGCGGACCTGCTCTTGGGCGGGCCCGGCGTCGACGACCTGCGAGGGGCGACCGGCGTGGACGTGCTGCACGGCGAGGACGGCAACGATGAGCTGCGCGGCGAGGACGGCGACGACGACGCCTTCGGAGGCGACGGCGAGGACCAGGTGTGGGGCAGCGACGGCACCGACGAGCTTCACGGTGGCGACGACAAGCCGCATGAACGGTGGTGAGCACAACGACACGCTCTTCGGCGAGGCCGGCGGAGACCCCATGCGCGGAGCGGCGGCGCGAACGTGCTCTACGGAGGCTCGGGCGATGACCGCATCCGCACCGGCCCGATCGGGGACCTCGTCTGGGCCGGCAGCGACGACGACATCGCCCGCGGTGGGGCCGGTCCCGACTTCATCTTCGGCGAACCGCGTGGACTTGCTGTACGCCTACGGCGGCAACGTCGACCTGCGCGGCGGCCCCGATCAGGACAAGCTGGTGGGCGGCCCGGGGGGCAACACCTGTCAGAAGGAGGACGCCGGACCCCTGGTGTCGTGCGGCGGTCCTTGACGCGTGCGAGGCTCAACGCCGGGCGCGGCTAGAGTCGAGCGATCGTGACGCAGGCGATCGCGCTGACGCCCGAGGACCGGGCCATCCTGGCCCTGGAGAGCGACACCATCGCCGGGCACACGTGCAAGGTCATCGTGCTCGGCGAGCCGCCGGTGAGCGCCGCCGCCCTGCGCGACCTCGTGGCCGCGCGCATCGATGACGCTCCGGCACTCACCCGCCGTCTGGCCGACGGGCCGGACGGGCCGAGCTGGGTGTCCGACGAGGGCTTCGACCTCGCCGAGCACGTGGTGGAGGGACGGCCGGCGAAGCCGGCTGAGCCCGGCGTCCTGTCGGACCAGGTCGCGGCCCTCTTCGCGCAGCACCTCGACCGCGAGCGGCCGCTGTGGCGGATGGACGTGATCCCGTACGGCCACCGCCGCGTGCTCGTCTGGCGCATCCACCACGCGCTGGCCGACGGCACCGCGGCGATGCGCTACGCCCGCACGCTGCTGTGGGACGCCACGACCGCGGCGCCACCCGCCGCCCACCGGGCCGACGAGGCCCGCCGGCGGGCACACCTCGCCGCCTTCGTGCGGCGCGAGTTCTCTCGCTCTCACGGCCGCTCGCCCTTCGACGGGCGGATCGGCACCCGGCGGCGGGTGGCCTTCGCCTCCGCTCCCCTTGGCCCGCTGCACGACGCCGCCAAGCGGCTCGCCGGCGCCACCCTCAACGACGCGGTGCTCAGCGTCGTCGCCGGCGCCCTGCGCCGCTGGCTCGAGGAGCACCATGGCCGGCTGGGCGACCTGCGGGCGAAGGTGCCGGTGAGCCTCCACCACGAGGGCGACGACGCGGGCAACCGGGACTCCTTCTTCTGCGTCGAGCTGCCCCTGGCCGAGCCCGACCCGGTCGCGCGGCTGCTCGCGGTGCATGCGGCCACCGCGGTACGCAAGGCGGAGCACGACGCACAGACCATGGACCGGCTGCTCGCCGACCTCGGCCGCGTGTCGCCGGGACTGCGCGGCTTCTGCGAATCGGTGGAGCGCAACCCGCGCAGCTTCGCCCTCAGCGTGTCGAACGTGCCCGGGCCGCGTGACCCGGTCAGCATCCTCGGCGCCCCGGTGGAGACGATGCATTCGATAGCGGAGATCGGCGAGCGTCACGCGCTCCGCGTCGCCGTGGTCTCGCTCGCCGGAATGCTGTGCTTCGGCTTCTGCGCCGATCCCGCGATCGTGGACGACCTGGCCGCGATGGCCGAGGGCTCGGAAGCCGAGGCGAGCGCGCTGATCCGCGCGGCCGCGTGAACGGGCCCGATCCCCTGATAGCCCAGCTCGACGGCCACGTCGAGGTGGCGCGACGGATCGGCTCGGGCTTCTACGCGGTCCTGCTCGAGCGCATGCGTGACGACGCGGCCGAGGGAGGGCCCACCCGGTCGGCGCTCCGCGGTCACGAACGCGACCGGGTCGACGAGTGGGACGCCTTCCGGCTTCTGGCCGGGGTGCACCGGATCGTGCTCTCGGGGCAGGCTCCGAAGCTCGCTCGGCACTACCCCTCGACCAATGGCGACGGGGACGCCGAGGCCGCCTGGCCGGACGTCCGCGACCTGATCGCCGCCGGCCGCGCGGAGCTCGTGGACGCGCTCGCCCATCCGCTGCAGACGAACGCGCCCACCCGCGCCAAGGCGCTCGTCCCGGCGCTGTGCCTGATCGCCGAGCGAACCGGGCTCCCACTGCGGCTGCTCGAGCTGGGTGCGAGCGCCGGGCTCAACCTGCGCCTCGATCGCTTCCGCTACGAGCAGGACGATCAGGCCTTTGGCCCGCCCGACTCGCCCGTGCGCTTCACGGACTTCCTGACCGGCGATCGCCCGTCCCTGGCCGCCGGCTTCGAGGTGAGCGAGCGAGCCGGCTGCGACCTCAACCCGCTCGACGCGACGACCGACGCAGGCAGGCTCACGCTGCTGGCCTGCATCTTCCCCGACGAGACGGAGCGCTTCGACCTGCTCGAGCGCGCCATCGCGGTGGCTCGCGGCGAACCGGCCACCGTGGAGCGCGCCGACCTGGCGGGCTGGGTGGCCGAGCGCCTGGCCCGGCCCCGTCCGGCAACCTGCACCGTCGTCTACCACACCATCGTCTGGCCCTACCTCCCCGACGCCGTTCGCGAGGCCGCCGAGGCCGCGATCTCCGCCGCCGGAAGAGCGGCGACAACCGACGCTCCCCTGGCCCTGTTGTCATTCGAGGGCTCAAAGGCGGACCCCGCGAGGGCCGAGTTGCAGCTCACCTCGTGGCCCGGCGGAGAGCGCCGGCTGCTCGCCCACTCGACTCATCATCCGGTGACCGTCGACTGGATCTAGCGAGGCGGAAGGTGTGGAGGATCAGCGGGTCATCGCCGGCCTGGGCGGAGGCTGACGCCGGACCGCCACGACCACGTCCCGGATCAGCGCCGACTCGCCGCCGGGCCCGGTTGCCCGCCGCTCGGGAGTCTCGAGACGCTCTGGGTGCCAGGCCTCAGTGCCGAGCTCCAGCGCGGCCAGAGTCTCGTCGGGCGTGGGGCAACCGACCGAGCCGTGCTCGACCACCAGGAGCATGCCGCCTGGCGCGACCGCACCCGCCGCGGCCCGCAGCACATGGTCACGCGGGAAGCCGACGGGTGAATGCAGGTAGTGAGCGGAGACGAGGTCGAAGTCGCCGCCCGGAAAGGTGTGCGCCAGATCGTGCCTCCGGAAGTCGAGACGTGCCTCCACCCCGGCCGCCGCCGCGTTCGTGGCCGCCCGCTCGAGTGCGGTGGGAGCGTTCACCGCTCACTCGCCAGCCCCGCTCCGCGAGCCAGATCGCGTCGGCGCCCTCGCCGCAGCCCAGGTCAAGCGCCCGGCCGGGCCTCAGGGACTCGGCCACGTCGATGAGATCGGCGCTGGCGCGGCCGCCCCGCCGTGGCTCGTGCCGCCGGTAGAGGTCGTCCCAGAACGCTCGGCCCCGGTCGCCGACGGGCCGGTCACGTCTGCGCCGTGAGGCCCTGGACGATCATCGCCGCGGCGGTCGAGCCGGACGCGATCGCGTTGGCCACCGACGGCATCCGGCCGGCCAGGTCACCGGCGGCGTAGAGGCCGGGGACGGTGGTGGAGAAGGTCGGATCGACGGCCACGGGGTCCACGGCAACCGGTCCCTGCTCTTCAGCGCTCGCCCCGAGCTGCGCCGCCAGTGCCGACCGCTGATGCAGGGCCACCCGCACGAGCAGGCCTCGGCAGACCCGCTCCCCGCCGTCGGCGAACAACACCGCCTCCAGTGCGTGGTCCGGGCCGCGCAGACCGGCCAGCGTGCGCTCATCCACCGCGATGCCCGCCGCCTCGAGCCGGGCGCTGTCCTCGGTGTCCAGCTCGGCGGGCCCGTCCGTAAGCAGGGTCACGTCGTCGCTCCAGGCACGCAGCAGCAGCGCCTGATGCGCCCCCGCCGCACCACGGTTGAGAACGCCGAGCGGCCGGTCACGCATCTCCCAGCCGTGACAGAACGGGCAATGGAACACCGAGCCGCCCCAACGCTCGGCCACGCCGTCCAGCTCGGGAACGCGTAGTCCATGCCGGTGGCGAGCAGCACCCGCCCCGCCTGCTCGGCGGAGCCGTCGGCCAGCTCGAGCACGAAGCCCTCGTCGGCGCGCCGTCCGCCCACCACCTCTCCAGGTCTCACTTCGACATCGGGGTAGGCCGCCAGCTCGTCCCTCGCCGCGGAGTAGAGCTCCGCCGGTGGCCGGCCGTCCTGGCCGAGCAGCCCGCCAATGCCCTCGGCCACGCGGTTGCTCGGCTCTCCGGAGTCGATGACGAGCGTTCGCCGGCGGGCGCGCCCCAGCACCAGCCCGGCGCTCAGGCCGGCCGCTCCTCCGCCGACGACGATGCAGTCCCAGTTCTTGTCCATCGATCCAGGGTGGCGTCCGAATCACGATCTGCCAACCTTGTTTGCCATGCAGGCAAGCAGTACGACCGAGGAGAACGTCGACGCGCGCGTCCGCCGGCGCCTGCGCGAGCTGCGGACCGAGCGAGGGCTGACCCTCAGGGAGGTCGCCGACCGCGCGAACCTCGACATCTCCACCCTGAGCCGCCTCGAATCGGGCAAACGCCGGCTGGCCCTCGACCACATCGCCTCGCTGGCCACGGCGCTGGGCGTCAGCGCCGACGAGCTGCTGGCTCACCGCCCCGGCAGGACCCGCGCGTGCGCGAGAAGCCGCGTCGCCACCAGGGCCTGACGCTGTGGCCGCTCACCCGCCGCGGATCGGCCGGTGACTGCACGCCTTCAAGGTGCACATCAGCGCGAAACGGACCATTCCGCCCCGCAAGCTCCCCGTTCACGAGGGCCAGGACTGGCTCTACGTCCTCTCCGGCCGGGTGCGGCTGCTGCTCGGGGAGGACGACCACACGATCGAGGCCGGCGAGGCGGTGGAGTTCACCACCCTCACACCGCATTTTCGGCGCGATCGACGGCCCCGCGGAGCTGATCCTGATCGTCGGGCCGCAGGGCGAGCGGCTACACCTGCACTAGCCGGGGATCAGGATGCCCCGGCCCTGGAGCCGCCCGTTGTCGAGGTCGGGCACGTTCGTCACATCGTCCGGCTATCGGCTAGTCCTCGGACAGCGCGTCCACGAGTTCCTGCTTGGACATCTTCGACCGGCCGGAGATCTTCTTCTTCTGGGCCCGCTTCGCCAGCTCGTCGCGGCTGAGACCGGCGAGCTCATCGCCGTCGCCGTCGTCAGGCTGGACTCTCGGGTCCTCGCCGGCGCGGACCCGGTCGAGTGTGTTCTGCAGGGCCTCCATCAGGTCCGGCACGGGCTTGGGCTGCCTCGTCGGCTCCGGCGCCTCGATCGTGGCTCCCTTGCGCTTGCGGTCGATCACCTTGCCGAGACGCTCGCGATAGCAGTCGGTGTAGCGCTCGGGATCCCAGTCGGTGGAGAGCGCTTCGATGATCGCCACGGCGTGGTCCAGCTGGCCCTTGGAGGGTTTCTTGCCCCCCGTCGGGACCGGCTTGGTGGGACGCACCTCCTCGTGGAACAGCATCGTGCTGAGGGCCAGCGCCTCGTCTCGCACCCGCACGGCCACCAGATACTCCTTCGTCCGCATCACGAAGCGTCCCAGCGCGATCCGCTCCTCGCGCTCCATGGCCTCCACGAGCAGCTGGTAGGCACGCAGGGTGCCCTCGCTCTCCCCGGCCGGCACGAGAACGTAGGGATGATCGAAGTAGATCGGGTCGACGTCGGCGAGGTCGACGAAAGCCTCGATCTCGATGGTGCGCGTCTTGCGCGGCTCGACCGAGGCGAGCTCCTCCGTGGTGACGACGACCTCCTTGCCGTTGTCGAGCTCGTAGCTGTGGGCCACATCCTCCCAGGTGATCTCGATCTTCTCCTCGGTGCAGTAGCGGCGCTGCTCGATACGCGCCTTGTCCTTCTCATGGAGCTGGTGAAAGTGGAAGTCGAGGTCGCGCGCAGCGCTGATCAGCTGCACCGGCAGGTTGACCAGCCCGAAGCTGAGCGACCCGCTCCACAGCGCTCTAGCCACGTCGGCCCCCACCGGATCCGACGCTGGCCTCGAGGGCGGCCATGAGGTCGTCGCCCTGTTCGGGTTCCTCCTGCTCGAGCAGGTCGATCTCCTTGCCGGAGGCCTTGCGCTTGAGCAGGTCGAGCACCGACGCGCGGTAGCTGTCCTCGTAGTCCTCCGGGTCGAAGTCCCGGTGGAGCGAGTCGATCAGCCGGCCGGCCATCTTCACCTCGCTGGTGGAGGGCTTGCGACCGGCGCGTTCGATCTCCAGCTCGTCCCCTCCCACCACCTCGTCGTGGAAGCGCAGTGTGTGCAGCGCCATCACCTCGTCGAGCGCGCGGACCGCCACCAGGTACTCGCGATCGTGGAAGGTGAAACGGCCGATCCCGGCGCGGCCGCTCTTTCGCAGCGCCTCGTGCAGGAGCCGGTAGGCGTCCTTGGCGTCGGCGCTCCCGACGTAGTAGGTCTTCTCGTAGAAGACCGGGTCGATCGCAGCCGCGTCCACGAAGTCGATCAGGTCCACCACCTTGCCGCGATCGCCCGCCGCGGCCTTGATCTCGTCGGGCTCCAGGACCACGAACTTGTCCTCGGAGATCTCGTAGCCCTTGACGATCTGCTTGAAGGGCACCTCCTTGTCCTCCTTCGAGCAGATGCGCCGGTTCTCGACGCGGGCTCCGTCCCGCGCGTGCACGAGGTGAAAGTGGATGCTCTTCGACTCGGTGGCGGTGAAGAGCTTCACCGGCACGTTGACCAGCCCGAAGGTGATGGTTCCGTTCCAGATCGAGCGGGGCGCCATGGCGGGGAGGGAATCTAGAGCTTCGCTAGGCCACTCCGTTGCTCGTCCCACCGGCAGTGCGGACGGTGACCTGCTGGCCCGCCGGCGGCCGAGTGCCGAGCACGATGACGTCGCACGCGACCGACAGCACCTGCGCCGCCGGCACCTGCGCCGCCCCGAAGAACACCTGAGTCGCGCCGCAGGCGAAGCCGCTGCCGTTGACGGCCATGTTCGGCCCCAGCGACGCGGCGCGGTTCAACGACGTGATGCGTGGCACCACCTGAATCCGAGCGCAGCCGTGACCGGGGACCCGAACGCGCTGGTCGGGCGCCGCGCAGGGTGGCACGATCGCTCGCAGCGATGTCAACCCAGGCGCTACGACACCCGCGACCGGTGTCGTGGCGGTCTGGCATGTGCCCGTGGCGTCTCGCGAGATGGTCTCGAAGACCACGTTCTGGGCGGCGGCGAAGCGCTCGCCGGTCAGCGTCAGCGCAGGGGACGGGATCGCGGCGGTAATCGCCTGGCCGACGTTGGCCGAGGGCGCGGCGGGGTCGGTCGCCGTGCCGACGGCAGCTGCCGCGGTGACGGCGATGCCGGCGATCACCGTGACGGTGGCGGTGCCCGATCGGCTCGGATCGAACGCCGAGCTCGCGCGCAACGTGACGGCACCTGCCGGCACGTTGCAGGGAGCGCGGTAGGTCCCGTCCTGAGCGACGGCGCCGTTTCCGCTGCCGCCGTCGACCGACCAGGTCACGGCGCTCTGGGTAGTGCCGGTGACGGTCGCCGTGAGCTTCAGCGAGCGTTCGGTCGCGACCGACGGTGCGGGAGGGCTGATCGTGCAGGTGAAGCCGAACACGGACACGAAACCCGGCTGGTAGAGAATTCTGCGCCGCCGTACCGGCGCCGCGGCGGCGAGCACGAGGAAGGGGTCGCCTGGCGCGCCGCTGCCGATGACGACCACGCCATCGACTTCGTTGAAGCCGGGTGCCAGCGGCACGGTCGCCGTGAACGGGTCACCGGACGCGACGACGAACTGCTCGCCGGCGGAGTTCTGCACGCGCAGCATTCCGCCCGTGGCGCCCTCGACGACCAGCTGGGACGCGGAGGCGACGAGGTTGGGGCGATAGTCGAGGTCCGGTACCGCGAAGGCTCCCGGGGCGACCGTCGCCGCCGCGGTGGGCCCTCCGTCGATGCGGACGAGCCCACTGCGCGGGTTTGCCAGCAGTTTCTGCAGCGGCGTGCGCGTGTCGGGAACGCTGATCACCGCATCCGCGAACCGGGCCGCCACGCCGTTGGTGCCGCCGACAGCCAGCACCTCGCCGCTCAGCCTCCGCACGCCGTGCAGGGCGATTCCGCCCCCCGCGCCGCCGCCGCCCCCTCCGCCACAGCCGGCGTGGAACGGCGGAGCCGAGGGCGGAGTCCCAACGACGAACGGGAAGGCGCCGGCTCCGCCATTGCCGCCGTTGGCGGCGATGCGTCCGGTGACGCGCAGCTCTTCGCCGGCGGCGAGCGCGAACGCCCCGGCCCCCGCCCCACCTCCGCCGCCACCGCCCGCTGTGGACTTGAAGATGAGGCCCTCGCCGCCACCACCACCGGCTCCGCCGCCGCCTCCTCCGGACACCAAGGGAGGCGCGAAGCCCGGCGTGGGGAAGGCCGGCATCGGCGCGGCGCTCCCGCTGGCGCCGTCGCGGCCGTAGCCGAAGCCTCCGGCGCCCCCGAGCCCTCCGGCGCCGGCGCCTCGGATGGGCGGACCGGTGCCGGCGCTTCCCGACGCCCCGCCGACGCTCGCGCCATTCCCGCCGCGCCCGCCGGCACCTCCCGCGCCGGGTCCAGCCGCGGCGATGGCGCCACCGGCGCCGCCAGAGCCACCGCCCGCAGGGGCGTCGCCGCGCGTGCCCGGAGCGCCTGAGCCGGCGAGGACATCGACGGTGGCCGGACCGGGCGCACCGCCGACAACGAAGGTCTCGAACGCCGTCACCGTGATCGGCGGCGAGGCGTGAGCGATGCGCAACGTCGCCCCAGGGGCAACGCTCACGCGGGAGAAGGTGCGCGACTGCGACACCGATACCGTGCCCTGAACGTCGAGCTCGTCGTGGCCGATGATGTCGAACGTGCGCTCAGCGGAGCCGGCGGGCGTGGTGACCCGCAGGCGCAGCGAGCGCGTGCTCCCCTCGGCGAGATCGGTCATCACGCCGGCCTTGAGCGTCACGCCGAGCTTGGTGCCGTCGCCCGTGACGTAGACCGTGCGCACCTCCACCCGCGGCTCGACGCCTCCCGCCTGCTTGAGCACCGTGACCCCGGTGACGCCAGGCACGAAGTTCTTGCCGGTGACGAGCACCGCCACCGTGGCGCCCTCATCCACCCACGAAGGGCCGATGTCCGTGATCGAGGGCAGATACGACGGCGTGGAAGGCACGTACTCGAACTTGCCCTGGTAGAAGCCATTCGCACGTTCCACGATGATCTTCAGGAGCTCTGAGCCGGGGATCACCAGTCCCAGGAAGGGAAGGTCTTCCCACGGTCCGCTCGGGTCCTCACGGAACTGCACCCTGACCTTCTCGCCCTCCTGCAGGGGGAAGCGCAGGGGTAGCGTCAGCTCGGCCGGTGCACCGAGCGGCCCCGCGGGGCCGTCGATCCGCGCCCCGGCAACGACCATGTCGCCGCCGAGCTCGTCCTCGAGCTCCGGTGCTGTGGTCTCCACGCCGATGGACGTGAGCTCGGTGAGTGCTCCGCGCGGCAGGGTCAGGGAGGACGATTCGTCCTGTGAGCGCACAGTCCCTCCCAGCGGGCCCAGCCGCAGCGGTCCTCGCGCCGGCGGATGCGCCACCACGCGGATACTCGCCCGGCCCACGACGTCCGGGCTGACCGCACTCGCCGCGGAGATCGTGATCTTCCCTCGTGCGCCTCCCACCGGCGGCGTGTAGATCCCCTCGGGCGAGATCGAGCCCGGCTCGCCGCTGCGAACCGCCGCGCTCCACTCCACGGCGCCGTCGGTCGTGCCCGTCACGACAGCGCTCAGCGCTACGGACTCCCCCTCCGGAACGTCGATCGCTTCGGGAACGACCTGGACCTGCGCGCGCGGAGTCAGGTCCTGTGCGCTGAGCCCGGTGCCGGCCGGAGAGATGGCCACGACCCGCCCCGGCATATCGACCGCCGGCATCAGGATGCGCAGCCCTTCGGCGTCGGCCGCGAGAATGGCCGCCTCGATGCCACCGACCTCGACGGTGAGCCCCTCCGCGTCGAGCCCGCGGCCGCGGACGACGACCTCGTCGCCGGCTCTAGCCGTGGCGGGCTTGAAGCCGTCGATCGACGGACCCTGGGCCCCGCCGTCGGCGATCAGAGCCACAACCGCCTCCAGCGTCTCGCTCGTGTTGCCCGCCGCGTCGAGCAGCGTCACGGCGACGATGTAGTCGCCGAGCTCGTGCTCCGCCCCGAAGGCCGCAAAGGTGACGGTGCCCTTGCCCTCCGGCGGAGCGGGGGCGGCCACCACGGTCTCGTTGCCGTCGGGTTGACGCACGCGCACCCACGCCGCAACCAGCTCGTGGTCGCCCGGTGCTGCCACGACGATGAGAGACCCCATGACGAGGTCATCGCCGCCGGGCCTCGTGACGCGCTCATCGACTGCGCCGACCTTGCGCAGCCTCGGCGCGGCGCCGCCGCCGTCGCCCGGCACCTCGAAGGTTGCACTGACGTGCTCGCCACACTTGCCGTCGGCCTGAACGAGCGCCAGGGTGAGCTCGCTCGGCCCGGGGGGCACCGCACGCAGGTCGAGGTCGAAGCGCCCGGCCCCGCGCTTCCCCTCGATGCCCGCGAACGAGGCGGGTAGAAGCTCACGCGTGGTGCCGAGAGGCGTGACCAAGCCGACGTCCAAGGCGACGATCGGTGACCTGCCCGCGTAGACGAACTCGACCTCGATCGCTTCGCGCTCGTTCGTCGTTGGCACCACAAGGTCCTCGATGCGAGCCTGTGCCATTCGGTCCCCTTGTCGGTGGTGTAGCCGCGACTACTCCGTCGTGCGGGAACGAGACGCGGCGCGAACGTCGAAGCTATCCGGGGGACGAGCTTCGAGTCAATGGCGCGGAAGCAGCTCGATGAGCGGCCGCTCCCGACTCGCATTCGCCCCCGTCGACGAGTTAGGGTCGACGAGGAGCCCTCCGTGCAATCTGGTCGGGACACTCGCTGGTCCCTGACGACGCCGATCCTGGCGCTGACGGTGCTCCTCACCCTGATCGCGCTCGCCCAGGCGCAGCAGCCCGAGGCCGGCGGCGCCGCTCCCGCTGGGCGACTCACACAGCCCAGAGGACCGGAGGGCTGTATCCACGCTCGTGGAACCAACCGCTGCGCTCGCGGCCGGGCGGTCACGAGCCCCCAGGACATCGTCCTCAGCCCGGACGGCCGGCACGCCTACGTCGCCTCGTACGGCAGCAACGCGGTGGCCGTTTTCGCGCGTGACCGCCGCTCGGGCGCGCTCGAGCAGCTGCCCAGGGCGGGTGGCTGCGTGAGACACGAGCGCGGCGGGTCGTGCTCGGCCGCGCGTGCACTGGCCCGACCGAGCTCGGTCGCGATAAGCCCCGACGGGGCAAATCTGTACGTCGCGTCAGCGGGCAGCGACGCGCTCGCCGTGTTCGCTCGGGACCGCCGCCGCGGGACGCTTCGCCAGCTCGCCGGCACGCGCGGCTGCATGAGCCAGCGACCCGGCGGTGGCTGTCTGGTCGGCCGGGCGCTCAACGAGCCCACGAGCGTCGCCGTGAGTCCGGACGGGAACCATGTCTACGTCGCGGGACGTCGCTTCCCGAGCGCGGTGGCCGCGCTCAGCCGGGCCGCCGACGGCAGCATCACCCAGCCCGGCGGCTCCGCCGGGTGCGTAAGCCAGGCTGGGGTCAGCGGCTGCGCGCCCGGGCGCGGCATCTCCGCCCCGGAAGAGGTCGTGGTCAGTCCCGACAGCCGCCACGTGCTGGTGGCGGGCTCGCGGAGCAACGCCGTCGCGACGCTCAGGCAGGGTCCCGGCGGGCTCTCCCAGGCGGCCGGCCAGGCGGGCTGCATCGCGAAGGCCGGCGCCGAGGGCTGTGCGCGCGGGCGCTCGATGGCGGGACCGGTGGACCTGGCCATCGCGCCCGGCGGCCGTGGCGTGTACGTGGCCTCCTCGATCAGCGACGGCGTGGCCGTGCTCCGCCGCGACAGGACCACCGGCGCGCTCGGCCAGTCGCTCAGCCGTGCAGGGTGCATCAGCCAGGACGGAAGCGGCGGACGCTGTGGACCCGGACGAGCCCTCGACGAGGTGTGGAGCGTCGCCCTGAGCCCGGACGGTCGCAACCTCTACGCCGTATCCGCGAAGGTCAACATGCTCGGCGCCATGGCCCGCAACCCGTCGACGGGGCGGCTCAGGCAGCTGCCCGGCAGGTGGGCGTGCTTTCTCCGGGCGGGCGGCCTCGGGTGTCCCGACGGACGAGGACTGACGGTGGCGGTTGCGGTCACGGTGAGTGGCGACGGCCGCAACCTCTACGTCGCTTCCGAGGATGCCTACCTCGGCTCGCTCGCGATCTTCCGGAGGATCGGAGGATGAGGCGCGTCGTCATCGTGGCGGTGGCGGTGAGTGCCCTGCTGCCGGCGGGGGCGCGGGCGCAGGAGCCCGAGCGCCCAAACGTGATCGTGCTGATGACCGACGACCAGCGGGCGAGCGACATGGGCCCGCTTCGCCAGACTCGCCGGCTGATCGGAGAGGCCGGGGTGACCTTCAGCCGCTCCTTTGTCTCCTACCCGGTGTGCTGTCCGTCGCGCGCCACGTACCTCACCGGCCAGTACGCCCACAACAACGATGTTCACTGCCTCTACGCCTGGTGCGGTGGCGGATACGGCCGCCTGAATCAGCGGGAGTACCTTCCCGTCTGGCTGGAGCGGGCGGGCTACGCCACGGCTCACATCGGCAAGTTCCTCAACGGCTACGGCAGCGAACAACCGCCCGACCTGCCCAAGGGCTGGACCGAGTGGTACGGCTTGATCGACCACTCGACCTACCGGATGTGGGGTTACTCGATGTTCGAGAACGGCGTCCGGCGGACCTACGGCAACGTGCTGCGCGAGGAGCCCCGCCGCTACCAGACGGACGTGCTGGCCCGGAAGGCGATCGACTTCGTCCGGCGGCGGGCGCCGGATGACGCACCCTTCTTCCTGTCGGTTGCCTTTCTCGCGCCGCACCACGAGTCGGGCTACACGCAGCGGCTGACCGGCAAGCTGGTGCGGCCCGCACCTCGCCACCGCGGCCGTTTCGCCACCGCCGCCCTGCGGCGCCCGCCCAGCTACAACGAGCAGGACCTGTCGGACAAGCCGTGGTTCATCGGGCGCTGGAACCGCCCGCTCACAGCCAATCGCGACGCGGCCATCGCGACGCGCATGCGCGAGCGCTGGGAGTCACTGCTGGCCGTGGACGAAGCCGTGGCCCGGATCATCGGTGAGCTCAGGAGCGCCGGCGAGCTGGACGAGACCTACGTCTTCTTCACCTCCGACAACGGCTACATGCAGGGCGAGCACCGAGTCGCGCTCGGCAAGATGCTCCCGTACGATCCGTCCACGCAGGTTCCGCTGCTCGTGCGCGGCCCGGGGCTGCCCCGCAATCGGCGGACGAAGGCGCTGGTGGGCAACATCGACCTGGCTCCATCGATCCTGCAGGCGGCAAGGGAGCCCGCCCGACGCCGCCTCGATGGACGCTCGTTCCTGCCCTTTGCCCGCGACGTCAGGCTTCGCAGCCTCCGACCGCTGCTGCACGAGACGGTCGGCAACGGCGCCCGTGGCCGGAGCAATACCCGCGAAGGCGGTGCGAGGCAGCAACAGCCCCGCGTGCCGGCTTGGCGGGCGGTGCGCACAACTCGCTGGCTGTACGTGGACTACAAGGGCGGCCAACGCGAGCTCTACGACCTGAAGCGCGACCCGGCCCAGCTGCGCTCCCTCGCGGGAGACCCCCGGCTGCGGGTTCGCCTGCGAACACTGCGGCGCATCCTTTCCGACCTCACGAGCTGTCGCGGGAGTGAATGCCAGAAGTGGGCCGCGGCCTCGGTGCGGTAGTCGCTCATTCGCGCCGGCTGCCTCGTGCGCTGAGAAACGCCACCGGTGGGATGAGGAGCCGGTAGATGGGTCGTATCGCCCAGGCTGGGAGATGGCGATGACGCTCCTCCTTCCACACTCTCGCCCGCGGGTCCTCGGCGAGTAGACGGTCCGCGAGAGAAGCATCGGCGTGTGTGGGTGCGGCGGTGTGGAGCTCGATGCGGCAGAGGTGCTTGGTGCTGACGAAGCCGTACTGACTGGGGCTGACCAGTCGGGCCGGCGCGCCATGGTCGCTGTCGAGCGGCCGGCCATCGAGCTGTTCTGCGATGAGCACGTCGTCGGCAAGGGCGTCCTCGATCAACGCGACCGACCGACGTCAGCCGCTCGAAGGCCTGGCCGAGACGACGGCAAGCTACCACCGGGGCGGGCGTGCCGACGCCGCGAGAACCGGCATATCATGCGTCGCCGATGCCGTCCGTTCCGTATGGCTCGTGGCCTTCGCCCCTGTCTGCGGCGAGGGCGGCGGAGTCGGGTCTGCGGCACTCAGAGCCGTGGCTGGGCGAGGACGGCACGGCCTGGTGGCTCGAGCTGAGGCCCAAGGACGACGGGCGCACGACGCTCGTCCGCGACGGGCAGGACGTTACTTCGGCGGAGCTGAACGTGCGAACCCGTGTCCACGAGTACGGCGGCGGCGCCTGGTTCCTCCACGGAAGCACTGCCTTCTTCTCGAACTTCGACGATCAGCGGCTTTACCGCCTCGACGCCGGCGAAGCGGCGCGGCCGATCACGCCCGAGCCGCCAGAGCCGGGCTCGGTGCGCTACGCGGACGGTCGCGTGAGCCCGGATGGGCGGCTGATCGTGTGCGTGCGCGAGACCCACGGTGGGGACGAGCCCGCGAACGAGCTCGTCGCCCTGCCCGCCGACGGCCGGGGCGATACGCGCCTGCTCGCGTCCGGGCGCGACTTCTACTCCTTCCCCCGGCTCAGCCCGGACGGCACGATGCTCGCGTGGACGTGCTGGGACCACCCGAACATGCCCTGGGACGGAACAGAGCTCTGGGTCGCGGCGTTCGCCACGCCCGCGGAGGCGCGCCTGGTGGCCGGCGGGCCACGCGAGTCGATATGGCAGCCGGAGTGGAGCCCCGAGGGGCGGCTCCACTACGTGTCCGACCGCAGCGGCTGGTGGAACCTCTACAGCGAGGACGACCAGCTCACCGACGAGCGGGCGGAGCTGGGCTACCCGCAGTGGGCCTTCGGCGGGTCGAGCTACACGTTCCTAGAGGGCGGCGACATCGCCTGCATCAGGGTCGAGGGTGGCTTCGAGCGGCTGTGCATCCTTCGCGCGGGCGAGTCGCTTCTGCAGGACCTCGGCCTTCCCTACACGGCCGTCGGCTACCCGGAGCTCCGGAGCATCGGGCGATCGCGTGATCTACGTGGCCAAGAGCCCGGCGGAGGAGGGGGTCGTGGTCAGCTGGCGGGCCGCCGAGGGAGTGACCGTCCTGTCCGCGGCGAGCGAGGACTCGGTGGGGGCCGACTGGGCGCCCGTGCCGACCGCGATCGACTTCCCGAGCGCGGACGGGCGCACCGCCCACGCGTTCTGGTATCCCCCGAAGAACCCACGCTGCGAAGCCCCGCCAGACGAGCGCCCGCCGATCATCGTGCAGAGCCACGGCGGACCGACCGGCCACGCAGTCCCGGAGTTCGACTCGGAGATCGCGTTCTGGACGAGCCGCGGGATCGGGGTGGTGGACGTGAACTACGGCGGCAGCACGGGATTCGGACGGGCGTACCGCGAGCTACTGAACGGAGCTTGGGGAATCGTGGACGTGGAGGATTGCATCGCGGCTGCTCTTCACCTCGCTCGCGAGGGGGAGGCCGACGGCGCTCGGCTGGCCATCCGCGGGGGCAGCGCGGGCGGATACACCACCCTCTGTGCGCTGGCGTTCCACGACGACTTCGCGGCCGGAGCCAGCTACTACGGCGTGGCCGACGCGGAGACGCTGACCGCCGACACGCACAAGTTCGAGTCGCGCTACCTCGAATCGCTCATCGGCCCCTATCCAGAGGCCGCCGAGGCCTACAGGGAGCGCTCGCCGATTCACTACGCCGACCGGCTTCAGGCGGCGGTGATCCTCTTTCAGGGGCTCGAGGACGAGGTGGTGCCGCCATCCCAGGCCGAGACCATGGTGGCCGCGCTGAACGAGAACGGCGTGCCGCACGCCTACCTCGCGTTCGAGGGCGAGCAGCACGGCTTCCGCAAGAGCGAGACCGTGATCCGCTGCCTGGAGGCCGAGCTGTCGTTCTACGCCCAGATCTTCGGCTTCGAGCCGGCCGACGACATCGAGCCGGTCGAGATCGTCCGGTAGGGCGGCGTGGGGAGAGGTGGGTTCGACTCGCCTTGACGGCTCGGCGGCAGTGGTAGAGGATGGCAACGGAGGAGCTGCCGCCGGGGCTCTACAGACTCGCACCGGCCCCTGAGGCGACTCGGCGTAGCGACCCACGAGAAAGGGCGACCTATGGCCTTCGTCCGTCGGATCGGTCTGTTCATCGCCGCAGCTGTACTGGCGGCCGCGATGGCTGCGCCGACGGTCAGCGCCCACGACCGGGGAGATCCGGTGGTGACGCGCTTGGCCGAGTTCGGCAGCGACGATTTCGTCACCGGGAGCACGATCGGTCCCGACGGGGCGCTCTACGTCACGGACGGCGCGGCCGGTTCGGTGCTGCGCATCGACCGCCGCTCCGGACGAGTGTCCCCGTATGCCGACGGGCTGCCACCGAAGGCGTTCCAGGGTGTGGACATCGGGGGACCGGTCGACGTCGCGTTCGCGGGTCGCACGGCCGTACGTGCTCGTCACGCTCGTGAGCGGCACGATCCTCAGTGAACCGCCTGAACCAGATATACCGTTCGGTGATCCGGAGGCAGTGAACGGCCTCTACCGGATCGAGCGCGACGGGTCGATCACGCTCGTCGCGGATCTCGGCCAATGGTCGGTTGACAATCCGCCGGAGCCGGCGTTCTTCGTCGACACCGGTGTGCATTTCGCGCTGGAGCGCTACCGCGGCGGGTTCCTGGTGACCGATGGGCACCACAACCGGGTGCTGTGGGTCGACCGGCACGGTTCGATCCACGAGTTCGCCACGTTCGGGAACGTGGTGCCGACCGGACTCGAGACGGACTGCGGCCGCGTGTTCGTCACCCAGATGGGCCCGATCCCCCACGTCCCCGAGGACGGCAAAGTCGTCGCTCTGCGCCGGGGACGGGAGCCGCGCGACGTGGCCAGCGGGGCAAGCATGCTCATCGACGTCGAGCGGGGACCGCACGGCAAGCTCTACGCGCTCTCACAGGGTCAGTGGGATGGTGTCGGTGAGGGCTCGCGGGCCCTGCCGGACACGGGCCGGTTGGTCGTCGTGGGACGTCACGGCGAGCTGACTCCGGTCGTGGACGGCCGCGGCCAGGAGCTCGTCCTGGACCGGCCCACGTCGGTGGAGTTCGCCGGAGCCACCGCGTACGTCTTGTCGGTCACCGGAGACGTCTACCGAGTCGACGGCCTCTGACAAGCGCCAACGCCACGTCGATAACTCGCCGCGATGCCCTCAAGGGCGCGGTCGGGTTGGCGACGCTCGGCGCCTTGCCGGCCGGCGCCGCCGGAAGCGAGGGACCGAGGTCGGGGCGTGAGCGGGTGGCGATCGTAGGTGCCGGGGCGGGCGGCGTGGCCGCAGCCTACTTTCTTGCCGGCAGCTTCGACGTCGACCTGTTCGAGGCGCGATCCAGGATCGGCGGCCACTGCGATTCGCGGGTGATCGAGCACCGGGGGCGGAGAATCACCGTCGATCTCGGCGCCCAGTTCTTCCATCCCGACACGCACCCGATCTACGTCACGCTGCTGGAGGAGCTGGGCCTCTACGACCCTGAGCACCCCGATGTCGACGCCACGATGGAGGCTCCCGGAAGCCTGTGCATCTTCCGGACGGCCGGGGGCGCGCCCATCTTTTCGTCGTCGAACCCGCTCTCGACGCCGCTGCGTGCGGTCGACTTTGCGATGTTCACTCAACTCGCGCGGCATGCGGTTCTGACCGACATGTCGTGGGAGATCACCGTCGACGCCTGGATCCGCGGCCTGCCCCTCAGGCGATCATTCAAGAAGGACGTCCTGTATCCGTGGATCACGGCGACGATCGGGGCGCCGCGGGCCGACGCGCGGCGAGCGTCGGCGCGGTCGATCCTGCAGACGTTCGCGCTGGCGTTTCCGGCCAACGTTCTCGAGGGCGCCACCACCTACACCTCGAAGATCGGCCTGCAGGGGAACCTGCAACGCCTCCTGAATCGCAGCCCGACCGCCCGGGTGCACCTCAGGACGCCTGCGCAGGCCCTGAGGCGCAGACGGGCCGGTTGGTACCTGCAGACGCCGGCGGGCCGGAAGGGGCCATATCGGTTCGTGGTGTTGAACGCGCCTCCGCGTGCTGGACGCGAGCTGCTGCGGCCGCTGCCCGCGTTTGCCGACATCACTGCGTTGCTGGACGTGTACGGCTACTTCGACTCGCGCCTCTTGGTTCACACCGACGCGGCCTACGTGCACCGCGATCGCCGCAACTGGGGGGCCTACAACGCCGGCGTCGACGGTCTCGAGTGCGAGGGCAGCGCCTGGCTCGGCGCTCTGCAGGAGAAGTCCGCCTCGGGCGCGACCGTCCACGTGTTCAAATCGTGGGCCCAGCGCCGGCGCTCCGACCCGAAGCACATCCTGTTGGAACGGCGATTCAAGCATCCGGTGATCAGCCGCTCGACGATCAAGGCCGCCCGCGCGTTGCGTCCGCTGCAGGGGCGCAGAGGCCTGTACTTCAGCGGCCAGTACACCACCGGCATGGACCTCCAGGAGTCGGCGCTCTACTCGGCCATGAAGGTGGCCGAGGCGCTAGCCCCCGCCAGCCA
>CAWEGB010000002.1:0-147620 GCA_963808545.1 uncultured Thermoleophilaceae bacterium | reverse complement strand
GTGATCGGCTGCTCACGCCCCGGCAAAGGCGCGGCGGTGCGCCGCGGCGTGCTCGCGGCGACGTCGCGCTGGGTCGGCTTCTGCGACGCCGACCTCGCGACTCCTGTCGAGACGATCGGGCCGATCGTGGACCTCTTGCGCGAGCG
Source organism: uncultured Thermoleophilaceae bacterium (assembly GCA_963808545.1). Taxonomy (GTDB): domain Bacteria; phylum Actinomycetota; class Thermoleophilia; order Solirubrobacterales; family Thermoleophilaceae; genus JACVRW01. The sequence continues at coordinate 147,474 of CAWEGB010000002.1, read as the reverse complement.
GAGGCCGGTCGTGATCGCATCGCGGCGCTGCGAGGGCGCGCGCTACGTGACGAGTCAGTCGGTCGGCCGTCGGTTGGCGGGCTGGCTTTCCGCTCCGTCTTACGCTCGCTCGTCCCGGACGTCGCCGACACGCAGTGCGGGTTCAAGTTCTTCCGCGCCGATGCCGCACACTCGTTATTCGGGCCGACCGAGGCGGAGGGCTTCGCATTCGACGTCGAGGTCATCGCCCGCGCCCGGCGCAACGGCCTCCGCGTCACCGAGGTGCCCGTCGCATGGACGGCGGTCGGCGGCTCCACGTTCCGTTCCCTGACGGACGGGCTGCAGGCGTTCCGTGAGCTGTTCCAACTCCGCTCCCGTCTCGTGAGGAGCGCCGCATAATGCCGTCCGAGTTCAGGGGTCAGACGGTCGCGTTCTTCAACTGGCGCGACCAGGATCACCCGCGCGCCGGGGGCCGAGGTTTACTGCCACCGGCTCGCCGAGCGCTTCGCGGCGGCGGGCGCGGAGGTTCAGATCGTCACGAGCCGGCCGAAGGGCGCGGCGCGCTACGCCGAGCGTGACGGCGTCCGCATCCATCGCGGCGGTAACGCACTCGGCGTCTACCTCTACGCGCTGTGGTGGCTGCTACGGTACCGGCGCCTGGACTGCATCGTCGACTGTCAGAACGGCATCCCGTTCTTTACACCGCTGATCGCGGCGCGTCGCACTGCGGTGGTCTCGTCGTCCACCACGTGCACCAGGATCAGTTTGCCCTCTACCTCCCTCGCCCGGCGGCCGCGATCGCCCGTTTCTGCGAGGGCCGGTTGACGCGTCGCGTGTACGGCAGACGGCCGTTCGTGGCGGTGTCCCCGTCGACGCGCGCAAGTCTCCGCTCGCGGCTGCAGGTTCGCGGTCCCATCCACATCGTTCCCAATGGTCTCCGGCTGCAGGGCCCGGCGAACCGGCCGCGTTCCGAGCAGCCCCGGCTGCTCTGCCTCGGCCGGCTCGTTCCGCACAAGCGCGCGCATCCTGGTGCTCGAGGCGATCGCATCGATTCGACCGAGCTGGCCCGACGTGCACCTCGACGTCATTGGAGATGGGCCGGAGCGAGCGGAGCTCGAGCGCGCCGCGTGCGCGCTCGGACTCCAGGGGCACGTCACCTTCCACGGCTACCTCACGGAGGACCGGAAGCGCGACGTGATCGAAGGTTCGTGGCTGCACGTGATCGGCTCGCAGTCCGAGGGCTGGGGCCTGACCGTGCTCGAGGCCGCAGAGCGAGGCGTGCCGACGCTCGCGGTCGACGTCCCCGGAATCCGCGACGCGGTGCGGGACGGCGAGACGGGCTGGCTCGTGCCCGACCCGGCCGCGCTCGCTCCTTCACTCGACGCGAGAATTCGGCAGCTCGCCGACGCGCGCGAGGCGGAGCGTGTCGGAGACGCCGCCCGGGTCTGGGCCAGCTCGTTCAGCTGGGACGCAAGCGCACGCCGGCTCGCACGCGTGCTCGATAGCGAGCGATCGCGACGATCCCGCGACGGCGCAGAGCGTCGCCGCGGCAACGATCTCGTCACCCGCATCGACATTCCGATGGACACATTGCCTCGGGGAGCCTCCATCGCATTGCGGAAGACCGACACCCTGACTCGCGCGCACGGCAATGCGGTGCTGCTGGTCGCGGGCGCGGACGAGCATGATGCACTCGGCGTCCTCGACAGGCTAGGCGTGCCGGCCGACTACGTGACCATCTCCGTCGCGCGCAAGCCGGACGTACTGATGAGCGGCGGCGCGCCTGCCCACCTCGAGGCAGAGCCGGTGGCGGCGTGACCGCGTGCCGCGACATCGACGTCGGCAACCGCCGGCGCACCGCAGCGTTCTGGGTCACTGCCGCGACCGCGGGCGCGGCAGCGGTTAACTATCTGTACACACTGCTCCTGACCCTTGCGCTGGACGGTCGCGAGTACGCGGACTTCGCAGCCGCCCAGGGGCTGTGTTGGTCGGGGGAACGGTGGCCGGCACCGCGGTGCCGCTGATGCTCGCGCGCGAGCTGGCGCAACGTCGAGATGATGCTGGCGCACGTTCTCGGCTCGTGCGATTCGCGCTGCACGCCAACGCGGCCAGGGTGTGGTGGCCGCGATCGCAATGGTCGGGCTTGCTGCGGCCTCGGGACGCCGGCGTTGCTCGCCGGGCTGGGCGCCTCTGCGTTCACGGTGTTCCTTGCCACCGTGCCCGCGGGCTGGGCACAGGGCCTGGAACGGTTCGCGCTGTACGCGCTGATCGTGGTGAGCGAGGTCGTGGTCAAGATCGTCGCGGGCACCCTGCTCGTCATCGCGGGGTTCGGCGCCACCGGTGCGCTCTGGGGCGCCTGCATCGGTGCTGCGGGGGCGCTCGTGATCGGCCTGTGCGCGATGCGGCGTGATCTGACGCGCCCTGCCCGGCTCGCCACCGGCAGGGCGTACCTCCTGCGGGGCACCGCCTCGATGATCGCGGTCCAGGCGCTCGTCACGATGCTCGCTGTCGCCGACGTGGTCATGGCCGTGGCGATCATCGCGACGCCGGAGCAGGCAGGGGCCTACTCACTCGCCGCGACGCTCGGCCGCACCCCGCTCTTCGTCGGCGTCGCGCTCTCGCTGGCGGTCCTGCCGGCCCTCAGCCGGCACGCCGACGATGCCAGGATCGTCACCGAGAACGCAACCATGCTCGCGCGCCTGGTGCTGCCCCTGCTCGTGGTGCTCACGACGGCACCAACGGTCGTAATAGCCGCCGTGCTCCCCGCGGAGTACGCCGACGCGACCACGTACCTGCCGCTCACCGCGGTGAGCGGGACGGCGCTGGCGTTCGTGACGCTCCAAATCGGCTGGTTGCGCGCCGTCGGTGCGTTTGCTCCGGCACTCCGAACTCTGGCCGTCGGGCTGGTTGGGGTGGTCGCCGTGCTGATCGCCGGCGGGCACTGGCCGGCACGATCGGGATCGCGATCGGCACCGCGTTCGGCTCGGTTCTCCTAGCGACCGCGCTGCACGTGCAGACATCCGCGCGATGGCCGGGCAGACCCCGCGTCGCTCTGTCTGCGTTCGCACCCTTGGCCATCCTGCCAGTGCTCATCGCGCTGCGCGGCACACCCGAGGCGTGGACGATCTGCGCAGCGCTGCTTGTCGCCGCCGGGGTGTGGCGCGCGTTCGTCGAGCGCCCGGGAGCGCCGGCATGGGCATGAGGATCCTTCATCTCGGATTCGAGGATCATCGGCGCCCTGGCTCGGGCGGCGGATCGCTGCGCAACCACGAGATCAACCGACGACTCGCCGCACGCGGACATGAGGTGCACGTGCTCTGCGCGCCGCACCCGACGTTGGCCGCCCGCGTGGAGGACGGTGTCTCGTACATGCACGTCGGCGTGTCGGCTGCGAACGCCGCGAGCTTGCTGACCTACCAGGCGGCGCTTCCCTGGGCGACGCGTGGCGCCATCCGCCGCCTGCGACCCGATCTCGTGGTTGAGGAGTTCGCTCCGCTGTGCTCGAGCATGGGCGTCGGGCACTGGACCCGGCTCCCGACCGTTGGCGTCGTGCAGGGATTCTTCGCGCGCGAAAAAGCACGACAGTATCGGCTCCCCACACCACTGCTGACAGCGATCGAGCGATGGGGAACACGAAGCCACCCGCGACTGGTGTCCATGTCCGAGGCGCTTGCGGAGCGGCTCCGGGGCGTGGCCCCGGCCAGCGAAGTTGCGGTGATCGGCAACGGCGTCGATCTCGGCGCGATTCGTGCCGCGCTGGATCCCACGCCCGCGGTCGAGCCCGGGTTGGTGGTGTTCCTGGGGCGGATGGAGATCATGCAGAAGGGTCTCGATCTGTTCGTCGACGCCCTCGGCAAGCTGAGCGACCTGCCTGACCTGCGAGTCGTGCTCGCGGGCGACGGCAAGGACCACCGGGCCGTGCGGGCGCGCGTCGAGGCGGCTGGGGTCGCCGAGCGCGTCGAGTTCGCAGGCCGCGTAGGCGGCGCTGACAAATGGCGCCTGCTCGCCCGCGCTCAGGTGCTCGCGATGCCATCGCGCTACGAGACCTTCGGGCTCAGCGCGCTCGAGGCCATGGCCTGCGGAACAGCGGTCGCCGGCTTCGACATTCCGGCGCTTCGGGAAACAGTCGGAGCTGCGGGCATGCTCGTTCCCCGATACGACGTCAGTGCGCTGGCCGACGCCTTGCGCACGCTTGTCTCGATGCGACGCGCTCCGAATCACTCGGACGCCTGGGCGCCGCCAGTGCCGCTGCGCGCAGCTGGGACGGACTCGCCGATCGGCAGGAGGCGTTCTATGCGACTGCCTGCGCCTGACACGCCACGCGCGCGCTTGACATTCGTCGCCCTCGGCGCGTTCGCTCTCGCACTGGTCGCGCGCGCCGTGGGTGCGATGACCGCATTCGAACTGCACATCGATGAGGTGACCTACGCCGAACTCGCGCGCACGTTCGGGCAAGCCGGCAAGCTCAAGCTCTACGACCAGCCGTTCAACCTGCATCCGCCGGCGTTCTTCTTGCTCCTCGGATCGTTCACCCGCGTGGCCGGACTCGGATCCGCCGCTCCGTTCGGGGTCGACGACGTGCTTGCGCTGCGTGCGGTTCCCGTTGCCCTAGGTGCATTGACCTGTGCCCTTGTAGCGACGTATGCAGCACGCAGCGCCGGGCTCGCCGCAGCGCTTTTCGCCGGAGTGATCTACGCACTCGACCCGTTCGTCGTCCGCTTTGACAGCCGCGTGTTCCTCGAGACCCCGACGCTTCTGTTCGTTGTCGTCGGAGCGCTCCTGCTGCTTCGCGCGCCGCGCTCGCGAGTGGCGGCCGTAGGGGGTGGCCTCGCGTTTGGGCTCGCGCTGGTGACGAAGGATATGGCGGTCTTCGTAACGCTTGTGCCGCTCGCCCTGTGCTGGCTGCTCGGGCCGGAAATGCGCCGGGCGTACGCGACAGCCGCCGGCGTCGCCATCTCCGTCTATGCGCTGCAGGTACTGGTCATCCTGGTGCTGGGCGGCGGGACCGAGTGGATCGACGAGAAGCTCTCCGGCGTGTTGCGCATAGTCGGTGCGCGCCAGGAGACCGGGTTCAATTCGGAGGGCACCGTCTCGCTTGTGGAGACGTTGCGCCGCAACGGACTGCTATACGGCGCCTCCTACCTGATGATCGCTGTCGGAACAGTAGCTGCGGTGCTCACCGTGCTCGAGCGTCGCAAACGGGCAGTCGCGGATGGCGCCGTGCTGCTAGCGGCGATCCAACTCAGCGCCGCGGGGCAGCTCGCCTACGGAATCCTCCTGGGCACGCTCGAGGAGCAGATGTTCTACTTCATCGCCGTTCCCTCGGCCCTGACCATCGCGATCGTCGCCGGCCGCCGGTGGTCCGGTTGCGTCTGGACCCGAGCAGCCGTGATCGCCCTAGCGGCCGTCTGGCTGACGCTTGCCGCAACCTCGTGGGTCTCACTACGGACCGACCGCGACGACGGCTATCAGCAGCTCGCCGCGTGGGCGCAGCACGAGCTGCCGGCAGGTACGCGCATCGGCGTGTCCGACGAGATCGGTCAGTTCGTGATGCCAACGCTTGTGCCTGTCCCGGCGAGCGGACCCCGCGACCTGGCCCGCACCGATACGCGTTATGTGCTCGTATCGACGCGGCTCGCGGAAGACGGCTTCGGCCTAGCGCGGCCCGCGTTCGTCGACTGGCTGCAGCTCCATGCACGACTCGCCTACGCCATGCCGAGCCGCACGATGGGCGAACTGCGCGTCTATGAGGTGACTCGAGCCGAGTCCGTGAGCTGATCGGCGATGACTCTCCGGAGGTGGTCGAGCGTCGCGAACTGTCCGCTGCGCAGCACATTCTCGCGTACCAGGCTCACTGCTGCCTCCGACGAAACCTGCTACTGCGGTTCTCCTGGCTGTCGTTTGTCCCAGCCGGTCGACTGGAGGCAACGCTCGCAGGATTCCGGTACCCGCTCCCGCTAATCAGCCGGCGACGCGATCGGCGCCGCGCGCGTTGCCTTGGATCACGTGGTGCCCTTCGGCAGCGTCAGCACGTCACGCCTGATCGCAGCCCAGTCGGTCCAGTTGCGGTCGCCGCAGATCAGCACTTCATGACTTGGCCTTCCATGCGCGCTCAGCGACAGAGGCCTTGCGTATCTTCAGCGAGCCGGACTTGACCTGCTCACGGAACTGGCGCAGGCGCTCTTCGCGTCCACGCTCCCGCGTCGGCGCTGCCGCCCGCCATCGACAGCCCAACCCCGAGGCACGCTGCCAGCCCTGCCGCCCGGCGGCGGCGTCTACCCATGATGTTCACGTTGATCATGGGAGCACAGGCTGCCGTCAGGCGCCGCTGGCCTCGATCCCAGAATCCTGGATGATCAGCCGCCCGGCTACCGGATCCGCACCGGCGTCCCGATCGGCATCAGCCGCGCCAGGCGCCGGATCGCCGGGTTGCGGATCCGGATGCAGCCGTGCGACGGCCGGCCGGGGATGAGCCACGGCTGGTTGGTGCCGTGGATCCCGACAACGCCCCCGCCGGGCCAGTCCGAGAGCGCCGAGTACGCGCTCGTACCGAACGCCCAGGGCCCGTAGATCGGACTGCCACGGAGATTGCGCATCCTCTCGCGGATCCAGAACCGCCCGCTCGGCGTCCGCATGCCCGGCGCGCCGTGGCCGATTGGCGCGTGCCAGATGCGCCGGCCGTCGCGGCGGAGCACGGCGCGTGATTGCCGGGTGTCGATCAGCAAGGCGGTTCGGACGACCTGGAACGGGCCGAGGACCGTGCTGCGCACCCATCCCTGCCGGCCGTTCGGGCGGCCGGGAATGCGCACCTTGAGCCAGACCCGATCCCTGGCGTCGCGGCGGCTGCTCAGCACCAAGTAGACCTCGGGAAAGTTGTCCTCCGTGAATAGCCGCACCCGGCCCATGCGCCGGCTCTCCCTGGTGGGAGCGCGCCAGATCGCCGCCACCCGAAACGGATGTGCCCAGCGGGTCACGGTGCGCTCGTTCGAGAGCCGCTCGTTGCCCAGCGGCGCGCGCGCGTCGGGCGGCCGCACGGACCCCGACGCCGCGGGTGCCGCGACGACCGCGAGCAGCAGCGCTGCGGCGGCCGGGACCGGAAGCCGCAGCACTAGCCCGTGAACCGCGGGGCGGCCGCGTGACCGCAGATCGCGATGCGACCCCTCAGCGTAAGTGGCGGCGTGCCGGAGCCGCGCTGGAAGACGACGTGCACCCGCACCCGGTATGTCCCTGGAGGGCGCCGTACGCGTGGGCGGAAGACGAGGCGCTGAAGCTTGCGAACGGTGAGCCTCCGGTCCTCGCGCCCGTTCACGAAGACACGTACCCGGCGGATGCGAGTGCCACGGAACGCGACGCGTGGGACTCGCGTTCGGATGCAGCCCTCCGTCGCCTTCTTGAACAGCAGTCCGGCGACCGCCGCATCGCCGGCGTTCGGCGGCGACGGGCCCGGTGGCACGACCGGGCCGGGCCCCGGCGGTGGTCCAGGCCCCGGCCCCGGCGGCACGGGGATCGGCGGCCGGGGCTGTTCCGGGCACAGGATGATCGTCGAGATTGAGTCCTCGTCGGTGACGGTGGTACTGCCCGCAGTACCCCTGACCTCGCCCTTGTTGTTGACCCTGGTCGGCTCGCAGTTCTCGCCGTCGGTCGTCTTGTGCGAGCAAATGTACGTCCACGTGTCACCCGGATCGAGTGTCGAGGGGTTGGAGTCGTTTCCCTTCGAATCGAGGACCGGCCGCTGGTCGCAATTCTCGTCGGCAACCACGACCGCGGTCTCGGGGAACGGCACGTCGCCGATATTGGTCACCTCGAGTGTGTAGTTCAGCCGGTCTCCGGCCATCGCCCTGCCAGGACCGAGCTTCCGGATCGCAATGGCCGGTGCTCCGGGTCGGATGTTGTAGAAGGTGCAGGACGCGTTTTGACCCGCCGCGAGGGAGACGCTTCCGGCGACCGGGCCGGACCGTCGGGCCCCACGCCGAGACGCGACGCGCCGGCACCACACGCTCGAGTCGTAGTCGTCCAGGTCCGTCCCCGCCGCGGCGACCTCGGAGACGTTGTAGGTCCCAGGCGGGACGCTCAGCGCGGTACCGGCCCCGTCCCCAGCCGCCGGAACCGTGACCTCGCCGTTGACGAGCAGGTCGAAGCGGCCCGGATCGTTGGCCGGTCTCAGAACCTTCTCAAGCGTGAGCCGCGCGGGAAACCAGTTGCCGAAGTCGCGGCCTGTTGCGTTCGGCTCGTCCGTGCTGCGTATCGGTCCCCACCCGCAGCCGAAGCGGCCGCCCGGGGCATCTGGCGTCCCGCGCGGCGTCCCCGCGTTGGGTCGGGAGCATTTCCAATCCGATGCGACCCGGCGAGTCCGGCTTCTCCGCGTCAGGAGCTGTTCGCGGAGGGTGTAGGTGCCATCCGGCGGCCGGATGTCGAAGATCACGTACTGCCCCTCGTCGTCCGAGACCGCGAACGGCTCCCCGGAGTCGAGGACGCCGTCGTCGTCGTAGTCGGCCCAGATCTGGAAGCGCGGAATGCCTGGCTCGTCAGGATCGCGCTCTCCGTCGGCGTCCAGGTCGAAGAACTTCGTGCCCGACGCGGCGCACGTCCGGACCGACAGCGCGCGCGGCGCCACGTAGTCCTGCATCTGCGACGCCACCGAGTCCGAGGAGCGCGAATGCATCCAGATCGATCCGAACGCGAGACACTTGTCGCCGAACGCGTCGTCCAGGATCGCGGCCAGGTTCAACGCCGTCTCCCCGAAGCGGTCCCGTGGCACGGTCGGCTGGTAGGCGCCGGGCAAACGGCTCGGGATCGCCGACACGTTGACCGCGCCCTGAACGCCCGCGGTCACTTTGACGGTCTCGAGCGTTCCCGCCGTAGCGCACCCGGATGCGCTGTCGGTCGCCGTCGTCGTCCATCGCCGGACGACGATCCGCACATCGTTGGCGCCATGGAAGTCGTACGAGATCAGAACGTCGCCCGTGGTCCGGCAGGGGATCGCCGTCTTGTGTCGGTTGTTCCAGAGCCGGTCGTCGCGGTTGAGCTCGAAGGTGACGAAAGTCGTCCCGTTGCCGGCCTCCCGCGTGAACCCTAGGTAGAGGAACGTGTTGGCCCCCGGCTGATCGACAGCCGACCATGCGTCACGGATGTTGGCCTTGCCGGGATTGACGCCGCCGTTCTCGGCGGTCAGCTCCCAATCGCCCGGCAGCAGCTCCTTCGTGCCGCCCGCGAAGGCGGAGTCCTGCGCGTTCGGATCCGGGTTGTGCCGAACGCGGCCCGTCGCCTGTAGGCCCTGCCAGTCGACCAGCGGGGCGGCGTTGTCCTGGTTGCCGTCGCCGCCCTGGAACGTGCTGCCGGGAAGCGCGCCGTTCCCCGAGGGAACCTGCGCCGACGCGGGTACGACGCCGAGGCAGACGAGCGCGAGTGCAACCAGCAGCCAGCGGCGCAGACTCCCCGGACACGGGCCGCTCAGCGAGGCCATGCAGTCAAGCTACTTATCTGTTTCGGCGGAAACAAGGCGTGCACCGGTTCGGTACGGACTCGCACTCCGGACTTCGACGACATCGAGTTGCGATTTTGACTGGGCGTGAATCGTGAGGCTGAGTGCTGGGCGTGCTCATCGCTGTTCGTTTCGTAGGGACTGGTCGAAGAAGCGCGCGCCCACGTGCCCCGAGTCGGCGATGGTAGTCGCCTCAGGCCTCGTAGGCGACGACGAGTTCTCACGGCATCTGAGGCGTACACTTGCCCTAGCCGGTGAGCGCAACGCCGCCGGCCTTCACATAGCCGCCGGTCCACGCAAGGCGACCGCCATATTGGACAGTCCGGACCACTCGCCCAGGCCCTGGTCCATCAGCAGGGTCTTGACACTGAGCCTCATCGAGGCTGGGCCGCGGGTGGCGGCACACCCCGACCAGGTGGCCGTTCGCGGTCGACATCTCGATGACCAGGTGGCGGCCCTTGTTGTCGGTGTAGATCAGCCGGCAGACGTAGTGTCGGTGCTCATCAGGCAGCCACCTCCTCGCGGGCGGCCTCAGGCGTGGCCGGAGCCTGGTGGTTCAGAGCAGCTGCACGACAACAGCCCAGGACCAGCACGGCGAGGGAAAGGCTGAACAGCACGGCTACGACGACGGCGATGATGATGAGCATGTTTCTCCTTGGTTGGGTTAGGAGTTCGTCCCAGTCGGTCGACTGGCGGCGCGAGTTCCCGAACACGAGGCCGGGCCGTTCCCGTCAATCAGCTAGCTGACATCAGTGCGCGACTGTCCAGATTCCCCAACGCGTGCCCACGCATTGGGTCAACCGCGCTTTCTATTGACGGAATGCTAACAAGCCTCTTGACGAATCGCCAATAACATTTAGACTGCCCTTATGAGCACTACGCCGAAGTACAGCCGCCTAGCTCCTGCCCGGCGGAGCGACGAGATCTTGGACGCGGCCAACGAGCTGTTCGCCGAGCGCGGCTACGACGAGGTCTCGATCGAGGACATCGCTAGCTCGGCCAGCGTTACGCGTGGGCTGGTGCACCACTACTTCGGCGGCCGCAGGGACGTCTACATCGCGCTGCTCGAGCGGCTCGGCACCATGCGCGAGGAACAACTCCCGCCGCCCGTCGGCCGCAGCGCCCGCGCGCGCCTGGCCGATGACGTGTCGCGCTGGCTCGACTGGACCGAACAGAACCGCACGATCTGGCTCGCCACGCTCGGGCGCGGCGAGGACATCGCCGACCCCGACGTCAGGACCGTCGTCGCTCGACCTCGTGCGCCGCGCCGTCGCGCTGCTCGCGGCTCGCCACGCCGACATCGCCCAGGACTCGCCACGACTGCGCTACGCGCTCGAGTGCTGGACCGGGCTCAACCGCGCCGCAACCCGACGCTGGCTACAAGACGAAGCCACCCGCGAACAGACCCACGAACTGATCGCCTCGACCCTCGAGCACGTCCTACGCACCTTCGGCGCCCCACCCAAGCCAAGCCGGCGTCCTGCCGCCCGGTGACGACGGCGAGCGGCGAGAGCTACACCGACGCCAGCGTACGGCTGGGCCTGGTGGCGTGCTAAGACGTCGCCCTAGTGGCGCTCCGCTATCGGGAACTGCACGATGAGGACTGGCTCCGCCAGAGGTACGAACTCGAGGGCCGGTCGACGTACACGATCGCGGCGGAGCTCGGCTGTGACGACGCGACCGTCTTCCGTGCGCTCCGCCGCTTCGGCATCAAGGGCCGGCTCGGCAGACCGGCGGCTGTCAAGCCCGGCGAGGTCTACGGCCTGCTGACGGTAATCGCCGAGACGTGCGGACCATTGCGTTCCACCGGCCAGGAGTAACCGGGTACGGCACGTCAGCCGACGAAGTCACGAAGCTGCGCCCCGAGGAACGGGTTCCGGCTACCCAGAGGGGGATCGCCTCGGTGGTCAGCCCCGCCAGTGGATCGCTGCCTGGTGGGGGTTGGTCCGCGGCCGGCGGTCCAGGAAGGGCCACAGGCGGCGGACCGGAAGGGCCATCGAGCCGGAATCTACGGATTGGTCCCTCGACGCGTCCATCCGCGCCGTTGGCGTAGCTGATCCGATACGCCTGCCAGTAGTAGACGCCGGGCTGATTCATCCAGAACCCGGGATAGTCGAAGAACTGCGGGCGGGCGTCGTAAAGGTCGCTCCCGGCCGAGCACGGCCCGAGCGGCTCTAACCAAACTTCAGACGCGATCGTGCCATGCGCGTCGATCGCGGAAGAACGGGAGATGTGTAACACAAGTAGGAGTCCGCTGGCTGGGAGCGGACGCGAAACAGGGGCGACGTCCTGGTCGGGAGGGACGATCCGTCCGCTGGTTCCACCGGGGCCGGAGGGAGCCCCTCGTCGACCGCTGCGGCTGGTTCCGCCGCGAAAAGGACCGCCACCACGGCGACGATGACAAGCGTGAACGGACGCCAGGCCATGAGAGGCTTTCGAACGCCGACGCGAGCCGGGTCATGCTCAGTCCCCGAACTCGAAGCGGAAGGCCCGGCGCCCCTGCGTGCATCGCCACTGGCCGCCGTAGCTGACGCCCGAGACCTGGTAGCAGTAGAAACCGCCGGGAGTCCAGAAAGTCCGGGAGATCCCTCCCCTGTGGCGCCGCATGACCGTCCTCGCCTTGCTGCAGCTCATGTTGCGCGCCGAGCTGATCAGCACATTCGGAAAGTACGCCCAGGTGTGACAGTCGCGGACAGCAGAAGCCGTCGCCTCGATCGTCGACGCGGACGCCTGCGGCGCTCGTACGCCGGCAGCGCAGTCGCCCCACACGCCGCGCCCGGCTTGCTTGGCCGATCGCTGAGCTTTGCGGAACGCTCCGACGCGCTGGAAGGGATTGCCGCCGTAGACGTAAACGGCGGCCCGGCCGGCGCGCAGCTGCGCGACTGCGGCGTCGGGCCCGCCGCGCAGCTTCACGTAGGCGAGCAGCCGGTCGTAGCGGTCGAAGGTGTCCTGTGTCGGGTCGGTGCGCAGCCGCACGCGCCGCCCGGTGGGGGCGAGCCGTTTCATGTAGGCGGAGGCCTGAGGGCCGCCGCACTCGACGCCGCCGTAGACCTCTGGTGTGTCGATGCCGATCAGCCGTACCGTGTAGTGGGAGCGGCGCGTGGCTTCGAGCGACCGCACCCTAATCGTGTCGCCGTCGACGACGGACGTGACGCGCGCCGTGATCGTCTGGACACGGTCCGGCGCGGGCGCGGGGGCCGAGTGGCCGCCGCCACCTCCGCCGCCCGCGCCGGCCGGGAGCGAGTCGCAGGCCCGGCCGTCATTGTCGCCGTCGAGGCCGTGCGGGTCACCGGGGGTGAGGTAGCGCTGGGCCTCGGGCTGCGTGTCGAAGTCGGCGCAGTCCTTATCGGCAGCGAGCGCAGGAGGCGCCCCTGAGGCAACCGCCGTGAGCGCGAGCATCGCCAGCAACGCCGCGCGCCCCGGGCGGCGGGACGCCCAGCGAGCCGCAGCTGCGGAAGGGTTAGTAGCCACGATCTGTCTTTAGACGTCGCAGGCGGTACCGTCGCCGTCGCCATCTAGCCCGTCTTCGTCTACGGGTGGCGTCGGGAAGTTCACGTCTGCGATGTCAGCGCAGTTGAGGTCATCCATGCCGTTGGCGAGATAGTCGCTGCCGTCTACAAGTTGGGCCATGCCGTCGAATCCAGAGTCGGTCGCGGCTGGGCCTTCTTCGATTGCGGGAGCGCCCCCACCGGCTGGCCCCGTGGCCCCGGCCGGGCCGCGCTCGCCCTTGGGTCCGCGCTGACCAGGCTCGCCCTGCTCGCCCTGAGGTCCAGCGGGCCCCTGTACGCCCGGCTCACCCTGAGGGCCACTCGGCGCGTCTTGGAGGGCCGTAATGGCGACACCTCCACCGGCGCCCAGGAGAGCCGCGGCAGCCGCCGCGATGACGACCGTGCCTACGGTGGCTCCTTGCTTAAGCCTTCCGGGGGTTCGTGTCGCTTGAGTGTTCATCGTGGCTCCTTTGGCTCGATCGAGGCCAGCGCCAACGCGTCGGTCGCGGTCGGTCGTCCCGTTCGGATTCGTCAGCGGCCGGTCAGCTGGAGCGTTTGCGGCGCTCCGCTGCGAGTGCCGGCGAGCCCGGCAACGGCTGGCAGTCGCCGCCTTGTTGACGATATGCTAATACCTTTCTTGACGGAACGTCAACAACTTTAGAATCGTTTTATCGGAATTCGGAGACGCGGGCGTTCCAACTGCGGACGGATGCGGGCCCTCGAGCCCAGGTCAGTGCGGGCGTCGGGGTGCAAGAGCCGATCCGCCGCGGCGATTGAGGTCTGGTTGCCCGTGTAGCCGAGCCGCACCACGAGGGTCAGCGCCCCGGCAACGAACCATGCCCACGGCCGCCCTCGCCCGCGCCCTCAACACCGCCGGGCTCGACTCGTCAGACACCCAACCTGCGCGTCCACGACCTCCGCCACACCTTCGCCTCGCTGCTCGTCGCCCAAGGCTCCAACGTCGTATCCATCTCCCGCCAGCTCGGCCACGCCTCCCCAGACATCACCCTCAAGGTCTCCGCCCACCTCTTCGACGCCGCCAAACACGCCGAACGCGCCACCCCACCCCTCCAGCACGGCTTCGCCGCCGCCCTCGATGGAAAGAACCTGGAAACAACGCCCGCAACGGACGGCAACCAGACGCAACACACGAACACCCCCCAAAGTCGCACTCCTGAGCCAAACGGCGACCAGACGACACCCCTGACAAACCCCGAAGACGCTAAGCGAGTATGGGGTTCACGCTCCATCGAGGGTTCGAATCCCTCCCTCTCCGTAGAGGTCGGCAGAATGCAGGTCCGATGGCCGACGTCCTCATCACCGAGTTCACCGATCCGGGCTGCCCGTGGGCCTACAGCGCCGAGCCCTTCCGCCAGCGGCTGCGCTGGCTGTACGGCGACTGCCTCGATTGGGAGGTGCGGGTGGTCGGGCTGGCGGAGTCGCCCTCCGACTACGAGGAGCGCGGCTTCGGCCCGAAGGAGCAGTCAAGCGCCTTCAAGCGGATCGCCCACGACCACGGCATGCCCATCGACACCGACGAGCGGTCGCGGATGGCGGCCACGATCCCGGCCTGTCGGGCGATCGTCGCCGCCCGCCGCCACGCCCCGGACCAGATGCGCGCGCTGCTCAGGCGGCTGCGGGTGCGTCACTTCTCCGGGCAGCTCCTCGATGAGGAGCAGACCATCCACGGAGCCGCCCGCGAGGCCGGCCTCGACACCGTGCAGCTGGACGAGTGGGCGGCAGAGCCTGAGACCGAGCAGGAGCTGCGCGACGACCTGGCCCAGGCGCGGGAGCCGATGCTCGCCGCTCAGGTGCTCGACCACAAGCTCGCCAACTGGTCGGGGGGCCGGCGCTACACGTGCCCCTCGTACGAGATCCAGCGCCTGGCGGACGGCGTGCGCATCGCCGTGCCCGGCTTCCAGCCCTTCAACGTCTACGACGTGATCACGGCCAACCTCGTGCCCGGCCTCAAGCGCCGCGACCCGCCCGAGTCCGTGGAAGAGGTGCTCGACTGGGCGAGCACACCGCTTGCCTCCAAGGAGATCGCGGTGCTGTGCGACATCTCGCTCGAGGACGCGCGCGAGCAGCTCGGGCGGGTGGCCGACGAGGAGCACGTGGGCTTCGACGGCTTCTGGACGCGCAACGGGCACCGGAACGGGGCGACGGCGTAGACCTGACCGGGCCGGGCGAGGTTCTGCCGCTCGCCACCGCGGTCACCGCTGCGCTGATGCTGGCGCTCTGGGCCGAGGCGACGCGCCGCCGCGACGTTTCGATCGTCGACGTGATGTGGGGGCCGGCCTTCGTGCTGGTGGCCCTGGTGGGCGCGCTGGCCGGTGACGGCGACCCGGCTCGCCGCTGGCTGCTGTTCGGGCTGACGGCGGCGTGGGGGATTCGCCTGGCCGTGCACCTCGGGAGGCGTAAGCACGGCGATCCCCACGAGGACCGTCGCTACGCCAAGCTGCGCGAACGCGAGGGTGACCGGTTCACGCGCTGGAGCCTCGTCTGGATCTTCGGTCTCCAGGGCGTGCTCGTGCTGGTGATCTCGCTGCCGCTCCAGGTGGGGGCCGAGGCGGGTGAGGCGCTTGACGCGACGATCGTCCCGGGTCTGGCGCTCTACCTGCTGGGCATGGTGTTCGAGACGGTGGGCGACCTCCAGCTCACCCGGTTTCGCGCGGATCCGGAGTCCTCGAGGCAGGTGATGGACCGCGGCCTGTGGCGCTACACCCGGCACCCCAACTACTTCGGCGATGCGTGCCTGTGGTTCGGCCTCTGGCTGGTGGTGCTGCCGGCCGGCGGCACGTGGTGGACGATCATCGGCCCCGTGGTGATGGCCGTGCTGCTGGTGCGCGTCTCGGGCGCGGCGCTGCTCGAGCGGGACATCGGCGAACGGCGGCCGGGGTACGCCGAGTACGTGCGCCGGACGTCGGCCTTCCTGCCGCTGCCGCCGCGCCGCGGCTAGAGGGTGGCGCCCTCCAGCCGCAGCAGGAACTCCTTGCGCTCCACTCCTCCCGTGTAGCCGCCCAGCGCGCCGCCGGTGCGCAGCACCCGGTGGCACGGCACGACCACCGGCATCGGATTGGCGCCGAGCGCGTTGCCCGCCGCCCGCACGGCGCGCGCGCTGCCCGCGCCCTCCGCCACCGCCGCGTAGGTGCTGGTCTCGCCGAAGCCGATGCGCGCCGTCTCGCGCAGCACCGCCCGGGTGAACCCGGCCAGCTGAGACCAGTCGATGGGCAGGTCGAAGCCGCGCCGGTCCCCGGCGAAGTACTCGTCGAGCTCGCGGCGCACCGGATCCAGTCGCGCCGGCGCCTCTAGCACCCGCGGCGAGATCCGCTCGGCCAGGTCGGCCAGCACCTCGTCCTCGGGCCGGTAGTCGCCGTAGGCCACCCGCACCAGTCCCTTCGTGGTGGCGGCGACCACCAGCGGGCCGAGCGGCGAGTCGACCGTGCTGTAGGCCACGTCGACGAGGCCCTCGGACTCCGCGCGGTCGAGCACCGCGGGCGCGTCCGCCGGCAGTCCTGAGGCGGCGCGGCGCAGTGTGCGTTCCATGTCAGTCATGTTCGAGTTCCTCTCTCAGTCGCTTGAGCCCCTCGTGCACGTTGCGCCGCGCCGCGTCCTCGGATGATTCGAGGAGCACGGCGAGCTCGGCGTAGGGCATCCCGAGCACCGAGCGGCAGAAGACCGCCGTCCGCTGCTTGGGGGGCAGGGCGCGAAGCCGCTCCCAGAGCTCCGGCTCGCCCTCGGCCGCGGGCGCAATGGCGGGTTCGGGCACGTCTCCCACGGGCACGGCCCGGCGAGCCCGCGTGCGGTGGGTATCGGTGGCCTTGTTCTGGGCTATGCGATAGAGCCAGGCACGCAGGTTGTCGGCCCGGCGCAGGCGCGGGTAGGCGCGCAGCGCCGAGATCCACGTCTCCTGGAACGCGTCGTCCGCGTCGACGGGCCCCGCCGTGGCCACCAGGAAGCGGTAGATCTCCACGCGGTGGTCGTCGAGCAGGCTCTGGAACGGGGGCAGCTTCACTGACATGGAACGCCGGCGCGCCTTCGGTTGTGAGGCTACGAGCGGATGAAGACCGGCGCGCCCAGGGGGACCGTCTCGATCAGCCAGCGCGACTGCGCCTCTCCCGCTCGAAGGCAGCCGAGGCTGGCGGGCAGCCCGATGCTCGCCTCGTCGCTGGTGTGGTGGACCGCCAGCCGGTCGCCGCCCGGCCAGCCCGGCGGAAGGTTGGTCTGGTGCCCGGTGAGCGCGAGCACGCAGCAGCCGTAGGGCGAGCCCGGCCCGGTGACGCGCAGCTTGTCGGTGACCGAGAAGCGCCCGGTGGGCGTGTCGTTGCCGGGCCGGCCCACGGCCACCGTGATCCGGCGCCGGACCCTGCCGTTCTCGCGCACGACCAGGCGACGCTTCGAGATGTCGGCGTGCAGCGACCAGCCCACGCAGTCGCTGATCGCCCGCTCGGCCGGCAGCCAGGCCAGCTCGCCGTTGTCGAGCCCTGACGCCTGCACCGCCAGCCAGTCCCGCTCGCGGCGCACCACCCCGAACACCCGCGGCGAGCCCCACTCGGTCTTGGCCGACAGCCGCAGGCGCGGCCGCCCGCCCGGGGTCCGGTAGAGCGTCGCGCCCCTGCGTCCTCGAAGGACGGCGATCGGGTGACACGCCTCCTCCGGTCGCTCGGCCCGTGCCGGCTGCGCGGGCTCAGCGGGGATGTCCGTGTCCGGAGGCGGAGCGGCGCTTGCCTCGGGCACGGCCTCGAAGCCGCCGTTGCCGAAACCCGGCCCATCCGCCGAGTCGCCGTCACCGTCTTCGCCGAGGTCAAAGGCGAACAGGCCGGCGGCCGCCACCAGGGCAGCGGCGCCGACCGCGAACAGCAGTACGGCAAGCCGCCGGAAACCGGGGCGGTGGGCGGGGTCGGGGCGGTCCATGGTGCCCCGAGAAGCGTAGTGGCGGCCGCCGGGCCGCCGGCGGCCTTCAGTAGAGCGTCTTCTTGTAGCTGTCCGCCAGCCGGTCGGCCACGTCGGCCTCGGACAGGTCGGGGACCGCCATGTGGTCGCGCAGGATGCGCGATGCGGAGGGCAGCTCGTCGTTCCATGTCTCAGGCTTCCAGGCGCCGGAGCGGATCAGCGCCTTGGCGCAGTGGATGAAGGCCGTCTCCACCTCGACGCCGATCCCGAGCGCCGGAGGCCGGCCGTCGACCGCAAGCGCAGCCAGCAGCTCGGCGTCGCTCGTGATGCAGGCGCGGCCCTCCACCCGCAGCGTCTCACCCAGCCCGGGGATCAGGAACAACAGCGACGCCCGCGGGTTGGCCAGCAGGTTCTGCTGCGAGTCGAGCCGGCGGTTGCCGGGGAAGTCGGGCAGAAGCAGGCGCCGCCGGTCGAGCACCCGCGCGAACCCGGGCGGACCGCCTCGCGGCGAGACGTCGCAGCGCCCTTCGGCGTCCGCGGTGGCGAGCATCAGCAGCGGAGAACGCGCGATGAAGTCGCGGCAGTGCTCGTCGAGGTGGTCGATCTCCTTGCGAAGAGCAGGCGCGCCCTCGGGCGGCGAAGGGATCACAGCGCGCAGGTCGGACTCGCTTCGCACAAGCTTGCCGAAAGACTCCATGCATCCGACGATACCGGCGCCACCCTTTCGTTTGGTAACCGGCGCAACGGGGTAGGGCCCCGCCCGTTGTCTGCGCGGAACCCGCGGAGGCACCAACAACCTGGTCGGCCGAGCCACAACGCCCGGCCGGCAAGTCAATCTCAAGGAGGAAAGGGTGAGAAAGACCCTTCTAGCAGCGATTGCGGTGCTTGCCGCCGCACTGATCGTTGCACCTGTGGCCTCCGCCATCGACCGGGTCAATACGGGCAAGCTCCGTAGAGGCGTGACCCTCGAGGGCGTACTCGAGCACATGCGGGCGTTCCAAGACATCGCGCTGGCCAATGACGGCAATCGCGCCGCGACCACACCGGGTTACGACGCCTCGGTGGAGTACGTGGCCAACAAGCTGCGCCGGGCCGGTTATCGCGTGACCCTCGACCCGTTCAGCTTCCCGTCGTGGACGCTCAACGGCCCGTCGACCTTCCAGCGCACGGACGTCGCCAGCGTGCCGTACGTGGAGGACACGGACTACATCGTCGCCCAGTTCTCGTCGGGCACCGACGTGACGGGACCGATCTACGTGGTCGGCAACACCGTCATTCCACCCCCCGGCGGAGCGGGGTCATCGGTGAGCGGTTGTGATCCGGCGGACTTCGCGGGCATGCCGGCCGGTTCGGTGGCGCTCATCCAGCGCGGCACCTGTCCGTTCACGCAGAAGTACGAGAACGCGGATGCCGCAGGAGCAGCGGCGACGCTGATCTTCAACGACGGATTCGAGGACCGCGAGGCTCCGCTGGCGACCACCGCCGGCTTCGACAACGACATCCCGGCGGCGATGATCAGCAACGACATCGGTGAGGCCCTTGCGGCAGCGCCGGGAGCCACGGTCCGGCTGGCGGTCAACGCGACGACGACGCCGAACGAAGAGGTGAACGTCATCGCCGACTCCGTGCGGGGCAACAGGAACCGCACGATCGTGGTGGGCGCCCACCTCGACTCGGTCGAGGAAGGCCCGGGCATCAACGACAACGGGTCGGGTTCGGCCGGCATCCTGGAGATCGCCGAGCAGGTCGCGAAGCTCCCCAACAACCCGCGCAACCGACTGCGGTTCGCGTTCTGGGGCGCGGAGGAGTCCGGTCTCGTGGGCTCCGACGCCTACGTCACCGAGCAGGTGGACAACGGCAACATCGATCAGATCGAAGCGAACCTGAACTTCGACATGATCGGCTCGCCGAACTTCGTCCGCTTCGTGTACGACGGTGACTTGACCGACTCGGACCCGCCGCCCAGCGGCGCGCCCGACGGCTCGGGTCAGATCGAGGCGCTGTTCAACCGGTTCTTCGATCGCCGGGGCCAGGCAACGGAGCCGACGGCGTTCGACGGCCGCTCGGACTACGGGCCGTTCATCGAGAACGGGGTCCCGGCCGGTGGACTGTTCACCGGTGCCGAAGGCGTCAAGACGCCTGAGCAGGAGGCCGTGTTCGGCGGAGTGGCCGGACTGGCGTATGACCCGTGCTACCACCAGGCATGCGACACGTTCTTCAACCTGAGCTATCCCGCGCTGGACCAGATGTCCGACGCGGCCGCTCACGCGACGTGGACGCTCGCCCGGTCGAGGAGCCCGGTCACCTCTGCCCAGGCAGCGGCGGCCAGCAAGGCGAAGAAGGCCAAGCGCGCCAAGCGCGGCAAGTCCTGGAAGTACCAGGGCCCGTTCCGCGTGCGCTGAGCACCCGAATCACATAGAGCAGTGCGAGGGGGCGCCTACGGGCGCCCCCTCTGCTTCAGCCGGACCTCACCGGCAGTGACAGTTGCCAAGCCCGTGCATGAGGTTCTTGACGAGCGTGCGGGCGAAGGTGTCGGTGAGGGGCTCGTCGCCCATCATCAGCCGGTGCCGAGCCGCACGTCACCGGCGCCGACGCTCACCGGCGAGCAGCTGCAGCAGAAGCTCGAAGATGCGGCGCCGATCGCCGAGCGCCTCGGTATCGAGAGCCTGCCGCCCGGCGGCGGGGACGGCCAGTAAAGGCGGAGCGGGAGGGATTCGAACCCCCGGTGCCCGTAACCGGGCCGACCGCTTTCAAGGCAGCTGCATTCAGCCGCTCTGCCACCGCTCCGAGCCGCCCAGATGCTAAGCGCTGCCTAGTCTCGGGTGAACCGCAATCTGAGGGAGCACCTATGCAGCACCGCAAGCTGGGCGACCAGGGACTCGAGGTAGGCGCCATCGGCCTCGGCACGATGGGAATGACGATGGCGTATGGGCCCGGTGGTGACGAGGACGAGAGCGTCGCGACCATCCGCCGCGCCCATGAGCTCGGCGTGACGCTGTTCGACACCGCGGAGCTGTACGGCGGCGGCACCGGCTCGAACGAGCAGATCGTCGGCCGCGCGGTCAAGGATTTCCGGGACGACGTGGTGCTGGCCACGAAGTTCGGGTTCGACCTGTCGCCCGATGCGGAGTACGGGGTCGACATGAACAGCCGGCCCGAACACATCCGGGAGGTCACCGACAACAGCCTTCGCTACCTCCAGACCGACCACATCGACGTGCTCTACCAGCACCGGGTCGATCCCGACGTGCCGATCGAGGAGGTGGCCGGCACGGTGAAGGAGCTGATCGAGGCGGGCAAGGTCCGATTCTTCGGGCTGAGCGAAGCGGGGCCGGACGTCATTCGCCGGGCTCACTCCGTACAGCCGGTCTCGGTCCTGCAGACCGAGTACTCGATCTTCGAGCGCGAGGTGGAGGGCGAGATCCTGCCCGCGATCCGTGAGCTCGGCATCGGCTTCGTGCCCTACTCGCCGCTCGGCCGCGGCTTCCTGACCTCGGAGGTCAAGCCCGCGAGCGAGTACCCCGAGGACGACATGCGCAGCTGGGACGACCGCTGGCAGCCCGGGAACTACGAGAAGAACGTCGACGCCATCGACCAGCTCAGGCAACTGGCGGACGAGAAAGGCTGCAGCGTCACCCAGCTCGCGCTGGCATGGCTGCTCGCCCAGGGCGATGACGTCGTGCCCATCCCCGGCACTCGCAGCCAGAAGCGCCTGGCCGAGAACGTCGGCGCCGCCGACGTGGAGCTCGACGGCGAAGACCTCGACCGGATCCAGGAGATCGTGCCCCAGGGGGCCTACGGCAGCCGCTACCCCGAGGCGATGATGCCGGACTCCTGAGCCGCTAGGCGCCGGCGGCCGAGATCGTCGCCGGCGCGCCGAAGGGATGGAGCGGGGCCGGGATCTCGATCGTCCCGTCCTCGCGCTGGTGGTTCTCGGCGATGGCGATGATGGTCCGGCCCACCGCCACCGCGGTGCCGTTCAGGGTGTGCACCGGACGGGGCGAGCCGCTCTCGCCGGGCCGGTAGCGGATGTCGAGGCGGCGGGCCTGGAAGTCCGTGGTGTTCGAGCACGACGTGAGCTCGCGGAAGCGCTCCTGGCCCGGCAGCCACGCCTCGAGGTCGTACTTCTTCGCCGCCGAGGCACCGAGGTCGTCGACGGCGATGTTGACCACGCGGTAGGGCAGGCCCAGCGCCTGCAGGATCTCCTCCTCGATCGCGAGCAGGCGCTCGTGCTCTTCCACCGAGGCCTCGGGCTCGACGAACGAGAACATCTCGACCTTGTCGAACTGATGCACGCGAAACAGCCCCTGGGTGTCCTTGCCCGCCGCGCCCGCCTCGCGCCGAAAGCACGACGAGAAGCCGGCGTAGCGCCGCGGCAGGTCGGAGGCGCTCATGATCTCGCCGGCGTGCAGCGAGGCCAGCGGCACCTCCGACGTGCCCGCGAGGTACAGATCGTCTTCGGGCACCCGGTAGATCTGTTGCTCGGTGTCGGGCAACATGCCCGTGCCGAACAGGGCAGGCTCGCGCACCAGGACGGGCGGGATCACGGGAACGAGCCCGTGCCCGTCGAGCAGGCTGAAGGCCCACTGCACCAACGCGAACTCGAGCCGGACGAGCGGGCCCTTGAGATAGACGAAGCGTGAGCCCGACACCCGGGCCCCGGCCTCGGAGTCGAGCCAGCCGCCGAGCAGCTCCACGTGGTTGCGTCCGCTCCTGCCCGGCTTCCCCTCCTCGCGCAGGACCTCGTCCTGCGCGGGCGCGTCGGGGTCGGGCAGGTTGGGTAGCGCCGCCAGCGCGGCAGTGCGGCGCTCCTCCACGGAGCGCAGCTCCTCCTCGAGCTCCTTCTCGCGCTCTGATGCCCCTCGCACCTCTGCGATCGCCTCCGAGGCGTCCTCACCGGAGCGCTGCAGCTCGCCGATCCGGCGCGACGCCTCGTTCTTCAGGCGCCGGCGCTCCTCCAGCTCCGGCAGCAGCGCGCGCCGGCGGTCGTCGTGCTCGAGAGCCTCGTCGAGCACCGCCGGATCGACCCCGCGCCGAGCCAGGCCGGCGCGTGCCGGCTCCGGGTCTTCGCGGATCTGCCTGAGGTCGAGCACGCCGGGTGGCTGCCCGGCTACCGGCCCGAGTACTCGGAGAGGAAGTCCGCCACGGCTTCTGCGTCCTGGCCCACCACGATGTTGGCGGGCATTATCGCGCCCGAGAAGCCCCCGTTGCGGATCGCGTAGAGCACGTCGTCGCGGCTCTCCTTGCGCTGGTTGAAGTTCGGGCCGTTGGTGCGCTCGCCGCCCTGGAGGTCACCCGGCGGCTTGGAGCCGTAGGCATTGGCGGCGTCGAGCGAGTGACAGCCCGAGCAGCGTTCGTTGAACAGCTCGGCCCCCCGGCGCGCCGTCTGCTGGTCCTCAGGTACGTCGATCTCACCGCCGCAGCCGGCGAGCAGGGCGACCGCGATGGCGCAGGCGAAGAGGAGCGGACGGCTCACGGCGGCGGATAGTACCGCCCCGCTTCCCCGTGCTTGCGCCAGCAGGAGCGGCGCCACGCGCGGCGAAACAACCCTTGCCCCGGCGACGGCCATGACGACACCAGGCAGCGGAGGATCGCGCGGAGTCGTCTACTTCGGCGGCGAACGGACCGCCGCCGGGGCCTATACCTCGCGCGTCAGGCGGCGCGGCGCTTGGCGAAGCGCAGCAGGGTGCCGTTGCTGCCCGGCTGCACCTCCACCTCGTCCATCAGCGTTCGCATGAACTCGAGACCGCGGCCGGATTCGGGCATCTCGCCCCTGCGCCGGACGCGGGGCCGGAAGCGTCCGCTGTCCACGACCTCGAACACCAGCGCGTCCGCCTCTTCTGATGCGGAGATGCGGATCTCGTCCGCCTCAGACGTCGACCCGTGCATGATCGCGTTGGTCACGGCTTCGCTCATGGCGAGCTTGACCTCGTAGCGAGCGTCGCTGGGGAGCCCGAATTCAGCGGCCGCGCACTCGGCGAACTCGCGCGCCTCCCGGAGGCGTCCGACGTCCGCGTTGATCGAGTGTTGGCGTTGGGGGAAATCGACCATGTAGCACCGGTCCAGTTGCTTCATGGGGGAGTCTTACGCGGCCGGATCGGTTTTGGATCGCTTTTTTCGCGATCTGCGAGTCGATCGCAGCTGCGGTAGCCCCGCAGAAAGCGCTTATTTGCAGGAGTTTCTTTAGTGATCCGGCTCGAGAGTTTCGGCGAATGACCCGCCAGTGAGTGCCCGGGAACGACCCCCTGGCCCAACTCTCAAGAAGGAGCTCTCATGAAGAGACTCGCGATCCTCGCGGCCCTGGTGGCCGTAGCGGTCGCGGTGCCCCTGAGCATCGGCTCGAGCCACCGCGAAGCGCCCAGGATCTTGAAGGACCCCACTGGGGACAACACGGACGTCTGGGCCTTCACGGCGCCGGACGCCCCGGGCAGCGTGACCGTCGTCTCGAACTGGATTCCGCTCGCGGATCCGGCCGGCGGTCCGAATTTCTACCCGCTCGACGAGAACGCCCGCTACTACGTGAAGTTCGACAACACGGGTGATGGCTACGAGGACGTTGCCTACCGCTGGGACTTCGACACGAGGTACCGCAACCCCAACTCGTTCCTCTACGCGGCGCCGACGGTCGACTCGGTCAACGATCCGGACCTCAACCTGGTCCAGACCTATGACCTCTACAAGGAGACCTACAACAAGAGGCGCAAGCTCACGAGCGTCAAGCGGATCGCCGACAACGCCCCGGTGGCTCCGGACAACATCGGGCCGAAGACGATTCCGAATTTCGCTCAGGTCGAAGCCGGTGCCACCACCTCCCTGAGGGGCGGCGGCAAGACGACCGTGATTCCCGCGGACGACGCGTTCTTCGTCGACCTCGGTGCGGTCTTCGACGGCATCAACATCGACAAGCCGGGACGTCCCAACATCGGCCTGGGCAACCAGGGCGGCGGCAAGGACGACGTGGCGGGCTACAACAGCAAGTCGTTCGTGCTGCAGGTGCCCGAGCGTCAGGTCACCCGTGACCGCAAGATGGTCTCGGGGGCGAGCTCGAGCAACGCCGTCGTCGGCGTGTGGTCGACCACCGAGCGCAAGCGCACGACGGTCGCTCGCAATGCCGGGAGCAGGAAGGGCAAGGCCGGCCGGTACTACCGCAAGCACTGGGTCCAGGTCAGCCGCCTCGGCAATCCCCTCATCAACGAGGTGATCATCCCGATCGGCCAGAAGGACAAGTTCAACGCGACGTCCCCCTCGGACGACCTGAAGAACTTCGGCAAGTTCGCTCTCAACCCCGAGCCGGCGCGCATTCTCAATGCGCTGTTCAACCTCGGGATCAAGGAGACGAACCGGACCGACATCGTGCAGGCGCTCCTCACGGGCCTGCCGGGGCTGACTCAGATCGGCAAGAACCCCGCACCGGCCGACACGCTCAAGCTCAACCTGGGCGTGCCTCCGGCGGCGAACCCCAACCGGTTCGGCGCTCTGGCCGGTGACAACGCCGGATTCCCGAACGGTCGCCGGCTGACCGACGACGTGGTCGACATCGAGCTCCGCGTGATCGCGGGCGCCCTGCTGCCGGCCGACCAGGGGGGCAAGCAGATCCCGCTGGGTGACGGTGTGGACCGAAACGACAAGCCGCTTCGGTCCGCGTTCCCGTACGTCGGCCTCGCCAACGACGGGTTCAACAGCACGCTCAAGAGGATCGAGCCGCAGCACGCTCCCGTGCCGCAGCCGCCCAACTGAGCAACCACGGCTCCCGCCCGCTCGCCCGCTCCCTCCGTGCGGGCGGGCGGCCGGGGCCACCTACCTCCCCGAGGTCATGACCGCAACATCACCAAACTTCCTGAAGCTCCTGGCGCCGCTCGCCGCGTTCGCGTGCGTCTTCATCGTGCTGGTGTCGCTCGGGCCCTCCGGCGACATCGACCTTCCCCGCGGCGGCGCCGGCAGTGAGCGCCGACATCCCGCCCGGCGCCTCCACCGACCAGCGCATCGAGATCCTCCAGCGCGCGGCGTCCGAGGAGGACGCGGGAGCCGCGAGCTACGCCGCCCTCGGCGACGCGTATCTGCAGAAGGCGCGCGAGACGGGCGACCCCTCCTACTACTCGCGCGCGGACCGGGGTTTCGACGCCTCCCTTCGACGCGACGCCCGCAACGTCGACGCGGTGCTCGGAGCGGGCACGCTGGCGGGACTGCGACACGACTTCCGCGAGCAGCTGCGCCTCGGGCTCGAGGCGCGCCGGCTCGTGCCCGCGCTCACCGCTCCCTACCCCGTGATCGCCGACGCCCAGATCGAGCTCGGCCGCTACGGGGCCGCCGAGCGCACGCTGCAGCGCATGCTCGATACCAAGCCGAATCTCACCTCCTACAGCCGCGTTTCCTACTACCGCGAGCTCACCGGCGACCTCGAGGGAGCCGTTCAGACGATGCGCCTGGCCGTGTCGGCCGGGGCGGCGGTGTCCGAGAACGTGGCCTACGTGCAGACGCTGCTGGGGGACCTCGAGCTCCAGCGCGGCCGGCCCGCCGAGGCGCGCACCGCCTACCGCGGCGCGCTTGCCCGGCTGCCGGGCTACGCACCGGCCGAGGTGGGTCTCGCGCGGGTGCACAACGCGGGCGGCGATCTCGACGCCGCCGCCCGCCGGCTGCGCAGCGTGTCCGCCCGGCTGCCGCTCACCAGCCATCTGATCCTGCTGGCCGACACGGACGCCGCGCGCGGCGCGCGGGCGGCCGCCGCGCGCGACCTCGACGTGGTGCGCGCCCAGCAGCAGCTCCTGCGGGCCGCTGGCGCGCAGCCGGACGCGGAGCTGATCCTGTTCGAGGCCACGCACGGTGAGCCGGCGACCGCGGTGCGGCTGGGCCGGCGGCTGTGGGCCGACGCGCCGAGCGTCCGCAGCGCGGATGCGCTCGGCTGGGCGCTCACGCGCGCCGGACGACCGGCCGAGGGCCTCGAGTGGTCGCGGCGTGCGCTGCGGCTCGGCTCGCGTGACCCTCTCTTCCACTACCACGCCGGGATCGCCGCCCGGCAGGCGGGACGAACCAGCCTGGCCGTCCGCGAGCTCGAAACGGCGCTGCGCGCCCGAGCGGCGCTCTCGCCGCTGCAGGCAGAGGAAGCCCGCACGGCACTGGAGGTGCTGCGATGAGACGCGCGCTGGTGATCCTGGTGGTCCTGGCCGGCCTGGGCGTGCTCGCGCCGAGCGCCATGGCCCATCCGCTGGGCAACTTCTCGATCAACCACCTCAGCACGGTCAAGGTCTCCGGCGACCGCGTGGACGTGCTCTACGTGCTCGACGAGGCGGAGATCCCCACCACCGAGCAGCAGGGCCTCTCGCGCGCGGAGCTGATCGAGCGCAAGCAGGCGGAGCTGCGTCGCAACCTGAGCCTCACCGTCGACGGGCGGCGCGTTGCGCTGCGCCTGCTCGAGCCGCGACTGAGCTTCCCGGCCGGGCAGGCGGGGCTCGAGACCATCCGCTTCGAGCAGCCGCTGCGCGCGGCCGTGAGCGACCCCCGGCGGGTGCAGCTCACCGACAACACGTTCGCGGACCGCGTGGGCTGGAAGGCGGTGGTGTCGGCGCCCGGCTCGGGCACGGCGGTGCGCACGAACGCGCCCAGCGGCGACCCCACCAACGGGCTGCGCCGCTACCCGGAGAATCTTCTCGACAGCCCGCTCGACCGGCGCGAGGCCTCCTTCTCGGTGCAGCCCGGCGCCGGAACCCTGATGGCGCCGCGCGCCGAGGGCGGCGAGACCTCCACCACGCGGACCGGCGGTGACGGCTTCGCGGGGATCTTCGAGGATGCCGCCTCGGGCGAGGGGGTGCTGGTGCTGCTGCTGCTCGCGGCCTTCGGCTGGGGCGCGCTTCACGCCCTGTCCCCGGGCCACGGAAAGGCCATGGTCGCCGCCTACCTGGTGGGCACCCGGGGCAAGCCGCGCCACGCCGTGGCGCTGGGTGCGACCGTCACCGTGGCCCACACCGTCGGAGTGTTCGCCCTCGGCTTCGTCACGCTGGCGCTGTCCCAGTACATCCTCCCCGAGGACCTCTACCCGTGGCTCAACCTGGTCTCCGGCCTGCTCGTGGTGGTGATCGGAGCGGCCGTGCTGCGCTCGCGGATCAATCCCGACGGGGGGCA
This sequence comes from uncultured Thermoleophilaceae bacterium, assembly GCA_963808545.1. Lineage (GTDB taxonomy): Bacteria > Actinomycetota > Thermoleophilia > Solirubrobacterales > Thermoleophilaceae > JACVRW01. The sequence goes on along the minus strand of CAWEGB010000002.1, from coordinate 119,517 downwards.
TGGGCACCACCACCACGGGCACTCGCACGAGCACGGCCACAGCCACACGCACCATCACGGCCACGATCGCGCGCACCACAGCCACGACCATCATCACCACCACGGCCCGGACGACGCCGACGACTCGACCGTCACCAAGCGCAGCCTGATCGGCCTCGGCGCCGCGGCGGGCCTGATTCCCTGCCCCTCGGCGCTCGTGGTGCTGCTGGGCGCGATCTCACAGCACGAGGTGGCCCTCGGCCTGCTGCTGATCACCGCGTTCAGCCTCGGGCTGGCCGGGACGCTCACCGGCCTCGGGCTGGCAGTGGTCTGGGCGCGTCGGGTGGTGCCGCGGCTGGCTCCGAAGCTGTCCCTGTTCCGCGGCGCGGGCGTGCGCCGGCTGGTGGCCGCGATGCCGGCCGCCTCGGCGCTGGTGATCGTCGCCGTGGGCTGCCTGCTCACCTTCCAGGCCCTGCCCGGCGTGGTCTGATTCGGAAGATCTTGCCGGCCCTGGCTGATCCGATTCGCGCAAGGCTGCGGAAGAAGGACTGTGAGACCGCAGCGCACCGAGGCTGCAATTGCAACCTACTTGCAATTGGCCGTAGGATGGCAACGGCCATGACCGTGCCGCACACGGGCCCCTCGGTCGCCGCGCCCAACGTGGACGCCGCCGTCGACGAGCTTCGAGCCCGTGGCCTGCGCATCTCCTCCGCCCGCCGGCTCGTGCTCGAGGCCCTGTACGCCGCCGCCGCGCCCATCTCGGCCGAGCAGATCGCCGACGGCCTGGCCGGCCGGCTCCCTCGCTCCGACCTCGCCTCCGTCTACCGCAACCTGGAGACGCTCGAAGAGCTCGGCCTCGTTCGCCACCGGCACCTCGGCCACGGCCCCGGCCTGTACTCGCATGCGGGCCTGGACGAGCGCGAGTACCTGGTCTGCGACTCGTGCAGCAGGGTCACGGCCGTCGACCGCGAGCAGATGGATCCGGTTCGCGAGCTGATCCAGAAGCGCTTCGGCTACGAGGCCCGCTTCAGCCACTTCCCCATCCTCGGACTCTGTGCGGAATGCGCTCGCAAAGAGTCTCACGCCCACAGCTGAAAGGAGTCAGCGCATGCTCGACCTGCCCATCGCCCTCCACATCCCGGATGGGTTCCTGAGCGGCGGTGTCGCCGCGGTATGCGGAGTGCTGGCGATCGCCGCCGTGGCCTACGGCCTGCGCGTGGCCAACGTCGAGCTCGACGAGGCACGCGTGCCGATGCTCGGCGTGCTGGCCGCGTTCATCTTCGCCACGCAGATGCTCAACTTCCCGATCGCCGGCGGCACCAGCGGCCACCTGCTCGGAGCCACACTGGCGGCCGTCCTGCTCGGCCCCTGGATCGCCTGCCTGGTGATGGCCGTGGTACTCGTCGTGCAGGCCTTCGCCTTCGCCGACGGCGGCATCTCGGCGCTCGGCGCGAACATGCTCAACATGGGCGTGCTGGGCGCGCTGCTCGCCGGCTTCCTCGTGGTGGGCGCGACGAGGGTGCTTCCCCACGCTCGGCCGGTCTTCATCTGCGTGGTGGGAGCTGTCTCCTGGCTGGCCGTGATGTTCGGCGCCGCGGCGACGAGCGTGGAGCTGTCCATCTCGGACACCGTTCCGCTCGGTACCTCCCTGCCGGCCATGCTCGGCGTGCATTCGCTGATCGGCATCGGCGAAGCGATCATCACCGTGGCCGCCGTGTCGGCGGTGCTGGTCTCACGACCCGACCTCGTGGCGCTCGCGCCGGAGGAGCTGAAGGAGCCGGTCGCTCGGCCGGTGGGAACCGCGCTCGGAACGGAGGCCTGAGATGAAGCACATACCCACCGGAGTGTTCGTCGCCCTCGTGCTGGCCGTGGCCATCGGCCTGGCGACAGCCGTCTCCCCGTTCGCCTCGGCCAACCCCGACGGCCTGGAGAAGGTGGCCGAGGACAAGCAGTTCGTCGAGAGCGGCAAGCTCCACTCGCTGCAGGAGGACTCGCCCATCCCGGACTACGCCTTCCCAGGCGTGGAGAACGAGCGCGTGGCCACTGGCCTCGCCGGGTTCATCGGCACCCTGGCTGTGTTCGCCATCGGGTACGGGCTCGCCTTCGCGCTGCGGCGGCGCCCGCGCGCGGGCACGGCCCCCGGGGCGCCGGCCTGACGGGCGGCCCCCGGCTCGAGCCCCATGGGCGCGCTCTGTAACCACTCGCTGGAGCTGACCGGCCTGGCGGGCGACCCCGCCAGCCCGGTTCATCGTCTGGACCCGCGGGCGAAGATCGCCGGGCTGGTGTCGATCACCCTGATCGCCGTGTCCGCCCCGTTCGAGGCCTGGCCGGTGTTCGTGGCCTGCGGGGGCGTGCTCGCGGCCGTCGCGGTCGTCGCACGGGTAACGCCCAACGAGATCTGGCGGCGGGCGCGCTTCGTGCTGCCGCTCGTCCTGCTGGCCGCCCTGTTCGTGCCGCTCGTGCGCAGCGGCGGCGCCACCTACGAGCTGGGTCCGCTCACTCTCCACGAGGAGGGCCTCGAGATCTTCGCCGCCGTGGCCGCCAAGGCCACCATCGGCACGATCTCCGCCGTGCTGCTGGGCGCCACCACGACCTTTCCATCGGTGCTGCGCGGGCTCGAGGCTATGCGCGTGCCGCGCCTCTTCGTCCTGATCGCCGCCTTCATGTACCGCTACCTGTTCGTGATCGTCGAGGAGGCGGGGCGCATGCGGGCCGCCCTCGCCGCACGCGCGTACCGGCCTCGTCACGCCCTGCAGGCCGCCGCTCTCGGCCGCGTGGCCACGGCGATGTTCCTGCGCACCTACTCGCGCGGCGAGCGCGTCTACCACGCGATGCTCTCGCGCGGCTACCGCGGACACATGCCGCAGCTCGTGCCGCTCGCCTTTCGCCGGGCGGACACGCTGTTCGTGCTGGCGGTGCTCGCCGTGCTGGTCCCCGCGCGTGTATTGGCCGGGGTGGCTGCGTGAGCTGCGCGGTCCACGCCCAGGGTCTCGACTACGCCTACCCCACCGGGCAGCCCGGTCTGTCCGGACTCGAGCTCCACGTGGAGCACGGGGAGCGGGTGGCGATCCTCGGTCCCAACGGCGCGGGCAAGACGACGTTCATGCTCCACCTCAACGGCCTGCTCAGCGGCAGCGGCCGGCTGGAGGTCGCGGGCCTCGACGTGGGGCCGAAGACCTTGGCGGAGCTCCGCGCCCGGGTCGGCCTCGTGTTCCAGGATCCCGACGACCAGCTGTTCATGCCAACCGTGGCGGAGGACGTGGCGTTCGGCCCTCTCAACATGGACCTCGGGCGGGAGGAGATCGAAGCACGGGTGAGCGAGGCGCTGGCCCTGGTGCGGATGTCCGAGGCCGCCCCTCGGGCGCCCTACCAGCTGTCGATGGGCGAGCGCCGCCGGGTGGCCATCGCCACGGTGCTGGCGATGCGACCCCGCCTGCTGGTGCTCGACGAGCCGTCCGCCAATCTCGACCCGCGCGCGCGGCGCGAGCTGATCGACATCCTGGCCGGGATCGAGCGGACGATGCTGCTGACCACACACGACCTGCCGCTGGCGGCCGAGCTGTGCGAGCGGGCGGTGATCCTCGCCGCCGGCCGCATCGTGGCCGACGGTCGCTGCCACGAGGTACTGGCCGACACCGAGCTGCTCGCCGCCCACGATCTCGAGCTCCCAGCCGGGTTCGACCTGCGCCAGGTCGAACCGCGCCCACGGCCCGGTTCGGCGGCCGATTCCGGGCTACAGTTCCAGCAGGCGACCAGGAGGTAGAGATGCCTGAGCACGACCACGAGCATTCGCACGAGCACGAGCACAGCCACGGCGAGACGACGCACTCGCACCCCCACACCTCCCACGAGCACGACCACACCGAGCACGAGCACGAGCACAGCCACGGCGACATGACCCACTCGCACCCGCACATCCACGAGTCAGGCCGCGAGCAGGACCACGAGCACGAGCACGCCGGGTAGCTGAGAACGAAGGCTCAGCCTCCGCCTGTCTGATACGCACGCAGCGCCAGCGTGAGGATCAGCAGCGCGCCGACCGTCATCACGCCCATCTCGCCGAGCGCCACGCGCCGGGCCAGCGCCATCTGCTCCCCCCGGCCGAGAGCGTCCACGTCCTCCACTTCGTCGAGCTCGCGCTGGGCGATGCCCGCGCGCATGGCCTCGCTCACCAGCGTGATCAGGAGCGGGGCCACGCCGTAGGCCACGTGCAGCCCGTCGGGCGAGGAGGCTCCGCGCGCCAGCAGGATGAAGCCGATCACCACCTCCACGACCACCGTGGCCTGAGCCACGCGCAGCAGCGGCCAGAACACGAGCGACGCTCGCGCGTCCTTTCTCAACCAGCCCACGACCCCCCAGCCGGCGGCCGCCGCATTGGCGATCAGGACGGCGATGCCGACCACCATGTGGACGCCGCTCAGGGGGTGTCCTTTCGCACTATGTAGCAGCGTCGCACAAGGTTCCGTTATACCTCCGGGTGCGTGCTGAAGAGTTACCTGCCTGCACTGGTGTTTCTCGCGCTCGGCATAGGGGTCGGCACAGCCTTCACGCTCGCCAACCACGTACTCGGTCCAAAGCGCCCGGGGAAGGTCAAGAGCGAGCCCTACGAGAGCGGTCTGCCGTCTGACGTACGCAAGTCGTTCCGGTTCGGGATCAGCTTCTATCTGATCGCGATGCTGTTCATCCTGTTCGACATCGAAGTCGTCTTCCTCTACCCCGTAGCGCTGAAGCTGGATGCCTTCGGAGTGTTCGCCCTGGTCGAGACGATCGTGTTCGTCGTACTACTCCTGGTTGCGCTGGTGTTCGTCTGGAGAAGAGGGGCGCTGGAGTGGAAGTAACACGCAGCAACGGCCAGGAGGACCTGAGAGTCCGGCAGCTCAAGGCTCAGCAGATGCTGCGCGGCGAGCTGGCCGGACGAGACCTCGACGAGTACGTCGAGGAGCGTCTGCTGTTCACCACGCTCGAGACCGCCCAGAACTGGGCCCGCAAGAACTGCCTGTTCCCGCTGGGCTTCGGCCTCGCGTGCTGTGCGATCGAGATGATCACGGTCATCGGCTCGCCCCGCAACGACCTCGCGCGCTTCGGCGCCGAGGCCATCCGCTTCACCCCCCGCCAGGCCGACCTGATGATCCTGTCGGGGCGGGTCTCGATCAAGATGGCGCCGATCATCCGCCGGCTCTACGACCAGATGCTCGAGCCCAAGTGGGTGATCGCGATGGGCGTGTGCTCGTCGAGCGGCGGGATGTTCAACAACTACGCCGTGGTTCAGGGCGCGGACAAGTTCATGCCCGTGGACATCTACGTGCCCGGCTGCCCGCCGCGGCCGGAGGCCCTCATCTACGCGATCATGAAGCTGCAGGACAAGATCCAGCAGAAGCCCGACATGGGCTGGCGCGAGCGCTATCAGGCCTACGGCACCGAGGAGCAGCCAGAAGGAACTGAGGGCACGGGTGCCTGACGCCACCGGCCTCGAGCTGATCGCCCAGCGGGTGCGCGAGGACGTGGCCGAGGACGCGGTGACGGGCACGAACTACTTCCGCGGCGAGGCCACCCTCCAGGTCGAGCCCGACCGAGTGCACGACGTGCTCGCCCACCTGCGCGATGGCGCCGAGCCGTTCGAGCGGCTGATGAGCCTCCACGGCTGCGACTACCTGCCGGAGGAGCCGCGGCTGGGCGTCCACTACCAGCTGCTCTCCATGGACCGCTGCGACCGCCTCTGCGTGAAGACCCGCCTGGGCACCGAGGACCCGCACGTCCCGAGCGTGGTCGACCTGTTCCCCACCGCCGACTTCCACGAACGCGAGGTCTACGACTTCTTCGGCGTGGTGTTCGACGGCCATCCGGACCTGCGCCGGATCCTCATGCCCGAGGACTACACGGGCTTCCCCCAGCGCCGCGACTTCCCGCTCGGCGGCGAGCCCGTGCTCTACACCTTCAACGAGGACAAGTACCCGCGCTGGTATGAGTGACGAGCGCGACCAGCCCGACGATCCCGTCCGCGACGCCACCGCGGCCGCGCTGCGCACGCCCTACCGCGAACGCGAGCGCTCGGTGACGATGGAGCACATGGGCGGGGAGCCCGTCGCGGGCACCGAGGCGCTGGCCAAGGGCGACCTCGACGAAGAGCTGTTCACCATCAACATCGGGCCGCACCATCCGGCGACCCACGGCGTGCTGCGCCTGCTGACCACGCTCGAGGGCGAGATGGTGCGCGAGGTCAAGCCGATCATCGGCTACGTCCACACCGGAATCGAGAAGAGCTGCGAGGACCAGCAGTACTGGAAGGTCATCACGTTCGTCGAGCGGATGGACTACCTCGCCTACTACTACAACGCGCAGGTCTACTGCATGTCGGTCGAGCGCATGCTCGAGATCGACGTGCCTCCGCGTGCTCACTACCTGCGGGTGATCCACATGGAGCTCAACCGGATCGCGTCGCACCTGTTCGCGCTCGCCACGGGAGCGCTCGACATCGGCGCGATCACGATGCTCTGGTGGGGGTGTCGCGACCGCGACCTCATACTCGACCTGTTCGAGATGTCGAGCGGCCAGCGGATGCACACCCGCTACTTCCAGGTGGGCGGCGTGATCGAGGACATCCCGCCGGGCTTCGACCACCGCGTACGCGAGTTCCTCAAGGTGATGCCGCGCCGGATCGACCAGTACCAGGCGCTGCTCGACCGCAACGAGATCTGGTTGCAGCGCCTGAAGAACACGGGGGTGATCTCGCAGGAGCGCGCGCTCGAGCTCGGCGTCACCGGGCCGCTGCTGCGCGCCACCGGGCATCCCTGGGACCTGCGCAAGGCAATGCCCTACTCGTGCTACGAGGACTTCGACTTCAACGTCCCCGTGGGCAGCGTGGGCGACAACTACGACCGCTACAAGGTCCGCCTCGACGAGATGCGCCAGTCGCTGCGGATCGTTGAGCAGGCGCTCGACGGGCTCCCCGAGGGCGCCTGGATTACCGACGACCGCAAGGTCGCGTTGCCTCCGCGCCACGAGCTGGCCACCTCGATGGAGGCGCTGATCCACCACTTCAAGCTGGTGACCGAGGGCTTCCGGGTGCCGCCGGGCGAGGTCTACACCGCGATCGAGTCGCCGCGCGGCGAGCTCGGCTGCTTCCTGCTGGCCGACGGCTCGGCCAAGCCCGCCCGCGTGCACTTCCGCGACCCGAGCTTCACCAACCTGCAGGGGCTGCCCGACATGGCCAAGGACTCGCTGATCGCGGACTTCATCGCCTGCGTGGCCATGCTCGACCCGATCCTCGGAGGGATCGACCGGTGAGCCTCGACGAGGGCCGCCTGCGCGCCGCGCCCCTCCCCCCGGGATGGGACGAGGCCGTGCTGGTGGACGAGGATCCGGCCACCATCCCCGACCCCTCCCAGGTGGAGGTGCCCGAGCGGCTGCGGGCCGAGCTCGAGCGGCTCATGTCGCTCTACCCCGAGCGCCACTCGGCCACCCTGCCCGCGCTCGCCGCCGCCCAGCGGGTGCACGGCTGGTGCTCGCCCGAGGCGATGCGCCAGGTGGCCGCGGTGATGCAGGTCACGCCCGCCTACCTGTCGAGCATCGCCACGTTCTACGACATGCTGCGCACCGAGCCCGTCGGCACGCGGTACGTCTACGTCTGCACCAGCGTGGCCTGCCACGTGCGCGACGCCAAGGAGGTCTACGACGCGATCGCCGGCGAGGCCGGGCGCCAGGAGCTCGAGGACGTGGAGCTGCGCGAGTTCGAGTGCCTCGGCGCCTGCGACATGGCCCCCATGGCCTCCGTCGACGGCCGCTTCGTGGGGCCGCTCTCCACCGAGGACGCCGCCGAGATGGTGAGCGCCCTCAAGGAGGACCGCCAGGTGCTCCCCGGCCGCGGCCTCGGCGATCCGGGCTACACCCTGCCGGCCGCCGGCGACCAGCCGCCCGGGCCTCCGGAGGAGCCTGACGTGCACCCCGCGGGCGGCACCTGGAAGGAGGCCGAGCTCCTGGACGTGCCGCCGGCCGAGGGCCCGCCGCCGCATCCGCGTCCCACCCTGCATCCGCTCGACCCCGGTACCAGCGTCACCCCCGAAGAGGAACCCGAGTGAACGAGACCCGCCTGCTGCTGCGCAACATCGACGAGCCGGGCCTCAACACCTTCGAGGTCTACGAGCGGCTGGGCGGCTACCGCTCGGCCCGCAAGGCGCTGCTCGAGATGGACCCAGCGACGGTTCTCCACGAGCTCGAGGAATCGGGTCTGCGCGGGCGCGGCGGCGCCGGCTTCTCCATGGGCAAGAAGGCCAGCTTCATCCCCAAGGGCACCATGGACAAGTACCTGTGCTGCAACGCCGACGAGTCCGAGCCGGGCACGTTCAAGGACCGCCTGCTGATGCAGAAGAATCCGCACCTGCTGGTGGAGGGCTGTCTGATCGGCTCGATCGCCGCGGGAGCGAACAAGGGCTTCATCTTCATTCGCGGCGAGTACGAGCTGCAGGCCGAGATGCTCGATCTCGCGGTGGCCGAGGCCTACGAGGAGGGCCTGCTGGGCGTGCGCATCCTCGACACCGACCACACCTTCGATCTCGTGGTCCACCGCGGGCAGGGGGCCTACATCTGCGGCGAGGAGACCGGGCTGCTGGACGCGCTCGAGGGCAAGCGCGGCAACCCGCGACTCAAGCCGCCGTTCCCGGCCAACCAGGGCCTCTACCAGGGGCCGACGCTGATCAACAACGTCGAGACGCTCTGCAACACGCCGCTGATCATCGAGAAGGGGGCCGACTGGTACCGCAAGCTCGGCGTGGGCAACTCCACCGGTACGAAGGTCGTGTCGGTATCGGGCAACGTGCAGCGGCCGGGCAACTACGAGATCGAGCTCGGCGCATCGGTGCGCGACATCATCTACGGGCTGGCCGGCGGGCCGCCCGACGGACGTGAGGTCAAGTGCTTCTTCCCCGGCGGCTCATCGGCCCCGGTGCTCACCAAGGACCACCTGGACCTGCCCTACACGTTCGAGGACATGGCCCAGGCGGGCTCGATGCTCGGCTCCGGCGCGATCATCGTGGTGGACGAGACCCAGCCGCTCGTGCCGCTGGCGCTGCGGTTGGCCGAGTTCTACCGCCACGAGTCCTGCGGCAAGTGCGTGCCCTGCCGCGAGGGCACCAACTGGACGGTGAAGATGCTGGAGCGCCTCGACGAGGGCGAGGGCACGCCGATGGACATCGACATCATGGCCGAGGTCCAGGGCAACATCATCGGCAACTGCCTGTGCGTGCTGGGCGACTCGATGGCCATGCCGGTCAAGTCGATGATCGATCACTTCCGCCCGGAGTTCGAGGCGCACATGGAGGCCGCCCGCGAGCGCCGCGACCTCGAGTCCGTCGAGGCCCAGGGCGCGGGCGAGCTGGCCGCGGTGGCGGAGGCCGGCGCCGCCTAGCGCAGCGCGGAGGGACGATGGCCCGCCCCGAGAAGAACTGGATCACGTTCGAGATCGACGGTCGCGAGGTGCGCGCCGAGGAGGGCGCGATGCTCGTGGACGCCGCCAAGCACGGCGACGTCGAGATCCCCTACTTCTGTTACGAGCCCAAGCTCGGCCAGCCGGTGGGTGCCTGCCGCATGTGCCTGGTGGAGATCGAGGGGATCCCCAAGCTGCAGACCTCCTGCTCCACGCCCGTGCGTGACGGCATGGTGGTCAACACAACCTCGGACCGGGTCAAGCACGCCCAGAACGCCGTGGTCGAGTTCCTGCTCGTCAACCACCCACTCGACTGCCCCGTGTGCGACAAGGGCGGTGAGTGCCCGCTGCAGGACATCTCCTACGGCTGGGGCGCCGGGCGCTCGCGCTACATCGAGCCCAAGCGTCACTTCAAGAAGCCGCTCGAGCTGTCGCCGCTGATCGCCATCGACCGGGAGCGCTGCATCCTCTGCTACCGCTGCGTGCGCTTCTCGCAGGAGATCGCCGAGGACTACCAGCTGGTCTTCCTCGACCGCGGCGACCACACCTTCGTCGGCACTCACGACGGCCGTCCCTACGTGGCGCCCTTCAGCGGCAACATCATCGAGCTGTGCCCGGTGGGCGCGCTCACCTCGCGCGCGTACCGCTTTCGCGCCCGGCCCTGGGACATCGAGGACTCGGGCTCGCTGTGCACCCTCTGCCCCGCGCAGTGCAACGTCAAGCTCACCATCCGCGACGACGCCAAGGTCGTGCGCGTGCTGGCGCGCGACAACCACGAGGTCGACGACGGCTGGCTGTGCGACAAGGGCCGCTTCGGCTACCAGTCGTTCGCGTCGCCCGAGCGGGTCACCGCCCCGCTGGTGCGCGACGGCGGCTACCTGCGCGAAGTGTCGTGGGAGCGTGCGGTGTCAGACGCCGCCGCCGCGCTGGCCAAGTCGGGCTCGTCGACCGTCGCCCACGTGGGCGGCGGGGCGTCCAACGAGGAGGGTTACCTCGTCCAGCACCTCCTGCGCGAGGGGCTGGGCTCACAGCGGATCTTCGGTGGCGCTTCGCCGCCGGGAGCGCTGGCTCGCGCGCTGGCCCGCCCGGACCTGTCCGCCCGGCTGTCGGACATCGACCACGCCGGAGCGATCCTCGTGCTCGACACCGAGCTGGTGGACGAGGCCCCGATCATCGACCTGCGCGTGCGCAAGGCGGCGCGCCGCAACGGCGCGCGCGTGGTGGTGGCCTCCAGCCGCCCCTCGAGCCTCGACGCCAGCGCCGCGGCCTCGCTGCGCTTCTCGCCCGGCGGGGCGGAGGCGGCGCTGGGTGCGCTGGCGGCCGCGCTGGGCTCGTCGCGCACCCCCGGCGCCGACGTGGCCTCCCTCGCCGCGCGGGCGCGCGCCTCCGCGGGATTCCGGCCCGGGCGGCCGCTGAGCAACGGCGACGCCGGAGCGGCGGTGCGGGCGCTGGCCGATCTGCTGAAGGACGCCGGCGACGTCGTGGTCATCTGGGGTGAGAGGGTCTTCGGTGGCGAGCGCGGCGGACAGGCGGCCGACGCGCTGCTCGCAGTGGCCGAGTCACTGGGGATCGCCGGCAAGGCGGAGTCCGGGATGATCGCCATCCCCGAGGTCACCAACGGGCGCGGGCTGCGCGAGGTGGGCTGCGCTCCCGGGCTGCTGCCCGGGCTGGCCGACTCCCCGGGCGACGATCCCGATCCCGGCGCCGCCTCGGGCGCGATGCTCCTGGTCGAGACGTCTCGGCCCGCCGCCGAGCTCGAGGAGGCCACGGCGGTCGTCGCCTTCGCGCACTTCACCGACGAGGCCTTGGCCGAACACGCCGACGTGGTCTTCCCGGCCGAGGTCTACGCGGAGAAGGAGGGCACGGTCACCCATCCCGACGGCCGCCTTCAGCGTGTGCGGCAGGCGCTGGGCCGCGCGGGCGAGATCCGCCCCGGCTGGCAGGTGCTCGCCGAGCTGTGCGAGCGCAGCGACGCCGGAGTGGAGGCGCTGAGCCTGCCCCACCTCACCTCGCTCGTGTCCGACGCGGTGCCCTTCTACGCCGGCCTCGATCTCGACCGCATCGGCGGCCAGGGCGTGCGCTGGCAGGACGAGGACGCGGCGTCGGCGCTCGAGTCGCTGGAGCTGTCCAGCGATCCGCTCGCCGATCCGCCCGCCGCGCCCGAGGGCCTGCGGGTGGCCAGGGCGCCGAGCCTGTGGAGCGGCGCCGAGATCGAGCATTCGCCCTCCCTGGAGTTCCTCGCGGGCGGCGCCGCCGTGCAGCTGTCGGTGGAGGACGCCCGTGAGCTTGGCATCGAGGAGGGCGACGAGGTGGAGGTGGAGGCCGACGGCCTGCTCGTGGCGGCCACCGCGACGATTAGAACCGGCGTCCCGGGCGGCGCCGTCTTCGTGTCCGGCGCGTCGCTGTCCGAGGGCCCGGCGCAGCTGAGGCCGGCGAGCGCCAAGGCGGCAATGGCCTGATGGAGGCGCCGGTGGAGTCGGTCCTGGTGATGATCGTCAAGTCGATCGTCATCTTCGCCGTGCTGCTGCAGCTCGTGCCGCTGATCCTGATCGCCGAGCGCAAGATCCTGGGCCGCTTCCAATCGCGCATCGGCCCCAACCGCGTCGGTCCCTACGGCCTCATGCAGCCGATCGCCGACGTGCTCAAGCTGCTCTCCAAGGAAGCGTTCACCCCCGCCACCGCCGTGCCCTGGATGATGGCCATCGCCCCGGTGATCTCGGTGGTCACGGCCGTCGCCACCATGGCGATCATCCCCTTCGGGCCCTTCAACGCGTGGGGCGGCGACTTCGGGCTGTACGGGATGGACGTCTCGATCGGGGTCCTCTACTTCTTCGCCTTCGGCTCGCTCGCCTTCTACGGACTGATGCTGGGCGGCTGGTCGTCGGGCTCCAAGTACTCGTTTCTGGGGGCGATGCGCGCTGCGGCGCAGCTGATCTCCTACGAGGTGGCGCTCGGCCTGTCGCTGCTCGGAGTGGTGATGACCACCGGGTCGCTGTCGCTCGTCCAGATCGTCGAAGCCCAGGACGGCATGTGGTTCGTGGTCCCGCAGTTCGTGGGCTTCCTCATCTTCATGGTGGCCGGCTTCGCCGAGACCGCCCGCGCGCCCTTCGACCTGCCCGAGGGCGACGCCGAGATCGTGGGCGGCTACAACACCGAGTTCGGAGGCATGCGCTTCGGCTCGTACTTCATGGCCGAATACATGGAGATCCTGGTGATCTCCGCGATCGCCTCCGCGTGCTTCTTGGGCGGCTGGCACGGTCCCGGCCCGATCGCGCTCGCCCCGCTGTGGATGCTGATCAAGATCATCCTCGGCGCCCTGTTCTTCATGTGGATACGCGCATCGCTGCCGCGGCTGCGCTACGACCAGCTCATGTCCTTCGGCTGGAAGATCCTGCTGCCGCTGGCGACCCTGAACGTGCTCGTGACCGCAATCGTCCTGGTGGTGACCTGATGGGAGACCTGACCGATGCCCGCTGACTGGAAGAGCGCCGCCGAGCCGGTAGACCGCGGGCCGGAGCCCGGCGGCCTCGGCTCGGTCTACCGCGTGTTCGGCGAGACCCTGCGAGGTCTCAAGACGACGATGGGCCGGGTGGTGGAGGGGCCCGTGGTCATCCAGTACCCCGAGGAGAAGACGCCGGTCTACCCGCGCTTTCGCGGGCGGCACAAGCTCCATCGCTTCGAGGACACCGGGCTCGAGAAGTGCGTGGGCTGCTCGCTGTGCGCGGCCGCCTGCCCGGCCAAGTGCATCCGCGTGGTGGCCGAGGAGAACACGCCCGAGCATCAGGTCTCGGCCGGAGAGCGCTACGCGGCGGTCTACGAGATCAACCTCTCGCGCTGCATCTTCTGCGGCTACTGCGAGCTGGCCTGCCCGTTCGACGCCATCACCATGGGCAACGACTACGAGCTGGCCGACTACAGCCGCTCCGACCTGATCTTCACGAAGGAGATGCTGCTCGCGGATTCCCCTGAGCACACTCCCCTGAGGCGCGAGGGCGAGTAGAACTCGCGCCATGTGGTTCGAGCAGGTCCTCTTCTTCATAGCCGCGATCGGGGCCCTGGCGGGGGCGCTCGGCGTGGTGCTGCTGCGCAACCCCTTCTACTCGGTGCTCGCGCTGGTGGCCCACCTGATCGCGCTGGCCGTGCTGTTCCTGCTCCTGAACGCCGAGTTTCTGGCCGCGGGCCAGGTGGTGGTCTACGCGGGCGCGGTGATGGTGCTGTACCTGTTCGTGGTCGCCTACATCGGCGGCTCGGACGAGCCGCTTCGCCCTGAGGGCGGCCTGGTCAACACATTCGGGCCACTGTTCGCTGCCGCCGTCGGAGTGGAGCTGTGCATCGCCTTCGTGGCCTCCGGCCTCCAGGCCCTCGACACGGGCGGCCCGGACGTGCAGGGCGTGTTCGGCTCCCCCGCCGAGATCGGCGAGCTGCTCCTGACCCGCTGGCTGGTGGCCTTCGAGGCCGCCTCCTTCCTGCTGCTGGTGGCCGCGGTGGGCGCGGTGGTGCTGGCGCGGCGCCGGCGCGGGCTAGAGCCCGAGGAGGGCGGCCAGTCCGGGCCGCGCGACCCCGGCACCGAGACCCTCGAGGTCCGCGTCTAGCCATGGACATCGTCTGGTATCTCGTCCTCTCGGCCTTCATCTTCGTGATCGGCGCCGCCGGGGTGATGACCCGCCGCAACCCGCTCGTGGTGCTGCTGTGCCTCGAGCTGATGCTGAACGCGGGCAACCTCGCGCTGATCGCCTTCTCGCGCATGCACGGCTCGGAGGACGGGCAGGTGTTCGCCCTGATCGTGATGGTCATCGCGGCCTGTGAGGTGGTGATCGGGCTGGGAATCATCGTCGCCATGTACCGCAACCGGCTCCCGATCGACGTTGACGAGATGTCGGAGCTCCGCGGGTGAGCCCCACCGACTACGGCTGGTTGGTGCTGGCCTTCCCGCTCGCCGGGCTGATCGTCGTGTCGCTCGGCTGGCGCGTCCTGCCCGGGCGCACGGCCGGCTGGATCGGCAGCGGGGCGATCCTCGGAGCCTTCCTCGCCGCCATCGGCGCGCTGGTCTCGCTGCAGGATCTGCCGGCCGAGGAGCGCGAGGTCGTGGACAGCGCCTGGAGCTACGTGGTCACCGCGGACGTGGACGTGGACGTGTCGATCCTCGTCGATCCCCTCGCGGTCTTCATGTGCCTGGTGGTGACCGGGGTGTCGTTCCTGATCCACGTCTACTCGGTGGCCTACATGGGCGGCGACGAGGGCTACTCGCGCTTCTTCGCCTACCTCAACTACTTCGTGTTCTCGATGCTGCTGCTGGTCCTGGCCGGCAACTTCATCCTGCTGATCGTGGGCTGGGCCTTCGTGGGCGCCGCGTCCTACCTGCTGATCTCGTTCTGGTATCGGCGCGACACCGCCACCCACGCCGGCATCAAGGCCTTCGTGATGAACGTGATCGGCGACGTGGGCCTGGTGGTGGCCGCCTTCCTGCTGCTCAACGAGACGGGGCAGCTCGACTACGTCGGTGTCTTCGAGAGCGCGCCCGAGGTCTTCTCGACCAACGACGGCACGCTGGTGGCGGCCTGCCTGCTGATCCTCGTCGGCGCCTTCGCCAAGTCGGCTCAGCTGCCGCTGCACACCTGGCTGCCCGACGCGATGGAGGGCCCCACGCCCGTGTCGGCGCTGATTCACGCCGCCACGATGGTCACCGCGGGCGTATACCTGATCGCTCGCTGCTTCCCGCTGTTCGAGCTCGCGCCCACGGCGGCGGATGTCAGCGCGGTGATCGGCACCGCCACCCTGGTGTTCGCGGCCACCATCGCGCTGGTCCAGACCGATCTCAAGCGGGTGATCGCCTACTCGACGATGTCGCAGATCGGCTACATGGTGCTCGGCGTTTCGGTGGCCGCCTACGGCGCCGGGCTGTTCCACCTGATGACCCACGCCTTCTTCAAGGCGCTGCTGTTCATGGCGGCCGGCTCGGTGATCGGCGCGATGGCCGGGATCCAGGACATGGACCGGATGGGCGGCTTTCGAAAGGCCATGCCGTTCACCTTCATCACATTCGTGGCCGGCGCGCTGGCGCTGGCCGGCTTTCCCTTCACCTCGGGCTTCTTCTCGAAGGACGAGATCCTCGCCTACACCCTCAACCGCGGTGGCGGCTTCGTGGTGCTGGCGGTGGCCGGCTACATCGCCGCGGCGCTCACCGCGTTCTACGCCTTCCGGATGGTGTTCAGGGTGTTCTTCGGCGAGCCGGTCCCCGAGGCCCGCGAGCTCGAGGGCGGCCACGTGGCTCACGGTGAACCGCTGAATCCCGCCACCGGCGAGGCGGAGGACACCGAGATCGGCTTCCCCGGACCCGAGCATCACGTGGCCGAGCAGTCGTGGCCGATGAAGTTCGCCATGGCCCCGCTGGCCGTTCTGGCCATCGTGGCCGGCGTGGTGGGGATCCCCGGCGTGACCGACACGCTCGAGCACTTCCTCGAGCCCACCTTCGAGAGCTCGATCTACGCGGAGGACAAGCCCACCGACTCCGCCGAGTGGGTCGGCCTGGCCGCCGGGGGCATCATCTCGGTCTCCTCGATCTTCCTCGCCTACGTGTTCTTCATCCGGCGGCGGGGGATCACCCTCGAGCTGCAGGACCGGTTCGGCCGGGTGCACGCCTTCCTCTTCCACAAGTGGTACTTCGACGAGCTCTATGACGCGGTCTTCGTCCGGCCGATGTCGAGCCTCGGGTCGTTCGGCCGGCGCGTGATCGAGACCGACTTCGTGCAGGGCTTCATAGTCGGTGGCGCCACCGGCATCGTGCGCGCCGGCACGTCCGTGGCCCGCGCCATCCAGACCGGTTACCTGCGCGCCTATGCGCTGCTCTTGCTGTTCGGCGCGGCCCTGGTGGTCCTCTACTTCCTCATCGTGAGCTCGTGACCATCCACCTGACGATCATCCTGTTCCTCCCGCTGGCCGCCGGTGTGATCGGCGCCGTGCTGCCGCGCGGGATGGCGCGCTGGGCCGTCCTCGCTGGCACCGTGGCCGTGCTCGCCTACGCGGTGGTCATGCTCGCCGACTTCGATCGCGGCGCGGGGCTGCAGTACGTGACCGACGACGAGTGGATTCCCGAGCTCGGCATCCGCTATCAGCTCGGCGTGGACGGGCTCAACCTGTTCATGGTCCTGCTCACGGCGATCGCCTGGGTGCCCTGCACGCTCGTCGCCGCCTTCAAGGAGCACGAGCGCACGCGGCTCTTCTTCTTCCACCTTGCGCTGGCCGAGACCGCGGTGCTGGGCGCGTTCATGGCCCAGGACCTCGCTCTGTTCATCATCTTCTTCGACCTGATGCTGGTGCCCTTCTACTTCCTGATCGGAGGCTGGGGCACGGGCGACAGGGTGCGGGCCACCACGAAGTTCGTGATCTACACGCTGGTGGGCTCGCTGCTGATGCTCGGCGCCGCGATCGCCCTCGGAGTGCTGGCCACGCCGGAAGGCGGCGAGCTGTCGTTCTCGCTCGCCGTGCTCGAGGAGCGCTCCGTGCCCGAGGGCACCCAGCACTGGATCGTGCTGCTGTTCGCGCTCGCCTTCTTCGTCAAGGCGCCGCTGTTCCCGCTGCACGGCTGGGTGCCCGAGACCTACCGGTCGACCTCGATCCCCGTGCTGGCCCTGCTGTCCGCGGTGCTGTCGAAGGTCGGCGTCTACGGCTTCCTGCGCATCGTGCTGCCGGTCATGCCCGAGGGCTCCCAGCACTGGCAGGAGCTGTTCATCATCATCGCGGTCTTCTCGATCCTGTACGGCTCGATCCTGGCCTTCTCCCAGGACAACGTGCGGATGGTGGTGGCCTACTCCTCGATCGCCCAGCTGGGCTTCATCGTGCTCGGCATCTTCGCCCTCGACGCCAAGGGAGCCCAGGGGGCGGTCTTCCAGATGCTCAACCACGGGCTCGTGGTGGTGCCGCTGTTCCTCATCATCGGGGTGATCGCCGCGCGGGCCGAGGGCAGCCAGTCGGTGTCGCAACTCGGTGGCATGGCCACACGAGCCCCGGTGCTGGCGGCGCTGTTCCTGATCGTGACCTTCGCCACCCTGGCCATGCCCGGCTCGGCCAACTTCGTGGGCGAGCTGCTGGTGCTGTTCGGCTCCTATGAGGACAAGTTCGTGTACGGCCTGGTGGCCAGCGTCGGCGTGGTGCTGGCCGCCGTGTACATGATTCGCCTGTTCCAGCGTACGATGCACGGCCGGCGTGGGCCGAAGGTCGAGTCGAATGACGTCCGCGGACCCGAGCTGGTCGCGATCGTGCCGCTGGTGGCGGTGATCGTGGCCCTCGGCGTATACCCCAACTTCGTGGTCCAGCGCACCGAGCGGACCACCGTGGAGCAGATCGCCCCGGCGCGAGCGGTGGCCGACTCGCTGGCCCGGGCCGAGGCTGCCCGTGAGCGGCACGCCGAGGTCTCGGTGATCAAATGAGCCTGCTCGCTCAGGTCCAGGCTCCCGAGATCGCCTACCGCGAGCTGTCGCCACTGCTCGCGCTCGTGGGCGGCGCGGTGGTGGTGCTCATGGTCGGGCTGCTGCGCTCGAGCTTCGCGCGGCTCGCGCTCGTCCCCGTCCTCACCGCCGTCTCGCTGCTCACGGCGATCGGCCTCACCATCTGGATCTGGGAGCCGGGCGACCAGCCGCCGATCATCGAGGGCGCCCTGGCGGTGGACACGCTGTCGCTGGGTCTGTCGATGCTGTTCTACGTGGCCGGCCTCGTGGCCGTGGTGCTCTCGCTGCGGGCCAACGCCCCCCGGGAGGCGGGTCACGGCGAGTACCACGCGCTGCTGCTGGGCTCGATCGCCGGGATGGTCGTGCTGGCCTCGGCCGAGAACCTGATCACGCTGTTCATCGGCATCGAGCTGCTGTCGATCCCGCTCTACGTGCTGTGCGCCAGCGACCTGCGCAAGCGCGCGTCACTCGAGTCCGGCCTCAAGTATCTGGTGATCGGCTCGGTGGGCTCGGCCACCCTGCTCTACGGCCTGGCGCTGATCTACGGCGCCAGCGGCTCGATGCAGTTCGGCGAGATAGCCGCCGCGCTGGGCGGCAGCGGGGAGCTGTCGGTCACGGATCCGCTGCTGCTCACCGGGATCGGCCTCACCATCGTCGGACTGGCCTTCAAGGCGTCGGTGGCTCCCTTCCACCAGTGGACGCCCGACGTCTACCAGGGCGCCCCCACGCCGATCACCACCTTCATGGCGGTGGCCACCAAGGCGGCGGCCTTCGCCGTCTTCCTGCGCTTGTTCTACGACGCCCTCGGTCTCGCCCAGCTCGACTGGGGCCCGGCGCTGGCCATCCTCGCCGCCACCACGATCGTGATCGGCAACGTGGGTGCCCTGGCGCAGCGCTCGCTCAAGCGCATGCTCGCCTGGTCGAGCATCGCCCAGGCCGGCTACCTCCTGGTGGGCGTGGTGGTGGGCACCCGGCTAGGACTCGAGGCCACCGTCTTCTACCTGGCCGTCTACCTGGCCATGAACGTGACCGCCTTCGCCGTCGTGGTCGCGCGCGAGCGCGTGTCAGAGCACGGCGACGACATTTCCTCGTTCGAGGACCTCGGGCAGAGCAACCCCTGGCTGGCCTGGCCGATGACCATCGCCATGCTCTCCCTGGCGGGCTTCCCGGCCACGGGCGGGTTCATCGGCAAGTTCTTCCTGATCGACGCAGCGGTTTCGGGCGACTACACCTGGCTGGGCATTGCCATCGTGGTGGGCTCGGTGCTCTCGCTGGCGTACTACCTGCGCGTGATCGCCGCCATGTGGATGGGCCGCTACGAGATCGAGCTCCCCACCGTGCCCCAGCGCCGCGTCAAGCCGGTGTCGGGCTGGTCCCCCGAGGCCGACACCCGCGCCCAGCCGGAGGTGGCCGCCGTGGCCATCGCCTTCGCGGTGCTCACGCTGGCGTTCGGGCTCTGGCCCGACCCGCTGTTCGACGCGGCGCGGGACGTGGGCAGCTCGCTCGGCGTTCTGGGCTAGCGCAGGGAGCTCAGTATCCGGCGTAACACGAGACGCAGGTGTAGGTGGCCACGGAGGATCTACCCGGGGCTCGACAAGCTGCGGCGTGAGGTGGCGCCGCGCCCGTGCCAGCCGTCGGGCAGGACGACGGACAGGCCGCGAGGCTGGTCCTCGAACGTGTGCGCGGCCGTCGACTCGAGCGCTGACCTCCGGCTTGATCCTGCGTCGCACCACACCCGGTGACGAGAAGCGCAGCGACCAACGTAGATACCGCCCAGCGGGCCCTCATTCTGAGACCGGTACGGCGGCAGGCGGATCAGAGGTCCGCTCCCGGCGCTCCGTAGCCTTAGCGATACGCTGCCCGCATGAGCGAGAACCTGGCGAGCATCCTGACCGACACAGCCGCCGAGCACGGCGACCGGACCGCCTTCAAGCTGGACGACGCGGAGCTGACCTACCACCAGCTCGACTGCGCCGCGTCGCGGATCGCCAACCTCCTCGAGGACAAGGGCCTGGCCCCTGGCGATCGCGTGGGGTTGATGCTCCCGAACGTCCCGTACTTCCCGTCGATCTACTACGGCATCCTGCGAGCGGGCGGCGTGGTGGTGCCGATGAACGTCCTGCTCAAGGAGCGCGAGACCGGCTACTACCTGAGCGACTCCGGGGCGAAGCTGCTGTTCGCCTGGGGGGACTTCGCGGAGGCCGCCGAGGCGGGCGCCGCCGACGCCGGCGCCGAGACGATCCTGGTCAAGCCGGGCGAGTTCGAGCAGCTCGTGGGCGCCTACGGGGAGGAGTTCGAGAACGTGGAGCGCGACGCCGCCGACACCGCGGTGATCCTCTACACGAGCGGCACCACCGGCAAGCCCAAGGGCGCGGAGCTCACGCACGCCAATCTGCGCCGCAACTGCGAGATGACCTCCACCACGCTCGGGGAGTTCTCCCACGAGGACGTGCTGCTCGGCGCGCTCCCCCTGTTCCACTCCTTCGGCCAGACCTGCACGATGAACAGCGCGGTGGCCAACGGCGCCACCGTGAGCATGATTCCGCGCTTCGACCCCGACAAGGCGCTCGAGATCATCGAGCGCGACCAGGTCACGGTCTTCCAGGGCGTGCCCACCATGTACAACGCGATGCTGCACGCGGACGCGGCCGACGAGGCCGACGCCTCCACGCTGCGTCTGTGCATGTCCGGCGGAGCGGCGATCCCGGTGGAGCTCATCCGCGGCTTCGAGGAGAAGTTCGGCTGCCCGATCCTCGAGGGCTACGGCCTCTCGGAGACCTCACCGGTGGCGTCATTCAACCATCCCCACAAGGAGCGCAAGGCGGGCTCGATCGGCACGCCGATCGAGGGCGTGGAGATGCAGGTCTGGGACGACGAGGGCAACGAGGTCGATCCGGGCGAGGTGGGCGAGATCGTCATCCGCGGCCACAACGTGATGAAGGGCTACTGGGACCGCGCCGAGGCCACGAAGGAATCGATCACCTCCGAGGGCTGGTTCCACTCGGGCGACATGGCCCGCGTGGACGAGGACGGCTACTTCTTCATCGTCGACCGCAAGAAGGACCTGATCATCCGCGGCGGCTACAACATCTACCCGCGCGAGGTCGAGGAGGTGCTCTACGAGCATCCCGCCGTGCAGGAGGCGGCCGTGGTGGGGGTGCCCCACGACTCGCTCGGCGAGGAGGTGGGCGCCGCCGTGGTGCTCAAGGAGGGCGAGAGCCTCGACGCCCAGGAGGTCAAGGCCTACGTGAAGGACCAGGTGGCCGCCTACAAGTACCCGCGTCGCGTGTGGTTCGTCGACGAGCTGCCCAAGGGACCCACCGGCAAGATCCTCAAGCGCGAGATCGAGGTGCCGGCCGAGGTCACGGCTTCATCAACCGGGTGACGTAGGACCCTTCAGCTAGCCTGCGAGCCCGGAATGGCCTCGCGACGTGGCTTCACCAGAAGGGGAGTGTTGGGAGCCGGCGCCGCCGGTACGGCTGCCCTTGCCGCATCGGCCTGCGGCGACGACTACTTCGAGCCGGCCACCGAGCACGCCGACGACGCTCCCAACGTCGTCCTGCTGTTCACCGACTCCACGCGGGCGGACTTCCTGTCGGCCTACAACCCGGATTCGCTGGCCAAGACGCCGAATCTCGACGCCCTGGCCAACGACTCGCTGGTGTTCGACCACGCCGTGCCCGAGGCCATGCCCACCGGGCCGGCGCGGCGCTCGATCCTCACCGGCGTGCGCTCGTTTCCGTTTCGCAACTACGTGCCCACCAAGGGCCTGCCCGTGGGCCCGGGCTGGATCCCGATTCCGGAGTTCCACCCGATCGTCACCGAGGTCATGGCCCAGGCCGACGTGGAGACGGCCTACTGCACCGACAACCCGTTCCTGATCGGCCCGCGCTTCGGCAACTTCCGGCGCACGCTCGACTGGGTCAAGCCGAGCTACTCGCAGGGCGCCTACCGCTTCCTCAACAAGCCGTACAAGCGTCCGGCCACCCGCAGCACGATCGAGCGCTACCTCCTGCCCGAGCTGTCCGACACCGTCGAGGTGGGCCGCCTACGGGCCATGGCCGGCTGGAACTCGATCTACCGCGACAGCGAGAACGACTATCCCACGGCGCGCGTGGTGCGCTCGGGTCTGCGCCTGCTGGACGACCTCAAGGACACCGGCAAGCCGTTCTTCCTGGGCATCGACGCCTTCGATCCGCACGAGCCCCTGGACGCGCCGCGCGTCTACCAGACCCGCTGGGGCGACGAGCCGCTCGGCTCCGAGAAGCAGGGCATCGAGCCGATCCAGCCCTTCGAGACGCCCTACTCGTGGGTGATCGACGTGGACGTGGACGACGAGACCATCGAGCGCGTCCGGCAGCTGTACGCAGCCGAGATCGAGTTCATGGACGAGTGGGTCGGGCGCTTCATGAACGAGCTCGACCGGCAGAAGCTGATGGACAACACCGTGGTGATGTACATGTCCGACCACGGGCTGACGCTCGGCGAGCACGGCGTCCTCGGCAAGCACGCCGCCCGCGCCCAGTGGCACATCTACCACGTGCCGGCGATGATCCGGCACCCGGAGGGAAAGCGCGCCGGTGAGCGCAGCGACTTCTTCGTCTCCACTCACGACCTCCCGCGCACCGCGCTCTCCTTCATGGGCGTTCGGGCTCCGGGGCTGATGGCGGGCGAGGACCTGTCCGTGATGTTCGAGGGCGAGGAGCCGCCCGCCCGGCCGGTGTTCACCTCCTGCTACGACGACCACGTGCTGGCGGGCGACCTCGACTGGTTCCTGCTCTCAGACAGCGAGGGCAAGCGCAAGCGGCTCTACGACAAGCGCACGGACCCCGAGGAGCTGACCGACGTGGCCGCCGAGAACCCGGAGGTGGTGGATCGCCTCTGGCGCACGCTCGAGGACGAGGCCGGGGGCACGCTGCCACAGTTCGCCCAGGGCGGCGGCAAGGCGGTGCTCGGCGGGTGAGCGACGGGCTCACACGGCGCACGCTGCTGCGCCGCGGCGGCGTGGGTGCCGCGGGCGCCGGCGTGTTCGGGCTGGCTGCGCTGCCGGCCGGGGCGGCCGCCCAGGCCGACGAGGGGCGGGCCCGCAACGCGGTGCTCGTGGTCCTCCCGCTGGTGCGCGCCGATCACGTCAAGGCCTTCGAGGGCGACTCCCCGGCGGACACGCCCAACCTCGACGACCTGGCCGGCGACTCGCTGCGCTTCGACCGCGTCATACCCGAGTCGATGCCCGGCCTGCCCGGCCGGCGGGCGCTCATCACCGGGATGCGCTCGTTCCCCTTCCGCGACTGGAGACGCACCGAGGGGCTGGCCCCGGTGCCCGGCTTCAACCCCATCTGGGACTGGCAGCCGGTGGTCACGGAGACGCTGCGGGACAGCGGGGTCACCACCTCCTACGTGAGCGACAACCCGATTCTCGAGGGCGAGCGCTTTCCGGACGTGGTGCGGCCGGCCGATCAGGGCGGCGCCGGCTTGCCGCGACTCGCGGACGAGCAGACCCCCGGCATCGAATCCGAGCTGCTCCCGGCCATCCGGCGTCAGACCCGCGCCGCGGCGAACACCTTCCGCACCGGCATTCGCGAACTCGGCCGGCTGCAGGGCGACTCGCCCTTCTTCCTGGCCATCGATCCGTTCGACCCGATCGACGCCGCGGTGGCTCCTCCGGTCTACGTCAAGCCGGGTGAGATCGAAGACGAAGGTCTCGGCCCGATGGACGACCGCCTGGTGGAGGTGCGCTGGAACGGCGACGACATCGACCGCGTGCGGGCGGCGTACCGCAAGCACGTGGAGGCCGTGGACGACTGGGTCGGGCGCCTGGTCGGCCGCATGAACGACTTGGACCTGCTCGGCTCCACCATGCTCGTGGTGATCGGCGACCAGGGCATCGCCCTCGGCGACCACGACTACCTCGGCATCGCCACCCCCACCTCGCACCGGCCCGCCTACGAGGTTCCGATGCTGATCCGCCATCCCGACGGCGACAAGGCCGGCGAGGGGGTGGACTGGTACGCCACCACCCACGATGTGGCCCCGACCATCGTGTCCTTCATGGGTGTGACCATTCCCGGCAAGATGGGCGGGGAGGACCTGAACGCGCTGTTCGACGACGTCGACCAATGGGATCTCTACCACCGCGGCTACAACGTCACCGCCGCAGGCTCCAACATCGTCGTGCGCGACAACCGCTGGCTCATGGTGGCGGACCGCGAGGAGATCGAGCGCCGCCTCTACGACGACGACGAGGAGGCCGAGGACGACATCACGCGCTTCGATGACGTCGCCAACGAGGATCCCAACAAGCTCACCGAGCTGTCGCAGGTGGCGGTGATGGTGGCCGGCGGGACGCTGCCGGAGTTCGGCCCCGACGGCGCGCTGCGGCCCAACCGGGAGCGCGGCGACGACGACTCGGACGACGACTCGATCCCCAACGACTTCGACGCGATCGACAACGACGATCCCGAGGACGGCACCGAGCCCGGCGACTTCGAGTTCGACGGGCGCGTGCCCGAGGGCGGCCGGCTGCCGTCGAACGAGCGGACACCGGAGTCACGCGCGCCGTGAGCGAGGAGACGCCTACGCGCGAGAACCCGTCCCCGGAGTTCCTCCACCAGCACAAGTGGCGGATCTTCGGCGTGATGATGATCGGCTGGGCGATGGCGCTGCTCGACGTGTCGATCGTGAACGTCACGATCCCCGAGCTGCAGGACGAGCTCTCCACCGACCTCGCGACGGTCACGTGGGTGGTCAACGCCTACAACATCGTCTTCGCGATCCTGCTCGTGTCGATGGGACGGCTGGCCGACCAGTTCGGCCGCAAGCGCTTCTTCATCATCGGCCTGACGGTGTTCACGATCGGCTCCGGGCTGTGTGCCGCGGCCTGGTCGGTGGAATGGCTGATCGGCTTCCGCGTGATCCAGGGCATCGGCGCGGGCATACTGGCGCCGCTCGGTTTCGCCATCACCGTCCTGGTGTTCCCGCCGCATGAGCGCGGGCGGGGTCTGGCTCTGATCGCGGTGGTGGCGCTCGTGTCGTCGGCCCTCGGACCGGTGCTCGGCGGCGTGCTGGTGGAGATCGCGAGCTGGCACTGGATCTTCCTCATCAACATCCCCTTCGGGATCCTCGGCGTGCTGCTGTGCTGGCGCTGGTGGCCGGAGACCTGGGACCTCACCGCCGGCCGCGAGGTGGACGTGCGCGGCATGCTCCTGCTGGGCGCCGCCGTGATGTTCCTGACGCTCGCGCTGGTGGAGGCCAATCCCTTCGCGGGCGACCTGCCGCTCTGGCTCAGCCTCATGCAGGCGGCAATCCTGCTCGGGATCCTGTTCGTGTGGTGGGAGCGCAAGGCGCCCAACCCGCTCATCACTCCGAGCCTGCTGAAGAACCGCCAGTTCCGCAGCGCGAACATCGGCATGCTGCTCTTCGGCGCGGGCGCGATCGGCTCGCTGCTCCTGCTCTCGCTGCTGTTCGTGAACCTGTGGGGCTACAGCCAGCTCGAGGCGGGGTTGGCCATCCTCCCTGTCGCCCTGATGGGCCTGGTGGTGTGGCCCTTCGTCGGCCGGGCGGCTGACAAACGCGCACCGGGGGAGCTGGCCAAGCCGGGGCTGATCGCCATGGCGCTGGGGATGCTGATCGTGTCCTTCCTGCCGTCCACCGCGGACGACGCCTTCAGTTACCTGCGCATCCTCCCCGGCCTGCTGCTGATCGGCGCGGGCATGGGGATCGGCTTCCCGGCGCTCAACGTGGGAGCGATGGGCGCGGTTGCCGGTCCCGAAGTGGGGCTGGCCTCCGGGATCCTCAACACGGCGCGCCAGCTCGGCGCCGCGATCGGCGTGGCCGTGCTGATCGCCACCTTCGGCGGCGCCCTGAGCGCGCACATGTCGTGGTTCGCCGAGGACGAGATCGACGACATCGTCGGCGAATGGGAGATCCCCAAGGCGGAGGCCGCCACGGTGATCCAGGGGACCCTCCACGACTACACCGGCGGCACCAGCGACCGCTTCGAGCCCAAGCCGGGCTTCGACGAGGAGATCATCCGCGAGACCGCCGGGTCGGCCCGCGAGGGCTTTGCCTGGGCCTTCCGTCAGGCAGCGCTGCTGGTACTGAGCGTGCTGCCGCTGATGGGCGCCCTCAAGCGCACGCCCGCGCAGGCCCAGGCCGAGTTCATGGAGCGGATGAAGGCGCAGCAGGCTGCCGGGGGCGGCGGGCCGCCGGGGGCACCGGCTCCGGGTGGCAACGGCGGCGACCGTCCCGACGGGGACGGCGCGGAGCCGGACGGCGACGGAGCTCCCGCCCGTCCCGCCGCGCGGCCCGGACCCGAGCCGCGCCCCGCCTGAGCGGCCCGGCCTCCCTATTCCGCCGACTGCCTCCACCGCAGCAGCCCGGCCCGGCTCGCCCCACGACGCGCGGTGTGCGGTCGGATCCTCCTGCCGGCAACTCGTGCCGGGTGGGGGCAGCGTGCCCTGTAGGTGAGCAGCCGGGCGTGCCGAGGTCCCGAACGTAGCGCTTGGCCCAGCGGTAGGAGCGTTCGGATCGTGGGACACCGGGAGGCCCCCTTGCCGGGCAGTGACTGACGACCAACACACAGGACCGTCCAGCCCCGCGGTTATTCCACCGCCTGCTTAGCTGGCAGCGATGACGCTGCTAGCCGACGTCGTGAACGCGTCCTCGGCCGTCGCCGAGACCAGCTCGCGCTCACAGAAGGCCACGACCCTGGCCGAGTTGTTGCGCCTACTCGATCCCGGCGAGGTGGGGCCCGCCGTCGGCTTTCTCACAGGCGTTCCCCGCCAGGGCCGGGTCGGCATCGGCTACAGGACGATCTACGGCATCGAGCAACCGGCGGCGGAGGCGCCCTCTCTCACGATCGCCGACCTCGATCGCGCCATCGCCGCGGTTCAGGCAACGACGGGGCCGGGCTCGGCGGCTGCCCGCGCAGAGCTCCTCGCGAGCCTGCTGGGCCGGGCGACGGAACCGGAGGCCGGCTTCATCAAGCGGCTCTTCACCGGCGAGCTGAGGCAGGGCGCGCTCGCGGGCCTGATGGCCGACGCGCTGGCGAAGGCGACCGGCCTGCCGGGACCGCTGGTGCGCCGGGCGCTGATGCTCTCCGGTGATCTCACGCATACCGCCGAGGTGGCGCTGACCGACGGCGAGGAGGGGCTGCGTGCGATCGGCTTCGAGATCTTCCGGCCCATCTTCCCGATGCTCGCGTCCACGGCCGCGAACGTGACCGAGGCGGTCGAGAGCTTCGAGCGCTCTTCGGTCGAGTGGAAGCTCGACGGGATCCGGATCCAGATCCACCGCCGCGGCGACGAGGTCCGCATCTACACCCGCAACCTGAACGACACCACGGAGGGGCTGCCCGGAATCGTCGCGGCGGTGCGCGCCCTGCCGCTCGAGCAGGCGGTGTTCGACGGCGAGGCACTGTGGATGCTCGAGCAGGGTCCAGCCTCCTTTCAGGAGACCGTGTCGCAGATCGACGCCTCGGCGCCGCCGGAGGGGATCGTGACCTTCATCTTCGACGTCCTCCACCACGACGGCGAGGATCTGCTCGACGCTCCGCTCGAGGAGCGAGCGGAACGACTCGAGCGGGTGGCGCCGCAGCTCAGGATCCCGAGCACCGTCACCTCCGATCCGCAGACGGCGCAGCGCATGCTCGATGAAGCCCTCGAGGCGGGCCACGAGGGGGTCGTGGTGAAGGACGCGGCGTCCCTGTACAGCGCCGGCCGGCGCGGCAAGGCGTGGCGCAAGGTCAAGCCGGTGCGGACCTACGACCTCGTCGTGCTCGGCGCGGAGTGGGGTCACGGGCGCCGCCGGGGCTGGCTCTCGAACCTCCACCTCGGCGCCCGTGACCCCGGAACCGGCGAATTCCTGATGGTGGGCAAATGCTTCAAGGGGCTGACCGACGAGCTGCTCGCGTGGCAGACACAGGAGCTGCTCGAGCTCGAGAGCGAGCGGCGCGGCATCGCCGTGCTCGTACGCCCCGAGCTCGTGGTGGAGATCGCTCTGGACGGCGTGCAGTCCTCAACGCGCTATCCCGGCGGCGTGGCGCTGCGCTTCGCCCGGGTCAAGCGCTACCGCCCCGACAAGAGCGCCGCCGAGGCGGACACGATCGACGACCTGCGCTCGCTTCTGCGGGGAGGGTCGTAGGGACTCCGAGCCGTGGCGCCTCCGCTCTCAGCAGGCTCTCAGGTTCGAAGCCATCATTGAGGACATGAGGGTGCTCGTGGTCGAGGACGACGTTCGGATGGCCGCGGCGATCCGGCGTGGGCTGCGCTTCGAGCGGCTCGTGGTGGACCTCGCCGGCGGCGGCGAGGAGGCGCTCCGGCTCGTGCGTGCCACCGACTACGACGCGATCGTGCTCGATGTGATGATGCCCGGGATCGACGGCTTCGAGACCTGCAAGCGGCTGCGCGCGGAGGGCGTCTGGATCCCGGTCCTGATGCTGACCGCCCGCGACGCCGTTGAGGATCGTGTGCGTGGGCTGGACGGTGGCGCGGACGACTACCTGACCAAGCCCTTCTCCCTCGCGGAGCTCACGGCCCGGCTGCGGGCGCTGGCCCGTCGTGGCCCGGTGGAGCGGCCGGCTGTGCTCGAGGTGGGCGACCTCCGGCTCGATCCGGCCACCCGTGAGGTGCGTCGGGGTGACACGGAGATCGGGCTGTCGGCCCGAGAGTTCGCGTTGCTCGAGACCTTCATGCGCCGGCCGGGCCAGGTGCTGACGCAGATGCAGCTGCTCGAATCGGCCTGGGACCTCGGCTACGAGCAGCGCTCGAACGTGGTCGAGGTGTACGTGGGGTATCTGCGCGAGAAGATCGACCGGCCCTTCGGCGTCAGCTCGATCGAGACGGTGCGCGGCGCGGGCTATCGGCTGCGCAAGGACGCCGGCAAGCAGTGAGCCGGCTGCCGATCCGCGCCCGGCTGGCGGCGGCCTTCGCGCTCGCCATGGTCGTCGTGCTGGCGGCCGCCGCCCTGTTCGTGTACTTGCGCCTGAAGGCGGACCTCGACGAGAACGTGACCGCCGGGCTGGAGAACCGTGCCGCTGCGGTGGCGGCGTCAGGCCAGGCGTCGGTTGGCGCCGCCGGCGACGACTCGAGGAGGGCTTCGCGCAGATCGTGGCGACGGGCGGAGAGGTCCGGGACTCGGCCGGCGGGGCCGGCCCGCGTTCGGCGCTGACCCCGGGGGAGTTGAGGAGCGCCGCCGGCGGCGAGGAGGTGCTGGTCGAGCGCCGCGTGCCCGGGATCGAGGGCACCACGCGGGTGCTGGCCCAGTCCGCCGGAGGGGAGGGGGT
The DNA here is from genome assembly GCA_963808545.1 of uncultured Thermoleophilaceae bacterium. Lineage (GTDB taxonomy): Bacteria > Actinomycetota > Thermoleophilia > Solirubrobacterales > Thermoleophilaceae > JACVRW01. The sequence goes on along the minus strand of CAWEGB010000002.1, from coordinate 90,395 downwards.
CGTGACCGTGGGCCAGTCGCTCGAAGACCGCGACGAGACGTTGGGCGGCCTCGTCGCGTCCTTCGCGGTGGGCGGGCCGATCGCGGTGCTGCTGGCGACGCTGCTCGGCTACGCGCTGGCCGCCGGCGGGTTGCGCCCCGTGGACGCGATGCGGCGGCGGGCGGCCGAAGTGTCGCTGGAGCGGGACGGCGAGCGCCTGCCGCTGCCCGCCGCGCGCGACGAGATCCGGCGGCTGGGAGAGACGCTCAACGAGATGCTCGATCGACTGCGCGAGTCCTACGAGCGCGAGCGCCGCTTCGTGGACGACGCCAGCCACGAGCTACGCACCCCCGTGGCGGTGATCAAGGCGGAGCTCGAGGGGGCGCTGCGCGCGGGCGGACACGACCCGCCGGTGCGCGACGCGCTCGCGGCGGCGGTGGAGGAGTGCGACCACTTGGCCCAACTCGCCGAGGACCTGCTCGTGCTGGCCCGCAGCAGCGAGGGCCGGCTGCCCGTCCGCCGCAGCGAGCTGGCCGCGGGCGCACTGCTGGAGGGGGTGCGCGAGCGGTTCGCCGACCGGGCCCGCGCCCGTGGCCGCGTGATCAGGGTGGAGGCCGCGGACGGTCTGCGCGTGCAGGTGGACGAGCTGCGCCTTCGCCAGGCGCTCGGCAACCTGGTGGACAACGCGCTGCGCTACGGCGAGGGTGACGTGGTGCTCCGCTCGCGCGCCGTCGACGGCGCCGCCGAGCTCGAGGTGGCCGACTCGGGCCACGGCTTCCCGCCGGAGCTGGGCGAGCGCGCCTTCGAGCGCTTTGCTCGCGGCGACGGCGCCCGCACGCGCGGCGGCACCGGGCTGGGGCTGGCCATAGTGCGCGCGATCGCCGAGGCCCATGGGGGAAGCGCCAGCATCGCGCCCGCACGGGCCCGGCGCAACAGTCACGATCTCTGTCCCGGAGAAGAGGCCGGCCGAGCGCTCTCAGGGTCGTCTCAGCGGCCGGTCGTAGCTTGACGCTCGTAAGGTCAAGCAGACGCCGAGGAGGCACCGAGATGAAAAACAAGATCAAGGGCGCCGCCATCGCGATCGCAGCCATCGCGGCTCTTGCCGTTGGTGGCGCGGCCATCGCCGGCGCGGCCGGCGGCGACGACGACGGGAGCGACCGCGCGATCAGCGGCCAGGCCCTCGACCGGGCGAGCACGGCGGCGCTGGCGGAGACCGGCGGCGGCAAGGTGACGGAGACCGAGGTGGGCGACGAGGAGGGCGCCTACGAGGTCGAGGTCACGCGCCCCGACGGCAGCCAGGTCGACGTCCACCTCGACACGGACTTCAACGTCCTGAGCTCGGAGGGCGACGACGATCGCTCCGGCGAGAAGGACGGCGCGGGCGACGACTGATGCGCCGCGTCGCACTGCCAACCACGGTCGCCGTCCTCGCGCTGGGGGCGGCGGCCGGCGGCGCCATCGCGGCGCTTGGCGGCAACGGCGGCTGCCCAAGGGAAGCGAGACCGTGCACCTGAACCCGGCCGGCTTCACCACCAAGATCGACAACCCCTACTGGCCCATGAAGCCGGGCACCCGCTGGGTCTACCGGGAGACGGACTCGGAGGGGACGAGGCAGAGGGTGGTGGTGACCGTCACCAACAGGACCAGGCGGATCGCCAACGGGATCACGGCCCGGGTGGTGCGGGATGTCGTGACCGAGAAGGGTCAGTTCGTGGAGGTCACCGACGACTGGTACGCGCAGGACGAGCGGGGGAACATCTGGTACCTGGGCGAGAACACGACCGAGTACGAGAACGGCGAGGCGGTGTCCAAGGCGGGCTCGTTCGAGGCCGGCGTGGACGGCGCACAGGCGGGCGTGATCATGCCTGCCCGGCCGCGCCCGGGCCTGACCTATCGCCAGGAGTACTACAAGGGCGAGGCCGAGGACAAGGCGCGCATCGTGAGCCTGCGCGAGCAGGCCGAGGTGCCGGCCGGCCATTACCGCCGCGTGCTGATGACCCGGGACTGGAACCCGCTGGACGAGAAGGTCCTCGAGTTCAAGTTCTACGCCCGCGGCGTGGGCCCGGTGCTCGCCGTGAGCGTGTCCGGCGGGAGCGACCGCGAGGAGCTGGTCCGCTTCAAGCGGGGTTGACCCCCGCGATGAATCTCGCTCGCGTTCACGGTCTTAAGGATGTAACTTCACAGCCAGGCGCCGTCCCGCGCCCGACCTCCGTTCCGGTGCTCACGCCGCCGGCAGTGGGAGGTAGAGGTGGCCTCGAGCCATCGGGACGCCGGTCATCAAGAGCCCTGTCCGGCGGGGCATCGGCAGCGTGAGTGCCGGCGCCGACCGCCGTATGGGAGCTGACGACAGATGACGAAGCACAAGACCTTCAAGCGCCGGGTGCGAGCGCGGATGGCCAAGACGGGCGAGAGCTACACCGCCGCCCGCCGCATGCTGATCGCCGGCGGCGACAACCCGGAGGCCGCGTCGCGCGGCTTCGAGCCGCCGGTGGCCGAGGAGTCGGTGGTCAAGGCCACCGGCCACGGCTTCGAGCACTGGTTCGGCCTGCTCGACGAGTGGGGCGCGGGCGACCGGTCGCACACCGAGATCGCCCGCTGGCTGATGGACGAGCACGAGGTGGCGGGCTGGTGGGCCCAGTCGGTCACCCTCTCCTACGAGCGGGCGCGTGGGCGGCGAGCGCCGGGACAGCGGGCGAACGGCTTCGCGATCAGTGCGTCGAAGACGGTCGCCGTGCCGGCGGAGCGCCTGTTCGACGCGTTCGAGGACGAGTCGCTGCGCGAGCGCTGGCTGCCCGGTGCGGACCTGAGCCTGCGCAAGGCCACGGCGCCGCGCATCGCCCACTACGACTGGGAGGACGGCTCGACCCGGGTGCACGTCTACATCGAAGAGCGAGCGGCGGACAAGGGCACGGTCACCGTCGAGCACGAGCGGCTGCCCGACGCCGAGACCGCGGACGAGATGAAGGCCTGGTGGCGCGAGCGGGTGGCCGCGCTCAAGCCGCTGCTCGAGAACGGAGCGGCACGATGAGCGATCAGAACTCGACCCGCATCGTCGGGCTGCACACCGTGGGCATCACCGTCTCAGACCAGGACCGCGCGCTGGAGTTCTACGTGGACAAGCTCGGCTTCGAGACGCGGCTCGACGCCCCCTTCGGCGAGTCGCGCTGGATCGAGGTGGCGCCTCCGGGGGCGGTCACGACGATCGCCCTGGTGGCCGCCGGTTCCGGAGCGCCGGCCGGCGGCGCCGACACGGGCATACGGCTCGCCACCGAGGACGCCGACGCCGACCACGCCGCGCTGCTCGAGCGCGGTGTCGACGTGGACCCGGAGGTCATGCGCATGGGCGACTACGTGCCGCCGATGTTCTCCCTCCGCGACCCGGACGGCAACGCCCTGGTGGTGGTCGGGAGCTTCTAGGCTCACCACGGTGGACGACGAAGAGCTCGCGCGGCGATCGATCCTCGGATTCGGGGAGACGATCGCCGCGCTCGGCCGCTGCGCGGCCGGGCCGGACGCCGAGATCCGGCGCGCCGGCGTTCTGGGCGCCCGCATCGACAGCGCGGGCGACAACCCCTGGTTCAACGCGGCGGTGGTGCCCTTCGGGGCGCCGCCTCCGCCCGATGACCCAGGGCTGCCGTACTGCGTCTGGACCGCCGACGGCGCGGTGCCCGGACGCGTCCTGGAGCCCGAGATCCTGACTCCCTGCATGGGCCTCATGCTCGACGATCCCTCGCTGGAGCTCGACGACGCGGCGCGCGAGCCGGACAGCCCGTCTCTCGACGTGCTCGGGGAAGTCAACGAACGCGCCTACGACGATCCGGGCGGACCGTTCGGCCCACTGATGAGCGCGCTCCGCGACGACCGCGTCCGCACCCACGGCCTGCGCGCCGACGGAGCGTTCGTGTGCGTCGCCATGACCCTGCGGCTCGGCGACGACGTGAGCATCCAGTACGTCGCCACCGAGGCGTCTCACCGGCGTCGCGGGCTGGCCGGGCGGCTGCTGCGCGACGTGCTCTCCCGTGCCCGGGCCGACGGCCTGGCCAGCGCGACGCTCCAGGCCAGCCCCGACGGTTTGTCGGTGTACCGAGGCCTGGGCTTCCGCGAGGTCGCGACGCTGCGCGGGTACGTGCGCCCCGATGGCTGAGCTTCAGATCAGGTTCGTCGAGCTGGACGAGCTCGAACGGCTGAAGCCCCTGTGGCTCGAGCTCCTCGAGCATCACGCGAGCGTGTCGCCGGCCGAGCTCCCGGAGAAGACCGAGCCCGAGCGCTCATGGACCCTCCGGCGGGGCTACTACGAGCAGTGGCTGGCCGAGCCCAAGGCCTTCGCCCTGCTGGCCGAGCGGGAGGGCGAGGCGGTGGGCTACGCCCTGGTGAGCGTGCACGGACCCAACACCTTCGACGACACCTGGCAGGGAGGTCAGGAGGTCGCCGAGCTGGAGACGCTGGTGGTCACCGAGAGCGCTCGCGGCACGGGCGCGGGCTCAGAGCTGCTCGACCGCGCGATGGACGAGATCGCCCGGCGCGGCATCGCGGAGACGGTTGTGGCCTCGGTGGCCACCAACGAGGTGGCCAGGCGCTTCTACGAGCGCGCGGGCTTCACGCCCTACCTCATCCACTATTACTCGCGCCGAGCGGATTCGACGCGCTAGCGGCCGTCGGCTCCGATCCCGCCAGCCGGCCCTCCACGTGCTCCACCAGCCGATTCGCGGAGGCCTCGGAGCTCTCGCTCTCGGTGTCGATCGTCAGCTCGGCGGCGGCGGGCTCCTCGTAGGGATCGGACACGCCGGTGAAGCCCTTGATCTCGCCCAGCCGGGCTCGCTCGTAGAGGCCCTTGACGTCGCGGCGCTCGCACTCGTCGACCGACGCCCGGACGTACACCTCGGAAAAGCGCGGGCCCATGCGCCCGCGAGCGTCGGCGCGCCCGGCGCGGAACGGAGACACCGCGGCCACGAAGGTAAGCACGCCGTTGCGCGAGAGCAGGTCGGCCACGAAGGCGATCCGGCGCACGTTCTCGGCCCGGTCCTCGCGGGAGAACCCGAGTCCGGCACACAGGTTCTGGCGAATGTCGTCCCCGTCGAGCACCTCGACCCGGTGGCCGAGGTCGCGCAGGCGGCCGGCGGCCAGGCGAGCGATGGTGGACTTGCCGGAGCCCGACAGTCCCGTGAGCCAGAGGCACAGGCCCGTGCCGTCGCGAGCCGGGGCGGCCAGCGTGCCGGCGGTGATCGGACCGAGATTGGGCTCGCGCTCGTGCAGCTCGAAGTCCCGGAAGCGGCTGAACAGCCGGTGCTCCGGACCGTGATAGTCCGACGAGCCCGTGGCCAGCAGGCCGAGCTCCGCGCAGCGGTCGGCCACGAGCTGTGTCTGCTCGCGGTCGTGGGCCGTGTAGAAGACCTCGACGCCGTCGAGCCCCGCGGCCCGGTAGCGGTCGATCGCGGCGAGCACGGCGTCAGGGTCCTTGATGTCCCAGAAGGGGTGGGCCCAGATCGCGACCCCGGCCGCATCGTGGATCCAGCCGATCGCCTCCTCGACCGTCGGGTGGGTGCGGGCCACGTACCCCGGCGTGCCCTGAATCAGGTAGGCCGGGATGAACGACGACACGTCGTCGACGCCCTCCTCGCGCAGCCGCTCGCCGTTGGCCGGGTGGGCGATCACCGCCGCGGCCAGATGGGGGCGCCCTACCGGCTTCCCCTCGGCCTTCCGCGCCTCGATCGGCGCCGGGTCGACCTCGAAGCCGAGCCCGCGCAGGCGCTCGGCCATCGCGTCCGCCCGGCGCTCGCGATCGAGGCGCGCGTCGAGCAGGCGCTCGCCCAGCAGGGCGCTGCGATGATCGATCCCGTAGCCGAGCACGTGCAGGTCTTCGTACTCGCCGTCCACCGCGGAGATCTCGGTGGCCGGCACCACCCGTACCCCGTGGACGGCGCCCGCGGCCAGCGCCTCGTCCACGCCGTCGACCGTGTCGTGGTCCGACAGCGCCAGCAGCCCGACTCCCGCCCGGGCGGCGTTCTCCACCACCTGCGCCGCGGGCAGCGCGCCGTCGGAGTGGAGCGAATGCGACTGGAGATCGAAGCTGGGAGCGCCCACGGCGAGCCGAGGATATCGGGCGTCTCCGGCGCTATTCCACGGGAATGCCGTGCCGCATCGTGTTCTCGGTGACCACCCGCGGCTCCACGAACTGGTGCAGGTAGTCAGGCCCGCCCGCCTTGGACCCGACTCCCGAGCGGCGGTTGCCGCCGAAGGGCTGGCGCGCGACCATGGCGCCCGTGATCCCGCGGTTGACGTAGAGGTTGCCCACCGGCGACCGCGCCGCCACCCGCTCGATGGTCGCGGGGCTGCGCGAGAACAGCCCTCCGGTGAGGGCCAGCGGCAGCGAGTCCACCACCTCCATGGCCTCGTCGACGTCGCGCACGGCGGTCACCGACAGCAGCGGCCCGAAGATCTCCTCCCGGTTGACCGGTGACTGCTCGTCCAGCCCGAAGGCCACGCTGGGGGCCACGAACCACCCATCGTCCGGCACCTCGTCCGCCGAGGCCGCGATCCGGTCGCCCGCCCGTTCCCGGTAGCCCAGCACGCGCTCCTGGGCCTCGCGGTCGATCACCGGCCCGACCTCGCTGGCGAAGCTCTCCGCCTGGCCCACGCGAAGGACCGTCACCGCTCCCGACAGGCGTTCCACGAGCGTGTCCGCGATGGCCTCGTGAACGAGCGCGCGCGAGGCGGCCGAGCACTTCTGGCCCGCAAAGCCGAACGCGGAATGGACGAGCTCGGGGATCACGTCGTCGAGGTCGGCGTCCGAATCCACGATCACGCAGTTCTTGCCCCCCATCTCCGACACCACGCGCTTGATGTGGCCCTGGCCGTCGGCGGTCTCGGCGGCCGTGCGGACTATCTCCAGGCCGACCGCGCCCGAGCCGGTGAAGGCGATCACGTGCACGCGCGGATCGCGCACCAGGGCGGCGCCGGCCTCGCCGTAGCCCGGCACCAGGGCGAGCGCGTCGCCCGGCACGCCGGCGGCGTGGAGCGCCTCCACGAGCGCACCGGCGCTGCCCGGCGACTGCTCGGCCGGCTTGAGCACCGCGGCGTTGCCCGCGGCCAGCGCGGCGGCCGTCATGCCACAGGGGATGGCCAGGGGGAAGTTCCAGGGCGCGATCACGGCGGCCACGCCACGTGGGCGGTAGCGCATGGTGTTGCGCTCACCCGGCACCTGGAGCAGCTCGCGCCCGCGGTCGAGCTCCACCGCCTGCTCGGCGTAGTACTCGAGGAAGTCGATCGCCTCGCACACGTCGGCGTCCGCCTCGGCCCACGGCTTGGCGCACTCGCGAACCTGGAGGGCGGCCAGCTCCAGCCGCCGCTCGCGCAGCACGGCCGCGGCGCCGCGCAGCACCTCCGCACGTTCAGCGGCCGGGCGGGCACCCCACTCGCGAAAGCCGCGCTCGGCCGCCTCGACCGCGGCAGCAGCCTCCTCCTCACCGCCGCAGCCGGCCCGAGCCACCACGCGGTCCGGCGCGCCCGGGTCGGTCGAGTCGAGCCCGGAGCTGTCGCCACGCTCGCCGCCGATTACCACCGGCACCTCGAGCGGCAGGCGCGAGTCGAGCTCACGCAGCGCCTCGAGGAGCGACTCGCGCGCCGGTGCACGGCGCAGCTCGAGGATCGGCTCGTTGCGAAAGCTCACGGCGCGGCCAGCAGCTCCTCGATCGGCACACCGCGCTGCTGGTCCGACAGAAACGACTCGTTGGAGGTGTTCTCCAGCAACCGCCGCACGAGGTAGGCCATCCCGGCCACCATGTCGCCGACCGGGCAGTAGATCCGCACGCGCATGTCGTGCTCGCACAACGCCGCGGCGAGGTCGTCCCCGAGGCCCCGCAGCACCTGCAGCTCGAGGTCTCCGTCGGCCCGTCCGAGCTCGCGGTTGACGGCCACCGCGTGCGCCACCGAGCGCAGGTTGTGGGAGGCGATTGCCGGCCGCACGTGCGGCCACGCCTCGAGCAGCCGGCGCGTGAGCGCCTCGAAGTTGCGGTCCGACTCGCTCTTCTCCTCGAACACCGGCGGAGTCCAGCCGTGCTGGCGGGCGTCCACGACCTCGTGATCCCAGTAGGCGCCCTTCACGAGCCGCACCACCAGCGGCTGGGTGCGCTCGCTCCTCTTGGCCCAGTCGATCACCTGCTCGAGCTGCTCGGGCGACTCGCGCAGATAGGCCTGCAACACCACGCCGGAGGACGGACCCTCGCGCAGCTCGGGCTCGTCGAGCAGCTCGAAGACGAGGCCCATCGTGGCCTCGAGCGTGTCGACCGACTCCATGTCGATGTGCAGGTGAGCGCCGAGATCGCGGGCGCGGGCGAGCAGGGGCCGCATGCGCCGCGCGGCGTCCTCGCGTCCCACCTCCGGGGCCTCGGGGCGCAGCAGCGGGCTCAGGGCGGAGACCTTCACCGACAGGTTGACTCGCGGCAGCGGGCCCAGCGAGTCGTGCTCGAGCACCGGCCGATCGGGCCAGTCCGGGGCCGCGGCGGCGAGCGTCTCGAGGGCATCGAGGCAGCGCTCGGCGTAGCGGTCGGCCTCGGGCGCGGTCACGGTGGCCTCGCCGAGCAGGTCGAGCGAGACCGCGGCGCCGTGCTCCCACAGCGAGCGGATCGACTTGAGCGCGTCGCGCGGGGTCTCGCCCACGATGAAGCGATGCGCCATGTGGCGCACGCCGGCCGCCGACGCCGCGCCCAGCGCGGCGCGGCCCGCCTTCGACTGCGACATGCGCATCGCGGCTTCGATCGGTGGCGGGCGCTCGTCCACATCCTCCAGATAGCCGGTGAGGTGGCGTGCCAGATCGTCGAGGGAGCGGCAGGCGGGGGTCACGTCCACGAAGCGAAACAGGGCGGCCCGCAGCTCGGCGTCCTCGGACGCCAGCTCCATCGCCTTCTGATCGAGCGCGCGCAGAGGGTTGCGGCTGCGGGCGGGAAAGGCCTCATGGATCGAGCGGCCGACTTCGAGAAGCTCCGGTTCCACGGCGGACAACGTAGCGCGCCGAGCTCGAGGTTCGGCACGTAGGCAGGTGGCGGTTTCCGGTCTTATGGGTAAAGCTCGCCTCATGCCCAGTCTGGTCCTCGGCCCGATGCTTCGTCACGTAGGAGAACAGGACGCCACGTTCTGGGTCGAGACCGACACGCCCTGCGAGGTCGAGGTGCTCGGCTCGAGCGAGCGCACCTGGACGGTCTGCGGCCACCACTACGCGATCGTGATCGCCACCGGGCTCGAGCCCGGCGCGTGGCACGAGTACGAGGTGCGTCTCGACGGCGAGAAGGTGTGGCCGGAGGAGGATTTCCCCTTCCCGCACAGCGTCTTCAAGACCTATCCCAAGGGGCGTCCGATCAAGCTCCTGTTCGGCTCCTGTCGCGTCGCGGCCCCCCACGAGCCGCCCTATTCGCTGACCAAGGACCAGGACGATCGCGGCCGTGAGATCGACGCCCTGCACACCCTCGCCCAGCGCATGGCCCACCAGGAGCGCGAGGAGCGGCCCGACGCGCTCGTGATGCTCGGGGACCAGGTCTACGCGGACGAGGTCTCTCCGGCCACGCTGGCCTACATCGAGAGCCGGCGCGACGTGAACGGGGCTCCCGGCGCGCGTGCGCTCGACTACGACGAGTACACGAAGCTCTACGCCGAGAGCTGGTGCGATCCCGCCATCCGCTGGCTGCTGTCCACCGTGTCGACCGCGATGATCTTCGACGACCACGACGTGCACGACGACTGGAACATCTCGAAGGCCTGGCTCGAGGAGATGCGCCAGACCGACTGGTGGGAGGAGCACGTGGTGGGGGCCCTGATGTCGTACTGGGTCTACCAGCACATCGGGAACCTCTCGCCGGAGAATCTGCGCGACGAACCGCTGCTTCAGCGGATCAAGGACAGCGACGACGGCGAGGAGGCCCTGCGCGAGTTCGTGTCCGGCGCCGACCGCGAGGCGGCCACCAGCCGCTGGAGCTACTGCCGCGACTTCGGGTCCACGCGCCTGGTGGTGATCGACGCTCGCGCCGGCCGCGTCCTGGACGAGGACAAGCGGGCGATGGTCGACGACAGCGAGTGGGACTGGATCGTCGAACAGGCCACCGGCGATCACGACCATCTGCTGCTCGCCAGCTCGCTGCCCTTCCTGCTGGGGCCCGGCATGCAGGAGCTCGAGGCCTGGAACGAGGCGGTTGCCGGCGGCGCCTGGGGCTCGGCCCTGACCGGCCCGGCCGAGAAGCTGCGCCAGTCGATGGACCTCGAGCACTGGGGCGCCTTCCAGGCCTCCTTCCGCAAGATGGTCGAGCTGCAGCGCGCGGTGGGCGCCGGCGAGCGCGGCCGCGCGCCCGGCGCGATCGTCACCCTCTCGGGCGACGTCCACCACGCCTACCTGTTCGAGATCGCCTTTCCGCGGGGCTCGGGGGTCGAGAGCGCCGTCTGGCAGGCCGTCTGCTCGCCCTACCGCAATCCGCTCGACGGGAAGGAGCGCAGGATCATCCGGATGGGCATGTCGCGGCCGTTCCACGAGGTCTGGCGCCGTCTGGCCCGAGCGGCGGGAGTCGACGATCCCGGAATCCGCTGGCGGCTGACCGGCGACGGTCCCTGGTTCGACAACCAGGTGGCCACCCTCGTCATCGACGGCCGCAGCATGGAGATGTACCTCGACAAGGCCGTGCCCGTGGACCACGAAGAGGCCGAGCTCGAACGGGTGCTGGAGCACCGCCTGGCCTGAGCGCGGCCGGGCGGGCGACCGCCGCGGGCGGCGCTATCGTGGCCCGGCCTCATGGACTATCCGGTCGAGAGCTTCAGCGACGACGAGCGAGCACTGCTCGCACCGCACTTCACGAACCTCGACCGGCCCGTGTTCGCCCTGGTCGATCTGCCGGAGACGGTCAAGGGCGCGATGTTCGCCCGTTACTCGCGCTACCAGGGCACGCTGCGGCGAATGTACCTGGACGAGTTCGCCGGCGATGCGGGCTCTCCCGGCACGCCCTTCGACGGCGCCGAGGGCGAACGGGCGCGGGCGCTGTACGAGCGGATCTTCCTCGGCTACGGCGACGACTCGGTAGCCCAGCTCGGTGGGGCGCACATCGCCTGCGAATGGGTCTCGAACGTGATGACCAAGCTGCTGCAGCGCGGACGCCTGGCCGCCTACCTCGAGCAGTCCACGCGCTACATGGCCTACGACGCCCCGATGGCCGAGGGAGCGGGCTATCGCTACTGGCGCTCGTCCGAGCTGGGCCCGGCCTACGAGGAGGCGATGGACTTCCTGTTCGCCACGTACTCCGAGATCCTCCCGCGGGTGGAGGCGTGGGCGGCGGGGCGGTTCCCGCGGTCCGACGGCGAGCCCGAGGCCGCGCACCGGCGCTCGATCCGGGCCAAGGCGCTCGACCTCCTGCGAGGCCTGCTGCCCGCGGCGTCGCTCTCACACGTGGGCATCTTCGCCAGCGGTCAGGCCTACGAGCAGCTGCTCCTGCGCCTGTTCGCGTCGCCGCTGCCGGAGGCGCACGACTACGCGGCGATGATCCTCAGCGAGCTGAAGGCCGTGATGCCGAGCTTCGTGGCGCGTGTCGAGCGTCCCGAACGCGGCGGCGAGTGGATCGGCTACCTCGAGGAGCGGGCGCGGACGGGTGAGCGCTGGGCCGCGCGGCTGGGCCTGGATCGCGACCGTTCCGTTGACAACGCCGGGCCGGCGGTCCGCCTCGTCTCGGTGCGAGGCACCGAAGAGGAGCTGCTGGCGGCGCTGCTGTTCGAGTCGACCTCGTGCTCCGAGGAGGAGGCACGTGCGGCCGTGCGAAACCTGCCGCCGGACGAGCGGGCCACCGCGATCGCCGAGTTCGCCGGCGAGCGCCACAATCGCCGCCACCGTCCGGGACGCGGGTTCGAGGCAGTCTCCTACCGCTTCGAGGTCGTGTCCGACTACGGCGCCTTCCGCGACCTGCAGCGCCATCGCATGTGCACCGTCCAGTGGCAGACGCTCGGGCCGGAGCTCGGCGCCGGGGTGCCCGAGGAGCTCGAGCAGGCCGGTGTAGCCGGCGCCTACCGGGCGGGCCTCGAACGTTCCCGAGCCGAGCACGAGCGCATCGTGGAGCTCGGCCGGCCCGAGCTGGCGCCGTACGCGCTCTGCCTCGGCTACCGGCTGCGCTACGTCCTCGACATGAACGCCCGCGAGGCGATGCACCTGATCGAGTTGCGCTCCGGGCGCGAGGGTCACCCCGCCTATCGCGCCGTCGCGCACGCCCTGCACGGCGAGATCGCGCGCGTGCATCCGGCGGTCGCGGCGTCGATGAGCTTCGTCGACAGGGACACCGAACCGAGGCTCGAACGCATCCTTTCGGAGATCCGCACGCACGCGCGGCAGACCTCACGCGCCTAACCGAAACTTCTCGTCCCCAAAACGGTTAGCGGGGCACCCACCACCACAAGGAGGATGCCCCGTGAAGCAGCGTAGCAACAGGGTCTGGACGGCCCTGATGGCTGCAGCGGCGTTTTCGCTGCTGATGGCCACGGTCGCAGTGGCGGCCACGATCGTCGGAGACGACGGTCCCAACACACTGAACGGAACGCCCAAGAGCGATCTGATTCGTGCCAAGGGGGGCGACGACACCGTCAGTGCCCTCGGCGGACGCGACCTCATAGTCGCCGGCGACGGCAATGACACGGTCGACACCGGCGCGGACCGCGACTTCGCTCGCGGGGGCGAGGGCGACGACTCGATCAGGGGCGGCGGCGGCGACGCCGGACGGCGCGGTGACGAGCTGCACGGAAACGCCGGCAACGACACCGTGGTCGGCGGCACCGGCTTCGACCTGATCACCGGCAACGCCGGAGCGGACAACCTGAACGGCGGACCCGGCTGCGACCGGATCTTCGCCGGGCCCGACAGTGACCGTCTGACCGGCGGGCAGGGCGCTTCCTCCAAGCGGTTCAGGTGCGAGCGCCTGCACGGCGGGCTTGGCAACGACCTCTCGACCGGGGGCAGCGGGCGCGACTTCATGTCCGGCGGCCAGGGCGACGACGTGCAGGCAGGCGGTGGCGGAACGGACAAGATCTTCGCCAACCGCGGTGCCGACAAGTCCTATGGGGGCGACGGCGCCGACGTGCTGTGGGCCCTGTCGCGCTTCGACGTGACCGCCATCGGCGATCCGGTCGGCGACCAGGTCTCCGGAGGAGACGGCCGCGACCGCATCAAGGTGCGCGACGGCGAGGTCGACATCGTGAACTGCGGAGCCGGACGGGATCTGGTCGTGACCGACCAGTACGACCAGGTGGCCGCGAACTGCGAGATCCGCCGCCAGAGCGACATCCTGTCGCTCGACCAGGTGGACGACACCGAGGAGAACCGCACCGAGAGCCCGAGCGAGGACGTGGACGAGGGCACCGAGCCCTAGGCCTCGGCTTCGCCGGCGGTTCCGCAAGAGTTCCGCCAGAACAGCAGGACCGAGCGGGGGTCCGGAAACCGGGCCCCCGCTCGCGTTGTAGGGTCGGCCCGGCATGGCGTACGACCTCATGCAGAGCCGGCGCGTGGCGCCCTCGATCCTCGCCGCGGACTTCGCCCGCCTCGGCGCTCAGGTCGAGCAGGTGATGGACGCGGGGGCGCGGGTGATCCACGTCGACGTGATGGACGGCCACTTCGTGCCCCCCATCTCGATCGGCCCGCTGGTGACCGGCTCGCTGCGCGACCTCGTGCACGAGCGCGGAGGCGTGCTCGACGTGCACCTGATGGTCGAGCGGCCCGAGCAGCGCGTGGAGGAGTTCGCCGCCGCCGGGGCCGACACCCTGATCGTCCACTGGGAGGCCACCCCGCACGTGCACTACGCCCTCAAGGCGGTGCGCGACGCAGGGCTGCATTCGGCGCTCGCCATCAACCCCGGCACGCCGCCGGAGGCCGTGGCCGGCCTGGCCGAGATGTTCGACCACCTGCTCTGCATGACCGTCAACCCCGGCTGGGGCGGGCAGCCCTACATCGCGAGCTCCACGGGGAAGGTCGCGCGGCTGCGCGAGTTGCTCGGCCCCGACATGCCGATCGAGGTGGACGGCGGGATCGGGGCGGCCACCGCCCGCGAGACGGCGGAAGCAGGCGCCACGCTGTTCGTGGCCGGCTCCTCGATCTTCGGTGAGGGCGATCCAGCGGCGGCGTACGCCGAGATTGTTGAGGCCGTGGGGGCGGAGTAGGCGGCGGTTCGGTGCTGCTGCGCTCCGCTCGGGCCTGCGTCGTGGGCCGAGCTTTGACGACTTATTCGTCTATAGGGCGAACAAGTCGTCAGACCCCCCGCGCCATCGCCCGGGCCACCCGCTTGGCCTCGCCGGCCGAGTAGCCGATCATGGCCGGATAGCTCACGTAGCCGACGAAGCGCAGGCCCGGCGCGGCCTCGTTCTCGGTCACGTGCGGCGAGCCCTTCTCGTCGAGCACTCCGAGGTGGCCGACGAGTGGCTCGAGTCCGCGGCGGTAGCCGGTGGCGGCGATCACGGAATCGGGCTCGATGCGGGTGCCGTCGGCGAGCCGGACTCCGCTCTCGTCCATGCCCTCTACTGCGGCGACGATCTCGATGCGACGGGCCTTGATCGCCTCGATCACCGGCTTGTCGACGATCATCGGAGCCACCCCCAGCCGCTTGAGCCGGCTGAACACGCCCTCCTCGGGGACGGGGAGCCCGTGCTCGCTCAGATCACCAAGCTCGTGCAGGCGCGCACGCCGGAGGACGGCGTCCGCCAGCCGGGTGGGGACCTTCATCAACATGCGGGCGAGGAGAGGACCGACCGGGTTGCGGATCAGGATGTTGGGAGGGGTGCGCACGGCGAGGCGCACGCGGCGAGCGCCGCCCTCCGCGAGGTCGTAGGCGATCTCCGCGCCCGAGCAACCCGGGCCCACCACCAGCACATCCTGGGTGCGGAACGGCTCCGGGTTGCGGTATTCGGCCGCGTGCAGGAGCCGGCCGGTAAAGCCCTCGCGCCCCGGCCAGTCCGGGATGAACGGCCGGCGCTCGTAGCCTCCCGCCACGATCACCTGGCGGGCGGTCATGTCGCCCGCCGACGTGCGCAGAATCCAGCCCGAGCCGTTGGCGTCGATGCGCTCCAGGCGGGTGCCGAAGCGGATGTCCAGATCGTGGCGCGCCGTGTAGTCCTCGAGGTAGCGGACCATCTCGTCGCGTGAGGGGAACATCGCGCTGCCCTTCGGGTGGGGTCCGTACGGGAGCCTCGAGAACGGCCTGCTCGAGTTGAGCCGCAGCCGGTCGTAGCGACGCCGCCAGGACGAGCCCACGGCATCGGCCTCGTCGAGCACCACCGCAGCGATGCCCCTGCGGCCGAGCGCGGCCGCCGACGCGAGGCCCGCGGGACCGGCGCCGATGACCACCACCGGCTGATTTCCGTTCGTGTGCGCCATCTAGCTTTCATGACGCCGCGGGCCGGGCAAAAATTCCCGGGTCGGCTAGAGAACCCGGCCCTCGAGCGACGGGTCGGTGCCGGCGAGCCGACAGCGTGCGATCAGCCCGAGCGCCTGCTCCTCGACGCCCACGTGGGCGTGGGGATCGGTGGTCGAGCCGTCGGTGTCGCTGAACGGCCAGCGCTCGGGGCGGCGGAAGACGACCTCGCCACTGCGGTCCTCACACTCGACCGTCACACGCCGGGCGCCGCCGGCTGTGCCGGGCTGGTTGAGCGAACGGTCCTCGACGTAGACGATCAGCTCGGGCAGCCCGGCCGGGTTGCGCAGCACGCGCAGGGACGCCGTGTCGTCCTCGGAGTCGCTGCCGGAGACGGCCACGATCACCAGCGGCACGAACACGGCGAGCAGCACGGCGAGCGCCACCAGGCGCGTGCGTGACGCTCCGTCCATCGCGCGCTGATGCTAGCCGCGCCCCGCGGGTTAGGATCGCCCCGTGACCGACCAGATCAAGTTCACCCTCGCCGAGGATCAGATCCCGACCCACTGGATCAACCTCCTCCCCGACCTGCCCGGCGATCCGCTGCCCCCGCTCAACCCAGGCACCAAGGAGCCGGCCGGGCCAGATGACCTGACGCCGATCTTCCCGATGGAGCTGATCGGTCAAGAGGTGTCGCCGGAACCGCAGATCGAGATCCCGGAGGCCGTGCGCGACGCCTACAAGCTGTGGCGTCCCACTCCCCTCTACCGGGCGCGCCGCCTCGAGGCCGCCCTCGATACCCCGGCGCACATCTACTACAAGTACGAGGGCGTCTCGCCGGCCGGCTCGCACAAGGCGAACAGCGCGGTGGCGCAGGCCTACGCGAACAAGGAGGCGGGCATCGAGCGGCTGTCCACCGAGACCGGCGCCGGCCAGTGGGGCTCGGCCCTGGCCATGGCCTCCTCCCTCTTCGGGCTCGAGTGCCTGGTCTACATGGTGGGCGCCAGCTACGACCAGAAGCCCTACCGGCGCGCGATGATGCAGAGCTGGGGCGCCGAGGTCATCCGCTCTCCGAGCGACACGACCGAGGCCGGCCGCTCGCAGGCCGCTCACCCCACGGGCTCGCTCGGCATCGCGATCTCGGAAGCGGTGGAGGTCGCTGCCCAGAGCGAGGGCACCAACTACTCCCTGGGCTCGGTGCTCAACCACGTCTGCCTGCACCAGACCGTGATCGGGCAAGAGGCGATCGCGCAGCTCGAGCTGGCGGGCGAGGAGCCCGACGTCGTGGTGGGCTGCGTGGGCGGCGGCTCGAACTTCGCGGGCCTGGCCTTCCCGTTCCTGCGCCGCGTGCTGCGAGGTGAGGCCAAGACCCGGTTCGTGGCGGCCGAGCCCGCCGCCTGTCCCACGCTTACGCGCGGGGCGTACGGGTACGACTTCGGCGACACCGTGGGCCTCACGCCCCTGATGCCGATGTACACGCTCGGCCACGACTTCGTGCCACCCCCCGTTCACGCCGGCGGCCTGCGCTACCACGGCGGCTCACCGATGGTCTGCGGCCTGGTCAAGCACGGCCTCGTGGAGGCGCGCGCCTACCGCCAGAACGAGACCTTCGAGGCGGCGATCCGCTTCGCCCGGACCGAGGCCATCCTGCCCGCGCCCGAGCCGGCCCACGCGATCCGGGCCGTCTTCGACGAGGCCGACGCCGCCCGCGAGGCCGGCGAGGAACGCGTGATCCTGATGGGCCTGTGCGGCCACGGGCACTTCGACATGTCCGCCTACGACGCCTATCTCGCCGGCAAGCTCGAGGACCCGGAGTTCTCCGAGGCCGACATGGAGTCCGCGCTCGAGCGCCTGCCGGAGGCGCCGGCGATCGCTTAGAGGCGTTAGCCCTTTCGCCGTCGCTTGCGCGAGGCCGGGCGGTCCGGGATGTCCTCGCTGTCGCCGGTGCCGTTCGAGTCCGTGGGACCGATCAGCGGTTCACCTGGGTCCGGATCGTCGTCCTGGGCCGGCCGTTGGGGCCGGCTGAACAGGCCCCTGCGCTGAGCGGGTGCCGGCCAGGGCTCGGATTCGCCGGACTCCCACGCCGGCCCGCGTCCTCCGGGCCACCGGTCGAGGAAGAGCAGGCCCATGGCCCCCAGCCAGAAGGCGGTCATGATCGGCGACGGCACGAGGGGCAGCACCAGCAGAGCGCCGCAGATCACGCCCAGGATGGCCATGAAGGGACTGAGCAGGCCCACCGCCCGGGCCCGCAGCGGCAACATCACGAACAGGAAGGCCACCCCGATGGTGCCCGCAAAGGTCGGCGCGAACACGGCCGGGCTGGTGTCGTCGGACAGGTTCTCTGCCACCTCCTCACCGGCGTCGCCTCTGATCACGTTCTGGTCGGTGAACTGCTGGGCCGTGTCCACCTGGTCGAACGACTGAAGGAGCGCGCCGATGGCGAACAACAGCGGGCCCGCGTACACCAGGTAGACGAACCACTTCGGCACCGCGCCGCCGCGGGCCCGGATCAGGCGGAACAGGTAGTAGAAGACGACCCCGATGGCCAGCGCGCCGACGGCTCGCGCCACCCCTCCGGCGATGAACTGGCCGGGCCTCTCGTCGATCGAGAGGTACTCGTCGGCCAGCGGCTCGATGCCCGCGCGGTCCTCGAGCGCCGCGGCCAGCAGGGCAATGGTCGCGATCTGGGCCACCACCGCCACGAACGCGGCCACCGCCGCGGGAACGGCAAAGCGATCCTGCCACCGAAGCTGCTCCTGCGTGTTCACGGTGTGGGTCGCTCCGGCGGCTCGGAGCGCCGCGACACGCGCGGCGGGTAGTAGTCGCCGTCCTCGGGCTCGACGATGCGCGACACGCGGTCGCCCACGGCCAGCACCACGTCGAGAGCGGGCGCCATCAGGCGTATGACGCTCTCGATGCGCCGCCGAGTGCGCAGCTGCCCGGGTGTGAGTGTGGACACCGGGTCAGCCGCCGCGCTGATGGAAGTAGAACTCGGGCAGGGCCGCCTTGGCCACCTCGGCGGTGATCTGCTGGGCCAGGTGGAGATCGCCCGCACGCACAGCGAGGTCATCGATGGTCACGATGCCCACGAGGTCCTCTTCCCGCGTGACGGGCAGGCGACGGATCCGGTGCTGGATCATCAGGGCGACCGCCTCCTCGAGGTCCATCTGCACCTCGCCGGTCACCAGCGGGCGGGACGCATGGTCGCCCGCGGCCTCGCGTGACTGCACCGCATCGGCCACGACCACGAGTGCGAGGTCGCGATCGGTGATCACGCCGACCGGGCGTCCGCTGTCGCAGACGACCACGGAGCCCACGTTGCGGTCGCGCATGAGCTCGCCCACGCGCTGCAGGCTGTCGCCGCTCTCGACCGTGACCACGCCCTCGGTCATCACCTCGGAGATGTGCACGGCGCGACTGTATCGTCCCGGCCGTGACGGTCGTGCTCTACGGAGCCACCGGCTATACCGGCCGGCTGGTGGCACGGGAACTCGCCCGGTGCGAGCTGAGCCACGTGCTGAGCGGGCGCGACCCGGAGAAGCTGGCGCGGCTCGGCGAGGAGCAGGGCGCGCCGGCGCGGGCGGTGTCTCTGGACGACGAGGAGGGGATGCGCGGCCTTCTCGCCGACGCGAGCGTGGTGATCAACTGCGCCGGGCCGTTCACGCTCGCGGGGGATGCCGTCGCGCGAGCCGCGGTGGCCACCGGAACGCACTACGTGGACTCCACGGGCGAGCAGCCCTTCATCGCGATGATGTTCGAGCGCCACGGCGCCGCCGCCGAGCGGGCGGGGGTGGCGCTGGTGCCGGCGCTGGGCTTCGACTACCTGCCCGGCGACCTGATCGCCCGCATCGCTGCCGACGGGCACGAGCCGCTGCGCGAGCTCGTGCTGGCCTACGCGGTCAAGGGCTTCGGCATGACCCGCGGAACCATGCGCTCGGCCCTCGAGATGATGAAGGGCGGCGACCTGGTCTACGAGGACGGCGACTGGCGCGCGGCGCCCGCCGGGGTGTTCCGGGCCCATTTCGAGTTCCCGGAGCCGATCGGGCGACAGGCCGTGTCTCGCTACCCCTCGGGCGAGGTGATCACCGTTCCGCGCCACACGCAGACTCGTCGCGTGGTTTCGCTGCTGACCACGAGCACCGCGGCGCCGCACCCGGTGGCCGCGGCGCTGATGCCCTTCGTCCAGCCCGCGCTCGCGGTCTCCCTACGGACGCCGCTGCGAGTGCTGCTGCACCGGGGCATCGGCTCGCTCCCCGAGGGCCCACCCGAGCCCGAGCGCCGCGCGGCGGAGTGGACGATCGTCGCCGACGCCCGCGGCGAGGACGGCTCCCAGGGCCGCGCTGTCGTGAGCGGCCGGGACGTCTACGGGATCACCGCGACCATCCTGGTGCACGCGGCCGAGCTGCTCGCCGATCCGGGTTTCGACCGCGCCGGCACGCTCGGACCTGCCGCGGCCTTCGAGCCGCGCGCCTTCCTCGACCGGCTCTCCGAGCACGGAGTGTCGTGGGAGCGCGCCGAGTCCCTACCCTTGGCTCATGTCCTCTGAAGATCCATTCGGCGGCCTCTTCGGCGACCCGGACGACCTCCGCAAGCGCATGGAAGAGTTCGCCTCGCAGATGCAGGGAGCGCAGAAGGTGGCCTGGGCCGACAACGCCATAAAGCTGGCCGTCGACATGACGGTGGCCGGACTCGCGCGCATGAACCTCCAGGGCAACGCCGAGCAGCAGTCGCAGGACCTGCTTCAGGCCATGCGGCTGATGTTCCCCGAGGCGGTCATCCTGGTGCGCGAGGCTCGGGAGGGCTTCGGTACGTAGGCGGGTCCCCGGTGCGCTCGGCCTCGCGGTCCTCGCGGCCGCGCGCGACCACCTCCTTGAAGCTGCGCACGCGGAAGATGAACACGAGCGAGGCGAAGCCGATGCCGAAGGTGAGCACGCCGATCGCGATCTGCTGCCCGACGGAGTAGGCGGCCACGACCGAGCCCGCCGCCGTGCCCGCGAACACCTTGGCCAGCAGCGCCTGCTGAACCCCGGCGCCCTGCGGGGTGAAGGGCACGGCCGCCGACACGGCGTTCACGCCGAGCACCAGGAGCACGTTCTTCACGGACCCGCCGACGCGGAAGGCGTCGAGCAGCATCCAGAAGGCCGCGAACCGGAAGCACCAGCCCGCGAACTGGACCGCGAACACCTCGCGGAAGTAGCGGCGCCGGTCCTGGAGGATCGTCAGTCCCTGGCGAATGCGCTCCCAGAACGCCTTGACGCGAGCGCTGAGCAGGGCGAAGGCCAGCAGGGCCGCCAGCGCGAAGACGGTGAGCAGGAACAACGTGAACTCCGGCCGCTGGGCCAGGTAGGAGAGATCGAAGGCGTTGAGCTTGGCGAAGTCGGGCGGCTTGGGAAACACACCCTGGGTGAAGGCGAACAGGAGGATCAGCGACCCCATCGCGATGTCGAAGCCCAGCTCGACCACGAAGCTCGCCGCCACGGCCGGGTAGCTCGAGCGCGGGATCGCCGTCTTGGTGAGGAAGAGACGGACCACATCGCCTCCCCGGGCCGGAATGACCGCGTTGAAGCCGTAGCCGGCGAAATACGCGCCCCAGATCGACAGGAACCGGAACTGCTCGGTGGGATAGGCGGCGCGCAGGATGTTGAAGCTCGCCCGGGCGCGCAGCGTGAGGTAGATCGTGAACAGCGTGAGCGCCAGCAGCAGCGGCACCAGACGCACGGAGGCCAGGCTCGAGAAGAACTGGTCGACGGCGTCGAAGAACGACTGGAAGGAATCGCCGAGGGTGGCCGAGGGCACGGCCCCGAGGGTACGTTGCCGTGATGGACGACGCCGCCGCCTCCCGGATTGCCCACGGCGAGCTCGCCCTCATGAACCCGCTCTCGCTCGCCGCAGTCGACGAAGTGGTGGAGCTGCTCGACCTGCGGGCCGGGGCGCGAGTGCTCGAGGTGGCGTGCGGGCGGGCGGAGCTGCTGCGGCGCATCGCCGTGCGTTTCGTCGTGGAGGCGCTGGGCTACGACAGCGACGCCGCCACGATCGCCGAGGCGCGGCGGCGCGCACCCGAGCTCGACCTGCGCGTGGCCGACGCCCCGCCCCCGGGGCCGTTCGACCTGGTCGTCTGCGTGGCCTCGAGCCACGCCCTCGGCGGCTTTCCCGCCGCGCTGGGCGCGATGCGGGAGCTCATCTCGGCGGGTGGACTCGTTCTCCTGGGCGAGGGCTACTGGCGGCGTGAGCCGAGCGCCGAGTACCTCGAGGCCCTGGGTGGGGCCACGGCCGATGAGCTGACCACTTACGGCAAATTGATGGAGGCCTGTGAACGGACCGGGCTCACTCCCCTGTACGCCTCGGTGGCCAGCGAGCGGGACTGGGACCGCTACGAGTGGACGCTGATCCTCAACGCCGAGCGCTGGGCCGGCGCGCACCCCGAGGACCCCGGCGCCCGGGTCCTGCGGGAGCGGGCGAGCAGGGCTCGGGCTCGGCTGACCCTGAGCGGCGGGCGCGAGACGCTGGGCTTCGCGCTCGTGCTGCTCCGAGCGCGCTGAGGTGGCGGTGGAGGCCGACTACCGGGCCGACCTGGCCCACATCCACGCCGCGGGCTTCGGCGATCTGGCGGCCACCGCGGGACCGGCCCTGGCCGGCCTGCTGAAGCGCGCCGGCATCGACGATGGCCCCGTCGTGGACCTCGGCTGCGGCAACGGCGTGACCTCGCGCGCGTTGAGCGACGCCGGCTACGAGGTGCTCGGGATCGACAGTTCGGCCGCGATGCTCGCCCTCGCGCGCCGCACCGCCCCGGGCGCGCGCTTTCGCCTGGCCTCGTTCCTCGACACCGGCCTGCCGCCCTGCCGGGCGGTGGTGGCCGTGGGCGAGGTGCTCAACTACACCCAGCGCAGCCTCGACCCCGTCTTTCGTCGTGTGCACCGGGCGCTCGAGCCCGGCGGCCTGTTCGTGTTCGACCTCGCCGGCCCCGGCCGGGTCGCCGGCAAGGGGCCCGCGCGCTACTGGACCGAGGGCGAGGACTGGGCCATTCTCGTCGAGGTCGAAGAGGAACGCGGCCGAGCGCTTCTGACGCGGCGGATGACCACCTTCCGCAGAAGCGGCCGCGGCTGGCGCCGCGACGCGGAGACCCACCACCAGCGGCTGCACAGGGCCGGCGAGGTTGCCGGCCGGCTGCGCGCGCTCGGCTTCCGGGTACGGGTGCGCCGGGGCTATGCGGGCGAGCGCTTTGCGCCCGGTCACTTCGTGGTCGTTGCCAGGGCTGAACCCAAGCGCTGAGGAGCGCGTATAACGCAGCCATGGCGTCCAGCGACGCCACGCTGGTGGAGCGACTGCCGCGCGATCGAAGCGGGGATGAGCTGCGCGAGCTCTACCGGCGCTACGCCGGCGAGCTGTTCGGCTTCGCCTGCAATTCGCTCGGCGACCGCGAGCTGGCCGAGGAGGTCGTTCAGGACGTCTTCGCCCGGCTGTGGCGGCACGCCGGCGAGTACGACCGCCGCAAGGCGAGCGTGCGCACCTGGCTCTACTCGATCGCGCGCAACCGGATCGTGGACGCACGCCGGCGGGCGGCCGTGCGCCCGGTGAGCGTGTCTGCCCAGGTGGACGAGGAGGCGTGGGCGCTCGATCCCGATTTCGAGCGGGCCGTGCTGCGCTGGCAGGTGGCGGCCGCGCTGGCGCGCCTGTCGCCCGAGCACCGCCAGGTGATCCGCTTGGCCCACTGGGGCGGGCTGAGCCTGCGCGAGATCGCCGAGCGCTCGGGCGTGCCCGTGGGCACCGTGAAGAGCCGGGTCTATTACGCGCTGCGCAGCCTGCGGCTGATACTCGACGAGATGGAGGTCGAGCGGTGAGCGGCTGCGCCACCCACCAGGAGCTGTTGGGGGGCTACGTGCTCGGTGCACTCGAGCCCGAGGAGATGGCTGAGATGCGCGTGCACGTGGAGTCGTGTCCTCGCTGCTCCCGGGAGGAGCGCGAGCTCGGTAGCCTGCCCGCGCTGCTCGACCGGGTCGAGCCCGGCGATGTGCCGCTGCCCGAGCTCTCGCCGGAGCTCGAGGAGGCCGTGCTGGATCGCTTCGTGCGCGAGCGCAGCGGCGGTGGCCTTCGTGGGGGCCGCACCGGCACACGCCGGCTGGCCGCGTTCGCGGCAGCCGCAGCGGCCATCGCGGCCGCGCTCGCGGTGGTCACCGGGGTCCTCCTGCTCGGTGGCGGGGGCGAGGAGGACGCCTACGCCCGGGCCGAGCTCAGGGGCCCCGGGCCCGGGCTGGCGAGCGCTGAGGTGAGCGCGGTGCCGGAGGGCACAGCGGTGAGGCTGACGGCCAGCCGCCTCCCGGCGCGCGGCGCGGTGTACGAACTCTGGTGCATTGCGGTCGACGGACGCTGGGTGAGCGGAGGCACCTTCCGCGCCCAGAGCGACGGACGGGCGTCGGCCGACCTGACCGCCGCGGTGGAGCCGGGCGACTATCACCGCATCGTGATCACGCGCCGGGCCGCGGGCGCGCCGGCCAGCGAGCGCGGCGTGAAGGTGCTCGCGGGCAAGCTTCTCTACTGAGGCGATCGAACCGCCGCAGCGCGGGGCGCGTACACCCCGGCGCACCCGTTCGGAGGTCTCGATGCGTTCTCGCAGCACGTACCTGCTGATCCTCCTCGCGGCCTGCGCCCTCGTGGCGGCGGGCTGCGGAGACGACGAGTCGGACGACGGCGGAGGAGGAGGTGGCGAGAGCTCCGACGGTGGCGGCGGCGCCTATGGCAGCACCGGCGCGAGCGGCGACGGCGGCTCGGGAGGCGGCAAGACGGCGCTCAAGCTCGTCGCCGATCCCAGCGGCGCCCTCAAGTTCGACACCACGAGCCTCGAGGCGCAGCCGGGCGACGTGGAGATCGTCATGGACAACCCGTCGGACGTGCCCCACGCCGTGGAGGTCGAGGGCAACGGCGTGGAGCAGGTGGGCGAGACCGTGGGCAAGGGCGGCGTGTCCCGGGTGAGCCTGAAGGACCTCAAGGCGGGCGAGTACGAGTTCTACTGCCCGGTGGGCAACCACGCCGCGGAAGGCATGGAGGGAACGCTCACTGTGGGTTGAGTCCGGCGGCGCGCCGTGCGGCCAGCTCCAGCGCGACGATGAGCCCCGACGCCGCCCAGCGCGCCGGGCTCGACCCCGTAGACGCGCAGCAGCCGCGCCGGCGCCAGCACGGCCCGAGCCCCCATGGCCAGGACGGTGCCCGCCGTGGCGCGGCGCAGCGTCTCCTCCTCCATCAGGCCGCGTCGGCCAGCACGGCGAGCACGCGCTCGTCGTGCTCCTTCGGCTTGACCTTGCGCAGGATGTCGCGGACCACGCCGTCCTCGTCGAGGACGAACGTCGTCCGCTCGTTGCCCCAATAGGTCCTGCCGTACCTGGACTTCTCCACCCACACGCCGTAGGCCTCGGCCACCGCGTGATCCTCGTCGGCCAGCAGGGTGAAGTTCAGACCCTGCTTGTCGTGGAAGCGCTTGACCTTCTTCACCGGATCGGGCGAGATGCCCATCACCACGGCGCCCGCGCCCTCGTAGTCGGGCAGGTGATCGCGCACTCCGCAGGCCTGCGCCGTGCAGCCTGGCGTATCGGCCTTGGGGTAGAAGTAGAGGACCACCCGCTGCCCGCGCAGACGGGAGAGCTTGACCGGTTCTCCGTCCTGGTCCGGGAGCTCGAAGTCCGGTGCGGTGTCGCCCTGGTCGATGCTCATTTGAGCAGCCTAGACAGGCGCCGGTCCTTGAGTACCCGGCCCCCCGTCTGCTCCTCCGGGCAGTAACACATCACGTAGTCCTTGAAGTGGATCGCCTCGATGTGGGTGCCGCAGCGGGGGCACTCCTCGCCGGCGCGGCGATGGACCTTCAGCGGCATCGGCAGCTTGTCCGGCACGCTGTCGCCGATCACCTCCTCGTAGTGGGCGATCGCGTCGCCCAGCACCTCGTCGCAGGCCTCCCGGAGCGTCTCGAGCTCCTCGGCGTCGAGGTCGGAGCCCTTCTGGAAGGGGGACAGGCGGGCGGTCCACAGCAGTTCGTCGACCCAGGACCGCCCGATGCCGGCGATCGTGCGCTGGTCGCGCAGGAGCGGGTGGAGATGGCGGGGCTGATCGAGGAGCGCGGCGAACTCGTCCGGGTCCGGGGCCGGGAGCGCGTCGGGGCCGAGGCCGTCGACGGCAGGGTCGGCAGCCACGTCGCCCTCACGCAGCAGCTTGGCCCAGGCTCGCTGCCTGGTGCCGAACTCCCGCAGCCGCAGCTCACGGCCGTCCTCGAGGCGCACGAGCACGCGCGAGGCGCGGTCTCGCAGCGACGCCCGGGTGTCGAACAGCTGGAGCCGCCCGGACGACATGAGGTGAACCAGCAGGGTGAGGTCGCCGGCATCGACCGCGAGCATCTTCCCGATCCGGCGCACGCCGTCGAGCTCGCGGCCGGCCAGGGCGTCGAGCGGCGGATCGAAGGTCTTGAGGGCGTTGAGGCCCGGGGCAAGCGCTGACTCGATCCGGGCACCAGCGAGCCCCCGCGTGAGGCGGCGAGCGGTGATCTCCACTTCGGGCAGCTCGGGCATGCTCATCCAAGGCTACGCTGCGCGTTATGCGTATTGCGGTCGCCGCGGACGAGCTGACGGGGGTGGCCGCAGCGGTGATGGAGGAGCTACGCCGGCGCGGGCACGAGCCGGTCGCCCACGGTGCCCTTTCCGACGAGGAGCGCGACGACTGGGCGTGGGCCTCGGAGACCGCCGCCCGCGACGTGGCCGAGGGCCGCGCCGACCAGGGCGTGGTGTGCTGCTGGACCGGCACCGGCGCCTCGATCGCCGCCAACAAGGTGCCCGGGGTGCGGGCCGCCCTCTGTGCCGACGCGGAGACCGCCGGCGGAGCCCGGAAGTGGAACGACGCCAACGTGCTCGCTCTCTCCCTGCGCACCACGAGCGAGGCCCTGCTGAGCGAGATCCTCGACGCCTGGTTCGAGGGCCGGCCCAGCACCGAAGCCGGCGACGTGGCCAACGTGCGCCACCTGGACGAGATCGGCTAGGCGGGCGCCCGGGCTCCCGGCAGCGGAAATCGCTCCGGATCGCGGACACCGGGGATGAACAGGAAGAGCACGGTGGCGAAGCCGAGCACGCCGGCCACGGCCATGGTGGTGCGGGCCCCGAGCCATTCCGCCACCGGGCCGGTGAGGGCGAACGAGAGCGGGGTGAGGCCGATCGACACGAACCAGTCGAGGCTCGACACCCGGCCGAGCATCTCCTGCGGCACCAGCGTGTACATCAGCTGGGCCCAGACGAGCAGTCCGGTGGTCGAGAGGCCGAAGGCGAAGAAGGCCAGGACGCACATCTGCCAGGCCGATCCGGCAAAGGCCAGGCCGATCTCGAAGCCCACACCGATGCTCCAGGCCGACCACATGAAGGTCACGAAGCGCCGTGGGAATCCGGTGCGGCTGATGATCAGGGCGGCGGCGATCGAGCCCAGGCCGCCGGCGGCCAGCACGGCGCCGAAGGTCGACGCGTCTCCGCCGAGCTCGTTCTTGATGATGTAGGGCACCAGCACCTCCATCGGCCCGTAGGTCAGGAGCAGGAAGGCCGCCGCGCCCGCGAGCGTGCCCCACAGCCAGGCGTGCGCCCGCACGTAGGCGAAGCCCTCGGCCAGGTCCCGGCGCATCGAGGCATGCTCCTCGCGGACCGGCGGCTGCCGCGTCATGAACGACACCGCGAGCGCCGATACGGCGAAGGTGGCTGCGTCGAACACCAGCGCCTCGCCCACGCCGAACACGGCGATCAGCAGCCCGCCCAGCGCCGGGCCGGCGAAGCGCAGCCCGAGCGGCTCCATCAGCTCCTTGACGGCGTTGGCCTGCAGCAGATCGTCGCGTGGAACGACGTCGGGGACGATCGCGGCGAAGGCGGGCTGGAACAGCGCCTCGCCGATGCCGTAGAAGACCACCAGCGCGACCACCTGCCACAGCTCGGCGCTCTCGGTGAGTGCGAGGACGGCGATTCCGGCGATCGCGGCGCAGCGCAGAAGGTCGGCGATGATCATCAACCGGCGGCGCTCGAAGCGGTCGCTCAGCACGCCGCCGATCAGGAGGGCGAGCACCATCGGCAGCGTCCAGGCCAGCCCGACCAGGGCCAGCGCGCTGGGCTCGTTGGAGATGTCGAGCACCAGCCAGGCGATGGCCACGAGGTAAATGCCGTCGCCGATCAGCGACACCGCCTGGCCCAGCCAGAGCAGCCCGAAATCGCGGTTACGGAGTACGCGCAGCACCATTTCAGGGTGGCACAGCTTGTAATAACTGACCGATCAGCTAATAATTGTCGCCATGGCGACGACCGACACCACCTCCCACCTCCAACCGTCCGACGAGCAGGCCGCTCTGCAGGTGCTGCTCGACGCCGACATCGACCGGGTCATGGCCGGCTTGGACCGGATCGTGGAGGCCGCCCCCTCCTACGAGAAGCTGTTCTCGCGCTGGGAGAACCAGCACTGGAGCTCCGAGCAGTGGGACTTCTCGGTGGACGCGGAGCAGTGGGCCGGCCACGTGTTCAACCCGGAGGAGCGCGAGTTCATCCAGTGGTCGCTGTCGAGCTTCTTCCTGGGCGAGGAGCGCGTGACCACGGAGCTGCTCCCCTTCGCCATCGCAGCTCCCAGCCACGAGGCGCGCGCCTTCCTTGCCACCCAGATCTCCGACGAGGCCCGCCACATGGTCTTCTTCGACCGCTTCTACCGCGAAGTCTTCGGCGTGGACGCCGAGACCCTCTCGCGCAACCTCGAGCAGCAGCGCCCGAGCATGAACAAGGAGTGGGGACAGCTCTTCGACGGCATCCTCCACGACTGCGCCGAGGCGCTCCGAAAGGACCCCACCGACATGAGCGCGCTGGTGCGCGGCGTGACGGTCTACATGATTGTGATCGAGGGGACGCTGGCCCTCACCGGGGCGCGCTTCATCATCCGCACGCTCAAGGAGAAGGACGTGCTGCCCGGCTTCCGCCAGGGCTTCACGGCGGTCAACCGCGACGAGTCCCGGCACGTGGGCTTCGGGGTCAAGTTCCTGGCCGACGCCATCCGCGTGGACAGGGCTCACCAGGAGACCGTCCAGGCCACGCTCGAGGAGACGCTCCCCATCGGCACTCTCGCCTTGGCCCCGCCGATGGCGGAGGACCCGTACGACTTCCAGACCCCCTTCGGGTACCACTCGTCGGAGATCTACGAGTACGCCATGCGCTCGCTCTCGAAGAAGCTCGCCGCGATGGGGATGCAGCCTCTTGCCGGCTGAGGCGGCGCCCCCGTCCCGGCCGTCCCTCGACGGGCGCCCGGGAGCGCATCCTCGCCGCGGGTCTCGAGGTGCTCAAGGCCGACGGCTACGCCGGGCTGACCACGGCCAAGGTGGCCGCCCGCTCGGGCCAGAACAAGGCGCTGATCGCCTACCACTTCGGCTCCAAGCAGGGCCTGGTGGCCGCGGTGGCACGCGAGGTGGCCGAGTCGATCACCGAGGAGGTGCTGAGCGGGCTGGGCGACTCCGACAGCCCGGAGTCCGTGGTGCGCGGGGTCCTCGACGGGCTGTGGCGGGTGATGGACGGCGACGAGCGGCTGTCCCGGCTCTACTTCGACCTTGCCGCGGTGAGCGTCGTGGAGCCCGACGTGCGACGCGTGATGGTCGAGATGCGCGAGCTGTGGCGGCGCACCCTGGTGGAGCTGACGGGCGCGCGGGAGGGCGCCGTGGTGTTCGCCATGGCCGCGCTGGACGGCCTCGCGCTGGAGCGCCTCGAGCGCGGCGAGACGCCGGCGCTTGGGGAGGCCAAGGAGCTGTTCGTGAGCGCAGCGGTGGCCGCGCTCGCCGGCTGAGCGGCTACGGCACCCGGACGCTCACCCTGACGGTCGACGTCTTGTCGAAGTCGTCGGTGAACTTGACCGTTCCGCTGTAGCGACCCGTCTTCAGGCCGCGCAGCGAGATCGAGCGGTTGCCCGCCTTCAGCCGCTTGCTCGTGGCCTTCTTCTTGTTCGGGCCCTTGATCGAGGCCACCACCTTGGCCGCCTCCACCAGCTTGAAGCGGAAGGTCACCTTCGTGCCGCGGCGCACCGTCTTGAACTTCGTCTGGGACTTCTTGAACTCGTCGGTGCCGACCACCACGGCGCCCTTCATGAAGTCCTTGTGGGGGATGCAGTAGTAGCTGAAGCGCCCGGGTGTGTCGAAGGTCTTCGGGTACTTGGCTCCGACCGGGCTGACCTGGGGTCCCGAGTTCCAGGACGTCAGCCTGGCCGGAGTCACTCGTGGTGGTGTGGCCCTGCGTCGGAGAAGCTCCACGTCACCGTGTCACCCACGTCGACGTTCACCGCTTCTGGCGCGAATGCGAAGTTGGACGTCACATCCACGGTCAAGTCGGCCGCGGCGGCCGGCGAGGCCAGGGCGAGCGGCGTGAGCAGGGCGAGCGGAAGCAGGAACCGGTGAGGATGCATGGGCGGCACTCTAAACACGCCTCTGCGCCGTTCGATGCGCCGCGGCGCCATCCCGAAATAGGATGCCTCGCCTGATGGCCTCGCCCGACGTGGTCGACACCGCGCACGACGCGGAGGCGCTGGAGACCCCTCCGCTGATGGTGCGCGAGCCGCTCGAGGCGTTTCTCGACCGCCACGGGATCGGCTCGGGACGCGTGGAGGTGGAGCGCATCGGCGAGGGCCACTCCAACGTCACCTTCCTGGTCTGCCGCGAGAACGCGCGAGTGGTCCTGCGCCGCCCGCCTCGCCCTCCACTGCCACCCTCCGCACACGACGTCCTGCGCGAGGCCCGCCTGCTGAACGCGCTCAGGCCCACCGCCGTGCGGGTGCCCGCCGTGCTCGCCACCTGCGACGACGAGTCGGTGCTGGGCGTGCCCTTCTACGTGATGGAGGAGGTCCACGGGTCGGTGATCACGACCGACATGCCCGCCGCGATCGACAACCCGGACCAGCGCAGGCAGCTGAGCTTCGAGCTGGTGGACCGTCTGGTGGAGATCCACGAGGTGGACTGGCGGGCCTGCGGGCTGGAGGGCTACGGGAAGCCCACCGGCTACCTCGAGCGCCAGGTGCGGCGCTTCAGCGGGCTGTGGGAGTACAGCAAGACGCGCGAGCTGGCCGTGGTGGAGGAGGTGCGCGACTGGCTTGCTGCAAACGTCCCCGAGTCCCCGCCCTCCACCATCGTCCACGGCGACTACCGGATGGGCAACGTGAT
Source organism: uncultured Thermoleophilaceae bacterium (assembly GCA_963808545.1). GTDB lineage: Bacteria > Actinomycetota > Thermoleophilia > Solirubrobacterales > Thermoleophilaceae > JACVRW01. Next base: position 59,891 of record CAWEGB010000002.1, on the reverse strand, counting down.
GGTGGCCGACAGCGCGCCCGCGCGCCTGGTCGCGATCTTCGACTGGGAGCTGTCCACGATCGGGGACCCGCTGGCCGACCTCGGCTACTTCACCATCACCTGGGCCCAGCCGGGCGACCCGGAGGACCTCGGCTTCGGCAACCTCACCGTGGCCACGCGTCGCGAGGGCTTCATCACGCGCGAGGAGCTGATCGCGCGTTACGAGGAGCAGAGCGGCCGCTCGATGTCGGCGCTCAACTGGTACCAGGCGCTGGCCATGTGGAAGGCGGCGGTGTTCATGGAGGGCAACTACAAGCGCTTCTCGATGGGCGCCTCCGATGATCCCTACCTGGCCCAGTTCGACGAGGGCGTGCCGGCACTGGCCGAGAAGGCGCGGGAGATCGCCCACGCCGGATGAAGGGCCTGCTCGTCGACTACGGCGGCGTTCTCACCACCAACGTGTTCGACTCCATGCGCACTTTCTGCGAGGACGAGGGCCTTGCCCCGGATACGGTCCGCCGGCTTTTTCGCGACAGCCCGGACGCGCTCGACACGGTGCGGAGCCTCGAGACGGGTGGCCTCACGGAGGACGAGTTCGGCCGTCGCCTCGGTGGGCTGCTCGGCCTGCCGCCTGAGCGTCACGACGGGCTGGTCGACCGGATGTTCGGCCATGTGCGCGAGGACGAAGCGATGGTCGAGGCGCTGCGGCGCGCTCGCGCCCGGGGGATGCGCACCGGCCTCATCTCCAACTCCATGGGAGTCGACCGCTACGACCGCTCGAGCTTCCCGGAGCTGTTCGACGGCGTGGTGATCTCCGGAGATGTCGGCATGCACAAGCCCCAGCCCGAGATCTTCCGGCTCGGCTGCGATCGGGTGGGGCTGGCGCCCGGCGAATGCATCTTCGTCGACGACCTGCGCGAGAACTGCGAGGGCGCCGAGGCGGTGGGCATGACGGCCGTGCTGCACCGCGGCCCGGACTCCACCATCCCTTTACTGGAGGAGCTGCTGGGCGTGGCGCTGCGCTAGATGCCGGGCAGCTTCTTGAGCAGCGTCTGCAGGGCCAGGATCGACTCGCTCACCTGAGCGAGGCCGCGCTCGAGGTTCTCGGCGGTCTCGTCGAGGTCGGTGACCTCCTTGTGGAGCGGCTGGAGCCACTCCTGGAGCGAGTTGATGTCGTTGCGCAGCAGCCCGATGTTCTCCGACAGATCGTCCTCGGACCGCGACAACCCGATCGCGGCGCCCACCAGCTCCGGCACGCCTCCCCGCTCCGAGTTGAGCCCGTCGACGCCGCGCGGTCAGGCGCTCGACGCCGTCGGCCAGCCGGTTGAGGTCGTCGAGAGCTCGAAGCAACAGCTTGGGTGGGATGGCGAGGGTTTCGAACATGAGACCGGTGAGTCTGCCAGGCTCGAGTGGTGCTCCTGGTGCTCTGGGATGTCGACGGGACGCTCGTCCATACGGCGAGCCACGGCCGCTACGCGTTCGAGGAGGCCTACGAGGTCGTGCTCGGCCGGCCCTTCGAGCAGCGGGTGTCCTACGCCGGGCGAACCGATCATCAGATCGCCCTGTCCATGCTCGAGGGAGAGCGCGAGCACCTGCCCCACGTGCTGTCGGAGCTCGAGTCCGCGCTCGACGGGCGCCGCGAGAAGATCGCCTCCGAGGGCAGCGCCTACCCGGGCGTGCCCGAGGCGCTGGCCGCGCTGCACGCTCGCGACGACGTGATCAATTCCCTGCTCACCGGCAACATCGAGGCCAACGCGGCGCTGAAGGTCAGCGCGTTCGGGCTAGAGCGCTGGCTCGATTTCGAGGTCGGCGCCTACGGCTCCGATCCACACGAGGAGCGCTACGAGCTCGTGGCCATCGCGCGCGAGCGCGCCGCGGCCAAGTACGGCGAGCCCACGGGCGCCGTGCTGATCGGCGACACGCCGCTCGACGTGCGCGCCGCCCGCGAGGCCGGTGCCCGGGCGGTGGCGGTGGCCACGGGCTTCTCGGACGTCGACGAGCTGCGAGCGGCCGAGGCCGACGCCGTGCTGGCGGACCTGAGCGACACCGAGGCCGCCGTCCGCGCGATCACGGGCGAGTGAGTCCTACTTCCACTTGACGCTGCAGCCCACGGGCTCCGTCTCGGGGCGTGCCGGCTCCTCGCCCGCCCTGATCGCGTCGAGTGCCTCCCGCAGCCAGACCGCGTTGAGGGACGGGTCGCGGTGGTCGGCGTCCGGGGCGCCGCGGTAGCGCACCTTGCCCTGGCCGTCGAGGACGAACACGTCGGGGGTGGTCTTCGCACCGAAGCCGCGCGCCACGTCCTGGCTCTCGTCGCGCAGGTAGGGCATGGGCCAGTCCTCGAGCGACACGCGCTCCTTCATGGCCTCGAAGGAGTCGCCCGGATAGCGCTCAGCGTCGTTGGGGTTGACGGCCAGGAAGCGCACGTCGGGGTAGTCGCGGGCGACGTCGGCGATGCGGTCGTGCCACGCCAGCGCGTACGGGCAGTGGTTGCAGGTGAAGACCACCGCGGTCACACGGTCGTCGCCGTCGAGGGAATGCTCCGTGCCCTCGGTGTCCGGCAGAGTGAAATCCGGGGCGCTGTCTCCGATGTCGGTCATCTCTCGTCCTCCTGTGCCCGCCGCAGCGCGGCGCGCACGTCCTCGGGGTCGGGCGTCGGCGAGGGGCGACCGTCGCGCAGCCGGTAGAGCCGGCAGGTGAGGCCGGCGGGTGCGCCGTTGGTAGCGGTCGCCACGTCGCGCCCCTCGATCAGGATGGTCGGCGAGCCGGGGAAGCCCTCGCGGGCCGCCTGCTCGTCCGTGGTGATCTCGCGGCGTTCCACCGCGTCGGGGTCGAGGCCCTCCTCACTCAGGATCTCGCGCAGCTCGCTGAGGGCCTCCGGGTGCGACGGACAGCCCTCCCACCAGAGCAGCTCAATCCGCATGGACCTCCACGCGCTCGATCTTCGCGTCCTCCACCGGGCGGTCGCCGGCGCCGGTCTCCAGGCCCTCGATCGCGTCCACGGCCTCCATGCCTGCGGTCACCTGGCCGAACACGGTGTGCTTGCCGTCGAGCCAGGGAGCGGCATCGGTCGTGACGATGAAGAACTGGCTGCCGTTGGTGTTCGGACCCGCGTTGGCCATCGCCAGCGCGCCGCGAACGATCTTGTTGTCGTTGAACTCGTCCTCGAACTGGTAGCCCGGGCCGCCGGTTCCTGTGCCGTGCGGACACCCGCCCTGGATCATGAAGTCCTTGATCACGCGGTGGAAGATCAGGCCGTCGTAGTAGCCGTCGCCCGAGAGCTTCACGAAGTTCTCCACGGTCTTCGGCGCGTCGCCTTCGAACAGCTCCAGCTCGATCGGCCCGTGGTTGGTGTGCATCGTCGCTGTACTCATCGCCTGCCTGTCACCTCCAGCCGGAGCTCCTCGCCCCGGACTCGATTTCCGCTGACCTTGCCGGCCACCTCCTCGGCACGCGCCGCGGGCACCTCCACGAAGCTGAAGCGCTCGAGCACCCGCACGTTGCGGACGTCGGCGTTCTCCAGATGCGTGTTGTCGACCACCGCGGTCACCACGTCGGCCGGCTCGATCCCGGCCGCACGCCCGGCGTTGACCACGAGCTTGGCGTAGGGCACGCCGTCGCGGCTGTGCGGCTTGGTGTGACGCGGGCGCCGGGTCTCGCGCCGGCGCTTCTCCGGCCTGGGCTCTCGCGCGGGCTTGCGGCCGTTGCCGCCCTCCCAGCGCTCGATCTCGGTCTTGGCGTGCCGCTCGATGGCGTCGATCTCGCGCCGCTGCTTCGGGGTGATGAGGGTGATGGCGCGACCCGACTCCCCGGCGCGGCCGGTACGGCCGATGCGGTGGACGTAGATGTCGGGCGAGTTGGGCACGTCGTAGTTCACCACGTGGCTGACGCCTGTGATGTCGAGTCCGCGCGCGGCCACGTCGGTGGCCACCAGCAGGCGCTCGCGGCCGCCCTTGAAGGCGATCATCACGCCGTCGCGCTGACCCTGGGTCATGTCGCCGTGGAGGGTCTTGACGCGCACTCCGGCGTCGCCGAGGCGACGGGCCAGGCGGTCGACGCCGATCTTGGTCCGGACGAAGACGATCGCCTGGTCGGGCCGCTCGGCCTTGAGCACGTCGACGAGGGCGCCCGGCTTCTCGCGGTCGGGCACCTCGACGTAGTACTGGTCGACCGTGTCGATCGTCAGCGTGGCCGCCCGGACCTGGATCTCCACCGGGTCGTGCATGAAGGTGTCGGCCAGGCGCCGGATCGGGGTCGGAACCGTGGCGCTGAACAGCGCCGTCTGGCGGCCCATCGGCGCGCGGCGCAGGATCTCCTCCACGTCCTCGAGAAAGCCGAGGTCGAGCATCTCGTCGGCCTCGTCGAGCACCACGTAGCGGGCCTGGTCGAGGAACAGGTGGTGGCGCCCGATCATGTCCATCACGCGCCCCACGGTGCCCACCACGATCTGGGCGTCCTTCAGCCGGGTGGCCTGTTCCCGGATCGGCGCGCCGCCGAAGACGGCCACCACCTGGGCTCCGCTCTGCTGCCCGTAGGCCCGCAGCGCCTGGGTCACCTGGATGCAGAGCTCACGCGTGGGCGTGAGCACCAGCGCCTGGACGTCCGGGTCGCCCGGATCCACGTATTCGATCATCGGCAAACCGAACGCTGCGGTCTTGCCGGTGCCCGTCTGAGCCTGGCCGATCACGTCCCGGCCCTCGAGCAGAAGCGGGATCGTCTGCTCCTGGATAGGGGTAGGCCGCTCGTAACCCAGATGGGTCAGGCACTGCAGAGTGGTCTCGGACAGGCCGAGCTCGGCGAACGTCGTCATGCGGGTTTGAGACTACTCGGCGGGCTGTTGCGTCCCGGGCGGGGGGCGAAACAAGAGGGTCTGACGACTTCTTCGCCATATGGACGAACAAGTCGTCAAAGGCCCATCCCCTGACCGGCGCATTGCCGAGATCGCCGCCAGGCAGCACGGCCTCCTAACCTGGGCACAGCTGCTCTCGGCCGGCGTCACGCCGGCCGGCATCGACAAGCGGGTGAGACGAGGCGCCCTCTTCCGGATTCATCGTGGGGTGTTTGCGGTGCGTTACCCGGGCCTCACCCGCCACGGGGAATGGCTGGCGGCCGTGCTGGCACTGGGTGACGGGGCGGCGCTCAGCCATCGCAGCGCCGCCGCCCTCTGGGAACTCCTGCCTGATCGAGGACCCCGCGTGGACGTGACCGTGCCGACGCGCGGAGGCCGCAGGCGGACGCCGCCTGATCGTGGTGCATCGCGCTCGCCTCGCCGCGAGCGAGGTCACCGTCGTGGAGGGGATCCCGGTCACGACACCCGCTCGCACCCTTCTCGACGCGGCCGACTTCCTCGGCCGGCGGCCGCTCGAGCGGGCCTTCGACCAGGCGGCATATCTCGGTCTCGACGTCAGCTCGCTAACCCCCCGTAACGGCCGGCGCGGCTTTGGCCTGCTCTCTCGCGTCTTGTCCGACCACGAGGCGGGCAGCACCTGGACCCGCTCGGAGCTCGAGGAGCGGATGCTCGCTCTGTGCCGCCATCACGGCCTGCCGGTGCCCGCCGTGAACAGCGAGCCCGTGGGCTTTGAAGTCGACTTCGCGTGGTGGGAACAGCGCCTGGTGGTGGAGACGGACGGCTGGGCAGCCCACCGCAGCCCAGGCGCGTTCGAGAGTGACCGCGTCCGGGATTCCGTCCTCGTTGAAGCGGGGTGGCGGGTGATCCGGATCACCCGGCGTCGGCTCGCTGGCGATCCTGGTGCGGTGGGTGCTCTGATCGCCCGGCTTCTTGCCGCGCCAGGGGTGTGACGCTTTGTTCGCCCTATAGACGAACGACGCGTCATTCCCCCGCCGCGCGCGCGGGCCCTCAGCCCGACGGATCCAGCAGCAGCTTGCCGCTCGTCCGCCGCCCCTGCATGTCCTCGTGGGCTCGGCGCACCTCGGAGAGGGGGTAGGTGTGGCCCACCTGGGGCCGCAGCTCTCCGCGGGCGGCGCGCTCGAACAGGTCGGCCAGCGGCTCCACCATCATGTCCCGGCGGCCGAGGCAGTGCATCAGCCAGAAGCCGATCACAGCGCGGCTCTTCTGCATGAGGCGACCGGACTCGACCGTGTTCGGCTCACGTCCGGCGATCCCGTAGGCCACGAGCCGGCCGAACGGCGCCAGAGCCCCCAAGCAGGCGTCGAACACCCGCCCGCCCGACATCTCCAGAACGACATCCACCTGTTTGCCGCCGTTGGCTTCGAGCAGGGCGCCGCGAAGGTCCTCAGACGCCGGGTCCACCGCGGCGTCGGCGCCCAGAGACTCGGCGAAGGCCCGCTTCTCCTCGGTCGAGGCCGTGGCGATCACTCGCCCGGCCCCGAAGGGTCGCGCCAGCTGCACCGCCAGCGAGCCCACGCCGCCGGCGCCCGAGACCACCACCACCGACTCGCCCTCGGCGAGCTTGGCCGACGTGCGGAACAGGTGCCAGGCCGTGAGCCCCTGGATCAGCAGGGCGAGCGCCTCGCCGTCCTCGAGCCCGTCGGGCACCGGGAAGACCATCGACTCGGGCGCCACGGCCCACTCGGCGTATCCGCCGCTCGGCAGCAGCGCGATCACGCGGCGACCGTCGGTGGTCGTGCCGGCCACCTCGGCGCCCAGGACCAGCGGCACCTCGTAGGGCGCGAGGTACGAGTTCTCACGCTGGTGGGTGTCGGCGAAGTTCATCCCCGCCCGCGTGACCCTGATCAGCACCTGGCCGTCGCCGGCCTCCGGCTCGGGCACGTCCACCACCTGCAGCACCTCGGGACCGCCGAACTCGCTGATCTGCACCGCGCGCACCGGCGCAGCGTAGACCCTCCGCGCGTCCACTACGCTCTCCGGCCCTATGGCCCTGACAGTGGTGGGATCGATCGCCTTCGACGCGGTCAAGACACCGTTCGGCGAGCGCGAGCGCATGCTCGGCGGCTCGGCCGTCCACTTCTCGCTCGCGGCGAGCTTCTTCAGCGACGTCCGGGTGGTCGGGCCGGTGGGAGACGACTTCGGCGACGACGAGTACGCCGTGCTCCAGGCGCGCGGGGTCAACACCGACGACATCGAACGAGTGGAGGGCGGCCGCACCTTCTTCTGGGCGGGCGAGTACGAGTACGACCTGAACACGGCCACGACGCTGGACACCCAGCTCAACGTGTTCGGCGACTTCCGGCCCAAGCTGTCGGACGCCTCGCGCGCGTCCGAGCTGCTGTTCCTGGCCAACATCCAGCCCGACCTCCAGCGGGAGGTGCGCGAGCAGGCGACCGGCGCACAGGTGGCGGGGCTCGACTCGATGAACCTGTGGATCGAGAACACCCGCGACTCGCTGGTGCGCACGATCGGCGGGGTGGACATCGTGTTCATGAACGACGCCGAGCTGCGGATGCTCACCGAGGAGCCCAACCTCGTCCGCGCCGCACGTGCCGTGCGGGAGATGGGTCCGAGCGTGATCGTGGCCAAGCAGGGCGAGTACGGGGCCGCGCTGTTCACCGAGGACGGGTACTTCGCCCTCCCGGCCTTCCCGCTCGAGACCGTCAACGATCCCACCGGAGCCGGGGACTCGTTCGCGGGCGGCTTCCTCGGCTACCTCGATTCCGCCGACCGGTCACTCGACGAGCCGACCCTGCGACGGGCCATGACCTACGGCTCCACTCTGGCCTCGTTCTGGGTCGAGGAGTTCGGCTGCGAGCGCGGTCAGCGCCTGACCCGCGAAGAGATCGACGAGCGCTTCGAGGCCTTCCGCCGGATCACGACGATCGAGTCCGTTCCGGCCGCGTAGCCATCTGGCGCGGCGCAACCCGGATTTCCGGGTACGATGCTTGGCGATGGGAGGTTTCTGGGCCGTCTTCTGGATCGCCGTTGTGCTCAAGATCCCACTGGTGATGCTGCTGCTGATCGTCTGGTGGGCCATCAAGGAGCCCCCGGTACCCGACGCCGAGGACGACGAGGGAGGCGGCTCCGACCGCGACCCGCGCCCGCACCCCAGGAACCGGCCTCCCCGTCCTCCCCGCCGCGGCCCGCACCGTTCGCCGGATCCGCGCTCGCCGCGCCGGGTGCGCGTCCTGCGCGGGCGTCGCACGCGCGTGCCCGCCGGGCACCGCTGAGCCCGAGTCGGCCCGCTAGCTCGAGCCGCTGGCGCGCCGCCGGCGCGCGCTGTCGTAGGTCGCACAGCGCTCGTGCATGACAGAACCGCCGTGCAGCCGCAGCCGGCTGTCGCCGGCGGAGATCGCTCGGCCGCACACGAGGCAGGTCGGGCGACCGCCCCGCGACGACGTCATCACGGTCCTGATCGTGTCCACCAGAGGAGGCATCTCCCCCAGCTTCGGGAGCGCCGGGGCCGGGCGCGTGACTTGTTCGTGAAGCCGTCCGTGCTTGCGGTAGCTTTTCGCGCCGTGACCCCTTTCTACGTGGCCGGCATCGTCCTCGCCGTCTGGGCTCTTCTCGTCACCTTCATCGGGGTCACCCGACACGACTTCCCGGCGACCGCGGGGGCCGAGCGCATGGTCGGGCTGATCTCCTTCGTGCTCGTGGCCGCCGCCATCGGCACGGCCCTCTACGGCGCGGCCACCGAGGAGGAAGAGGGCGAAGAGGGCGAGGAAGCGGCCCTCGTTCTGCCAATCTGAGGCCCATGCCTCCAATCGACGACGACGGCGTGGCGGTCCATTACACCGCCGTGACCAAGGGCACTCCAGTGATCAGCTCCGACGGCGAGCAGGTGGCGAGCGTGGTCGAGGTGCTCGACAACTTCCGTGAGCACATCTTCGACGGGCTCGTGATCCAGACCGCGGACGGCGTGCACCGCTTCGTGGATGCCCCGGAGGTGGCGCGCACCGCCGAGCGAGCCGTGACCCTGGGCATCACGGCCGCCGAGGTAGCCGAGCTGGGCCCGCCCGAGCACAGCGCGAGCCCTGGTCTGCCCAGCCCAGCCGGCTCGGTCAAGCGGCTGTTCGGCGGCTTTCGCCGGCGCTGAGCGCGCGCTCCTCCAGCCCTCGCCGGGTCGAGTACCGTGCCCCGATGGACGGTCTCTCCTTTCGCTTCCGCCCCGGCGGGCCGGCCGACTACGCCGAGATCGCCAGGACGATCGAACTCGGCTTCGAGTCCTACCGAGCCTTTGCGCCCGACGCCTGGGAGCCGCCGGCCGGGGAGGATGAGCGCCTGCGGGAGCGGCTCGGGGACGACGACGTGTGGTGCCAGATAGCCGATGCGGGCGACGAAATGGCCGGCCACGTCGCACTCATGCCGGCTGCGGCCCACGGCGAGTGGCCCGAGCCCGATCCCGGGCTCGCCCACCTGTGGATGCTGTTCGTCCGGGAGCCGTTCTGGGGCAGCGGTGTGGCCACCAGCCTGCACGGCGCGGTGATCGACGCGGCGCGTGAGCGTGGCTTCGCCCGCTTTCGCCTGTTCACACCGGCCGGCCAGGCCCGGGCCCGGCGCTTCTACGAGCGCGAGGGCTGGTCGCTGGCCGCGCCGCCCTACTTCGACGAGAGCTTCGGCATGGACCTCGCCGAGTACCGGCGACCGGTCCCTAGCCAGAGCTCTTGAGCTGCAGCGTCTCGATGGCCCGGTCGCAGGCGTCTTCGAGCTCCGCACGGCCGTCGGGCACGGACTGGCAGTTGATGAAGTACTCGGTGTCGCCGTCGAAGGTGACGACGATCGTGCTGCGCCCGTCCTCGGGCGTCTGAAGCTTGTCGATCTCGTAGCGGAAGGTGAGCGGGCCGCCCGCGTCGATGCGCTCACCCTTGAGCGGCGCGCCGGCCAGATCGCCGAGCACCTCGTCGAACTGCTTCCTCAAAGCGCGCGCGTCCTTCTCGTCCACCGGGCGGTTGAGCGTGTAGCGCTGCACGAAGATCGCGTTGTCCTCACTCGAGGCCAGCGCCACCGATTCATCGGCCTGCCCCTTGGACCGCGCAATGTTCACGTCGTCGGTGCGCTGGAAGTCGGCGGGGTACTCGAAGGTGATGCCGAAGCCGTCCTCGTCGAAGGTGGTCGTCTCGTCGTCCGACGAGCCGCAACCCGCCAGGACGAGGGCGGCGAGGACCATCGACGCCACTTTCGTCAGAATTCCGGGAACAGAGGACGCACGAGGCATCAGCGAGGAGAGACGATGGCAGATGAGCAGGCCAGTAAGGACGACGGCGGCGGGGTAGCCACGGCCGCCGAAACCCTCAGCGTCACCGACAACCGCACGGGCGAGAACTACGAGGTGGAGATCGCCGACGGCACCGTCAAGGCGATGGACTTCCGCGGGATCAAGGTCGACGAGGACGACTTCGGCCTCATGACCTACGACCCCGCTTTCACCAACACGGCGTCCTGTCGCAGCTCGGTCTGCTTCATCGACGGCGAGGCCGGGATCCTCGAGTACCGCGGCTATCCGATCGAGCAGCTGTGCGAGAAGTCCACCTACCTCGAGGTGGCCTACCTCCTCATCTACGGCGAGCTCCCCACGCAGGAGCAGCTCGACGAGTGGATCTTCGAGATCACCCACCACACGTACGTCCACGAGAACATCAAGAAGTTCGTGGAGGGCTTCCGCTACGACGCCCACCCGATGGGGATGCTGCTGGCCACCGTCGGCGCGCTCTCCACCTTCTATCCGGACGCGAAGAAGATCGACGACGAGACGGAGCGGCACATGGCGGCCGTGCGGCTGATCGCCAAGATGCCGACGCTCGCCGCCTTCGCCTACCGGCACAACCTCGGACTGCCCTACATCTATCCGGACAACGACCTCTCGTATCCGGGCAACTTCCTCTCGATGATGTTCAAGATGACCGAGGTCAAGTACGAGCCGGACCCACGGCTCGCGCGCGCCCTCGATGTCCTCTGGATCCTCCACGCCGACCACGAGCAGAACTGCTCGACCAACGCGGTGCGCGGCGTCGGCTCGTCGCAGGTGGATCCCTACTCGGCGGTGGCAGCAGGCGTGGCCGCGCTGTACGGGCCGCTGCACGGCGGCGCCAACGAGGCCGTGCTGCGCATGCTCGATCGCATCGAGACGGCCGACAACGTGCCGGCGTTCCTCGACGGCGTGAAGAACCGCGACGAGAAGCTCATGGGCTTCGGGCATCGCGTCTACAAGAACTACGACCCGCGGGCGCAGATCATCAAGGAGCACGTGGAGGCGGTATTCGAGGTCACGGGCAAGAACCCCAAGCTCGAGATCGCCACCGAGCTGGAGAAGCGCGCACTCGACGACGACTACTTCGTCGAGCGCAAGCTCTACCCCAACGTCGACTTCTACTCGGGACTGATCTACGAGGCGCTCAACCTGCCGCCCGACATGTTCACGGTGATGTTCGCCATCCCCCGCACGTCCGGGTGGATCGCCCAGTGGCTCGAGATGGTCACCGACGACGCCACGAAGATCGCCCGCCCGAGGCAGATCTACACCGGGCAGCGCGAGCAGGACTACGTGGAGATCGGGGACCGCGAGAAGCGCACGCAGAAGCCCACGGCGGAGACCAACCTGATCGACCCGGCCAAGGGCTGAGGGCCGGGCCGCGCGGAGGCGGCCTCAGATCCTGAACACGGGCACGAGACGCTTCTCGTGCTCCGCGTCGATCTCGGCCACCACCTCGATGTGCTCCTCGATGCCCGAGCCGCGCAGCTTCGTGGCCAGCAGCTCGTCGACCTGGAACAGACCCGAGGAGTTGTTCATCTCGATCTCCACCCGGACCGCTCGCTCCTCTCCGCTCTCGATGCGAACCGCGTCGATGGCCGCCGCGGAGATCGAATGGATGTTGGGCCGCCGCGTCTCGAACGGGATGCGCGAGCGGCCCGAGGCCATGTCGAGGGCGTCGGACACGCGCACGATCCCGGCCTCCATGGTTATCGGGTCGCCGCGGCGCCGGTGCCCGATCACGGCGTGGAGCGCCTCGGAGATCACCACCGTCAGCTCGGGCTCGTCGTAGATCGGCTCCAGCAGCTGGGGCATGCGATCCGAGGCCATGAACAGGCTGTACTGCTCGTGGTCGGTGCGGTGGATCGACATCCCGGTGTCGTGGAACAGGCAGGCCGCGGCGATCGCCACCTCGGCGTCGCGGGCGCCCATGCCGTGATCGGTGACCATCGCGGGCTCGACCCCCGCCCGGTTGAGCAGGCGGAACAGCCGCAGAGCGATGTTGACCACGATCTGGATGTGGACCACGGAGTGGTCGGACATGTCGCGGCGGTCGGCGTTGACCTGCTGCATGTACCACCACGCGCGCAGCCGATCGTCCGCGTTCGCGGCGTCGAACAACCGCTCCAGCCTGCGGTTGCCGCGTGAGGGCGCTCTGATCGCGACGTCGGGAAGCTCCACCCTCGGTACCCTAAGGACAGTGGAGCTCGAGCCTCTCGTCGACGGCCACGGCCGGCGCATATCGGACCTGCGGGTCTCGGTCACCGACCGCTGCAACTTCCGCTGTCAGTACTGCATGCCCGCCGACGGCCTGCCCTGGCTCGACCGCGAGGAGATTCTGCACTTCGAGGAGATCGAGCGGATCGTCTCGGTGATGGCGTCGATGGGCGTGACCGACCTGCGCCTGACCGGCGGCGAGCCGCTGGTGCGTCGCGAGTTCCCGCGGCTCGCCTCGATGCTGGCCCGGGTGCCGGGAATCGAGGATCTCTCGCTCACCACCAACGGCTTCCTCCTCGAGCGCGACGCCGCCGCGCTGGTGGACGCCGGCATCAATCGGGTGAACGTCTCGATCGACTCCCTGCAGCGCGACCGCTTCTTCCAGCTCACGCGCCGCGACGCCCTCCCCCGCGTGCTCGCCGGTCTCGAGGCGATCGGCCGCTTTCCCGAGATCCAGCCGGTCAAGGTCAACGCCGTCGCACTGCGGGACTTCACCGAGGAGGAGGCCCTGCCGTTCGCCGAGTTCGCTCGCTCCACCGGATACGAGGTGCGCTTCATCGAGTTCATGCCGCTCGACGGAGACCACGCCTGGAGTCGCGACCAGGTGCTCACCGGAGACGAGATCCGGGAGATCATCCACCGCGTGCATCCGCTCGAGGAACGGCCGCGCGAGCCACACGCCACGGCCCGCATCTTCGCCTTCAGCGACGGCCAGGGCGAGATCGGCTTCATCAATCCGGTGTCCGAGCCCTTCTGCGCGGACTGCAACCGCGTGCGGCTGACCGCCGAGGGGAAGCTGAGGACCTGCCTCTTCTCGCTGCACGAGACCGACCTGCGCGACCCGCTGCGCAGCGGCGCCTCCGACGCCGAGCTCGAGACGATCATCCGCGAAGCGGTGTGGCGCAAGGAGCTCAAGCACCGCGTGAACGAGCCGGGCTTCCGCCAGCCGCCGCGGACGATGTCGGCCATCGGCGGCTAGAGCGCGCTCAGGCTGCCCGCTCGCGCACCCAGTCGCGCCAGTCCTGCGACAGCTCGGGCACCAGCAGGCGCGACAGCTGCGAGTGGTCCTCGAGGTAGACCCGGGCGAAGGCCGCGATGGTGAGGTCGTGGTCGGGACGCGAAACGAGCTCCACGGGATCGCCGGCCTCGAGGCGGCCCTCCTCGGCGATGCGCAGGTAGGCGCCCGGCCGCAGCGCCCTCGCGAAGCGCTTGATCATCCGTGGATCGCCGAAGCGGGCGCCGAGCTTCCAGCACGGGAAGCGCGGCTCGGAGACCTCGAGCAGCACGGATCCGATTCGCCAGCGCTCGCCGATGCGGGCGCCGCTCACGTCGATCCCGCTCAGGGTGAGGTTCTCGCCGAACACGCCGTCGGGCAGCTCGGTGGCGAGCTCGCGCTCCCACCAGTCGGTGTCCTCGCGCGCATACGCGTAGACCGCCTTGTCGGCGCCGCCGTGCACCGCGGCGTCGGCCTGGAAGTCCCCGTCGAGCTTCACGCCCCTCACCGCCACGGGTCCCGTCACCGGGAGCTTCCAGATGCCGGTCTTGACCATGTGCCCGCGGCGAGGCAGCTCCCGGACCTCGGCGACGTTTACTGAAAGTACGCTCCCCGGCATGCCGTACACGCTCACGATACGTCACGGTGCCAAGGTGATCCGCGAGCGTTACGCCGATCTGCCGACGGCGCTCGGAGCGATCGAGCAACGCGGGGCCGAGCTCGAGCGCAGCGCTCACACTCGCCCACGCGGCGGCACGCTGATCCGCAAGCTGGAGCCCGTTCAGCAGGTGGTGGCGCGGCTCGAGCTGTCCGGCCGCGGGCTCAGGGCCGGCGTGGATGTGCGCGGCGACGGCTCGAGCGAGGCCTTCACGGGCCGCGTGAGGCGCCGCCTGGTCGAGCAGCGCAGGCGCGAGACCGCCTACCAGGCCCTTCGCCGGGCACTGGAGGCAGGATGACCGTCTGGCGAGTGAAGCTCCCGCGCGGCGCCGAGCCCCCGTACCGGGTGTTTGTCAACGGCGTGCCACAGCGGGACGGCGAGGACTACCGGGTCGAAGCAGGGCACCTGCTGTTCAGCAAGCCGCTCGAGAAGGAGAAGCTGGGCGCGGGCCGCTGGACGGCGATGTTCTTCGGGCTCTTCGGCTCCTACGGCAAGAACGACTCGGTGGACGTGCAGTACCGCCTGGCCGGCCGGGAGACGGTCGCCACCGGCCTCGACATCCTGCCGCCCGAAGAGAAATGACGTCTCGCGCGGTGAACCGATCGGGGTGGCACTGCGAATGGACAGGGCAGGACCCCCCGTCCCTCCATGCGCAGCGACACGACCACCCTGGCCGCCACGACCGAGGAGACCACCCTCCTCGGCCTCGTCGCGGCGGGCGATCACGGTGAGCCCCTGGTGGACCTGTACCGCCGCTACTCGTCTCGGCTGTATGGCCTCGGCCTCCGGCTCACGGGCGACAGCGGCATGGCCGAGGAGCTCGTGCAGGAGACCTTCGTCAGGCTGTGGCGAAGCGCCCCGCGCTTCGACGCCGACCGGGGCAGCCCGCGAACCTGGATCTTCACCATTGCCCGCCGTGCCGCGGTGGACCTGCTGCGCCGCTCGGCCTCACGGCCGCTACCCACCGGGCCGGCGCCGGATCAACAGCTTGACCTGCTCGAGGGCGAGGCCTACGAAGCCCTGCTGCTCGCGCTCGACGTGCGTGAGGCGCTCAACGCGATCTCGACCAAGCACCGCGAGGTGCTCGAGCTGATGGTCGACGAGGACCTCGGCCAGGCGGAGATCGCCCGGCGCCTCCGAATCCCGGTCGGGACGGTCAAGACCCGCGCCTTCTATGGCCTCAAGGCGCTCAAGCTGGAGCTCGAGGAGAGGGGGCTCCTTGCCTGACCGGCGCGACATCCGCGCGCGACTGCTCGACGGCCTCGACGGCCAAGAGCGGGCCGAGGTGGAGGACATAGCGGGGCTGCTGGCCCGTGCCGCGCCCCCCGCACCCGCACCACCGTTCGAGCTCGAGACGCGCACGCTCGCCGCGATCCGCACCGCCGGCCTGAACGGCCACGCCCCGGCCGCCGAGGTCGCCGCGCCCAGCCGCCCGCCGGTTCCCGCGCCCGCGCGCCCGCGACGCCGGCGGCTCGGCCGTCCCGCGCTCGCCGGCGGACTGGCGGTGGCGCTGGCCGCCGGCGTCCTCCTGGGAACCATGCTCGGCGGCGGCGATGACGGCCTGCCCGGGGTCAAGGAGGTCGAGGCCACCCTGCAGGCGCCCGGAGGCGCGACCGCGGAGGCGACGGTCTCGAAGACCGGTATCGGGCGCGTGATCGACTTCCGCACCGGCGACCTGCCGATCCTCCCCAAGGGCGAGTACTACGAACTCTGGTTCGTCGGCCCCGGCGACCGCCCGGGCCGGCCCGACCGGATCTCCGCGGGCACATTCCACCCCGACGAGCAGGGACGCTCCGACGTCCGCTTCACCGCCGCCGTGGATCCCGCCGAGTACCCGGGCCTGGCCGTGACCGCCGAGCCCGGCGACGGCGATCCCGCGCCGAGCGGCCCCGACGTGCTGCGTTCGAGCACGTCCCCGCAACCTTGACACGAGTTTGTCAAGGTTGTGTTAGCCTGATCCGGCATGCGGATCGACCGACTTCTGGACGAGCGCCGGCCGGTGTTCTCGTTCGAGTTCTTTCCCCCCAAGACCGATGAGGGCCGGCGGACGCTCGAGGGCACGCTCGAGACCCTGAAGGACGACTCGCCCGACTACGTCTCGGTGACCTACGGCGCCGGTGGCACCACGCGCAACCGGACCGTGGAGATCACCAAGTCGATCAAGCAGGAGCTGGGCATCGAGGCCATGGCCCATCTCTCGTGCGTGGGCGAGCCCGCGGACCGGATCGTGGACATCCTCACCGAGATCGAGGCGGCAGGGATCGAGAACGTCCTGGCCCTGCGCGGCGACCCGCCCCGCGGGGAGACCGAATGGCAGCCCCATCCGGGCGGCCTGAGCTATTCGATCGACCTCATCCGCCTGATCCGCGAGCGCTTCGACTTCTGCGTCGGGGCGGCCTGCTTCCCGGAGATCCACCCCGACGCGCCCGACCGCGCCAGCGACCTCGGCTATGCGCGCGACAAGGCCGACGCAGGGGCCGGCTTCCTCATCACCCAGCTCTTCTTCGACAACGACTCGTACTTCGCGTACGTCGAGGAGGCCCGCGCGGCCGGCATCGAGGTGCCGATCATCCCGGGCATCATGCCCATCACCAACTACGGCCAGATCAAGCGCTTCACCGAGATGTGCGGCGCCACCATCCCCGCGGACCTGACCGCGCAGCTCGACGGGCGCGCCGACGACCCGGAAGCGGTTGCAGAGCTCGGAGTCGCTTACGCGACCCTCCAGTGCTCCGATCTCCTGGCGCGAGGCGCGCCCGGGATCCACTTCTACACGCTCAACCGCTCGCCCGCAACGCGGGCCATCCTGGCGGCGCTGCGCGCGGCGCATCCCTGGACGCGGGCGCGGGCGACGATCTAGCTGAGCGAGCGTGCAACATCGACCATGTATCTCATGGTCGATGTCACATGGTCGGAGGCCCTCGGTCGAAATCTCTCCTAGGCCGCAGCCGCCCAGCGCTCGCCGTCATCCTCCTCGAGCCGCTCCACCTCGCCGTCGAGCTCCAGGTGGCGCAGGTAGCAGAGCGCCTCGCTCAGGCCCCAGCCGATCATCATGGGACCGGGCAGCTCGTGGTCGACCATCTTCGGGACCACGTCGAAGGCCGGGACCGGGCCGCCGGACAACGCCGCTCGCACCCTCTCGATGCGCTCGGCTACGGCTCGGCGGTTGGCCTCGATCAGGGCGGGAGCGTCGCGCACCGGCCTGCCGTGGCCGGCGAGGATGAGCTGGACATCGAGCTCGTCGACCACGTCGAGGCTCTTGAGGAACTCGCCGGCCGGGTCGGGCGAATAGCCGTAGTCGTAGTAGAGCGACACGCGGCCCAGCAGGTGATCCCCGGACAGCAGCAGCTCCCGCTCGGGCTGGTGGAGCACCACGTGGGACGGCGCGTGGCCGGGCGTCTCGTGCACCTGCCACGTGCCGAGGTCGGTCTCCACCTCCACACCGGGCACGAGGTCGCGGTGCGGCTCGATGATCTCCGCGATGCCGAAGTTGCGGCCGCGCCCAGACTCGCGGTAGGCCGCGAGCGCCTCGGCGGGGACGCCGCTCTGGCGGGCGATCTCGAAGCGCCGCTCGAAGGCCTGGTCGGGATCCTCGGCCGCTCGGGTCATGTGCTCGTGGTCCGGGTGCATCCACAGCTCGGAGCCGGTGGCGTGGACGATGGGACCGGCCTGGCCGTAGTGGTCGGAGTGGGCGTGGGTGCACACCACGAGCCGAACGTGCTCCAGGCTCAGGCCGGCCTGGTCGAGGGCGCGCTCGAGCTGGCGCATCGAGCCGGGCTCGTGGATGCCTGTGTCCACCAGCACGATCCCGTCGCCGGCGGCGATGGCGTAGGCGTTGCCGTGCGGGACCCCGGGCCAGGGCAGCGGCAGGCGCAGCCGCCAGAGTCCCGGGAGCACGCGGTCGGCGCGGGCCAGCTCTCGGCGCCGTGCGTTCACGCGGGAATCATCTCAGGGCCGCACTGGCCACGGCTGCGGCGGGATCAGCACTCCGGGGTTGAGGATGCCCGCGGGATCGACGGCCGCCTTGGCCGCCGCCAGCGCCGCCGCGAAGGGCTCGGGACGCTGCCGGTCGTACCAGGGTCGATGGTCGCGGCCCACGGCGTGGTGGTGGGTGATGGTGCCACCCGCGTCGATGATCGCCTCGGAGGCCGCCTGCTTGACCTCGTCCCACTGATCCACCTCGGCGCCGCGGCGGGCCGGAGCGAGCACGGTGAAGTAGGGAGCCGCGCCGTCCGGATAGGCGTGCGTGAGACGACACGTCACCGACCCTTCGCCCAGAGCGGCAAGCGTGCGGCCCCGCACCTCGTCCACGAACGTCTCGAATCGGTCCCAGGTGACGGCCGACTCGAACGTCTCCGCCATGATCCCGCCGGCCACGAACGTGTCGCGCAGGTAGGGCATCTGCAGGAACGAGTCGCGCCAGGCATCCGCTGACGCGGTGCGCTCGCCCACCCGCGGAGGCTCCGTCAGCTCTCCCCCGTGGTCGCGGCACAGCTCGACGGCGCGGTCCATCCAGGCCTCGAGCGGATGGTCCGCGGACTCGAAGCCGAGCACGAGCAGCGCCTTCCCGTCCTGCGCGGCGCCGGTGAGCGCCGCCTCGCCGGGGTCGAGCAGACGGCAGTTGGACGGGTGAAGGCCGGACTGGGCCAGCTCCCGTACCGCGGCGGCCCCCTCGGCGAACGAGCCGAAGGTCACGCCCGCCGAGGCGCGAAAGCGCGGCCGCTCGCGCACCCGAACCCAGGCCTCGGTGATCACGCCGAGAACTCCTTCGGAGCCGATCAGCATCCGGTCGGGGCTCGGGCCGGCACCCGACCCCGGCAAGCGGCGGCTCTCCCAGACGCCTCTGGGCGTGAGCGCCCGCACCGACTCCACGAAGTCGTCGATGTGAGTGGCCAGCGTGGCGAAGTGGCCTCCGGCCCGAGTGGCGATCCAGCCGCCCAGGGTGGAGTACTCGAAGGACTGCGGGTAGTGGCGCAGCGTGAGGCCGTGCTCGCGTAGCTGCGCCTCCAGCCCTGGCCCGGTGGCGCCGCCCTGGATGCGGGCGGCCAGCGAGGTCCGGTCGATCTCGAGCACGCGGTCGAGCCGCTTGAGGTCGACGGTCACGACGCCGGCGTAGCCGGCTCCGTCGGCCGCCTCCACGCCCCCCACCACGCTCGTGCCGCCGCCGAACGGGATGGCGGCTGCCCCGGCCTCCTCGCACCAGGCGAGCACCGCTTCGAGCTCGGCCTCGCTGGTGGGGTGGGCCACCACGTCGGGTGGGTGATCGAAGCGGCCGCGAAACGCGCGGACCACGTCGCGGTACGCGCGGCCGTAGGCGTGGAGGGCGCGCTCGTACGGGTCGCTGCGGCAGATCGGCGCCAGTGCCGAGGGGGCCTGCAGCCGGGGCCGGGGCAGCTCGAGGGCGTCGAGCTCGACCGGCCGCTCGGTCTCCGCCGGCGGGAAGCCGAGATGGGCGCGCGAGGCGTCCACGGTGGCGCGCACCTCGTCGTGAGAGGGCTGCTGGTCCTCGTAGCCCCATCCCCAGAACTTGAGCCTTCGGCCGGTCATCGCGCGCCACGCTACTTGTGAGGCGATACCGGGCCGCCGCAGGGGTACAGTTGAACCCGAATGGCCACGCCGGCAACGACCGTGCAGATCACCATGCCCCAAATGGGCGAGTCCGTGACCGAGGGGACGGTCCTCGAGTGGCGTAAGCAGGTGGGCGACCGGGTCGAGGCCGAGGAGCCTCTGGTCGAGATCTCCACCGACAAGGTGGACGCTGAGGTGCCCGCCCCCGCAGCCGGCACGTTGGTGAAGATCCTGGCCGAGCCCGACTCGCTCGTTCAGGTGGGCGCCGTCCTCGGAGAGATCGAGACGGGCGACGCGCCCCCGGCCGAGGAGGACGAGAGCCCGCCTGCCCCCGACGAGGACGGGGCCGGCACCGGCGAGCTCGTGGACGTCGCCTTCCCCGAGATGGGCGATTCGGTGGCCGAGGGGACCGTGCTCGACTGGAGGGTCGGGCCGGGCGACACGGTGGCCGTGGACGACCCCCTCGTGGAGATCTCCACCGACAAGGTGGACGCCGAGGTGCCGTCACCCGTGGCCGGGACGGTGGAGGAGATCCTCGCTCAGCCCGACGAGACGGTTTCCGTGGGCTCGATCCTGTGCCGGATCGCCGCGGGCGCCGGCGCGGCGCCCGCCTCCGGAAACGGCCCGGTGCAGCCGAAGGCCGAGCCGGCGGCCAAGCCGGTCGAGGAGACGGCGCCGGCGTCGGGCAACGGCGGAAACGCCACTCCCGTCGCCGTGCGCATGGCGAATGCGCACGGGCTCGACCTGAGCGTCATCAGTGGCTCGGGCCCGCGCGGTCGGGTGACCAAGGAGGATGTGCTGGCCGCCGTGGAAGGCAACGGAGGCGCCGCCGCGCCCGCCGCCCCGCCCGAAGCCGACGCCATCCCGATTCGCGGCCCCGCGGCCACGCTCGTGCGCTTCATGAACGAGAGCCGCTCGATACCGACGGCCACCAGCTTCCGCACCGTGCCCGTGGACGTGCTGGACGCGCGGCGCAGAGAGGTGAAGGCGAGTGGCCGCAAGCTCTCGTTCACCCACCTGATCGCCTGGGCCGTGGTCCAGGCCGCCCGCGACATGCCGGTGATGGGCCACGCCTACTCGGAACAGGACGGAAAGCCGCTGCGGGTCGCGCCCGGCTCGGCCAGCCTCGGCCTGGCGGTGGACGTGGAGCGCAAGGACGGCAGCCGCTCGCTCGTGGTCCCGGTGCTCGCCGACGCGAGCGAGATGGACTTCGCGTCCTTCGTCGCCCGCTACGACGAGCTCGTGGCCGGGGCGCGCGACAACACGCTCGCTCCCGACGCCTATCAGGGCGCCAACATCACCCTCACCAACCCGGGCGGCATCGGCACGGTGGCCAGCGTGCCGCGGCTCATGCCCGGCCAGGGCACGATCGTGGCCACGGGGGCGATCGGCTACCCGCCCGGCCTCACCGCAGTGACCCCGGACAAGCTGCGTGAGCTGGGTGTGCAGAAGGTCATGACCATGACCAGCACCTACGACCACCGGGTGATCCAGGGCGCGGAATCGGGCGCCTTCCTGCGCCGGGTGGACGAGCTGCTGCAGGGCGCCGACGGCTTCTACGAGGGAGTGTTCGAGGGCCTGGGCATCGACGGGAGCACCACCTCCGCCGAGCCCGCCCCGGTCACCGCCGCCGAGCCGGTGCCCGCCGCCGCCGTCCCGGCGGCCAGCCCCGTGGCCGATGCGGCGCTGCTCCAGGCCGTGCAGGCGGCCACCTCGCTGGTCAAGGCCCATCGCATGCACGGTCACCTGGCCGCGCAGCTCGACCCGCTCGGCTCGGCGCCGGTGGGTGATCCGGCCCTCGACCCGGCCACCCTCAAGCTCACCGACGACCTGATGCGCCGCATCCCCGCGTCGGTCCTGCGCGTGGCGGTGGCGGGCGAAACGTTCGCGGACGCGCTGCCACGACTGCGCGACACCTACACGGGCACGATCGCCTACGAGATCGAGCACATCTCCGACCACGAGCAGCGCGTATGGCTGCGCCAGGCGATCGAGTCGGGTGCCTACCGCGAGCCGCTCGACGAGGAGGCCCGGCGTCGGCTGCTGAGGCGCCTGTCGGAGGTCGAGGCCCTGGAGGGCTATCTGCACAAGGCCTTCCTGGGCAAGAAGCAGTTCTCGATCGAGGGCCTCGACACGCTGGTGCCCATGCTCGACGAGGCGATCGAGCTCGGCTCGGCCGACGGCGCGCGCGAGGTGGTGGTGGGCATGGCTCACCGCGGCCGCCTCAACGTGCTCGCGCACACGGTCGGCCGGCCCTACGAGGCGATCCTCGCCGAGTTCGAGGGCGAGCAGACGCTGGCCGTGGACACCGCGGCGCCCGAGGGCGGCACCGGCGACGTGAAGTACCACTACGGCGCCAGCGGCACCTACGGCGTCCTGTCGGGCAGGGGCGTGACCGTGACCCTCTCCCCCAACCCGAGCCACCTCGAGTACGTGAACCCGGTGATCGAAGGCCGTGCCCGGGCCGACCAGACGGGCCGCAAGGCCCGCGACCTCACCCACGATCCCTCCGCCGTCCTGCCGGTGATCATCCACGGTGACGCCGCCTTCCCGGGCCAGGGCATCGTCTCCGAGACGCTCAACCTCCAGGCGCTGCCCGGCTACTCCACCGGCGGCACGATCCACGTGATCGCCAACAACCAGCTCGGCTTCACCACGGATCCGGACGAGAGCCGCTCCACGCGATACGCGTCCGACCCGGCCAAGGGCTTCGACATCCCGATCATCCACGTGAACGCCGACGACGTGGAGGCCTGCGTCTCGGCCATGCGGCTGGCCGGCGCGTTCCGCCAGACCTTCGGCCGCGACGCGCTGATCGACCTGATCGGCTACCGGCGCTTCGGCCACAACGAGACCGACGAGCCCGCGTACACCCAGCCGCAGATGTACGAGCTCATCAGGAAGCACCCGCCGGTGCGCAAGCTGTACGCCGAGAAGCTCGAGCAGGAGGACGTGGTAAGCGCAGACGAGGCCGAGACGATGGCCGCCGATGCCTACTCGAGGGTGGCCGACGCGCACACCGAGCTGAAGGAGTCGATCGGAACCCCGCCCGAGACCGGCGAGATCGAGCTCGACCGGACGATGAGCCGGGAGCCGCGCACCACCGTCGCGGAAGACACCCTGCGCGCGCTGGGTGAGCAGCTGCTGCGGCTGCCCGACGGCTTCACGGTGCATCGCAAGCTCAAGCCGTTCCTCGATCGCCGCCGGGCGGTGTTCGAGGAGGACGGACCGGTGGACTGGGCCCACGCCGAGGCCCTCGCCGTGGCCTCGCTGCTCGCCCTCGGAGTGCCCACCCGGCTCACCGGCCAGGACTCGGAGCGCGGCACCTTCAGCCAGCGGCACGCCGTGCTGCACGACGCGGAGACCGGGGAGCGCTACACCCCTCTGCAGCACCTGCGCGACGCCAACGCGCCGTTCGAGCTCCACAACAGCCCGCTGTCCGAGCAGGCCTGCATGGGCTTCGAGTACGGCTATTCGGTCCAGGCTCCCGACGCGCTCATCTTGTGGGAGGCCCAGTTCGGCGACTTCGTCAACTCGGCCCAGGTGATCGTCGACCAGTTCCTCGTGTCGGGCCTGGCCAAGTGGGGGCAGACCTCCCGGCTGTCGCTGCTGCTGCCGCACGGCTACGAGGGCTCGGGGCCCGAGCATTCGAGTGGCCGCCTGGAGCGCTTCCTGCAGTCGGCGGCCGAGGGCAACATCCGCGTGGCCAACGCCACGACCCCGGCTCAGTACTTCCATCTCCTGCGGCGCCAGGCGCTCGTGTCCAAGCCGCGCCCGCTGATTGTGATGACGCCGAAGAGCCTGCTGCGGCTGCCGGCCGCCACCTCCACGCTGGCCGAGCTCGCCGAGGGCTCGTTCGAGCGGGTGCTCGACGACCCGCGCTTCGGCGACGGAGGGAACGACCGCGCCAACGTGACCCGCCTCGTGCTCTGCTCGGGCAAGATCTTCTACGACATCGACGCCCACGAGGACCGGGACGGCCAGGACCAAATCGCGGTGGCCCGGGTGGAGCTCCTCTACCCCTTCCCGGAGGCCGAGCTGACCGAGCTGCTGGAGAGCTACCCCAACCTGGAGCGCGTGGTCTGGGTGCAGGAGGAGCCGCGCAACATGGGCGCGCGCGCGTTCATGCGGCGGCGCATGGCAGGGATCCTGCCCGAGCGGCTGTCCTACGACTACGTGGGCCGCCAGCTGCGCGCCGCTCCCGGCGAGGGCTACTCGGCGGCTCACAAGCGCGAGCAGGCGCGGATCGTGCGCGTGGCGCTCGATCTGCAGGAGGACCGCCTCGAACCGGACAGCTCGGCCCAGCGGCCGCTGATGTGAGCGCCACGGAGCGGCACGTCGGCCTCACCGGCCTGGCCACCATGGGCGCCAACCTCGCGCGCAACATCGCCCACCACGACATCCCCGTGGCGGTGCACAACCGCACGGGTGCGAAGACCGAGCGCTTCATGGACGAGCACGGCGACGAGGGCCCGCTCGAGGGCACCGGCTCCACGGAGGAGTTCGTCGCGGCGCTGGCGCCGCCCCGCGCGATCATCGTCATGGTGAAGGCCGGCAAGCCGGTCGACGCGGTGATCGAGGAGCTCGTGCCGCTGATGGAGCGGGGCGACGTGATCATCGACGGCGGCAACTCAAACTTCCGCGACACGCAACGCCGCAGCGGCGAGATCGCCGAGCGCGGCCTGCGCTTCCTCGGCACCGGCGTGTCGGGCGGCGAGGAGGGCGCGCTGAAGGGCCCGAGCATCATGCCGGGCGGGGACCGCGAAGCGTACGGCGAGGTCGAGAAGGTGTTCGAGCAGATCGCCGCCCAGGTGGACGGCACGCCCTGCTGCACCTATGTCGGCGACAACGGCGCCGGCCACTACGTGAAGATGGTCCACAACGGCATCGAGTACGCCGACATCCAGCTGATCGCCGAGGCGTACGACCTGCTTCGCAACGGGGTGGGCCTGGAGGTGGCGGAGATCGCCGAGGTGTTCCGGGGCTGGAACGAGGGCGAGCTCGAGTCGTTCCTGATCGAAATCGCGGCAACGGTCATGGCCAAGACCGACGAGGCCACGGGCCAGCCGCTGCTCGACGTGATCCTCGACGAGGCCGAGCAGAAGGGCACCGGCCGCTGGACCGCGCAGGACGCGCTCGAGCTGGGGGTGCCCCTCACGGCGATCACCGAGGCGGTGTTCGCCCGCTCACTGTCGGCGCTGCGCGACCAGCGTGTGCATGCCTCCGAGCTGCTGGCCGGCCCGCGCCCGGGTGAGGGGGAGCGATTGGACCGCTCGCTGATCGACGACATCCAGCACGCGCTCTACGCGTCCAAGATCGTGGCCTACGCTCAGGGCTTCGAGCAGATGACGGCCGCCTCCGAGCAGGAGGAGTGGGGTATCGATCTCGGCTCGATGGCCACCATCTGGCGCGGCGGCTGCATCATCAGGGCGCGCTTCCTCGATCGCATCCGCGAGGCCTACGAGACCGACCCCAAGACACCGAACCTGATGCTCGTGGACACGTTCTCCGACGCGCTCGGCAACGCGCAGGACCCCTGGCGCCGGGTGATCGCGCGGGCCACCGAGCTGGGCGTGGCCGTGCCGGCCTTCACCTCGTCGCTGGCCTACTACGACGGCTACCGCCGCGCCCGCGGCCCGGCCGGCCTGATCCAGGGCTTGCGCGACCTGTTCGGGGCCCACACCTACCGCCGAGTGGACCGCGACGGTGCCTTCCACACGCGCTGGAGCGAGGACGGCAGCGAGGTGGCGACGGACTGAGGTCCGCTCAGCGCTTGCCGGCCTGACCTTCGGCCATGGCCTCGGCCAGGCGCTCCGCGCCCAGGCGGCGCTGCAGGCGCGCCGCAGTGACCGGAGCGATCGAGGAGAGAAAGACGCCCGCGCGCAGGCCGAAGGGCGCCACGTCGAGCTCGGCCCGGTTCTCCTCCACGCCGCGTACCACCGCCGCCGCCACCTCCTCCGGCGTGCAGGTGCCCACGTAGCGCGGCAGCTCCACGCCCGCGTCGGCGAACATGCCCGCGCCGGACACGAACCCCGGGAACACGACGGTCACCCCCACGCCGGTGCCGTGCAGGTCCTCACGGAGTCCCGAGGCAAAACCGCGCAGGCCGAACTTGGTGGCCGAGTAGACCGTGGAGCGGGTGGAGGCGACCTTGCCCGACAGCGACGAGATGAACACCAGGTGACCCCGGCCCCGCTCGACCATCCCGGGCACCAGCTCGCGCGACAGCTGGATGGGGGCACGCAGGTTCACGTCGAGCGCGCGGTCGAGCTGCTCGGGCGTGAAGTCGGTGAGCGCCCCGCTGGACGGAAGCGCCGCGTTGGCCACGAGCACGTCCACCGCGCCGGCGCGCTCGGCCAGCCGCGAGGCGGCCGGCCCGTCCGAGAGGTCGGCGGTGGCGATCTCCGGCCGGTCGCCCAGCTGAGAGCGCAGCTCCTCGAGCGCGTCGGTGCGCCGGCCGCTGAGGACCAGGCGTGCGCGAGCGCGGTCCAGAGCGACGGCGATCGCGCCCCCGATTCCGCCCGAGGCGCCGGTCAGGAGCACTGTTGAGCCCGCGAGGTCCAGAACGCGGACGCTAGCGCAGACGCCGGGGCCTGCCACCATTGAGGTGTGCTCTGGATCGCCCACGCCGGCCACTGGCTCACCACCATCGCCTACTTCGTTCCGGTGGTGGCCTTCCTGGTCTGGCTGCTGGTCACCCAGGTGCGCGATCGCCGCAGCCGCGGGTGAGAATCATTCTCAGTATCCTCCCTCAGCCTCGTGCCCGGTCCCGCCCGCATCCTCGTCGTCGCGTTGCTCTGCGCCCCGGCCCTGACGGCCCTCGCCGCCTGTGGTGACGACTCGCAGACCGGGTCCGGCGACGAGCGCCTGACCGTGGTGGCCACCACCACCCAGGTCGCCGACCTGATCCGCAACGTCGGGGGCGACCTGGTGGAGGTCGACGCGATCCTCGAGAGCGGCGCCGATCCGCACGATTACGAGCCCCGGCCGAGCGACGCGGCGGCGCTGGCCGACTCTGCCCTGATCGTCCGCTCGGGCGGCGACGTGGACGTGTGGCTCGACGACCTGATCGAGAGCTCCGGCAGCGACGGCGAGGTCGTGGACCTGCTCGGCTCGGTCGAGACCGTCGACGTGGGCTCCGATACCGACCCGCACTGGTGGCAGGACCCCCGCAACGCGATCCTCGCCGTGCAGGCCATTCGCGACGCCCTGATCGAGGCCGATCCCGACCACCGGCAGGCCTACACCGACAACGCTGCCGCCTACGTCGAGAAGCTCGAGCGCCTCGATTCGCAGGCCGCCGCGTGCTTCGAGCGCGTGCCGGCGGCCAGGCGCAAGGTCGTGACCACCCATGACGCCTTCGCCTATCTCGCCGACCGCTACGACATCGAGATCGTCGGCTCGGTCATCCCCTCGCTGTCCACCCAGGCGCAGCCGTCAGCCAAGGACGTGGAACGGCTGGTCCGTCAGATCGAGGACGAGCGGGTGGAGGCGGTGTTCCCGGAGTCGGGCGTGAGCGAGCGGCTCGAGCAGGCCCTGTCCCGGGAGGCCGGCGCGGAGGTGGGCGCCGACCTGTGGGCCGACACTCTCGGCGAGAGCGGCACTGCCGAGGGCACCTACATCGGCGCGATGGCCGCCAACGTCGCGGCTCTCGTCGACGGGATGACCGGCGGCGAGCTCGACTGCCGGCCCTGATCACCGAATCCGGGCCCCGGGGTTCAGCGCAAGCGGGCCTTCGTGGCCTCAGGCCTCGGCTGGGGCCTCGACGGGTTCGACTGGACCATGTCCGCCTAGCTCCCCGATCAGCATCCCCGCCTCCAGCCCGCCGGAGGAGGAGCGCCTCCAGCCGCCTCGTAGACGACGACGGTTCCTCCGTCCTCCACCAGATAGCGCTCGTCCTCGGGAGCGAGGGCGTCGAGGCAGTCCAGCGAGTCCCAGAGCGTGAAGACCATGAACTCGCTCCGGGTCTCGCGGTCGCGGCGCAGCATCCAGGCTCCGAGGTTGCCCTTCGTGGCGGCGTAGCCCGCCAGCCCGGTGTCGAGGACGCACGCCGCGTAGGCGTCGCCGTCCTCCCGGCGCACCGCCCCGCTCCAGACACGAGCGATCATCGCCACCTACGCCGTCGACCCCACCGTGCGGTCCGCGGCTGCCCGGCGATAGGGATAGTCCGGGCGATAGCCCGCCATCCGGCCCAGCGCCGCCAGTGGCCCGAAGAGCAGCTTCTGCACGCTCAGGGGCGGCCGGACGAAGTAGATCTCGTCCTCGTAGTGGCGCACGATGACCGCCGCCTGCAGCGGATTGCGCGGGATGCCCGCCCTGGTGGTCTTGCCGTCGCGGGCCAGGCCGGCGAGGGCCTCGAAGGCCACCTCGGTCCGTAGCGCCGGCCGGAAGTCCACGAGCACGTGCACGTCGTCCTCCCGGCTCACGTTCCAGGCAGCGTGCGCGGCACCGGCGGGCGCCTCGAGGACCTCGCCGGCCTCGAGGAAATGCTCCACGCCGTCCACCCGCAGGCCGAGTTCACCCGAGATCACCTCGAAGCGCTCGGCCTGGAGGCGGTGCACGTGGTCGGGCCCCGTGGTCCAGCCCGGCGCCGCGATCCAGTCCACCTGCAGCAGCTCGCCCCCGGTGTCATCCGAGGTCTGGCGGAACACTGTCCGCAGTCCGGTCACGGGGTTCACGAGCTCATCGCCTGTTCTGGCCATGTCGGTTCTCCTTCTTCGTGAGGTGTTCGTGGCGTCTAGCCGTCCAGCGCCAGCGTCAGCAGCGCAGCGGCAGCCAGCGCGGCGGCGGTACGAACGTGGTTCCAGGCGGTCCAGCGGTTGACCCAGTCGTGCCAGCCGGCGCTGGTGGCCTGCGCGGAGTCGGCCCTCTCGAGCCGGTCGTTCAACGGCACGTTGCCCGCGATGGTCACCCCGATCGTCCCGACGAGATAGAGCCCGCCGCCGGCGACGATCAGGGCAGTGGGCCGGTCGTCCGAGGACACGACCGACCAGACGATCAGGCCCAGCGCCGCCAGCGCGGTGCCGAACAGGGCGATCATGAAGGGCGGGGTCAGCGCCACCCGGTTGATCGACTGCATGGCCTCGACGCCACCTGACGGGGTCACCCGCTTCAGCGCGGGCATCACGAACGTGGAGAAGGCGAAGAACACCCCGGCCGCCAGTCCGCAGCCGACTGCGGTGACCAGCGTGGCCGCGTAGGGCACGCCGCTCATCCGGTGGTCCCGGCCGGCAGGGTGCCGTGGAGGGTCGGGAAGGTGTTTGTGATCAGTGTGTGCATGGGCCGACCGTACGGGCCGCCCGCGCACCCGGCGTCAGGGAGCTCCCTGATCCGTCTCCCTGATCTTGGGCTCGGCCAGAACCGCCGTCAGCTCACCCCGGCCGGAGATGTCGAGCTTGCGGTACACGCGGCCGAGGTGCGTCTCCACCGTCTTGCGGGTCACGAACAGCGTCTGCGCGATCTCCGGGTTGCTGTGCCCGTCCGCGGCCAGCTCGGCCACGCGTCGCTCCGAGACCGTGAGCTGCTCCACGCCGGTGCCCTCGGGATCGCTGGTGGGCCCGCCCGCGGCCCGCAGCTCGGTCCGGGTGCGGTTCGCGAGCGCCCGCGCGCCGCAGCGCTCGGCCCGGTCGAGTGCGTTCCGCAGCACGCCGCGGGCCTCCGCTCTGCGGTTGGCCCGCCGCAGAGCCGCCCCCAGATCGGTGAGCGCCCGGGCCTGCTCGAGGCGCGAGGGTGAGCGGTCGAGGACCTCCGCGGCTTCCTCCAGGCGATCGATCGACGCCGGACCGCCCTCCACCAGGGCCACCGCCCGCAGCGCGATGCCGACGCCGGTGGCGGTGCCCCATTGCCGTGCGCGCTCCAGGTCCTCGGCGGCCATCCGGCGCGCGTCATCCTGGTCGCCCAGGACCGCCAGCCCCAGCGCGGCCCGTGAGCGCCAGCGCGAGGCCAGCGGGCTGGCACCGCCCCAGAGCTCGTCGCGACGGCCGAACTCCATCAGCGCCTCCACGCCCTCCTCCGTCCGCCCGCTCGCCAGGTGCAGCCGGCCGATGGACTCGGTCAGGAAGTTGTTGCTCGGACCCGGGCGCATGTCCAGGCACAGACCGGGCTCCACCAGAGCGCGCTCGGCTCCCTCGAGGTCGTCGCGCTCGATCAGCGCCTCCAGGAGCAGGGCCATCGCGAACGGGGTGCCTAGGGGAATCCGGTGGGTGGACAGGAGCTCGCCTGCGATCCAGGCCTCGGCCTCCGCCTGCCTGACATCACCCTGGCGCAGGAAGATCCTGCCTCGACGGGTGGTGAGGTAGGCCACTCCGGGAACGGAGGCCCGCGCGCGAGCGTGAACGAGCGCCCGCTCCACGGCGGCGAGGGCCGGGGCGAGCTCGTCGGTGGCGAGGAGCCCGATCACCAGGTCGTAGAAGGGACCGATCAGGTCGCCCTGCTGCTCCTCCACCAGTCGGCCATCGGCGAGCGCGGGCAGGAGGTGCGCGGCCGCGTCGGCCGCCGAACGGCTGAGCTTCGCCCGCTCGCAGGCCAGGCTCGCCGCCACCAGCCGCTCGCCCGGCGTCTCTCCCGGGAGATCCTCGTGGCGCGCCAGCCGCCGGGCCGCCGGGCCGCGGATCTCGGGACTGGCCTGCTGGGCGTGCGAGGCCACCTCGGCCTGGAGCAGCAGCGACAGCTCGCGATCAACCGGCTCGACGACGGCGATCGCGGACTCGAGCACGTCAACCGACTGGTCGGCGCGCCCCGAGACGCTGAGCGCCAGCGCGAGCTGGCGGGCCGCGAGGCCGAGCAACGCCGGCTCGTCCGCGAGCTCGACGGCCTCGGTCAGATGATCCGCCGCGTCGGTACTGCCGAGACGTACCTCGGCCGACCCGAGGGCGAGCAGCACGTCCGCCATGTCCTCCGCTCGGGGCGGCTCGGCCAGCGCACGGCGCAACCAGGCGCTGGCCGCCGCGGGTGCTCCGCGTGCCAGCGCGGCGGCCGCCACCCGGCGAAGGAGCTCCACCCTCTCCGGGTCTCCGGCCGGCTCGGACTCGACGATCTGCGCGGCCACTCGCTCCTCGGAGGCGCCGCGGCCGGCGAGGATCGTCGCCGCACGGGCGTGCTGGCGGCGACGTGCGCGCGGGCCGATGTCGGCGTACACGGCCTCCCTCACCACCGGGTGCGCGAACTCGAGCGGCTCCGATCGCTTGACGATGGACATCGCCGCCAGTACGTCGGCGGCCGCGGCGGCGTCGGGCTCGCCGAGCTCGGCCAATTCGGCGGTCTCGCCGAGGCTCGCGCCGTCGCCCATCACCGCCAGGGCGCGCACGAGGTCTCTGGCCTCCGGACTGTCGGTCAGGCGCAGCAGGACTGCTCGGGCCACCTCCGCGGGACCGATGCCCCTGACCCGGGCCGACGCCTCCGCATCGGGCACGAGCTCGCGCTGGCTCACCTCGCGCACCAGCGCCTCGACGAAGAAGGGATTGCCGCCGGTGGCGTCGCGGCATGCCGCCACGAACTCGGGGGCCACCGCCTGGCCGAGCACGGCCTCGCACAGGCTGGCGGTGGCCTCGAGGCTGAGCGGTCGCGGACGCAGGATGGTCGTCTCCGGAGCGCTCGGCCAGGCGCGGCAGCTCGCCTGCCACGGTCTCCTCCGGCCGCGCGGCGGCCACGAGCTCCACCGGCAGGCCATCCAGCCGCGGGGCGAGGTAGTTGAGGTAGCGCAGCGTCTCGGGATCTGCCCACTGGAGGTCGTCCACGAGCAGGGCCAGGGGCTGCTGCTCGGCGAGATTGGCCGTCAGCCAGTAGAGACCGTGCAGCATGCCGAACGCGCTGTCCACGGACCCCGAGTCCGCCGGGCCTCCCGCCGGCGAGAACAGCGGCCTCGCGAACGCGGCCGCCCCGTCGAAAGCGGCCTCACGCTCGGCCTCCGACGCCCTCGCCACGACCGGCTCGAGCAGCTGACGGACGCAGCCGTAGGCGAAGTCCCGCTCGAGCTCGGTGGCGCGCGCGGTCAGGCAGAGGAAGCCCGCCTCGCGGGCGGACTCCCCTGCCGCCCGCAGCAGACTGGTCTTGCCGAGCCCGGCCGGCGCCTCGACCAGCACCGCCTGGCCACGCCGCGAGCGCGCCTCGCCCAGCCGGTCCTCGAGGATCGAGAGCTCGCGCTCGCGCTCCAGAAGTGTCAGCTCGGACTCCACGGTGGTGCCGGCCTCGTCGCCGGGCGGGTTCACCATATTCGAGTCATGCGGTGACGGCCGACGCCCTCCAGACGCCGCTGGCGGCGGCCTCCCGGGCGTAGTCGGCGAAGTCGCGTGGCGGCCGGCCGAGGGCCCGCTGTACTTCGTCGGTCGTGCCCGCGTTACGGCCGTCCACGACCTCGCGGAACAGGTAGGTGAGCAGGTCGACGAACTCGGCCGGGCACGCCGGCGGCCTGCGCCTCCGCCGCGTGCTGCTCGAGCGAGACCGGCTCGTAGCGTGACCTCCCGGCCGGCCGCGTCCGCGATCTCCGCCGCCACCTGATCGAAGGTCAGGGAGCGCGGCCCGGTCAACTCGTACAGCTGCCCGATATGCCGGTCGTCGGTGAACGCCGCCACCGCGATGTCGGCGATGTCGCGCACGTCGATGAACGGCGTGGGCACGTCCCTGCCGGGCAGCCGGATCTCACCGCTCAGCACATGCTCGAGCATGTAGTCCTCGCTGAAGTTCTGCATGAACCAGGTGGAGCGCAGGATGGTCAGCTCGGCGCCGGTGGCGCGCACGGCCTGCTCGGCTCGCTCGGCCTCCGGCTCGCCGCGACCGGACAGGAGCACGATGCGAGGGATCCCCTTGCTCACCGCGAGCTCGGACAGCGCGCTCACGGCCTCGACCGCGCCCGGCACGGCGATGTCCGGGTAATAGCTGAGGTAGACCGAGCCCACGCCGTCGAGCGCCGGTTCCCAGGTCGAGCGGTCCTCCCAGTCGAAGCGCGTCTCAGACGACGGCGTTCCGATGAGCACGGGCAAGCCCTGCGCCCTGAGCCCGTCCACCACCCGGCGGCCGGTCTTGCCCGTCCCGCCGAGTACGAGGGTGGGCTGTGAATGTTGGATGTGATCGTTCATGGGCCGACCGTAGGCCGGGCGACCGGTGCACGGCATCAGGGAGCACCCCGATCTTGCTCCCCGAACTAGGGCGGTAGGCGCCGCGATGCCCGGCGGATGCGCAGCCAGCGATACGCGTACGGCTGCAGCTCCAGCTCCACCTGCCCGTTCTCGAGCGGAAGCACGTCGGCCGAGAACAGATCGACCAGGGCATCGGCGTCGTCCGGGCCGGTCAGCGTGAGCGTCACGGTCACCGCGTCGCCGGCCAGCTCGTGCACCGCCACGATCGCCGAACCGTCCCAGTCGCAGCGGTGAGCCAGCACGGACGAGGCTCCGGCATCGAGCAGCTCGAGCGTGCCGAACCCGATCTCGGGACACTCGCGCCGGCGCCGGATCAGCCGCTCGAACCAGTTGAGCAGCGAGTCGTGCTCACGGCGCTGACGGGCGACGTTGATCGCCGCCGGCCCGAAGCGCTCGTCGTCGACCACCGGCCGGCACAGGGCCTCCCGAACCGCAACGGTGGAGAACCCGCCGTGAGGCTCGTCCGACCACTGCATCGGCGACCGCACGCTGAGGCGCCCCTCGATGTCGAGGTTCTCGCCCATGCCGATCTCCTCGCCGTAGAACAGCACGGGCGTACCGGGGAGCGAGAAGGCCAGGCTGTAGACCATCCGGATGGCCTGCTGGTTGCCGTCGAGCATCGGCGGCAGACGCCGGCGCAGGCCGCGTCCGAAGAGCTGCAGCGACTCGTCGGGGCCGAAGGCGTCGAACACCTCCTGGCGCTCGGAGTCGGAGAGCTTGTCGAGCGTCAGCTCGTCGTGGTTTCGCACGAAGCGCCCCCACTGACAGTCCTGCGGGATCTCCGGCGCCTCCTGCAGAGCGGTCCGCAGCGGCGCCGCGTCGCCCCGGGCGAGAGCCAGGTACATGGCCTGCATCCCGACGAAGTCGAAGAGCATGTGCAGCTCGTCGCCGTCCTCGTCGCCGAAGAACTCGCG
Organism: uncultured Thermoleophilaceae bacterium; assembly: GCA_963808545.1. GTDB lineage: Bacteria > Actinomycetota > Thermoleophilia > Solirubrobacterales > Thermoleophilaceae > JACVRW01. The sequence goes on along the minus strand of CAWEGB010000002.1, from coordinate 26,310 downwards.
TGCCTCTGGGTATACGCGGTTGACCTCCCCCAAGAGCATCGCCTCGCCGTTTCGCCGTGCGGTGAACGCCCGCAGGTCGCGTACCAGCTCATGCGGGTCCACCAGCGCTCCGTCGGGCATCCCCATGGGCTCGAGGAGAAACGGCACAGCGTCCACGCGAAAGCCCGACAGGCCCTGCTCGATCCAGTAGCCCATGACCTGTGCGATCTCGTCGCGCACCTCGGGATTGGCAACGTTCAGGTCGGGCTGGTGTGAGTAGAAGCGATGCAGGTAGAACTGGCCGGCCTGGTCATCCCAGGCCCAGTTGGAGTCCTCCTTGTCGGGGAACGCGACGTCGCCGGGCTTCTCCTCGGGCCGCTCGTCGGACCAGACGTAGAAGTCGCGGTAGGGAGAGTCCCGGTCGGCCCGCGCCGACTGGAACCAGCTGTGCTGGTCGGAGGTGTGGTTGACCACCAGGTCGGCGATCACGCGGATCCCGCGGTCGCGCGCCGAGCGCACCAGTTCGACGAGGTCGCCGAGGGTGCCGAGGCGGGGGTCGACCGCGTAGAAGTCGGAGATGTCGTATCCGTCGTCGAGGCCCGGCGACGCGTAGAAAGGCATCAGCCACAGACATGACACGCCCATGCCGCCGAGGTAGTCGAGCCGGTCGGTGAGGCCTCGCAGGTCGCCGCAGCCGTCACCGTCGGAGTCGTAGAAGGTCTCGACGTCGACGCAGTAGATCACCGCGTTCTTCCACCACAGGTCGCTCGTGGGCTTGAGGCTCATGTGGACAGCTCGGGCACCACGTGCTCGCCGAAAGCCTCGATGAACGCGGTGAGATCCTCGCCGACGTGGTGGAGGTTGATTTCGTCGAACCCGAGCGCCGCCAGCTCCTGGAGCCAGGCGGTGTGCCGCGCGAGGTCGGCTGAGACGAGGACGACCTCGCGGACCTGGTCGGTGGTGACGTCCCGCGCGAGGCGGTCGAAGTCCTCGACCGTCTCCAGATCCCAGCACGTCGGCGGTGGGAAGACGTTCGAGCGCCACTGGTCGTGGGCCACGCGCAGCGCCTCCTCCTCGCTCGGTGCCCACGAGAGATGCACCTGCAGCACCAGCCGCTTCCCCTGGCCGCCGTTGGAGCGAAAGGCCGCGATCATCTCCTCGAGCTTTGCCGGCGGTTGGTTCACCGTGGCCAGGCCGTCCGCCCATTCGCCCACCCAGCTCGCGGTATCGACGCTGATCGCCGGGCCGATCAGCGGCGGCGACAGCCGCGGCAACGTGTGCAGCTTCGCCCGGTCGACCTGCACGAGCCCGTCGTGGGAGACGGTTTCCCCGGCGAAGAGCGCCCGAATGATGTCCACGCATTCGCGCAGACGAGCGTTGCGTGTCGCCTTGTCGGGCCACGGGTCGCCGGTGATGTGCTCGTTCGACGCCTCGCCGGTCCCGAGCGCCACCCACAGGCGGCCGGGAAACATCTCACCCAGGGTCGCGGCGGCCTGGGCGACGATCGCCGGGTGGTAGCGCTGGCCCGGCGCATTGACCACCCCGAACGGCAGCTCGGTGGCGCCCATCGCTGCGCCCAACCACGACCAGGCGAAGCCCGACTCGCCCTGCCGCTCGCTCCACGGCGAAAAGTGATCCGAAGACATGATCGCCTCGAAGCCCGCCGCCTCGGCGTGCTTTGCATGCCCGAGCAGGCGGCTGGGTGGAATCTGCTCATGTGAGCAGTGCAGACCGATCGCGGGCACGGACTCGTGCCTACCCGGTTGCCCGCCACAGCAGTCACGGTTTGGCCGAAGCGGCAGGCGGGCACCCAAGTCAGGTGAAGCGCGAGTCGGCGAGCCCCGAGGACCTCCCTCCACTCGAGCTCCGCCATCTGCGCGACCTAGACGTCGACAAGCCCTCAGGTCCCGGGCGCCCGGCGCATCTGAGCGCCGCCAGCGGAGTGGTGCGGCGCGGCGACTTCGTCTACGTGATCGGCGACGACGAGCTGCATCTCGGGGTCTTCACGCTCTCGTCGGGCGAGCCGGGCCGGCTCCTCAGGGTTCTCGAGGGGGATCTGCCGAGCGACCACGAGGAGCGCTCCGACGAGAAGCCAGACCTCGAGGCGCTGACTCTGTTGCCTCCGTTCGAAGACCACCCGTACGGAGCCCTCCTCGGCCTCGGATCGGGCTCGGGACCTAACCGCGACCGCGGATTCGTGTGCGCGCTCGGGCCGGACGGATCGCTGGCCGAGGATCCCCGAGAGATCGACCTGCACCCCGTCTACGAGCTCCTGCGTGAGCACGTGGACGAGCTGAACGTGGAGGGCGCCGCGGCAATGGGCGATCAGCTGTGGCTGCTTCAGCGCGGCAACCCCGGCCCCAACCTGGTGGCCGAGCTCTCGCTCGACGAGGTGATGGAGTCCCTGCGGCGCGACCTGCGGATCGACGCCCACGAGCTGGAGAACGTGCGCGCCTACGACCTCGGGTCGATCGACGAGGTCGAGCTCACGTTCAGCGACGCCACCCCGATCGCAGACAGGCTGCTCGTGTTCACGGCGTCGGCCGAGGCGGAGGGCGGCGCGATCCGGGGATCGGTGGTCGGGACGCTGGAAGCCGACGGCACCGTCCACCGGCTCCGCGCGATCGACCGCCGCTGGAAGGTGGAGGGTGTGCACGCAGCGATGGACACCGGCGTGCTCGACTTCACCTTCGTCTGCGACCAGGACGATCCCGACGCGCCCTCCCCGCTCCTCTCGGCCATGATGCCGATGGAGGGCCGCCTCGAGTTCGAGGCGGAGCCGGACGCCTAGGGCTATCGGGGCGCGTACATGATCACCGCGACGCCGATCAGGCATATCGCCGCTCCGCCGAAGTCGTAGCGGTCGGGCCGAAAGCTGTCGAAGGCCACGCCCCAGGCCATCGAGCCGACGATGAACACGCCTCCGTACGCGGCGAGCACCCGCCCGAACTCGTTCTCGGGCTGAAGGGCGGCGACCACCCCGTAGATCACGAGGCTGAGCGCGCCCAGCAGACCGACCATCAGGCCCTTGTCGTCGCGGATCGCCACCCAGACGAGGTAGGCGCCGCCGATCTCCGCGATCGCGGCGGCGACGAACAGGGCGATCGACTTGCCGGTCAGCGCTTCAGCTCGATCTCGACGAAGACCGCCTCGCGGTCGGAGTTGTTGACCACGTCGTGGTCGGTGCCCTCCGTCCCGAGATAGGGCTCGCCCGCCACCTGATGCCTCTCCAGCGCGTTGCCGTCCGCGTCGGTGACCGTGAACGTGCCGCCCGTCACCGGCACCACGATGTAGTCGAACTCGTGCCGATGCCGGCCGGTGGCGGCCCCGGCGGTCTCGAACGTCCAGGTGGTGATGCGGACGCGGTCGTTGTCCTCGCTGACGGCGCCGGTGGCCTCTGTCATCCGATCCTTTCCTCGGGGCGGTGCTTCCAAAGTGAATCAGCCGGTACGGTGGCGGCGATGTCACGCATCACCAGCGATCTGTCCAAGCTGGAGAGGCAGGCCGCGAAGGTGCTCGAGCCCGAGGCCCTGGGCTACATCCTGGCCGGGGCCGGCGATAGAGACACCACGCGTGCGAACGCCAGGGCGTTCCGGCAGTGGCGGATCGTCCCGAGAAAGGGCCGGGCACGCAGCGACGCGAAGCGGGACCTGTCAACGACGATCCTCGGCACCCGCATGCCCGCTCCGGTGCTGTTCGCCCCTGTGGGCGTGCAGACGCTGGCTCACCCTCGGGGAGAGCTGGCCACGGCCCGCGCCGCCGCTGAGCTGAAGCTCACCTATCTCCATTCGACTCAGGGGAGCTACTCCATGGAGGAGGTCGCGGCGGCCAATGGGAAGGGGTCGCGCTGGTATCAGCTCTACTGGCCGAACGACGATGAGCTCTGCGTCAGCTTCCTGAGGCGAGCGCGAAGCGCCGGCTACAGCCACCTCGTGATCACGCTCGACACGACCCTGTTGGGCTGGCGGCCACTCGACCTCGACCGCGGCTACCTGCCGTTCCTGGCCAACATGGGCATCGCCAACTACACGAGCGACCCGGTGTTTCGACGTCGTCTCACGAGACCCGCGAGCGAGGATCCGATCGGCGCGGGAATCGCCTTCAGCACCGTATTTCCCAATCCCGGACTGAGCTGGGATCAGTTGCCGCTGATTCGTGCCAACTGGGACGGGCCGATCCTGCTCAAAGGTATCCAGTCGGTCCCGGACGCGAGACGTGCGGCCAAGAACGGCATCGACGGCATCGTGGTCTCGAACCACGGCGGCCGGCAGGTGGACGGCGCGGTCGCCTCACTCGACGCCCTGCCGAAGATCGTGGAGGCAGTGGGCAATCGGCTCAGCGTCCTGTTCGATTCCGGCATCCGCACCGGCCGCGATGCCTACAAGGCGCTTGCCCTGGGCGCGGACGCGGTTCTCATCGGCCGCCCCTACCTCTACGGCCTGGCTCTGGGCGGGAGAGGCGGTACGAAGCACGTGATGCGGACGCTGCTGGCCGAGCTCGACCGAACGCTGGCCCGGGCCGGCTACGCCAGCCACAAGGGCCTCAGCCGGGAGTCGCTCGCGGAGGTCCGCTGACATGCCCGACCGCACTCGCCGTCAGTTCATCGGCTCGATCGGATCCGCCGCGGCCGTGACCGTGCTCGCCCCGCAGGCGTTCGCTTCCAGCGGCTCGACGACCGCGAGCACCGGCGCCGCGGCCACGGGCGGTGGCCCCGTGGCCACCGGCGCCCAGGCCGGCCCCGCCTATTCGGGCTATCAGTCCGAGATCTACATCAACGGAATGACCGCGGGCACGGCTCCGAAGGTCACCACCAACCTCTCCCGCCTGGAGGCCGAGGCGGCCGCCGTGCTGAGCCCGCGGGCCGAGAGGTATCTCCTGGCCGACGCCGGCGGACGCGCGACCGTGCGCGCGAACGCCCGAGCTCTGAGCGACTGGCGGATCGTCCCGCGGATGTTCCGCGACCACACCGTGCGCGATCTGTCCACCACCGTCCTCGGGGTCCCGATGCCCGCCCCGGTCGTCTTCGCCCCGGTGGGGCGCCAGGACCTGGCCCACGCCGACGGGGAGTTGGGAAGCGCTCGTGCTGCCGCAGGCCTCGAGCTCACCTACATCCAAGCCGCTGAGTCCAGTCGCTCGCTGGAAGAGGTGGCCACGGCCAATGGAGCAGGGTCGCGCTGGTTCGAGATCGACTGGCCGCCGAAGGGCCGGCTGGACGTGAGCCTGCTTCAGCGCGCTCGCGCCGCCGGCTACACCCATCTCGTCGTCACGCTTCCGAGCTCCGACCCGGCCTGGGCGCGGCTGCCCCGCGTTCGGCAGAGCTGGGACGGGCCGATCCTGCTCAGGGGAATCCGGTCGGTCGAGGATGCGCGGCGGGCGGCGCGGAGCGGTGTCGACGGCATCGTGGTCTCCAACCACGGGAGGCGAAGAGGCGGATCGCGGGGATCACTCGATGTCCTGCCGGCGATCGTGCGAGCGGCCGGACGACGGCTGAGCGTGCTGTTCGAATCCGGCGTGCGGACCGGCCCGGACGCCTTCAAGGCCCTGGCCCTGGGAGCGGACGCCCTCCTCGTCGGCCGTCCCTACGTGTACGGCCTGGCACTGGACGGACCAGAGGGAGTCAGGCACGTCCTGCGGACCCTTCTGGCCGAACTGGATCTCACGCTCGGCAACGCGGGCTATGCGACCCCGCAGGATCTCGGCCCCGGCTCGCTGTCGCGGAAGGGCTGAAGCCGGACGTGGTGTCCAGCAACATCGAGCTCGTGAGGCGCTCCTTCGCGGCTGTCGCCGCCTGGGACGTGGACGCGCTGCTACAGCTCTATCACCCGGAGATCGAGCTGCTCCCGTTGACCGGCACTCGCATCGAAACGGGGGGATACAGGGGTCACGAGGGCGTCCTGGCCTACATGCAGGAGGCCCACGACCTGTGGGACGTGCTCGAGCCTCAGGGCGACCAGTTCCACGATCTGGGCGACCGTGTCCTGGTGGTCGGACATTGTCGTGTACGGGGGCGCTCGAGCGGGGCCGAAGACGATCCAGCCTGCTGCTGGGTGATCGGCCTGCGCGACGGCCTCATCGATCTGCACCGGGCCTGCGCCAGCTACGAGGAGGCGGCCCAGGCAGCCGGCGTCGAGTCGGTCGACCACGAGTCCCGGAGCGAAGAGCGAGCGTAGGGTTGCCCCCGTGCCGTTCACGCTCAGGAACCTCAAGAAGGACCTGGAGGACGTTGGGTCCAGGTTCGACGGCGCGCCGGAGCTGGAGTTCCGCCTGGCGACCAAGGCGCTCGAGCTCGAGCGATCCGGCCTGAGCTATCAGCGCGTCCCGCCCGGCTATCGCTTTCCGTACGGCCACACGCACAGGAAGCAGGAGGAGGTGTACGTGGTCGTGCGCGGGAGCGGGCGGATGAAGCTCGACGGCGAGATCGTCGAGCTCAAGGAATGGGACGCGGTGCGCGTCCCGCCCGGTACGTGGCGAGGCTACGAGGCCGGACCGGAGGGCCTGGAGATCCTCGTCATCGGCGCGCCCAATCTCGGCGACGCTCCGCGCGACGACGTCGAGGGCCGGCGCGACTGGTGGGCCGACTAGCGCCAGGTGCACCAGCCAGACGAAGGTGGGGTTCCTGACGATGCGTCCGGCATTTGGACGTTTCTTCCGGGACCCCCTCCGCTTTGTTCGCTAGCCGCAGGTGTGGCGCTGGCACGCGTGGCGAACCAAAACGGCGCGCTCGCCGCGACGCCACCGTGGCTGTGCTGCGTGGTCGTCCCCGGAGGTTGCAATGCGAACGGGCCCCCCGACGGCGAGCCCGTTCGTCACAGTCTGTTTTGGAGGAGCGTTACTGGCCGCTACCCCCTGCTGCCTTCCTCGGGGCCACCGTCGTAGCGGGTGTCGGGGGCGGCGTTCGAAGACGCGTTGGAGGACACCGTCCCGCGGGTCCCCTCCTCGGGTCCGCCGTCGTAGCGCACGCTAGGCGGGCTCTTGATGGAGTCGGGCTCAACGGTCGCCGGGGCCGCGCGCTGAGTGAGCGCGGCTGTTCCTTCCTCGGGGCCGCCGTCGTAGCGGGTGCTTGGCTGCCGGGTGGGGACAATGGTGCGGCTGCCTTCCTCGGGTCCGCCGTCGTAGCGGGTGTTGCCGGTCGGGCCGGGGGCGCTTGGCTGGGTGGCGGAGCTGGCGCTGGTGTCCCGGTCGTCGTTGGTAGCGAGGATCACGACGGCGGCGGTGAGACCGACGACGGCGATCATCGCGACGGCGAGCAGCGCACGCAGGTGCCTGTAGTGGGAGCGGAGAACGACTGCAGGGTGCTGTGCGGAGATTGCCTTGCCCATTACTGCCTCCTGTGTAGGTGGCCGCCTCGGCGGCCTGTCCAGTGGTTTGTGTGGAGCGACATCGGTGCCGATCATGGGGCAGGCCGGTTGCGTTTCGGCCACAGGGCGGTAACGGGTCGGCAACGGCGGATTGGCGAGCGGGCTGGGGCTGCTCTACCGTGGCCATACAGGCTCGCGTGCCCACCGACATGGACTTCCGCATACTCGGCCCGCTCGAGGTCCTCGACGAGGGCCGGCCGGTCGCGCTGGGCGGGAGCAGGCAGCGGGCGCTGTTGGCGTTGCTGCTGGTGCACGTCAACGAGACGCTCACCACGGAACGGCTGGTCGATGAGCTCTGGGGCGAGCATCCACCGGCGAAGGCCGCCAAGACGGTGCAGATGCAGCTCTCGCGTCTGCGCAAGGCGCTGGCGGGTGAGGCCGGCAACGGCTCCGCCGCCGTGGTCGTGACGCGCGAGCGCGGCTACGAGCTGGTGCTGGATCCCGAGCGCCTCGACGCGCAGCGCTTCGAGCGGCTGGTGGCCGAGGGGCGCAGCGAGCTGGCCGCGGCTCACCCGGCGGGAGCAGTTGCGGCGCTGGAGGGGGCGCTGTCGCTGTGGCGCGGCGCACCGCTGGCGGAGCTGGCCTACGAGCCCTTCGCGCAGCGCGAGATCGCCCGGCTCGACGACCTGCGGGCGACCGCTTTGGAGGCGCTGATCGATGCGAAGCTGGCGCTAGGTGGTCATGCCGAGGTGGTGGGGCAGCTCAAGGCGCTGATCGGCGAGTACCCCTACAGGGAGCGGCTGGTGGCGCAGCTGATGCTGGCGCTGTACCGCTCGGAGCGTCAGGCGGACGCGCTGCAGGCGTACCAGGACGCCCGCAGGACACTGGTCGAGGAGCTGGGCATCGAACCTGGTGAGCGGCTCCGCGAGCTCGAGCGGGCGATACTCGCGCAGGACCCCGAACTCCACCTGGCGGCGGAGCAGCCAGCGGCGGACGAGTCGGCAGTGGAGACCGCCAGGGGCGCCCTAATCGGTCGCGACCGCGAGCTGGCTGAGCTCGTCGGCGGTCTCGATAACGCCTTCGCGGGCCGCGGCGGGCTGTTCCTGCTGGTCGGCGAGCCAGGGATCGGCAAGAGCTGCCTCGCCGAGGAGCTGATCGCACAAGCGAAAGCGCGCGGCGCGCGAGTCCTGGTCGGCCGCTGCTGGGAGGCGGGCGGCGCCCCCGCCTACTGGCCCTGGGTCCAGTCCCTGCGGCCGTATCTTCGCGATACCGACGCGGAAAGTCTCCGATCCGAACTTCGCGAGGGAGCCGCCGACCTCGCCCGGCTCTTCCCTGAGCTCCGCGATCTCCTCCCCGATCTGCCGCCCGCGCCCCAGCTCGAGTCCGAGGGAGCGCGCTTCCGACTCTTCGATTCCATGACCGCCTTCCTGAAGAGCGCGGCGGCCAGCCGGCCACTGGTAGTCGTGCTGGACGACCTGCACGCGGCCGACGAGCCCTCGCTGCTGCTTCTTCAGTTCGTCGCCCGCGAGCTTCGCGAGAGCCGCCTGCTGATCGTCGGCGCGTACCGGGACGTCGATCCGACACTGTCGGATCCGCTCACGACCACCGTCACGGAGCTGACTCGCGAGCCGGTCACGCGAACGCTGCCGCTGGCCGGCCTCGGCGAGACCGACGTCGCCCGCTTCATCGAGCTCGCCGCGCCCGGCTCGTCCGCAGCGGAGTTGGGGCCGGCGGTGCACGCCGAGACCGAGGGCAACCCTCTCTTCGTCGGCGAGATCGTGCGGCTGCTCGCCGCGGAGAGGGGCCTTGCTGAGCCGGCGATGACGCCGCTCGCGATCCCCGAGAGCGTGAGGGAGGTGATCGGCCGCCGTCTACGCCACCTGTCGGACGACTGCAGCCGCCTACTCGCCCAGGCCTCGGTGCTCGGCCGCGAGTTCGATCTCGATGCGCTGGCGCTCGTCAGCGGACGTGAGCGGGGCGCCATCCTCGAGTTGCTCGACGAGGCGATCAAGGCGCGCGTCGCCTCGGAGGTTCCGGGACTGATCGGCCGCATGCGCTTCGCCCACGCCCTGATCCAGGAGGCCGCATACCACCGCCTGTCGCGAAGTAGCCGGGTACAGCTGCACCGGCAGGTCGGCGAAGCCCTCGAGGTCCTCTACTCATCGGACCTCAACGCCCATCTCGCGGAGCTCGCGCACCACTTCTTCGAGTCTGCCGCGGGTGGCACCAGCGAGAAGGCGATCGACTACGCCCGCCGGGCCGGAGCCCGCGCTGCCGCCCTGCTCGCGTACGAGGAGGCCGTGCGCCTGTACAAGATGGCGCTCGAGGCGCTCGGGCTGGACGCCGCCGCAACCGCCGAGCTCCGCTGTGAGTTGCTCCTCGCCCTCGCCGACGCGCAGGGCCGGGCCGGGGATGATCCGGGAGCGAAGTCGACCTGCCTACGCGCGGCCGACCTCGCACGCTCCGCGCAGCTGGCCGAGATGCTCTCCCGCGCGGCCGCCGGCTACGGGGGAAGGTTCCTGTGGACGCACGCCCTAACCGACGAGAGGCTCGTCCCGCTCCTCGAGGACGGGCTCTCCGCGCTGGGTAAAGCCGACAGCGTGCTGCGGGTCCAGCTGATGTCGCGCCTCGCCGCGGCGCTGCGCCACGGACCCTCACGGGCGCGCCGCGAGCGAATATCCGAGGAGGCCATCCAGATCGCGCGCAGGATCGGCGACCCCGCAACGCTCGCCTATGCGCTCGCCGCAGCGGACGCCGCCCTGCACGGACCCCACAACGTCCACAGGCGGTTGGCCGCAGGGGAAGAGATTGTCTCGCTCGTCGCCGGGACCGGAGACAGGGAGCGGCTCTTCGACGGGCACGAGCAATCGTTCTGGGCCGCTTGGGAGCTCGGCGACCCCGATCGCCGCGCGGCCGAGCTCGCCTCGATGAGCCGAGTCGCGGACGAGCTCAGGCAGCCCGCCCAACTCTGGGCGCTCGCCGTGGCGCAGACGACGCTCGCCCTGTCACAGGGCCGGTTCGCCGAGGCCCCAGAGCTGATCGAGGGAGCGGCGGCGATCGGCGAACGCGTGCTGGCCTGGGGCGCTGTGGCGACACGCAAGATGCAGCTGTTCCTGCTGCACCGCGAGCAAAGACGACTCGACGACTTCGTGAGCGAGGTGAGTGACCACCCGGACGAGTTTCCCTCGCCCCTCGTGCACGGGGCAATTCTCGCCCAGGTCTTTGCCCGCCTGGAGCGCACCGAAGAGGCGGAGGCGCTCCTCCACGAGCTCACGCGCCGCGACCTGTCGAACTGGCACGTCGACGAGGAATGGCTCCTCAGCATCTGTCTGCTCGCGGATACCTGCGCGATCCTCGGTGACGCCGACCGGGCCGCTCCGCTCTACGAGCTCCTCCTGCCCTACGGCTCGCTCAATGCCGTAGCCGTCCCCGAGCTCGCGCTCGACTCCAGCAGCCGGCCGCTCGGCATCCTCGCGACCCTGCTGGGCCGCTTCGAGGAAGCGGCGCGACACTTCGAGGAGGCGCTTCGAATGAACGAGACAATGGGGGCTCGCCCCTCGCTCGCACACACGCAGAAGGACTATGCCCGCATGCTGCTCCGGCGGAGTAGCCAGGGAGACCAAGAGCGGGCGGAAAAGCTCCTGTGGCGGGCTCAGGCGACGTACCAGTCGCTCGGCATGCAGAGCGACGCGTCCAAAGCAGCGGCGCTGGCGCAGACAGGCGCGCACGCGCCGGCTGCTCCGAACTTGCCCCACGGCTGAGGCAGCAGGCCAGGTGACCACCGCGGCCACGACCTCCTGCGCCGCCCGGAACGCCTCGCCCCTGAGCTCCCGCCCCCACGGGCCACCGGACATCAGCGACGCGAGGTCGTAGATTCGCCCGCCCCTCCGGCAGCCGAAGCACCGCCAGCCCTGCGCCGGCTCGGCGGAGACCTGGAATCACGCAGAGCCCTCCGTCGCCGACGTGCAGCACGGCGCAATGTCGACGACCGAGGCGGCCGAGGCTGGGTATCCCGCGCTCGACCGTGCACGAACTCGCGCGGCGCGGCGATCTTCCTGCCAGGCGTGTCGGGCGCCGCTGGCTCTTCCTCCGCGAGCGGCTCGCCGCGGCGATCACGCCGCTCGACGATTCGCCGGGCCTGGAGCCCGGAAACGGCGCTCAAGATCCCTTGAGCGCTACTCCGGGGGCCGTCCTGAGAGCGCGAGCGACGGGACTCGAACCCGCGACCTCCGGCGTGACAGGCCGGCGCTCTAACCAGCTGAGCTACGCCCGCTTAGGCGATTGCCGAGCATAGCGGTCGCCTGGCGTCACACGTTCGACTGCGACAGCAGCCAGAGCGCGAGGCTCGTGAAGCCCACCATCACGGCCAGCATCCAGTACTGGGAGCGCACCGCAAGGCGGGCGTCGTCGTAGAGCTGGAGGGCCCGGTCGTGGGCCAGGACCAGCGCGGCCACGTGGCCGGCGACCACGAACGCCACCTGCCAGTACCAGGTGGCCTCGCCGCCGATGATCGTGTAATCGATCTGGTCGTTGGCGGTGCCGAACAGGTCGCTGCCGTCGCCCAGCGGGTCGGAGGAGAGGAACACGATCGCCTGACCCTGGAAGAGCAGCAGCGTGAAGTAGTGCGCGGCGGTGTAGGCGAGCGCGATCGGGACGAGTGAGTGGACGAAGGCGTTGGCCAGCCGGTCGGCGCTGAATCCCCCGCCCACGCTCTTCGCGCCGAGCACGCCGAGGCGGTAGAAGGCGAAGACGAACAGGACCGCGGCCAGCAGTCCGATCAGGAAGGTGAGCTCGAGGGCGTTCTGGGGCGACAGCCCGACGTCCTGGAAGAACTGGGCGATGTCGGGTGCGATCGAGGTCCACGGCGACGCCTCGGACGCCCCGTCGAAGCTGACCGAGCCGATGATCACCGCCAGGAGGGCCACTGTCCCGGCGGCGGGCCGCAGGGCGGCGAGACCCGACAGCGGCTTGCGCAATCCCAGCTCTCCGTCCCTCGTCCCCACGGGGGCGAGCCGCGAGTAGAGGTTGAAGTAGACAGAGAAGGCCTCGCCGCGGTCCATCCAGGCCTCGATGCCGTACAGGGCCATGCCGATGAACGTGGCCGCGGAGTAGATGAGCGTGGCGATGGCCAGGTTCTCTGGCTGGTCCCCGTTGGCCGCCACCAGCTCGAGGGCCGCGAAGGCGAAGATGCCCAGCGCCGCGGGCCAGCGCCCGAGCTTCTCCGGATACGGGAGAGGAGCGGGCAGCCGGCCGCGGTTGAGCGGCTTGGCCACTCCCGCCACCGCGCGCCCGATGGCGCGCCATGGGTTGAACGCCCGGAAGACGTCCCCGAAAAGGACACTGAGCGGCACCAGCGCGAGCCAGAAGATCACGTAGATGAAGGTGGGGGCGAAGTTGGCGGTGGAGCTCTGCACCCCCTCGAGGCCGGTGTACACGACCACCACCAGCAGGAAGGCCCCGATCGCCCCGCAGACGATCTCGACCGGGCGGCTCGTGAGAACGCGCCCCAGGCCGCCGGGAAGCGGACGCCATCCGTCCTTGTCGAGCTTGGGCTCGGGCCACAGCACGGCCAGGGCGACGAAGGAGACGACCAGGACCATCGCGGCCGCCCAGCCGAACAGCCACTCGGGGATGGGGAGGTCGGACCGGGCGACCAACCCGTGCGCCAGCTGGATCACGGGAGGATCAGGAGGGGTTCACGACGAGGTTGGCCACGAGCGGATTCTGACCGGCGTCCTCCGCCGTGTGGCTCTCCATCTCGAAGACCCCTTCGAGATTCGCCTTGAAGCTGAAGCGCGCGGGCGCGCCGGGAGCCGCGTTCTTGGTGATGTCGTAGCCGTGAAGATGGATCTCGTCGGCTGAGTCCGCAGCCACCACGATCCGTACCGGATCGCCCTTGGCCGTCTCGATCTCCTTGGGCCCACCCACCACCTGGCCCCCCTGGATCTGTATGCGGGTGACCGAGGGCTCCGGCGGCGGCTCGGGCTGCGTCTGCGTTTCCGGAACGGACTCGGCCTCCGTCTCGGTCTCCGTCTGAGTTTCGGTGGTGGTGGTCTGCGCGGCCTGCTCGCCGCCGCTCTCCTCGTCGGAGCCCGGGCTCACGATCACGAACGCGATCACGGCCACGGCGAGTGCCGCGACGACCAGCACGATTCGCTGATTTCTGGACATCGCGGGACCCAAGTATGGCAACGCCCAAACCACCGCATGTACTCTGAGTAACGATGCCCGCGTCCGACCGGCGCCTGCTCCTGCTGGCCACCTGCGTCACCTCGGCGCTGGTGCTGGTGCTCGCGCTCGCTGGCCATCCGGAGCTGCTGGCCTACGCGTCTCCGCTCCTGGTGTTGGCGCTGTACGGGGCCCGTGGGCTGAGGCGCGAGCTGGATCACGGGGCCCTGGCCCAGCTCACCGCCCCGTCTCTGCTCGGCGATCACGGCCCAGCGGCACGGGCCGCCCCAGCTGGGCGAGGCCAGGCGGTTGCTGGCTGACGAGCCACTCGCCTCCCTGCTGACCTCCGCCGCGCCGCGGCGATTGCTGGCGCGCGGGATGACCCCGCGTCCAGCTCCGGTGCCTAGAGCGGCGTAGCCCCGTCGCCGACGACGACCTCGGGTGCCGTCTCGGGTGCTTCGGCGACGGCCGGCGCGGCGACGTCCGGCCGCGCAGCCTCGGGATCGAAGCGATAGCCCACCCCGAAGTGGGTGTGGATGTAGCTCCAGTCCGAGGAGGCCTTCTCGAGCTTCTGGCGGACCTTGCGGATGAACACGTCCACCGAGCGGTCGCCGTGGGCCATCGCGTAGCCCCACACGGCCTGGTAGATCTCCTCGCGCTGGAGGACCTTGCCCTCCGCCTGGGCGAGTAGTTGCAGCACCTCGAACTCGCGCCGGGTGAGGTCGACGCTCTGGCCGCGCGCGAACGCCTGAAACTGGTCGGCCCGGATCTCGAGGTCCCCGGCCACCAGCGGGCCGGTCTCGACGCGCGCCGACGCGCGCTTGCGCCGGCGCACCACGGCCTCGACCCTGGCCAGCACCTCTTCTGGGTGGCAGGGCTTGGTGACCCAATCGTCGGCCCCCAGGCGCAGGCCCCGGACGCGTTGCGAGACCGTCGAGCGCCCCGTGCAGACCACGATGCCCAGCCCCGGCAGTGCGGCGGAGAGCTTCTCCAGGAACTCCCAGGCGCCACCCCCGAGCAGGGCCAGGTCGACCACCACCGCGTTGACGCGCATGGCCACGAACTCCTCGGTGCGGGGAGGGGCTTCGAGGCGGCGATATTGCCAGCCGAGATCGCCCGCGCGCTTGACCAGCACACGGACGAATCCCGAATCTGAGTCGAGGATCGCTAGACGCAGGTCCGACATCCGCCGCGAGAGTCTACGCCAGGGGCAAGCGGCACCCCCGTGATTTACAGCTTTTTCACAGCCCGACAACGGCGAGATAACGGACATTCCGCACTTAGCTGGAACAGTCGCTCGGCCAATGGAGGCGATGACGAACAGCGTGAGCGAAGCGTTCAACATCGGCGACCTCGAGATCCGGCCGACCGAGTTCAGCGCGCTGGTGGACGGCGAGCGGCTGGCGCTCACCGTACGGGAGCTCGAGCTGCTCACCGCCCTGGCCGAGCGCCACGACCGCATCGTCAGCCGTGAGGAGCTCTACCGGGTGGTGTGGGGCGAGCCGTACCGCAAGTCCGACCGCTCGGTGGACGTCTACGTGGGCAAGTTGCGCCAGAAGCTCCAGCGAGCCCGGCCGGATCGTCAGTTCATCCACACGCATTTCGGCTTCGGCTACCGGCTGTCGTCGGACTGACCTTCACACCTTTTTCACAAGAGCGCGACAGCTGAATAACAGACTGGTGCCGGGCCGCTGTGAGTGTCGCTGCCGTAATGACCCCAGAGAAGGAGACATGCGCATGAGGAAGCTCCTCGCGTTCGCCGCGTGCGGCGTCCTCGCCCTTGGCGCGGCCGCCTGTGGCGACGACGAAGACAGCGGCGACGGCGGCAGCGGGGGTGGTGGAGGCGGAGAAAGCGTCTCCGGTTCCATCCGCATCGACGGCTCCAGCACCGTCGGGCCGTTCGCCCAGGCGGCAGCCGAAGAATTCCAGGCCCAGAACCCCGACGTGCGGATCACGGTCGGCACATCGGGCACCGGCGGCGGCTTCGAGAAGTTCTGCGCCGGCGAGACCGACATCTCGGACGCCTCTCGTCCGATCGACGAAGAGGAAGAGGTCCCGCTCTGCAAGAAGGAGGGCGTGTCCTACACCGAGGTGCAGGTGGCCAACGACGGCATCTCCGTCGTGACCAACCCCAATCTCAAGGTCGACTGCATGACGACCGACCAGCTCAAGCAGCTGTGGGAGTCGGGGTCGAAGGTCAAGGACCTCAGCGCAATCGATCCCAAGCTGCCGGACACCGAGCTAAGCCTGTTCGGCCCCGGCACCGACTCGGGCACGTTCGAGTTCTTCACCGAAGAGATCAACGGTGAGGAGGGCAACAGCCGCAAGGACTACCAGCCCTCCGAGGACGACAACGTGCTGGTTCAGGGCGTCGAGGGCGAGGACGGCGGTCTCGGCTACTTCGGCTTCTCCTACTACGAGCAGAACCAGGACAAGCTGGGGCTCGTTTCGGTCGACGCCGGGCGACGGCTGCATCGAGCCCAGCTCCGAGACGATCGCGGACGGCTCCTACAAGCCGCTCTCGCGGCCGCTGTTCATGTACCCGAGCGCCGAGGCGATCAAGAAGCCTCAGGTCAAGGCTTTCATGGACTACGTCGTCGAGAACTACCAGTCCATCGCCGAGGCTTCGGCGATCGTGCCCATGAGCCAGGCGCAGGCCGACAAGGCCAAGACCGCGCTGGGCGGAGCCGGCACCTAGGTGGAAGCCGGCTCGGCAACCGCAGCAGAGGGCCGCGCGGAGGCACCACGCCTCCGTGCGGCCCGCCGCCGTTGGGGGGAGGACCTCATCAAGGGCCTTCTCATGCTGGCGGCGTTCATCTCGGTCCTGACCACCACCGGGATCGTCATATCCCTGCTGGAGGAGACGGTCAGCTTCCTCAGCGAAGTCGGCGTTGCGGACTTCCTCTTCGGCACGGAGTGGTCTCCGCTGATCGAGCCGGCCAGCTTCGGGGTGCTTCCGCTGATCCTGGCCACGTTCACGATCACCGCGATCGCCATGCTCGTCGCCATCCCGCTCGGCCTGGCGGCGGCGATCTACCTGGCCGAGTACGCCCGGCCCGCGGTTCGCAAGACCGTCAAGCCGATCTTGGAGCTGCTCGCCGGAGTGCCCACGATCGTCTTCGGCTACTTCGCGCTCACCTTCTTCACCCCCGAGTTGCTCCGCGGCCTGGTCGGCATCGACGTGGGCATCTTCAACGCGCTGTCCGCAGGCATCATCATCGGTTTCCTGATCGTCCCCACGGTGGCTTCGATCTCCGAGGACTCGATGTCCGCCGTGCCCCAGTCGCTGCGCGAGGGCTCGTTCGGCCTCGGCGCGTCCAAGCTGCAGACCACCATGCGCGTCGTCTTCCCCGCCGCCCTGTCCGGGATCGTGGCCTCGATCGTGCTCGGGATCTCCCGCGCCGTGGGCGAGACCATGGTCGTGGTGATCGCCGCGGGCCTGGTGGCCACGATGAACCCCAACCCCACCGAGCCCATGGCAACGATGACCGCCTTTATCGCCTCCACGGCAAAGGGCGACATCGCCACCGGCTCGATCGCCTACAAGACGATCTTCGCCGTGGGGGCCACCCTGTTCGTGATCACGCTGATCATGAACCTCATCTCGATCCGCTTCGTGCGCAAGTACCGGCAGGTGTACGAGTGATGGAAGCGCACGCGCAGTCCGCCACGCAACCCGTCGCGCGGCCCTCCGGAAGAACAAGGCCAAGGATCGCGGCTTCCTGATCGGCCTGCTGCTATGCGTCGGCCTGTCGATCCTGCTGCTGGTTGTGCTCCTGTTCGACATCGTCGTCGGACGGCGCCGGGAACCTCACCCTGGACTTCATCACGAGCTTCTCGTCCATCAACGCCGACCAGTCCGGCATCCAGGCCGCGTTCTGGGGCACGATCTGGCTGATGGGCGTCTGCGCCCTGTTCATCGTCCCGGTGGGCGTGGCCACGGCGGTCTACCTCGAGGAGTACGCGGACGAGACGCGTTGGTACAACCGCTTCGTCGAGGTGAACATCCAGAACCTGGCCGCGGTTCCCTCGATCGTCTACGGGATCCTCGGCCTGGCCTTCCTGGTGCGCGGCCCGCTGTCGCTCGGCCCGGTGGTGCTCGCCGGGGGCCTCACCCTCGGGCTGCTGGTGCTGCCCGTGGTGATCGTCGCCTCGCGTGAGGCGATCCGCGCGGTGCCGCCCTCGATCCGAGAGGGCTCGATGGCTCTCGGCGCCACCCAGTGGCAGACGATCTGGAAGCAGGTGCTTCCCGCGGCGATCCCCGGTATCGCCACCGGCGTGATCCTCGCTCTTGCCCGCGCCATCGGCGAGACCGCCCCCCTGATCGTGATCGGCGCCGCCACCTTCATCGCGTTCAACCCCGACGGCCTCAATTCGCTCTTCACCGCGATGCCGATCCAGATCTTCGACTGGATCACCAGGCCCTCCAACGACGTGAACGATTACCGACCGCTGGCCGCGGCGGGAATCCTGCTGCTCATGATCATGCTCCTGTTCATGAACAGCATCGCCATCTGGCTACGAAACCGTTACGAGCAGAAGTGGTAGGTGATCTAGAGTGTCCGAGCGCGTGACCGAGCCTCAGGAACCCCCCCAGACCGAGCAGCGCGGTCTGTCGCAGCCCATCGGAGTCGGATCACCCCATGGTGCGGCCGGCTCCCCGGCCCTAGACGGCGCTCCGGCCGCCAGACGAGAGCCCCGCGAGGCGATCTTCTCGCTCGAGAAGGTGATGGTCGCCTACAACGGCAAGCCCGCGGTGCGCGACGTCTCATTCGACATCGGGAAGAACGAGATCACTGCGCTGATCGGCCCGTCGGGCTGCGGCAAGTCCACGCTGATTCGCTGCCTCAACCGGATGAACGACCTGATCCCAGGCGCAACGGTCGAGGGCAAGGTCAACTACCACGGACAGGACCTCTACGACTCGCAGGTGGACGCCGTCGAAGTGCGCAAGCGCATAGGCATGGTCTTCCAGAAGCCCAATCCCTTCCCCAAGTCGATCTACGACAACATCGCCTTCGGCCCGCGCGTGCTGGGCATGAAGGGCGACATGGACGAGATCGTGGAGCACGCGCTCAACCAGGGCGCTCTCTGGGACGAGGTCAAGGACCGACTCAAGACCAACGCCTTCGGCATGTCGGGCGGCCAGCAGCAGCGCCTCTGCATCGCCCGCTGCCTGGCGGTCAATCCCGACGTGATCCTCATGGACGAGCCCTGCTCGGCCCTCGACCCGATCTCCACGGGCAAGATCGAGGACCTGATGCTGGAGCTCAAGAAGGAATACTCGATCGTCATCGTCACGCACAACATGCAGCAGGCCGCGCGCGTGTCGGACAAGACCGCCTTCTTCACGGTCGAGCTGTCGGACGAGGAGCACCGCACCGGCCGCGTCGTGGAGTTCGACGACACCGAGAAGATCTTCACCAATCCGTCCGACTCCCGCACGGAGGCCTACGTAACCGGCAAGGTCGGTTAGTCGTGTCCGACACCACCCGCACGCAGTTCCAGGCCGAGCTCAAGAAGCTCGAGGATCAGGCGCTCGGAGCGCTTCCCATGGTGGTCACGGCGCTCGAGCGCGCACTCGAGACCGTGCAGCACCAGGACATCGAGCTGGCCAGCATGGTCATTGCCGACGACGACCGGATCGACGGCCGCTACCTGGAGGTCCACCAGGGTGTGCTGTCGCTGCTGGCGCTGCAGGCGCCAGTGGCCGGCGACCTTCGCCTGGTGGCCGCGCTGCTGCACATGATCAAGCACATCGAGCGCATGGGCGATCAGTGCGTGAACATGGCCAAGCTGGTCCCGCTGGCCGGACACGAGCCGCCCTCCGACCCCGACATGCTCGACCTGATCCAGCGCATGGGCGCTCAGGCCCGCCAGCAGGTGATCCAGTGCGGCCAGGCGTTCGAGCGCCGCGACGTGCCGATGGCGCAGGACCTCGTCCGCCAGGACGACGAGATCGACCGGCTCAACCGCCACGTGTTCAAGCGCGCACTCGACATCGGCGACGATCCGGACACGCGCGAGTGGGCGATGCACATGATGCTCGTGGGGCGATGCCTCGAGCGGATAGGAGACAATGCGGTGGACATCGGCGAGCAGACAGCCTTCGTCGTCACCGGTCTCTTCCGCGAGTTCGAGGACGCATCGCACCCGGAGCTCGCGCCGCCCACTGCTTGATCTGCGCCTGCATCGACATCGGCAGCAACACCACGCGCCTCCTGGTGGCGGACGCCGGTGACGGAACCCTGCGGGAGCTGGTCGCCCAGCGAGCCTTCACGCGGATAGGCAAGAGCCTGGCTGACGGCGGGACGATCCCGGCCAAGAAGATCGCCGAGACGGCCGAGGTGGTGCGCACCCAGGTGGCGGTAGCCGCCGAGGTGGGCGCGGAGCACCTGGTGGCGGTGGCCACCGCGGCGATTCGCAACGCCCCCAACCGCGACGAGCTCGCGAGCGCGGTCCTCGATGCCGGCGGCACGGAGCTCGAGATCCTGACGGGCGATGAAGAGGCGCGGTTGGCCTTCGTGGGCGCGACCCGCACGCTGATCAAGCCGCTCGAGGGGACCGTGGCGGTGATCGACGTGGGCGGCGGGTCCAGCGAAATCGCCATCGGCGAGGCCGACGGGATGATGGAGTGGTGCGAGTCCTTTCGGATCGGCTCGGGCTTTCTGGCCGACGCCTACCTGCGCTCGGACCCTCCCTCGGTCGACGAGCTCGAGAAGGTCCGCCGTCACGTGGCCGGCACGCTGGAGGGGCTCGAGCCACCCCCCGCCGACAGCGCCGTGGCCGTGGGCGGCACCGCCACCTCGCTGCGTCGCCTGGTGGGGGCCGAGCTGGCTCACGACACGCTCGAGCGAGGAATCCGCGTGCTCTACTCCACGCCGATCCCGGAGGTGGCTCGGCGCTTCGAGCTCGACACGGAGCGCGTGCGCCTGCTGCCGGCGGGGATCCTGGTGCTGGAGGCGATCTCGGACCTGCTCGGCCTTCCGCTGCGGATCGCCCGTGGCGGCCTGCGCGAGGGAGTGCTGCTCGAGCTGGTGGAGGGACGCCAGCTTGCCTAGCGCGCGATCCGCTTCAGCTCCGCTGGGCGCAGGAGCACGATGAGCTCGTCGTCTGCGATCCCGGCCAAGCCGCCCTTCTTCATGCTCACGCGCGCGCCGGTGAGCCGGTGGACCGCCTCGGAGAAGTCGGGGTCGTGTCCCACGAGGAGCACCTCGTCGCCCAGGCCCGCGGCGAGCGCGTGGGCGTCGAACGATCCGCCGGCCAGGGCGCTCTCCTCGCGGGGCTCGACTCCGAGCGCAGCGCAGGCCAGGGCGGCCGTGTCCGCCGCCCGCAGCTTGGGGCTGGTCAGGCACGCGTCGAGCTCCACTCCGAGGGCCGCCAGCGCCCGGCCGGCCGCCGACGACTGGGCTCGACCCTTGTCGGTCAGAGGTCGCTCGGCGTCGGGAGAACCCTTCGCGGCGTCACCGTGGCGAAGCAGCCAGAGCACGAAGCGTCAAGATACCCACCTATAAGGCGTTGAGCATGGAAGCGATCACAGCAGAGACACAGGTACCGGACCTCGACGCTCCCGAGCTGTTCGTGAATCGGGAGCTGTCCTGGCTGCAGTTCAACGAGCGCGTGCTCGAACTGGCCGAGGACGAGGACGTGCCCCTCCTGGAGCGGGTCAAGTTCACGGCGATCTACTCGTCCAATCTCGACGAGTTCGTGATGGTCCGCGTGGCCGGCCTGCACGACCAGGTCGACGCCGGCATCGACGCGCGCGGTCCGGACGGGCTCTCGCCGGGCGAGACGCTCGAGCACATCGGCGAGCGCTCGCGGGAGCTCGGCGCACGCCAATCGCGCGTGTGGGACGAGCAGCTGTGCCCGGCGCTCGCCGAGAACGGAATTCGCGTGATCGAGACGGACCAGTGCAGCGCCGAAGAGCTCGAGGAGGTAGACCGCGTCTTCTCCGAGCAGATCTTCCCGGTGCTCACCCCGCTGGCGGTCGGGCCCGGACGGCCGTTCCCCTACATCTCCAACCTGTCCCTGTCGCTCGCGGTCTGGCTGCGCGACCCGGTGTCGAAGAGCGAGACCTTCGCCCGCGTGAAGGTGCCCAAGGAGGTCCTGCCGCGCTTCGTGCCGATCGGGGCCGAGACCTTCGTTCCGCTCGAGGGCATCATCGCCCGTCACCTCGAGGAGCTGTTCCCGGGAATGGAGATCCTGCGCCACGACTACTTCCGGGTCACGCGCGACGGGGACTTCACGGTGTCCGACGAGGCCGACGATCTCCTCCGCGCCGTGGAGGACGAGCTGCGGCGCCGGCGCTTCGGCGAGGTGGTGCGCCTCGAGGTGTCGAGCTCGATGGACCCCGACATGCGTGACTACCTCGTCGAGCAGCTCGCCATCCACGAGTCCCAGGTGATCGACGTGGACGGGCTGCTCGACATGGAGGACCTGTGGGCGATCTACGAGGTCGACGGCCACCGTGACCTGCGTGACGCGCCCTGGACTCCGGTCAACCAGGCGGTGTTCGCCGATCCCGAGCAGGGCCGCGTGGACGTGCTCGCCGCCATGCGCAGCCAGGACATCCTCGTGCACCACCCCTACGACTCGTTCGCCGGCAGCGTCGAGCGCTTCATCCAGCAGGCGGTGCGAGACCCCGACGTGCTGGCGATCAAGATGACCGTGTACCGGACCTCCGACGACTCGGCGCTCATTCCCGCGCTGATAGAGGCCGCCGAGAGCGGCAAGCAGGCGGTCTGTCTCGTGGAGCTCAAGGCCCGCTTCGACGAGCGGCGCAACATCGGCTGGTCGCGCTCATTGGAGGAGGCCGGCGCTCACGTGGTCCACGGGCTGCCCGGCCTCAAGACCCACGCCAAGGCTCTGCTCGTGGTGCGTCGCGAGGGCTCGGGAGTGCGGCACTACGTGCACATCGGCACCGGCAACTACCACGCCAAGACCGCGCGCCTGTACGAGGACTTCGGCCTCTTCACCACCGACCGCGAGATCGCCCAGGACGTGGCCGAGCTGTTCAACTCGCTCACCGGCGCGGCGCGCTCGCCCGAGTACCGCCAGGCCATCGTGGCCCCCGACCACATGCGCAAGTGGTTCCTGCGCGAGGTCGAGCGCACGGTCGAGGCCCACCAGAACGGGCTCGACGCCCGGATCGTGCTCAAGATGAACTCGCTGGTCGACCCGCGCTGCATCCGCGCCCTGTACGCCGCCTCGCAGGCCGGCGTGCGGGTGGACGTGAACGTGCGCGGCATCTGCTGCCTGCGCGCGGGAGTGCCGGGGGTATCCGAGAACATCACCGTGGTCTCGGTCGTCGGGCGCTTCCTCGAGCACACCCGCGTGTACGGTTTCCGGCGCGGTGACGAGCGCCGCTACTGGATGGGCTCGGCCGACATCATGCCGCGCAACCTCGACACCCGCGTGGAGCTCCTCACCCCCGTGAACTCCGAGCCGCTCAAGGCCGAGATCGAGGACACGCTCAAGCGCTGCTTCGCCGACGACACCTTCGCCTGGGAGCTGCGCCCCGACGAGTCCTGGGAGCGCCGGCGGGGCGGCACGCGCTCGGTGCACCGCGAGCTGATGGAGCGGGCGCTCGAGCGCAGCGTGGTCGACTAGCGCAGGAGCTCCCTCAGCCGTGCCACGCGCCCGGCGCTCTCCCGGACCCGCTCACGGAAGGCCGGATCGCTTCTCGCCTCGGCCAGCAGGCGAGGAAACACGTCGTTCCAGCTGGCCGAGCCGGTCATGAGGATCAGGTCCACTCCGGCGCGCACCGAGCGCTCGGCCGCCGTGGCCACGTCCGAGCGGTCGAGCACGGCCTGGGCCTCCAGGCTGTCGGTCACGACGGCGCCCTCGAAGCCCAGCTCGTCTCTGAGCAGACCGGTGACGATGGCCTCGGACTGGGACGCGATCGCGCCGCCGTCCAAGGCGGGGTAGAGGGCGTGCGAGACCATCACCAGCGGCGCGTCCGCCTCGATGGCCGAGCGGTAGGGGATCAGATCCTGGTCGAGCTCACCGGCCACACCGGCCGAGGCGTCGTCGGTGTTGACGGCCGACCCGCCCAGCCCCGGGAAGTGCTTCGGCGTGGCGGCGACCCCGGCATCGCGCAACCCACGCACCGCCGCCGCGGTGCTCGACGCCACCGCCTCGGCGTCGCCGGTGTAGGCGCGCCCGGACATGACCGACCCCGGCCGGGCGACGTCCGCCACCGGGGCGAGGTTCACGTTCACGCCGGCGGCCCGCAGCCGGCGCCCAGCCGTCCTGGACACCCGTCGCACGTCGCCGGGGGTCCCCTGAAACGGCTGGCTCACAGGCGGTCCGGCGTGGGCGACGGTCCGGATGTCGCCTCCCTCCTGGTCGGCCATGACGAGCGCCCGTCCCTTCGCGGCGCGCTGGAGAGCAGCGGTGAGCTCGCGCCAGTGCCGCGCGTCGCCCCCGTTGCGGCCGAACAGGATCACCCCCGCGGTCTCGCCCGCCGCCAGCCGGCGCCGGATGTAGTCCGGCATCTCCGGCTCGTCGAAGCTCGAGATCAGGAGGAGACCGACCTGTTGGCGGAGGCTGAGGCGCGGCGGCCTTTCCCTCTGCTGCGCCTCTGGCCGGGTGGGGGCGCGCCCGTCGTCGTCGGCGCCTCCACCCGCCGACGACCCCACCAGCACGCCCACGATCAGGGCCAGCGCCGCCGCCGCTGCGAGAGCTGCGAGCCGCCGGCGTGGCGGGGTCAGGCCGTCGAACCCTCCTCGGCTATGCCCGCCTGGGCCACGCCATCGGTGAGCTCGGCGAGCCCGAAGCCGTCCACGGGCCCGAGCGCGCCCGTGCCCTTCACGGCGCCCTTGGCCGCCTGCTCTGCTCCCCACGCCAGTATGCGGCCGGTGAAGGTGTAGCCGTCCACGCCCGTGAGGTGGACCTCGCTCAGCGGGTTGGCGGCCTCGTCGTAGGCGATGGCCACGATGTGGGACCCGGACTTGGCCCGAGTGCTCTCGTCGGGACCGCCCGTGGAGCCCTTGACCAGCTTCTCGCCGGCCGCCTTCCAGAGATCCTCCACGCCGGGGACCTTCATCGCGAGGCTCATCCCGCCCGACGCCAGCTGCATCGCCCTCGACGCGGGGCCGAACCAGCCGAGGTAGGCGTTGACCTCCTTCAGGCTGGGCGCGAAGCGCGGCAGGGCATAGTGCTCGGAGCTGCCCACCGACACCGCGGGCAGCTGACGCGCGCCGACCGGAAAGGTGCGCATGCTCTGTGCGCCCCGCTCGGGCTGCACGCGACCGTCCAGGAAGTGGAACGACGGGGCCGCGATCACGCCCACCAGTGACGCCTTGGTGCCACCGCTCATCGAGCTCGTGTCCGCGCTCCCGGTGAGGAAGTAGCCGACGTCCAGCCTGACCGCCGCCTCGCCCGCACGGTCGAGGGCCAGCCCGCCGGCGAGATTGCCGGGAACCCAGTCGTATCCGAAGGCCGTGAACATTGCGCTGCCCGTCTCCTCCGCCGCCGCGTCGTAGCGGTCGAAGACGTCGCGGATGAACGGCGGCTCGCCGGTGCAGTCGAGGTAGTGGGCACCGGACGTGGAGGCGGCGGCCGCGGCCGTGGCGCCCCAGCGCACGAAGGGCCCGACGGTGCTGACCAACACGTCGCCCTCCTCGACCAGCGCGGTCACGGTCGGCGGATCGGAAACGTCGGCCACGGCGGTCTCGAGCCCTCCGAGCTCCCCGGCCAGCGCGTCGAGCTTGGAGCGGCTGCGGGCCGCGAGCACCGGCTCGAGCCCGCGCTCCGACATAGCCTCGGCGGCCAGGCGCCCGGTGTAGCCCGTGGCGCCGAACAGGACGATGCGGCCGGCCACGCTATTCGGCCGGTGGCCTGCGCTCCTCGAGTGTGGCCCGCACCCGCTCGATCGCCTGCGGGGACTTTCGCTCCAGCCGCTTGAGGTCCCAGCCGGTGAGCGTGACCACGCGCATGGAGGTCTTGGCGGTGACGGTGGCGTTGCGCAACGTCTTCTCCAGCAGCCCCATCTCCCCGAAGAAGTCCCCGGGCCCGAGGTCGGCCACATGCTCCCCGTTTCGGGTGACCTCGGCCTCACCCTCCTCGATGGCCATGAACTCGTAGGAGAAGTCGCCCTCGCGGACCAGTTCTCGGCCCGCCTCGACCGTGACTTCCTGCGCGAACGTGGCGAGCCGGGCGAGCTCTTCCTCCGGGACGTCATCGAACAGGGGGATCGACTTCAGCCGGGTTGAGTCCAACGGAGCCTCCAGGGTCTCGGTCGCGGCGACTCTACCCAACTGATCGGGTAGGGGTGTCCGTAACGTAAGGAAAGGGGCATGGCGCTTCAGCGCAATCTCATCTACGCCTTCGCCGCCGGGCGAATCGCCTTCGGCGCCGCCCTCCTGGCGGCGCCCGAGCGCGTGGGCACGAGTTGGCTCGGCAAGCCCGCCGAGCACCCTGCCACGCACATCGCGCTGCGCGGTCTGGGAGGACGCGACATAGCGCTGGCCACCGGCGCCGTGCTCGCCACCGCGCGAGGTTCCGCCGCCCGCCCCTGGCTCGCGCTCACCGTGGCGTCCGACCTGCTGGACATCGCAGCCACCCTGGCCGCCGGTGACAGCGTGCCCGACCGGGCCCGCAAGGGCACCGTGGCCCTGGCAGGAGGCACGGCGCTGCTCGGCGCAACCCTCACCGCGCTGGTGGACGAATGAAGATCGCGATCGTCGGGGCCGGGATCTCCGGTCTCGTGTGTGCCCACCTGCTCCACCACGAGCACGACGTGACCGTGTTCGAGGCCAACGACTACCCGGGCGGCCACACCAACACCGTGCGGGTGGACACCGCGCACGAGACGCACTGGGTGGACACCGGCTTCATCGTCCTCAACGACCGGACCTACCCC
>CAWEGB010000001.1:0-39191 GCA_963808545.1 uncultured Thermoleophilaceae bacterium | reverse complement strand
CTGAACGAATCGTTAACCACGGTTAACACCAGCCCGCTCCCTGGCACCACTGGAGTCGCTGGGAATAGTCGCGCCCGCCAGGCGTCATGGAGGAAGACTCATGTCCCACGAGGAATATCTGCTGGCCGACCAGCCTCGGAACTGGAGCGCCTCCAGCTCCAGTCGCGCGTGTGGGAACCGAGTGGACGCAAGCTCCTCTCCAGCACGGGCGCCGGGTCCGGCCGGCGCGTCCTGGACGTCGGCTGCGGAGCCATGGGCTGGCTTCGCATCCTCAGCGACTGGGTCGGCCCGTCGGGCGAGGTGGTGGGCACCGACACAGACGAAGGTCTGCTCGATGCCGCCCGTTCTCTTCTGGCTGCGGGAGGGATCTCCAACACGCAGCTCGTCGTCGATGATCTGTTCGACAGCAAGCTAGAGCCGCGATCATTCGATCTCGTCCACGCTCGCTACCTGATTGCTCCGCTCGGGCGCGGCCCCGAGCAGGTGGCCGCGCACCGGCGGTTGGTCAAGCCCGGTGGACTCCTGATCCTGGAGGAGTGGGACCTGGCCTCATGGCGCTTCAATCCCACTGCCCCCGCGGCCGAGCGGTTGATCCGGCTGGTATCGGAGATCTTCGCCGGCTTGGGCGGCGAGGCAGGCCGCGGACTTCCCGACCTGCTCCGTGAGACCGGAATCGAGGCACCAGAGATCGACGCGCATGTCATCGCGCTCAAACCAGGCCACCCCTATCTGCGTCTACCGCTTCAGTTCAGCGCCGCGCTGGAGTCGCGGCTGCTCGAGACATTGAGCGCGGACGAACTGGCTTCGCTGCGCCGCGCCGCCGAGAGCGAGTTGGACGACCCGGGTAGATGGGGCACGACCTTCACCCTGATACAGAGTTGGGGAACGCTCGAAGGCGTGGCCCGGTAGCTACTAGGCCAGCAGATCGAGCTCGGCGGCGCGGTGTGCCGCTTCCACCCGTGAGCGGGAGTCGAGCGGTTGGTGCGGCCCACGGCCACGAGTCTGACGACCTCGAGCTCGCGCCGGGTGAGGCCGGGGCCGTCGGCGTGCGCGGCGGCCCTGGTGCCCGAGTCGCTCGGCCACCGACTCGCCCAGGGCCGCAACCTCACGTGTGGCCTCGGCCGCCAGTGGCCGCGCCCCGAGCTTGCGCGCTGTGCGGTACGGCCACTCACACCGCCCCCGCATCCGCGAAATTGCCGTATTTCGGCCCCCGGTGCCGTACCGCGGGACGCGCCGCTCAGCGGGCGTTAAGTTGCCCCCTGATGGCCACGTTCTGCCTGCTCCACGGCGCGTGGAATGACGGCTCGTGCTGGCACGAGGTGGCCACCGAGCTGCGCGCCCAAGGACACGCGGTGGCGACGCCGGACCTGCCGCTTCACGACCCGAGGCCGGCTACGCCGCACGCCTCGCTCCGGCGGTCGAGCTGCTGTCCGGCGCCGACGGGCCCGTCGTTATCGTCGGCCACTCGCTCGGCTCCAACTACGCCGCCGTGCTGGCCACCGAGGTCGACGACCCCTCGGTCGTGCACCTGTGCCCACGGCTCGGCGGCTTCACGACGCCGCCCGGCGCCCCGTCGCGGATCCGTCCCGGCTTCTCCTGGCCCCCGGCGGACGAGCGCGGGGGGATGACATGGGACCCGGAGGCCGCCGCGACCGAGATGTACGGCCGGCTCGATCCCGCGCTTGCGCGCGCGCTCGCGGCGCGCCTGCGACCGATGGCCCCGCCGCCAGAGCCGTTTCCGCTCGAGCGCCATCCCGCCGTCCCGACCGCCGTCGTCTACGCCGCCGAAGATGAGGCCTTCGAGCCCGAGTTGATCCGCTTCATGGCCCGCGAGCGCCTCGGCGTCGAGCCGGTCGAGCTCCCGGGTGGCCACTTCCCCATGATCGAGGTGCCCGGCCGGCTGACGTCCATTCTGGACGGATTGGTCTCCCGGCGTTCGGGTACGGACGCGGCATGGACGCGATGAAGGTGAGCGAGCACGCACTGACGGGGTGGCGCAACAAGGTCGCCGACGGCGCCGCCAAGCCGTTCGAGGACCGGACACCGGTCGAGCCCGACCAGGTACGGGCGCTGGTCGGGGCTTTGTTCTTCCTGCTGTCCCTGTACTACGTCGTCAGCACGCTGGTGAAGGTCGTGCGCGAGGTGCGCGAGGGCTGAAAGCGCGGCTCAGTAGTCGATCTCGCACCAGGCGCGGGTGCTGTGCCGGCGGTCGATGCCCCAGCGATCGGTCAGCTGCTCGACCAGCCACAGTCCCCATCCGGAGGTCTGGCCGGGGCTGAGTTCGGGAGTGTCGGGCTTGAAGCCGCTCCCGCCGTCGGTCACCTCGATGCGCAGATACTCGGGGAACAGCGAGACGCTCATGTCGACCTCGCCGTCCTCGCCGGGTGGGGCATGCCGAACGCTGTTGGTGACCAGCTCGGTGACGATCAACCGAGTCCTCTCCAGCAGATCCTCGTCGATACGCCCCGTGAGAGCTTCGAGCGCCTGGCGCGCGGCGAAGGGGGCATCCACGCCGGCCGCCATGGACAGGCGGATCGGACCTGGGACCGGTCGCGGCATCGCGCGCCTCTGTTCGGGGACGTTCTGCAGCTACGAACGTACTCCCCACCCTCGGCGGACGCAACCGACTGCGAGCCCCCTACCCGGAGCCTGTACCTCAGACGCCAAACCGCGGACAGGCGGTTCGAACCAGGGTCAGGGCGGGTATCGCCACCGGATGGCGGAACCCACCACGGACGACAAGCCGGTAGGCGAGCTGGTCCAGGACGCCGCGCAGCAGACCGCGCTGCTGGTGCGCCAGGAGCTTGCCCTGGCGCAGCTGGAGATGAAGGAGAAGGGCAAGCGCGCGGGCATCGGCGCCGGGCTGTTCGGCGGCGCTGGGGTGGTGGCTCTCTACGGGCTCGGCGCTCTGATCGCTGCGATCGTGCTCGTGCTGGGCACGGCCATCGAGCCCTGGATCGCGGCGCTGATCGTGGCCGTTGTCCTGTTCGCCATCGCCGGCATTCTCGCCCTCACCGGCAAGAAGGAAGTCGAGCAGGCCACTCCCGCCGCTCCGGAACAGGCGATCGCCAGCACCAAGAAGGACATCGACGAGGTCAAGCGGAAGGCGAGGAGCGCATGAGCGCAGAGGACCAGACACGGGAAGAGGCCACGACGCCTGCCCCGGCGGCCGACGATCCGGAGGCTCTGCGCGAGCAGATCGAGGAGACGCGCGAGAACCTCGGTGAGACCGCGGAGGCACTGAGCGCCAAGGCCGACGTCAAGGGCCAGGTCAAGGAGAAGGTCGACGAGCGCAAGGCGCAGCTGCGTGACCAGCAGGCGCAGGCCCAGGCCAAGCTGAACGAGGTCAAGGGGCAGGCCCAGGAGAACCCCACACCCTTCGCCGCCGCGGCCGGCGGGCTGCTCGCGCTGCTGATCCTGATCGGCCTGTGGAGGAGACGCCGATGAAGGCGCTCTACGCCCCCTTCGGGATCCTCTTCGGGGTCATCGGCGGTCTGATCGGCGGACAGATCTTCAAGCAGGTGTGGAAGCTGGTCGCCAAGGAGGAGGACGCCCCCAGCGCGCGCGAGAGCGAGTACGGCTGGAAGGAGGTCCTGCCCGCGGCGGCGCTCCAGGGCGCGATCTTCGCCGTGGTCAAGGCCACGCTGGACCGCAAGGGCGCCCAGGGCTTTCAGAAGCTGACCGGGGTCTGGCCCGGAGACTGACGAGCGAGCGGGGGAATCACGGTGGCCATCGAGCATCGAGACGAGCGGGAAACACTTGAGGCGAAACGCGAGCCCCGAGGGGCCGAGGACGGCCGGGGGCCTGACAGCCCGACCGATCTGGCCGGGACCTCGAAGAAGGACACGCTCGTACGCAGCTTCAAGGAGTTCCAGGCCGACAACCTGACCGACTGGGCGGCCTCGCTCACCTACTACGGCGTGCTCGCGCTGTTCCCCGGCATCATCGCCCTGGTGTCGATCATCGGTCTGGTGGGGCCCTCGCTCACCGACCCCCTGCTCGAGAACATCTCAGAGATCGCTCCGGGTCCCGCCAAGGACATCCTCACCAGCTCGGTGGAGAACCTCCAGTCGAACCGAGGAGCGGCCGGCGTCGCCTTCATCGTCGGCATCGTGCTCGCCCTCAACTCGGCCTCCGGCTACATCGCGGCCTTCTCCCGTGCGTCCAACGCCATCTACGACGTTGAGGAAGGGCGTCCGATCTGGAAGCTCAAGCCTCAGCAGATCGCGATCGCGTTCCTGCTGATCCTCATGCTGATCGTCATCGCCGTGGCCGTGACCGTCTCCGGGCCGCTGGCGCAGGAGGTCGGGAAGGTGATCGGCGTCGGCGATACCGCCGCGACCATCTGGGACTTCGCCAAGATCCCGCTGATCCTCTTCCTGGTCTCGTTCATGATCGCCTTCCTCTACTGGTCGGCGCCGAACGTCAAGCAGCCCGGCTTCAAGTTCATCAGTCCGGGCGGCCTGGTGGCCATCGTCATCTTCGTCATCGTATCCCTGCTGTTCGCCCTCTACGTCGCGACGTTCGCGTCGTACAACAAGACCTACGGCTCGCTGGGCGGCATAGTGGTCTTTCTCATCTGGCTGTGGCTGACCAACGTGGCCATCCTGTACGGCGCCGAGTTCAACGCCGAGCTGCAACGCAGCCAGCAGCGCGAGGCCGGGGAGCCCGCGCCGCTGGACGAGCCCTTCCTCGAACCCCGCGACACGTCGAAGCTCGAGAAGAAGGAAGACTGAGCCCGCGTCAGGCGGCGTTCAGGTCGAGCTGCCTGCGCTGGCGGGGCGCCATCCCGTAGCAACGGCGAAAGGCCTTGCTGAAGGGAGCGTGATCGCCGTAGCCGACACGGAGCGCGACCGCTCCCACCGGGAGATCGGTGCCCTGGAGCAGCCGGGCCGCGACCTCCAGCCGGCGCAGGCGCAGCTCCTCGCTGAAGGAGCGTTCGCCGTTCTCGGCGAAGGCCCTCTGCAGGGCTCTGGTCGAAGCGCCAATGCGGTGCGCCACGTCTGGCAGCCGCAGGTCGCCGGCGTACTCGCGCCTCACGATGGTCATGGCCTCTTCGTAGAGAGCGCGTCGCGATTCCCGTGTTTGCGTCATCCCTCGGAAGACAGGAACGCGGCGGCGAAAGTTACGTCTGCTCCGGCTCTCCGTCGTGAACGGTCACCACGGAGCCGAGCAGGAGGTTATTGGGCACCCTCACCGTGCCGGCGTCGGTGCGCAGGACCGTAGCCGCGGTGTCGATGGACTCGATGCGACCGCGCACGTCACCGAACGAGATCAGCTGTCCGGAGCGGTAGGCCGTCCTCAGGTAGCGCCCGGCGCTGAGCTCACGAGCCACCTCCCGGCCCCCGAGCCCGAAGGCCAGGGCGAAGGTAGCGCCGGCCGCGCCGAGCAGGAGGATCACGAACACCATCAGAATGGCCGTCGACACCGCCACCTGGGCGGCGGCGGTGATCGCGAACACCGACACCACCGCCACCTGCGCGACCCGCCCCAGCGGCAGCGGCAGGTCCATCTGGTAGCCCACGCGGTCGCCCCAGTCGCGGGCGAACCCGCCGAGGACCACGCCGGCCAGCAGGAGCACGCCGGCGACGAGGAGGCTCGGCAGGAAGAGAACCGCCTCATTGAGGGCTTCGTCGAGGAACTGGAGGCCCACCAGTGACAGCGCCGCCAGCACGACGACCACGCTCACGGCTATCCGGAGGACGCGCCCGATCAGCCTGGAGACGGAGCGGCCGAGGCCGGCTCGCTCCAATACGTCCCCCACGCCCCAGCGGTCGCCCAGGTCGTCGGTGCCCGCGGCCTCGAGTGCCCCCCGCGCGAGCCGGCCGACGAGCGCCGCAACCAGCAGTCCCACCAGAAGCAACAGCAAGGCGCCCCCGAGCCGGGGCAGAAAGCCGCCCAGCGACTCCTGGGCATTGTCGAGCAGGGTGATGGCCAACGCGCTCATGCTCGCCTGCTGCCGCCACCCGCCAGGGTCGTGACGCCCTGGAGGACGGCGGCCCCGATCATGGCCACCACCCGCAGCGGTGCCCGCAGCATGCCCTGCCAGCGGGCGGTGCGCATCACACTCGGGACGAGCGCCGTGCCGGGCTCCGGGGGAGAATCACGCAGGAGCACGAGGTGCTCGTCGAGCCGCCGCTCCGCGGGGCCGGCCTCGGGTTCGTCATTCATGAGGCAGCTCCCAGTCGTAGGTGTTGTTGCGCAAGATCTCGATCAGCTCGTTGCGGGCGCGGTGGAGTCGGCCCTTGACGCTGCCGAGCGGGGAGTCGGTGATGAGCGCGATCTCCTCGTAGGCCATTCCCTCGAGGTCGCGGAGCACGAGCACCGAGCGGTGCTCGGGGCGAAGGCCGCGGAGCTTTAGCTCGAGCCGCTCGGCCCGCTCGCGACGCTCGAGGCGGCTCACCGGCTCGCGCGAGCCCCCGGCGGCGGCGACGGTCTGCTCGATGTCGTCGCTGCCGCCGACCGGCTCGGGCACGCGCCTGTCCAGGTGGTTGAGGGCGGCGTTGTGGACTATCCGCAGCAGCCAGGACCGAAAGCTGCCCTCGCCGCGGAAGCTGTCCAGGCGGTGATAGGCCCGCAGCAGGGCGTCCTGGCTCACGTCATCGGCCTCCGCGGCCCCGACCACCCGCGCCGCCACGCGGAAGACCACTCCACGGTGGCGTTCCACCAGTTGCTCGAACGCTCTCAGCTCGCCGTTGCGGGCGCGCTTCACCAGCGCGGTGTCCTCGTCGGTCACAGGCGCGAACGCTAGCGCCGTCCGCCGCCCGTGTACTGGTCGCGAACCTCACGTCCACTGTGACAGGCGCCACCGTCCCGCGGTTACAACCTCACTCCTCAGCTCGAGCCCGGTCCGCTCGAGCTCGGTGGCCGCCTGGAGCAGCGCGCGCCCTGGGAGACGGTGGACGCGGGCGGCTTCCGCTGCACCGCGCTGCCGGCGGTCGACGGCCTGGGCGACCCTCAGGTCTCCTGGGCGGTGGAGGCGGACGCCCGCGGGCGCGTGTAGGTGGGTTAGCGTCACCACATGCGCGTTTGGCTGGCGCGGCACGGTGAGACCGGCGACAACGCTGCCGGGCGCATCCTCGGCCGGCGCGACCCGCCGTTGAGCGCCACGGGCGCGGCCCAGGCCGAGGCCCTGGCCGAGCGGCTGAGCGGCACCGGGGTCGCGGCGATCTGGACGTCCCCCCTCCGGCGGGCGCGCGACACCGCGGAGCTCGTGGGCGCGGCGCTGGGCCTCGAGCCGCGGGTGCTCGAGGAGCTCGTCGAGTCCGATCGCGGCGACTGGGAGGGGCGGCTCGTGGCGGATCTGGCCCGCGAGAGCCCGGAGCTGCACGCCGCCTTCCTGGCGGGCGAGCCCTCCTTTCGCTTCCCCGGCGGCGAGTCACTGGCCCAGCAGATGGCCCGTACGCGCTCGGCGCTGGCGATCATCACGGCCGGCCCGCTGCCCGCTCTGGCGGTCGCGCACGCCGGGACGATCCGCGCGGCGCTGGCGGACTCCGGACGTTTCGTGCCCCCGGAGTCCGCCCTCGCCCACGGCGAAGCGCTGGAGCTCTAGAACACCCGCGCGGCGATCTCCGCGGGAGCCGTGAACAGCTCCTTGAGCTCGTCGTCGAGCTTGACCAGGGTGACCGACGCCCCCGCCATGTCGAGCGACGTGCAGTACTCGCCCACGTACGAGCGGCCGACCGTGATGCCGCGGTCGGCGAGCTGCTCGTGGGCGCGCCCGTAGAGGATGTAGAGCTCGGAGATCGGCGTGCCGCCGAGCCCGTTGATCATCAGGCTCACCTCGTCGCCCGACTCGTAGGGCAGGTCGGTGACCACGGCCTCGAGCATCTCGTCGATGAGCTCGTTGGCCGACTTGATCTTCTCCCGGCGCCGGCCCGGCTCGCCGTGGATGCCCACGCCCATCTCGACCTCGTCGTCTCCCAGCTCGAACAGCGGCGACCCCTTGGCCGGCGGCGTGCACGAGGTGAGGGCCATGCCCATCGAGCGCGTGACCGAGTTGACCCGCTCGCCGAGCGCCACCAGCGAGTCGAGGTCGTCGCCCCGCTCGGAGGCGGCTCCGAGAGCCTTGATGACGAAGAAGTTGCCGGCCACGCCGCGGCGGCCAACCGTGTAGGTGGAGTCCTTGACCGAGACGTCGTCGTCGACCACCACCGTGCCCACCTTCACGTCCTCGGCCTCGGCCAGCTCGCGGCCCATGTCGAACGCCATCTTGTCGCCGGTGTAGTTGTTGATGATGTGGAGGACGCCCTTCTCGCTGTTGAGCAGCTTGGACGTCTCGTAGACGTAGTCGCTCGGCGGCGCGGCGAACACGTCGCCCGGGCAGGCGGCGTCGAGCATGCCCCGCCCGACCGCCATCACGTGCGCCGGCTCGTGGCCCGAGCCCGACCCCTGGACGATCGAGACCTTGTCGTCGCTCGGCATGTCGGCGCGCATGATCAGGTTGTACTCCGGCACATAGCGCAGCGAGTCCGGGTTGGCCAGTGCGATGCCCTTGAGCATCTCGGGCACGAACTGCTGTGGGTCGTTCACAAACTTCTTCACGGCACTCCTCCTCCGCCGGCGAACCGGCGCTAGACGCTGGTGGGGCTCCACTCCTTGCTGACGCTCTCGAACAGGACGGCCACACCCATCGCTCCCGCGTCGACCGAGTCCTGGCTGCGCTCTCCCGCGTAGGCGGCGCGTCCGCGCTTGGCCAGCATCGTCTTGGTGGCCTCGGCGCTCTCGCGAGCCGTGGCCGCCGCAGCGGTCAGGGCGTCCGAGGCGCCGGCCCCGTTGCCGAGCTCCTCCTCGAGCTTGTCGGTGGCGGGGATGAGCGAGTCGAGCAGGGTCTTGTCACCGAGATCGGAGTTGCCGCGCTGCTTTATGCCCTCGATCGCCGCCCGCAGCGCCGCCACCACGTCCTCTCGGTTCGGATCGGGACTGTCCTTGAGGGCGGTGCCGGCCCGCAGGAAGGCCGTGCCCCAGATCGGGCCCGAGGTGCCGCCGATGCGGCTCGACAGGACGATGGCCGTCTTCTTCAACAGGCCGGACACGTCGTCGTAGTCGAGGCTGTCCCAGTCCTCCAGCAGCTTCCCGAAGCCGCGGGCGAGGGAGTAGCCGAAGTCCCCGTCGCCGACCACGGCGTCGAGATCGGAGAAGTACTTCTCGTTCTCCAGCACCGCTTCGGCGATGGTCCGGACCAACCGCTCGGCGTCCGACAGGGCCGCGTCGCTCATCTGACCTCCTGAGGGGCAGGGACCTGCAGGCAGGCCTGCAGGTCGTCCAGCGTGACGTACCGGCCGGGCTCGGCCGGGCTGTTGTTGGCGAGCACCTCGGTGGGCTCCTCGGGGTCGCCGAGGCTCGAGACCACCAGGACCGCCTCCGAGAAGTCCTCGCCGGCCGTATAGCTGCTCACGGTGACCACGCAGCGCAGTCCCGCGCCCACCGCGGCGCGCAGGCCGTTGCGCGAGTCCTCGATGACGATCGTCTCGGCGGGATCGGCGCCGGTGCGCTCCAGCGCCAGCGTGTAGATCGCGGGGTCCGGCTTCTTGGCCGGCACCACGTCGCCGGCAAGCACCTCGAAGCGGGCGGCCTTGTCAACGCCCACAGCGTGCTCGAGCACGCCGCGCACGGACGGCTCGGCCGACGTGGAGGCCACCGCGAGCGTCCAGCCCGCCGCCAGGGCCTCGTCCACGATGCGGGCGATGCCCGGACGGGCCGGCATGGCGCCTGACGCCACCCGCGCCTTGAACGCGGCCGTCTTGACCCGGTGCCAGCCCGCGAGCAGCTCGCGCTGGCCCTCTGGATCGACCGGCAATCCGTTCTCGCGCACGAAGTCGTCGGTCAGGAGCGAGGCCATGCGCTCCTTGCCCCCGCCGATCCGCAGCTTCTCGGCGTAGTCGTCGTCCGACCAGCGCACGGGGAGTCCCTCCTGCTCGAAGGTCTCGTTGAATGCGGGCAGGTGCCCGTAGCGCTCGGTGTCCGCCAGCACGCCGTCGCAGTCGAAGATGAGGGCGGGCATCAGGCGGGGGTCACGGTGGCGGCCTTGCCGGCCGAGCCGAAGATGCGCATGTGCTCGATGGCCATGGCCTTGACCGCCTCGCTCACGTGGCGCAGCAGTGCGGGCGGATCGTGCTTGCCGGGGTTCTCCTCCAGGTACTCCCGATGGGAGTCGACGAACGCGATCTTCAGCGCGGTCGAGATGTTCACCTTGGCGCAGCCCCGCGCGATCAGATCCCGAAACTCCTCGGGATCGAGTCCCGTGCCGCCGTGCAGCACCATCGGTATCGGGCGCTGCTCGACCATCTCGGTCACCCGCTCGGGGGTCAGGTTCGGCCGCCCGGCGTAGAGGCCGTGGGCCGTCCCGATGGCCGGAGCGAAGGCGTACACGCCGGTGTACTCGATGAACCTCACCGACACCTCCACCGGGTGGACCTGGCCCGCCTCGTCGGACCCCACGTCGTCCTCCACGCCCTGGACGCTCTCGATCTCGCCCTCCACGTCGGCACCGTATCCGCGCGCCTCCTCCACCACCTCGGCCGTCTGGCGCGTGTTCTCCTGGATGTCGAGGTGCGAGCCGTCGAACAGCACCGAGTTCCAGCCGGTCTTGAGGCAGGTGGTAGCCCATTCCCGCTCCGGGCAGTGGTCGAGATGGAGCGTGATCGGCACGGGAGCCGGCTCGGCCATCGAGTGGAACATCGCGTACAGCGGCCCGGCCCCGATGGACTTCACCGTCTTCACGGACGTCTGGACGATCAGCGGCGACTCGAGCTCGGTGGCTGCGTCGATCACCGCTTGCAGGCTGACCCCGTCCACGACGTTGAAGGCCGCCACCCCGTACCTCTCCTCGAACGCGGGATCGAGGATGTCGCGGAAGGGAACGACGGTCATCGGTACCTGTCCGGGACGAAGGTCTGCTCGGCCATCGGCGGGCGCACGTAGCCCTCGTCGGGGCCGCGCTCCGGCAGCTCGAGCGGCGGCGGCGTGAGGTCCTCGTAGTCCACCATCGACAGCAGGTGGGAGATGCAGTTGAGGCGCGCGCGCCGCTTGTCGTCGGCCTCGACCACGTACCACGGTGCGTGCTTGATGTCCGTGTAGCGGAACATCTCGTCCTTGGCACGCGAGTAGTCGACCCAGCGCGCGCGCGACTCGAGGTCCATCGGGCTCAGCTTCCAGCGCCGCATTGGATCTTGGACGCGAGCCTGGAAGCGCCGCTCCTGCTCGTCGTCCGACACCGAAAACCAGTACTTGACCAACAGGATTCCCGACCGCACGAGCATCCGCTCGAACTCCGGGCAGGAGCGCATGAACTCCTGATACTCCTCCTCGGTGCAGAAGCCCATCACGCGCTCCACGCCGGCGCGGTTGTACCAGGAGCGGTCGAACAGGACGATCTCTCCCGCGGCGGGCAGGTGCGCGACGTAGCGCTGGAAGTACCACTGCGTCTTCTCCCGCTCGGTCGGCGCCGGGAGCGCCACCACGCGGCAGGTGCGCGGGTTGGTGCGCTCGGCGATGCGCTTGATCACCCCGCCCTTGCCCGCCGCGTCGCGGCCCTCGAAGATGACCACGATCTTCAGGCCCTCGGCCTTGACGTACTCCTGCATGAGCACGAGCTCGCGCTGAAGGCGCTGGAGCTCCTTGTCGAATTCCTTGCGTGGCAGCTTCTTGTGCGCGGAGGCGCCGTTGTGCTTGGCCATCAGCCTCTCCCTCTCGCTGCCATTCCCGGCACGTCCCGCCGCAACCCTTCGTGCGACACGATCTTGCCCGGATTGAGGTTCGCTCCCGGATCGATTCCCTCGAGCAGCGCCCGCACCATCTCCACCCCGGGACCCGAGATGTCCTCCTCGAGCCAGCGGGCGTGCTCGGTGCCGACCGCGTGGTGGTGGGAGAGCGTGGCCCCCGAGTCGATGAAGGTCTGCTGGATGGCCGACTTGACGACGTCGTATTCGTCGATCGGCC
Organism: uncultured Thermoleophilaceae bacterium; assembly: GCA_963808545.1. GTDB lineage: Bacteria > Actinomycetota > Thermoleophilia > Solirubrobacterales > Thermoleophilaceae > JACVRW01. The sequence goes on along the minus strand of CAWEGB010000001.1, from coordinate 27,251 downwards.
CGCGTGTCCCCGAGGGCGTGAGCGCGAAGGTGAAGTAGAGACAGGCTCCGGCGTGGTAGGAGTGCGAGAGATGGCACATCACGTACCCGGGCACGCCGAGATCGGCGAACGACCCGCGGGCCGCGGCCATCACGTTCTCGTAGAGGGCGGGCAGGACGCTCCAGGGAGCGGAGGTCTCGGACACGTCGGCCAGCGCCCCGCGGTCGAGCAGATAGTCCCGGATGTAGGGCGTGTCGAACTTCTTCTGGTCGTAGAGCGCGCCGGGACTGGTGCCGACGCAGAGCCCGCCGTGGCGGCTGACGATCTTGCCCACGAGCTTTCGTTGCAAGGCGACGTGGCGCTTGGTGCCCTCGTAGCCGATGAAGGACAGGCACATCTGCTCGAGATCGAAGTGACGCCGCCTGGTCAGGTAGGTGGACAGCGCCTTCGACTTGATCCGGTCGAGCTGCGAGTCGCCCTGCTTGGTGGAGAACGAGAAGGCGGTCTCGGAAGCGTCGGACACACGGGTCACCGACGGCGCGGCCTCGCTCGCGGCGATATCGCGCATGGCGGCGAGACCGTCGGCCCAGGTGGGGAACAGGTAGCCGAGGATCGTGCGCTGCTCGGGCAGGCGGTGGACGTGCACGGTCGCCTCGGTGATCACCCCGAGCCGGCCCTCGCTGCCCAGCACCATCTCGCGGACGCTGGGACCGGTGGAGGTGCTCGGCACCGGGCGCGTGGCCATCATGCCCGAGGGCGTGGCCACCCGGACCGCTCGGGTGAGGTCGGCCACGTCCCCGTACAGGTCGGACTGCATGCCCGACGAGCGCGTGGCGATCCAGCCACCCAGCGTCGAGTGGGCGAAGCTGTCGGGGAAGTGGCCCAGGGTCCAGCCCCGGGCGTTGAGCTGCTCCTCGAGCTGCGGGCCGAGCACCCCGGCCTGAACACGAGCCATCCGCGACTCGGCGTCCACCGACAGCACCCGGTCCAGCGCGCCGAGGTCGACGGAGATGACCGGGCGCGTCTCCTCGGGTGAGGCCTCGAGACTGCCCGAGATGTTGGTTCCCCCGCCGAACGGGATGAGGACGGCGTCGGCGTCGAGCGCGGCTTGCAGCACGCCCTCGACCCCCTCTTCGTCAGCCGGGTGGACGACGACATCGGGCACGCGGCCGACGTCGCCGGCCCGATGGCGCACCAGGTCACGCAGGCTCTTGCCGCGAGCGTGGACCAGGCGGTCGAGGGCATCGGTCGAGACCCGCTCCGAGCCGGCGGCCTCCTCCAGCGCGGCCAGCAGGACCGGCGGCAGCGACGGCTCCGGAATGCTCAGCTCGTCGAAGCCGGCCGGACGGGAGGCGGGACGCTCCACGTCGATGGACAGGTGACGCTGCAGGAAGGGACCGAGTGCCGGCTTGTCGCGATGGCTGAACGAGACCCCCTCGTCGCCCCAGCCCCACCACTTCATCCGCTCGGCCATCGGCTCCCGGAGTCGCTCAGCTCGCGAGGACCGCGGTTATCCGGGCCGCTTCGGCGTCGGGGATCTCTACGACGACGAGCACCTTTCCGTCGTGCAGGGCGGCCACGTCCCGCTTGGCGGTGGGCTCGTCGAGTCCGATGTCGACCAGAAGCCGCGTGAGGCGGCGGTGACCGGCGACCATCATGTGCTCCACGCCCTCGGGATAGGTCGTGACGTAGTCGGTGTCGGAGTCGCCGAAGCTGCCCCCGCGATGCGACCTTCCGGCAAACTCACCGGTGGAGCTTCCCTGCGGCGACGCGCCGCCGGCGAAGTCGCCCACCGGAGCGCCGGCCTCGGTCGTGCCACCGAACTCGCCGACCGGCTGGTCGCGCGCGTCCCTCAGCACCTCGCCGGACACCACCAGAACGTCCTCTCCGGGCACACCCGCAGCCAGGGCCGCGTCGACGGCGACGCGCGCGTCCTCGTGCGTGGGGTACGACAGGCATATAGCAGCCACGACTCCTCCTTCGTCGGGGATGACGACACTACAGTCACACCGGCGCCTTCACCAAGCCCTGGGCGACCGCCCAGGCGATGGTGCGCTCGAACGTGTCGGCCACCGGGGTGTAGCGCAGCCCGAGCTCCCGCTCCGCCCGGGACCCGTCGTAGCGGTGACCATGGAGGAACGTGCGCACCATCTCGCGGCACACCGGCGGCTGCTTGCCGCGCAGCCGGAACAGTCCCTCCACCACCGTCCCGGTGACGCCGGCGACGGGGGACGGCAGGAAGCGGACGCTGTGGCTGACCCCCGACAGCCCGGAGACGATGTCGAGCGCCTCGCGTGAGCTCAGCGTGGCCCCGTTGAGCACGTAGCGCTCTCCGGGGACCCCTCGCTCGGCGCCCAGCAGGTGTCCCTCCACGCAGTCGGCTATGTCCACGATGCTGATCGGCCGGTCCACGAAGGCCCGCAGGCGCCCGTTGAGGTAGGCGATCATGATGCGCCCGGTGCCACCGGAGCGGCCCGGGCCCTGCACCGACGAGGGATTGATCGACACCAGCTCGACGCCCACCCGCCGGGCGGTCTCGAAGGCGGCGAGCTCGCCCTCGTGCTTGGAGCGCTCGTAGACCGAGAGATAGGTCCCGCGGTGCACCGAGTCCTCGTTTCCGACGGTCCCCGGCTCCTCTCCGAGGGAGGCGGCCGACGAGGTGAGCACCACCCGGGGCACCCCGGCCCGGGCGGCCGCGCGCACGGCAGTCTCGGCGCCGCGGACGTTCACGTGGAACAGCCTCGCGGGGTCCGTGGGACACAGCGTGTTGACGCCGGCCACGTGGTAGACCAGCGAGCAACCACTCATGCCGGCGGCCAGCGCGTCCTCGTCGAGCGTGTCCCCACCGACCACGCGGGCGCCGCGGGCCACCAGGGCGCTCTCGGCCTCCTCGGATCGGGCCAGCGCGACCACCTCATCGCCCCGCTCCACCAGCCTCGCGGCGAGCGCGCCTCCGATCAGGCCGCTGCCTCCGGTGAGGAAGACCGGCGTCAAGCGGCCCCATCCTCACGCGTGACCACGGGAAGGGCGCGCACGAGGTAGTCGACCGCCGACGCCACCGTGATGGCGGCGGCGAGCAGCATGGCCCACTCGTCGACGTACAGGCCGCCGACCGGTTCGCCCGGGCGCAGGATGGCGAGTGCGATGGCCAGGAACTGGATGCTGGTCTTGAGCTTGCCGAGCATCGACGGCGCCAGTACCTCGCCCTCGGAGGCGATCACCCCGCGCAGCGCCATGACCACCAGCTCGCGACCGATGATCAGCGCGGCGATCCAGGTGGAGGCTCGCCCGGCCGCCACCAGAGCGATCAGGACACCCGAGACCAGGAGCTTGTCGGCCGTGGTGTCGAGGAAGGAGCCGAGCTTGGTCGTCACGCCCCAGCGGCGCGCGAGCCGCCCGTCGATCCAGTCGGTGGCGGCGGCCACGCAGAACAGGACGAGAGCCACCAGCTCGCCGGTGTTCCCCGGCTCGTTGAGCACGAGCCACATCACCACCGGGGTCAGGACGATGCGCGTGGCGGAGCCCGCGGCTATCAGGCGCGCGGAGCGCAGCCTGCTCCCGGTCACGGTCGGCGTTGCCACGAGGCGCGCGCGGACTCTAACGCCCCACGGGCCGCCGCCGCGGCGGCCTCCGTGTCGCTCTCGCGCAGCGCGGCCTTGACGGCGGGGATCCTGCCGGCGGCCATGCTCAGCTCGCGCACACCCAGCCCGGCGAGCATCACCGCCGCCTCGGGCTCTCCGGCCAGCTCGCCGCACACCCCCACCCAGCGGTCGTGCTCCTCCGCGGCGGCGACGACGGCGGCGATCAGGGCGAGCACCGGCGCCAGCGCGGCGTCCAGCAGCCCCGCCAGCGCGCCGTTGCCGCGCTCGGCGGCCATCGTGTACTGGGCCAGATCGTTGGTGCCGACCGAGAAGAAGTCGGCCTCGGGGGCGAATCCCGCCGCCTGTAGCGCCAGGGCCGGGACCTCGACCATCACACCCACCTCGAGCTCCGCGGAGCTGTTGAGATCGGCGCGGGCCCGCTCGAGCAGCTCCCGGGCCCCGCGCAGCTCGTCGAGCGTCGACACCATCGGGAACATCAGCTTCAGTGGATGCTCCTCGGCCACCCGCAGGACGGCGCGCAGCTGGGTCGTGAAGAACTCCGGCTCGGCCAGGGAGAGCCTGATGCCGCGCTGCCCCAGGAACGGGTTGTCCTCGGGCTCCTGACGAAGGAAGGGCAGTGGCTTGTCAGCGCCGGCATCGAGGGTGCGGACGACCACGGGACGACCGTCCATGGCACGCGCGATCTCGGTCAGCACCTCCACCTGCTCGTCCTCGTCCGGTGGCTCGGGCCGGTCGAGGAACAGGAACTCGGTCCGCAGCAGGCCGACGCCCTCAGCTCCCTGCTCGACTGCCGGAGCCGCCTCCGCCGCGCCCCCGATGTTGGCGAACACCTCGACCCGGTGACCATCGCGCAGTGCCCCGGGCTCGGCCGCGCGCGCCATCAGCTCCCGCCGGGTGGCCTCGTCGGCGTCCCGGCGGGCGCGGAGCTCGGACACCGTCTCCTCGCCGGGATCGACCTCCACGACGCCGGCCTCGCCGTCGAGCACGAGCTCCGTGGCCTCGGGGATCTCGAGCAACCGCTGCCCCAGGCCGACCACCGCCGGAATCCCGAGGGCCCGCGCGAGGATGGCCGCGTGGGCCGTGGCTCCGCCGCGAGCGGTGGCGATCGCCCAGGCGTCGCCGGGGTCGAGTCCCGCCGCCTCGCCGGGCGTGAGCTCGTCGGCCAGGACGATGCCCGGCCCCTCCAGCCCCGCGCCGGCGGATCCGACTCCGAGCTGGGCGAGCACCCGCGCCGACACGTCCTCCACGTCCACCGCGCGCTCGCGCAGGTAGGGATCGTCGAGCGCCCGGAACGCTGCGGCGGCCTCCGCGGTGGCCGACTGCCAGGCGAGCGGCGCGCTGGAGCCGGCCTCGATGCTCTTCAGGGCGGGATCGGTGATCGCGGTGTCATTCACCAGCAGCGCCTGAGCGGCGAAGATCTCTGCGGCGCCGGCTCCGGCACGCGAGGTGACCGACGACTGCATCTCCTCGAGCTCCTGCACGGCTGCCGCCCGAGCCGCGTCGAGACGCTCGCGCTCCTCGGACGGGCTGCCGGCCGGGTCATCCTCGTCGAGCGCGGGGCGGCGCGCCTGCAGGCGGCGCGCCGGGCCGATGGCGATGCCCGACGAGGCGGGCACGCCGGTGAGGCGCTCGCCCGCGGCGGGCGCGGCGCCCGACTCGCCGGCCGGCTCCGGCTCTGAGGGCTCGGAGCGCCGCCCCTCGCCGGCCCCGTCGTCCGCCGGGTCCCCGAAGTTCTCCTCCGCCAGCGCCCGCAGCGCGTCGAGGGCCTCGGCGGCCTGAGGGCCCCGGGCCAGCACCTCGATCTCGTCGCCCTGACCGACGGCCAGCGTGGCCAGCCCGGTGAGGCTGCGTCCGTCGGCCGGGCCGCGCTCGCCGGTCACGTTCGAGACCTCGACCCGGACGTCGAGGCCGCCCAGCGCTCCCACGAAGCGCGCCGCGGGACGCGCGTGAAGGCCGAGCCGGTTCTCCACCTGGAGGCGCAGCTCCTGCCCCGGATCATCTGTGTCGGCGGCCGGTTCGCCGGCGGCCTCGTCCTCGGCCTCACCCCCGCCCAGCTGCTCGGTCTTTCCCCGCAGCGCACCGCGGGCCTCGCGCGCCACCTCGTCCAGGGAGGCACCAGCACCGGCCAGCGCCGCGGCGGCCACCGCCCCCTCCACGAGGGGCGCCTCGGAGAGGCGGATCGGCCCACCGTCCTGCTCGGTCATCTCCACCGCCATCTCCGCGCTCATCAGCGCGCTGCCGAGGTCCATGAGCACGAGCACGCCCTCGGGCGAGCGCACCCGTTCGACGGCCGCCCGGACGCGCTCGGCGTCGGTGCCGATCTCGCCGTCCTCCATTCCGCCGGCAGCCTCGATGGCCACCTCGCCGCCCCCCATCTCCCGGGCCAGCTCCGTCACGCCGTCGGCCAGCGCTGCACTGTGGGAGACGATTACGAGGCCGACCATCAAGTGCTGAGGCCGGACGCCCGGTGGAGCATCTCGACCGGATGCACCGTCCGCACCCCGGTGGCCTCCTCGATCTGCCAGCGGCAGGTCTCCGAGTCGCATACGGCGCGGTCGGGAGAGGCCTCGGCAATCTCGGCGAACAGGCCGGCGCCGACCTTCATGGCGATGTCGTACTTCTCACGCTTGAGCCCGTAGGTGCCCGCCACGCCGCAGCAGGTGGCGCCCGTCTCGATCGTTCGCAGCTCCGGCACGAGCGCCATCAGGTCGAGGGCGGGCTTGCCGATCCCGTGACCCTGCTGCTGGCACGGCGCGTGGTAGGTCACCGTCTCCGGAACGGCGTGGAAGTCGGTGTTGAGCTCGCCGCGCTCGTGCATCGCGAGCAGGTACTCGCAGATGTCGAACACCCGGCCGGACACCACCTCCAGGTCCGGGTCGCCGGCCATGCCGAGGATCTCCAGCGCCTCGCGCTTGAGCATCAGGCTGCAGCTGGTGGAGGTGGCGACGATGTCCACGCCGTCACGCGCGTAGGGAGCGAGCCGGCGCGCAAGGCGCTTGACGTATCCCCGGGCGTCGTCGAACAGCCCGTTGGACTGCAGAGGCAACCCGCAGCAGTCCTGCTTGGGCACCTCCACCGCGATGCCGTTGTGCTCGAGCAGGGCCACCGTCATCTCGCCCAGTCCGGGCTCGTAGTAGTTGGTGCCGCAGCCGTGGAAGAAGGCCACGCGGCGCGCCGGGGCCGGCGGTGCATCGTGCTTGCGCGCCCAGCGCTGAAACGTCCGCCCGGCGTACTTCGGCACCGGGGCCCGCCGGTGGATGCCGATCGTCTTCTCGATCGCGAGCCGGACCAGCGGGTTGGCCAGCGTCCAGTTGGCCAGGGGTGCCACCGGCGTGCCGAGCCGGCCGGCAAGCGTCGGGCGAGCCAGCACGCGGTCGCGCAGCTTGACCCCCTGGCGCTCCTTGAGCTCGGCCCGGGCCTGGCTGTTGATCTCCGCGATGTGAACGCCCTGGGGGCAGACCTGCGTGCAGATGCCACAGCCGGAGCAGTAGTCCACCGACGCGTCGGCCGAGGGCTCGTCGTCGATGCGAAAGCGCTCAGCCTGCGGCCCTGCGTACTTCGGCCCCGGGAACAGCGGAGTGACGTTCGAGACCGGGCAGTAGGTCTCGCAGATGGTGCACTTGACGCAGTGGTCGAGCGAGTCCCGCATGAGGTCGCCGAGCACGCCGGGAGCCTGGTTCGCCGTGGCCACGCTCAGCTCCCCACCGCGCCGGCCGTCGAAGCGGCCGCGGTCGTGGCCTCGAGCACGAGCTCGGCCGCCCGGTGCCCGGTGGCCAGGCTCAGACCGTCACCGGACTTCTCGCGCCACGGCTCGGCTCCCGCCAGCGTCGCCCCGGCCACCAGCACGTTCTCGTAGAGCCGCTCGCCCCCGCCGTCCACCGGGCGCAGCCCGGAGTCCACCGCCACCCCCACGCGACTCATGGGATGGTCGTCGAAGTAACCCGGGCTGAAGCGAGCGTTCTCGCCCTCGGGCACGCCGGCCACGGGCAGGCCGAGCGCGGTTTCGGTCACCCGCCAGTGCGAGTCGAGCTCCACGCCTCCGGACGCGATCCCGCCGGTGGCGAGCACCACCCAGTCCGCGCCGCGGCTCTCCTCGCGCAGCCCGACGCGCACGCGCAGCGAGCTCACGCGCCCGTCGTCGCCCTCGGCGCCGACGACCACGGAGTTCAGGATCACCCGGCCGCCGGCGCGGCGCAGAGATTCGCGCAGGCTCGCGTGCACCCTCATCCCCGGCACCGAGGGCGGCAGAGTGGGGATCTCGAACACGGTGCGACCGAGCCGGTGCTCCAGCTCCGTCCACACGCCGTGCGGGTCGGCCACGCCGAGCACCGCCGGGAAGGCCACCCGCTCCTCCACTCCCACCTGGCCGATCACGTGTGCGGTGACCTCCGCCCTGAACGCCGGATCGTCGAAGGCGCGGCCGTAGCCGAGCGCGTTGACGTCGGCGCGCCCCTCGGGCACGAGGTCGAGCTCCACGCCGCGCGCCGGCACTCCGGCGCGGGTCAGCATGTCCGCGGCCAGCGCCGGGTGGAAGTCCTTCAGGGCCCGGAAGCCGACGATGCAGATCGGCGACTCGCGGCGCAGGTCTCCGCCGGCCATCGTCTCCGGCACGACGGCCGAGGGACGGGTGCCCCCCACCGCGGTGGGCAGTATGAGGTTCTCGTCCAGGCTGCCCGTGTAGGCGTAGGGCGCGAGCGGCCCGGCGGCGATGCGCTCCCTGAACCACTCGATCGCCGTTGCGACGCCGGCGGAGCCCACGAGCGCGTATGGGTGCTCGGGCCGTGACTTCGCCAGCGCGTCCACCGCCTTGCCGGGACTGTCCACCCGCTCGGGGTCGTAGCCGAGCACGTCGATCGTGCCCGCGCCGAGATGAGTGGCCCCCACGCCCTTGGCCAGCACGAGCACCCTCGCTCCGCCCTCGGCCAGCCGCACAGCCGCGCTCAGCCCGGCCAGGCCGGTGCCCACCACGATCACGTCGTGATGGCTCACCGGGCGGCCTCGCCCTCGGGGAGGTGCTCCACGTCGAGCAGGCCCTGGTAGATCCAGTCGTCGAGCCGCGCCTGGCGCAGCTGGTCCCCGTAGAGGATCGGCCACACGCCCTTCCAGCGCTCCTGCAGGAAGTTGCGCAGCGAGTCCGCGGCCTCGACTCCGTCGAGACGGCCGATCCCGTGCAGGATCCCGGTGGCGCGGTAGATGCAGAAACCACCCTGGCACGGGCCCATGCCGAGCCGCATGGTGCGCCGGATGTCGTCGAGGTCGGCCGTCCCGCGCCGGCGCATGGCGCCCTCCAGGCGGCTGCGCCCGATCAGCTCGCACTCGCAGATGAGCTGCTCGTCCTGAAGGGTCTCCTCGCGGCGGTGGAGCCTCGAGCCGAGGTGGTAGGACTCCCCGTCCTCGTTGCCGGGCGGACGCTCCTCCCGCGTGCGGCACGGACGTTCGACACCGATCTGGGTGCACATGGCGTCCACGATGTCCTGGGCCATCAGCCGCGCGGTGGTGAGCTTGCCGCCCGACATCGTCAGCAGGCCGTCCACGCCGTCGCGCTCGCGGTGGTCGACCACCGCGTGGGTGCGGCTGACGTCGCGCGTGTCGGCCACCTCGCCCGCCTTCTCGTCCTGGAACAGGGGGCGCACGCCGGCCCATACGCGCAGCGCGCGCGCCTCGCGGAAGCCCGGGACGAGCCGCTCGCCGTCGTCGAGCATCTGGTCGACCTCCTCCTGGGTCACCGGCAGCTCGTCCGGCTCGGCCGAGCGGATGTCGGTGGTGCCGATCACGCTCACCGTCCTGATCGGAACGAGGATGTCGCCGTCCGCCGGCATCGTGCAGCGGTTGATCACCGTGTTCACCAGGCGGTGGTTCATGGCGATCATGATTCCCTTGCCGGGAATCACGCCCACGCCCTCGATGCCCGCCATGTGGGCGATCTGCGCGGCCCAGGCGCCCGAGGCGTTGATGGTGAAGCCCGCCTCCACGTCGAGCTCCTCGCCGCTGCGCTCGTTGCGCAGCCGGGCGCCGCTCACCGCGCCGTTGTCGCGGTGCAGGTCGACGACCCGGTGATAGGGCAGGATGCGCGCTCCGTGCGCCGAGGCGCCGCGGGCGAACGACCAGACGGTCTTCCACGAGTCGATCGAGGCGTCGGGCACCGCGAACGCGCGCCGGATCCCCGGGTTGAGGCGCGGCTCGCGGCGCAGCGCCTCGTCCACGCTGATCTCCTCCACCGGCAGCTCGGCGGCGCGACAGCCGGCGAGGAACTCGTCGCCGTAGGCCGGGTCGTCGTCGGGGGTGGTGACGAACAGGCCGCCGGTGTCCTCGATGCAATCGGGGATCACCTCGCGCAGGATCGCGTTCTCCACCACGCACTCCTCGGCGGCCAGCTTGTCCTTGACCACGTAGCGCCCGCCGGAGTGCAGCAGGCCGTGGAAGCGTCCGCTCGTTCCCTGGGCGAGATCCGCGCGATCGACCAGAACGACGTCGAAGCCCCTCAGCGCCGCGTCCCAGGCCACCGCGGCGCCCGTGGCGCCGCCACCGATCACCAGCAGGTCGGCTTGAAGGCTTGGCACTCCGCGCATGCTATTGCGCCGGGACCGTCGGCCTGGCCGTGGATGCGCCACCCTTGGTGACACCACCTAGCCTGTGGGCATGCCCTTCGCGCAGATCGGGCTCGGCCTGGCCGCGCTCGGGCGGCCCGCATACATCAACCTCGGCCACGGCCAGGACGTCGTCGACCCGAGCGTCGAGGAGATGGAACGGACGGCCCACGAGGTCCTCGACGCCGCCTACGAGGGAGGGGTGCGCTGGTTCGACGCGGCGCGCTCGTACGGCCGCGCCGAGGCCTTCCTGGCCTCGTGGCTCGGGCGCAGCGGAGTGCGGCCGGGTGAGATCACCGTCAGCTCGAAGTGGGGCTACCGCTACACCGCCGGCTGGCGAGTCGACGCCGAGGAGCACGAGGTCAAGGACCTGTCGGTCGACCACTTCCGGACCCAGTGGCGCGAGTCCCGGGAGCTGCTCGGCGACTGGCTCGACCTCTACCAGATCCACTCGGCCACCCTCGACAGCGGCGTGCTCGACGACCCGGCGGTGCGCCGCGAGCTCGACGCGCTGCGCGACAGCGGCGTGCGCGTCGGCCTCACGGTCACCGGCGAGGACCAGGCCGGGACGATCGAGCGGGCTGTGGCCGTCGGTGGCTTCGACAGCGTGCAGGCCACCTGGAACCTCCACGAGCGCGCCGCCGAAACGGCCCTCGGCCGGGCCCACGAGTCCGGCCTTCAGGTCCTGGTCAAGGAGGCGCTGGCCAACGGGCGGCTGGCTTCGCGCGGCGCCGAGCCGGCGCTGGCCGAAGCGGCCCGCGAACGCGGCACGAGCGAGGACGTCGTGGCGCTGGCCGCGGCGCTGGCCCGGCCCTGGGCGGACGTCGTGCTCAGCGGCGCGGCCACCGTCGCCCAGCTCGAGAGCAACCTGGCCGCCCGTGAGCTCAACTGGGACGACGAGCTCGAGCAGCGCCTCAGCGGGCTGGCAGAGGAGCCGGCGGCGTACTGGAAGACGCGCGCCGAACTCCCCTGGAGCTAGTGACCGCTCTACGCGAGGAGCGCAGCCCGAGCGTTGGTCGGGCGAGCACCACAGCGTCTATCGATTACTACCCCTCGTCGGGCTCTTCGTCCGCCTCGAACCAGTCGAATGTCCGCGTGACCGCGCGCTTCCAGTACTTGTAGTACTCGTCGCGCTTGGCGTCGTCCATCTTCGGCTCCCAGCGCTTGTCCTCCACCCAGTTCTCGCGCAGGTCCTCGACCTCGTTCCAGAAGCCGGTGGCCAGTCCGGCCGCGTAGGCGGCGCCCAGCGACGTGGTCTCCGGCACCTTGGGCCGAATCACGGGCACGCCGAGCAGGTCGGCCTGGAACTGCATGAGCAGGTCGTTGGCCACCATGCCGCCGTCGACCTTGAGCGACTCGAGCGCCACGCCTGAGTCCTTGTCCATGGCCTCGACGATCTCGCGGCTCTGGTAGGCCGTGGCCTCGAGCGTCGCGCGGGCGATGTGGCCCGCGTTCACGTAGCGGGTCAGGCCGGCGAACACCCCGCGGGCGTTGGACTTCCAGTACGGCGCGAACAGCCCCGAGAACGCCGGGACGATGTAGAGGCCGCCGTTGTCGTCCACGCTCTGAGCGAGCTCCTCGACCTCGGGCGCGGCCTTGATCATCTTGAGGTTGTCGCGCAGCCACTGCACGAGCGCCCCGGTGATGGCGATCGAGCCCTCGAGACAGTAGATCGCGTCCTCGTCGCCGATCTTGTAGCCCACCGTGGTGAGCAGGCCGTTCTTCGACGCCACCGCCTCGGTGCCCGTGTTGAGCAGGAGGAAGTTGCCGGTGCCGTAGGTGTTCTTGGCCTCGCCGGGCGAGAAGCAGGTCTGCCCGAAGGTGGCGGCCTGCTGATCGCCGAGGTCGCCGGCGATCTGCACTCCCTGCAGCCCGCCGGACGTCTTGACCTCGCCGTAGACCTCGGAGGAGGCCCGGATCTCCGGAAGCATCGCCTCCGGAATCCCCATCACGTCCATGACCTCCTGATCCCACTTCAGCGAGCGCACGTCCATCAGCATCGTGCGGCTGGCGTTCGTCACGTCCGTGATGTGCTGGCCGCCGTCGGTGCCGCCGGTGAGGTTCCAGATCAACCAGGTGTCCATGTTGCCGAACAACAGGTCGCCCGAGTCGGCCCTGTCGGCGGCGCCGTCGACGTTGTCGAGGATCCAGCGGATCTTCGGCCCGGAGAAGTAGGTGGCCAGCGGCAGGCCCACCTTCTCCTGGAAGCGCGCCTGGCCGCCGTCCTTGGAGTACTCGTCCACCAGCTTGTCCGTACGGGTGTCCTGCCAGACGAGGGCGTTGTGGATCGGCTCGCCGGTCGTCTTGTCCCAGACGAGAGTGGTCTCGCGCTGGTTGGTGATCCCCACCCCGGCGATGTCATCGGCCGACGCTCCGGCCTCCTCGAGCGCCGCGTCGACGACCTCCTGCGTACTCGCCCAGATCTCCGCAGCATCGTGCTCGACCCATCCGGGCTTCGGATAGATCTGCTCGTGCTCCTTCTGGTTGACGCTGACCACCTGACCGCCGTGGTCGAACACCATGCAGCGTGTGCTCGTCGTGCCCTGGTCGATTGCTGCGGCGTACTTCGCCATCTATTACCCCTCGCTCTTGGTCGTCGCTACGTCAGCTACCCGAGATCAGCCTGGGAACCACCAGTCGAACGCGAGCGCACCGAGGGTGCCGCCGATGAGCGGAGCCACCACCGGGATCCAGGAGTAGCCCCAGTCCGACGGACCCTTGCCCGCGATCGGCAGGATCGCGTGCATGATCCGCGGTCCGAGGTCACGCGCCGGGTTGATCGCGTACCCGGTCGGTCCTCCGAGTGACAACCCGATCACGAACACCAGCAGGCCGACAAGGAGCGGGCCGAGCCCGGTAGCGGCCGTATCGGGATTCGCGAAGAACGCCAGGATGCCGAAGACCAGGATGAACGTGCCGATGATCTCGCAGATGATGTTGGCCACGGGATTGCGGATGGCCGGCGCGGTGCACATGGTCGCCAGCTTGAGCCCGGGATCCTCGGTCGCTCCCCAGTGCGGCAGGTAGGCCAGCCACACGAGCGTCGCGCCGATGAAGGCCCCGACGAACTCTCCGGCGAAGTACTTGGGCACGTCGCCCCACTCGGTGTCGCCTATGACCGCGAACCCGAGCGTCACCGCTGGGTTGAGATGAGCCCCGCTGAACTGTCCCACCGCGAAGGCTCGCCACCATGACGGCCATGCCCCAGCCGAAGGTGATCACGATCCAGCCGGCGTTCTCTGCTTTCGACTGGCTCAGCAGGACGCCCGCCACGACTCCGTTACCAAACAGGATCAGGATCGCCGTCCCGATCACCTCAGCGCCGAAGATACTCAAGGCCTTCTCCCTCCGTAGATGCCACCGGATTCAGCGCGGGCCAGCCTATTCCTCCGCCGCGCGATGTGCAAAGCCGGGTCAAATCGCCCAGGTCACTGGGCGAACGTCTTGGCCGCCACCTCGAGCAGCAGTTGCGACGACGTTGCGCCCGGGTCCTGGTGGCCGACGCTGCGTGGCCCCAGGTAGCTCGCTCGCCCCTTGCGCGCCTCGAGCTCGATGGTCGCCTTCATCCCCTCCTCCGCGGCGTCGGCCGAGCGGCGCAGGGCGTCACCCAGGTCCGCCCCGTCACCGGCGGCCTCCCGCAGCGCCTCCACCGCCGGCAGCAGCGCGTCGAGCATCGTCTTGTCGCCGGGCTCGGCCTTGCCGCGTGCCTGCACGCCCTTTACGCCGGTCTCGAGCGCGTCGGTCCAGCCGGCCAGGTCGAGCTCCGTGCTGTCGCCGGCGGCCGAGCCCATCTGCAGGAACAGGGTCCCGTACAGAGGACCGGCCGCGCCGCCGACGCTCGACACCAGCGCCATGCCCACTCCCTTGAGCTGGGCGCCGATGTCGGGGTCGTCCGCGGCATCCAGCTTCTCCACGGCCTTGCGCATGCCGCGATCCATGTTGGTGCCGTGGTCGCCGTCACCGATGGCGGTGTCGAGCTTGACCAGCGCGGCCCGCTGCTCGGTTATCTCCGCCGCGTACGCGCGGATCCACTCCCCCACGGTCTCCGTGGTGATGCTCAAGGCCGCGCCCTCAGCCGATGCGCAGAGCCGGCGTGTCCGCGGGCGCGTCCCACAGCCGCGTGAGCTCGTCGTCGAGCTTCAGCAGCGTGATGGAGCAGCCCGCCATCTCGAGCGAGGTGATGTAGTCGCCGATCAGGCGGCGCTCGATGGTGATGCCCTTGTCCTGCAGGAACCTGTTGAGCTCCCGGTAGACGATGTAAAGCTCGATCAGCGGCGTGCCGCCCATGCCGTTGACGAAGGCCAGCACCTTGTCACCCGACTCGAAGGGCAGGTCCTCCACCACCGCCGTGGCCAGACGCTCGACGATCTTCGCCACCGGCTCCATCGGCTCGCGGTAGCGGCCCGGCTCGCCGTGGATGCCGATGCCGATCTCCATCTCGTCCTCGCCCAGCTCGAAGCTCGGCTCGCCGGACCCGGGCGTCACGCACGGCGTCAGGGCCATTCCCATGCTGCGGCCCTGCCCGTTGACGGTGCGGCAGATCTCTGCCACCTCCGCCAGCGACTTCCCCTCGTCGGCGGCGGCGCCGCAGATCTTCTCGGCGATCACCGTGATGCCGACACCGCGCCGGCCCGCCGTGTACAGCGAGTCCTGGACGGCCACGTCGTCGTTGGTGACCACGGCCTCGACCTCGATGCCCTCACCCTTGGCCAGGTCGGCCGCCATCTCGAAGTTCAGTACGTCGCCGGTGTAGTTCTTGACGATGTGGAGGACGCCGGCGCCGCCGTCGACCGCCTTCGTGGCCTCGAGCATCTGGTCAGGAGTGGGTGAGGTGAACACCTCGCCGGGGCACGCCGCGTCGAGCATTCCCGGTCCCACGAGGCCGCCATGCATCGGCTCGTGACCCGAGCCGCCGCCGGAGATGAGGCCCACCTTGCCCTGGACGGGCGCGTCCGCGCGCACGATCACGTACGGGTCGTAGGTCACCCGGAGCCGATCGCCATGTGCCGCCTCGATGCCCTCGAGCGCCTCGCGCACGACGTCGTCGGGCTCGTTGATGAGCTTCTTCATGGTCTCTCCTCCACTCGATGGGCCGGCTCCGCCGCCCGGACGCTATACGCGACGCCCGGCGCTGGCAATCCCGCCCTACCGCCGAGGCGGCTAGGAGGCGGTGGTGGCGGGGCTCTCCGCCACGTGCGCGACCGGTGGCAGCTCGGTCAGCTCCGGCTCGAGCACGACCTCGGGCTCGGGCGCGTGCTCGAACCGCGGCGCCGGAGCGGACGCCGGGGGCGGCACGGGGGCCAGGCCCTCGTTCGACCAGAACACGCGGACACGCTCCATCACCTCGCGCGGAGTCTCGCCCGTCCGGGGCGAGATCGGATCGCCGAAGCGCGCCTCGACCCTGTGGCGCCTGCCGAGCAGGCGACCGCGAATCCGCCGTGGCCAGTTCTGACCCGGAGGCATGGCCTCGTGCGTGCCGCTCAGGTAGATCGGGACGATGGGGATGCCGTGCCGGGCGGCGATCACGGCAGCGCCGGAGCGCACCTTGCCCACCTCCCCGTCACGCGACCGGGTGCCCTCGGGGAACATGACGAGGTTCCAGCCTTCGTCGAGCAGCTTGTCCACGTGGTCGGTCGCGCCGTTGTCGAGGCCGCCGCCCTGCCGTCCCAGGGGCACGGTGTTGAACAGGAGCGCCACGCCGCTGGCCTTCCAGCGGCTCTTGTAGAAGTAATCGGCCGCGGCCGTCACCGCCGTGCGGGCGCGCCACTTGTGCGGCAGCGCGCGCAGGATCGTCGGCGTGTCGAGGTGGCTCGAATGGTTGGCCACGAAGATGACCGGGTGGGTGAGCCTCTCGAAGTGCTCGCCGCCCCTCACGGTGTTGCGCACGTAGAAGTCGATCATCGGGCCGAGCCCGAAGCTGAGCAGCCCGGCTCGCGCGGCCTTGGCGTAGCTGCAGCGCGCCCAGGAGACGTCCATCTTGGCGTACTGGCGGGCCAGCTCGCCGCCCTGGGTGCGCAGCTCGACGCCCTTGGTGCGCAGCTCGCTGCCGCGGGTCTTCAGCTCGCCCGTCAGGTCGGGCACGCGCTCGCGCAGCTCCGGGACCTTCTCCCGCAACTCCGGCACGCGCTCGCGCAGCTCTGGAACACGGCTCTTGATCTCGGTGGTGCGCGCCTTGCCATGCCTGATGGCGCGGTCGACTCTTCCGTCCCCCATGCACTGAGGTACTCCACTCCGCGGAGACGGTTTCGCGCTAGCGCGAGTTCACGCGGATCTCGCCCGCCCGGCCCTTGAGCACGCGCTCACCGGGCGGATCGGTGGCCAGCTTCAGGCCGCCCACCACCATCAGCGCGGCGAGGGCCACTGCGGCGGCCACCCGGAGCGCGTCGCGGCGCACCCGCTCGCGCCGCCTGCGCCGGAACTTCTCGGCCGTCACCGGCCCCAGTAGGCCGGCCACCGTCGGCTCGTCGAGCCCCAGCCCGGCGGACTGGCAGAAACTCAGCACGTCCCCGGCGCCGCGGGCCTCGACCAGCTGCGCCCCGTAGGCGTCGGCCAGCCGCCGGAGCAGGCGGGCGTTGCGACCCGGCAGCAGGAACAGCACGTGGGGACGGGCGCGTTCGCCCCGCAGGCCCTCCTCGTGGACCTCGGTCGTCCCGCGCAACTCGACGACCCCGGGTATCTCGCGGCGGCCCGAGAGGACGCGCCTGGCCGCGCGCTTCGACGGGTGCCAGGCGTGGACGCCGCAGTTGCACCCCTTTGCGGGTGGCCGGTGCTCCGCCGACTGCGAGCAGCCGGCCTCGATCCACTCGCCACCGAGCGGCCAGGCCGTGCCCTGGTGCGGGCCCGCCAGCCGCTCGGCCTGACCGTCCCGTGTGACCGTCCACGTCCGAAGGCCGTAGACCGGATCGGCGATGAGCGGCGTGTCGGTGGAGTTCACTCCCCCAATGGTGGCAAGCCGGTGGACGAGTGCGCGCATCGACGACGAAGCCCCGCCGGGTGGCGGGGCTTCGTCCTACGGTCGGTCTGTCGGCCTGTGGTCTACGGGTTGACCGGCTTGACGCGGAACAGGACCCTGCCCGCGCGGCCGCGCTTGAACGTGCCGGTCCTGGCGTCGAGCCGCCACGGCCGCGGCAGGGCGCCCGTGGTGTCCTGCAGGAACGCCGCGAACAGCTTGGTGGAGCGCGCGCAGCTCAGCCGCCTGACCCACACCCAGTAGGGGCCCGCGGGGAGCTGGAGCCGTCCGATCTGGTCGTCGTTGAGCACCCGGAACGTCGCCGGGCACCTTCTCTGACCGCCGCTCGGATGCTGGCCCTGGCTCGTCTCCTGTGAAGCGCCGGCGTTCACCCCGCTGGTGCTCGTCTGCGCCACGTAGGGCTTGATGCGGAAGCCGATGTGACGGTGTCCGCGCTGGAAGGAGCCCGTGCCCGGGTCGAGATGCCACGGCCTCGGGAGAACGCCGTCCCAGTCCTGGAGGAACCGCTGGAGGCGCCGCACGGCGCCCCTGCAGGTCAGACCGCGATAGGAGAGCAGCGTGATCCGGTAGTCCCCCTCGGGAATCTGGAAGCTGCCGATCCGGTCGTCGTGGAGCACCTCGAAGTAGCCGGGGCAGATGCGCCGCGACGGCGGGTGCGGCGGCGTCGGCGGGTTGGGGTTGGTGTCCGGCGTCACCCGGAAGCCCACCCCGCTGCCGCGGCCGGCCTGGAACGTTCGGGTGGAGTTCGTGGGCACCCACGGGCGTGGAAGCCGGCCGTCCCAGTCCTCGAGGAACTCGGAGAACAACCGCGACGCCTCGGTGCAGCCCATCGTGGCCGTGTCGAGCACGGTGACCACGTACGGGCCCTTCGGCAGCTGCATGCCACCGATGCGGTCGTTGTGGAGCACCTCGAAGGTGCCGGGGCAGTTGGCCGGCGCTGCGGAGGCCGACGGAGCCGTCACGGCGACCGCCGCCAACACGGCGACCAGAGCCGTGAAGATCCTTCTCGCACGAGTCATGGGCGGGCACGCTAATGGGTGACCCGGCAAATGTCTACGCGCCAAACCTTTAACGCGAATTCTGCATCAGTTCGCCTTAGTGCACTGATCCTGAATCGACTCCAGCTCGGCGACGGCGGCGTTGGCACCCTTCTTCGCCGACGACGCGTTGAAGAACTTGTCGAGCGCGCTCACGGCGCCCTGGACGCAGGCGGCCGACAGCTGCTCGGCCTGCTGAGCCTGCGTTAGCGCCGCCTTGTCCTTCTCGTCCTGGCCTTGGGCCGTGGCCGTCTGATTACGGGCGTTCTGCAGCTCCCCGGCTTCCTTGTCGATCGTCTGCTTCAGGCGCCCCGCGGCAGCCTCTTCGCGGATGAAGCGCCGCCTGACCCGGCGGAAGGCGGCGCGCTCGCGCGCGCCGAAGGCGCGCAGGCGCTGCTCGGCCTGAGTTGCCTCGCCCTGCTGGGCCGCCAGCTGCGTCTTCTGCTTGTCGATCGTCGCGTTGGCGTCGTCGAGATCGGAGTTGGTCATGAACCCCCACACGGCGAATCCGATGGCGGCGATGGCGAACAGCGCGGTGGCCACGATCCAGACCGTGGGCCGGCTCCCGGGCTGCGAGTCGTCCGTGCTCATGACTTCCTTCCTTGGGCTGCGAGTCCCTTTCGGGGTACGAGCGGGCAAGCATGACGGTACGAACCGGAGCGCGCAAGATCGGCAACGGCGCGCCCTCCAGCGCGAGAAGGCGATCAGCTTGAACGGGCTCACGCCTCTCGACAGCTCGTAGATCTCGAGCGGGATGAACACCGCCGACCGCCTCCACGAGCTCGAGCACCGCGTAGGCGGCCAGCGCCAGGCCCACCAGGTACAGGAGTATCAGGCCCGGCTGAGCGCCGGTTCCGGACGCGAGGAGTCCTAGATCCCGCCTAGGGTGCGCCGACCTCGACAGGAAGGGCACCCATGGACTGGAAGCTCGAGCTGGTGGCAGTACCCGTATCGGACGTGGACCGCGCAAAGGCGTTCTACACCGAGCAGGCCGGGTTCAACGCGGATCACGATCACACCGTGAGCGAGGAGCTGCGCTTCGTCCAGCTGACCCCGCCGGGCTCGGCGTGCTCGATCGCCATCGGCACGGGAGTGGTCGAATCCGAGCCCGGAACGGCGAAGGGCCTTCAGCTTGTGGTATCCGACATCGAGGCCGCGCGGGCCGAGCTGGTGGATCGCGGCGTCGAGGTGAGCGAGGTGCGGTCCTTCGACTGGGGACGCTTCGTGTTCTTCGCGGATCCCGACGGCAACGCCTGGGCCGTGCAGGAAGCGGGACCGAGCTAGCCGCGCCGCGGCTCCGGCTCGACTCGGCTCAGCGGCGGGGGCCACACCGCGATCGGGCAGCGCCTCGAGCGCCTCCTCCGCCGTGCGCCGCGTCACGAACTCCGCCGCCAGACCGTCCACGACCCTGATCGCGTGCCCGAAGCGCATGTCGACCTCCACGCCGCTGTCCACCCCGGTGGCCCGGAACCGGATCGCCGCGGCCACCCAGTCACCGGCTTCCTCCATGCTCTCGATCTCGATGCGGAAGCGCTCCCACGGCTCGCGCAGCTGGGTCCAGAAGCGCTCGGCGCGCGCGTGGCCCCGATATACGGCCGCGAGGTCGGGGAAGACCCCCGAGGTACGGATCTCGATGTCGGGATGGAGCAGCTCGAGCCAGGCCCCGCAGTCGTCGGCGTTCCAGGCGTCGTAGCCGGCGCGAAGGAGCTCGGAGTTGGTGGGCATGGCCCACCCAGCATCGCAAACGTCAGCCGAAGGTGAAGGCATAGCCGGAAACGCCGGGCGGGACCTCGAGCGTCAGTACGTCTCGACCCGCGCGGCCAGCGGCGGCGCGAGCAGGCAGAGCCCGAAGCCGAGCAGCACCGCGATGGCGACGGTGCGCAGCAGGTCGCCGGGCAGCCCGAGCGCGTCGATCACGTACACCAGCGCCACCGTCGCGAAGGCGAACGACAGGGCGAGACCGCACACGCCACGAACGCAAAGACCATCAGCGCAGCCACACCCCGGATTCTGATGACGGGCGCTTACGAGTTCATTACGCGACATCCGCGAGGCCGCGTAATGGAGTCGTAAGGACGGCGACTGATACTGAGCCCCTCACCCGAGACGAGGAGAAGCAGTGTTCCGGTTGACCCTTGCCTGCCTTGCCGCCGCCGCAGTCCTGGCGAGCTGCGGCGACGACGGCGAAACGAGCCAGGCGGCCGACGGCGACCCGAGCCCGAACGCCTCAGCCGAGCAGGACGCCACCGCGAGCGAGGCGACAGCCGCGCCGCCGAAGGCCAAGCCGGCCAGGAAGGGCGCAATCGTGAGGGTGGTGGACTCGCAGTTCGGGCGGGTCGTGGCCGATCGCCAGGGCGAGGCGCTCTATCTGTTCGACAAGGAGCAGGGCCGGCGTAGCCGCTGTTACGGCGAATGCGCGGAGGTGTGGCCTCCGCTGCTGGCCAAGGGCAAGCCACGCGCGGGCAGCGGCGCGCGCAGGGACCTCCTGGGGACCACCCGCCGGCGCAATGGCAAGCTTCAGGTGACCTACGCGGGCCACCCGCTCTACTACTTCGTCGACGACTCGCCCGGCCAGATCCTCTGCCACAACGTGGCCGAGTTCGGGGGTCTGTGGCTGGTGGTCAAGCCCAACGGCACGGCGGTGACCTGAGCTTCAGCGGTAGTCGGAGTTGGGATAGGTGAACCGGCGACCGGCCTCCCACTCGAAGCGCTGGTTGCCGTGGGCCGTGATGCCGCCCACGTCGACTTGAGCAGGCGGGCGAGGTCCAGGAGGTGCCAGGCTCAGGAAGGTCGTGTTGCGGATCGGTGAAGTCGTGTCTCCGGCCCGCCGGATCCAGCCGGCTGGCGAGGCGTTACGCCGGGGGCGGGTCAGCCGGGGGCGGGACGCCTGATCTCGAGGAACTCGGGCCAGTCTCCGGCCTCGGCGTCGAGCGCATCCTGGAGCGCCCCGTAGGCCTCCTCCGGAGTCGCATTGTCGAGCCAGAACTGGGCCGTCCGGCCGTCGCGGACCGAGGACGTCTCGAGCCGGGCTCCGGCCGCCGCGAGTAGCTGGTCGGCCTGCTCCCCGGCCTGCAGGATCTCCACTTCGACCACTCCGACGGGCATGGCCCGGACCCTAGCGAGCTACGTGGGCGATCCGTTGGTCAGAACGGATACGTGGGCAGCGAGCCGGCGCGCGAGCGTACCGCGCGCTCCAGGCGCCGGGCCACGGCCCGGTGAGCCGAGGCCACGTTGCGACGCTCGGCGGGATCGCGGCGGCTGTCGAACAGCTCTGGGCCCGAGCCGTCGTTGGCGCCGAACGCGGCCCAGTCGCCGTTGCGCGCGTACCAGCTGTTGCCGTACCCGCCCCACGCGTAGTCGCGGTCGGCCGGGGCCCTGCCCTCGAACAGGCGGGACAGATCGGCTCCGTCCATTCCCCGCGGCACGGGCACGCCCGCC
This sequence comes from uncultured Thermoleophilaceae bacterium, assembly GCA_963808545.1. Lineage (GTDB taxonomy): Bacteria > Actinomycetota > Thermoleophilia > Solirubrobacterales > Thermoleophilaceae > JACVRW01. Next base: position 5,638 of record CAWEGB010000001.1, on the reverse strand, counting down.
ATCGACAGGACCGTGGGACCCACGTCGTGGGTCGAGGCGAACCAGCTGCTGCGCTCGCCGGCCCGGCGGCCGCCCGGGTCGACCACTATCAGCGGCACGCGGATGAGCGCCGGATGCAGCATGTTGCCGGTCTTGCCGGTGTAGCCGTACTCGCCGAGATAGAAGCCGTGATCGGAGACGAGCACCACCACGGTCTCGCGTGCGAGGCGAAGGCCATGCAGGCGATCCAGGAACACCCCGAGCCAGCGGTCGGTCATGGTCACCTCGGCCGCGTAGAGCGCCTTCATGCGGTCGAGCAGCACCAGGTCGGGTCCGTCGAGATAGCGCGAGACCGGCGCGTAGTAGGGCCGGGCCGGCTCGGGTCCGCGGTAGTCCGGATCGCCGTACATGTCCACGTAGCGCCGCGGCGGGGTCCACGGCTCGTGCGGCTCGAAGGTGTCGACCACGAGCGCGAACGGCCGCTCGCGCTTCGCGGCGCGCTCGAGGACCTCGGTGGCGTCACGGAACACGCGCGCGGCGAACGAGCGCGTCTCGTCGTGGGAGTAGCGGCCGTTCGCGAGGTAGCGGCGGATCCGGTCGCGCATGTCGGGGTCGTCGAGCGCGGGCGGCAGCCAGTGGCGCAGCTCGGCTTCGGACACCCCCGCCGCGGTCCCGCCGATCTGCCCGCCGCGGCGCCTGAACAGGTTGAAGCTGCGCCGGAACGGGCCGTACGGAGCCGAGAAGCCGAGCGAGGTGTTGTCGGTGGCGTAGGCCGTCCACCAGCCGGCACGGCGCAGCGCGCTGGTGAACGTGGTGTCGACGTTCGCCACCGGCGCCCACCCCGGCTCGGCCAGTAGTCCCGAGTAGGGGCGCCAGCCGCGGAAGGGAAACACCCGCCGGCCGGTGAGGATGGAGCGCCGGGCCGGCACCGTGGGCATGGCCTCGGGGTGAAAGCGGGTGAAGCTCAGCCCGTCCCGAGCGAGCGCGTCGATGTTGGGCGTTCGCGCGCGCTTGCCGTAGACGTGATCGGCGCGGAGCGTGTCGACGATGATCACCACCACGTTTGGCGCATCGGGCTTTGACCCGGGCTTGCCCCCGCCGCTGCAGCCGGCCTGTCCGACCGCCAGCAGCCCGCCCACGACGGCGGCCGAGCTGCCTGCCTGCGCCATGAACCTCCGGCGCGTCTGCTTCTCGCTCATGCGCCGGGCGCGCTCAGCCGCGCCGCTTGACCCGCCTGAGCAGCGTGAAGCGCGCCCGGTCGGGGCTCGACCGGTTACCCGCGCTGTCGGTGGCGGTCAGGGTCAGCCGGTACCGGCCCGGCCTGAGCGTGGTGCGGCGGCTGACCCGGCCGGCGAAGCGGATCCGCCGGGCGCCCGCGGCCACCGAGCGGGTGAGCGAGCCCCGCCGGACGCTCACGAAGCGCGTGCAGCGCGGCCGGCCCCGGTTCTGCCGGGTGGCCCGGCGACAGCGGCCACCCACGCGCCGGCCGGCCCGCGCCCGGCTGAAGCTCAGCCTGGCCCGCGCGGCCTCGGACAGGCGGAAGCGGATGGTGGTGCCGGTCTTGACGACCGCGGCGCTCGGCAGCGCGCGGCCGATCCGGAAGCGCCTGCGCGACAGCCGCAGGCCGGTGACGCGCGGCCGGGTGACGTCGCGCGGCGCGGGCTGGGGCGCAGTCCCCGCGGGCCGCGGCAGGTCCACCACCGCCGCCACGATCCGCGTGGTGGCCGCGGCTCCCTGGACGAACACCGCCGCCGCGAAGCCACCCGCACCGGCGGCGGTCTCCACGCCGCCCGCGACCGCGCCGAACGCCGGATCCGACAGCGTCAGCTCCGGCCTCAGCCCGCCCAGCGTGGCGCGCGCCAGCGCGCGCCTGTCCGCGCCGCCGCCCGGATCCTGGTTCCAGGCCACGAGGCCCGAGCCGTTCTCGCTGATGGCCGGCGAGCCGAGCGGCGCGCCGTTGTTGGCCGCGGTGTTGACCAGCGTGCCCTTGGTCCACTTGCCGGCGCTCAGAGTGGCCGCCTCGAACGGGTTGGTGAGGTTGCCGTAGTGGGTGACCAGACCCTGGCCCGCGGGATTGACGTCGATGCGCTGATAGTCGCGGCCCTCGGGGGGCGGGTCGGGCATGCCGTCGACCAGCTGGTAGGGGCCGAACGCGTTCCCGGTGAACGGTCGAGCGATAGCTCGGTGCTTGGTCATGTTGTTGTAGATGAAGTTCTGCCGGAACACGACCCAGGCCGTGCCGGAGGCAGCGATGCCGACGTCCGGCTGGTCGGCGGCCACGACGCCCATGCCGTACGGCTGAGCCCCGGGAAGCGAGGGCAGGGCCGCACCGGCGGCCGGGCCGGCGCTGGTCCCGGTGAATCGGCGTGCCACCGTCTCGACGGTGCTGCCGGCGTCCCCTTCGCCCCAGGCGGCCACCGCCGACGCCCCGTCGGGGGCGGTGGCCAAACGAGCCTCGTGGTTGCTCGCGTCGCCCGCGTTGACGGCGGGATCTGCGTTCAGTTCGCCCGCGCCCACCTGCGCCCAGGCCGCGCCGTCCAGGCGCCAGGCGACCACGTCGGCGTTGTCGCTCGAGATCACGTAGCCGTTGCCGTCGGGGGCGAGATCGACGTTGCCGTACCGCCCCGCGGCCTGGATGACCTGGGGCGGGCCGAAGGGCGCTCCCCCGCTCGGGCTCACGCGCGCCACCACCACCGTGGCGGAGCGGAAGGTCACCACCGTCTTGCCTCCGTTGGCGACGGCGATCCGGGGAGCCTCCGAGACCTCGTTCGAGCCCGGGTCGACCTGCTGGGGCGGGCTCCAGGCGCCGTTCACCAGGCGCGACACGAAGGGATGGTCCTCGCCGTCGACCGTCTTCAGGTAGACGAGCGCGGCGCTGCCGTCCGGGGCCACGTCGATCCGGGGCAGGACCGGGCCGACGGTGGCGCTGGGGCCGTCGATCGCGACCCCGGGCAGGATGGCCGCCGCGGCCGGCGACACGAACGCGAGGGCGGCTAGGCACGTGAGTACGGCGGTCAGCTTCGTCTTCATGGCCATGGATCGCGGGGCGGGCCCGCCGAGCCTAACCGAGGGCCCGGTCGAGGGCCTCGTTGACCAGCTCGTCGGCGCGCTCGTTCTGCTCCCGGCGCACCGAGCGCACCGCCCAGGAGTCGAAGCCGCGCAGCTCGCGCATGGACTCGAGGAAGAGCGGCTTGAGCCCGGCGTGCTTGACCTTGTACTCGCCGCCGATCTGACGGGCCACCAGCTCGGAGTCGTTGACCACCTCGACCTCGGTCGCCCCCAGGTCGCGGGCGAGCTCGAGGCCCAGCAGCAGGGCGCGGTACTCGGCGACGTTGTTGGTGGCCTCTCCGATGTAGGCGTTGCGCTCGCCGAGAGCGTCTCCGTCGGGGCTGGTCGCCACGGCGGCCACCGCGGCGGGACCGGGGTTTCCACGCGCCCCGCCGTCGACGTGGACCGTGACCCTCACCGGGCCGAGGAGCCTTCGCCTCCCACGGTCGCGCCCGCGACCACTCGTCCGTCGGCGTCGAGGCTCGCGTTCCACTGGCGCAGCCCCTCGTCCAGCTCGTCGATCTCGTCGCCCTTGTCGAGCAGCTCGGCGGGGTCTGCCTCCGCACCGAGGTCCACGCGGTAGCGGTACCAGGACAGCTCCCAGGCCACCAGCAGCGAGACGAAGCTCGGCTGCTCGGCGACGGGCTGGACGCTCACCCAGGCCGGCCCGAGCGTGCGAGCCAGGCCGGCGACCGTGCGGGCGTGGGCGGAGCCGTTGAACAGCTCCATGGCGCGATCGATCCTGGCCTCGGCGGTGCTGGGGACGGCTCGCACGTGACGCGGATCCTGTGGCCGGGGGCGCTCGCGCGGAGCGGGCGCCGTGGCCTCATCGGCCTGGTGGTGCTCGCCGGTGTCGTAGCTGTCCTCCTGGGAAGCCGACCCCGCGCCGGCCTCCGGGGAGTAGGAACGCTCCCCCTCTGAGGCGCGCAGCGACTCCGCCGGGCGCCGGCGACGCAGGCGTCCGAACACCCCGCGGCCGGGCTCGTTGCGCGGCATGCGGGCCGGAAGGTCGCCGGCCGCCGACTCGCGGATCCAGCCGTGGTGCTGCGCGCGCACCGCGCACAGGTCACAGACCCGGTGGCGTGCCCCGCCGGGGGCGAGATACCACTCGGCGCGCTCTCCCTTGAGAATGGTACGGCCGCAGACGTCGCAGTTGACGACGTCGTGAACGGGCCTCAGCTCCTTCTTCACGGGCCCGATGATAGGGGCACCCCGGCGAGCTCCGCGAGATCGACACCTAGGCCTTCACGGCCTCCTTCTCCTGCTCGGCCTGCGCCACCACCTGCTGCGCCACGTGTCCGGGCACCTGCTCGTAGCGGGCAAGCTCCATCGTGTACTCGCCCTGGCCGCCGGTGATGGCGCGCAGGTCCGGCGCGTACTCCAAGAGCTCGGCCATCGGCACCTCGGCCCTGACCTCGGTCACCGAGCCGGCGGGCTCCATGCCGAGTGGGCGGCCGCGCCGGGAGTTGAGGTCGCCGATCACATCGCCCACCGACTCCTCGGGCACGGTCACGACCACGGTCATGATCGGCTCCATCAGCGTGGGCTGGGCGTTCTCCATCGCGTCCTTGAAGGCCATCGAGCCCGCGATCTTGAATGCCATCTCCGACGAGTCGACCGAGTGGTGCTGGCCGTCGAACACGGTCACCCGCACGTCGCGCACCGGAAAGCCGGCGACGGTTCCGCTGCGCATGGCCTCCACCACGCCCTTCTCGACCGCCGGGATGAAGCCGCCGGGATCACGCCACCTTTGATCGCGTTCACGAACTCGAAGCCGCTGCCCTGCTCGACCGGCTCGATCTCGATGTGGCAGTCGGCGAACTGCCCGCGGCCGCCGGTCTGCTTCTTGTAGCGCGCGTGCGCCTTGGCGCTCGACCTGATCGCCTCGCGGTAGGGCACGTGAGGAGGGTGCAACTCGACCTCGGCCCCGAAGCGCTCCCTCATGCGCTCGACGATCACCTCGACGTGGATCTGGCTGATCCCCGCCAGGATCTGCTCGCCGGTCTGGGTGTCGCGGTGGAAGTCGATGGTGGGGTCCTCCTCCTGCAGCCGGCGCAGTGCCTGGCCCATCTTCTCCTCGTCCCCCTTCGCCTTGGCCTCGATCGCGAAGGCCATCACCGGGCGCGGCATGGCGGGCAGCGCCAGCGGGATCTCCGCGTCCTTACCGGCCAGGACGTCGCCCGCCCGCGTCTCCTTCAGCTTGGCCACAGCGCCGATGTCGCCCGGGCCGAACTCGTCCGCGTGCTCGTTCTCCTTGCCCTGCGGCACCAGCAGCTGGCCGATGCGCTCCTTGACGTGCGCGCGGCAGTTGAAGACGTGTGCGTCGTGACCGAGCACTCCCTGGTAGACGCGGAAGAGGTTGACCCGTCCGGCGTAGGGGTCGGCCAGCGTCTTGAAGACGAAGGCGACCATGTCCTTCGACTCGTCGGGCTCGAGCATCACCCCGTCGAGGTCGATCGCTCCGCGCTTGGCCGGTGACGGCAGGTCGTCCACCAGCGCGTCCAGCAGGCGGTTGATGCCCAGGTTGCGCGTGGCCGCGCCGCAGGTGACCGGGAACACGTGTCCCTCGGTGACGCCGGTCTTGAGGGCCGAGACCGTCTCGTCGTGCGAG